>CAIMFJ010000005.1 GCA_903840355.1 uncultured Opitutia bacterium
CTACCTCACCCCGGACGAACTCATGGGCGGGGAACCGGGCCTGCGGCCCAGTGGCTTGACACAAGAACCCTCCAAAACTACCTTACCTGAAGCGACCCAACTGTAACATTACGGTTGGCCCCACAAACCGTCCCCGATCAATGCCACTGCGTCCGGCTTCGAGATAAAATGAGCCGACGCAGCCTAATAGCACGAGACCGCAGGGAAGTAGTACGGCGATAGCCGCCGCACAGACTTCATGGGATTCGATTTTTTTGCCGAGGTATTCGGGCGTTCGACCTACCATCAAGCCTGCCAAGAAAACCGTGAGCGTAATCATCATCACCATGCCGTAGAGTCCAGATCCTACGCCCCCGAACACGATTTCACCTAACAACATGTTCAGGCAAGCCACCCCGGTCGTAATGGGGGATAGTGAGCCTTGGGAAGCATTGGTGGCCCCAGTGGAGGTAGCGGTAGTCACTTGGGACCAAACGACACTAGAGACTACACCATGGCGCGTTTCTTTGCCTTCCATGGTAATATTTTTGCCAGCTTCAATTAAGCCGTTCGCGGGGTGAGTTTCGGCGTAAAGTGAGCAAGCAATCGCAGTGGTTAAGAATAGGCCCATCACCGCTAAAATAGCCCAGGCGTGCTTATGCGCTTTAGTCATCCGACCGAAGGCATCCACGCAGGCTGCGGGCAGAAATAACATCGCAAAGATTTCCAAAAAGTTGGTCAGAGGAGTTGGGTTTTCAAAGGGGTGAGCGGAGTTGGCGCCAAAAAAGCCTCCTCCGTTGGTCCCGATTTGTTTAATCGCAATTTGCGAAGCTGCTGGACCGAGAGGAATGGTTTGCGTGGTCCCTTCGAGGGTGTGGGCTATGGCATAGGGTCGGAAGGACATGACCACCCCTTGTGACAGCAGAACCACTGCGAGAATAAAACAGAGTGGAAGTAGGACGTAGAGCGTAGTACGTGTAAGATTGGCCCAGAAGTTGCCTAAGCTTGAAACTTGATTTTGTCGCAGACCTCGGGCAAGCGCTGCAATGACGGTGATGCCTGTCGCGGCACTCAAAAAATTTTGGACGCCGACACCCAGCATCTGGCTAAAATAACTTAACTGACTTTCGCCTGCGTAGGTTTGCCAATTGGTATTTGTAACAAAAGAAACCGCGGTATTGAGGGCGACGCCAAGGTCCAAGTTGCCTACCTGCTGAGGGTTGAGGGGGAGAAAACTTTGAAAAGATAAAAGACCCAGTAAGATGACGATTCCAGCCAAGTTGAAACTGACCAATGCAAGTGCGTATTGCCGCCAGGACATGTCCTCATGGGGGTTGATGCCAAGCAGGCGGTAGAGCAGGGTTTCTAGGTGCCCAATCCATTTGAGGAAATTAGGGATTTCGCCTTCAAGGACTCGGACCATCCATGATCCCGCAAAAGGGGTGGTAGCGATCAGGAGCGCCGGCAAAAGAATGAGCAGCGTAAGGTCGTAGGAATTCACCTAATAATTATAGGTCTTTTCAGGGGAATTTCACAGTTAACATGCCCCCTTAAATCACTAATTTAATATTAAAAACCTTATTTTACTGGGTGATTTAACCTATGTTTTAACACCTTAATTGACACACAGTCTAAGATTTGCTTAAAAATCATCATTAGGTAGCAAAACTATAAAAATTATATAAGAATTGCCATATAAGAATTGCCATATAGGAATTGCCATTAAGGTAGGCTTAAAAAAATTGGGAGAAACAATCCTATAAACCAAATAAGTAGCAGGCCTCCCCATCTTCCATCGAAATGCAATTTAGCCACTGGCGTGCTTTTAATTTATCTTGGAACTTAACCCATAGGTTTAGTCCCCACCGTGGATGGTCGGGCTGTTTGGGGCGTGGTTTATCGGCCTGCTTAAAGCATCGTGAATATTTGGAGTGGTACCGGTTTATTTCGGCTCCGGAGTTTGCTCTGATTCGGAGTCGAGACTCTTTAGTTTGGTTTAAAGGTTTACGCGGTTATCTTTCGCGCCGTTGGCCAAGCCAGCGTGTTTATAAGGTTCTCCAGGATACTTATCGCTTCGGTTTAGAGAATCCTGGGCCTTTGCAGCGGGCTTTGTTGTGGGGTGAGACGATTAAGGTTTTAGACTTACCGATTGATGACGAAGCGGGATCGATGCAGTTGTTTTTAAGTCATGACCCCCTTTTTAAGCGTGAAGGTGAGTGGGCCTTGACGCTGTGTTGTCCGCAATTAGGCGGCAAATTAGTCTCCTTGGGATTTTCGGTGGAAAACGTTGCAGGAGGTTGGGTTTTATACGCTGGAGCCATTCAGCATCATGGTGGAATTTGCCCTGAGCATATTAAACTGGCTCACCGGGCTTTATTTGGCGTTCGCGCTAAATCACTGCTGGTTTATTTACTCGAAGAGTTTGCCCGTAATCTTGGTTTTAAGCGAATTTTAGGGGCTTCGAATGCCATCCACATGAGCCATCGGAAGCATCTTATCAAGGTGCCCTGGAATCGGATCAAGTTCGATTACGATCAAACGTGGTTAGATATGCGGGGAACTTTGGTGGAAGATGGTTGGTATGAAATTCCATTGCGTAATCCACGCCGTGCCCCTGCGGATATTAAGCCTAATAAACGCACGATGTATAAACGTCGTTATGCTTTCTTGGATCGCGTCGATCAAGCAATGGAAAAAGCCCTATAACCAGGTGCAGGGCTTTTAGTCCATGAAGTCGTAAGTGCTTAACTTACTTAGCTGTGGCGCCAATGCGCGACTTGCTGAGTGCTAAGTCGTCAATCCAGACGGTGAAACCTTCACCGGCGGCGGGTTGATAATTTAGCCAACCAAAGCTCATGCTGTCGTAGTTAGCAGGTAATTCTGCGCCTTCGAATTTACCAGTACCCTTATTGACGGCGATATCGGCAACTTCCGTGCCATTAATGTAAAAATGGTAGGACTGCGTGGTGTTATCGACGGACCATTCTGCGAGCGTCCATTCATCGGTGTACTTGGCACGAGTCTTCGTGCTCACGCCGAATTCTTTGCGTTTTGAGGGTTGGACATTGTAGAGCCAGGCATAGGTTCCAGCGGTGTTGTAACTGTTACCCATCATGCGGATTTCAATGGGGTCATTGAAAAGCGGTGAGCTTGCTTTGCCACTGACGAAGGTGGTGTGGATTGAACCAGTGGTCTTGCCTTCAGGGACGAGTGGCAACGGGGCGGGGAGTTTGACTTTAAAATAAAGTCGACCCCAGAACTGGCCACCTAAGGCGGTGAGTTCAGGGCCAGCTTGTTTGACGAGGGTTCGAGGGCCTTTGACGGCGGGGTTTAATTGCAGGCAGTGTTTGCCGCTATGGGCGTTGCCTTCGACGACTTCGACCGAACCATTTTTCGTAAACCCTTTGGGGATTTGGCCCACGGGGGTAGACTCAAAGTCTTCGTTGATGATTAACTTGGCGGCGGAGTTATCCGCGGCGAAAGTTACGGCGGCGGGTAAGAGCAGGAGGAATTTTAGCATGAGGTTTCGCTTTGAGGCGTAAATGATAGTTGGCATTGGTCGAGACGGGAATCGTGAAAAATACAAGGGCCCCGATAGGGGCCCTTGTTAAGAAGGATCGGGTAGGTGCTCAGCGGTGCCACCAATTACGCCAATTATTCCAGCGGTTGTTCAGCCAGTTCCGGTCATTATCGCCATCGTTATCGTGATCGTGGCCATTGCTTGGAGGCGTCGGCGTGGGCTGCTTGGGGGGAGTTGGCGTAGGTGCAGGAGGAGTCGGAGGCGTAGGTGCAGGGGGCGTCGGCGTGGGCGTGGGGGTTGTTGACCCGCTATCTGGTAAGAGGGCAATGCCTGCTAAGAGGTTCTGAGCAATAGGGGAGCCCAAGCCAGTGGTTTCGTCGTAGCCAGTGCCTGCGGAGTAAGTGCCCGTGTTGCCGCTCGTGATGTCGTCGAAGAATAGCGAGTATTGCGAGGTGCCTTGGTTCGTGGCATTGGCAACCGTGTAGAATGAAGGGTTGGCTTGGGTCGTAGGGTGGAGCGATTGAGCCACGCGCAGTTCGTCGGCTAAGGCGTACATAGCACTCACGATGGGCGAGCTCGCACTCGTGCCACCCACGGCCCACCAACCACTCGTGCCATTGTAAGGGGTGGAGTCGTAGACTGAAACCCCCGTGGCAGGATCGGCTACCGCAGAGACGTCGGGGTAAGCACGGTACGTATTGCTATTCCAGCCATTTTGGTAGTTTGGGCGGGTGAAGATGGCGCTGAAGCCACCACCACTGCCAGACCAAGCGACTTCAGCTCCAATGCGATTGCCAGCCGTGTCGAGTGGCAGGGTGGTGCCGCCAACCGCGGTCACGCTGGGGGAAGCTGCAGGCCAGGAGGTGCCTTGCGAAGAACCGCTGTCACCCGAAGAGGCGAAGAAAGCTACCCCGGTGCGATTGAAATGAGATTCGTAAGCAGACTGACCATTAAACTCAGCGGAGCCCCAACTCATGCTGACCACATTGGCACCCGCGGCGACAGCGGCATCCACCGCCGTCATCAAGTCATCTAATGATGCCGAGCGCGCGATGGAGAGGAGGATGGTCGCATTTGGTGCAATGGCGTGAGACCATTCAACATCGAGCGAAGTTTCTAAGGCCCAGCCGGCATCAACGGCCGTCGCAGTCGTGCTAGTACGAATGATTTGCAGGGTAGTTGCTGGTAAACCGTATTGCCTGCTAAAAGTATTGAGGTCGTTTTGAATCGTCGGACTGCCGTACGGCACAATGATGGCAATCGTACGACCAACTCCACCGTTGGGAAGTTGATCGAGACCGTAAGCGTGACGAATTTGCGTGGGTGAATAGCCGATAGGGCCCGTCGTAGCGCGGGAAGTCACGGTGCGGTGGCGATGCACCGCGGCCGTAGGTTTCACCGTAGCAGGCGGGACGTAAACATAGCGAGGTTGTTCAAAGATGAAAGACCACCAACTGGTCTGGGATGAAATAACTGGGGTTGCGAAAGCAACGGCCGTAAGAGCTACTAAAACAGCACGTGGGGTTTTCATAACAGTTTTTATTTTAACCCGTTTTGAGGGGAGTCAAGGCTGGGCCCCTAAGGATTAGGCAGAAATTATTAATAAAAATTCTATAAAATTGGGAACTTAGGGGTCTGGTTTTAAAGGGTTCAGAGGGTTAAGATTTCAGCTACTCAATAAAAAACTCCACGGTTGAAGGTGGAGTTAGGGGAGTCCCTCTCCGGGACTTATGAATTTGAGGGTTTAGGCGCCAGCTAACGTGCCAGTTCCCGTGGTAGAACCAGTGGAGGTAGGAGTCGTGCCGTTAGTGGGGGCAGTGACAGGAGCCCCTGCTACTGGGTGGTGATGGTGATGATGGTGGTGACGATGTTCTAACTCGGCTACTTCATGTTTAAGCATATGAACTTCGGCTTCCAGGCGACGGATTTCACCCTCTTCGCCATGATTGTGGGGAGCGACGGATTTAGGGGCGGCGCTGGCGGTGGGGCTGAAGGGGCTGGTGGTCGTGGTGCTAACTGGGGTTGCCGTGCTATCTTCGGCACGACCTAAGGTGGCGAGGCAAAGGAGACTGGCGATGGCTAGGTAGGGCTTGAGATTTTTCATAGGGGTGAGGTAAAGATGAAACCCCGTCGACCTTGAAGAAGTTACAAAAAGATTATCATTTTATGGTCATGCCATCTAAACCGGTAATGGGGTGAAGAAAGACGCTGACAGGGCTGGGGTTGATGATTGGGTAGCGGTAACATGAGGTTGTATTGTTTTACCTTCGGTTGGCTTAGTTTGTGGGGAGTTTTTTCCAGCCTGACCGCCGAAGAGCAGCCTGCGCGCACGCAACTTTTTGCAGGCTTAGTTCCGCGTTTTGACCTCCAAATTTCCCCTGAAAATATCCAGAAGCTCGTTAAAGATCCGAAAGTTTTAGTGGAATGTAATTTAGCCGAAGTAGGTCAGCCAGTGATGACGCAGTGTATGATTAAGTTGAAAGGAACCTACGGGAGTTTTCGACCGATTACTGATCCAAGACCGGGCTTTTCGTTGCGCACTAAGAAAGTAGTCGATGAGCAATACTTCCATGGTATTGCGAAATTTCAGTTAAACAACTGTGCCCAAGATACGAGTTATTTGCATGAATTGCTAGCGGGAGAAATGGCCCGTCGTGGCGGAATTCCCGCGTCGCGGTGCACTCATGCTTATGTGAGTTTGAACGGTAAGGTGCTTGGGACTTACGTGTTGAAAGAAGGTTTTGATGGAGACTTTTTAAGAGCCTTTTTTAAGAATCACCGTGGGCATTTGTATGATGGCGGGTTGCATAATGACATCAGTCCAGACTTGGAGTGCGACCGTGGGAACTTGGCCGATAAAATTAAAATTACAGAATTTACGCAGGCTTTGAATGAATCTGTCTTAGAGAAGCGGCGAGTGCGCTTACCAAAGATTTTAGATGTGGATGCTTATCTGAGTCATTTAGCGATGGAGGATATTTTAGACCATGTGGATGGCTATTCTTACCGGGCGAATAATTACCGTGTGTACGAGGACCCAAGCACGGGTAAGTTTGTCTTTATTCTCCATGGCATGGATATTATGTTTGGGATCGATCCGTATTATGGGGGAGGCCATCCACGGCAGTATGTTTTAGCTTCGCCCCTAGCGGCACCGCTTTATCCTGGTTCGAGCGAGACGGCGGTGGCCCGGGCTTTATGGTCGGATCCCGAGGACATGACCTTGCGTCAACGATTCCGGCAACGAGCTTTAAGAGTATACCAACAAGCCATTGTAGGGGTGGATTGGCCTGCTCGGGCCTTGTTGGTGGCGGCACATGCCAAAGCCCAAATGATGGAATACGATCCGAAGGAGGCTGCGAAATTCGATGAGCGCGGCCGAGAGGCGGCTGCCCAACTGCGTGAGCGTTTGGATGCCGTGCACGCTCAATTTGCAGATGTTGAGCAACTTAGTCAGCCCCAGGGGCAGGCAAATTTAGCGAAATATTTTTGGTTTTATAATGCCGATCAAGGTGAGGCATCCGAGGTTGGTCAAGGTCGGCAGAATTTTATCCGATTAAAAACCTCGGGAGGGAAGGCCGATGGGAGACTGGCAATGTGTCTAGAACCCGGTCGTTACCAGTGTTCTTTAACGGCTATGACGCAGGGGATGAAACAGGCGCAACTAGTTTTGCGACTTAGCGGGCAAAGCACGCAGCCTAATTTGCCACACCTTGAAGATAACCAAACGGCTAAAGTTCTGACCTATGAATTTAAGGTCGGGACGACGGATGACCCCGTCATCGTTATTGAATTAAAAGGGCAGGCCGGTGAGGCCTTGATTTCTAAAGACACTATTTTACTCCGTCGGTTGCCATAACCAAAAAAAAGCCCCGAAAACAATCGGGGCTTTAGAGATTTAAAACAGTCCAGTTTACTTAGCTTCTTGGCGGAGCTCGCGGAGTTTTTCGATGTTTTCTTTAATTTCAGGATGCGCTTGAAGGTACGCTTGGCGCTCAGCAGGAGTCATGCCCTTTAACTTGGCCAAATGCTCTTTGAGTTCAGGGTGATTAGCTAAGAAGTCAGCTTTCTTCATGTTGGCTAATTGATCCTTGGCTTGCTCGCTATTTTGGGCGAGCGCATGGTACTTTTGAACAGCTTCTTTAATTTCAGGATGGGCTTGGAGGTAGGCTTGGCGCTCAGCTGGACTCATCGACTTAAGCTTTTCGAGGTGCTCTTTGAGTTCAGGGTGCTCCTTAAGCATTTCCGCGGCACGATCACTGCGCATTTTATCGGCGATTTCAGGATGGGCCTTGAAGTATTCAGCACGCTCGGCTGGGCTGAGGTTTTTCAGCTTTTCAAAGTGTTCTTTAAGTTCAGGGTGGTTACCTAGGAATTGCTTCCGTTCTTCTTCCGACATGTCTTTGATGCGATCGATGCCTTCGCCGGGACGGACTTCATTGGCTTTAGCGCCTTCTTTTTCCGCGGCGATCACCGTGGGCTGACTGACTAAGGAGCCGAGTGCTAAGAGGGTAAGGAGGTAGCGAAGTTTCATAGGGTGTTGGTTTCGATAATAGAACCCCCGCTTGAGGGGAAAGTTGCAAAGAAGTTAAAAATAAATCCGGGTGACATTACGTGGTGGCTGCTGCTACAAGTAAAGTCATGCGAATTCATCGGGGTGCATGGCTCTTTTTACTGGGAGTGCTGGGTATGCCCAATTTTTTACCCGCGGCAGAAACGTTAAGTCCCACGCGGAAGCCCGGCCAAAACTTTAATCTCAAAGGTTTTAAATTACAATTACCAGTCGAACGAGGTAATGGGGTGGAGGAGATTAGCCTGCCCGCTTTAACAACTTATAGCAGCGAGTATTTCTATACCGATAATAAAACAGGAGCGATGGTTTTCTGGGTGCCCTCGGACGGTGCCCATACCAGTGGTTCGAAGTATCCGCGGACTGAATTGCGCGATACGAAAGATTTCACCATTTCTGCGGCAACGACTTCCTTGGCGGTAACCCTGGCGGTTTTGCAGACACCGCAACGTAACAATATTGTGGTGGGGCAATTAAAAGGTGAAAGCGATCAGCCGATTGAGTTGCGCTGGATGGATGGCGAGGTCTTAGCTTCGGTAAAAACTTCTTATAAACAACCCCATGTTGAAACGGTAAAATTAGTCACGGGCTTAAAGGAAGGGACTAAATTCACTTACCAAATGTCCGTGGAGCATGGAGTCGTGACTATCAAGGTGAACGACACGGAGAAGAAATTAAATTTTGATAAATCTTGGGATGCGGACAAAGCTTACTGGAAATTCGGGAATTACTGCCAAGATAACAGTAAAACGCCTAACAATGTCGCTAAAGTTGCCGTCTTTACTTTCACGGTGAAGTAGCGGAACGACTTCTAAAATTCCGCATGCAAACGCAGCGCAAAAAGGCTGACCGGCCCGCGATCTGGATTGTACGCAGGGTTTTGAACGAACTGGTAATCAAACGTTAGGTTCGTGCCCGCAAAGAGGTGGGCTGAATAAAAGAGTTCGATAATTTGTTCTGGGGCGTAGGAGGGGTGTAGGCCATCGCCGATGAGAATGCCCATGCCTCCAGCCTTAAAGTATTGTTGGGCATTACTCGAGAGTTCGTTCTGAACGTAGGCGATACCGGTCTTATCCTTTTCGCGTCCCCAATTCTTGCCGTTCATTATGAGACCCAGTGACCATGAAGTATTAATGTCCGTGAAGTCGAACGACTCGGTTTTACCATCGTTATGACTGAAGCGGGCAAACGCCCCCAGTTGCTCGGTGATGGCTTGCTCAAGGTTAAGGGCCAAGCCGGTCTTGGTGTTCATCGTGCGCACGGAGGCGGTGCTGGGAGGCGTATTGATAGGGGCTTGTTGGAGTGCGGTGAAGTAGTTCCCCATGTATCCTTGATTGGCAAACAAGAGCACCTTGATTTTGCCTGGTTGGGTACTCCAAGTGTAGGCTCGCTCGAGTTCGGTGACCGCTTCGAATTGCTTGAAACTCGTATCGAGGTTTTCGCTATTCGGAAATTGGGAGAGGGTGAAAAGTCCCGTACGCCAAGTCCAATTCGTGAGTACTAATTCTGTCGCGGCTCCGTAGGTGTAGCCCCAAGAGTCCGCAGCATAGTCAAAGGCGCCGGCATCCATGACAGCCCAATTCAAAAAATCATTTTTAGCGTCGTGCGCGTAACTGTTGTTATCAAAAATATCGACCACGGAAAATTTACCCACAGTGATCACCAAGCGATCTTTACTCGGTGTCATCGCAAACTGATTGGCGCCTGCTTCGAGGGGGGTGTCTGCTGCTCCCCAGTTGATGGTTTGTCGATAAAAACAACACGGGATGCGGAGGTAAGGGGTGCTTTTGCCTACTTTGTAGGCTTCGCCACTACTATACCCCGCCAGACCGAGCGTATCACTGAGTCCAAAGCCTTGGTCGACTTCGGGATTGATAAAAAATTCACCCGTGGTGCCAACGCGAACTCCTAGAAAAAGCGTCAGGTCATTCGTTGTCTTACAAGATGCTTGTGGGGTGAGGCTGTTATCGCCGACCTGAGTCGAACTGAAACTGGGATGAGCTTGGGTGGTGACCGTGTACTGCCCATGAAAACTAAAAAGTTCGGATGGTTGTAGCGGAGTTAGCCCAGCTGACGTTGGGGTGCCCGATGACGACTCCTCCGCCCACAAAGTGGTGGCGGCGATGAGTGTGAAAAAGGACAGTCGCATGTACGGTCATAAAGTTCGGGTTTAGTGACGGAAGCTGCGAGATAATTATAAAAATCGGGTTGTGACTTTTAGGTGCCTTTTCGGAGTAAATATGGAAATATGAGCAGGATGGCGGGCTACATCCTCTCCTTTGTTAGCACTGGTTTTATATGAAGGTCTATGAAAGCCTTGTGAAATTATTTTGTAACTTTAAGCCGGCCAGAGGTTTTTAATTAGTATCTATGCTCGTTTCTTCTTTACTAATTATTTTAGCAGCGGCCGCTCCGGCAGGTAGTCTCTCGGCGCCCATCTCTCCGCTGACTACGCCAGGAAGTACGGTAGTGTCGCCCGATGTCTTGAAGGCGGCGGGAATCGCAGATCTGCCTCCGCCACCACCTGCTTTAACGATCACGCAGGTGCCTGGAGCGCCGACTTTCTTGGTAAATGTGGAGGCGAAGTCGGCACAGCTCCCGGTGGCCAAGTTAACGGAAGAGCAGAACGCCCTACAGACCATGAATCTGTCGAATTTACGTTCCCTCTATGATGCTTTAAAAACGGCGCACGATACGGCCGTGGCCGTTGCAGGCGATAATGATACGGCGACCAAAGATGCCCAGCGGGAGAAAGATAAGGCGAATAAGTTTCAAGCCGAGTATGATCATGTAAAAAAGAATACGCACGTGAATCATAACGAGTTGCTCGAAAATCTTAAGACCGCCAAAGATAATGCGAGTCGTCTCGACCTCGTTGCGAAGAATCACGCGGCTGATTTAAAAACTGCGGTGGCCAATTATAATACGGCCAAGACCGCTTACAGTAATGCTCTGAACGCCGCGAGTGGGAGTATTGATGCTTTTAAACACGCTGCCGGCCTGTAGAACCTCTTAGAGGAAAGTCACCTTGCCGGTTTCAAGTGAATAAATGGCCGGGGTAAGTTTGAGTTTGCCTGCTTGGTGTTCGCGGCGAATCAACGCTGAGCGCTCGAGTAGGTCTTGCACAATCCCCTGGGTGTTCGTGGTGCTCTCTTCGCGAAGCTGCTGCGAGCGTGGTTGGCCTTTGAATCCTTGCAGTCGTGGCTGTAAATCCCCTAAAAGTTCGCGAAGCGAGGTACTCGCTTCGGTATTAGTTGGGTGACCATCTAAAAGATCGAGGGTTGCTTTGACGGCGCCGCAGGAAGTGTGTCCTAAAATGACAACATGCCGGCTTTGAAGGTGCTGAATGGCGTATTCTAAACTACCAATTACATTGCTATCAAGTGACATGCCAGCTGTTCGCACGGTGAAAAGGGTGCCAATGCCTTGGTCGAAGATGATTTCTGGCGGGACGCGACTATCGGAGCAGGAGAGGATAATCGTGTGGGGCTTTTGGGCAGCAGCGAGGCGTTTGAGGAAATCGACGGTGGGAGTGGGCGCATCCGTTAGCTTCTTTTGAAATCGCAGGTTGCCCTCACGGATTTTTTCCAAGGCTTCGCTTCCGCTAGAGGCGGTCGTTAAAGAGGGGTAGGCTGGATTGGCCGTGGGGGTCTCAGCCCAGCTTAGGAGGGAACTGCCTAGAAAAATATTAAGAAGGAGGATGTTTTGGAAGGTAGAGGATTTCATGCCACACAACCTTAAGGAAAGCCGCGGGGTTGTTAATGGCATATAAACCTCAGGTGTTTTACCCTCTATCACCTTGGAATCCTTATTTCAGTTGAAACTTTAGGGGTTTAGAGGGGGTTAATGGCTATCTTAGCAACGATTCATGAATCTGCGCCCTATTTTAAAGACTGCCTTGATTCTAAGCTGTTTAGGGTTGGCTGCGATTTATAGCTTTTTAGAGGCCGGACCAGGACCGGGAGGCAAGGGGGGGGATCGCCATGGTGCTGGCGTTGAGCCTGCGGTAACGCCCGAGTATCCTTTTAATACCTGGCTTTGTCGTCCCGGCGCCGAAGAGGCTACCGTGAGTATCTTGGCTTGGCAGCCTCTGAGTGGCTTTATCGCTTATGGGGATAGTGCGGAGATGTTAAAAAATCGTACGGCTACGGTTAACTGGACCCCGAGTGAGGTTAAGAATCTTTTACTCAACGGACTGAAGTCAGATCATGCCGTTTATTATCAATTTAATTATAAGTTAGGGCAGGCCGCGAGTTGGCAGACGGAACCGGTACGCCAATTTCATACCCAGCGTAAGCCGGGCTCGAGTTTCACCTTTGCGATTCAGGCAGACTCTCACCTCGACGTGGCTACCGATGTAAAAGTCTACCAACGTACTTTGGCGAATATCAGCAATGACCACCCTGACTTTTTAATCGATTTAGGCGATACCACGATGGTCGATAAGTTTGGACGTGATTTTACAAAAGCCGAATCGCAATACCGAGCCCAGCGCTACCTATTAGGGTCTGTCGCCCATAGTAGTGCCTTGTTTATGGTCTTAGGGAATCACGACGGGGAAGATGGTTCTCGTTTAGATGGACCTAATTCGATGCCCGTTTGGTCCGTAGGGATGCGGAAGCGGTTTTTCCCTAACCCTGAAAACGGCGGAATTTATTCAGGCAATGTGAAGCCCGAGCCGCAGGCCGGACTTTTGCAGGATTATTATGCCTGGGAATGGGGTTCGGCATTATTTGTCGTTTTGGACCCTTTTTGGTACTCCCGTGAGGGTCGCTCCAAAGATCAATGGAGTCCTACGTTGGGGACTGATCAGTACCGTTGGCTCGCGACTACTTTAGAGAAAAGTAAAGCCCGGCAGAAATTCATTTTCATCCACCACCTCGTGGGTGGTCTTTCACATGATGTGCGTGGCGGCGTACACGTGGTACCTTACATGGAATGGGGTGGTAAAAATGAAGATGGCTCCGAGGGTTTTGCGAAACACCGTCCGGGTTGGACGATGCCCTTACATGCCCTCTTTGTTAAAAATGGCGTTACGGCGGTTTTTCACGGGCATGATCACCTTTACGTAAAAGAACAAATGGACGGCATTATCTATCAAGAAGTGCCTCAACCCAGTCACCCAACGGGGGGCACGCGGAGCGCCGAAGATTATGGCTACCAAGGCGTGGTCTTGGGTAGTTCGGGCCATTTACGTGTGACGGTGAATGACCAGCAGACTAAGGTAGATTACGTTCGTGCAGGGGTTCAAGGCGTCACGCGTGACAATGTCGTCAACGGCGCCGTGGAGTATTCCTACACCATCCCTGCGAAGTAAGCCTCGCTTACTTTTCGGAATTTTCAGCCTTACCTTTTTTCTTCTTCGTTTCTGCTTTCGGATCGTAGTTAGGATTAGGCGTCGGCAATTGGGCATCGACCGATTTCAACCAACTTTCTAAGCGCTCCCGGAGGGATTTAGTGCGGGCGGGTTCTTGGGCGGCGATATTGGGAGATTCGCTGGCGTTATCGGTGAGTTTATAAAGTTCGTCGTGATTGTCCTCGTAGAAGTGTACGAGACGGTAATCGCCGCTGCGGATGGCACTGTGTGGCGTGGAACCGCCGCCGTGGTAGTGCGGGTAATGCCAATACAGCGCATCGCGATCGAGTTTCCCGGTGTTTTTCATCAGCGGGGTGAGGTCGGCCCCGTCCACTAAAGATTGGAGTGGCTTAACGGCCGTCATGCTGAGGACGGTAGGGTAGAGGTCGTGGGAGATGACTGGCGTCGCTTCGGTCGTGCCCGCCTTGGTAACGTTCGGCCAATACACAATGAGGGGCACCCGCACGCCGCCTTCATAGGCCGAGCCTTTACCGGCGCGGTAAGGCGAGTTGTCCGTGTAGGCCATCTTGCCCCCGTTATCGCTGGTGAAGATGATGATGGTGTGGTCGTCTAAATTGAGTCGCTTTAAGGCCGTGCGGATGGTGCCGAGGGCATCATCGACGCTTTTAACTAAGGCAGCGTAGGTGGCATTATGCTGTTTTGATTCAGGCATCGTGGCCGCTTTCGCTTTGAACTTTTCGATATACTCGGGCTTGCCTCCGAGGGGGTCATGCACGGCGTAGTGGGGTAAGTATACGAAGAAAGGCTTATCTTTATTGGCTTCGATAAATTTGACGGCTTCCGCGGCTTCGCGGTCGGTTAAGAATTCACCTTTGGGCCCATCGGTGAGCACGGGGTTATGGTAGGGCGAGAAATAACTCGCTGGCTGACCCCGGTGGTAGCCTCCGATGTTTACATCAAAGCCTTGTTTATCTGGATAATAAGCTTCGTCGCCTTCTTTAAGTCCAGGCGTCAGGTGCCATTTTCCGATACTAATCGTGGCATAACCCGAAGCTTTTAATTGTTCGGCTAAAGTAATTTCTTCTAAGGGCAGGTACTTGGTCCAATCGGGAATTTTTAATTTCGCTTTAGGGTGATCTTCACCGGGGATCCAATCGGTGATGTGGAGGCGGGCGGGGTATTTTCCCGTGAGCAACGCCGCACGCGTCGGCGAACACACGGTGCAGGAGGCATAACTCTCGGTAAACTTAACACCTTCGCGGGCCAGTTGGTCGACGTTGGGTGTTTCAAAAAACTTACTACCGTAGCAACCTAAGTCAGTAATGCCCATGTCATCGACCAAGATGAGCACGACATTCAGCGGCTTGGCGGGATTCGTTTCGGCTGCGGTTGAGGGAGTAATCAGGCCCAAGACTGCAACTAAACTGGCCGTGAGAACGCGTGTAAAAGACATCTCTATCCCCTAGACTGCGAAAGCAGGGGGGACAAGCCAAAGCGTGGCGCGACGTTTATATGAAATTTTAATACAAGCTGCACTAGCTTAAGCGAGGACCCCTTTGACCACATGGGCCTCTTCAACGCCAGTCAGTTTAACATTGAGGCCGCGGAATTTGAACGTGAAGCGTTCGTGATCAATCCCCAAGCAGTGTAAAATCGTGGCGTGTAAATCGCGCAAGTGGACGCCATCTTTAACAATGTTATAACTGAAATCGTCCGTTTGGCCGTATTCAAAGCCAGGTTTAATCCCCCCGCCTGCGAGCCAGACCGTAAAGCAACGCCCGTGGTGATCGCGGCCGCTGCCTGGGTTACCAAAGCCGCCCTGCGTGAAGCTGGTGCGACCAAATTCCGTGGCAAAGACGACCAGAGTATCTTCGAGCAGACCGCGACTCTTTAGGTCTTTGACTAAAGCGGCCGTGGGTTGATCGATGTCGTGACACTGGTTCGGGAGTTGGCGACCGAGGGCGATATGTTGATCCCAGCCTCGGTGGAAGAGTTGCACGAAGCGGACGTTGCGCTCTAGTAAGCGTCGCGCCAGTAAGCAGTTGGCCGCGTAGGAGCCAGGTCGGGTTACTTCGGGTCCGTAGGCTGCCAGAGTGGCTTTCGATTCTTGGGAGATGTCCGTGAGTTCCGGGACCGAGGTTTGCATCCGGAAGGCCATTTCATAGGCTTTAATTCGGGTAATGGTTTCAGGGTCCCCGATTTCTTTAGCCCGCATTTCATTCAGGTTAGCCAGATCGTCTAAAAGTGCCCGGCGTTGCTCGGCATCGACCGAAGGAGGATTTTGCAGATACAGTACGGGATTGGCTCCGGGACGAAGTCCTACGCCTTGGTGATTAGATGGTAGGAAACCACTGCCCCAAAGGCG
This sequence comes from uncultured Opitutia bacterium, assembly GCA_903840355.1. Taxonomy (GTDB): domain Bacteria; phylum Verrucomicrobiota; class Verrucomicrobiia; order Opitutales; family UBA953; genus UBA953. Next base: position 15,752 of record CAIMFJ010000005.1, read on the forward strand.
TGAGAAGACAGGTTGTCCGGGGTTTTTGCCCGTGCCTTGAGAAACCATGGCGATGAAGGCGGGGAGGTTGGCATTTTCGGTCCCGAGACCGTAACTCGCCCAAGCTCCCATACTCGCATAACCGGGTTGTTGGTTTCCGGTGTTCATGAAAGTGACCGCAGGGTCGTGGTTGATGGCCTCGGTGTATAAGGATTTTATAACACAGATGTCATCGGCGATGGTTTGGATGTGCGGGAGTAAATCGCTGATCCACGTGCCATGCTTGCCGCAACGTTTACCGCCTTGAATCGGAGGTTGTACTGGGTAGGCCGACTGGCCGCTGGTCATACCCGTAAGACGCTGGCTGCCTTTGATTGAAGGGGGGATTTCTTTACCCGCAAATTGGTGGAGGGAGGGTTTGTCGTCGAATAAATCGACGTGGGAGAGGCCACCGGATTGGAATAAGCAAAGCACGCGTTTTGCTTTAGGAGCGAAGTGCGGTAAGCCGGGTAGGCCACCTTCACGCGTGGTGATTAAATTACCATTGGCCGCGCCTTTTAAGAGCTCGGGGAAGAGCATCGTACCTAAGGCTAAGCCCCCCACGCCGCGGGCGGTTTGTCCAATGAACGTTCGGCGGGTGAGGTGATTGGTAAATTCGTCGCGAGGGTCCATGAAATTATTGACGGGTGATGGTTTCGCTGAGGTTGAAAAGTAAGGTAGCCACTTGCATCCACGTGGCTTGGGCGACGGGATCGACTTCCGTGTTGAGCGGGGTTTCCCCTAATTGAAGTACGGTCTTCGCCCGAGCAGGGTCTTTTTGGTAGCGTTGGCTTTCGCGTGCTAGCGTCCGTTGTAAAATTTGCAGTTCAGCACTGGAGGGTGGGCGCGAGACGACTTCGGTGAAGGCCCAGGTTAGCTTTTGGTCATCACTGATTTTTTGTTGGAGAATTTTAGAGGCAAACACCCGAGCGGCTTCGGTGAATTGCACGTCATTAAGCGTCACGAGAGCTTGTAAGGGCGTCGTGGTGTTGCCGCGCGTGATGGTGCAGATTTCGCGATTAGGTGCATCAAACGCCACCAGATTAGGCGGCGGGGCGGTGCGCTTCCAATAAGTGTATAAGCTGCGACGGTAGAGTTTGCTACCATGGTCCTGCACGAAAGTTTGAGCTGTGGCAGGGGTCGAACCATAGTGACTAACTTCGCGCCAAAGGTCGAAAGGAGTGTAGGGATTGACGCTTGGACCTCCAAGGTCTTCGACTAACAGTCCGCTTGTTTTCAGGGCGGCATCTCGAATGAATTCCGCTGGCAGTCGGAAGCGAGGCCCCCGAGCTAGGAGGCGATTGGCAGGATCTTTTTCTAAGAGTTCGGGTGTGGCGTGACTGCTTTGTCGGTAGGTTTGCGAGGTTACAATTTGGCGAACCAGTTTTTTAACATCCCAGCCTGAGTTGATGAAATCAACCGCAAGCCAGTCTAGTAATTCCGGGTGGCTGGGCCATTGACCTTGTAAACCAAAGTCAGAAGCCGTGGCCACAATGCCAGTACCAAAAAAGGTTTTCCAGAAACGGTTTACAGCGACGCGTGCCGTGAGGGGATTTTCTTTCATCACCATCCATTGAGCTAAGCCAAGGCGATTGGCGGGAGCGCCTGCGGGGAGTGCGGGAAAGCGACTCGGCGTGTTGGGGCTGACTTTGACCGTCGGTTGAGAGTAGTCGCCTCGATTCAAGATGAAGGTTTCGCGCGGTTTGGCGGCGATATTCATCACCATAACCGGGAAGGGTTGAGTGAGTGTCTTGAGGCGCTCCTCGGCGTTAGCCAAATCAACCCGAGTGCGCTTCAAGCCTTCGCCATGTTGGGCAAAGTAGGCCCAGAGCTGCTGTTGTTGGGCATCGGTCCGTTGTGCTGCCGCAGTCTCAATGATACTAATAATATTGCTGGGTAAGTCCGTGCCATCGTCATGCCCAGTGACGGCAAAGAGTTGGCCTTGGGATGGCACCATCCCGCCGTTGGCGAAGAAAACTTGGGTGGTGATGGAGGGTTGCGTTTGGGCACTGATGGGTTGGGCAAAGGTTAAGGTTAAGTGAGCCCCGTCGGCATGGGCGGGTTCGGGAGACCAGCCTTTACCTGGTAGGAAAGAGTGTACCTCGGCTGCGGGAAAATCAGGCAACCAGGAACTCGCCGTCACGCGGCTAAACTTTTGGAGTTTATGAATGTTAACTTGGTCGCTGGGAACTAAGTCCGCAGTAACATCGACCGCGGAAACTAAGAAGGTGCCCAGAGGTCCTGGGATTTTTTTCTTCGGATCTTTGGGGTCGGCTACCATTTTGGGTCTGGGGCCATGGAAAACTAAGCGAATGCCGATAATCGGATCTGGGGTGACCGGCGTTTCTCCCAGTAAATCGTAAGCCGCACCGCTCAGTCCTTTGAACGTATTGCCCTCTACCGTGAAACCGCCGCCACTGTTAGGCGTAGAAATTTTGGTAAGGTGGATAGGGTAGAGTTTGAGGCCGAGTTGACGGTCGTGGAGCAAGGCTTTTTGAGCTTGGACCCACGTCTCGAGTCGTGGTGTGTCTAGTGTAGTTAGAACCTTTTTCAGGTCGGCGATGCGGCGTTGCAGTTCGGCTTCATCCTGGGTTTTCAAGACGGTTCTCTTCATCATGGAAGGACCTGAATTATTGCCCGCATTGCCATCGAGGCCGGCATCTCCGAGGGAGTTAAAGTAAGCAAAAATCTGATAATAATCTTTTTGGCTGATGGGGTCGAATTTGTGGTCGTGGCATTGGGCACAAGCGAGCGTGAGTCCGAGCATCGCTTCACCGAGCGTTTTAACGCGATCTGCGTTATAGTTAAGAAGGTTCTCCGCAGGGATGGTGCCTCCCTCGTGGGTATTCATATTATTGCGCTGGAAACCGGAAGCGATGATTTGAGCGTCCGTTGCGTTGGGTAGTAAATCGCCTGCGAGTTGTTCGACGATAAAACGGTCGTAAGGGAGATTATCGTTAAAAGATTGAATAACCCAATCTCGCCACAGCCACATGTGCCGTCCGCCATCAATCGAGAAGCCATTGGTGTCGGCGTAGCGGGCCGCATCTAACCAGTCGAGAGCCAGGCGTTCGCCGTAATGAGGGCTTTGCAGTAAACGCTCGACGAGTTTTTCGTAGGCATCCGGCCGGGTGTCTTGGCAGAAGGCCGCGACTTCTGCGCCCGTGGGAGGGAGGCCGGTTAGGTCGAGGGTGACGCGACGAATTAAGGTGGCTCGATCGGCTTCGGGGGAGAAGGTCCGACCTTCCTTTTTTAATCTGTCCCCAATAAACGCATCGATGGGGGCGATTCCCTTGATGGGTGGATTGCTGGCGACTGGAGCAATAAAGGCCCAGTGCTCTTCATACTTAGCCCCTTGTTCAATCCAAAGTTTTAGCTTCGCTTTATCTTGGGCCGAGAGGGTTAGGTGAGATTTCGGGGGCGGCATGACCTCTTCGGGGTCAGTGCTTAAAATCCGCTGCCACGCTTCGCTCTTAGCCAAATCACCTGGGGTGATGGCGGTCGTGTCTTTGTGCGGCTTGGTGGCGTCAGCAAAACTATCGAGGCGCAACTTTGCTTTGCGGCTTTTCTCGTCGGGCCCGTGGCAACTGAAACAGTTTTCGGACAAGATTGGCCGAATGTCGCGATTATATTTCATCTCCTCAGCCCCGAGGCTTAGCACGCTGAGGCAGGTGAGGGGTAAAAAGCGGAGCAAGGACACCATGAGCAATGATTTAGACAAAGCGGAGATGGGTAAGTTGCAAGGGGATAGGCGGGTTTTTAATCGGTAGATTTTGACGGGGGCGACCTCGTTGATGATTCGTCTTTAACAATCACGCTTATTTAACTTATAAGGCCTGATGCACGAAAGCTCCTTTCCTCGTCGGGAATTTTTAGGCGCGGCCGCAGGCACGCTGGCTGCTTGGGCGATGGGGTCCTCCCGTTTGCTGGCCCAAGAAGGTACCCTCACGCCTTTAAAGCGTCCGCCCAACCCTTATGTTTATAAATTTAAGATTGGGGACTTGGAGGCTTTTTCAATTAGCGACGGTCACATGCTCTTCCGCGAAGGTCTTAACTTGATGTGGCCCGCAGAGGATCGTCCGGTGATGAAGGCGGCGATGGAATTTAATCGCGAGCGTTTGGATGCCTTGCCCCTTTACATCAATGTCCTCGTCTTACGTCGCGGGGAAGAAGTCGCCGTGATTGATGCTGGTTTTGGGATCCGTCACCCCAATCCTAATTTCGGTTGGCTGGAAGAAGGTCTCAAAGCCATCGGGATTAAGCGCGAGCAAGTAACGGCGGGTTTCTTGAGCCATTCCCACTCCGATCACTTGGATGGGTTTGTCGATGGCGAGCGTCCGACTTTCCCCAATGCCAAGATTTACCTGCTACAAGCGGAGTATGATTTTTGGACGGGCCCTCATCCGGACTTCTCCAAGTCCAAGCGCGATAAAAAACCTTTGCCTGCCATGGTGAAGACCGTGGTGAAAAACTTTGGGATTTTAAAAGATCAACTCGTGATTGTGAAAGACGGCGATAAGTTCTTTCATGATGCCGTAGAAATCATCGCGGCTCCGGGGCATACGGATGGACATGCTTGTTTCGAAATTCGCTCCGGTGACGCCTCTTTGGTGCATATCAGTGACGTGGTACACCACCATGTTTTGATGTTTGATAATGTGGGCTGGACGGTGGCGATGGATCATGACCCTGAAACAGCCGTGAAGACGCGGCAAAAACTCTTTACCCGAATGGCGGCGAATAAATCGCGTGCCTTTGGCTTTCACCTCCCTTGGCCTGGGATTGGCACGGTCGTCCCCAGGGGTAGCCAATATGCTTGGGTACCCGAGCGTTGGAGCTGGGGATCGTAAGTAACCTTAAAAGTTTAAAGTCGAAAACTGACCTTATCCCAAAAGGCCATTGACCAGTTTGCCGTGCACGTCGGTGAGGCGGAACTGGCGGCCTTGGTAGCGGAAGGTGAGGGCTTCATGATTAATCCCGCAGAGATGGAGGAGCGTGGCTTGCATGTCATGAATGTGCACGGAGTCTTTGGCGACGTTCCAGCCAAATTCGTCGGTTTCCCCATAAACATGGCCACGTTTGACGCCACCTCCGGCCAGCCACCAACTGTAAGCTCGCCCAAAGTGATCGCGTCCACCCACTTTAGGGCCTTGTTGATTTTGACCAAAGGGGGTGCGCCCAAACTCACCGCCCCAAATAACTAAAGTATCCTCGAGTAGACCGCGTTGCTTTAAATCTTTGACTAATGCGGCACTGGGTTGGTCGGTATCCCGACATTGGAGTTCGAGTTGGGTGAATAAATTATTATGCTGATCCCAGCCCGCATGCATGAGTTGGGTGAAGCGCACGCCACGTTCCGCGAGGCGGCGAGCGATGAGGCAATTGTTGGCAAAAGTGCCAGGCGTGAGTACGTCGGGTCCATACATATCGAGGACCGACTTCGGCTCGTTTTTGAAATCAAGTAAGTCGGGTACCGACGCCTGCATGCGGAAGGCCATTTCATATTGGGCGATACGCGTGTCGATTTCAGGGTCGCCTACGATGCCTGCGTTTTCCCGGTTCAGGGCTTGGACGTCGTCGAGTAGGGTGCGACGTGCGGCACGACTCATGCCTGCGGGATTGTTGACATACGGTACAGGTTCGCCGACGCCTCGGAAGCGCACCCCTTGGTGTTTTCCAGGCAAGAACCCGTTGCTCCAATAGTGTTCAAAGAATAACTGTCCGCAGGTTTTGCCTTTATCGGACGAGGTCATCACGACGAACGAAGGTAGATCTTCGTTCATGGTTCCTAGTCCATACGAAAGCCAGGCCCCCATGGCGGGACGCCCCGGGATTTGCGAGCCGGTCATGAAGAACGTTACGCCCGGGGCATGATTCACGGCTTCAGTGTTGAGGGAGCGGACAACGCAAATCTCATCAGCAATTGAACCGATGTGAGGTAGCATCGTACTCAGCGTGCGTCCTGATTGGCCGTATTTTTGAAATGGTTTAATGTTAGGGACAATCGGCCACTTCGAGTAGCCGCTCGACATGGTAGAGAGGCGGGTATCGCCGCGCACACTCGCAGGGATATCCTGACCTGCGAGTTTTTCGAGCGTGGGCTTATGGTCGAATAAATCAACGTGGGAGGGACCTCCGCCTTGCCACAGGCAGATGATGCGTTTGGCTTTGGGAGCAAAGTGCGGCAGGCCTGGTAAAGCGCCTACGGGGTTCGGGGCGGCTTTAAGGTCGCGGGCGAGGAGCGTGGAGAGGGCCACGGTACCAATGCCTTGAATCGAAGCGCTCAGAAAACTACGACGGGTCAGGAGGCGACGCCATTCTTGAGGAGAGAGGTCAGAGGCGGAGGGCATGGTTATTCGCGGGTAATGGCCGCATCGAGGTTGAATAATCCTAAACAGGCAGCGGTTAGGGCGGCGTGTTCAATCGCAGGAATACGCTGGTCGCGAGTCGACTCACCGAGTTTAAGTAGTGCTTCGGCGGCGGGTAAGTCCTGACGGTAAATTTCACGTTGGTGGCTCAGTAAGTTTTGGAGCAGGACGGTTTCCGTGCTTTGTGGGTCTCGACCGAGAATACGTTTAAAAGCGGCACTTAGCCTTGTCGTATCATCGGAACCTTCATGCCAAACGACTTGGGCCAAGGCACGCGAAGCTTCGACCCAAGTGGGATCGTTGAGCATGGTTAAGGCATGCAGCGGAGAGGACGTGGTGGCGGTGCGCACGCGGCACGTTTGGCGCGATGCGGTATCAAACATATTAACGGGAGCAATGGTGCGTCGCCAAAAAGTATAGAGACTGCGGCGATATAAATCAGGGCCCTTGGAGGTAGGGTAGGTGAAGTCGCGTTCTTTCGTGATGGCGAGACTCTCCCAAGGTGCGGGCGGCATGTAAGGGTAGACCGGCGCCCCACCGATTTGAGGATTGAGTAAACCACTCGCCGTCAGGGCTAAGTCGCGTAGGAGCATGGAGGGCAGGCGGAGTCGGGGGGCGCGTGCGAGCCATTTATTATCCGGGTCTTTTTGTAAGAGTTCGGGACTGACGTGACTCGTTTGACGGTAGGTTTTGCTCGTGACGATAAGACGTTGGAGGGCTTTGGTCTTCCAGCCTGACTTCCGGAATTCTACGGCCAGCCAATCCAGTAATTCACGGTGCGTGGGCTGTTCGCTTTGCACGCCCAAGTCTTCCGAGGTGCGTACAATCCCTTTGCCAAAGAACAGTTGCCACTGGCGATTGACTTGGACGCGAGCCGTGAGCGGGTTTTCGGGGGCAAAAAGCCATTGGGCGAAGCCGAGACGATTCGCCGGAGCTTGCGGGGGGGGCGGGGGCAGGAAGGCTGGAGTATTAAAGGTGACTTTTTCTTTTTTAGACAAGTAGGCTCCTCGGTAGAGGATGTTGGTCTCGCGCGGTTGGACGTCGCTCATTACCATGACCCGCGGAAGGTTTTCGGAAGTGCGGAACTGATCGAGGGCTGCTTTCGCTTGATCGATTGCCAGAACGGCGGGGATTTTTTTGCGGGCCTCCGGGAAGATATTTTTTATATAATAATCTAAGACTTTCTTGTTTTCATCTTTTGTTAAAGCATGTCCCGGGGTCAAAAGAGCTTGTAGCTCAGCGGGGATTTTATCCTTCGGCTTATCAGGTTGTTGGAGCCAGGTTTGATAGGCTTGATTGCGGAGGGTGAAGAATGCCTGGTTTTTTTCGTTAAAGTTTTTTTCTAAAGCGGTGAGTTTGGCTTGTTGCTCGGCATTGGGGTATTCAACGACAGGCTGGTCGAGGCGGAAGCGAGAGGGCCCGCCGCTGGGGACGCCGCGTTCGGGCACGTGATTAAAGGCATCGAGTAAACTATAATAATCTTTTTGCGTAATCGGGTCGTATTTATGGTCGTGGCATTGGGCACAGGCCATTGTCAGTCCCAGCCACGTGGTGGCAGTGGCGTCGACGCGATCGAAGAGACTAGTGTAGCGTTGCTCTTCCGCAATATTGCCGCCCTCACCATTAAGGATGTGATTACGGTTAAACCCGGTGGCGATTTTTTGCTCCAGTGTAGCATTAGCCAAGAGGTCGCCTGCTAGCATTTGCGTGCTTAATTGATCGAACGGGAGGTCCGCATTGAGTTGGCGAACGAGCCAGTCGCGCCACACCCATTGGAAGGTATCTCCATCTTGCTGAAAACCGTTACTGTCGGCATACCGGGCAGCATCGAGCCAGGGCAGAGCCATACGTTCCCCGTAATGGACTGACTGCATAAGACGATCCACTTGTCGCTCGTAGGCATCGGCTCTGGCGTCGTTGAGGAAATGGGTAATCTCTTCAGGAGTGGGCGGTAGGCCAGTTAAGTCTAAAGAGACCCGGCGGAGCAGGGTGGTCTTGGGGGCTTCAGGGGAAAGTTGGAGTCCGAGGGTTTTGAGCTTGGCGACGATGAAGGCGTCGATGGGGTTAACTTCGCCGACGTTGGGGAGGGGAGGCTGGATGGGGGTTACAAAAGTCCAGTGCGGTTGGTAGACCGCTCCTTCGGCAATCCAACGTCGCAGGGTTTCACGTTGTGCTGGCGTCAGTGAGCGATGCGAAGTCGGTGGCGGCATGACTTCCTCGGGGTCTTGACTGAAGATTCGTTTAATCAGCTCACTATCGTCAGGTCGCCCTGGGGTAAAGGCTTTGGCTTTAAGGGCCTCGGCCCGCTCATCGAGACGTAATTTGGCCTTACGCTTATTGGCGTCGGGTCCGTGACAGTAGAAACAGTTTTCGGATAAAATGGGGCGAATGTCGTTGGTATAGTCGACGGACCCTGTTTCTGCCGCTCCAAGTTTAACCACCCCGATTGCGAGGACGGCAAACGAGGTCACGAGCCTGCGGAAAACGCTCGGACGAGGCATTCCTTTATAACAGTTTTTAGAAGATTAGGTTTCAAGGTAAGTTTGTGCTAAAAGCCAAGTAGCCTGAGGGGTGTAAATTGAAGCCAGCGGAGGCTTTGGAGTTGCTGAGATGGCTTAGCTTGTTGTGATTTGGGAGTCTTGAGTCTCCTTGATCGCTATATCCTCCGTGAATGGGCTAAAGTTTTCAGCCTCTGCATTATTTGTTTTTCAGGGTTATTGCTGATTTCCGAGGGTTATAACTGGATTCCGGAGTTGCTATCTTGGGGGTCAAGTTTGGCGACGATTGGGCTCTTCCTTTGGACGAAACTGGTGGGTGGGGTTTCGATGCTTCTGCCCATTTCCCTTTTAATTTCGGTAGTTTTCGTACTTTCAGCTATGAATCGTAACCAGGAACTGGCGGCGATTCGCGCCGCGGGGATTGGTATGTGGCGCCTAACGCTACCTCTCTGGGCGATGGGCTTGGCCTTGGCGTTTCTTTTAGCGGCCTTAAACGCTTGGTGGGTACCCGATGCTTTAGACACGCAGCGTAATATTTTAGATCGGGAAAAATTCGCGGCAATTAAGCGCAAAGGTGGTACGGCCTTGCCGGTGGGTGAGTCTGGTTCGGTTTGTTTTGAAAATCCTAAGTCGGGGCGCTTGTGGCGCATCAGCCGTCTTGGCTTAACGATTGGCCAAGCCTTTGAGGTCGAGGTGCATCTTTTTGACCCGAAGCACCGTGAGGTGCGTTGTGTTTCTGCCCGCTTTGCCGATTTCCAGAAAACGGCGGGTCGCTGGCATTGGAGTTTTCGCCAAGGGCGCGATATGCACTTTGACGCCGCGACGGGGACTTTGCTTTCCCAACCTGCGTTTCAAGAGTTAAGCGTTCCAGAGTTGGATGATGATCCCGAAATCATGCTCTATGCAGAACGGGATGCGGAATTACTGTCCCTGCGTGAAGTCGCTCGGTTTATTGATCAAACTGGCCAGAATGCCTCCGGTCGTAATGCGATGTACGCCATGCGTTATCATAGCATTTTGGCAGGTCCGATTATTTGTTTGGTGGTAGTTGCCGTGGCGATTCCGTTTTCGGTGGTGGGTGGACGGGTTAGTCCCATGATTGGGGTCGCAAAAACGTTCGGCCTGTTCTTAGCCTTCTTCTTTATTTCTTCGGTGTGTAATGCTTTCGGTAACAGCGGGGCTTTACCACCGGTTTTGGCGGCATGGTTGCCGGCGATTATCACGGCACTTTGGGCTATTCCAAAACTTCGTTCTGTAAACTAATGTTACGAGCTCTTCGTCTTCGTCCCGGTCGTCCTGCACGTGTGTTGCGGGGTCATCCTTGGGCCTTTTTGGGTGAAATTGACCTCACGCTAGGTACGCCTCCGGCGGATGGTGATCACGTGGAGTTGACGGACTTGAAAGGTCGCTGCTTAGGGGCAGGGTTATGGAACGGCCGTTCGCAGATTGCGTGGCGTCGGTATTCGCGTCGCCCAATTCCATTAGATGCGACGTTGCTGGAGGATTTAATCAAGTCGGCCTTGAAACGCCGCGAAGGTAAATTGGTGGCTCGTTTGGTATGGTCCGAAGCGGATAGTTTACCGGGTTTGGTCGTAGACCGATTTCACGATTTACTGTCGGTGCAGACTTTGACCTTAGGCATGGAGCAGCGCTTGCCGCTTATTTTAGAAATCCTGCAACGTCACCTGCGTCCGCGCGAAATCGTCTTAAAGAATGATGCCGCCACCCGAAAGCTGGAAGGGATGGATGCTTATGTGCGTACGGTATCAGGTAAGCCTTTAGAGCCTTCATGGATGGAGGTGGGTGGGGTGCAGTGGCGCGTTGATTTGCTTGGTGGTCAGAAGACAGGTCTCTATTTAGACCAAATTGAGCAACATGCACATGTGGCCCAGTGGGCTAAGGGTCGCCGCGTCTTGGACACCTTTTGTAATCAAGGTGGTTTTGGCTTAGCTTGTGCCCGCGCCGGAGCCACTTCGGTTTTAGGTTTAGATTCCTCCGAGGAGGCCATCCAGGCCGCTCAAGCGGCTGCGACGCGCAATCAGTTAGCCGCCCGCTTTGAAGTCGCCAATGTGTTTGATTGGTTCACCGAGCACCGTGAAGAGGTCTTTGATTTAATCATTTTAGACCCGCCACCTTTTGCCCGGAGTAAAGACTCGGTCGAAGGTGCTTTGCGTGGTTACAAGGAACTCAACTTGCGAGCCCTGCGTTTGCTGGCTCCGGGCGGAATCTTGGCGACTTACTCCTGTTCCCATCGCGTGACAGAGGAAATGTACCTTGAAGTCATTGAGGCTGCGGCGGCGGATGCGCGCCGCGAAGCGATTGTTTTAGAACGCACTTCGCAACCAGCCGATCACCCCGTGTTGGTGAATTTCCCCGAAAGCCGTTACCTTAAAGGGTTTTTAATTGAGATTCGGGCTTAACATAGGGCTGATTTCAGATTTATTGGCGGTATGATTGTCGTGCTTCGAGGCAAACTCATTGAGGCCAGCGTCCTGCGTGTGGTCATTGATGCCGCTGGCGTTGGCTATGAAGTGAATGTTCCGGTCACGACCGCTGAGCGTTTACCGGCTGTCGGACAAGAAGTGACGTTGTTAATTCACCACGTTTTTCGCGAAGATGGCCAAGCCCTTTACGGATTTGCCCAGGCTGATGAACGAGATTTCTTCCGGTTATTAGTCGAAAAAGTTTCCGGTATTGGTCCCAAGACGGCCTTAAATATTATCAGCCGTTTGGCTCTTCCGATTCTCCGTCAGGCCATCTTGCATGGTGATGTAGCGTTGCTGTCGCAATGCCCAGGTATCGGCAAAAAAACCGCGGAGCGTTTGGTTGTAGAGTTGAAAGATAAAGTCGGTCCAGACGCCGTAGGAGGTCCTGTAAATGTCGGGGCAACGAGCCGTCAGCCGATGGTGGCACCTACGCCTGCGAGCGATGCTTTGGCAGCCTTGCTGGCGCTTGGGTTTAAAGCTAGCGAAGCCGAGAAGGGCTTGCGTACGGCTGTAGCCAAGCTCGGTACGGGGGCTACCGCCGATCAGTTGGTTAAAGCCGCCTTGGGTCGCTAACGTCGCTTACTTTAAGCCCAAGACGTCTTCCATGGCGTACAGGCCTGCTGGTTGATTTTTTAACCAGTGGGCTGCCCGGATGGCACCGCGGGCAAAGATCTCGCGGTTGGAAGCTTTGTGGGTTAACTCGAGGCGTTCTCCTTCGGAGGCGAACAGCACCGTGTGGTCACCAATGACGTCGCCACCGCGGAGGGCATGGACGCCGATTTCGTTGAGCGGGCGCTCACCCACGAGGCCTTCGCGACCATGGGTCAGGGCCTCTTGGCTAAGTTGGCGTTCTTCTAGTAAAACTTTGAGTAATTTTTCTGCCGTGCCGCTCGGGGCGTCTTTTTTCAAGCGGTGGTGCATCTCGATGACTTCGATGTCCCAGCGTCCGGCATGCGCCAGCGAGCGGGCCGCTTGGCGGACTAAGGCGTTGAGCAACGTGACACCTACGGAGTAATTACCGGCCCAGACCACGGGGAGGCCTTTGATGGCTTGTTGGATGGCGATTTTTTCTTCGGGCGTGTGGCCCGTCGTACCAATCACCAAGGGTTTACGGTGCTGAGCGCAGAGTTGGGCGATGCCAAGCGTCGCGGTGTGGAAGGAGAAATCGATGACAACGTCAACGCCTTGAATCACGGCCGCTGCATTGTCGCCCTGATCTACTGAGGCTTTGATGGTGGCCCCTTCTGAAGTTGCCACGGCGATAATCGCCTGGCCCATACGGCCTTTAGAACCTTGTAAAAGAATCTGCACGGAGGAGCTCATCGAAAGAGGGCGAGGGTAGCGTCGACGACTTTGTCGACTTGCTGGCGGTTGGCGACTTGCATTTCGCAGAGGGGGAGACGTACTTCCGCGGAAGCAATAATCCCCGCCCGTTGCATCGCGTGTTTGACGGGTACGGGATTGGGCTCGATGAAGAGCACCTTGAAGAGGTCGGCCAGTTTTTGATGCAGCACTTGGGCCTCGGCGAAGCGCCGGGTGCGCGATAAGGTAGCCAATTCGGTGACCTGTTTAGGAATTAAATTAGAGGCCACGGAGATGATGCCTTGGGCACCCACTTCTGCGAAAGGCAAGGTCAGCGAGTCGTCGCCACTGAGCACTAGGAAGTCGTGATCACATTCCTTCACTAAACGGGCAGCCTTCTCAACTTGGCCACCTGCTTCTTTAATACCGATGATATTAGAATATTTTTGGCGCAGACGGACGACCGTCTCGACGGTGATTTCGATGCCGCAACGACCAGGAATCGAATAAAGCACAATGGGCTTAGGCGTCGCCTCGGCGAGCAGTGCAAAGTGACGGAAGAGGCCTTCTTGGCTGGGCTTGTTGTAATAGGGCGCGACCAAGAGGAAGGCATCGGCCCCGACGGCATCGGCTTGTTTAGTCAGTTCCAGAGCTTCTTTAGTAGAATTGGAACCCGTGCCAGCCATGACTGGAACTTTGCCGGCGGCGTACTCTACCGTGCGCTGGATTACTTCGATGTGTTCCGAGTAATCGAGGGTCGGGGATTCGCCAGTGGTTCCCACGGACACCAGACCGTTGATGCCTTGGTTGATTTGGAATTCGACTAACTTTTTAAGACCAGCCCAGTCGACTTTACCCTCTTGGAAGGGGGTAATCAGAGCCGTGTGGGCACCCGCAAATGATGTGGGGCCAAAAGGACGGCGGAGGGATGGATGGGAGGCTGACATGGGTTTAGTCGCTGACCCCAGACCCAACCCTGCTCCGCCAAAAGAGACAAACCCAAAAACCCTTTAAGGGGCAGGACCGATTAAAATTCGGTCGTTTTCGCTATCCACGACGTAAAGTTTCCCGTCGGGTCCCACACGTGCCCCGTGCGGGCGGCGCAATTGGGTGCTACTCCAATCTGTTCCGACTTGGGTGCCTGGTTTACCCAAGGTGCCAGCCACGGTTCGTAGCGTATGATTTTTGGGGTCATAGGCACGGACGGCATGGTTTTCAGTGTCCAAGATGAGGACTAAGCCACTCGGTGCCATGCAGACATACTTTGGGCCGTTGAGTTGGGCTTGGAGGGCGGGGCCTTGATCGCCCGCGGACCCTTTTTGGCCACTTTGATTCACGACGATATTAATCTTACCGTCTTTAACCGCGGCAAGGGCATGGGCTTCGCGGAGAATGATGTACAAGGTGCCGTCGGGGGCGACACAGCAGGCGCGCGGACCGGAGAGTGGGGCTTGTGTGGCCACACTGTTAGGGGTGGGGATGCCGCGCTTTCCATTGCCAGCGACGGTTTCGATCGTGCCAGTTGGCAAATGTACGCGACGAATCCGGGCATTACCTAAGTCCGCGATGTAAATGGATTGTTTGTCCGGAGCGAGTGCGGCGCAGAAGGGATTATTGAATTGGGCTTCCATTGCGGGGCCGCCATCGCCTTTGAATCCAGGAGTCCCCGTGCCAGCGAGCAGGGTCGTTTGGTGGGTTTGGGGGTCGAGACGACAAAGCCGATGTTGAAAGGTGTCGGAGAGAATCAGCGAATGATCGGGTGCCACGGTGATATCGTGGAGGGCATTGTAGACCGCAGGGTTTAAATCACGCGGGTTGGCGGGTGCCGGTGGTTTCGCGCCTTTAGGTTCACTGTTCCATTTAACGCCTGAGATATAATGGAATTTTCCGTCGCTTACCGTGAAGACTTGGTTGGTGGGTTGAAATTCCACACCATAGAGTTGTCCTTTTGCGTCAAAATCTACGCTGAAAGGCTGTTTGAGGGTAGTGCTTCCTGGTGCGGTCCAAACTTCAATAGCTTGGAGTGGTAATAAACTCAGCAAACTTAGGGGTAGAAAGTAGCGAAGCATTTACCGAAGGAAAATGAGTTCGACCCCTGTGGCGAGGGTAGATTAGGGTTCTCCATCAACGGATTATGGCGGCTCTTCCTAAAATTATAAAAGATTTATTCAGTTTAGCGGTGTCCCATGCAGCGAGTGATTTGCACCTCAAGGCCGGTCGGCCCGCTTTGTTTCGAGTGGGGGGCGAATTAGTCGCCGCTGAGATGGCCCCGCTGGCCGCGACCGATTTAAAGGAGCTAATCGACGCGACTTTGCCCGAGCGATTTCGCGAGCGCTGGCTGGCAACGCATCAGATTGATTACGCCCTAGATTGCACTGACCTTAATTTAGGGAGGTATCGCGTTAACGCCTACGTAGAACGTGGTCAACTTGCCGTGGCTTTACGTCTCGTGAAAAGCAAACCGCCCACCCTGGCACAGCTCAATCTCACCTTGGCGCCAGTGATGAAGGCCGTGCAGCAAGGGGCGGGTTTAGTGTTGGTCTGTGGTCCCACCGGTTCCGGTAAAAGTTCTACCCTGACGGCCATTTTGCAGGAGCTTAATCAGCAAGCAGCGAAGCATATTATTACTTTAGAAGATCCGATTGAATACACCTTCACCGATGAAAAGGCGTCGTTCAGTCAGCGCGAAATCGGTATTGATGTGCCCGATTTTGCCGCCGGTTTGTTGGCCGCTTTACGCCAAGATCCGGATGTTATTTTAGTCGGTGAGATGCGAGATCGCGATACGTTTGAAACGGCTTTGCGGGCGGCGGAAACGGGACACTTGGTGCTTTCGACTTTGCATGCGGGTACGGCCCAGCAGGCTATTCAGCGGCTGTTTGAATTCTATCCGCCCGAACAATTACCGTTAGCTAAACGCAATATTTCTGCAGGGTTGAAAGCGGTAGTCGTGCAAACTTTGGTGCCTCGTGCCGATGGTACGGGGGTCTTGCCCGCATCCGAAGTATTCATCATCGATCCGTTGTCGCGCCGCGTTTTGGCCGACGGACAATTCGAAAAAATCCCCGACCTTGTCGAAGCGGGGGGTGATTTTGGTTCGCGTGTTTTAAATCAAGATCTAGGTAAAATGGTGCGGGCTGGGTTAATCACCAAAACGGTTGCCATGACACATTCGCCTAATCCTAAGGGCCTAGAAATGAGTTTGAGCGGTATTAACTTTCAGTCCACTCGGATTGTTTCTTAATCATGCCACTGGCTTTAGCTTATCGCGAACTCGGCGGCGCGGGCCGTCCGATGTTAATTTTACATGGGTTGCTCGGCTCGGTGCGCAATTGGCAATCCGCCGGTGTTGAATTGGCAGCGCAGGGGTATCGCGTGTTGGCGGCAGATTTACGCAACCACGGACAATCGCCCTGGTCGGAGGATTGCTCTTATGAAGCGATGGCAGCTGATATCATTGCGCTGCTTGAACGACTCCAGTGTGGTCCGGTTCATTTAGTCGGCCATAGTATGGGCGGAAAGACGGCGATGCGGGTTGCGATGGATGCTCCCCACTTGCTGACGCGGTTAACCGTAGTCGATATTGCCCCCAAAGCTTACCCAGACCGCGTGCGGATCGAGTTCGCCGCGATGGCGGCGTTAGATTTAAAAAGTATTACCACTCGGAAGTCGGCCGATGGGAGTTTGGCCACGCTCGTGACGGATTGGGGGATGCGGCAGTTTATCCTAACGAATTTAGTTAAGAATCAGGCCGAAGAGTGGGTTTGGGGCGTTAATCGGGAGGCCCTGACGCAGTCCTTACCTTTGATTCTAGGCAATCCTTTGCGCGAGGGGGAAACTTGGGATGGGCCCACGACGTTTATTCGCGGCGGAAAATCTTCTTACCTAAAACCTGAAGACGAAGTTTTGATTAAAAATCATTTCCCACATGCCACGGTGGTGACGTTGCCAGAAAGTGGTCACAACCCTCATTTTGATGCTCGGTCTGGGTTTGTGGCCGCGGTTTGTCAGTGACCGCAACGCCCTGGAATTTTCTTCAAGAGGTAACGCGTGAGCAGGATCAGTCCGAGACCGAAAATGACCCAAGCCGCCATTAGCCAACTAGACTGACGGGAGGGTGCGCGTGTGATGAGTGGTGATTCATCCCCACCAATCATGATGTTCCAGCGAATTTCCTGCTGAGGTTGCTGCTCGTCTGCCATCCATAATATAAAGGTCTGCGGGCATGCCGGCGGCACTTTAAGGGTAAGTGCTGCGGGGGGGGTCTTCCATTGGTAGTGGAGAATGCCGAGTTGGTAGTTTTGGGCTAATTCTTCCGCCGAATGGCCAAGAGGGCTGCGGGGGTCTAAGTGTTGGGCTGCTGCATAATGCTTGCTCGCCTGACTCGCGGATAAGGGGGTCGTTTGTTGCGAGGTGTGAAGTTCCAAGAAAGTATCTGCTGCCTGTTGAAAGTCTGCGGCGTTTTTAATCCAAAGGTTGGACTCGTAGTCGACGGTTAAGGTTAGTTCGGCCGAGCCATCCACGTGCCAAGCCCATTGAGCCGTGATGAACTCACCGTTGTGGGCGAAGCAAAAAAAGGGGAGCATGTAACATGCTCCCAGAACGAGAAAGTGACGATACCAGGCGGCGTTCACTTGACATCCCAACGCAGGACGCGGCCGTACTGATTCCACTCCGTCTCTAAAATATTTCCTTTGGCATCAAAGGTGATGCCGTGAGGCGAGGTCACGACGCCCGTACGCCAGTCGGCAGGTTTAACGCCGGGGGTATTGGTTTGTCCTTTGGTGTCATTAACGCCCAAGGAGGCGACCATCTTGCCTGCTTTGTTCCAAACCGAGACGCGACCCGCGATTTCGGCTACACACATCAGGTCGCCATGGAAGGAAGCCGAGCTCGGATTACGCAAGCCCGTGTCGGCAATCATTTGGGGGTTGGTACCATCGAGATCGAGGTGGAACATGCGGTTATTCCCACGATCGAGGCAGAGCAGGCGAGCGGGGCTGAAGCGATGGTCGACGAAGATTTTGTGGGTATTCTTAAACCCTTTGTTGTTTACCAGTTGGTTAGGGCCGCCGAAGACGCGGATGAATTTACCTGTCTTGTCGAATTGGAAAATCCAGCTCTTGCCGTACCCATCCACGATGTAGATGTCGCCGTTGTCAGCCACATCACAGTTGGTGAGCTTAAGGGGCTCTTTGGCCTGCTCGGCAGGGAAAGCACTCTTTTTGATTTCCATTACGATTTTGCCGTCGAGTTGGCACTTAATGAAACTCCCTTCTTTTTCGTTGAGGATGGTGGCGTAAATAAACTCTCCGTCTTCGGTTTTACGAATCACAAAGCCGTGAATCGATTTGGGCAAGGGCAGGGCTTTGATGAATTTGCCATCCGTGCCGTAGACTTGAATCCCCGCGGCCTCTTGCACGCTCACGTAAATGAGGCCTTTGGAGTCGACGGCGATTTCGCCGTGGCCATTACCAATGGTGGTCTTGCCAGGAGGGGGGGTGATGAAATCGGGGACGATTTCATATTTTAATTCTTGGGCCTGGGCGGCGAGACCAAGAACGAGGCAACCGAAGAGACGAAGTGTTTTCATAGCGGGGTGTGGCTTTGAACAAAGCGAGGTTTGAGCCGCAGACAAGCCTACTTGCACACCCAACTGATTTAGGTGGGGGTCGGTGGGCCGACTCTGAGGTTTACTTGCCCCCTTTTCAGGGTTTATTGAAGGATACTTTATGAAACCCCAACATTATCTTAGTATTCTATTGTCAGTGCTGTGTTTGCCATTGGCACAGGCTGCCGAAGAGAAAGCCGCTCCCGCGGGCCCCGTGACCATCTTTAATGGCAAAGACCTCACCGGTTGGAAAGATGCCAAAGATAATAAATTCTGGAAAGTGGTGGATGGCATTTTGGTCGGTGAGAATGACGAGAAATTGAAGGGCAACATGCTCTACACCGAGAAGGCTTATTATAACGTCGCCGTGGAGTGTGAGGTGCGTTTCAGCGGTGACATCGATAGTGGTATTATGCTGCGCCGTTCGGCGGACGGTAAGCATGACATCCAAATGCAAATTGGAGTTTCGCGCAGTTTGAAGAAGGACATGACCTGTTCCATTTACTGTTCGCCCTTAAAGGTGAAATACCCCGAGGCTGGCCAAGCCAAACGCCTCGCCGAATTGTGGAAGAAGGATGATTGGAATCGCGTGCGTTTCCAAGCTAATGGCGATAAGTATTCCGTGTGGTTAAATGGCGAGAAGGTCGTGAATGATTACACGGATCCTTTCTACACCAAGCCTGAGTCGATTGGGCTCCAAATCCACCCTGGCGTTAAGATGAAGGTGGAGTATCGAAATATTAAGGTCGAAGAACTGAACTAAAAGTTAGGACCATCAGGCGGACTTTGAGAGTTCGCTCGGCATAGTCGGCTCGATGAGCCGACTATTTCTTTTCTGGAGGGTCCTTCGTTTCGTCCGAATCTTTAATCAAATACTTGAATATCGCTTCTCGCAAGCGACGTTGCTCCTCCGCTCGAGTGGCCAGTTCTTCGGTGGATTTAGCGGTTTGCTTGGCTACCCACTGCCGATGCATCGCTTCATTGGAGATCCATTCAGAGAGCCTGAAGGGCCGCGGAGGTTGGGGCGTTTTTAGGACGACGAGTTCGCTTCCCGCTGGGGGCAATGGAGTGGCAGTGGTTGACGGCTGAATGTTTGGGGCACTGGGGACGTCGGGGATGGGGGGCGTATTCGTTGCCACCTTTTTCCCGCCGGGGTTGGCTTGGGGGGCGATGCTTAACGTGATACTCGTAGGTTCGCTGGTTTTACTCTCAAACGCCTCATTTAAGGCTAAACTTGGCCAAGGGGTCGTGGGGGACGGCATCACGACTTTATCGCTTATCTCCAGAGAGGGTGATTTTGCTGTAGTGCGCTGCGAGAGTCCTTCTGAGGCTGCATCAGTTGGCTCCTTGCCTGTAATCAGATCAGGACGGGAGGGGTTGGCGTCATCACTAAAACCAGGCAGGCTTAAACGGCTTTTCGTCCGGGCTTTAGTGCCGCTTTGGGCTTCGAGTTGAGGGGTTGCAAAGGGTGCTGCCTTGGTGCCGATATTTTCATTTTTATCACCCACTGCTAAGCCAACGGGGTTGTTGGTGTTCAGGCGTGAAGCACCCTCTTGCAGTTCGAGGCTGGGCGAGTTGGTGCCACCTTGGTTTTTCATCACCGCCTCTGCGATGTCGGGGAGAGTCAGTTGGGCCCCTACTTTGCCTTTTAGTTCCCGCTGCTTTGCCAAGTTCATTTCCCGATCGGAACCTTGGTTAAGTTGGGTTGGCGACGAAGCCGCGAGCTCGGGCAAGGAAAGGATGGGGCGATGAGTTGGAGTCGTGTCCGCCGAGTCGTTTAAAGTAGCATTCAGGCTAAGTGCTGATGGCTTAGGGGTCGCCGTTTTGTCCCCTACATTCGCTGTTAAAGGGTTGGAGGGCATACCCGTCGTGGCCTCTGGCTCTATTTTATTTTCTAGTTTAGCGGCCACGGGCGATTCCGCCGTTGTGGAGCCTGTCGTAGGACCTGCAGGATTGGTTCCCGACGCGTTCATGGTCTTGTCGTCGGGAGGGCACTTGGCATCTTTCTTCGAGCCAGGAGTGGGCTGAGGAGTGACGGTCTTGGTGTCTTGGGAAGGTTCTTGGACGGACGTGGTTGCAGGTGCCTTGGAGTGCGATCCAAAGTTGAACCACGAAGAACTTTCTTCGTGTCCCGTATCCGTTTGGCATCCCGTGAGGACAAAACAACCTAAGGCTAAAAGCCAGAGGTTGGGATGCTTCCGGGCCGACATGGACTTATTGGGATAAAATCTGCATAGCCGAAATAATCGGCGGACCTGCTTTGGCATCAAAGCGCGTGTTCATGGTGAACTTAGCATCGCGCGGAGAGTTGATGGTTTTTTCGACTAGAACCTGTTGGGCTCCGGGGCCTTTGCCTTCACTGAGGGCGCCGCGCATGTGTTCAATCATGGTTTCGTAGTCGAGCGTATCGAGGCAACGGTTCATGAGTTTCCAACCTAAGTCCGGCTTGGCCGGAGTTTCCATTTTGGGCAGATTTTTCAGGGAATCGATGGCGATACCTTCGTGGAAGCGGTCAAATTGGTAGATATAGCTGGCATTCAATACGAGGGCATCGGTGCCTTTCGTGTTCAAGGCCATGAGTAATTCAAAGTCGAGCGAGGGCTCGAGTTTCTCGTAGCGTGCCCGGGTCGCATTGCTCATGGGCAGGCGCCGGAAAAAGCGGTTCGCATCGAGCCAAAAGGTGAGGGCGCCGGGTTGTTCTTTCGCGTAAGCGGGAATCTTGTCTTTGGTTAGTTCGCCGTTGCGATACTTGGAACGCGAGTAGTTCAAGCACGAGCGAATTTCATTTTCCACGCAAGGGGCAGCGGGATTGCCTTCGAACTCAACTAAGATGATGGCGGTCCGGTTCGTCAGACCAAAGGTAAAAAAACCGCCTTCAGGGTCCATGTAACGCCCCTCCCCGTAGCGAATCATGGAGCGACTGCGTGTGAGGTTGGAGGTGGGTTTGCCCGTTTCGCCGCGCAGGGTGTTGTTGATTTGATCCGCGATACGCGAGAGGGCTGCTTCAGCGGCCACGGGGTCGGTGACGTGAATCACGAGACCACAGAGCATGGTCGGGTGGGCGGGGTCGACGCCCGTTTTTTGATTCGAGGTGCTCGGAAATTTAGCGAAAGCGTAGAGCTCAGTGTGGGGGTCTAAACCGTTTTTAAGTAATTCGGCGACGGCCGCAGACATGCCTTTTCCTCCCGTACGCTCGAGCCATTCGGGGAAAGCGTGGTTTCCTTTTTGACGCAATTCGTCGGGCCGAAAGGTGAGGACGGCAAAGCTGTCCCCAGGGATGATGTTGGAGGTGCCCACGTTGGAACGGGCGGCTTGGGAGGAGCGTTCGCTAATCCAGAGCCATGCCACAATCAGAGCGATAATACTGGTTAAAATAACGACAACGGAGATTTCCCAAGCTGACCAACCCGTGCGAGGCTTAGGCTTAGCGGGGGTTGCTTCTGCAGTGCTCGAAGGGCTGGAGAGGATTTGTTCTTGGCGATTCTTGGCCCGCGTCGTTGCCATGTTAAACGCCACGACGAGGGTCACCGCCAGCGGGTCGAAGACCGAGACTAGGGCCAGCATGAGCCACTTCACCACATCGTCCGCTTCAGCCTCGAAGGCACGAGCAACGAAACGGTATGAACCGATGTCCGAACCAGCAATGGCATCGCGCAGGACGTGGATCTGTTGGTTGCGATCGTGGATTTGCTTATGCAGGGTCTCGATTTCGGCTTCCGTCATCGTGACCTTGCCTTGGTCGTGCTCTTGGAGCGCAGCGATTTGCTTTTCTAAGTCGGCAATCGTGGCGGCCCCAGCTTTGCGCAGTTCTTTCTCTTCGCTATCCAGTTTGGCGAGGTCGCTAGCAAATTGTTGGCGAAGTTGGGCCACGTCTTTATTGGCCGATTCATTGATGCGGGATTGTTCCGTACGGAGCTGTTCAATGCGGCGATTGGCTTCGCTACGGCCGCGGTCGATACGTGCGGAGGCATTGGCTAACGCAACTGCGATTTGGTCGCGTTCGGGACGTTGTTCATCCCGTAATTCTTGGCCTTTCTTCACGTTATCTTTTTCGAAGAAAAGGTATTGGGTGCTGGTACCTTGCGCCGTGTAGGCCGCTACTGCTGCGTCGAGTACTTTCAGTCGTTCATTCAGGCCAGCAATAACGGTTTCTTCCGCCGCGATGGCCTTGGCACTGGCCGCTTCTTCTGCCGCAATACTTTTAGCAATAGTGCTGCTTTGTTCCGTGGCCCGTTGCGTAGGAGCGGCGAGGTCTTGAGTGCGGCGTTCGTTGACCGCCTTGCGTTGTTCTTGGAGGCGAGTGAGGGATTGTTCGAGCGAAGCCGTGGCTTGGGTTAAGCGCAGTTGGGCTTTGCTGAGGTCTTCGCGGCTGGCCGAATTTAGGCGGTTGTTTTTGCCCTGTGATTCGTCGAGTTGGTGTTGGATGTCGGCGATCTCTTTTTCCAAGGTCGCGATTTCTAATTCATTCCGATTAATTTGCGTCGTGGTCTTTTCATAAGCCCGAGCCAAGTAGCCATAATTACCGAGCGAGGTGATGCCGATGAGGATGAGGACGGCGAGGGTGAGGTAGAAGCGCAGGACGCTGTTAATCCGATCCCAGTAGCGGTAGAGAAAAGAGGCTGCGACCAACTTGCCGACTTCCAGCGAGGCCGCCATGATCATCACCTCGGTGTCGGAGCCAACGAAGAGCAACCCGAGACCGCGGACGGAGAAAAAGGCGGAGCACCCGGCAATGTAGAGTGCGGAGGTAATGAGGATGAACCGAAACACCCAACTGAGTGACTTAGCTTCTTCGGCGGGAGGGGTGGAGGGGGAGGGCTCAGTCATGGGCTTTGATTGTTTATTGATTTTTAATAGTTATGCGTGAGCAAAGTCAAAAGAAGACGCCGTAAACGATTGATAAGTTTCATATAAAGGCCAGCCAGTTTCTTGATTATAAATCGCAACTTTTATAGTTTTTATATGTCTAAAGCATAACCCCCACCGGCTATGAAACTCCACCGTCACTGCGAAGGTAACCACCCCGATATTCTTTCCGCTTTGAGTCGTCGCGATTTCTTGCACGTCGGCATGCTCAGTACGCTCGGTTTGAGTCTCGGCGGGATGATGCGCTTGCAAGGGATGGAGATGCCCAAGGTCGAGGGCTATAATGCTTTAGCGGATGCGGTAATTCACATTTACCTCCCCGGTGGGATTGCGCAACACGAGTCCTGGGATCCGAAGCCCTTCGCTGCCCCCGAATATCGCGGGCCTTACACGCCGATTAAAACTTCGATTCCTGGCGAGTACGTCGGTCAGAAGTTTGAACGCATTGCGAAGATTATGAACAAGTTGACCATTGTGCGTTCGATGACGCACGGGGAAGCCGCCCACGAGCGTGGGACGCACAATATGTTCACGGGCTATCGCCCTAGCCCCGCCATTAAATTCCCGAGTTTTGGTTCCATCATTTCGCATGAGCAAGGCTCCCGTAATAATTTACCACCTTACGTGGTAGTGCCCAATCAGTCCCATCCCGAGCAAGGTACGGGTTATATGAGTAGTGCCTACGGCCCCTTTGCTTTAGGCAGTGATCCCGCGGATAAAGGCTTTACGGTGCGTGATTTGTTGGCTCCAAAGGAAATCACCACCAATCGTTTTGATCGTCGTCGTAATTTATTGGAAGCCGTCGACAACCATTTCCGCCAGACGGAGAAGTCGGATGCTATCGGTGCTATGGATAGTTTTCAGCAAGCAGCTTATGGATTAGTGAGCAGTGCGAAGGCCCGCCAAGCGTTTGATTTAAGTCAAGAGTCTGATAAGCTGCGTGATGAGTACGGTCGTAACACCGCTGGTCAGCGCTTCTTGCTGGCTCGGCGTTTAGTGGAAGCGGGCGTACGCATGGTTTCCGTCAATTTTGGCGGTTGGGATCACCACTCGAATATTCAAGGTGGCTTTGATGGTCAAGCACCGCAGTTTGACCAAGCCTTTGCGCGTTTAATCACTGATTTAGCGGACCGCGGTATGTTGAAGCGGACGCTGGTGATGGTGAGCTCGGAATTTGGACGGACGCCTAAAATCAATGCCACCAATGGTCGCGATCACTGGCCACGCGTTTTCTCGGTGGCCATGGCTGGCGGGGGAATGAAGGAAGGTTATATTCACGGTGCCTCAGATGCTCTCGGCGGCGAGCCTGACCGCGACCCTGTAGGTCCCGAAGATTTAGCGAAGACCATGTATCGCGTTTTAGGCATTAATGCCGAGAAGCGCATTGTGTCGGACGGTGGGCGTCCTATCGATATCGTTAACGGCGGTCGCGTGATGACCGATTGGCTCGCTTAAGTCGTGCGTTACATGACTTCGAGCGCAAAGTGGCTGCGCTATTTAGCCGGGATGTTTTGCCTCACGCTCGGACTCTATGCCGCCTACCCTGAAGTCTCCCGAACCGAGCCGAATGGTGGCCAGCGTGGAACGGACTTGAAGGTTACTTTGACGGGGCAGCGGTTGGGAGATTTTGAAGACTTACTATTCTTTTCTCCCGGGATAAAAGTTAAAAGCGTCGAGAGTACGACGTCGACGAAAGTCGAGTTGACGCTCTCCATTGGGGCTGAGGTGCCACCCGGTAATCATGTGATGCGGGTGCGGACGAAGTCGGGTATTTCGCACCCTCGTCAGTTTTTTGTCGGGATTTTTCCTAATGTCGCTGAAAAGGAACCGAATGATACTCTAGCGACTGCACAGCCCGTGCAATTAAACCAAACGATTGAGGGCGTGATTCTGCCTGAAGACGTGGATTATTTTAAAGTCCCCATGAAAAAAGGGCAGCGTCTCAGCGTTGAGATTGAAGGATTACGTCTGGGGTACGCACTGTTTGATCCCTACATCGCCATTGTGGATAAAGATCGTTTCGAGAAAGCATTTTCGGATGATACGATTTTGCACCGTCAAGATGGTTATTGTTCCTATGTTGCAGATTATGATGGGGATTATTATGTGATGGTACGAGAGTCGGCTTACCAAGGTAGTGCTACCTCCCATTATCGTTTGCATATTGGAAGTTTCCGGCGTCCCGATGTGGTCTTTCCTGGAGGTGGCCGTCTCGGCACGAAACTGAAAGTAAACTTCATCGATGGTAAGGAGTCTTTCAGTGAAGAAGTGACCTTGCCCACCGCGGAAAATCCCGAATTCCAACTCTTCGCGCATTCGCAAGACTCCGCTCCTTCGGGTAATCCATTCCGTTTAAGTCCGTTTGATAATACGTTTGAGGTCGAACCCAATGACACGCGCGAACAAGCCACGGTGGTACCTCCTGCAGATGCCTATGCCCTCAATGGGATTATTGATAAGCCTGGTGATATCGATTATTACAAAATTAAGCTTAAAAAAGGCCAAGTATTAGAAGGGCATTGTTATGCCCAGGCCTTGGGTTCACCGCTAGATCCTACGGTGCGCATTACCTCTACGACGGGGAATGAGCTGGTGGCTAATGATGATGGAGGCGGCATGCACCGTTTAGATTCACAATTTAAAGTCACGGTACCTGCGGACGGCGATTACTACGTCCGCATTAAAGATCACCTCGAGCGTGGTGGTCCCAATTACGTTTATCGTTTAGAATTAGTCGCCTCCGTACCGCGGCTGACCTTTGCCTCGCCCGATTACACGGTGAATGACACCCAGTATCGCCAATTTATGGCCGTGCCACGTGGTGGGCGGATGGCGTTACTTGAGAATTTTACCCGCAGTGGGGTGAATGGAGATTATCGTTTTGAAGCTCCGGGTTTACCCGCGGGAGTAAAGTTACTGACAGACTTGGCCCCCAAGGACATGCCTAACATGCCTTTAGTTTTTGAAGCGGCACCCGATGCCCCTTTGGGACAAGCGGCCGTGCCACTCCGTTTGCAACCCGTTGATCCCGCGAATAAAGTCGTGGGAGTCTTGCGACAGACCTACGACATCGTGCGCAATGGTAACGTGATTTATTATCAGGGTATTTTAGATGCCTTGCCGGTGGTTGTCGTGGAGTCGGTGCCCTTTGATTTAAGTATTGTTAAGCCGACGGTTCCCGTGGTGCAAAATGGAGTCTTAGATCTCAAAGTCGTGGCGAAGCGTAAGGATGGTTTTAAAGCGCCAATCCGCGTTTTCATGGTGTGGACCCCGCCGGGCATGACCGCTATCGGCGAGCAAACCATTGCGGCTGACGCGAACGAATGTGTGTTCCAACTCAACGCTACGGGCGGGGTGGCTACGGGAGATTGGAAATTTGTCGTGATGGGTGAAGCCGACGCCGGTAATGGCCGAATGTACAACGCCTCGCCCTTTGTGTCAGTCAGTACTATGCCTGCCATGGTGGCAGCTAATGCCATTCCACTTACCTCGATTGAGCAAGGGCAGGAGGGGCGAGTGGTGACCAATTTTGAAGTCACGCAAACTTTTGAAGGTGAGGCCGTGGCTCGTTTGGTGGGCGTGCCTGAGACGATTGTGATTCCGCCGATTAAAGTTACCAAGGATAGCAAGGAGTTGGTGTTCACGGTGAAGACTACCAAGGATTCCCCATTGGGTAAGCAGGCTAATCTTTTTGTGCAAGTGGATGTTCCGCTGAAGACGGGTGGTACGACCACCCACCGCATTGCTTTGGGCTCGATGATTCGGGTCGATGCTGCTCGCAAGGCGACGCCTGCGCCGGTGGCTAATAACGCAGCGACGCCCGCCAAGCCTGCCGAAACTAAGCCCAGTAATACTCCCGTGCTTTCGCGGTTAGAACAGCTCCGTCAGAAGAACGAACCAACCAAAAACTAATCCCTATGCTTTCCCGCTTACTCTGTGCTGGTTTACTTTTAGTCGGTGGTGCACTGACCGCCGCAGACTTTTCGACCTTTGAGCCCGCCCGCCAAGTTTTAGAGACGCGCTGTGTGGAGTGTCATAACCCTGATAAAGTGAAAGGTAAGTTGCTGATGACGACGCAAGAGAACTTCATGAAAGGCGGGGAGAATGGCGTGATTGTGGTGCCTGGGCAGTTAGATAAGAGTGAGTTAATTAAAAGAATTTTATTACCAGCGGGGCATGACGATTTAATGCCGCCGAAGCAGGGTCCATTGGCGGCAAGCGATATTGAGGCTTTAAAACAGTGGGTGCGTGCCGGAGCGCCTTGGCCTGCGGGCGTAACGTTGGTCGCCCAAACCAAGGAAGACCTAATCGCCCGAGCCGAGTTAAAGGAGAAGTTGGCCTCGCTAGAAAAGTTAGAGATTTTTCCTGAAAAAGTTTCGTTAGAAACCAAGCGAGATTTTCACCGCTTGATTGTCTTTGCGACTTTCAAAGATGCCACCACCCGCGATGTGACGGCTTATGCAAATTTAAAAGTCAATGATCCCAAGGTCGCCCAGTTTGAGGGCTATGCTTTGCATGCGGTGGCTAATCAAGGAGCGACGGAAGTCGAAGCGGAGATTGGGGGGTTGAAGGCAAAGATTCCGGTGCTCGTTAAGGATGGTCAGCAGGATCGCCCAGTGTCATTCCGCCTTGATGTCATGCCGGTCTTTATGCACGGGGGCTGCAATCAAGGTGGTTGTCACGGTGCCGCGCGGGGTAAGGACGGTTTTCGGCTTTCGCTTTTTGGCATGGATCCGGATGGCGATTACCTGCGCCTTACCCGTGAAATGATTGGGCGCCGAATCAATTTAGCGATTCCCGAAGAAAGTGCTCTGGTGGAGAAGGCTGTGGGTGCGGTACCGCACTCTGGCAACAAACTCTACGATATGGATTCCGCTTATAATCGCACCATCTTGGAGTGGATTTCCCAAGGGGCGAAGGATGATGCTCCCACGGTGGCCAAGGTGACCGGGATTGAGGTTTATCCTAAACAAATTGTTTTAGAGGGGCCGAATGCGACCCAGCAAATCTCGGTGCGTGCTACCTACTCTGATGGCACAGATCGCGATGTCACCAGCCTCGCCTTATTCATGTCGAATAATGACCCCGTGGCTAAGGTGGCTAAAGATGGGGTAGTGAAGTCGAATGAACGTGGGGCGGCCTTTATTTTGGCTCGCTTTAATGTCTTTAGTGTCGCGACCCAGGTTTTAGTGATTCCGAAGAATCTGGTCTACACGCGTCCTAAGGCTCTTGAAGTGAACTACATTGATAAAGCGGTGAATGAGCGCTTGCACCGTTTGCGGATTTTACCTTCCGGGACGTGTACGGATGAGGAGTATGTGCGCCGCGTCTTTATTGATGTCGTCGGGCTCTATCCTAAGCCGGAAGAAATCAAAGCATTCTTGGCCGATCAGCGTCCTGATAAGCGGTCCCAATTGGTCGAAGGCTTATTACAACGCAAAGAGTTCACCGAGCTCTGGGTGATGAAGTGGGCAGAGCTTTTGCAAATTCGCTCGGGGATTAACGGCGGTAACAATCAACCACCTTTTTATAAGAATGCATTGCTTTATTACAACTGGTTGGCCGACCGCATTGGTAAGAACGTCCCGATGGACAAAATTGTCGTGGAGTTACTTTCGGCCAGCGGGGGCACGGTGTCTAATCCGCCCGTTAATTATTACCAAACCGAGTTGGATCGCTTGAAGTTGAGCGAGAATGTGGCCCAGGTCTTCATGGGGATGCGGATTCAGTGTGCCCAGTGCCACAATCACCCCTTTGACCGGTGGACAATGAATGACTATTATGGGTTCAATGCTTTCTTTGCGCAGATTGGCCGCAAGCAAACCGATGACCCTCAAGACATGGTTATCTTTAACAGCAAGAACGGGGAAACGCAGCACTTTCTGACGAAGCAAAATGTGAAGCCAAAGTTCTTAGGCGGTGAAGAACCCGAAATTAAACCCGGGGAAGACCGCCGCAAAGTTTTGGCGGAATGGCTCGCCTCGCCCCGCAATCCTTACTTCGCCCGTAATATTGCGAATATCATTTGGGCCCACTTCCTCGGCGTTGGGGTGGTTGACCCCGTCGATGATGTCCGGGTTTCGAATCCGCCCTCGAATCCCGAGTTGCTGGAAGCCTTGGCGCAGCACCTCACGGACTATAACTATGACATCCGCCGTTTGGTGCGTGATATTACCGCTTCGGCCGCCTACCAGCGCTCGACCCACGTTAACGAGAGTAATGCGGGAGATAAATTGAACTTTGCCCACGGCTCGATTCGCCGCGTCCGGGCTGAAGTGCTACTGGATGCCATTTCTCAGATTACCGAGACGCCGAATAAGTTCCAGGGCTTACCCATTGGGGCGCGGGCGGTGCAAATTGCCGATGGTGCCGTCAGTAACTATTTCCTATCCACCTTTGGTCGAGCGAAACGCGAATCAGTAGCGTCTTCGGAAGTGAAGACGGATCCGAGTCTTTCGCAGGCGTTGCACTTGATGAATGGTGATGCCGTCAATGAGCGCATACGTCGCGGTAAGGTCGTGGAACGGCTGATTGGCGAAGGGAAGAAGGATGAGGAAATTATTACCGAGCTATTCTTAAAAGTCTTCGGTCGTCATCCGCTGCCTGAAGAAATGAAAGTCACGTTAAAGTCCTTGCAGGCGGAACCTGAAAGTCGCCAAGCCATTCTAGAAGACATCTTCTGGGCGTTAATGAATTCCAAAGAGTTCTACTTTAACCATTAAGGAATTATGTCGCCCGTGGTGTCATGCCGTAAATTGTCGCGCCGGTCGTTGATTATGGCGGCGGCTTGGTCGGTCGCGGTTTTATCAGCCCAAGACACTGAAAAGTTAACGTACGATGACCACGTGCGCCCTCTGCTCGAAAATAAGTGTTTCTCGTGTCATAATCCTGATAAGAAAAAAGGCGGGTTGGATTTAACCAGTTATGCAGCCATCTTAGCAGGCGGGGGCGGTGGGGCGGTGGTAGATCCAGGTAATCCTGCAGGAAGTCGTTTGTGGACTTGCAGTGCCAAGAAAGAAGAGCCCTTCATGCCACCTGAGGGTGCCCCGTTGGAGGCCAAGGATCAGACTTTATTATCGAAGTGGATTGCGGGCGGGGTTTTGCAGGCCAAGGGCAGTGTGGCGCGTAAGGCCAATAAGCCCAAAGTTGATTTAGCCGTGGCGGTGTCGACGGGCAAGCCTACGGGGCTCGTGGCTCGGCCTGAGCATGTGCTTTTAGAGCCCGTGGTCGTGACGCCGCGCACGACCGCGGTGGTGGCGATGGCTGCGAGCCCCTGGACTTCGTTGCTCGCAGTGGCCGGGCAGAAGCAAATTCTCCTTTATGATACCGAAAGTCACGATTTAGCAGGGGTGTTGCCGTATCCTGAGGGCTACGCTCACTCCCTGAAGTTTAGCGCCAATGGTTCCTTGCTAATCATGGGTGGCGGACGGGCGGGTAAATTGGGTCATGCCGTGGTTTGGGATGTGAAGACCGGACGACGCGTCACCGAGGTGGGCAAAGAGTTCGATCAAATCATGAGTGCCGACATTAGTGCGAATCATCGCATGATAGCGATGGGCACGAATGCAAAGCGCGTGAAGTGTTTTGATACCACGAGCGGCGAGGTGCTTTACACGATTTCTAAGCACACCGAGTGGGTCACGGCGGTCGGCTTTAGTCCCGATGGCGTATTACTCGCTTCCGCTGATCGCAACGGTAACGTCATGGTCTGGGAGGCCGAAAACGGCGGAGAGTTTTATAATTTAGGCCAACACAAAGGTGCGGTCACTGATTTGGCCTGGCGCAGTGATGGCAACGTTTTGGCTACCTGTGCCGCTGATGGTACCATTGCCGTTTGGGAAATGAAGACCGGTAAACGGGTGGCCGGTTGGTCTGCGCATGGCAAAGCGGTGCAATCCGTCGCTTTCACCCCGGACGGGAAAATTCTTTCGGCGGGGAATGACGGGATGACGGCGCTGTGGACGATCGAAGGGAAACGTCTCGAGCAGAAAGAAAATGTTCATCAGGACGACATCGTCTCCAAGGTGGTCGCCTTGTATGATAGCAAAACTTACGTCACGGGAAATTGGTTAGGTGAAGTGCGTTTCTTTGAGGTTGGCACGGGACGGGAGTTAACGCGGATTTCTAGTAATCCCCCGAAAATTGAACAGCGCATCGCCGATACCCAGAAGCGTCTCGCTGAATTAGAGGCTTTATTGCAAATGCCGGCAGCACCGGCACCGCCGCCTGAACAACTTGCGATGCAGAAGGCCGTGGCGGAAGCCCAGGCGCGTCTGACCCCCTTGCAGGAGCAGATTGATGCCGTAACTAAGGAGCGGGATGCACTGCGGGTACAACGGGATAAGGCGACCGATGAGGCCATTCGGACGGAGATTCGGAAGAAGATGACGTTGTTACGGGAACAGATCACGCCCGTCGTCAATGCCTCGGAGAAAGATCGGGCCTTTTTACATCTGAATAGCACGAATCTGAATTGGCTGAATGCAGAACTCGTGCAGTTGCGTACGCGTTTAACCGAAGCCGACTCATCCGTAGATTATTTTAAAAAGCAAAAGGCTAAGGTGCAGGGTAAAGAGCTGGAGTCTGCCGAAGCGAATTTAGCACAATGGGTCAAGAAACAGGAGGCTTTCCGTGAGGAAATTGCTAAGACGCAGGCTCAGGCCGAGGCCGTGCAAAAGGTGGAAAGCCTTGCCAAACAACGGTTATCCGCGGCCACGGAAATTCAAGCGTTGCAGCAACACCTCGCCTACCTGCGTGCCGCCCAATTTAATGTCGGGGTTATTTCCGAACGTGATAAGTTAAATAAATTACAAAGTGACCTCGCGGATTTACAGGCCGCCAAGGTGGAAAATGAGGCCGGTAAGGTGGCCGATGCCAAGTTAATCGAGACGAATAAAGAGCTTTCAGATACTTTGGCCGGGCAACTGCCTGCTTTGACGGAAAAAGTCCAAGCGCAGCAAGCTGAGGCAAAGGCTTTGGAGCAGGCTTTAATGCCCCAGCGTCTGGCTGAATCGACTGCGGCTGGGGAAGTTGAAACCCAGCATAAACTTATTAAACAACGTGAAGACGCTTGGGCGGAACTGAATCGAAGTCGCGAAGTCGACGTAGCCCGTGCCAAGGCGATGGTGGATGAGTATGCACGTTCGACGATGCGTCCGACGCGCCTACGAATCAATGAACTAGGTGCCAAGTTGGACGAAGTTAATAAGCAAGCTGAGGAGCTTAAGGCGGCTGAAGCCAAAGCCCAAAGTAACTACGTCCAAGCGCAAGAAGTTCTAAAAGCTTCGGAGTCAAAGCAGCTCGCGGTGCAAACCTCGCTCGGGGTGGCCGAAAAAGCTCACACCTTAGCTGAAACCTCTTTGATTCAAGCTCAGGATGCGTACCGTCAGGCGCGAGAGTGGAAGGCTTGGTTCTCGACTTACTACTTTGCGAACAAAGAATGGACGAGTCAGACACTCGCTCAGGCTCAAGGTGCGGTAAAATCCAGTTCGCAACATCTCGCTGCCCAGCAGCAAGAACTCATGCAGGCGACGGAGGTAATTAAACAGGCGAAACAAAGCTTGTTAGCATCGCAGGCGCAAGTCGAACTCGCCCAAAAGAACGTTGCCCAAACTGAAGCCACCATTCCCCCCTTGGTAAAAGAGCGTGATCAGCTCCGCTTAGTTCAAAAGGATCAATATAAAGAGCAGGTGCGACTGCAGGCGGTCCCTGTCAGTATCGAGAAGGAAGCTCAGCCTAAATTAGCGGCTTTGCAGTCAGCCCTTAAAGAGGCTCAAGACGCTTTGCCGACCAAGGTGAAGCAGTGGGAGAATGCCAAGCAGAAGTTAGCCGAAGTCTCGCCTCCGCTGGAGAAACAAAAGGCGCTGTTAGCTGAGAGTACGAAGGCTTTAACGGAACTTAAGCAACGCCAAGAGGCCGCCCAGAAAGCCTTGGTTAAGGCCGAAAAAGACATTCCCCAACGCGAGCAGAATTTACAAGAAATCACCAAGAATCTCGCCATTTTAGAGCCCCAAATTGAGCCGCAGAAGTTGAAGGTCAAAGAAGTCGAGGCGAAGTACTTGGCCATGCTCCCCTCGACTAAGCCTAAGCCGCAGTAGGGAGTTGCCAATGATGGGTGGTTGGAAGCAATGTGAGTTACCCCTATCTTCATGCGCGCTACGACGCTTTTGCTTTTTATTGGAAGTCTCTGGCAAGGGATGGCAGCCGAGCCGGTGCGCCCGAATATTTTATTTTTAGTAGCCGATGACATGGGATGGTCCGATGTCAGTTGGCATAACCCTAAATTTCAAACCCCGCGGATGGCGGAGATGTTGAAGACCAGCATCGAACTCGATCGTCATTACGTCCAACCCGTGTGTACCCCAACGCGAACGGCACTACTTTCAGGTCGTTGGACGAGTCGTTTTGGGCCCCACGTTTTAGCGCCCACGAATATGCGCGCCTTTCCGCCGGGCACCTTCACCTTAGCCTCGGCGATGAAGACCGCAGGGTATCGTACGGCGATAACCGGTAAGTGGCACCTAGGCGGTAAGTTTGAGTGGGGTCCCTTGCACTATGGTTTCGATGAGGCCTACGGCTTTTTAACCGGGGCCGTTGATCCTTGGACGCATAAGTATCGCCCGGGCGTTTTGGAGGATACCTGGAACCGTAATGGCGTGTTGCTGAAAGAGGAGGGTAATGCCACGGAACTTGTCGCCGCTGAAGCACAGCGACAAATTCGAGCCAAGCAAGGTCCATGGTTTCTATATGTGCCGTTTGGGGCGGTGCATATTCCCATCGATGCACCCAAGGAATACTTTGCTCCGTACGAGAAAGTGAAATTCCATGACGATCCCGCTAAGGATGAGTCGATGCGTCGCTATGCGGCTTTTGTGACGCAGCTGGATACGAAGGTGGGGCAACTCATTGATACGCTGCGTGAGACCCAGCAATTAGAGAACACGTTAATTATTTTCACTTCGGATAACGGTGGTATTGAAAGTGGAGCGAATCCCTATGTGGGGAAAGTAAAGCCCACGCCTGCCGTCACCACCAACGCTCCCTTGCGCGGCTGGAAAAACCAAGTCTATGAAGGCGGTATTCGGGTGAATGCCTGGGTCAGTTGGGCGGGGCATTTGACCGCCAGCAAGAATACCGTCCCGATGCATGCAGCGGATTGGATGCCGACGTTATGCCACTTAGCAGGGGCTAAAGTCCCAGATACGGTAAAGTTCGATGGACAGGACCGCTGGGCGGTGCTCACGGGGCAGGACCCCCATCCTGCTCCCCGCGTGATTTACATTCCCCATTATCAGCGCTCGGCGATTATTTATGACGATTGGAAACTGATTGTCCCGCATCGTGACCCTCAGGGTAAGGCCGAGCTCTTTCACTTGTCGGTGGATCCTTATGAAACCACGAATTTGGCCGCGCAGGAGCCGGCGAAGTTACGCGAGATGCGTCAACGTATGGTGGAGGTGCAGAAAGATGATTTAGCGGAGGCTCCTGCGGACGCTTACCTTAAAGAAAAACCCGAAAAATGAAATCCCTCCTGCTGCTTATAGGCTTAACTTGGTCGCTGTCGGCATTGCCGGCTGAGGTCACGGTACCTCCGCCCGAATTACACTTACCTCCGTTTTATCAAAAATATATCAGTGCCCATGGCCTACCAGTAGTCGCTTCGGCGAAGGTCAACGACTATGCTCTCAAAGAGACGGCGTATTTGGCCGATATGATGTTGGCCAAGCGACCGGATGTGCGGGAGGCGATGATTGCGAATGGCTCGCGCATTATCGTGATGGGGTATCAGGAGTTCACTACAGACATTCCGGAGTATCACGATTTTAAACCCAAAGACTACTGGGATGCCCGGGCGCGGGGTTTAGGTGGTTCAGAGACCGACCCAGTGTGTTGTTGTGCGGAGGAGAATATGCTCGCGTACCCCGGCGATCCTTATGCCGCCGAGAATATTTTTATTCATGAATTCGCACATAATATTCATTTGCGGGGCATGCTAAAAATTGACCCCACGTTTGATGCTCGTTTGAAGAAGACCTATGAAGCTGCCATGGCGGCAGGGCTCTGGAAGGGGAAGTATGCCGCAACGAACCACCACGAGTATTTTGCGGAAGGCGTGCAATCCTGGTTTGATAACAATCGCTTCAACGACCACGACCATAACCACGTCCATTTACGTTCGCAGTTAATTGAATATGATCCCGGTTTGGCGGCTATGTGTCGCGAGGTCTTTGGAGATACCGAATTGAAATACACCAAGCCACCCACGCGTTTAACGGGGCACATGGCTGGCTATGATCCTTCTCAGGCTCCGACTTTTAAATGGCCTGACCGCTTAAAGGCTGCGAAGGAAGAAATCCATCGTCAGGCCGTGGAACGAGATCAGAAAGCCAATGGTAAGCCAGCCGCTCCGAAAACGGAGCAAAAGTAACTAAACGATTTTACAGTGAATCCAAATATCCTCTTCGCACTCGTAGATGGCGCAAAGGCGATGGTAGCCATCGGCGATGATGACGCGACGATTGATAGCATCGCGAACCAGCAGGAGGGGGGAGAGGGCTTCGCCCTTCTTAATCTTTTTCAGGTCTTTTTTGACGTGCAGGTTGCTCACGCCGAGGAGTGAGAGTTGCGACGCACGAAAGATATCTTTCGCTTTAAATTGGGTCAGTTCAGCTTTGCGAAGTTTGGTCACGAGCGTGGTGACCTCTTCGGGCGTAAAAGTCAGGGCGAGGTAAGACGCCGCGCTTGGGTAATCATGCTCCTCGACTTCCTTGAGCCATAAGATTTCGCGATCTTTTTTGGACATCGGCGAAGGCTAGTGGCTCAAGGTGGAGGCAGTCCTAACTCGATTAGAGTTCGGTGATGGTTAAATCTTTGAACCAGCAGGGATCGTGGTGCTCGGTGAGCATCAACTTACCTTTTCCAGGGGCGAAACCTTCTTTCTTGGCGAACTTGCTTTTGGCTAAGGCAGCTTTCCAGACGGGCGTGCTGGTGTCGACTGAGGCGCAGAGTTTGCCGTTGAGGTAGTGTTCAATCTTGCCGTCTTTAACGACTACTTTGCTGTGGTTCCATTGACCGATGGGGTTGAGAATCTTGCCCTTATCGGAGTCGATGAGGTCGTAGAGACTGCCCGTGTCGTGGTTACCGCCGCGCTTACCGTCGGGGTTCTTTTGGTCGTCGATCATTTGGTACTCGATGCCGAGCCATTCTTTACCGCCTACTTTGGTGACCCAATATTTGATCCCGTTATTACCGGCGTCGGCGAGTTTCCAATCCCACTCGAGGACGAAATTGGTATATTCTTTCTTGGAGAGCACAAAACTCGTGCCCTTGGCAGGCGTGAGTTTGATGATGCCACCTTCTTCGGTGGACCAACCTGGCTCGGGCTTATTGCCATCGGGGCTGGTGAAATCGTCCAAGGTGAGTTTCACAGGCTCGGCGGCAAACGCCACCGAAGCGAGGAGGACGAGGAGGAAGGAGGGGAGCTTCATGGGGTGATGAAGCCTTTTATAAACTTAATATGAAACGCCCTGCAAGGGGGAATGAGCCGATCTTAAGGACTCAACTGCACCGTAACCATGTCCGAGAAGTGCGCGGCCGTAATCCAGCGTGGGCTACCATTAGCGGCGAGGGGGAGGAAATTATCAATTACGCCAATAAAAATTTGGTCGCCCAAGCGAAGGTAGCCGACGCCCACGACTTCATGACCCCAAGATAAGTGGGGCTTTTGGGGCACGGGTACCGTGCAGGAAAGGAGGACGGGCCGGGCTGCTTCAAGTTCGCTCAAATAAACCTTCGGGTCGAAGGGTCGGTGTTGAATGGTGGCATGCAGGCCGCAGGCTGTTGCATCGGCTTTTAAGCCCTCGGCTAAGTTGGCAGGAAAAGCCCCAGCTAAGGCCATGGTTTTATCGGTGTAGCCCGCCTCGTCGGGAATCACCGACATCGTCAGCCGTTGGCGCAAGCGTTGGGTCAATGCGTCATATTTTAAATCAGACGGACACCATGAGCGATAACCACGCTGCGACCAGTATGCGATTAAACTAGCTCCAGCGGTCGGCACGCAACCGGAGGCCACGATGTTGGAGGGCGTGCTCTGGATGGGGAATTGCTGCAACGGCGGAACGTCGGGCAAGAAAATCAGATTAGGTTGTAAGGTTTTGTCCGCAGTTTTGGTCACACTGCGGTAAGCCTTTTGCCAGAGACCTTGGGAGTCGGAGAGCAGAAATTCCTCCAGGGCATAGGGGGCTTGAGTTGACCACGAGAGGTAGCCGGTAATTTCATGAGGACCCTTGAAGTCGGCCCACCAGAGATTTTCGGGCGTGTCCTGCCAAGCGCCTTTTTGGCCTTTAATTTCTCGGGTATTTTCGAGTTTGAGTTGAAAGTCTTTGGACTCGGAGATGTAGATGCTTTGTTGAAAGAACTGCTGCAGGGAGTTCAACTGCGACTCGCCAGAGTTCGAAGGCGTCGGGGCTGGCCGGCAACTGGCGAGCAGCAGGGCGCCGAGACCGATGAGAACGGGGTGGGAGGCTTTCACTTGTTACTCGCGGGCGGGTGTAGGCTGGTCGTGTACTGGCTGGCGGTCATTGCTTGCCAACCTTCGGTCTTTAAGAAGTCGACAATTTTTAGAAAATCGCGATACGAGTTTTCGTCCCATTGGGCACCGTGGCCTTGTAAAACGAGTGGTGAAGTCAGCGTTTTCTGGCGCTTGCTGGTTTGATAGCTATTTAAGAAAGTATCCGCGCTGATTTTTCCCGTAGCGATTTCGAGGTTGAGCGTACGCTTGAGAATTTGCCGGCGCTTATCTGAGCCTGGTCCGTAAAACCAGATTGAAAGTTCCGGGGTTTGATCGAGTGCGGTGGCTGTTTGTTCGTCGACTTGGTTGTAAGGAGCTCCGAAGGTGTGAAAAGTCAGGCCGGTTGTTTTGGTGAAGAGGGCGCAAGCGGCCTTGAGGTGTTCGACCTGAGTGTTTAGGGGCGTGCCTTTAAACTCATACGACTTTTGGCCATCGGCGGCGGTGGTGGCTTGGTGGTCGAGCCCATGGAGCCAGAACTCGATGAGTCCGCCGTTTTCGAGGGCATGCTTTTTAATCCAGGCCACGTCTTCGGCATTGGGATTGGAGAGGGAGTTGCAGATCACTCCCATCGTGACAGGGATTTTTTGTTGTTCGGACCAGTCGGCGATGCGTTTGAAGCCGGGACTCAGGCGACTTTTTTCGCCGGCCCGCACGTCGTCGATTTTCCAGATAACCACTTTCGAGTCTGCGGCCGAGACCGATAAGGTTAGGCTAGATAACAGGCTAACGACCATGAGGCGGGAAACAAAGCGCAGCATTGGTAGAATAGAGCAGAAAAGGGAGCAGGCGGCAGGACTTAAACCCACATCTCTACCCTGGAAGGGTAACGCTTTAATTAAGCTACGCCCGCGAAACTATTTCCACTTAGAGGGGTTTAAATTTTTTGTCGATAAACTAAATTGTTACCGGTTTTTAATACATTTGTAAAAAAACCGCCCCGATGGGCGGTTTGACGAAAAGTTGGCAGGCTGAAGTTAGCAGACCAAAATTACTGACCGAGGATAGTTTTGAGGAAGTTGGACATTTCTTTCCAGGAGGCTTGGTCGGCCTCGGCATTGTAAGCCGCGCCTTTAGAATTGTCGTTGCCGGCAGCTTTGATGGTGAAGCTATGGACGGCGCCAGGATACTTGATCAGTTTGTAATCCACTTTAGCATTCTGCATCTCAGCTTCGAACGCTTGGATGTCTTTAGCAGGTACATAGGGGTCGTCAGCACCATGGAGGACCAAGACTTTACCTTGAATATTTTTACCATCGTCGGGGTTGGGGGAGTCGAGACCACCGTGGAGGCTCACGACGCCTTTAACTGCGGCACCGCTGCGAGCTAGTTCGAGGACGCCTGTGCCCCCGAAGCAATAGCCAATAGCGGCGAGGTTATGGGCATCGGTGTGTCCGTCTTTAGCCAAGGTTTGCAGGGCGGCGTTTAAGTGAGCACGGAAGAGGTCGCGATGGTTTTTATATTTACCAGCTTCTTGTCCAGCCGCGGGAGGTTGCGGGCGAACGCCTTTGCCGTAGATGTCGGCGACGAGTACACTGTAGCCCATCTCAGCTAGTTTCTTCGCGACTGCTTTCTCGTGGTCGCTGACTCCGGTCCATTGGTGAATGATGAGAATGCCAGGGCGAGGACCTTTTTGTTGGTCGTCGTAAGCTTGCCAGCCTTCGCTGGTGACGTCGCCCGAAGCGTATTCAAGAGGCTTTTCGACGATGGCGGCGGAAAGGTTTTGCCAAGCCATGGCGGAGATAAGGGGGAGGAGGCGGAGGAACTTCATAGAGTGGTTATGATGAAAAGAAATGTCTGGTTAGCAAATTTAGGATGCCAAATGAGGTTTAATCCTAGAAGGCTCTGGCTCAACCCTGTGGATTGCCTGTTCGGCCTAACGGCCTCACCGAACCCCGAGGGTTCTCATCCCTCAAACGATAACTGGCGGAGAGAGAGGGATTCGAACCCTCGGTACCTTGCGGTACACAGCATTTCCAATGCTGCGCAATCGACCACTCTGCCATCTCTCCTAGTTATCTATCGAAGGTTTAGCGAAAAGGGAGGAGGGCAGTTCGTCAACCACGGACTGTTTGCTCGTTTCGGCCCGTTTTTATAACTTATCCGGGGCAATCCACTTGGCACTGATGACTTTGAAGCGTCGCCCGAGAATTTTGTTTACCGCCAGTAAAGTGGCATCTTCCAGTCGGGTTTCAGGTGGGTTGGTGGGATTTATGAATTCGGGGGTGCGTTGGACGATGATTTCCAGCACCGCCGTGGCACCGATATCCGTGGTGCTGTTGCTGTTAGTGCGATCCCCGTAGGCACGAATGGTAAAGGTGTCGGAACGATTGGTTAAGATCGGCCCTAGCACTTGAAGGAGGGCGCTTTGAGTGAGGCACCCCGCCGCTCCGAAGCCCGTGTGCATCCGGCTGTTATTATTGGTGTCCAAGATTTCGAGGTTACGGAAGTAGCAGCCAGGTGGCATGCCACTCCGTTGACCTGCGGTACCCCAATTATGCGAAATGGCGGGGTTGATAGGTTGCGCGTTGGTAAAGCCCGTGCTGAGACCGTTAGAGCCCAGCAAGGTGTCGGCCCGGGAGATGGCGGCATCGAGTGTGCCGGAGCGGAACATCCATTTATTGGTTTCAGCGGTGCCGGGTAGGGCGGGGAAAGGAGCGGATTGATTTTCGAGGGTGTAAAAACTATTTTGGTAGTAGTTGCCCGATTGCTTGGTCGGCCCGAGGAAGCGGTTGATGAACTCACAGAGCCCCAGGAATGGCGTGCCCATGTTTTTGCCACCAGGGAAATTGGCAAAGTGACGCGGTGAAATGGCGACGTCTTGGTCGCGTTCGTTGCGCTGATAAAATTTAGTGCGGGCTTTGATTTCGTCGACCGTGGCTTTAGCAAGAGCGCTAATTTGCAAGTCGCTTAAATTAGCGAAACCAGACCAGAAGGCATCGTCGCGCAAGTTGCGAGTCGCAGGGTCTTGTGGGGATTTAATCACTAAGGGTGCACGGGCATTGAGATTTGGGCTAGGAGCCGAGGCGGCTTGTGAGCCTAAGCCGATTTGTTTCAGCGACCCAAATAGAGCGGTCCAAGCTTCCACCGAGGTAGAATTAACATTAAAGGCTCCATCATTCAGTAAATAGCCGCCTAGGCGACGGTAGCCTGAGGGGGCTTTATTACCTACGGGCGTCAGGAAGTTGGGATCGGCGAGGGCGGTGTTGAGCGAGGGTAAGCTGCTAGGCTGGTATAAACGCATGCGCGGGTTACCCAACGGTTTGGTGTAAGTCGAAAAATCATTGAGCACGTCGGAGGTCTTTTTGACGCGAATGACATTATAATCTCCATTGCGTGTATCGCTTAAGCGTGGGGCGGCTCCGGAAAAATAGTAACCATCCCAGAGGGCAGAATTCATCAAGTAACTATAGTCGGGAAAAGTCAGACCATTCGGACTGTAAGGGATGCTGTGAATCCAAGCTTTGTCTAAAGGACAGGTGAGGTTGGGGAAGGAATTGCCGACCGTACGATAATTAAACCAATCCCACGTTGTGAAATTGGCATGCATGAATTGTCCTAACGACAACGGGGCTTGGGTTGGAATATCAATGGCAACATAGGTGCTGTTGCCATTAGAGGAGTGCGAGTACCCGCCGTAGGTATTGGTCCCATTGGGCTTCGAGGCATCGACTTCAATAAAGTTAGACCAATTGGTACTACTATTCATTAATAATTCATCGCCGCCAAAAACTTGCAGTCGGTGACTCGGGGCTCCGATAGAGGGCATGCCGTTATTCCCCGGTACGGTGGAAGATTGGGCGAGGGGATTGCTGAAAAGAAAAATAGGATTAGGGGCGGGAACCGGACTCGCTTGGGCATCGGGCCAATGCAGGACATCGCGATTGTAGGTCGTAATGCGGGTGGTGTCGGCGGTGCGAATGCGCGTGTCGAATACGGCAATGACTGGTCCGGGATTATTCACTTCGGAAAAATCTCGTAACTGACTTATGGGTGGCGTGTAGACGGGGTTACTGATGGTGCCGGGGTCGCCGTGGAAATTCTTATTTCCACCAAAACTTCCCACGTCGATCATGCTACCCAAGCTAGCCGTGGAAGTTTTTTGGGCGGTGCTAATGATTTCATTAGAACCTAAATCCGAGCCCAAGGGTGCAATCACATCATTGTTTAACTGAGTTTTCCAAGCCGAGCGCAGGTAGAAATAATGGTACCAAGAAGTGCCCGTGTAGTAGAACCAAGTGGCGACTGGTTCGTTGGCATTAAAGAGCTGATTGACGAGCGGCGTATTGGTGTCGGGGGAATTGGTAGCTGCATTCCAATTGCGCGTGTGGGCGTCGGTGTAGAAGCCGCCGTTTTGGTAGAGCCCATTTTGAAACTGGTTAACGCGCGTGGCGGGGATGAGATTGAGGGCAGAGAAGACGCGGAATTCTCCAGGGGCGAGGGTGCAGGCGGGAATTAGGGAGACAAAATTTTCGCTGTCGGACTGACTCGTCATGCCATAAATATCATAGATACTAGCCGAGGTTTGGACCATCGCGGGGTTCGTGGGGTCATTATTCGCGTGGGCTAAAAGATTGAAGAAGAGGCCATTTTGCCGGGTCCAAGAAATCCGGCCCGCCATACCCGTCGCCAATGGATCATTTTCCGCCATGCTGGCCGCCCTCATACTTAAGCCGACGTTATAAGGATTGTGGAGCACCAGAACGGGCGTGCAAATGAGGCGGAGGTAGTAAGTCGTGGGCGTGAAGGCGACGCGTTTGACAGAGTAAACCAAACTCAAGCGATGCACGATCGGCATATAGGCACCGCGCACTGCGCGCGGGAGCAGTTGGTTGCCCCGTACGGGGTTAATATTACCCATCGGGTCGGTGCTACCATTCGGCCAATAGCCGTGGTTTAATTCGTAGCTCGTGTCGGTGGCATTGGTGAAGCCTCCAGTGAGAAACGCGTACGTATTAGGGTAGAAGGAACGGGCATCGAGGGAAGGCGTCCCGCTGTTCCAATTTAATTCTTTGTATAAACGATAGTAGTCGCGCAGCGAATGCCACAGTGGCCCGACGGTGCGCCGGGGCCCGCCATCGAGCGGCGAGGTCGCAAACTCATCATCGCGAAGATAAACGGGGCTCCAAGGAAAGCCGCGATAGCCTTTAACTGTTTGCGAAAGTCCTGGATTACCTCGTCCGGGGTTGTCGGGATTATTTTCCCACGTCGGAGCCCAGACGCGTAACCGAGCGTCTTCGCCGCTGGGTAGGCGCGTCGCTTTAAAGGTGTTATCGTCGTAAGGGTAGTAGAGTCGGCGGAGCGGTGGAACCAAGGTCGCGTCGGTGGCGTAGACTTCGGTGGCATTCCCCGCACCGGCCCCAAACTCTGAAAAATCAAAAGCCGCATCATCCATTTCAAAAGCCAGCGAAAGGTCGCGTTTGAGTCCGCCGTGAAAAGCATCCGCCAACACTCCGGCCGCTACGTAACTATGGTCGTGGTAGCGTGCGAGTAGGCTATCGACGCCCAGGGCTGAAGGATCGAGTGGGTTGTAGCCAGTGACCGTGTAAATTAAATCGCGCGACACGCCGTTGAGCGTGGGAGCATTGGGGGCGACCGTTTTAAAGCCGGTCAGCAACTCGGTGCCAGCTCGGCCCGGGCCATGAATCACATCGGTCATATCGCCTGACGCCGTCGCTAAGCCGTTAGGCGAATTAGTGAGGCGGGGGTCGGTGAGATTAATCCGTGCTTTGACTCCTTCGTCGCCAATCCAGTAGGCGTAGTTGCCGGTCACATCGCCCACGTTTGCTCCGGGTAGCGGGATGCGCGGTAAAGCAATGCGACCATCAACATCATCGCTATTGCCCATGATGCCATCGGGGCCAGGACCCATGGCGGCGGTATTATTGCCTACTAATACGACAAAGCCTGCGTAGGTCCCGGGAATCGGGTAGGAAGTTTGCCAAGGGACCCATTGCGTGGGCAGGTAATCCGTAGCGTTTGAGAGTGAAATCGATTGGGCCGTGTAAGCCGTGTTGGCACTGGTGATGGCTTTATCGCCTCGTCCACTGATGAGCCAAGCGGGTGGTTGATCTGGTTTGTCAGAGCGCCAAACGCCCGTCCAATAGGATTGGCCCTGACCGATTTTAATTTGGTTCGTGAAGCCGCTGGGCCAGGGCGACGTTGGTGTGGGGTCGCACGCTAAATCTCCGCGGGCAGTGACACGACGATCGGGGCCGGCTTCTTGTTGCAAGTGTGCCAAGGCCAGTCGAGCTGACATCAGGGCATTCATGCGGGCTTGCATCCGCATTTGCGTAGAAGTCGCCAGTCGAGTTTCCACCGCTAAAAAGGCAGCCAAAGTAATCACCATGAGCACCATCGCTGCCATGATGACGAGCGAGAGTACGAGGCTAAAACCGGATGACTTAGATGGACGCGTCACGGGTTGCTTTTGGGACGCTTCGGCGTGGTCCCTGTTTTCTTTTCAGCGGCTTTACCAGGCTCCGGGACGGGCGGTGCCGCTGGTAGGATGCGTTCTTCGATGCCTCTTAATTGCACTCGTTGGGGGTCGGTGGGATCTGCGAGTACGAAATAAATGATTCGCGTATCATCGAGTTGTAGCCAGCGAAGGTTCTTGGCGGGCTTCCAGGTGCCATCCACGGTGACGAG
This sequence comes from uncultured Opitutia bacterium, assembly GCA_903840355.1. Lineage (GTDB taxonomy): Bacteria > Verrucomicrobiota > Verrucomicrobiia > Opitutales > UBA953 > UBA953. The sequence goes on from CAIMFJ010000005.1 coordinate 60,115, forward strand.
AACTTGGGCTTGGCCGTATTCACCGTTTTTAGTCGTCGGTTTAAACGTCAGGTTATTGTTGGCGGTGAGGACTTGATTGAATCCTGGAAAAGCGAGGTTCACCGCATGCCCGCTGAGGTTGAAAAAGCGGAAAGTTCCCCCGGCACCATTCACGTCATTGTCATTGATGACGGTTACTTTGCCTTGTTCCTGATTACCGGAGATGATGAAGAGGAATTTGCCATTCCCCGGTGGCACCGTGACCGTCGTGTAAAGTTGGTAAGTGGGTTTGCCCGTGGGGTCGGGGCTGGCGGGTTTAAGAATTTCCAGCGTGCCGTCTTTGTTGAGCTCGGCGGTGATTTCGGGCGTTAGGGCTTGGCCGTAGACTTCAAGGCTGACGGGCTTCTTGTGAACCATCAGGGCGAGTTGAAGACGCGGCGTGTCAAAAGCCAGTGCCCGGAAATGAACTTCGGCCGGTGTCTCCCCAGACGGGGTCACGGCGAGCCAAACTAATAGGGGTAGGAGCACGCTGGAGTTTTACCGCAAGACTAGCCTGAGGCAATCCCTAGCACCGAGTAATGATTAAAAATATGAAACCTTAGGCCTTCTGCACCTGTTTCGCCCACGAGTCTTTCAGTGTGACCGTGCGATTGAAGATGGGCTTACCAGGTTGCGAGTCTTTCGCATCGACGCAGAAATAGCCCGTGCGCTCGAATTGGACGCGCGTGCTGGGGGCTAGGGTCAAGAGGGCGGGTTCAACTTTAGCACGCTGCGTTTTGAGCGAGTGCGGGTTGAGGTAATCGCGCCAATCCGCTTTCTCGGGCAGGTCGTTGAGGTCTTCGTGTTGGAAGAGACGATCGTAGAGGCGGACTTCCACATCGCCAGCGTGGCTAGCCGACACCCAGTGAATCGTACCTTTGACTTTCCGGCCATCGGGAGAGTCACCACCTTTGGTGGCGGGGTCGTAGGTGCAACGCACTTCAATGACATTACCGGCGGCGTCTTTAACACACGAGGTGCAGGTCACGAAGTAAGCCCAGCGCAGCCGAACTTCTTGTCCGGGAGCGAGGCGGAAGTATTTTTTGGCGGGCACTTCCATGAAGTCGTCACGCTCGATATACAGGACTTTAGAGAAGGGCACTTGGCGCGAGCCGGCTTGAGGATCTTCAGGATTGTTTTGGGCCTCGAGGTGTTCCACTTGGCCTTCAGGGTAATTTTCAATCACCAAGCGGATAGGGTCTTGGACGGCCATGAAGCGGGCCGAAGTTTTATTTAAATCTTCGCGTACGGCGTGCTCGAGCAGTGCTACGTCGGAGAGAGAATTATGCTTCGTGATGCCGATGGTTTCGCAGAACTTGCGGATTGCCGCGGGCGTGTAGCCCCGGCGGCGCATACCCGAAATCGTGGGCATACGGGGATCGTCCCAGCCAGAGACGCGTTTTTCTTGGACCAATTCTAATAAGCGTCGCTTGGACATGACCGTGTAGGTCAGGTTCAGGCGGGCGAATTCGATTTGTTGCGGTTTAGCAGGCGTATCGAGCGTACGGAGGAGCCAATCGTAGAAGGGACGGTGGACTTCAAATTCTAGAGTACAAATGGAGTGGGTGATGCCTTCGTACGCATCTTCGAGCGGGTGCGCGTAGTCATACATCGGGTAGACGCACCACTCATTGCCGGTGTTGTGGTGCGACGTCTTGCGGATACGGTAGATTACTGGGTCGCGCATGTGCATGTTGGGCGACGCCATATCGATTTTGGCCCGCAGGACGGCTTGGCCTTCTTCGAACTCGCCCCGCGTCATTTTAGCAAATAACTCTAAATTTTCTGCTACGCTGAGATTCCGATTGGGGCTTTCCTTGCCAGGATTTTTTTCGTCGCCGTGGTATTCGCGGATTTTTTCTTGGGTAAGGGTACAGACGTAGGCCTTGCCGAGTTGAATCAGTTTAATCGCATCTTCGTGCATGCGCTTAAAATAATTGGAGGCCTGGTAATAGTGGTCGTGCCAATCAAAGCCTAACCAACGGACATCTTCTTTAATCGAATCGACGTATTCCACTTCTTCCTTGGTGGGATTGGTGTCATCCATCCGCAGGTGGCAGCGGCCTTTAAATTCGAGGGCTAGGCCAAAATTCAGGCAGATCGACTTCGCATGGCCGACGTGCAGGTAGCCATTCGGTTCAGGGGGGAAGCGGGTGACGATGGACGTGTGCTTGCCCGAGGCTAAATCAGCGTCGATGATTTGCTGGATGAAGTGGCGAGAAGGGTGTGCCGGTGCGGTAGGTTCGGACATAGGAAGTAGGCCAAGGTCTCCTCAATGGAGGCCACATTGATAGACGGACTTAGGCGGAGAGTGCAAGATAATGGGGAATCCCACCGCTTGCCCCCAGAAACTGGCTTAGAAGGCTCGCAGACGGGCTAAAACCTTCGCTTGGCCGAGTAGGCGTAGGATACCTAGCAGGTGTGCTCCGCCCCCTTGGCCTGAAACTGCATAACGCACTGGGGCAAAGTAATCGGTGGCCTTGCGTTGGTGGGCTAGACCGGTGGCGGTGAAGGCCGCATCGAGGTCGGTCTCGGTCCATGCACAGGTTTCGAGGGCGGGAAGGATTTCGCAGAGGCGGGCGGCGGGGTCGCCCCCTTTTTTCGTCAAGTTCGCCAAGGCCGCCGGGTCTTTGGTAAATTGGTCCGTGAAGAAATAGCTCACGAATTCAGGTAAGTGTTCGAGCGAGTTAACCTTCTCTTGGACAATCGCAAAAACTTCATTCAGCCGCTCCGTGGTAACTTGGTCATCGATGACTTGGGCCGATTTTAGAATCGGTTGAGCCAGCGACACAAAGGTCTCGCGCGGTAAATGACGCAGGGTTTGCGTATTGATGTGGGCCATCTTCCGCTCGTCGAAACGGGCGTTGGATTGGTGGATGTCTTTGAGTTCGAATTGCCGGATGATTTCTTCGATGGGCAGGACTTCTTGGCCGTTGGCAGGGGTCCAACCGAGCAGGCAAAGGTAATTGCGGACGGCTCCAGGTAAGTAGCGACGCTGTTGATATTCTTCAATCAAGGCCCCACGGTCACGCTTGGACATTTTGCCCGGACCGTCGGTTTTTAAAATTAAAGGAATGTGGGCGTAAGCGGGTGGGGTGACCCCGAAAGCTTTAAAGATTTCTAGGTGCTTTGAGGTGTTCGAAAGGTGATCTTCACCGCGAATCACGTGGGTGATTTGCATGGCGATATCATCCACCACATTGACGAAGTGAAAGACTGGTTCGCCATTGGAGCGAAAAATAACGAAGTCACGATCTTCGGCCCGTTCTACGCGGCCCCGGATGAGGTCATCCAAGACCATGGGTGCCGCTTCCACCTTTTCGATTTCGCGACCCAAGTGGTCGTCAAAAACTTTACTGCGTGCCCCTTCGAGGCGTAACCACCAAGCCCCATCCTTTTCATAAGCCCGACCTTTGGCCGCGAGCTCTTGGAGTTTCTGCCGATAAAAATCCGTGCGCTGCGATTGGAAGTAGGGGCCGTAATTGCCCCCAACATTGGGACCCTCATCCCAGTCCATGCCTAACCAATGCATGGAATCTAGAATAACTTTTAAGAAGGCCTCGGAGTTGCGCTCTTTGTCGGTGTCTTCAATGCGCAGGATGAATTTACCACCCGTGTGTCGGGCATAGAGCCAGTTAAAGAGAGCCGTGCGGGCGCTGCCGATGTGGAAGAAGCCGGTGGGACTGGGTGCAAAGCGGACGCGGACGGTCATAAGAGCGAGAGAATCAAAGTTTAGCAGGCATAGGCTCGGCTCTTAGAAAAGCAAGCCACAGCCCAAGAAACGTGAGGTGGGCTTTATTTTTTGATTTCGGGCCCACCTTCCCACGGCTTGATCCCGAGGGCTTCGAGGTGGGGCAGGAAGCCGGTGACGCTTTGTTGGAAATGAGAGAAGTTCTTATACTCGGGCTTGGTCCAAGCGGCTTCGGCCACGGCGAGTAAGCGTGGGAAGGTCATGAAGTCGCGACGTTCTTGGGTGACGGTTGTTTCGGTCCAGAGGTTCGCTTGAAGGCCCAGGATTTTGGCATTCGGTGGTAGGGTGGCGCCGAGTGATTCGGGGAAAGCGTAAACTGCCGCCATCTCGGCAAACTTCCCCGCCCACCGCCGTCCGCTTTGGTGTGTGGCGTCTTGTACGAAATCAAAATAAAGCGGAATACGTGGGCAAAGGACGATGGCATAGCCTTTATTTACGGCATCTTTTAAGCCTTGGGGTTTGTCGTGGCGCCACCAGAAGAGCACGGTTTTCTCGGGAGGTAAGTCAAAGCGGGAGGCTTCGTCCCATAAGCCAATTTTATCCCAATCATGATGCAGGTGGTCAGCCATGCGTCGCACAAAGTAGCCCTCTACTTCATCGAGTTTGGTAAACGATTTTTCCTGCATCAGCTGTTTTACTTCCGGCAACTTAGGCCATTGTTCCCACCCGAAATGAACTTCGTCGCCTCCTAAGTGAAGCATCGGAGCATGCGGGAAGAGTTGGCGCACTTCGGTGAGGATGTCGTGCAGGTAAGTTTCAGTGGCTGGGCTGGCGGGGTTGAAGGTGAAGTCCGGATACTTTGCCGAACCGCCGCCTGAAAACTCTGGGTAAGAGCGGTTGGCCGCCGAGGCGTGTCCTGGCATATCGATTTCGGGAATCACGATGATTCCGCGTTCCGTAGCGTAAGCCACGATTTCTCGGATATCCTCTTGTGTGTAGTACGCCGGAGCGGCGGTGGGATCGGTGTGATTACCCGTGGCTCCAATCGTCGTGAGTTTAGGATACTTTTTAATTTCGATTCGCCAGCCGCTGCCGTCCGTTAAGTGCCAATGGAAGACGTTTAGTTTCAAAAGCTCCATCGCATCGAGGAGACGTTTAACGCCGGTTTTGCCGGTGAAGTGACGCGATTCGTCGAGCATGTAGCCGCGATGCGGGTAACGCGGTGCATCGTAAAGTTTGCCAACAGGCACTTGCCATGAGGAGCCATGAGACCAAGCCAGCTGACGCAGCGTCGTGAGGGCGTAGTGTAGTTGTTCGTTGCTCGAAAACCCTACGGAGATTTTTTGAGAGGTGATATCGAGTGCATAGCCAAACTCACCGCTCCACGCTGGGCCAAATTCAAGCTGTCCTTGGGCTGCGGGTTCAATGTGCTGCAAGGTGCCGTCGGCTAAGAGCACTCGACGGGCGAGGGCTAATTGCTCGGGCGTGGCACCACTGATGGTCAGCGTACCAGGCTGAGTCGGAGTGAGGCGCTCATCGGCGAAGTTGCTTTGAATTGGCCGAGGGAGGATGAGCGGATCCGTTGCTCCGAAGGCCAGGAGGTTTACGCAAAGAAATAGACGCCACAGCATGAAGATGAGTCCATGCGGAGACGGGAAAGTGCCAAGTTAAATGCTAAGCCTTGGCCCTGACTTTATGCGTTGAAACGCTTATTTAGCCTCGGGCTCAGGGGCGGCCGTTAAGTCCAAGAGCAAGCCACGACCCGTAAAGTAGGCATTGCGAGCGGCGATGCGCTGAATGAACAACTTCGTTTGATCTTCGGTAGAGCTTTCTTTCAGAACTTCGCTTTTAGCGGCTCGGAGGAAGACCGTGTCGGCGTTTCCGACGCGAATTGGGGCGGTGATTTTGCCGAGACCCGCAGCTTCAATCAGTTGCAAGGTGTTTTCGTGCACGCCTGTGAGGTTTTCGGGCAGATTGGCACTGGTGAAGGGTGCAGGAGTCGAGACCGTCAGACCGAGTTTCTTAGCGGCTTCCACGAACGATTTACCGCTCGCGGTTTCGGTTTGCAGGGCTTGGCTGATGCGACCGATTTCCTCGTTCAGCAGACGAGCCCGCTCGGCCGATTTCCAATTCGAAATCGCCAATGCTTTCACTTCATTGAATTCGGGTAAACGAGCTTCGACGCGTTTATTTAAGAATACAAAGAGTGCACCTTCTTCGGTGCGATAGACATCGGTGTGCCATTCCTTTTCGGTTAAGTCGCCGGCAGCGTTGAGAGCCGCGGCGGGAACTTTTTCAACGGTCGGAGGATTACCAGCGTCGAAAACGGGAATCGTTTTGAGGCGTGCGTTTTTGCTTTTCAGCCACTCGGTGAAAGCGGGCGAGCCCAACTTCGTCGTATCGAGTGGGAACTTTTCGGCGAGCTCGTCCGAGATTAAACCAGCCAAGTTGGTGACCGCACGATCAACGCGGATTAACTTTTCTAATTCCGCGCGGTGCGCTAGGGCTTGTTCCTTCACCTTGCCCGTTTCGAATTTAAATTTCTCGGCGTAATTATAGCCATAGGTAACGACTTCGTCGTCAGAAATAGGCCCATTATCAGGGGTGAAATTGGTTAACGTGACTGCGGTCACTTCGACTTTGGCGGGTAGGCGGTAAGCTTCTTTGTTAGCCTCAAAAGCAATTTTCGCTTTGGCTTCGTCTTCCACGATAGTGGGTTTGAAGTTCGCATTCACGAAGGTTGCCGCATCGACCGTCCACTGGGTGTGTTCGCGATCCAACATCCGTTTGAGTTGGGCGGCGGAAGCGTGGCCATTGCCAGAGAGCAAGACCAACGTCTTATTGATACGCCACGCCGACTTGATGTAGCTTTCGAAACGCACGCGCGTTTCTTCATCCGAGGCATTTAACTGTTTGGAGGCAAAATCAATGAACTTATCGAGACCCTCTTTGTCGCTGGTGGCGGTCGCAGGGGAAGTTAAGTTGCGGGCGATTTTCCGGATTTCGGTTTCGGAGGGGTTGGGGATATTGAGGGAGCGGGCGAGGCTGAGTTGGGCCACGTGCTCTTGGAGGGTGGGGCTTTCTTGGCGTTGGCCTGTCAGGTTGCTGAAGAAGAGGAAATCGCGGTAGTTGGCTTGAACCTTGGGGTCGGACAAATCGACACCCATATACATCACGCTCCCACCGAGGCGACCTCCTGTACGGCTCAGGAAGGGGGAGGACACGAAGGCCACGACGACGATCACGAGCAAGAAGCCGAAAATGGTGCGGTGGTGCTTAGAGGTGGCGGTTTGCAACCAGGTAATCATCCCTCGACCTTGGGAAGCCCTGAGGCGGCTGTCAATCAGTCCAAAAGCCCTTTGGCTTGCAGGGAGGAGATTTGTTTTTAAGGTAAGGGCGTGCCAAAACCGATACATTGCATCGTAGCAGTGGCGCGCAACGGGGTCATCGGGCTCAAGGGGCGGTTGCCTTGGCATTTACCCCCTGATTTGGCTTGGTTTATGCGTCAAACCGAAGGGGGCGTGATGATTGAGGGGCCAGCTTGTTATGCCGAATTGGGCCGGGCATTGATGGGGCGGGGGACGGTGGTGGTGACGCGGGATGAGAGCAAAGTATTCCCTGGGGCCGAGGTAGCTCGCAACCTCACGCAGGCCTTGGCGGTCGCCGAGGGGATGAATTGGGCGGGTCCTACTTGGATTACCGGAGGGGAGCGAATTTACGCCGAGGGCTTACCTTGGTGTTCCAAACTTTATATCACTCACCTGGAACGAGATTTTGAGGGCGATCGCTATTTCCCCTTAGATTGGAAGCGGTGGTTTAGTCGGTGCACTTGGTCACAAAAAGGCCAAGAAGGTGATCTATCTTATCGCTTTGAAGTGTGGGAGACCTGACACCTGCCTTGCACTTTGGAGTAGGATGGTTTGTTTAAGCGCTATGCTTTTACCCCTGCTTCTTTTGGCGGCGATGCCCCCCGTGATTGATGACGAAGCGAAGGTGCCGCCTTACACGGTGCCTGACGTTTTAGTCTGTAATGATGGGCGCAAGGTTGATTCGCCCGTGATGTGGCAACAAGTGCGTCGTCCGGAGGTGGTGAAATTATTAGAGGACCATGTGTATGGTCATATTCCTGATACCACTGAGGCGCAGAAAAAATTTACTTACGAAGTTCGCGAAACCGATCCCCAGGCCTTGGGCGGTAAGGCGACGCGTTCGCAATGGAAAGTGTGGCCCGTAGGTAAAACGGGTCCCGCTTTTGACCTTTTAGTTTACACGCCCAATGAGGTGAAAGGGAAGGCACCGCTCTTTCTTGGTTTAAACTTTGGCGGCAATCACACCACGGTGGAAGATAAGGCGGTGTTTTTGCCCGCAACTTGGGTTTCCAAGCAATGGGCGGCGGTGGATGGCTCGAATCGTGCGACCGATAAAAGTCGAGGCGTGCAAGCCAGTCGCTGGCAGGTGGAGCGTTTAATCGCTCGGGGGTATGGTCTCGCGACGGTTTATTGTGGAGATTTTGAACCCGATCAGCCGCAGGGCTGGAAGGAAGGCGTGCGGGCGTATTTATCGCCTCAAGGCGTGAACACGGTGTGGCACGATGGCGATTGGGCGGCGATTGGGGCTTGGTCTTGGGGACTCTCGCGTGCGTTGGATGCGTTAGCGCTGAATCCTAAGGTGGACGCGCAACGCGTCGCCGTTATTGGCCATTCTCGTTTAGGTAAAGCTGCACTTTGGGCTGGAGCACTCGACACGCGTTTTGCGGTGGTGATTTCGAATGAGTCCGGTTGTGGTGGGGCGGCCTTGAGCAAACGAATCTTTGGCGAAACTGTGGGCATTATTGCGGGTGCTTACCCAGGGCGTGGGTTTCCGTATTGGTTCACGCCTAAGTTCGTTACTTACTCGGAGAAGGAAGACCTGATGCCATTGGACCAGCATTACCTGCTCGCTCTCGTTGCCCCGCGTCCTTTATATGTGGCGAGTGCCGAGGGGGACCGTTGGTCGGACCCCAAAGGCGAGTATTTGGGGGCGTATTATGCAGACCCCGTTTTCCGTTTACTAGGTCAGCCTGGCTTAGGCGGAGCGGAGTTTCCGCCCGTCGGCCAAGCCGTGGGTAAGTCGATTGGTTACCATATGCGTCCCGGGAAGCACGATGTCACGGTAGAGGATTGGGAGCATTACCTGACTTTTGCCGACGAGTGGATGAAGGCTAAGTAAGGCCGTCCTTCGGGTGGTGTTTGTGTGCCATTATGGGGGTGTTGTGGGTTATTTTGATGTTGTTGTAAACACCCCCCGAAAGTTACACTCTGCTGGACCAACAAACCGTGACTACCCCAAGTCCATCCCCAACTCATGTAAGCCCCCCGAACCGTCGTGGGTTCTCTCTCGTGTTGTCGTTAGTCATCATGTCGATGATGCTGATGATGGTGGTCGTTTTAGCGTCGTTTCTTAAAGTAGAAGCCTCGTTGGCGACCGTGAAGCAGGCGGAGATTATGGCCCGGATCAACGCTTTATCGTCCATGCGTTTGGCCAAGGCGGCATTGCAGCAACGTTTAGGTCCTGACACGCGCATTTCGGCCTCGGCGACGATTTTTGCCGACTCCTCCATTTCCTCCCTCACTTCACCGGGCGCCGATCCGTTTCAGTATCAAGTCATGGGCGTGTGGCGGAGTTGGGAAGGGAATGATCACGACATTCGGGCGGGGAGCCGCTATGCGGGTCGTCCGCAGAAGCCGGATTATTCCTCCAAGACGAAACAGTATAGTACGGCTTCGCCAGCGACGGGTCGTTTTTTGGGTTGGATGATTTCGAGTCAGTGGGGCTATGGCACGGCTAATAATATTTTAGTTTCCACCAGTGCGACGAAGCCGCCCACTCCGCCTTTAGTTATACCCTCGACGCAGACGGTCCCTTTGTTGGGGGCGGCGACGGATAGCGTGGCCACGCGCCAAATTAACACGACGCCTCTTTCGTTTGTCGATGGTCAGCCCGCCGCCGCAACTACAGATGGTTCGCAGGGATTCTTTGCTTGGTGGGTTGGGGGTGAGAATCAGAAAGTGCGTTTAAACATTCCAAACGTCGCGCCAAGTACGACGGGCACGAATTTAGATTGGGCTAATCGCCAAAGGACGTTTGGCGTCTCCGATTTAGAATCCATTGGTTACCCGGCTTTACTGGCGAGTGCTTATCCCATGCCGGTGGATCAGCCACTGAGTGTGCCGTCGATTTCTTTTGTTCCTGCCGCTGCTAATCCGGCCCGTTTGACGACGGCTTTGAAGAATGCGTTACCAGCTTCTTTGAGTAAGGCAGGGTATTTTGATGTTAGTTTATACAGTGAAGGTTTATTAACGAACACGGCGACGGGTGGTCTGCGTAAGGACTTGTCGCTTTTAACGGAGACTTGGGATTACGGCGTGTCCTTAGACCCGTCTGGTTTAGCGCAATTGCCCTTATTCCGTTTAAAGCCCGCTACCGTGACGCGCACGTCGCCGCTACCGGCTTACGATTTAACCTTCCAGCGTCCTCTGCCCGACAGCTTGCAACCTAGTGGCGTTGGTAATCGCCGTCGGCATGCTTTGCTTTATTGGTGGTCGGATTATGGCTCCCTCGGGGGTACCTCAGCGGGGGTGGCTAATGATGGAGGTACTGTTTTTGGGGGCTATAGTTGGTTATCGAGTTTTCCGCCCATTCGTAGTTGGGCTTATGTAACCGACTACGCTCTGCACTATCGCAAATACGTGGTGAATCCTGATCCCACGTTGACGACGGTGCCCTCCATGGACCCTCCACGTCCTCCGGCTATTACTAACGGCGGCAACCTATATTGTTATTACGACCGCATTCACCGTCACCCCCTGATTGCTCGGATTCAGTATGTCTTTGCCACCACGGCGACGGGCACGACTCCAGGCTTTATTGCTCAGCCCGTGGTGACCGTGTGGAATCCGTTTAATGTGCAACTCACCATTCCGAGTTTCCGGGTGTATGTGAAGTGGCAGTCCTTGCCGATTTATATTAACTGTCGCGAGAAGAGTGGGGCGTTCACTTTGCTGCAGCCGGTAGCGAATTACTTTACGGGCGGAGTGAATTTACAAGTCGGTGGCACCGGCACGATTTCGTTAGCTCCAGGGCAAACGCGCGTCTTTGCGATGAATGATGGCACGACCTATCCCATCGCCCAAGGAGCCGCTGCGGCGACTTATAATTTAACCCCAGGGTATATTGCCAGTGGACGTTCGGGTTGGGCGATGCCGCTGCCCATTACGACGGCCAATGCGACTTCGGTATTACAGTACAGCATGGTGAAGAATATTGATAACGCTGGGATGGCGCGTGACGGGATTTACTACGATTACTATCCATTTAATTATCAATATTCTCCCGTGCGTTTCAGTTTCGTCGGTATGACGACGGCACAGTATGACCAACTCTATGGGGCTGATTACCCTTCGCCCTTTGACCAAACTTTAGCCGATGCCGCGGTGAATCCTCGTCCGTTTGCGACGTTTACCTTTGGCCTTCGTTTGTCGAATGACGGCGTCTCGCAATTTGCCAGTCGGAATGGGATTCGCACCGTATCTAAGGGCTTCTTGATGTCATCGCCCTTCACGACCTACACTGAGTTGGGATGGAAGTCGGCCGAAGTATTAACCGCTTACCCCTATGCTTCCTCGAATTATGCCGATACTTCGACGTTGAGCATGTCGGGGCAGATTGGCGCGACTTCGGGTCCTTCTTTCTATTCTTCGGCTAATACGGGAATCCAATACTCGGGTGCGGTGAACCCTGTTAATGCGCCGTACGACTTATATTTTTCGCCGATGACTGGTTGGGGTGATTTGAATGGCCCGCAGTCGGATGCCTCGACGGGGTACGGCGGTTTTATTCTAACAGGCTTAGATCCGACTTCCGGGATTGAATACGCGTCGGTGGCCGAGCTGCCGATTAAGCCGATTCAGTCCATTTTCGACCTGCAAGGTTGTGATGTGCGGGCTACCAATCCAGCGCCACCTTTCCAATATAATTTAATTGGCAATTCAGAAGCCTCGCCGATTTTGCCGCCTGATGATGCCGTAGGTCGCTGGATTGATATGACCGGGGCGTTGCGCAGTCGCGATGAGTTGCACATGGCTTTCTTACAGCACGACGACAGCTACTGTTTAAATCACGTCTTCTTTGATGATTGGTTCTGTTCATCATTGGCTCCCCAACCGAGTGACTGGGCTTCCTTGCGTCCTTCAGCTGGGGCGGAGTTCGTGTGGAACCCCGCCGTGATGACCAGTCTCCAGAAAACCTGGACGGCGTTTGCGACTTCGGCTGCACCGTTGCCTAACGCTTGTTATCAACCTTCTTCTTACGCGAGTAATTTTGATATCACGGTCACGGGCCAAGGTCCGTACACGATGGGCCCGCCTCAACCCTTGGCCTACTTACGCATTGCCGAAGCTTTGCGGGTGGTGGGGCAGTTTAACGTCAACAGTACTTCGATTCCTGCTTGGCGGGCTCTGTTGAGTAATCTCCGTACGACACAAGTACCGTACCTCAAGCCTGGCAATAGTTCGACCACTACCGTCAGTGCATCTAATGCCTTATCGCGCATGGCGGTGGGTGGCGAAGGTGCGGTTACGACTGACGGGACTTCTGGAGCGGCGTGCGGTTTTTCGGCGATGACCGATGCTCAACTTGATTTGTTGGCGACGCAGATTGTGCAGCAAATCAAACTCCGTGGTCCGTTCCTTTCCCTTTCCGAGTTTATCAATCGCCAACTGGCATTGCCTCAGCCCAGCAATCCCTTGGATCCTTGTTTGAGTGGGGTGGTGGCTACGGCGATTAAAGCCCTCGAAAATATGGGTCCGAGTGCTAGCCTATCCGTGCAAGCGACCAATGTTGGTAAGCCTACGACCAAGGTCGGCGACTTTGGTGGCCTAGAGCAGACTTTACCGTTGGGAGATTGGACCAGTTCCTCACTAGCTTCAAAAGGTGATTTTACGAATCCTCAAGCAGCCGTAGGTTATTCAACTTTCGGTTTCCCGGGATGGCCGCGTCAGACCGAAGTGCTGAGCCGCTTGGCTCCGGTGATTTCCGTGCGCGATGAAACCTTCACGGTGCGTGCCATGGGCTCGTCGCCCGTGACAGGCGGTGGCTCGGTTAAGGTTTGGTGTGAGGCAGTGTTCCAGCGCATTCCTGATTACGTTGATTCCTCGGTGCCGCCACACGAAGCCCCGCTGGGGGATATTGCTCCCACGAGCAATGGCACGTTGCACGAGGTGAACGTTGTTCTCGGTCGCCGTTTTAAGATGGTTTCTTTCCGCTGGTTGAATCAACAAGACTTATGATGCGTTTTCTGACTATGGGCTTAGCTTGTCTAAGTCTGGTACTTCAAGCCGCCGATGAGGCCCCGGGCCGTTCGTTGCGCTTATTATTTATTCAGGCGCCAGAGGATTGCCCGAATTCGCTTTTTCTCGTTGCGGGCAAGGAAGTGAAGGAGATCGATTTGCCCCGACTCTCGATTTCTTCGAAGCGCTTTGGTTTGCCCGCGGGTCCGGTGCGGGTGTTTGTGGCTGAAAAAGCCCCGACCAAAGCGGAGCCGCTCCCCGCGGATGCCCCCTTTATTGATATTCCAGATACGATGACGGAAGTGTTGGTCATCCTCTTGCCGAATGGGCAGAAGGGGTACCTAGCGTTCCGCATGCTCCCCGTCGAGTTTTCGCGCGGTCGGGCTCCTGATGGGGCCGTTGTATGGTTTAACTTAAGCAACCGTACCGTGCATGCGAAGTTGGGCACCGCCCAAGGTGTCGTCGAGCCCCGTCAGTCGCTCATCATGATACCTTCTGGTCGAATGGGGGAAGTTTTCCCCGTCGTGGTGGATGTTTCGCCTTTGAATGGTGAAACCGATAATGTCCCGCTCATGCGTTCGAATTGGGTCAAGGAACCCAATCAACGTCACTTACTCTTTGTGGTGCCCGACGAAACCCGTGTGGTGCCTCGCGTGATGGCCGTGCCGGATCACATGGAGCCGGTGGCTCCTTTACCGATGCCAGGGGCTAAAAACCCGGCTACAAAGGGCAGTGAGAAAAAGGAAACCTCTAAGAATTCCGCAGTTAAATAGGTAAGTCGAGGGGAAGGGATTGACTCCACCTTGGTGCCTTGCCTTGGTGGAAGCACGCTTTCGTAGTTCAATGGATAGAATTCTGGCCTCCGAAGCCGGCGATTTGGGTTCGAGTCCCAACGGAAGCACCACTGGTCAGAGAGCCTAATTAGGCCGTCGGCACGATTTCGTTAGCACCAGTTAAGCCACGTCGGCCCCAAATTAAGACTAGGGCTCCAATGACGGCATAGCAGAGGGCGGAACTGAACAGTACTTGGCGAATGCCAAAGTGGTCTGCCATCCAGCCCATCATAAGGCCAGCAAAGGGCAAGAAGCCGAAGAAGCTGAGGCCAGCGATGGCCGAGACCCGTCCGCGGATTTCTGCTGGCGAGCGTTCTTGAACCACGGTGTTGGCTAGACCAACCAAAGTGGAAACCCCGAGGGCCAGACCAGTGAGCGATCCTGCGGCCCAGAAGAATTTATCAGCATAGCTCAGGCTGACGAGCGCGGCACAAATCAGGGCCACGGCGAAGGGGAAGACGAAGCGTCGAAAATCGCGCGGGTAAAAAATCATCGAGAGCGATCCGGTGACGGAACCAATGCCTGAAGCTAACATCAGCCCACCCATTTGTTGCGGCGTGACTTGTAGGGTGTGTTGGCCGTAGAGGGGCAACAGTACAATCATCACCGGAAAAACAAAGAGCGTATTGGTCGCCAGCAGCGTAACCATCGACATACTGGCAGGATCGCGACGAAGGTGTTCAAACCCAGCACTCATGCCGCCTTGGCGTTTCTCTTCTTGCTCGGGCGTGCCCAGTGGGCGAGGGGGTAAGGTTGCTAGAGCGATAATCAGTGCTACAAAGGAGAGGGCATTTAAGTAGAAGGCCCATTCGGCGCCGAAGGACCCGACTAAATAGCCAGCCACTGCTGGACCGACTAAGCGCGTACCATGGAAGACCGCCCGATCGGCGGCGATAGCCCGACCAACGTTTTCTTTGCTGACCAGTTCGGGTACGATGGCCGATGCGGCGGGCATTTCGAAAGAATTAGAAATCCCTAAAAGTACCGACGTTAGAATGATGTGCCAAATCGTAAGGCTGTGGAGGGCGATAAGCGTGCCCAGCAAAAGGGCGAAGCAGATCTGAGCGACTTGGCAAATTTGCAGGATGATGCGCTTATCATATTTATCCGCGTACATCCCTCCGATACGGAATAAAATCAGCATCGGCAGGCCGCTCGCAAAATTAACCATCGCTAAGAGAAAACCGCTTTGGGTTAGACCTGCCATCACCCAGCCCATCGCCATGGCTTGCATCCAGGTGCCCGTCATGGAAATCCCCTCGCCAATCATGTAGCGTACGAAGGGACCGTTGGGGAAGCGGGAGGAAGGGACTGCTGATGCGGCTGCGTCGGATGAAGAACTCTCTGGCATGAATGTCGCCTAGGTAAGTGCCCTCGGACAAAGGCACAAATCAAACCGACATTATTTTAAATTTATTTAGCAGCCGGCTTTTCAAAGGCGGCTGCGGTAGCCTTCCAAGCTTCATCTACTGCGGGACGGACTACCTTGGTAATCGCTTGATAGCCTAATTCGCTGGGGTGCAAGTTGTCCTTGAGGTAATGGTCCTTTTTGCCTTCGCCGTTGGCTTCGTTGAGGGCGGTGTTGATGTCCACAAACCAAACATTTTTCTCCTCTTTGCAGTAAGCGGCGAGTCCTTCGTTAAACTGATCCAGTTCAGCCCATTTGTTGCGACGCGAAGGGGCACGCGTGGTGGCCATGAAGACGACCGCCGTGTCAGGGTTTTCTTTGCGCAAGCGCTTCACGTATTCACGAATCCGACCGAGCGGAGCCGAGGGTGGGTCGCCTGCATTATTGACGTCGTTGCCACCGCAGTGAAACAATACAACGCGGGGGTGATAGGGCAAAGTAATGCGATCCATGTAGCCGAGCACTTCGGTGGTGTAGGAACCACCAAAGCCGCGGTTGATCACGGGGTAGGGACTAAAGGCCTCGGCTGCACCTTTCCACATCCGGAGGGTACTGGCGCCACTGAGCAAGAGGGCGTGTTGGGGCGGAGGATTGGCCTTATCCTTGGCTTCGAAAGCCTGGATGTCCTTCTCCATGCGCAAGGGCTGCTCGGCGAGGGGCTTGCTGGCTGGCTTCGTGGTCTTCGGGGCATCGGCTGCAAACACGGCCAGGGTGAGCAGGGAGCAAATCCAGAGGGTGGGGCGCATACGATTTTCTAATAGAACCAACTTTAAGAGGGCAAGAGGGATAAGCACCAAAGCCTCTAGTCTTGTCCTGGCCCTGTTTTGGCCTTTTTATCAGGGGATGCCTATCGTTCCTGGTCTACGTAGCCCCTATGTCACGGTGGCTGGCTTTGTCTATTTCCCCCGGATGGTGGATAAAATTCGCCTCCATGCGGCGGGTAAATTGCACCCTGATTTTATCAATAATCTGGGTAAAGCCTTTGACGATCGTTGCTGTCAGTACCTCGGCGTGGTCTACCCCGCTTTGGCCGATTGGGTCCGAGCTAACCCGCAAGCGACGGATGAGCAGGTTTGGGCGTGGGCCCAGCAGCACGGCCGGGTGGTCTCGCAAAATGATATCGAAATTTGGAATGGTTTTATGACCAAGCGTGGTTGGCGCGATGAGTCCAATGAAGTCCTGCAACGTCGCCTGAAAGAAAACGGGCTAACGCCAGAGGCTGGGGTGGACACCATCTTTGATTACATCGAAGTGGATGAGGGTCGTCCCGCCCGACGTCAGTCGCTTTGAGGGTTGTCTCTGTCTGTAGACCGAGTTTAATTTCCCCCGTCCCCCCACTGCATGGTAAAAAGTTTTTTCCATGTCTTGGAGTTTTTAGGTCAGGCACCTAAGCGAGAGGAGGAACGTTTCTAAGCGGATGCTCGTCGCGACTACAGTCTTGCAGCCGATGATGGCTCAGCCCGCAGCGGTGGACACGTTTCACCTCACGTTACTGGCTTTTAAAAACGGAGGCTGGGTGGTGTCGTTAATCGGCGCTGCGGCGATGGTTGGTCGTCTGCTGATTGATGATGCTTCGATCACGAGTTGGAGTCGCTCCTTTAAACATGTCATGGCCGCGGCCATTTTTGCCATCATTGCTTTTTTTGTGACTTTTCAGTGGGAGCTTTCGGCGATTAACAAAGCAATCATTCAAGGCTTAGCGGGTGCGTTAGCCCCGGAAATTGTCGATTGGTTAACGCAAACCATGAAAGAGAAGTTGGGCCTCGGTCGGTGGCGTCGCCGCATACGCGTGCGTCGTAAATTAGCCCAACGCAAGAAAGCCGCCGGTGCTTGATTTAGCATTTCGCTCCACCCCTGAATCGCCTAAGATTAACGCCTATGTCAAAAACCCGTTCACCTGTTGCTCGCCCCCGGCGCGGACTTGTCCAAGCCGAGGTGGGGATTGTGGGGATGACGGTGGTGACGTTAATGGTGTCGTTGGCGGGGCTTTGGTTTAGTCATGATTTAAGAGAGACGACCCAAAAGGTCCGCGCCGCAACTCAGGAGATTCAGGGTTCCGTGGCCGCTTATAAGACGGCGATGCGGTCTTTGGACACCGCTGTGGTGATTATCACCGACGAAGGGGCGAAGTCCGATAATAAACAAGTCGAAGAGGCGAATTATAAAATGCGCAATGTCTTTGATAAAGCTGAAGTCGAAACGAAAGATTGCTTGAAACTACTCGACGAGGTGTTGCGTCTGCTCAATACCTACGAAACCACCACGGTGACGTTTGCGGGCTGTGCCCTGATTTTTGCGCTCTTTGTGGTGATCCGGCAGTTCCGCCTTTAGCCGAAGTGCTTAAACCCTTTTTTGCCTAAGGTTTTTCCCGTTGCTTGGGAGATGATTTGGCCCGTGCCTACTTGCAAGGTGCCGAGGCAGGTGAGCGTTGTTTGCGGAAATTTCAGGCGGAATTGGCTGGCTATCCAATCAGCCCGGGAGGGGTGGGCGGTCCAAAGGAGTTCATAGTCTTCCCCGTCTTGTAAGGCATGCTCTAGGGCAGGTATGCCGTCCGCTTTAGACAGTGCCATCGCGGCCTCGCTTACAGGTAGCATTCGTTCGTCGAGGACGAGGTTCAGTTGCGGGCCCATGAGGTTGGTTAGGTCTTTGGAGAAGCCATCCGAGATGTCGGTACAGGCCGTCACCTCGCTTTGGGAACCAAGCCAAGCCCCTTCGGCTAGACGGGGCGTGAAGGTCAGGTGATGCCCGTAGCGCGAGCCCCCGAGTTGGCCCGTGACAAAGACCACGTCGCCGCTTTGAGCCTGTCGACGAGTCAGTACCCGTTGGGCAAAACCTTGCACGGCTAGCGTCGCCATAAAACTTTGGGCTGGCCCTTGGGCGACATCGCCCCCGACGACTTTTAAACCCGCAGCTTTGGCGGCACGGCCTACGCCATGGGCAAAATCGAGCAGCCAAGCTTGGCTGATTTCGCCGCCCATGACTAACGACAGTAGGCCATCGGACGGGGTCGCTCCCGCGGCGGCGAGGTCGGAGAGGTTGCGATTCACGAGTTTGATTCCCGCGAGGTAACCGCTGCAGGCCGCGTCGAAGTGTCGCCCCAAAATCACCGAGTCGACCGTGCTGATGCGCCAGCCTGCGGTCTCGGTGTTGGGCAGGTGAGCACAATCTCCACCTGGTCCTTCGGGAAAAGCCGGAGCCGCATCGGAGAGGTTTTGCACGACGCGTCGGATGATTTCTTCTTCATCCCACGCAGCGATGGAGTCCGCAGGCTGAGTGGTGAGGGCGCCCATCTTAGAAATGCGAAGAAGCTTCGGGGGCGACGAGTAACCAGAAGAACGTGTGGGCGTTGAGCAAGGCGTGGATGCCCATGCTCGTGAACAAGCCGTAACGATCGCGAACGAGGCAGAGGAACGAACCAAAAACGAAGAGCGGGAAGAGCGCGCTTAAAGAGCCGTGGATGATGGCAAAAATTAGCCCCGTGATAATCACCGCATACCCGCGAGGCATCCAAGTTTTGAGCGATGGGTATAACGTGCCACGAAAGGCCAGTTCTTCGACCAAGGGTGCGCCGACGCCTAAGGCGAGGAACACGAAGATTAATTTATAACGTGGGCCTTCCCAGTTTAGAATTTCTTCAACTAGCACTTGCGGCTCGTCGGGTAAGGTGGTGCCTTGCAGGGAGCAGAACTTGATAAAAAGTTGAGTGAGTAAAGTGGCGATGACGAGCAGTGTCGCCGCGGCCAAGAAAGCATACAGCACATGACGACCCTTAAAGGATTTCGCTGCGGCCTGAATGTCTTTAGCGACCGACGTGTGTTGGGTTTCGCCCACTAAGGACGGCCCCCAATGCACTGCACCTTTAAAGGTGAAACTGGCCACCACGTAGACTACGGCTCCGGCGATTTGCCCGGCAAATTGCGGCAGCATGCGATCGCCAAAGTTATTCCCGATTAATTGGAATTTCGTGGCCAGTCCCGTGAGTAAGCCCGCGACTAAATAAACCGTGCCGAAAAATAAAAAGATCACCGAACCGGCACCCCAGACGGAAGCCCCCCAGCCGTGTAGTCCGCCGTGATAAGGTTGGTCTTCGCCCGGTTGTCCATAGCCCTGATTTAGGGCCCAGATACCTGCGATAAAGAGCAGTAAACTCCAGACTACGAACAACCAATCGCCCCAGCCGAAGAGGTTTAAAGCACCTACGTGGTCGGTGCCATCGGCAAGAATCGAAGCGAGGAGGGGCAGCATTTTAGCTTACAGAGAAGACCTGTTGGCCGCCGACGAACGATTGCTGGATGCGACCTTGGAACGTGCGCCCGTTTAACGGATTGTTGCCTGACTTGGAGAACAGGGTTGCCGGGGTAACCGTCCAAGAAGTTTGCGGGTTGAAGAGTACCACGTCGCCCGAAGCACCGGCTTTTAAGGTGCCGTACGGCAGGTTGAGGACGCGGGCTGGGCCGGTCGTGAAACGCGCGACGAGTAAAGGCAGGTCAGCCTTGCCACTTAAAACCAACGTTTCGTAGGCAGCGGCAAAGGTGGTTTCTAAACTCGCGGCCCCAAAGGGGGCTAAGTCGAACTCACAATCCTTCTCGGTAGCCGTGCAAGGAGAGTGGTCGGAGCAAATCGCATCGATGGTTCCATCGACCACGGCGGTGATTAGTTTCTGGCGATCGCTTTCTTCGCGTAAGGGCGGGTTTAATTTCAACCGCGTGTCGTAGTTTTCCAAAGCCCCATCATTCAAGAGCAAGTGTAGGGCTGAAACTTCGCAGGTTAATTTCGAGCCGCGGGATTTGGCCCGTCGCACGATATCGGCCGTGTTCCCCGAGGATAAGTGTTGGAGGTGAATCCGAGCTTTCGTTAATTCCGCAAGGACGCAATCACTCGAGGCCACGATTTCCTCGGCCGCACGAGGTGAGCCGCGGAGACCTAAGCGGAGCGACCAAGCCCCTTCGTGCATTTGGGCTCCTTCGGTCATGCTGCTGTCTTGGCAATGGTCGAGAACGACTAAGTTAAACATCGCCGCGTATTCTAAAGCGCGGCGCATGATCTCGTTATTTTGCACGCCAGAGGTCGTGTCGGTGACGGCTACGACGCCGGCTTTTTTCATCGAGCCTAAGGGGGCAAGTGCTTTGCCTTCGTGGCCCTTCGTTAAAGTCCCCGTCGGCAAGACGCGGACGCGAGCATCGCGAGCGCAGATTTCGCGCAGCAATTGCAGGGTTCCCACGTTGTCGAGGGCTGGCTTGCAATCTGGCATTGTCACCACCGTCGTAAAACCACCTGCGGCTGCGGCTAAAGTTCCGGTGAGGATGGTTTCGCGGGCGGACTGACCTGGTTCTCCCAAGCGACAATTTAAATCGATCAAGCCTGGAAAAGCTACGAGACCCGTGGCGTTTATTTTTCGGGCCCGCGTTTGTTCTTCAGCGGTTAACTTTTCCACGAACACCCCATCGCGAATGAAGACGTCGCTGTTTGGTTCGTCGCGTCCCGTCGCAGGGTCGATGACGCGGGCGCCGTGCAGCCAGAGGGGAGAAGGGTCGTGAGGGTTCATCGGCTAATGGCTCGGGTGCAAAGGTGGAGAACGGCCATGCGCACGGCCACGCCGTTGTGTACTTGTTCTAAAATGACCGAGCGCGGGCCGTCGGCGACTTCGCTTTCAACTTCAACGCCTCGGTTAATAGGGCCGGGGTGCATCACGATGGTGTTGGGTTTGAGCCATGCAGCGCGTTCGGCATTGAGTCCGAATTGCGAAGTGTATTCCGCCAGGGAAGGGAAGTGGGTGGTCGTTTGACGCTCGTGTTGAATGCGCAGTAACATCACCGCATCGCAATCCGTGAGGGCCTCTTTGAGGTCATGGATGATGCGTACTTGCGGGAAGGCTTCTTGTAGAGCGGCGGGCACTAAGGTGGCGGGACCCGCGAGGGTGACTTCGGCGCCTAGCTTTGAAAGACAGAGGATGTTGGAGCGTGCGACCCGGCTGAATAGGATGTCGCCGAGGATGGTGACTTTCAGTCCTTGGAGTTTCCCGAAATGTTTCCGCAGTGTGAACGCATCGAGGAGTGCTTGAGTGGGGTGTTCGTGGGCACCATCGCCTGCATTAATCACTGAAATATCCAGTGCCTTCCCGAGGTAGCGAGCTGCCCCGGCGGAGGAGTGACGCATCACGATCGCATCGACGCCCATGGCGCGGATGTTTTCGGCCGTGTCGCGGAGGGTTTCGCCTTTGACCAGAGAAGAGGCCGTGGTGTTGATCGAAACCACTTCGGCACCTAGTTTTTTGGCCGAAATCTCAAAAGCCGTGCGCGTGCGGGTGCTCGGTTCCAGGAAGAGGTTCACCACGGTCCGGCCGCGCATTAAATCCAGGCCCTTGCCCGGGGCGAGGGCGGGCAGGAATCCATCGGCTTGCGTAAAAAGGAACTCGATTTCCGCTCGCGTGAGGTCGGCGATGCCTGTGAGGTCTTTTTTAGTCCAAGTATCTTGTAGAGCCATGCGGTTTGATTCCGGTGGCCCTAACGAAGTTAGGACCAGCGGAAAAGTGAGTAAGATGGTCCCTTTGGCAATTCATTAACGCTAGACCAAAGGCCTGACCTAGGAAGGACAGGCTCATTATAAGCCTAATTAATCGCTTTTAGCCATAAAATAAGGGGTGGCTGACCCCCTGAGCCGCATTCCCTGAGGAAATTATTTACTCAGTAATTCGCGCACCTTGGCACCTACTGCGGCCGGGATTGCTTGGGGCGTCTTTTGGTTGGCGGCGATCACGTTGACGAGGGCACTGCCGACCACCACGCCTTCGGCGACTTGGGCGATGGCTTTGACGTGGGCTGCCGTGGAGACACCGAAGCCGACGCACACTGGAAGTTTGGTATGTTGCTTAATCGCCTGAACCGACGCGGCCAGGTTTTGTGCTAACTCGGAACGCTCGCCGGTGACCCCTTCGCGGGAGACGTAATAAATGAAACCCGATGCGTGTTGCGTGATGAGGGCGATGCGTGCGGGTGGAGTCGTGGGCGCGATGATAAAGATATTGGCTAGCTCGTGCTTTTTCGAAGCTACTAGCAATTCCGCTGCCTCTTCGGGAGGGCAGTCGAGGACGAGTAGCCCATCGGCTCCCGCTTCTTTGACCGCTGCACAATACTTTTCTACCCCGTGGGCAAAAAGTAGGTTATAATAACAATAAAGGATGAGCGGTTTAGCGGTGCCCGCGCGCACGGTGCGCAGCAGGTCGAGCAGTTTGGCAAAATTCATCCCGGCGGCGAGGGCACGTTGGGCCGCCAATTGATTCGTCAGGCCATCAGCCAGCGGGTCGGAGAAGGGGACACCCACTTCGAGGATATCGGCCCCAGCTTCGGCTAAGCTCAGCAGGATTTGCTTAGAAGTTTCCAGATCGGGGTCACCAGCGCAGACATAACTCACAAAGGCAGGGCGACCTGCGGCTTGGCAGCTTGCGAAAGTATCAGTCAGGCGACTCATGCAGACATGAGGCAAACTTGGAAACCCCTTGGGGGCAAGGCGACTTATTCAGAAGTCGGTAGGGTTGGTAGAATCAAAAACCAACGTAAAGCCTCAAAAGTAGGCTTCGCAGGCAATTTTTACCGTTAATCATTACCGTATTGCCAAGGACAACTTTCATCGCACGGTGTCGAATTGTCGGCCCAAGTGGTGGAATGGTATACACATCAGACTTAAAATCTGCCGCCGCAAGGCTTACCGGTTCGAGTCCGGTCTTGGGCACGACATTTTTATAAAAAGACGAGGACGCAGCCTCGTCCCTACCTTGTCGTGGGTGCGTATGATGTCGATTTGCCGACGTACATACGTTGGTGAGAGCGGATGGCATGGCAATGCCATCCCTGCCCGATCCTGATGATGACGGTGTCTTGGGTAGGGACGTGATTGCCATCATGTCCGTTGGCAAAGTCCGACTTATTGGTAAGTCGATTTAAAAAGGTACCAGCCGACCCAAGGACGAGGACGCAGCCTCGTCCCTACCATAAGATCATGTTTGGGTAGGGAGGCTGCCGCGACAGCCTCCTTGTTCGTGGGTGAGCGCGGACGACATAGTGATGTCGTCCCTGCCGGTTACAGATTATAAAGGATGTCGGCCTGACTTATTTAGCAGGGGGGATTTTACAGGACTGCCAGGCGAGGAATTTCCATTGCCCGTTTTCAAGCCGCCAAACGGCGAGATAGCCAATCGTCGTCGTCATCGAGACGCCATCTACCACGGCTTGCACTTCAAAGCGTCCCGTCATTAAGGCGAGTTCGGGGGCGGGGAGGGTGAAGGTGCGTTCGAAATATTTATAACTTATATATTTAGCTTCGCCGTTAAGGAGTGAGGTCGTGAGGGAGGCCTTGGAGTCGACTTTGCCATTGGAGTGGGCGTAGTGCAGGTCGGGCGAAAGAACAGTATCGAGGGCGGCTGCGGTGGGGTGGAGCATGGCTGCCACTCGGGCGTCGTCGGCGGTGCGCAGGGCAATCATCTTAGGATCCTCGGCGGCACGGAGATGAGTCAGGAAACTGAGGCTGAGGATGAGTGAGGCGAGCAGGGCTTTCATAACTTCATAGCCTGTTTAAGGTACTGAGGTGTCAAGGGCCTTAGGAGGCTTGGTCAGCGCTGAAGCTGTCGTCAGGCGTTATGGGGTGACCGTCCACGACCTAGTAAGGCCGTTCCTAGCATCTTGAGTTGGGGGCAGAATGGAGTTTAGGGTGGGGGATGCCTTCAACTGCACACCGCCTGACTGGTTTTACGGAATCTGTGATTAGGGGGATGACGCGCTTAGCCAATCAACACGGGGCGATTAATCTTTCTCAGGGGTTTCCAGATTTTGAGCCTCCAGAGGAATTGCTGGCGGCGTTGGAACGGGCGACGCGTGGGCCGAATCACCAGTATGCGGTGACATGGGGTGCACCTCGTTTTCGCCAAGCCTTAGCCGCCAAAATCAATCGCTTCACCGGGCTCACCTTGGATCCAGACCAACACCTTGTGGTCACTTGTGGCAGCACCGAGGCCATGATGGTGGCGATGATGACGGCTTGTAATCCCGGGGACAAGGTCATCGTCTTCTCGCCGTTTTATGAAAATTATGCGGCCGACGCGATTTTGTCGGGAGCCGTCCCCCTCTACGTTTCCCTGCGCGCCCCAGATTTCAAATTTGATCCGGAGGAGCTCACTAAAGCTTTTGCACAAAAGCCCAAAGCCATCATCGTTTGCAATCCTTCTAATCCTTGTGGTAAAGTTTTCACGCGCGAGGAATTGATGCAGATTCTCGAGTGGGCGGAGCAGTATGATACTTTTGTCATCACGGATGAACCTTATGAACACATCGTTTACGAACCCCAGCAGCACGTGCATTTCGCAGCTCTGCCAGGGGCTTTTGAACGCACCATTACCTGCAATTCGCTCTCTAAGACTTATTCCATTACCGGTTGGCGCTTGGGTTATGTGCAGGCAGCCCCCCAAGTGATTGCGCAAGCCCGCAAGGTGCATGACTTTTTAACCGTTGGAGCAGCCGCTCCTTTGCAAGAAGCGGCGGTGGCGGGGCTGGAATTGCCGGATAGGTATTACCAAAATCTTCGTCAGCGTTACACGGCGAAGCGTGATTTATTTAACACGATTCTGACCAAGACCGGTCTGAAGTTTACTGAACCTCAAGGAGCTTATTACACCTTGCTCGATATTTCACCGCTTGGTTTTAAAACGGATCTCGAAGCCGCGCAGTGGATGGTGCAAGAAATCGGCGTCGCCGGTGTGCCCGGCTCTTCTTTCTTTCGCGAGCCTGAGCATCGTTACCTTCGTTTCCATTTTGCGAAACAAGAAGCCACGCTTTTAGCGGCTGGCGAAAAACTCGCTAAGTTGCGTCGGTGAGGTACGAGTGTAACGTCGGAGAGTGAGGCCGTCAGTCTCTTGGGCGGAGGCGGAAATAATTATTATATAATTATTATAGATAAAGACTTGACGGTGCCGATCCGGTGAGCATATTGCTTTTCAGACGTTCAATTAATGCGAAGAAGACTTTAATCATTACAAAACGTGCTAGGCAGTAGCACTTTGTAATCGCATTGGTTGGTGCTCCGTTCCGGAGCCCTAGAGTTTTTCCCATCCTTTAAGGATCTTGCTCTTTAACAGTCTAACTTGAGGTGCGTGCGCTGGGCGTACGCGTGTCGATGAGACGTGCTTAGTTGCTTACAAGCAACTCATCTGTGATGATTTTGCAGGTAGAATTCTGGAGAATTCACGTGTTACCGAAACACGGTTAGGCGGGTTCGATTCCCGCGCCTGTGTCTTTGTTGGAACTGTTTATGGATCCTAACTGTTTACAGGAGCCTGGAGCTCTAGGCTTGGCCGCATGGCCTTCCAACATCCCCTTGATTGGCTACGCAGAATTAATCGTAGTCAAATTTTATGACCTGGTAGTTCAACGGATAGAACAGTGGATTTCTAAATCACTTATACAGGTTCGAATCCTGTCCGGGTTACCATTTGAGGTAGGGAGGCTGCTGCGACAGCCTCCTTGTACGTGAGTGAGAGCGGATGGCATGGTAATGCCATCCCTACCCAATCCTAATGATGACGATGTCTTGGGTAGGGACGTGATTACCATCACGTCCGTTGGCAAAGACCGACTTATTAGTAGCTCGATTTTAAAAGGTACCAGTTGACGCAAGGACGAGGACGCAGCCTCGTCCCTACCTGATTCCGATTACGCGAGCAGAGGCTTGATGACGTTGCCGTGAATGTCGGTCAGACGGAAGTCACGACCTTGATAACGGTACGTAAGTCGAGTGTGATCCACGCCCATGAGGTGCAGGATCGTCGCGTTGAGGTCGTGCACGTGGACGCCATCTTTGACGATGTTGTAACTAAAATCGTCCGTTTCCCCAAACGTCTTGCCGCGATTAACACCCGCCCCAGCCATGAGAACGGTAAAGCAACGTGGATGGTGGTCGCGCCCGTAATTCGTTTCAGTGAGCGTGCCTTGAGAGTAAGTCGTCCGTCCAAACTCGCCGCCCCAAACGACTAAGGTGTCGTCGAGCAAGCCGCGTTGTTTCAAGTCCGTGAGCAAGCCAGCGGTGGCTTGGTCGGTGTCATTACACTGTCCTTTGATGGCCTTGGGCAAGCCGCCGTGGTGATCCCAGCCCATGTGGAAGAGTTGCACGAAGCGCACATCGCGTTCGCAGAGTCGACGTGCTAAGAGGCAGTTCGATGCATACGAGCCTGGTCGTTTGACATCGGGACCATAGAGGTCGAGCACGTGCTGAGGCTCTTTGGAGAGATCCAGTAAATCCGGCACACTGGTTTGCATGCGGAATGCCATTTCATATTGGGAGATGCGCGTTTGAATCTCGGGATCACCTAGGACGCCATGGTGTTGGTTGTTGAGGGCAGCGATTTCATCGAGCTGTTCGCGCCGTACTTCACGCGGGATACCTTCGGGGTCTTTGAGGTAGAGCACGCGCTCACCCTTATTCCGTAGCTTTACCCCTTGGTGACGTGAAGGCAGGAAGCCTGCCCCCCAAAGTCGGTCGTAGAGCGGTTGATCGTCGGGACGGCCGCTACCAAACGACGTCATCACGATGTAGGCTGGCAGGTCTGAATTTTCGCTCCCTAAACCATAAGCAGACCAAGCTCCGATGCTAGGGCGACCCGCAAGTTGACTACCCGTTTGCATGAACGTGATCGCTGGGTCGTGGTTAATCGCCTCGGTGTACATGGCACGTACGACGCACCATTCGTCGGCCTTCGAGGCGATGTGGGGGATGAGTTCGCTGAACCAAGCCCCCGATTGGCCATGTTGTTTAAATTTAAAAATCGTGGGCGCAACGGGGAAGGATTTCTGCCCCGAAGTCATAGTGGTTAGTCGCTGACCTTTGCGGATTGATTCAGGTAAATCTTTCCCGCGCATGGCTTCCAGTTGGGGCTTGGGGTCGAAGAGATCCATCTGCGACGGAGCTCCCGATTGGAAGAGGTAGATGATGCGTTTCGCTTTAGGTTTAAAATTGGGGAAACCTAGACCCGGGTTGCTGGCCAAAGCGGGCGAAGCCATCAGCGAGCCCAAGGCGGCTAAGCCGATGCCACCGGCTGAACCTTTGATAAAAGTTCGGCGGGATAAGGCCATCTGGGTGGCCGCATCCAGTCCGAGAAATTGGCGATCGTTGCAGTTCATTCGCGGGTAACGGTTTCGTCGAGGTTGAAGAGAATATTGGCCGTCGTCGTCCATACCGCCAATTGGGTACGGTCGAGGTCGGAGGGAAGTGGGCTCATGCCTTGGGCTAGCAGTTTAGGCGCGAGGGTAGGGTCGGCGGCATACGTGGTCAGGCGTCGCTCTAAGCCTTTACTCAAGACTTCCAATTCCGTGGCGCTGGCATCGCGACGTAGCACCTTGCGGAACATCCAACTTAACTTATCGCGGTTGTTACCGTTTTGCCGCAGCGTTTGTTCGGCAAGTTTGCGGGCGGCTTCGACGAAGGTGACTTCATTCAACAGCGAGAGTGCCTGCATCGGCGTGTTGGAACGCGAACGTTTCACGGTGCACACTTCGCGGCCCGCGGAATCGAAGAGTAGCATTGTGGGTGGGGCAGCGGTGCGTTTCCAAATCGTGTAGAGCGAACGCCGCCACAGGCCTTCCCCGGTGTCTGCTTTGTAGTTACGCATGTCGCCGTAGACGCTGGTTTCGTCCCAGACAGCTTCGGGCATGTAAGGTTTGACGCTGGGGCCACCTTGTTGATCGACGAGTAAACCGGCGGCCCAAAGGGCTTGGTCGCGGATGACTTCGGCGGGCAGGCGGAAACGGGGGCCGCGAGCTAGCAAGCGATTGTCGGGGTCTTTTTCGAGCATTTCAGCCGTCACCACGGCACTGCGACGGTAAGCCGCACTCGACATGATTAATTTATACATCGATTTCATATTCCACTTACGATCGACGAATTCTACCGCGAGCCAGTCGAGCAAGGCGGGGTTGCTTGGCCATTCGGCTTGCGAGCCAAAGTTCTCGGAAGTTTTGACTAAACCAATGCCAAAGAAACGTTCCCAGGCACGGTTAACCCAAACGCGGGCCGTGAGCGGGTGTTTACCGTTAACTAACCAGCGCGCTAGGCCGAGTCGGTTG
Source organism: uncultured Opitutia bacterium (assembly GCA_903840355.1). Taxonomy (GTDB): domain Bacteria; phylum Verrucomicrobiota; class Verrucomicrobiia; order Opitutales; family UBA953; genus UBA953. The sequence goes on from CAIMFJ010000005.1 coordinate 88,494, forward strand.
TTCGGTTCGCCCGCAGGCAGTGGAGGCAAGACGGCTGGCAGTTTGCGTTCCACCTTGGGTCCAATCTTGTCGTATTCGCCGCGCAAGAGAACATAGGCCTGACGTGGTTGGCTGATTTCTTTCATCACCATCACGTTAATTGGAGACCCTAAGGCATTGTCATGGGCGGCTTTTGCTTGCGTCACTTTAGCCATCGCTTGAGCACGAGGATTTTCAGGACTTTCAGCGTAGAGTTTTTCCAAGGCTTTGCGATCGGCGGCTGTCAGTTGCGTGGCCGGCTTAGTCAGCAAGCGTAGCGTCGCCTCCGTGGTGGGGTTGGTTTTGAGCGCAAGCAATTTAGGGTCTTGAGAGGACGTACTCAGTTTGAAGCGCCCGATGCTATGTCCTGAGACCGCTTCTTGGTGCAGTATGACGACTAATTTGGCTCCTGCAGGGATGGTCGTGGGCGTGATGGTAAAGATGGCCTTACGTGCGACGCGATTTTCGGCCACATTACCGCCAATGGCCCAGCCCGTCATGCCAGCCTCAGCCTTTTTTGCCTTACCCTTCGCCATGTCGGCAGCGGGTGCGAGTTTGGCGATGCTCCAGCCGGGTTGATCGAAGTCTGCTTCAGCTTTTAACAACGGCAGTTTGGTCGATTGGCCATCCGCGGTGACCATGCGGACTTCAAAGCCACTGAGCACGAAGTTGCCATTGTAGGCTCGTCCAAGGCTTTGGTTGGGCAAGGAGGCATCGGGTTGTACATCGAGTCGTAGAGCGGTGAGTAATCCAGCGGAGAGTGCCGCTTCGACGGTGTAGGTTTCTTTTACCGGAGCTTTGCCCGAGACTAACCAAGAGCCATCCTCTTGATGTTTGAAGGTCGAGGCTTCGTTCGACAAAACCTTTTCGCTAAGCAGTGGTTGCCAAATGGATCCTTCCTTGGCGAAGTTGGCCCGCTGTTGGTCTAGCCACTTGGTGAACAGTTCGGGTTGGGAGGCTGGAGTTCCTTGTAATGCGGCTTCGGCGGCGGCTAAGGCTGCGGCGGTGGCGTCGATTTGTTTTTGTTGTTCTGCGGTGGGTAAGGGGAGTACGGGAGGAGTGTTGCCGCCGCGTCGCGACGTGCCTGTGCCTCCGAATTCACCGAGCACACCGCTTTCATCGATGGAGTTGAAGTAAGCAAACAGTTGGTAGAATTCCTTTTGCGTGATGGGGTCGTATTTATGGTCGTGGCACCGGCAGCAATTCATCGTCAACGCCATCCACGTTGAGCCCGTGGTCTCGATGCGATCGATAATATTTTCGGCGAACCATTCTTCAACGATGCGACCTCCTTCGCCATTCAGGCGATGGTTGCGGTGGAAAGCAGTGGCGACGATTTGATCACGGGTGGGCTGGGGTAAGAGATCTCCGGCCAATTGCTCTATGGTGAAAACATTAAACGGCTTATTCTCGTTGAACGCTTTAATCACCCAATCGCGGTAGGGCCACATCGTGCGCTGCGTGTCGCTTTGGAAGCCGTTGGAGTCGGCATAGCGGGCGAAATCGAGCCACTGCATGGCCATGTTTTCACCGTAGTGAGGCGAAGCTAACAACCGATCTAAGGCTTTGGACCAAGCGTCGGCGGACGTGTCGGCCAGGAACGCTTGCAGGTCGGCATCGGATGGGGGGAGTCCGGTAAGGTCGAGTGCGGCGCGGCGGAGTAGGGTCGTTTTGGGAGCTTCGCCATTGGGTTTTAGGCCTTTAGCCACCAAGTTGGATTGGAGGAATCCATCGATTTCATTACCCCCTGCAGGGATGGCCGGCACGGCGGATTTGGTGGGCGTTTGGAAAGCCCAGTGACCTTGATACTCAGCGCCTTCTTTGATCCAGCGTTCCACTAAGACCACTTGTTCTTTCGAAAGCACCTTATGGAAGTCGGCCGGCGGCATATGATCATCGGCATCGGCCGTCAGCAATCGCTTCATCGCCAAACTTTTTTCGGGATGTCCGGGCGTGATTGCGGGCTCGCCCGATTTACCGCCTCGTTGGGCGGCTGCGAGCGAGTCGAGGCGAAGCTTACCCTTAACTTTATTTTCGTCGGGGCCGTGGCAGGCAAAGCAGGTGTCGGAGAAAATGGGGCGGATGTCGCGGTTGAATTGGACGCGCTCCTCGGCAAAAGAGGTAGCGGCGAGGCATACGCCCAGGGCGGCGAGACTTAGGCGAGAGAACTGCATAGGTCGGGGCAAGATAGCTTAAGACCTAGAGGTAGGGTGATTTCTGGCAACGGTTAGTTAAGGAAAATAGTCAATTGAGGGGTTTTGACACCTGCTTGGTTTTTTTGGGCAGTTTAGCCTCGAGATGTCGCTAGCCTACCATGGTGTGCTCATTCGTACCCGAAGGGCTAAGGCCGGTCGTGTTTCTTAAGTCGCACCTGCAGCTCCGTAAAATCTTTCTCGGTCCATTTAGTTTGCACCGACTTTAGTTCCTTTAGCGCATCTTGATGGTTTTGTTTGGCGGCGAGGCTGAACCACACGGCAGCTTCCACCTCATCGGCTTTGACGCTTTTACCTAGCAAGTATTCACGTCCCTGAAAGTATTGGGCACTCGCATTGCCATTTTCGGCTAACTCTCGGATCCAGTAGTAAGCGACTCGAGGACGGCGCTCCAACGGCTGCGTCCCATCGGTGAGGTGAAAGTAAAGTAAACGTGCTTCAGCCAAGCCAGCTTCGGCGGCTAGTTTTAGTTCTTTAAGCCCTTGCGAGATTTGGGGTGCTTGCGGCGAAAGCAGGTAGTTTTTCGCTTGGTTAAAATGTTGGTAAGCCTCCGAGAGGTTGGGGTTGGCTTGAGCGGTTAAGCTCACGGCGGCGAAGCAAACGAGCCACAAGGTGCGAGTCATACTACTACCTCCGTAGGTTATTCTAAGGGGTCAACCTTAGGTACTCTGAATAGGTATTTTCACCCAATAAATACTAGAGTTTTAGACCTAATAAATAACCTCAGAGTGCCGTGCCCGTGGCGATGGCGAGGGCTTTTAAATCGGCGAGCGTTTTCTCGTATTGCTTTAAAGCCACGGCGTAATCGTCTTGGGCTTTTTGCGCCGCTTGTTGGGCTGGTTCGGCCGCTTTACGCACTTCTACCGCTTTATCTTTGGCCTTATCCGCTTGCTCTTCGGCGTAGTGAAGTTGGTTGGTGGCGTTGACGATTTCGTTGTCGATGCGCGTGAGGGTTTGCAGGTCGACATAGGGACTAGTGCGTACGGCGACGGATTGAGCACGAAGGGATTCAATCGTTTGGTGTAAGCGTTCGACTTTGGTGTTTTCGCGATTCGCTGCCGCGTCGGCACGTTTGATCGACTCGTCGGCTTTGTTCTTATCAATCAGGGCCCGTTTGAGCGCATCAAAAAGATTTTTGGTGTGCACGTAATTGGCATCGGCAATGAAACGGGCCACGGCTTCCTTGTTTTCATTCGGCAATTGATAACGTCGGTTATCGACACGGAGGATAAACTTGCCCCCTGGCTGATCGTAAATGATGGGTAGGGTCTGAGGCGGCGAGGGGTCGCCCTCGGCTGCGCCTATGCGACCACTGTATAGGGCGCAAAGTAATAGGAGGGCAGCGGGGTAAATCCTCACGAGTTTGATTTAGGCTTTTGGCGCGACACGGTCAATGCGTGTTTACCCCATGCCTGTTTCTGTTGTAGGTATTGCGTGATTAATGGGCTCGCCTGCGGTCGAAACGACTGTGCCGCCGTGTCTGCTAACCATAATTTAAGCAGCCCTACAAAGAAACAAAACGTCTCACGGGCAAGGAGGAGAGTGTCTACCGCGGGATCAATTTGCCCTTCTTGTTGGGCGGTGCGGTAGAGTTTGGCTACCTCTTGTACAAAGTTTTCGCCGCCCAGCATGAGGTCGTCGCGCACGGGGCTAAACTCGCCTACGAATTCACATTTCCAGAGTATCACTTGATAGGTTTCCTGGGTGCCGCTTTCACCGGTGAGTCTTTGCAGGGCGTTTTGCAGACTCAGTTCGAGGCGCCGTAAGGGGGATTTTTCCGTGGGGTGACTTAATTGTAACAAAGACCCCGTGTCGGCTCGTACCGCCATAAAGAGGTCGCTCTTATTACGAAAATGCCAGTAGACCGCCCCACGAGTGACCTTAGCCTTCCGGGCGATGTCCTCCATGGACGTATTAGATACTCCCGCTTGGCTAAAAACCTGTCGGGCGCATTGGACAATTTTTTGCCGGGTGAGGGCAGCTTCTGCTTTCGTCTTGCGAGCCATCGTGGAGTAACTAGATTTACATACATGACTGTATGTAAAAGTCGCCCTGTCGAGACGCTTCTCGCTCTGAGCTTTATGATTTTAGGTCAGGCCTGTAAGCCTGCCGAGGCTCCTAAGATGCCCCCGGTGCCGGTGGGCTTTGTCAAAGTAGCCTCTTCGGAGGTGCCCCAAATCTCTGAATTGACCGCCAAAGTGCAGGGTACCCGCGAAGTTGAAATCCGGGCACGGGTGACGGGCGTCTTATTAAAGCAATTTTACCAAGAAGGTGCGGCCGTTAAAGCGGGCGACCTCTTGGTTCGCATCGACCCCGCCCCTTACCAAATTGCCCTCGCTCAAGCGAAGGCGACTTTGGCTCAGGAAGAAGCCCGGGCACAGCAAGCCAAGTCCGAGGCCCAGCGTCAAGCGGCCCTCTTAAAGCAAAAGGCCACGAGCGAAAAAGAATCCAGCGACGCTCAGTCGCTCGCTGTTTCAACCGAAGCCGCCCGTCAGTTGGCCGCCGCGAAAGTTGCCCAAGCCGCCTTGGATTTATCGTACTGCGAAGTCACTTCACCGATTGATGGCTATGCTGGTCGGATTATTCATACCGAAGGTTCGTTGGTGTCGCCTGGTGCGGATGGTCTGCTCACGACCTTGGTCCGTCGCGATCAAGTCTGGGTGACGTTTAATTTGTCGGAATTAGAATTCAGTCGGCTGTTCTTGGGCAAAGCTGCCCAAGCCAATCAAGCCAAGGTGCAAGTTTTAAAGCCTGATGGCGTGGCCTATGACTTAGTCGGCAAAGTTAATTTCGTCGCCGCCCAAGTTGATGCTAAGATGGGTACGGTCGAGATGCGGGCCGAGTTTCCGAATCCCAAGGCGACGTTGGTGCCAGGTCAGTATGTGCGCGTGCGTGTACAGGGCGTGACGGTACCTGCAGCTTACGTGATTCCTGCAGTGGCTTTACTCCAATCGCCTCAAGGTCGCTTTGTTTACGTCTTAGACGATAAAGACCTCCCCGCCATTCGCCCCGTCAAGATCGACGAAATTCAAGGTGATAAAGCGATTGTTTTGCAGGGCATCAAAGACGGCGACCGTTTGTTGGTCGATAATTTGCAAAAAGTGCGACCCGGCGTTCCCGTGGTACCTCACGCCTTCACTCCAACCAAATAATTTTAAAAAGACTTATCATGTCTTGGGATTTCTTCATTCGCCGACCTATTTTTGGTACGGTTCTCTCGTTGGTCGTAGTCATTGCAGGCTTGATGTCCTTGCGGGTCTTACCCGTGGCTCAATACCCGCAGATTGCGCCGCCGACCGCGATTATTGCGGTGACGTATTTAGGGGCTTCGGCCGAAACCTTAATGCGCACCGTCGCGGCCCCGATTGAAGAAGAAATCAACGGTACCGATAATCTCCTCTATTACTCTTCCACCGCTTCGTCGACCGGTTTGCTCACGATTACCGTGACCTTTGAGCCAGGTGCCGATCCTGACTTGTGCGTGATTAATCTCACCAATCGCGTCAAGATTGCGGAACCCCGTTTACCGCAGGAGGCTTTACGTCTCGGGGTGGTGGTGAAGAAGCGTTCGACGGATATTTTGATGGCGTTGTCCGTGACTTCAGAAGATAGCAGTCGGGATACGGTTTTCTTAAGTAATTACGCCAGTGTTTACATTGTAGAAGAACTCAAACGCGTTCCAGGGGTGGGTGATTGCGGCGTTTTTGGGGCCCGCGATTATTCGATGCGTATCTGGTTAGAGCCCGACAAAATGGCCCGCTTAGGCGTGACCACGGGCGATGTCACCGAAGCCGTGCGGCAAACGAATAACCAGTATGCCGCGGGTCGATTAGGTCAGGAACCTACACCCGATGGCCAAGCGTTCTCGTTCCCCATTATCACCCCTTCGCGCCTAGTGACCCCAGAGCAGTTTGGTAATATCATCATCCGCGCGGGTGGTCCTTCGGGGGTGTTGCGTTTACGGGATGTTGCCCGGGTTGAGTTAGGGGCACAAAGTTACGAGCAACAAGCGACCTTAGATGGTAAGAACGCCGTGGGTATCCGGGTGTTCTTGGTGCCAGGAGCTAATGCCTTGGATGTTGCTGATGCCGTGAAAAAGCGGATGACCGAATTGGCCAAGCGTTTCCCTGCAGGCGTGAACTACGCCGTGCCTTTCGACACCACGCTCTTCGTCAGTGCCTCAATCCATGAAGTAGAACACACCTTGTTTGAAGCTGGTATCCTCGTCGTCTTAGTTGTCTTCCTCTTCTTGGGCAGCTGGCGGGCGACATTGATTCCGATGATTGCCGTGCCCGTCTCGCTGATTGGAAGTTTTGCCGGCTTATGGATTTTTGGTTTCGGGGTGAACACACTCACGCTCTTCGCCATGGTGATTGCGATCGGGATTGTGGTCGATGACGCCATCGTGATGTTGGAGAACGTCGAACGGTTGATGCACGAGAAGGGGATGACGCCCTTCGACGCCGCAGTGGCTTCAGTTCACGAAGTCTCGGGCGCCATCGTGGCGATTGTGTTGGTGTTGGTTTCGGTGTTCTTGCCCGTCGCCTTCCTCGGCGGGGTAGCAGGGGCACTTTACCGTCAATTCGCCATCACCGTTTGCGTGTCGGTGATTATTTCGGGTTTCGTGGCTCTGACTTTAACGCCCGCCTTGTGCTCCATTATTTTGAAACCCAAGGATGCGGAGCATGATGGGAATGCCTTCTTGCGCTGGTTCGAAAATAACTTCCGCAAGCTCGCCAACTGGCACAACCGTACGGTGCGCTGGTTGCTCGAGCATCCTAAGACGGCGTTAGGCCTCTTCGGCGTAATCTTGGCGGCAAATGCAGTCTTGTTAGAGGTCATTCCGCACGGCTTTATTCCGAGCGAAGACCAAGGCTACGTCCTTGGCTTTGTCTCCTTGCCCGATGGGGCTAGCGTCTCGCGCACGCGAGCCTACATGGCTAAGATTGTGCCGAAGCTTATCACCACGCCGGAAGATAAGCCTGCGGTCTTCCATGCTTTCGCCATCAGTGGCTTTGACTTAATTGGGGGCGGGGAGAAGACGAATGCCGGGACGATTTTCTTACCTCTGAAGCAATGGGAGGATCGCAAGAACAGTGCGGACCAACTCGTCGGGATGTTGACGGGTGCCGCGTCGCCCGTCTCGGACGGCATGTGCTTCGTGGTTAACCCTCCGCCCATTCGGGGGATTGGTACCGCGGGGGGCTTTGAGTTTTATTTGCAGGCTCGGGAAAATGACGACCCCGTGAAGTTGAGCAAAGTTATGGAGTCCCTGATTGCGGCCCTCCGTCAACGTCCTGAATTGATGGGCGTGACCTCGTTCTTCCGTACTGCGGTGCCGCAGTATAGCGTCGATGTTGATCAAGCGCATGCCGCCTCGTTGGGCATTCCGCTCTCGGATATTTACGATGCGTTGCAAACCACGGTTGGTTCCGTTTACGTCAATGACTTCAATCGTGCGGGCCGGACTTACCGTGTGCTGATGCAAGCCGAGCCTTCGGAGCGGATGGCCGTGAAGGACGTGAGCCGGATTTACGTTCGTTCGCGTGATGGCACCATGGTGCCGCTCTCGACCTTGGTGAAAATCACCGAGTCGACCGGCCCCGACCAAATTGATCGCTACAATGGTTTCGTCGCCGCCCGTGTGATTGGCAGTGGCATTCCAAGTATCAGTTCCAGTGAAGCCTTGCGCATCGTAGAAGAAGTGGCTGCCAAGAATTTACCCGAAGGGTATGTGCTCGATTGGACGGCTCAAGCCTTCCAAGAAAAACGTGCCGCCACCTCGGCGGTGCCGGCATTCTCGATGGCACTTCTCATGGTGTTCCTGATTTTAGCGGCTCTTTATGAAAAGTGGTCCTTGCCGATTGGGGTTATCTTCACAGTGCCATTTGCCCTGTTGGGAGCCTTGATTGCAATTTTCCTGCGTGGTAATGCCAATGACATCTACTTCCAAATCGGTCTTGTGACGTTGATTGGTCTGGCCGCTAAGAATGCTATTTTGATTGTCGAATTCGCCGTGAAAGCCCGCGATGAAGGTCGCTCGGCTGCGGAAGCCGCGGTGGAAGCTGCCCGGATTCGTTTCCGTCCGCTCGTCATGACTTCGATGGCCTTCGTCTTAGGTGTGGTGCCGCTCGTCATCGCGGTCGGTGCGGGGGCCGCGGCTCGTCGCTCGATGGGCACGGGGGTGTTCGGGGGCATGTTACTCGACACCTTTGTGGCAACTTTGTTTATTCCTCTCTTCTTTAAACTTTTGACGGGCGATCGCCAAAAAACACGCGTATGAAAAAATCCCACCTTCTTTACATCCCGGTAGTCGTCTTGCTTGCGGCCTGCAAGGTCGGCCCTGACTACGAGCGCCCCGAGGTGCCTGCGATGCAGGCTTATCCCGAGGTGACCGCCTCGAGTGCTCAACCCGTGCAAGCGGAGTGGTGGAAGCAATTCAATGATAACGAACTCAATGACCTGGTGACCAAGGCGTTGAAGGCTAACGCGGACTTACAAGTGGCGGCGGCCAAAGTGGAACAAGCGACCGCAAGTTATGCTGATGTTTCCGGGGCCGCTCTGCCGCAAATTAATGCCGGTGGAGGGGTGACGCAAACCCGCGTGAGCAATGATGGTTATTCGCCCATCACCAGTTATGCGGGGCGTAATCGCACCGACTTTACGGCGAATTTATCCACGACCTTTGAACTCGATTTCTGGGGCAAGATTCGCCGTGCTTCCGAAGCCTCGCGTGCCCAATTGCTGGCGAGTTCTGAAGCCCGCTTGCAGGTCGAGTTAGCGATGGTTTCTTCGGTAGTACGCACTTATGCCTTAGTCGGGGCGTTGGATCTCCAAGTCGAGAACGCCACGCAGCTTCTGGCCATTCGTGCCGAGGAGTCGCGCATTATCGGTGAGCGGATTAAAGCGGGCGTGGGTAGTCCGAGCGAAAAAGTTCAAGCCGAAGTGCTTCATTCCGCCGCCGTTTCTGCCCTAAGTGATTTGCGTCGGGCTCGAGCTAACGCCGAGCATTTGTTGGGAGCCTTGATTTCACAGCCCGATTTAGTGGTTGCGCCAAAGTCCAAGGCTTTGCCGATGAAAGTTGCCGCCCCCGCGGTGGGCCTACCTTCCGACCTGTTGCACCGTCGACCTGACGTGCTCGCTGCGGAGCAAACGCTCATCTCGGCCAATGCCCTGATTGGCTACAATAAAGCCTTCTTCTTCCCCTCGTTCTCGTTGACGGGTAGTGGTGGGGTCGAAAGCCGCCAGTTGAATTCGCTCTTTAGCGTCGGTAATGATACCGGCTTGGTGGGCTTAGGCTTCTCGGTGCCCTTGTTAGACTGGGGTCGTACGCAAGCCCACGTGGATGCCGCAGTTGGGGTTCGTAATGAGGCCGCGGCTAATTATAACCGTACTATCTTGAATGCTTTCCGCGAAGTGCGCGATGCCCTTACAGGGTTGAATGAATTAGGCGTTTCGGCCACGGCCGCGAAGCAACGCCTGACATCGGCTCAAGAAGGACTTCGGATTGAGAAAGCTCGTTTAGCCCGTGGCGAGGTGACGCCACTGACCGAACTCGCCGCCCGTCGGACGGTGGCTGAGTCGCAAATCGCTTTAACGCAAGTGCTCCTCCAGCAATTGAGTGCAGAAGTGGATCTCGTGCAGGCCCTTGGTGGGGCTCGTCCAGATGTCACGCCTGCAGATGCCAACGCCAAGAAACTCTAATCTTATGTCAAAATTTAACCAAGTTTGTGCCTTAGCCTGTGGCGTCCTGCTCCTCGGCGTGAGCGGTTGCAAGCCCCACGAAGAGGCTCCGCTTTCGGCACCGAAGGTCACCTTGAAAAAAATTAATATTGGGCCCTTGCCCCAAGTCATTGAGGTGACGGGTCAATTGGAAGGACCCCGCGAGGTTGAAGTGCGGGCTCGCGTGACGGGAATTCTCCTCGCCCAGTCTTATCAAGAAGGTGCTTATGTGCATGAGGGCGATGTGTTGTTCCAGATTGATCCCGCCCAATATCAAATCGCCGTGAATTTAGCTCGGGCAGAATTGGCTCAAGCCGAGGCCCAAGTTGGGCTCACGGCGGCCGAGGCTCGTCGCCAAGAGGGGCTGCAAAAGAAGAAAATCGGCAGTGCGAAAGAAGTGCAAGATGCCCAAGCCGCCGCCAAGACCGCCGTCGCCACGCGCGAGTTGGCGAAGGCCAAACTCAATGCCGCTGAATTAGACCTCTCGTACTGCAAAGTCCGGTCGCCGATTAACGGTTTTGCGGGCCGTATTATTCACTCCGAAGGTTCGTTGGTAACGCCAGGTGCGGACGGCCTTTTGACGACGGTAGTGCAACGCGATAAGGTTTGGGCCCGTTTCGGTTTATCCGAAGAGCAATTCAAGCGCCTCTTTGACGGCGATGCGTCAAAGGCACGCGAAGCCAAAATTAATTTACTGACCTCGCGAGGTGAAGTTTATCCCGTCACGGGCAAAGTGAATTACGTCGCGGCCGAAGTGGAGCCTCAACTGGGTACGATTCAAATGCGGGCAGAATTTGATAATACGCAGGGCGGAATTTTACCTGGGCAATTTGTCAAAGTCCGCGTCGCGGGCCGCACTTTAGATAATAGGGTGCGAATTCCCGTAGAAGTGATTTTGCAATCCACTAAAGGACCCTTCGTGTTTGTAGCTGATGATAAGAACCAAGCAGGTTTAAAGTTCATCCAAATTGACGAAGTGTTGGACGGTCAGGCTACGGTGATTTCCGGTCTGAGTCAGGGTGATCGGGTGATCCTCGATAATCTCCAGCGCGTGCGCTCGGGGATGCAGGTGACTCCGTTGGAACCCACCGCGGAAACGAAATAATCGCCATGTCCTGGGACTTCTTTGTAAAGCGACCAGTTTTTGCAACCGTCCTATCTCTGCTTATTTTACTCGGGGGGATTAATGCCTTCCGCGTTTTACCGGTCGCCCAGTATCCCCAAATTGCGCCACCGATTATAACCATCACGGCAAGTTATTTAGGGGCCTCGCCGGAGACCCTGATTAAGACCGTGGCGGCTCCTATTGAACAGCAAATCAATGGAGCGGAACACCTGCTCTATTTTGCGTCGACCGCTTCCTCGACAGGGGCGTTGACGATCATGGTGACGTTTGAACCAGGGTCGGATGCGAATGCTGCGATGGTAGATTTGAACAACCGGGTGAACATTGCTTTACCTCGTTTACCGGAAGAGGTGCGGCGTAATGGGGTGGTCGTCAAACGACGCTCGAGCGACATTTTGCTGACCCTTACATTAAACTCTAAGGATGGCAGTCGGGATACGATTTTCTTAAGTAATTACGCTTCGGTTTACGTTTTAGAAGAAATCTTGCGGGTGCCGGGCGTGGCCGACGCGGGTCTCTTAGGTGGCCGGGATTACGCGATGCGGGTCTGGTTAGAGCCCGATAAAATGGCGCGTTTAGGGGTGACGGCGGGCGATGTCGCCAAGGCGATTCAAGTGGCCAATAATCAGTATGCTGCCGGCCGAGTAGGGCAGGAGCCCAGTTTGCCGAATCAAGCTTTGGCCGTTCCCATTATCACGGAAGGTCGTCTTACCAGTGCGCAGCAGTTCGGCCAAATTGTGGTCCGCTCGGGTGGGCCCCAAGGAACACTTTTCTTGAAGGACATTGCACGCCTGGAATTAGCGGCGGAGAGCTACGAGCAGCAGGCGAAGTTGGATGGCAATAACGCCGTCGCGATTCGGGTGTATTTAACTCCCGACGCTAATGCCCTCGTGGTAGGCGATGCCATTCGTGCCAAGTTGAAGGAGTTATCCAAGCGATTCCCTGCCGGCGTCGATTACGATATCCCTTTTGACACAACCTTATTCATTAGTGCTTCGATGCACGAGGTGGCCCATACCTTAGTAGAAGCGGCTATCTTGGTGCTGTTAGTCGTTTTCCTATTCTTAGGGAATTGGCGGGCCACGATTATTCCGATGATTTCCGTGCCCGTCTCTCTGATTGGTGCGATGATGGGGCTATGGTTTTTTGGGTTTGGGATTAACACGCTCACGATGTTCGCCTTGGTGGTGGCCATCGGGATTGTGGTCGATGACGCCATTGTGGTCTTAGAAAACGTTGAACGGTTGATGCAGGAGGAGCACATGACGCCATTGGAAGCGTCCACGGCTTCGGTGAAAGAGGTCGGGGGGGCTCTCATCGCGATTGTTCTGGTGTTGGTTTCGGTCTTCTTGCCCGTAGCCTTCTTGGGTGGCATTGCGGGTACGCTTTATCGGCAGTTTGCGGTGACGGTTTCCGTTGCCGTTATCATTTCTGGCTTTGTGGCGTTAACGCTCACGCCGACACTTTGTGCTTACCTCTTAAAAGCCACGCAACACTATGGCTCGGAAAATCGTGGCGGTTTCTTGGGTTGGTTTGAGGATCGCTTTAAGACCGTGGCTCATTTTCACAATCGCACGGTCAAGTGGCTGGTAGCGCATCCTGTTACCGCGTTTAGCCTCTTTGGTCTGATTTTATTAGCGAATGCCGTGTTATTAAAGGTCGTGCCGCGGGGCTTCATTCCCAATGAAGACCAAGGTTACCTCTTGGGTATTGTTTCTTTGCCGGATGGTGCCAGTGGCGGTCGGACCCGAAAGTATATGGATGATATTACGCCCGGGTTTATGAACTATACGGCAGCGGATAAGCCCGTGGTGGAACACGCTTTGGCGGTGAGTGGATTTGACCGGATTGGTGGCGGCGAAAAAACCAATGCCGGTACCATTTTCTTGCCCCTGATTGATTGGAAAGCCCGCGAGCAAAATGCGGAGACAATTGCGAAGGGGTTGAATTTAGCGGCCGCTAAAATTCCTGATGGAAATTTTGTCGCGGTGAATCCACCCCCCATTCGAGGGATTGGGACGGCGGGTGGTTTTGAATTTTACCTGCAAGCACGTCAGGACGATGATCCGGTTAAACTGGGTTTAGCCCTGAATAAGCTCCTCGCGGCACTCCGGGCTCGTCCTGAGTTTTCACGAATCAACTCCTATTTCCGCACGACGGCTCCGGAATACCATGCTAAGGTGGATCAAGTGAAGGTCTCGGCGTTAGGCGTAGAATTAGCCGATGTTTATCAAGCACTCCAAGCGACCATTGGCACGTTATATGTGAACGACTTTAACCTCAACGGCCGTCCCTATCGGGTGTTCATGCAGGCAGAAACTGCGGAGCGGATGACGGCTCGGGATATTAGCCGTGCCTACGTGCGTTCGCGCCATGGTGACATGGTGCCACTCTCGACTTTTGTGACGATTACCGACGGTGTGGGTCCGGACCAAATTGATCGCTATCAAGGCTTCGTTTCCGCCTTGGTGTTGGGCGATCCAGTGCAGGGGATTAGTTCCGGCCAAGCGATTCAGATTGTCGAAGAAGTCGCCGAACAGGTCCTCCCTTCAGGCTATGAAGTCAATTGGACGGCTCAGGCCTTACAGGAAAAACGTTCAGCCTCATCGGCCGTGCCGGCCTTCACGATGGCGATGTTGATGGTGTTCTTAATCCTCGCTGCTCTTTACGAAAAGTGGTCTTTGCCCTTTGGCGTTATTCTCACCGTGCCCTTTGCTTTATTAGGGGCTTTGATTGCCGTTTTTGTCCGCGGGATGCCCAATGATATTTATTTCCAAATCGGTCTCGTAACGCTCATCGGTCTGGCGGCCAAGAATGCTATTCTGATCGTCGCCTTTGCCGTTAAAGCTCGCGATGAAGGCCGTTCGGCTGCGGAAGCCGCGGTGGAAGCTGCGCGGATTCGTTTCCGTCCGCTTGTTATGACCTCGATGGCCTTCGTGTTGGGCATTGTACCGCTCGCCATCGCTGTCGGTGCCGGGGCCGCGGCTCGTCGTTCCATGGGTACCGGCGTCTTCGGCGGGATGCTCTTGGATACGTTTGTCGCGACGCTCTTTATTCCGCTATTTTTTAAGGTGCTGACGGGTGATCGGAAGGAAACCCCATCTACCAAGCCCGCCGCTTAAGGCTTAGCGGGTTACGTCGATTTCACCTAGCACCGCGCCGAGGTATTTTTGGTCGCGTGATTGCCAGAGGGGGGCATCGCGGTTGGCGAAGCGAATCAACTGATGGTGGTCTTGGCGTAACTTGGCGAAATCCGTTTCCGGGAAGACCACAATCAACTGATACTTACCGGGGGAAAGGTTCGGGACGGTGGCACGCACCGTGATTTCATAGCCCTTTTCTTTATCTTGATAGGCACTGAGCGGGGAGATTTTGCGAATATCAAAAGCCTCACCCTCGCCCGGGGAGAGCGTATACTTCGTGGGCGATTCGGCGTAGATTAAATCCAAAGTTCGTGGCGTGGGGCAACTCGCCATCCCGCGGTTGGCGACCCGGATTTTTAAATCATAGCGGGCAGCCAGTTTAACTTTACTGGGCCAGGTGCCGCTCAGGAGTTCGAAGCGGTAGCCCAAGTGATCGCGTAAGTAGTCATAGGCCGAGCGGCTGACGGGATTGCCTTTCGTATCCGTGAAGTAGCTGTCTGAAACCGTGAGACCTAAGGCGGTTACTTCCGCTTGGGTTTTCATTTGGGTCTTCCAGCCATCGACAATCCCGGCGGTTTTGGTGGGGTCAGATTCTGACCAGCCATGGCTGACTCCCAAGGTGAAGGCGTGCTCGCTGGTCAAAACTTGGGCCACTTGCCATCCATCGGAGGCGAGGGGTTGGGTCGTCGCTTTGGCGGATAGGTCGGCATCGTACGGGACGAAGAGGGTTTCTTGGCACATGGCCTTCCAGTCTTGATTCTGTACCCCGATGGCGGCTTCGAACTGACCGTTGTGGGTGGCATCGATGAGGAAGTTGGCATTCGTCAGCCCCGTGTGGGCACTGGGATTGCGGTCTTCAAAGGCGTTGGCCTGGGTCAGCGGGAAGGGCCACTTGAGTTCCGTGAGTAAGCTCTCGCGCATACTGTGCGATTGGACGAGAAGCGGGTGACCCGGGGGGAGGGCGTTATTGGCGGCCAGAAGCACGGCGGCATGTGTGGCGCTATTCTCCGGCAATTTGGCGGCATTAGGACCCTCGCCACGTCGGCCAATCGAGCCCAGTTGCAGGGCTGTGAGGATATCGGCGTTTTTGAGCAGTAGAGGCTTAAGTTGTGCCCAGTGACCTTGAATAATGGCCAAATCAGGTCCGGCCGTTTTGCTGTCGTCCAGTTCGTAGGCAAAGCGCAGTTGCAGTTTCAGGCCCGCGCGGCGGAAAGTTTCTAAAGAAGCATCCAGTCGTTTGAGAAAAATCGGGTCGAGCGGCTTGCTGACATATTCATCGAGCCAGACGATGCCCAGGAAACTCGTAATCCCTTTGCTATCCCACGTTTTCAGAGCCGTGGCGAGGGTGCGATCGGAATAGCCCGTTTTGCTGATATCGAGTCCCAGCAACGGCAGTGCTTTCTCGTCGCTAGTGGTGGGAGCTTTTTTCCGCACGATGCGACCATCGGTATGTTCGACTAACAGTTGCCCTTCGCCGAGGGCGAGGGGGCATTCGAGACGGAAGCCGCGTTCTGGGTTGTGGAGTCCGAGGACGGCACTGGGATCATCGGCAAAGATTCCGTGAAAATCTTTGGTTACCAGTTTCACATTTTCGTCTTTGGCCAGCACGCTGAGGCTGGTCAGGAGCAACAGATTCCAAGGCTTTAACATTTTAATAGAGGATTTAATAATCGGGTTTTCTTGCAATACTGGATTAGGACGCATGCTCATCAGTCCCTTGGCAAACCTGACCCAACTCAGTCAACAGACCGGCGCACCGGCGGGCTTTTTGGCGGTAGGCCTAATCATTTTCATATTAGCCGTAGGGCACACCCTTTTAGCTTCTTGGGTGGGGCAGGGGTTAGAACGTTGGCATGGTAAGGCCGCTCGAACCAAGGTCGGTGTCTGGGCGCGAAAAATCCCCTTATCGAGTTGGCATCTCTTGGGGGAGGTGGAGTTAGTCTTCGGCTTTTGGGCCCTCGTGTTGTTGTTCGTCATGGCGTATTGGCCTGGCCAAGGATTCGGCGTCGCTTGGCATTATTTTCTCACCGGTAATTATTTTTCGCCGTCCGCAGGCACTGCCTCTAAATTAATAGAGCCCCTTTTCGTGCTGATTATCATGACCTTCGCTTCAACCACTCCGGTGGTGTCGGGGGCGAAGCGCTTGATTGTTTTTCTCGCGAATTTTTTAGGCGGAACCGTGGTGGCGCGCTGGTGGGTCACTTTAACCATCACCCCTTTGTTGGGATCTTGTATTACCGAGCCGGCGGCGATGACGATTGCGGCGAATTTATTGCTACAAGATTTCTACCCCTTAAATCCCAGTCGGGCTTTGCAGTATGCGACCTTGGCGTTGTTGTTCGTGAACATTTCTTTAGGCGGGGCCTTAACTCATTTTGCGGCACCTCCAGTTATCATGGTGGCGGGAGTGTGGGGGTGGAGCACCCCGATGATTTTTCAAAAATTCGGGACGGCGGTACTGACGGCGATTGGGTTGAGCAACACCTTGTATTATTTTTATTTTCGGCGTGAGTGGGCGGCCCTGCGGACGACTCCAGCGTCGGTGCCGTCACCGAACGAAGCCGTCCAACTGGGACGTCTAGTTTGGTATCTTGTCCTGATGGCGTGGACCGTTTGGGCTTTTAATCATCACGACATCATCGGGCTGATGGCCGGGTTAGGCGTTGAGGCTGCGGGGGTCGTCTGGTGGCACGGCAAGATCGACTGGCGAAGGTATCAGGGCCCTGCTTTAGTGGCGGTGTTTTTAGCCGGTCTGGTCATCGTCGGGGGACTACAGGGCTGGTGGCTCACGCCGCTCCTCAGTCGCTTAGACGAAAAAGGCCTTTTGGTCGGGGCGACACTGCTAACTGCCTTTAATGATAATGCCGCCGTGACCTATTTGGCGGCTCAGGTACCAGTTTTCGCTCAAGGTGACGCGGTAGGGCAGGGGTTGCGTCACGCCGTTTTGGCGGGTGCCTTGGCGGGCGGAGGTTTGACGGTGATGGCGAATGCGCCGAATCCAGCCGGCTTATCGATTTTAAAACCCTACTTTCCATCTGGGGTGGAGCCATGGCGACTCGTTCTCTGGGCAATCGTGCCAACTTTGGTGGCCCTCGGGTGCTTTATTTTGCTATAACAAATTATTTTCGGGCCGTTTTTTTACTGTTCAAAGGCGGATTAAACCGAATAGACTCTGTCTCACCCTCTTATCTATGCGTACCCGTTCCCGTTCAGGTTTCACGCTGGTCGAACTTTTGACGGTGATTGCCATCATCGGTATTCTCGTGGCGGTCATTTTCCCTGCCGTTGGTGGCGTCCGGAAGAAGTCGGTCATTGCCAGCTCCCAGGCCGCTTTTTCTCAGTGGGCCGCTGGCTGCAACCGTTATAAATCCGCCTACGGTTTTTACCCCAATATTGGGACGACTTATAACACCACCGCGGACTCTTTGTTCAAGTTAGAGGCCTCGCCCAATTGCGTTAACTTTATTAAGTCCCTCTACGGTAAGTCGCCCCAAGGCCTTCCGCTCTCTGCGGGGGCGACGGGTGATCGGGCTAAGTTTAACCGTAACGCCGAAGAGTTCTGCGCGTTTGGCCAAGATGACTATGAATCTTATGCCACGATGACGGATGCCACCGCTCAATTGATGGACCGTTTTGGCAACCACAATATCCGCGTTATTTTTGACACCGATGGTACCGGTAACATTAAGCAAATCTCGACGGCCTTGCCCAATGATTTGGCTTCGGTCGGGACGACCGTGGGTGTGCCAGCTCGCGTGATTATCTTTACGACCGTGAACGATGTCGGCTCTCTGAACAGCACCTTGGACCCTTCGGATGCTGCTGACATTTACGCGATCCAATAAGCTTTTAGCATGTCCGCTTCCTCTTCTAAGTCTCGCGCTCTGCGGGGTGGTTTCACCCTCCTCGAGCTTTTAATCGTTATCACGATTATCCTCCTGATTTCGGGGCTCTTTTTGGGATTATCTCCCAGCAACAGTGCGGGCTTATCGACGGGGCAGCGCATGATTGGTTCTAATATTCGCTCCTTGCGGGCCATGGCCTTAATGAATCGCGGGGCCTTCTCGACGGGCGTGGTTTATAATGCCCGCTATCGCCTTTTGATTTTGGACGATCCCACGGATCCGGAAAATCATTTGCGTCAATTTGTTATCGCCGTCGGGAGCGTTGACCCCTCGGCCGTTTCTGTTGGCACGGATCCTTCGACCGTCACGAATACCTCCGACCCTCGTTACAAGTGGTTTGCTCCAGATGCTCCTTCGACATTGCCGACGGGCGTCTTTTATATCCCCGCTATCACGGATAAGGATACGGTGATTAACAATCCACCAGGCGTTTCCAGTTTGGCGGGTCGCCGCAGCATCACGGGTCAGTTGGCGGATACGGCCACTTCGAGTGCCGTAGATAGCCCCTCGAGCCCTCCTTGGATGATGTTTGCTCCGGTCAATCAACCGACGGCTTTAACGAACATGAGTTCCTTAGGGGCCAAGAAGTGGTATTACATCGAGCTTCAAACCAGCGGTGCCTTGAATCACCTCGGCCGCGTGTTGGTTATGTTGGCCAATGCCAATGCGCGCGTTGATGCCTCGGGTAAGGTGAATTTAGACTTGGTGAGCGACGCTCAATTTGCGGCTTTAGCCGTCCAACCGAATGGTGACATCGCTTACACGACTGATCCTAACGAAATGGATTTAACCTCTTTAAAATAATGCATTCCTCTCCATTGCAGCCGGCCAAGCGCCGCGGTTTCTCGCTCGTAGAAGTTACCCTGGCGATTGGGATTATTGGTTTAGCCGTTTTATCGCTCGTCGGGATTTTGGGTTCCACGTTCCAACAAGTGGACGACATCATGCAGACGAATCGGGCACTCTCAGGGGTGACGCGTCTGATTGGAGCCTTGGATAATCCTCGTTCGATTGTTTACCTAACCTCTTCGGCGGATACCAATGCCGCCAACACGGTTAATTTGCCGCAGGGGATTTCGACCTTGGATCCTTCGCCCACCGTTCCGGCTTCTAACTTCGAAATCATTTACCGTTTACTTTACGGTGCCAAGGACCGCACGGCTGCCAATGCCGTCTGGCTTTATGTTTACGATCGTAAGTTGGTGATTGCGGTTGCCGATGCTCAGCCTGCGGGTGCCAACGTGGTTTATAATTTGTATTCCAACCCCTCGTCGATGGAAGTCGCTAGTTGCAAAGGCAACAATGACAACCTCACGGTGGCGGCAGCGAATACCCGCAACATCGTCGGGACGCCGATGCGCGTGCGCTTGTCGCTTTCGAATCTCTTAGTCGGCCAACGTTTCCAAGTCGATACTACGACGGGCGAGCCTAGCCCCGCGGTTTGGGCTCCAGGTAATGCTTTGCCCAGCGATCCTAATTTATACGCCTTAGCTTACTTGCCTGTCGTCGCGGAATTTTTCCCGCACGACTACTCTGACTCCTCCATCTTCAAGAATCGGGAAGAAACGCCCGTCTTGGTCCAAACCATTATTGTTAGCCGATGAAACCAACTTCCTTGAATCAGTGGCGCCGCGGTTTTACGCTGCTCGAAGTGATGGTCTCCACGGCCATCATGGTGGTAATTATTTTGGCGGTGGTCACGATGGCCTCGAGTACCTTTAAGGCCTATGATCGGGCGGTGGCCGATTTGACGACGCAATCCGAAGCCCGTGGGGTCTTGGATGCGATGGAGAACGATTTTCAGACGGCGGTGATTCGCCCAGATGGTCGTTGCTGGATGGAAATTATTTTACCAGGTGCCTCGGGTGCACCGGTTAATGCTCCGAAGAATGTCGGCAATTTGCAGCCTGTGGATCAGCCGATGATCATGCTCTTTGCCTCGCCTCCTGATCGCCCGCGCTGGTCACCCGTAGCTTCAAACCCTCGCGTCGCCTTGAAAGGTGACGTTTGCGCCATCTGCTACCGCTTTGGGCAACGTTCGCCCTTCGATGCTCCGGGCGACCCCATTCAACAAGTCTACGGGGTGTACCGCACGATTATCGATGCAGGTGACACGTTCAACGAAGCCTTACCGATTATTTACGCTTCGACTGCGGCCGCGCCTAAGTCCCCTTGGGATTATTGGGCGAACACGGGTGCCCATACGGTGCCCAATTACAATGCCTCGGATGCGGGCGGTGCTTATCAAAGCCGGACCTTGATTGACACGAATCTCGTGAGTAGCCCGCTGTGCTGGACGTTGGACTTACAGAATTTTATCGGCTCGAACGTGGTATCGATGCAATTGGTCCTCTGGTGTTCTTCCTCGTTGCCCGCCACCGCCACGGCCCCCGCTTTGGCGGACCCCTTGCGTCGTACGCCCGACACCTTGCGTCCAGTGGTGCCTGCAGGTACCTCCGATAACTTTAAGTTTGGTACGGCCGCCTATGGTGGCTTCTACGGCGTTTACACGGCTAACACCTCTTCAACTGGGGCTACTTTAACTGCCGCCCAACGTTACTCGCCGACCTCGGGTGCGCCAGTGCCTGTCACGGCTCCCGCTACGGTTCAGCCTTACGATGTGTTTGGTAATCGCCTGCGGGTGTATTCCGATCGCATGTATCCTGACGCCTTAGGCCCAACCTCGGTGGCTCCTTCGGGTCAAATTCCTTACCTGCCTTACACGTTGAAAGCCGTGGAAGTGTCTTTGACGGTTTTAACGCCTGAAGGTTCGAAGGAGTTACGTGGTTTGCAAAAACTCACGGGGTCGCAATCCGCAACGGGCGTCGCCTTGCCTACGGTGAATGACTACAAGCGCATCGTGAACCAATACGGTCGCAACTACACGCGCTACATCCGCTTACTGTCCCTCGGCGGTTAAGCTGTCGTACTGACTCTCTAAAAAAACCGGCGACAGGGCAGACCTTCGCCGGTTTTTTATTTTATTCAGCGTACACGCCCATCTTGCGGAACTTGGCGTAGCGCAGGGCGATAAGTTTTTCGGGGCTGAATTTCGAGAGTTCGGTGAGCGAAGCTCGCAGGGTCTTACGGAGATTGGAGCCCGTGGTGGCGGGGTCTTCTTGGGCACCGCCTAAGGGTTCTTTGACGATGCCGTCGACTACTCCGAGCTTGAGTAAATTAGGGGCGTCGAGTCGCAAGGCTTCGGCCGCTTTCGGGGCATGGGCGCGATCCTTAAATAAAATCGCGGCACAACCTTCGGGTGAGATGACGGAGTAGTAAGCGTTCTCGAGAATATACACGCGGTTCGAAACGGCGATACCGAGGGCGCCTCCTGAACCACCTTCACCGATGACGAAGGTGATGATAGGAACGCGTAGTTCGCTCATCTCGCGTAAATTCACGGCAATCGCTTCGGCCACGTGACGCTCCTCTGAACCAATCCCTGGGAAGGCGCCAGGGGTGTCGACGAGGGTGATGATGGGTAGGCCAAAGGTATTGGCCATTTTCATCAAACGCAGGGCCTTGCGGTAGCCCTCAGGGTTGGGGCAACCAAAGTTACGGCGCAGGTTTTCTTTCGTGTCCCGCCCTTTTTGTTGTCCGATGACCATCACCGGGCGACCTTCAAAGAAAGCCGTGCCGCCGACCGTGGACTCGTCATCCATGAAGAGGCGGTCGCCGTGCAGTTCTTGGAAATCGTCAAAAATCATCCCGATATAATCGAGGGAGTAGGGACGGCGGGGGTGGCGGGCGACTTGCACGCGCTGCCAAGGGGTCAATTTTCCGTAGATTTCGCGACGCGTCTGCTCGATCTTGCTTTCCAGCGAGCGGATTTCTTTAGAGGCATCAACCCCGGTGGTTTCGGACGTAGTCCGGAGGGCGTTGATTTTATCTTCTAATTCGCGAATGGGTTTCTCGAACTCGAGGGTGAAGCGAGGCTTCTGTAAAGACATGGCCAGATGATTGAGTCAAAAGGAGGGGTGGGGCAAGAGGGTAAAAGGCGTTTAAACCTCCAAAATCTGCATTTATTTAGAATTTATCCTTTTTAGGTGAACCTAGCTCCCCTAAGAGTGTCTGAAAATTACCCCCTATGCGATCCGCTGTTATCCTGACCCTGTTTAGCGCCGTTGGCTTGTTTGCCGAAGGCTACCTAGACACTCCACTCATCCCTGGCACCCAGTGGCACGTCCATGACTCCACCCGCCCTCAGCCTCCTCGTGCCGAGCCTTCGCAATTAAAGTGCACCACGACCCCTGCTCCGAAGGGTGCGATCGAGTTAATCACCGGCACGGATTCCTCGGCCAACTGGGAGCCTGATAATGGCGCCAAGGGTAAGCATTGGCCCATCAAGGATGGCGTTATGACCGCCACCGCTAACTACATTCACACCAAGGAAGCGTTTGGTGATATCGTTTTGCACGTCGAATGGCGTTCGGCTGAAGGCTACGACAAGAACGAGAAGAAAAAAGGCCAAGGTAATTCGAATAGCGGTGTTTTCTTCATGCGCACCTATGAGCTTCAAGTGCTCGATTGTTCTAAGACCGAAACTTACGCCGATGGCATGACCGCAGCCCTTTACGGTCAGAAGCCCCCGCTCTTTAACGCCTGCTTACCTTCGCGTGAATGGAATAGCTACGATGTCGAATGGACGGCCCCTCGTTTTGATAAAGATGGTAAAGTGGAGTCGAAGGCTAAAATCACCGTCGTGATGAATAGCGTGAAGGTGCAAGATGGTTCGGAATACATCGGTCCTTCGAGCCACAAGGTGAACCCTCCTTACAAGGCTCACGCTGCCAAGATGCCACTGGCTTTGCAGTACCACGGCGACCCTGTGGAGTTTCGCAACCTCTGGATCTTGCCGGTCGATAAAGCCACGCGCTAAATTTGGAGCCAGTCGCACTGTTTCAAAAATCACTCCTCGGCCTTTTCGTGCTGGGAGTGATTTTCTTTTTAATCGAAAAGTTGCTCGGCCTCGCCCAACGACAGTTTTGGCAACGTCCAGGCTGGCTGACGGATGTGGCGTTTTTCTTTTTAGCTCCCTTGGTGAAGGTCTTGGGACGTTTTCTCGTGGTAGTTCCAGCGGTAATTTTAATCGCCCTGGGTGTAATCGAGAAAGGGGCGATGGTTGCTGGACAGTATCAAGGTTATGGCCCCGTAGGTCACCAGCCTCTGTGGTGCCAGGTGATTGAGATTTATGTGGGTGCCGACTTTATCGGCTATTGGATGCACCGCTGGTTTCATGCTCCCGCCTTGTGGCCTTTTCATGCGGTGCATCATAGCTCCGAAGCTTTGGATTGGTTGGCCAGTGTCCGTGTGCATCCCGTGAATGAATGGGTGAATGCGTTCGTCCACGTGACGCCTTTATTGCTCTTAGGTTTTAACCCCTTGGCGACCCTTTCGGTGGCGCCGTTTTTAACTTTTTATGCCATCTTTTTACATGCCCAAGTGAATTGGGATTTTGGCCCCTTAAGAGGCGTCATTGCTTCTCCAGTTTTTCACCGCTGGCATCATTCTAAAGCCCCAGAGGCTTGGGATAAAAATTTTGCTGGGTTGCTGCCGCTTTGGGATATCCTGTTTGGCACCTACTACATGCCACGTGACCGTTGGCCGGAGGATTTTGGAATTCAAGAGCCGATGCCCCGAACCTTTTGGGGACAGATTTGGGCTCCTTTTGCTTGGAAAAGAACCCAGTCCGAGGTCAAAACGCCGGTTAGGCTAAATTGATAAGAAGTTCGCAAACCGTTTGCAAAGGGCAGGTTTCCTTTAACCTGTAAGAGTACTTTATTCAGTATGTACCCAATCGATCGACGCGAAAACTGGCATGCCGGACAAGGTCAGTGGTCGCATGTCTCGCCCGAAGATTGGAATGACTGGCACTGGCAGTTGCGGAATCGCATCACGACTTTGGAACAGTTGGAGGCCCGTTTGAAACTCTCTCCCGAAGAACGTGCCGGTTGCCTCTTTGCGCCTCATAAACTGGCTTTAGCCATCACCCCGCATTTCTTTAACCTCATCGACCCAGCGGACCCCAAGTGTCCGATTCGTCGCCAGTTGATTCCCAATATTGCGGAGTCAGTCGTGAGTTTTGGGGAGTCGGAAGATCCCGTGGGTGAAGAGTCCACTATGCCGGTTCCAGGTATCGTGCATCGCTACCCCGATCGCGTGCTTTTTCTGGTCACGGATCGCTGCGCTTCCTATTGCCGCTACTGCACACGCAGTCGTTTGGTATCCAATGCTCAGGATTATCACTTTCACCCTGAATTAGAGCAGGGTTTGAAGTATATTGAAAGTCACCCCGAGATTCGCGACGTGCTCTTATCGGGTGGGGATCCGCTGTTACTTTCGGACGAAAAACTCGATGCCTTGTTGGGCCGTTTGCGGGCCATTAAGCACGTAGAATTTATTCGTATTGGGTCCCGCATCCCGGTGTTTCTCCCGCAGCGTATCACGCCTGCTTTGGCCGAAATTTTTAAGAAGCACGGACCGATTTGGATGAGCATTCACACAAACCACCCCCGGGAAGTCACGGCTGAGTTGGCGACCGCTTGCGAACGTTTGGCCTGTGCGGGCGTGCCGCTCGGCAATCAGTCGGTCTTGCTCCAAGGGATTAATGATGACGCCGAGGTCATGAAGTCGCTCGTGCACCGCTTGCTGATGATTCGCGTCAGACCTTATTATTTATATGCCTGCGATTTAATCGAAGGCTCGACCCATTTCCGGGCCCCGATTCAAAAGGGCATTGAGATTATCCGAGCCTTGCGCGGTCACACGACTGGCTATGCCGTGCCCCAACTGATTATCGATGGTCCGGGCGGTGGCGGGAAGATTCCGATTAACCCGGAATACGTCCAAGCCATCCATGACGGCATTGTTGAACTGCGGAATTACGAAGACCGGGCCTATGTTTACCCCTCGGGGAGTCAGATGCCCGACCCTAAGCCCGAGCTTTTAGACTAAAACGGAGGAGAGAACTGGGTTTTAACCAGTCCTCTCCGAGAGCGGGCCCGTAGGGATTCGAACCCCAAACGTCTGATCCGTAGTCAGAAATGATATCCATTTCACCACGGGCCCGTGATGAAGGTCTGAGCAAAGGGGTCGCATCCTTGTTGGCAAGGATTTTATGTGTTCAACGTTCGGCTTTGTGGAGCGCGATGGTGCCGAAAAGCATGCTTTCATAGCTAACTTTTGCAAAACCCGCGGCTTTAAGTTCCTCGACCAGCCCTGGAGCGTCGGGAAAATCTCGAATGCTGGTGCCCAAATACCGGTAGGCTTTGAAGTCTCCAGTGAGTAGACCAGCTAGGATCGGCAGGATGCACCGGACGTGGATAAAGTGAAAGGGTCGGAACCAGAGGGTAGGTTGTGAGAATTCGAGAATCAGCACCTGGCCTCCTGGTTGGGTAATGCGGTGTAATTCTTGGAGCCCCTGGGAGCGGTTTTCAAAATTCCGCACCCCATACGCAATCGTGACCAGCTCGACCGAGGCATCTGCGATGGGCAAGTGCATACAATCGCCCGTTGCAAAAGAAACGTTAGCCTTTTCCTGAGTGGCCCGTTGGCGAGCGAGGTCGAGCATCGGGACGCAGAAGTCGTAGCCGATGATTTGGGAAGTGCTCGGCAATGTTTGGCGCAAGGCAAACGCCACATCGCCACTGCCCGTTGCCAAGTCGGCCACCGTCTTCGGTTGGGCTTCATGGGCGCGTTGGATCAGGCGATTGCGCCATGCCACGCACATCCCGAGGCTCAGGATGCGGTTAACCAAATCATACCGGGAGGCGATTTGGGAGAACATCCCTTGGACTTTAACACCTTCGGGCATGTTAGTAGAAAATACCTCCGCCGAGTAAGACTGGGCCGTCGTAAAGGGCGAGGACTTGTCCAGCGGCGAGACCGCGTTGCGTGTGGGTGAAGGTTAAGTCGGCTCCACCGTTTTCAGTTAATTTAAAATGAATGGGTGTCGCGGAATCGCGGTAACGCACCCGGGCCAATAAATCCCGGTCGGTGTTCACGGCATTATGAATCCAGCTCAACGAATGCACGCGGGCAGTTTGCGTGTAGAGTCCCGGCGTGTCGGGTTTATCGAAAGCGACCTGCAAGGTGTTGGCGGCAAAATCTTTTTTCACGACGACAAAGTATTCAAAGTCCGTGTTGGAAGGTAAGCCGATCCCTTTGCGTTGTCCAATTGTGT
Source organism: uncultured Opitutia bacterium (assembly GCA_903840355.1). Lineage (GTDB taxonomy): Bacteria > Verrucomicrobiota > Verrucomicrobiia > Opitutales > UBA953 > UBA953. The sequence continues at coordinate 114,803 of CAIMFJ010000005.1, forward strand.
AACGATGTAAGCCGCGGTGTTGGCCGATAATCTGCCCCGCTGCATTCACGATGGGGCCAGTTTTATCAGGAATATGACGCTCTAAAAACGCTTGGACGGGAACCTGTCCTAAGAAGCAAATCCCTTGGCTGTCTTTGCGTCGGGCGTTGGGGAGTTGGGCCTTTTGGGCGATTTCACGGACTTGTGCTTTGTGCAGTTCGCCAATGGGAAACATGGCCTTGGCCAGTTGATCTTGGCGGAGTAGGGCGAGAAAGTACGATTGGTCTTTCAGCGGGTCGATGCCCTCCAATAAATCAAAACTCCCGTCGGGGTTGGCACGTCGGCGGGCATAATGGCCCGTAGCGATTTGCTCGTAACCTTCCGCCATGGCGAGCCGGAGGAACGTCCCGAATTTCATCTCCCGATTGCAGATGACGTCAGGATTAGGGGTCAGTCCTTGGCGATACCCCTCGACCAAGTATTCGACCACCGTTTCCCGGTAATCCCGAATCAGGTCGATGACCCGAAAGGGCAGGCCGAGGTGTTGGGCGGCGGCTTGGGCGTTTCGCACATCGTCTTCCCAAGGGCACTCGCCTGGAAAGGGCAGGCCTTCTTCGTTCATCCAGGTGCGAAAGTAGGCCGTGTGTACCGTGTGACCCGCTTCCTTGAGCAACAACGCCGCCACCGCGCTGTCGACGCCTCCGGATAGGGCTACAAGGATTTTGGCCATTCTGGTGACCTTACCAAAGAGTCGGGTGAGGAACAGAAAGAAAATCGCCCCTGGTTGGCGGGGGTGTTTCGGGCATAAAACCTGCAGGGTAGCCTAAAGCATTCTGCTTTGCCCTCTGGGTCCACTTGTGTTTCAGTCGCACTATGCGTTTCGGTCTCGTTTTAATCTTATTTTTAAGTTCCCCCCTTTGGGCTCAAACGAACCAGTTGGCCGGGATGCAACAGGATCTCGCCGAATTGCGTACCGAGGTGGAGAAATTGAAGTTAGAGAATGCCGATTTACGGGAAGCGTTGGCGAAGCAAAAGGCCAGCCAAGCCCCGACGATGAGTGCGGCCGACTCCCAAGCTCGTTTGCGTACCGAAATTTTAAATGAACTCGATCGTCGCTTGAAGCAACAGACGTCCGAAGTAAACGCCGCTTTGGCCGAGCAAACGCGGCAGGTGAACGCCGCCCTAGGAAAGAATCCGCCGGCGACTCGTCCCGCCCCCAATCCTAATCCAGCACCCGGTGCAACGACTCCCCCTGTCGCCAACACTACGGACGGTTTGCCCCCTGGCATGCCCGAGACGGGCGTGAAATACCACGTGAAGTCTGGCGACAGCGTTTCGCGCATTGCTCGCCAATTAGGCTCTAAGGTCGAGTGGATTTTGGCCGCCAATAAACTTCCCAGTCCCGCAGCTTTGAAGGCTGACGTGGATATTTTTGTGCCCCAACCTGAAACCCCTGCTCGCTAATTTTATATGTCAAACCCTCCTAAAAAATCGCTTGGACGCGGTCTGAGTAACCTGATTGGGGGCGGCGTTAATAAGCCCGAGGCTCCCGCCGCTAAGCCAGCCAGTGCGCCTGCCGCCGCCGCTCATGTGGCCCCGGTGCCACCGAGTTTGGTGATTAGCGAAATTGCCCTGGGAGCTATCGTTCCCAATGCCCGACAGCCTCGTCGTGATTTTGATGATGCCGCGGTGAAGGAACTGTCCGAGTCGATTCGCTCCGAGGGTTTAATGCAGCCTATCGTGGTGCGTAAAGTAAGCACGGGCTATGAACTCATTGCGGGTGAACGTCGCTGGCGTGCCTTTAAATTGTTGGGTCAAAAGACCATTCCTGCTCGGGTGGTCGAAGCGAGCGACGCCACAAGTGCGGTGTTGGCCTTGGTCGAAAATTTACAACGCCAAGACTTAAATCCGGTGGACGAAGCCGTGGGCGTGGCCTCGTTGATGAAAGATTTTAATTTAACGCAAGATGCGGTGGCGGATCGCTTAGGTAAGCCTCGTGCGAGTATCGCCAACTTGGTGCGTCTTTTGAGTTTGGAATCCGAGGTCTTAGGTTTCTTGCGCAAAGGTCAAATTTCCGAAGGCCATGCCAAGGTATTGCTCGGTCTGGCTGAGCCTGCACAGCGTATTTTGGTAGCTCGGAAGATCGTCGAAAAGGGTCTTTCGGTGCGGGCCACGGAAGCCGAGGTGAAAGTCATGTCGGCAAAGAAAAATGGAGACCGTAAGGCCAAGGAAAAGACGGTGTTGGCGGATCTCCAGAAGCGTCTTTCCAGTCACTTCAGTACGGAAGTCGCCGTGGTTCGTCAGGGTAAGAAAGGGAGCATTGAGATTACCTTTAAGACGGATGATGAACTCGCCCGTTTGCTCGAAAAAATCGGCGTACAACTTTAAAGCCCTCGCGAGTTGAGATTGCTAGCGGGTGTCCAGTCCTTGATGCTTCATGCATGAAGGCCTGGTTGTTTTTATGGTTCAGCGTAGGAGCATTGTGCGCGGAGGAAGCTCCGGTTTTCTTTGCGATGGATACGGCTGCGCGTGGGCAACCTGCCGACTGTGCGGTTTGGTTGTCACAATTAGGCTACGCAGGTTTCGGGGGCCGACCAGCAACGGCCAAGAGTTTTGTGCCGGAGTTAAGTAAACACGGCATCGCCTTCACCAATGCCTATCATGTCACTAAATTTAGTGCCGAAAATTCCGAAGTTCCTGCCGATGTGGTGCAGGCCTTGAATGCGTTGGAAGGGGTGAACACCACGTTGTGGCTTGGCATTCAACAAGTGTCGTTGCCTCAAGGTGTCAAAGCAGGCGCAGCCGAGGGTGATGCGATCGCAGTGCCGCTCTTAAAAAAGACGTTGGTCTTGGCGAAAGCGAAGCACGTCAAAATCTCCCTGTATCCGCACGCTGGCTTTTGGGCTGAAAGCGTGGAGACGGTTTTACGCCTGGCGAATGCCGTGGATGATCCTGATTTAGGCGTGACCTTTAACCTTTGCCATTGGCTTAAAGTCGAAGGAGTCGAGCGCGATCCCGTGCCAGTCATCAAGGCCGCGTTGCCACGCTTGAATTTTATCACGATTAACGGAGCCGACACGGGCGACACACGGCACTTCGGGTGGGAGCGCTTGATTCAGCCTTTAGGTCGGGGTACGTATGACGTGAAAGCTTTTGTACATCACGCTCAGGAGGCCGGCTATCGCGGTTCTTTTGGCTTCCAGGGTTACGGCATTAAGATGGACTCGCAGGAACTCCTGAAAGTCACCATGGACGGCTGGAAAGCGCTTTGGAAGTAGGTCGCTTAGTGGCGGAAGTGACGCATCCCGGTGAAGACCATCGCCATGTTGCGGGCATCGGCCGCTGCGATGACTTCGGCGTCCTTGACGGAGCCACCGGGTTGAATCGCACAGGTAGCGCCCGCATCCGCGGCGGCTAAGAGACCATCAGGGAAGGGGAAGAAGGCGTCGGAACAGACAGCCGAACCCGCTAACGAAAGTTTCGCTTCGCCCGCTTTCCAAACGGCGATGCGGGAAGAATCCACGCGCGACATTTGACCGGCGCCAATGCCTAAAGTCCGTTCGCGGCCCGCGTAGACAATCGCATTAGATTTAACGTGGCGAACCACGCGCCAGCCAAAGAGCAAGGCACTCATTTCATCGGCAGTCGGTACCCGCTTGGTGACCACTTTGAAGTCGCGGGGGTTGATGGGCTTTTGGTCGCGATCTTGGACGAGAACGCCGCCAATCACGGCGCGGATTTCTCGCAGCGTGTCGGCTCGCAGACCAACTTTGGCGCGCATTAAGCGCAGGTTTTTCTTTTTGCTCAAGATGGCCAAGGCGTCGGCATCAAACTCGGGGGCAATAATCACTTCCGAGAAAATTTCGGCAATGGCGCTCGCCAGACCTTGGTCGACGGTGCGGTTGGCCACGATGATGCCGCCAAACGGAGCTTGGCGGTCGGTTTCAAAAGCCAGTTGCCAAGCAGCCAATAAGGAGTCGGCCGAAGCCACGCCACAAGGGTTGGTGTGCTTGAGGATAGCGAGGGTCGGGCGTTCGAATTCGCCAATCAGGTAGGTCGCCGCCGTGATATCTAAAATATTGTTATAGCTGAGTTCCTTGCCTTGAAGTTGCTCAAACGCCTCGTGGAAGGAGCCGTATAAGGCGGCTTGTTGGTGGGGGTTTTCGCCGTAGCGCAAGCGTTGGGCGAGGGGCAGAGTGGTGGTGAAACGAGCGGGCATCCCGAGCACGTTGCCCGTGCCGGGTTGGCTTTGCGTTTCGAGGTAATTGGCGATGGCGGCATCGTAGGCCGAGGTGCGTTGAAAAACTTTGAGGGCTAATTCGCGACGCAGTTCGCTTAAGGCCGCAGGTTGGACTAAGGCCGCCAACACGCGCTCGTAGTCGGCGGGGTCCGTCACGACTGTGACCGCCGCGTGATTCTTGGCCGCACTGCGCAACATGGAAGGGCCACCGATGTCGATGTTTTCAATCGCATCTTCAAAAGAGCAGTTGGGCTTCGCAACCGTCGCTTCGAAGGGGTAGAGGTTGACGACCACTAAATCAATCAGGTCGATGTGGTGTTGTTTGGCTTGTTCGAGGTGTTCGTGTGAATCGCGGCGGCAGAGCAGACCCCCGTGTACTTTAGGGTGCAAGGTTTTGACCCGACCTTCCATGATTTCAGGGAAGCCGGTGTGTTCACCCACATCGGTGACGGGCAGGCCTGCATCGCGGAGCATTTTGGCCGTACCGCCCGTGGAGAGCAGTTTGTAGCCATGCTGTTCGACCAAGGATTTGGCGAAGGGCAGGAGGCCGGTTTTGTCGCTAACGGAGAGAAGTGCTAGAGGCATGGCAAAGGATGGTATTGGGGTAGGGGCGAGGTCCCTGTAGGTCAAGGAAAGGCGTGGGTTGCTTGCATGAATCCCCCCTTGACGCTTCCGAGGTTTTTCCCTCCTTCAAGGGCTATGTCCACCGCTCTCTTGTTCTCTGGTCAGGGTGCCCAAGTCGTTGGGATGGGAAAGTCGCTCTATGAAAATTCGAGCTTAGCCCGCGATTATTATGATCGGGCGTCGCAGGTTTTGCCCTTCGACCTCAAGAAAGCCTGCTTCGAGGGCCCGGTAGAGTTTTTGACCGAGACCCAAGTCTGTCAGCCGGCACTTTACGTTCAGGGTTATGTCATCGCACAGCTTCTTAAAGAACGCGGCAAGTTGGGTGACTTAAAAGCCTGCCTCGGGTTGTCGCTGGGCGAGCTCACGGCCTATGCCGTGGCGGGAGTTTGGGATTTTGAGACGGGTTTGAAAGTGGTCGCCGAGCGCGGTCGCCTAATGCAACAGGCCTGCAATCAGACGCAGGGAGCCATGGCGGCGGTGATTGGCGGCACGCGGGATGATATTAAGAAACTTTGCCAAGCGTTTGATATCGATGCGGCGAATTTCAATTGCCCTAGCCAAGTCGTGATTTCCGGTGAAGCTCCTAAGGTCGCCCAAGCCGTTGCCCGCGCCAAAGAGTTTGGTCCCTTTAAGTTGGTGAAACCCTTGGTCGTTGCGGGGGCTTACCACAGCCGGTTGATGGAATCGGCCCGAGTGGCGTTTACCGCTTATTTACAGACGGTGAACTTTAACCGCCCCCAAGTGACGGTCTATTCCAATACTACGGGTAGTACTTTATCGGAGCCTGCAGATCTTCGCACGGCCCTGACACAGCAAGTGGTCTCTTCGGTGCTCTGGGAAGATGACTGCCAAGCCGCAGCGGCTTCTGGCATCACGCAGTTCTATGAGTGCGGTCCAGGTGGCGTGCTGGCGGGGATGATGAAACGGACCGCCCCGATGGCTCCGGTGGCTTCCCTGCATGAATGGGCCGATATTCCTGCCTAAAAACGGATAAGTTGGGCTAACGCTCGACAATTCCGTAACAGTCTCCCTATTACTCACCTTTAGCCGATTATTACCGTGTCCCTGAACCACATCCGAAATTTCTGTATCATTGCCCACGTGGACCATGGTAAAACCACGCTCTCGGATCGTCTGTTGGAGCACACGAAGACCATCGAGAAGCGCCAGATGAAGGAGCAGTTACTCGATGCCATGGATTTGGAGCGCGAGAAGGGAATCACGATTAAGTGCCACCCCGTGACGATGAATTTCACGGCTCCCGATGGGCAGAAGTATATTTTAAATTTAATCGATACTCCGGGTCACGTGGACTTCGCTTATGAAGTCTCGCGTTCGTTGGCGGCGTGCGAAGGAGCGGTGCTGCTGATTGACGCTTCCCAAGGCGTCGAAGCGCAAACGGTAGCCAATGCCACCTTGGCCATGCAGCAAGGGTTGGAAATCGTTCCCGTGATTAACAAGGTCGACTTGCCCAGTGCTCGTCCCGAAGAAGCCCGCCGCCAAGTCGAAGATATTTTGACCATTCCCGCTCAAGATGCCGTGTTGGCTTCTGGTAAATCGGGTATTGGCATTGACGATATTTTTGCGGCTATCATCAAGCGCGTGCCCGCCCCGCGTTGGTCGGAGTACCCCCAAGCGCGGGCCTTAGTGTTCGATTCGCTGTTCGATTCTTATAAAGGCGTCATCAGTTATGTGCGCGTCTTCTCGGGTACCTTTAAAGCCGGGCAAACGATTGAACTCATGTTCAATGGCGTCCGCTCGGTGATTAAGGAAGTAGGGACGTTCTCCCCGAAGATGAAGCCGCAGGATGAATTAGGCCCAGGTTCGGTGGGTTACATGGTGATTAATATTCGCGAGGTCGCAGACGTGAAAGTCGGCGATACCATTACGTTAGCGGCTGACCCCGCCAAAGAACCCGTCCCAGGTTTCAAAGAAGTGCGTCCGATGGTCTTTAGCGGGATTTACCCTTTGGACACGGCTGATTACGAGAAACTCAAAACTTCGTTGTCGAAGTTAGCGATTAACGACTCCTCGCTCACGTACACGGCAGAAAGCTCGACCGCCTTGGGTTTTGGTTTCCGTTGTGGTTTCTTAGGCCTGCTGCACATGGAAATCGTGCAGGAGCGCTTACGTCGCGAGTATGATTTAGACATCATCTCCACTTATCCCTCCGTCGTGTATAAAGTTTTCACGACTGATGGTAAGGAGCACATTTTAGATAACCCGGTGTTGATGCCCGATCCTTCGACGATTGAGCACATTGAAGAACCCACGATTCGGGCTCACATTCACATCCCGGGTACCTCGATTGGTGACATGCTTGCCTTGGTGCAAGAGAAGCGTGGGGTTTGTGAGCGCACGGAAACCATCGATGCCGACCGCGTGATGCTGGTCTGCCTGCTGCCCCTGAACGAAATCCTCGTTGATTTTAATGACCGCTTGAAATCCATCACCCGCGGTTATGGTTCGATGGATTATGAGTTGGGCGAGTATGTGACCTCGGATCTCGTAAAAATGGATATCCGGGTGAACGACGAACCCGTCGACGCCTTTTCCTCGATTGTGCACTCCACTAAAGCCGAAGGCCGGGGGCGGAGTTTGTGCGAAAAGCTTAAAGAACTTCTCCCGCGTCAGCTCTTTAAAGTCGCCATTCAAGCAGCCGTGGGCTCGCGCATCATTGCCCGGGAAACCATTGGTTCTGTGGGTAAGGATGTGACCGCAAAGTGTTACGGTGGTGATATTACCCGGAAGCGGAAACTTTTAGAAAAGCAGAAGGAAGGTAAGAAGCGGATGAAGCAGATTGGTAAAGTCGACATCCCGCAGGAGGCCTTCATTAAAATTCTGAAAAACGACGGGTAGGGCAGGACGGGCGATTCTGGGCTTTCCCTTCAGCGGTTTTGGCCTAAGTTGGCCCTGTTGCCATGGGTTTCTTTCAACGTCGTAAATATCGCAAAATCGGGAACTCGCTCCTCGAGGCCGCCGAAAAGGTGGAGCTCTACCGTCGCGATTTACTCTCCGCGGAAGCGTTGTCGCAACAACGTGCCGCCGCTGAGGCGTTGCGAAAGAAATTAGCCGAACCCTTCGTGCTCGAACAGTTCGAGCCAGCCCTGAATCAGTTGCATGATGTCTTAGTGAAGAACGGGGGGCAGATTTACCCCGTGTCGACGGGAACCGATTACACCGAAATGATTATCATGGCAGCGATTGTTGCCGGCGGGATTCGCAGTTTCTTTTTACAGCCTTTTAAGATCCCCACCAATTCGATGTGGCCGACTTACAACGGTATGACCGCCGAGGTGCGTCAGCCGAGTGAGCCGATTCCGAATTTAGTTACGCAAACCGCACAAGTGGTTCAGTGGACTTGGACTTACGCAATTCCTGCAGAAGCGAGCGGCGAAGTGGGCATTCCGATCAACATCCGCCGCTACGGCGATGGTTCGGTGGAATATAGTTTGCGCCCCAAGTCCCGCGATGTCGGTACGGGACTCTTTGGTTTAGGCATCATGCGCAGTGCCGTGGATAAAGTGGAAATCGTCGTCGGCCAAGACGTGCAAGTCGTCTCGGTGCCAGCTGATTTCGGTATGGATGGTGTGCTGTTGCGGACCTTTTACCCTGACATCGCCCGTTTGCCCATGCGTCGCCAGGATCAAGATCGCTGGCATGCCGTGATTCAGGCCGCCGCTAAAGACAATCGGATTAAGAATGGTCCGTTGGGCCCGATGTTGCTGACTGGTCGCTCCGTGAATCGCGGGCAGTTGCTTTTAAATTTTGATATTAAAACGGGCGACATGTTGTTCGTCGACCGCGTGTCCTATTATTTCCGCCAGCCCGAGCGCGGCGAAACGTTTGTTTTTCGGACGAATAATATCCCAGGGCTAAACGACCGCTTTGATAATCCTTCGCAGAATTATTTCGTGAAACGCCTCGTCGGCGTTCCAGGCGATCGTTTGAAAGTCAATGAGAAGGGTCAGTTAATCATTAACGGCCAAGTCGGCCAAACCCCCGAACCCTTGGCGATGAATAACCGTCAAGATGTCGAGCATGGCTACTATGGTTACCTCGCCGAGAATGGCGGTGACCGCTATGCCATTCCACTAACAGATGAACACTTAGTGACGGATCAGCACTACTTTGCCATGGGCGATAATTCCGCGAACAGCTTCGACTCGCGTGGTTGGGGGGAAGTGCCGGCGATGGACGTCGTCGGTCGTCCGCTCTTCATCTTGCACCCCTTTACCAATCACTGGGGCCCGGCTAAGTAAGGCCGCGATTGAGGCTTTGCAGGCGGTAGGCCGCGTCTTTTTGGCGGTTCGTGCGAATTTCTAGGACGCGAACGCGGCTGGTTTTCTTTTTTAATAACGCGCTGAACTGCGACCAGGTTTTTACTTTGGTATGGGACACTTGATGGGCGGCGCAGAGTTTGCCGAGGTCGGTGACTTGCGGCGTGCCCCAGAGTTTTTCAAAGAGGTCGGTTTCGGCACGAACTGGTAGGTGATTAAAAATTCCACCGCCTTGATTGTTGATCACGATAATCGTCAAAGGTGTTGTTCCTTGGGCACTCAATAGGGCGTTGCTATCGTGGAGGAAAGCCAAGTCGCCGCAGAGCAAGTAGGTGGGGCGTCCTTGCTGGGCTACCCCGAGAGCTGTCGAAACCGTGCCGTCGATGCCATTGGCACCGCGGTTGGTGATGACTATAGGGCCTGCTTCGGTGGGCTGGTAAAACCATTCGAGGTCGCGAATGGGCATGCTATTGCCGACGACCAGGAAATCTTGGGGCGAAAGGTGACGTGCGAGTTCGACGACCGTGCGTCCTTCAAAGGCCCAAGCGGTTTGCGAAATTTTATTTAAGTTCTTTTGCGCTTTAAGTTGCAGCGATTGCCAAGTCTTGAGCTGAGGGCTCGTTTTTACCTGCACGGGCTTACTTTGGGCTGAAGGCACTAAGTCCGCATCCACGCGACGCCACTTGCCATGCGTGGGATCAAGGTTCTCGCCTGGGCGACCGAGTTGTAGTCCCTCGGGCTCGTTCGCTGTTAACCAAGAACGCAAAACCTTGCTGGTAGGTAAGGGACCAATTTGTACGACCACTTTAGGCGCCAAAACGCGGGCGAATTTTTTCTGCCGTAAGATGAGGTCGTAGGTCGTCACTAAATTCGGATGTGTTGCTAAGTCGCCGCGCAACGTTCCAGCACCATCTGCTAAAATCGGCCAACCGGTGACAGCGGATAATTCCGCAATCGCGTCGGCGGCATAAGTGCGTTGGCCGAAGTGATGAGGCCCCACGATGATTACGCCAGCGGACCTGAAGGGCAGGAGAGCCGCCACTTGGTTGACCGGGATGCCCGGTTGGAAGTGGGGAACTCGCAGGGCAGAGAAGAAACCCTCCTTCTGGACCTCTGGAGGCGTTTTAAAGCCCTTTTCTGGGGTGGACGGGGTAAGTGGGTCCCTGAAGGGCAAATTGAGGTGCACGGGGCCAATCTGAGGCCCTAAGGAGCGTTGGAAGGCGTCGACCCAGAGCTGACGCCAGTGGCGGAGTAGTCCAACCTCTTGGCTGGGTACCCCAGCTTCGACCGACCAGACAGGATAAGCACCAAAAAGACCGTTTTGTTCGATGGTTTGGCCCGAGTGGCAGTGGCGCAGTTCGGGTGGGCGGTCGGCAGTGAGCACCAGCAGGGGCGTTTGGCTAAGGCGGGCTTCGATGAGGGCGGGGAGGTAATTAGCACCCGCGGTGCCAGAGGTGCAGAGTAAGATCGAAGGAAAGCCTTGGGCCTTGGATTGTCCGAGGGCGATGAAACCGGCGGAACGTTCATCGAGGGCTACGGTGGCGGTGAAAGCGGGGTTGCTCGCGAAGGCACAGGCCAAGGGTGTGGAGCGCGAGCCCGGGGAAATGACCACCTGTTTCACGCCGAGTTTTTGGAGCGTCTGCGTCGCCACGGCAGCCCAGAGGGCGTTGGTGTTCGCAAATTTCGGCAGAGCGGCCATGCGGTACTTAAATTAGATTACGGCCGGGGGACAACAGGGTTTAATTGTAAAATGCCTAAAAAAGTGGGGTTGAAGTTGAAAGTGACTGGGGAGGCTCTAGCAAAATAGCTCTACGCCCTATGACCTTAGCAAATTGGCACCGTTTGTGGCCGTTTCTTTTTACCGTCGGAATCTTAATCGTTTTGGTCTTCACCATCTTCTTTGCGATGACCTTTACGGTGGATGACGTTTATGTGCGCGTCCGGGTTTACGGGTGGACGGTGCGTAAGGTGGCTTTGGCTGACATTGCTTGGGCGGATCAAAAGGTGGTGTTCTGGAATGAGCATTACACCAGTTCGCTCAGTCCGCGTCGCGTGGTGCGCCTCCGCCGGCGCACGGGTTTAATTCCTAATTTTATTATTACGCCCGAGGATCCCCGAGATTTCCTTTGCAGTTTGGAAATTCGCGGCATCGAAGTGCGCGCTTCCTAAGCATAAAAAAGCCCCGACGTGCGGGGCTTGAAAAGTTGCCGGGCGGTTTACTTAACCCCGTGCTCGTTCTTCAGGTGTTCCGCGAGAGGGTCGTACGCAAAGTCTTTCTTGAGGTCGCGCCAGGTGGCGTGCACGTGGTTGGCGTTGTTTTGCGTGTTGTCGAGTTCGAGGATGAAGGTCGGGCCTTGTACACTGTAGTAGTGGCCTTGACCTACTTCGAGGCCGCCTGCCCAAGCGAAGAAGATTTTGTCTTCAGGCATCTTGGAAATCGCAGCCATTTCGGGGACGGCGAAGTCGCTACGAGCGCGGCCCACGTATTCGGCGATGATGAGTCCGAGAATCTTCTTTTGTTCAGCGTTCAGTTCGGAGACGGGGATACCTTGGTGCTTGATGATGCCGTCAGCCTTGCGCTGATTGCCCGTGATCACGTCTTTAGGAACGTCGCCTGAGAGGAAGGCTACTTTACGTTGAGCTTCGGTGAGCGATTTAGCTAATTCACGGCCGAGATTGTCTTCGGCTTCCAAGAGCGTCACGCCAGTCATCGAGCCAGCCTTAACGCTGTGGGGATTCGTACCCATGAACGAAGGGGTTTCGCTAACCAGTTCGCCGTCGACGATGGTGAAGTTTAAGGACAGGTGGTGACCTTCCCAGCGCCAGCCCCAGGTGCCTTTGACGTCGGGTTTGCCGAAGATCGACACGAAGTAGTTTTCGGCGTCACGGAGGGGGCCCGAACCTTTTTCCATTTCGAGCAAGAGTTGTTCCATCGCCATGATGGTTTCAGCTTTGAGGTGACCGCGGGTGCTCAAGGCCGAGGAGAGTAGGGCTTGGGCGAGGTGGCGTTGGCCAGGATTCATTTCCTTAATCGGCAAACCCTTGCGGACGCTGGGGACGAAGATCCAATGCGTGCGTTCGTCGCTCGTGAATTCAAACGTCGCTTTGCTGGTTTGCTCGGGTTTAAGCGAAACGAGGAAGACTTGGGCCGCTTTGGCCATTTCTTCTCCAGCACCATGGGCCCAGGCCGAAGGCAGGGCGAAAACAAGGGCTAGGGTCGCAAGGAGGAGGCGAGGGAGGGGACGCATGGGGTGATGACACCGAAATAGGTGGGCGGTTCCCCCGGGGCGAGTCAAAACCTTGACCTAGGAGCGCGAGTTGTTCTCGGCTTCGCTCAAGGTTTGGGCTGCTTGCTCCCACTCGTGCGTGGCGGTTTGGAGTGCAGCTACCGTGGCTTGAAGTTGGGCGTTTAATTCCTGAGCCCGACCGGGCTGGCTGTACGTGGCGGGGTCGGCAATCGCCGTCGTCAGTTCGGTCTGCTTGGTTTCCAATTCATGGATCCGTTGTTCCAACTGGGTGACATTCTGTTGGAGCTTCTTTAACTGACTCGTGCTGAGTTTCGGGCTTGCGGCACGAGCGGCCGGAGCAGGGGTTTCTTTTTTGACCGCCGCGGGTTCGGCTTGCGTCGGGCGCGCATCGGTAAAGCCCGCAGTTAAAGCCGCTCGGGCGTTGGTGGCTCGAGATTTTTCGAGGTAATAATCGTAGTTGCCCGCGTAGGGTGTGAGACGGCCCGAGTGGACGTGTAAGACTGTGCCCGCAATTTGGCGGATGAAGTGCACGTCGTGGCTAATGAAAACTAAAGTACCTTCGTAATTCTTTAAGGCCGCAATCAACGCATCAATCGACATGATATCGAGGTGCGTGGTTGGCTCATCCATCAACAAGAAGTTGGGCGGATTGATGAGGAGCTTAACGAGGGCGAGACGGGATTTTTCGCCCCCCGAAAGCACGCCCACCTTTTTATGGACATCGTCTTTGCGGAAAAGGAACGTGCCCAGCATCCCACGAGCTTGCTGTTCCGTGAGTTGGTTTTCGCTGGTGCGCAACTCCATCACATTTTCCAAGACCGTCAGTTTGGGATTGAGGTTATCAACCCGATTTTGGGCGAAGTAACCCGTGATAACATTGCCACCGAGTTCACGGACCCCGCCGTTAATCGGAATCACGTCAGCCAAGATTTTGAGTAAAGTGGATTTACCGGCGCCGTTGGGGCCGACGAGGACCGTGCGTTGGCCGCGTTCGGCGGTGAAGTTTAAGTCTTGGTAGACGACGTGTTGTCCGTAGGCCTGCTGCACGTGCTCAAGCTTGATAACTTTGAGGCCCGAGCGCGGTGGTTGCGGGAAGTTGAACTGAATCTTCTTTAAATCATCCTCGGGTTCCTCGAGAGCATTTTCTTCCAAGCGGGCAATTTGCTTTTCTTTAGACTTTGCGCGTGAGGCCATCGAGGCCTTGGCCCCAAAGCGATCTACGAAAGTCTGTAAGTGGGCGATTTCGCGCTGTTGGTTTTTAAAGGCCGCAACTTGTTGGGACTTCCGGGCCTCGCGCTCGACTAAGAAATCATCGTAATTGCCTTGGTACTCGTGCAGGCGTTGCCCGCGTAATTCAATCATCCCTGTACAGAGCGCATTTAAAAAGGCTCGGTCGTGCGAAATGACTACTAAGCCACCTGGGTAGCGGGTTAAGTAATCTTGAAACCAAAGGAGGGCTTCAAGATCGAGGTGATTGGTTGGCTCGTCGAGGAGCAGGAGGGTGGGTTCGCTGACTAACAGGCGAGCCAAGTGAGCGCGCATGATCCAACCGCCTGAAAAAGTCTTGGCTAATTTATCTGCATCCCCTTCACGGAAGCCCAGGCCCGCGAGGATTTTTTTCGCCCGCGGTTCGAGGGTATAGTCGATATCCCAATCATCTTCATCAGCGGGTTCGAGTTTGGCACCGCTGGTCGCGATTTGGAGAATCGTTTCATCTCCGACTGGCGCACTCTCTTGTGGCAAGTAGCCGAAATCCGCACCCCGTTCCCATTCGATCAACCCTTCGTCGGGTTGGTCTTTGCCGAGGATGAGATTGAAGAGGGTAGATTTCCCAGCGCCGTTGGCACCGACGAGTCCCAGCCGATCGGCCCGGTCAATCGTGAGCGAGACTTCGGAGAACAGAACCCGAGGTCCGAACGATTTGGTGACATTGGCGATGGTGAGCATGAACGTGAGCAACAAAGCCAGACCTTATTGGTCCGTCAATGGTTCGCTGTAATTTCCTTTTAGACCTAGGCCCACTTCAGCTTGCTGCGCAACACTTCGAAGTGGGTGAGCGACTTAGGACGTAAGACCGATAACTGCACCTTGGCCGTGCGAATGAGCACGGGCAGGCGGCCCTGGGCTTCTTGCGTTGGGCGACCATCGACGGATAAGCCGAGTAGCGGGGCGTCTTCGCTGCGCACTTCGAGTTCGGTTTCACCGTCGAAAATCACGGAGCGATTCGACAAGGTGTGGGCGCAGATGGGCGTTAAAGCGATGACCGACGCGGCGGGGTCGACGAGGGGGCCGCCCGCTGCGAGGTTGTAGGCCGAGGTGCCAGTAGGGGTAGCGAGGATGATGCCGTCGGCTCGGAACTCATTGACTTTCGCCCCATCGGCCAAAACCAGAAAGCGACCCATGCGAAACACATCGCGGGTTTTAATCACAATGTCGTTAAGTGCCAGGGCGAAGCTACCATCCTGGAAACGGATTTCTAGCAGGGCCCGCGTTTCGCGGCGGAAGTCGCCCGCAAAAATTGAGCGCAAGGAAGCACCAATATCTTCGCTGGGGTAGGCGGCGAGGAAGCCGAGCTTACCGCGATTGATGCCGAAGAGCGGCACCCCTTCGAGGGCGGCGGCTTCCGCTACTCCAAGGAACGTTCCATCTCCGCCCACGACCCCACAGGCATCGGCCCCTTGGAGGGCGGCCCGTGAAACTGGCCAAGCATCTGCCATGGTTAACGTGACGCCGGCTTTTTGGCACTCCTCTTGGACGCTGCGCACCATAGCCTCCACATCCGGCTTGGTGCGGTTAACAACGAGAGTGAGGCGACGAATGGCCATGGAAGAGGACTAAGAAGCCCTCACTAAAGGGCAAGGACAAGCCAGCAAAGGCCTTAAGCAGTGCTTATTTTTGGACCTTTTCGGGCTTCGGCGTGATATAAACAATACGATAAGGGAGCCAAACCCAGTAAACTTTTCCGCTGCGGTGCGTGACTTCAATGGCCTGGTTAAGCGTGGGTAATTCTAAAGTATACTGACCTTCGGGGAGGTACTTTTTGATTTCCTCGAAGTCTCCCTTAATTTGATCGAGCAGATCATTCCGGTAATCTTCGGGGTTGTTGAAGGTATACTCCGGTTGGCCGAGCGATTCTTTTTCATCTTCGCTCTTAGGCTTTATCAGTTCCGTGCCCTTGGCTCGGAGGATTTCTAAACCTTTCGCACCTTTGTCAGAGTTGGTGCGTAAAGACCACGTTGCGGTGGCAACGAAATTGGTTTCAGCTTTATCATCATCGCTGTCACCTAAGAGCACGCTGTTTGATACGTTGCGACCAGAACTCACTTTGCTGTTGCGATAATCGGGGTGGGCGAATTCGCGGGACACTTCATGGAATTCCCAGCCGTCTTGATTCTCAAAGCGCTTCTCGAGGGTCTTCTGGATTTCTTCGAGGCGCAGGTCGATGGCCGTGCGGTTTTTACCTTTAATCGTAATCGTGAGAGGGAGGGAAATCGTGTCGGCCTCGACCTCCATTTTGACCCGCACGGGCGGTGTGGCGTGGCTACTGTAGGGCTGATTAGGGCTGCCGGATTGGGCCGAAAGGGTGAGGCTGGCACTGAGGCAGCTTAGGCAAAGGAAGGTAAAACGCATGAGATGGTTTTAGGAAGTGAGACATGGGGTTCAAGGTTAAGATGGCTTGAGTTGGCGCTTTAACTCGATAGTTTAAGGGAAAATATGAACTTTAAGCGCCATTTACTGATTTTTGTCCTAGGCGTGGGGGGCATTATTTTTTCATGGGTAATCGTTTGGGTGATCCAAGGTTCGAGTGCCATGAATGGTGTGATGAAAACGGCGCGGACTAATGCGGTGCTCCGTCGTGTGGCGGAGGAAATTCCCAAACAAACGATTCAGCCTGGTCGTCCTATTTTGCCACAAATCTCGCCACGCTGTGCGACTTTATTTACAGGTGACGATTATCCCGCTTTTCAAAATGGCCGGTTGTATGACGCCTGGAATCACCCGCTGCGCGTGGAGTGGTCGACGCTTGAAAAAGGCAAAATTGAATTACGTTCGGCTGGATCCGATGGCGAGATGGACACGGAGGATGATCTCGTGTTGACCGTACTCCCAGCTTCAACGGGGGTGCGAAAGTAAAACTTAGAGGCTGGCTAACGTCTCGGTGAGTTTCGAGGCATCGGAGCCACCACCCATGGCGGCGTCGGGTTTGCCACCGCCCTTGCCGCCTAAGCGACCACAAGCATCGGCCACAATCTTGCCCGCCGCCTTGCCGGCTTTAATCGCATCCGCGCCGCAGTTGGCGACGAGCGAAACTTTACCGGCTAAAACGGTGGCGAGGACGACGACCGCTTGGGGGCCGATTTTGCCAGCCACCTTGGCACCGAGTTCGCGTAAATCATTAGGGCTTTCGGCGGCGACTTGGGCCACTAGGTATTGGAGGCCGTCTTTAGTAATCGCTTTAGAAGCTAAGGTGTCAGCTGAGGCGGCCGCTTCGCGGTCGCGGTAGGACTTGAGTTTCTTTTCGAGGGCGTTGGCTTGCTCGAGTAAACTTTCAAAACGCTTTTCCAGATCGCCAATCGGGGTGTTGCTGTTTTGGGCTAATTTCTTGAGCAATTCGCTTTCAAATTTGGCCCGCTCGTAAGCCGCTAAACCCGCGAGGGCTTCAATGCGGCGGACACCTGCGGCAATGGCGTTTTCGCCGGTGATGCGGAAGAGGCCGATTTCACCGGTGCGACGGACGTGCGTGCCGGCACAAAGTTCCATGGACCAGCCGTTGAGGCTGCCGGAAGTGCCACCGACTTGGACGACGCGAACTTGTTCGCCATACTTGTCGCCGAAGAACTGCATGATGTCAGGGCGGCCTTTGACCGAAGCGTATTTCACTTCCTGCCAAGTGACGGGCTCATTCGCTAAGATGCGTTCATTGACTAAACGTTCGATGTCCGCCAGCTGACCAGGCGAGAGCGCTTGGCCATTGAAGTCGAAGGTGAGTTTGTCAGGAGCCACCGCCGACCCCTTTTGGGAGGCGTCTTTAGCGACCACTTCATGCAAAGCCCAGTGGACAATGTGAGTGGCCGTGTGGTGGCGTTGAATCGCGTCGCGGCGGGCCTGATCAAGGCTTAGGCTGACTTGGCTGCCGACTTCGGGGGCGTCGTCGCCATCGACGAAGTGTAAATAGGTTTGGCCGCTCTTTTGCGTATCCGTCACGCGCCATTGGCGACCACCTTGAATCAAGGTCGCGGTGTCACCGATTTGGCCACCCATTTCGGCGTAACAAGGTGACGTCTCCACAATCACGGCGGTGCGATCCTTGACCTTGGCCACTTGCAGGACCGAGGACTCAACTTGGCTTTGTTCGTAGCCAACGAAAGTCGTGGGATGGTTTGAGCCGATTTCGGAGAGGGTGATGACTTCTTTCTTTTGAGCGGCCCGAGCGCGGGCACGCTGTTCTTCCATCAGTTTATCAAAGCCTGCTTGATCAACTTGCAGACCGCGTTCGCGGGCCATCAGTTGCGTTAAGTCGAAGGGGAAACCCTGTTCGTCGTAGAGACGGAAAGCTAAGCTACCTGGAACCGTGCCCCCGGCAGGTAACTTGTTGGCGGTTTCTTCAAAAAGCATGATGCCTTTATCCAACGTGCGGTTGAAGGATTCTTCTTCGGCACGGATGACCTCCACGACCACTGCTCGGCGCGTGCGAATTTCTGGGAAGACGTCGCCCATGGTGTCGGCCAAAACATCGACCAGTTTATGGAAGAAGCCACCGCGGAGACCGAGCGTGCGGCCGTAGCGCACGGCGCGGCGCAAGATACGACGCAGCACGTAATTGCGGTCCGTATTGCCAGGCTGAATGCCATCAGCGATAGCAAAGGACAACGTGCGGATGTGGTCGGCAATGACGCGGAAAGCCACGTCGATTTTTTCTTGTTCCGTCGCCCCATTCGTGCCTGGTGAGGGGAGAGTCGAAGTGTATTTTTTGCCCGAAAGCTCTTCCAGACGGCGGAAAATGGGCGTGAAGACGTCGCTTTCGTAATTTGAAATCGTGCGGCTAAAGGTTTTAAAGTTGTCGGTGCATTGCAGGATGCCGCTGACGCGTTCGAAGCCCATGCCCGTGTCGACGTGACGGGCGGGGAGAGGCGAGAAAGTACCATCGGGGTTGGCGTTGAATTGAATGAATACCAAGTTCCAAATTTCCATGCAGCTCGCATCGCTCGCATTCACCAAGCGACCTTGAGTTTGACCGTCGGGCGTGAGGTCGACGTGCAATTCCGTGCAAGGGCCGCAGGGACCCGTTTCGCCCATCATCCAGAAATTATCTTTCTTATTACCATTCACGATGTGGATGGCAGGGTCGAGTCCGACCGAGCGGAATTTTTCCGCCCAAACATCCCAAGCCTCTTGGTCGAAGTCCGCGGGGTCGCCCTTGGTTTTGTCGGGCTTGTAAACCGTGGCGTAGAGACGGCTGGGGGGGAATTTCCAGACTTGCGTGATGAGTTCCCAGGCGAAGTCGATCGCCTCGCGTTTGAAGTAATCGCCGAAGGACCAATTCCCGAGCATCTCGAAGAACGTGTGGTGGTAGGTGTCGAGACCGACGTCTTCGAGGTCATTGTGCTTACCGCCAGCGCGGATACACTTCTGGGTGTCCGCGGCCCGACCGGGGGTATAGGGGCACTTGGTTTGGCCGAGGAAGATGGGCACAAACTGGTTCATGCCTGCGTTGGTGAAGAGCAGGTTAGGCGAGTCCGGCATGAGCGACGAGGACTTCACCACCGTGTGTTGCTTGGAGGCGAAGAAATCGAGGAAGGACTGGCGTACTTGGGCGGAGGTCATGGGTCGGTAAACCGTTGGAGGAAGGGTGTTTTTAACCTTCTTTTGGAGAGAAAGGAAAGGAAAGATTAGTCCTGAGGGGTCGGTTCAGGGCTTTTCAGGGCAAATATCAAACAAAAGGCTCAGGGGGAACCTGAGCCTTGAGGTGTCGGCGTGGGCCGACCTTGGAAGGGTGGCTGGAATTACTTTTTCTGGGCGAGAATCCAGCTATCGAGCTCGGGTTCGTTGTAGGCCTTCGTCCAACTGTTATGACCTACGCCAGGGTAGATGGTGAATTTAACATCCGCGCCTGTAGCCTTAGCGGCGTCGACCATCGCTTGATCGCCGGCGATTTTGACATTGGGGTCAGCATCCCCGTGAAAGGCCCAGATGGGCATGCCTTTGAGGGAGGTGGTCTTGCTGGGCGTGCCGGAGCCGCAAATCGGGATCAAAGCCGCAAAACGTTCGGGGTGTTCGCAACCCCAATTCCAAGTGCCAAAGCCGCCCATACTTAAACCCGTTAAGATGACGCGGTTTTTATCGACGCGAAAATCTTGGAGTGCTTGGTCGAGGAATTTATTGAGCACTGCCGTGTTCCAACCGCGGCCTTCAGGCGGACATTGCGGAGCAAGGCACACGTAGGACGTCGCGCCGCGCGTTTCGAGGGTTTCGGTTAGACCTGTTTTGCGAACCACTTGGACATTCTTACCGCGCTCGCCGGAGCCGTGGAGGAAGATGACGAGCGGCCAGAGTTTGGTTTTATCTTCGTCGTAGGACGCAGGAAGGTAGGCTAAGTAGTCCAAGCCATCTTTGGCGTCGGGAGCTCCGAAGCGTTTGACCTGAGGCGGTAATTTGGAATGAGCGGGTGGGGTCCAAGCACCCGGAGCGGCTTTGGGCGTAGCGGGGGTCTCAGCCCAAGTCAGCGCGGTCAAACTGAGTAAGCCTAATAAACTCAAGAGGGGTTTTTTCATGGGGGTTATATTTAGTCAAAAATCACTAAGGGAGGTTCCCTAGGACTTAGTCTAGGTAAAAGGTGAAAATCCCTAGGCACAAAAAAGGCGTGCCTTGCGGCACGCCTTCCTCAAGCCAGCGCGAAGGGCTTACTTCAAGGGGTGTTCCTTGAGGACTTCTTCAGGCGTGTAGATGCTGGGCTGCTTGCTCTTGATCTCGTTGCGCACGCGCTTCACATCGGCGGCGGTGACCATGGGTAGGTCATTGCCCCAAGATTGGTGGACGAAACTGATGGCCGCGGCCACTTCTTCATCCTTCAGCATGCCGCCCAAGGGTGTCATGGCAGGTTGGCCAGTCGCGACGTCGCCGTACTCCTTACCATGGAAGGTCATCTTGCCATACATCCCGTTGAGGACGATCTTGATGACGCGGTCAGGCGAGCCTTCGAGCCAAGGGCTGGTTGTCTTGTTGATGGGCGCGAGGGCAGGGTAGGCGCCACGGAGTGGCTTGCCCTTTTCGGCAGGCATGTCGGCACCTTTACCGTCGGCTTGGTGGCAGGTCGCACAGAGGGCTTCGCGGAAGTAAACTTCCTTACCCAACTCGTAGATCTTCTTGTCCTGCTTGGAGAGTTTCTTGTTGGTAGGACCATACGAAACTTCCTTAGCAGGCGTGAGCATCTTGGTGTCGACGAGGTTCTTGCCTTCAGCCAACGAGCTCAACTGCTTCATCGTTTCGCGGAAGCAATACGAGATGTAGATGTCCTTGGAATCTTTCACCGTTAAGGCGGCGTTGATAGCTTTAGCAGTGTCGACTCCATTGAAGAAGCTGAGAGCGCGGACGGCCTCGAGTTGGACGCGAGGGTGGGGGTCCTTGATGGCGGCTTCGACGAGACTGATAGCATCGGGGATGCGGTCGCGTTGGTAGCAGACTACGCGCACGGCTTGAGCACGAGCGTTGTACTCAGGCGACTTCAGTAAGGCCTTGATGAGGTCGATGTTGACGGCGTTGTGCCATTGGTGAACCCAGAGGGCTTCGAGCAGGTGGTGTGCGTCCGACGCCTTGGTGGGGTCGAATTGCTTCATCCACTTTTGCGTCGCCGCGATGACTTCGTCGGAGTTGTGCTTGTGTAATTCAATCTTCGCACGTTGGCGGACGTTGTCTTCGTGTTCCTTGAGGAGCTCCAAGAGGTTCTCGATGGGTTCGCCATCGATCTTCTTAGGCGTTAGGAAGGGACGGCTGGGGTAGGTGATGCGGTAGAGGCGACCGTGTTGGTGGTCGCGGTTCGGGTCGCGCAAGTGGTGTTGCAAGTGACCGATGAGCATTTGCGACCAGTCCATCACGTAGATAGAACCGTCAGGAGCGACGGCGCAACCGGAGGGGCGGAAGTTGGGGTTAGCGGCAATGTCCGTGCGGATTAAGCCAGGCTCTAAGGTTTCGCCGCGGATACCCGAGGCATCGTTGGTCTTTTCCGAGCCAGGGGTGAGCTTCGCCCGGAAGATTCCTTGGTAGGTAATCACGTTCGAGTTGAGGAACGTGCCTTGCCAATCTTCGGGGAAGTGATTGCTGCTCAAAATCGTCGTGCCTGGGCAGGGACGCGAGGGGCGTTGCCAGAATTGGTGGTAGCCAGGGTGGCTGCCGGAATCGAGGTGACCGCTGAAGCCAGGGCCGAAGTAGTTGGCATTACCCGTGGCGTCGGTGATCAAATCGTTACCCCAGTAGTCAAACACGCGGCCGTGGGGGTTGGCGAAACCATAGGGGACGTAGCGCTCGAACTTGCTGGTTTGCGGTTCGAAGCGGTAGATACCACCGTTGGTGTTGCGGATGACGCCGTTGAAGGTTTCAACCTGCGTGCGGTGGAATACACCGTCGGAGAAGTACAAGGCACCTCCTGGTTCATAGCAGATGGAGTTGGTCTCGTGGTGCGAGTCTGCGGCATCCATGCCCGTGAGGATTTTTTCTTTCCAGTTGGCGTGACCGCTGCCGTTGGTGTCGCGCACGTACCAGATGTCAGGCGATTGGATTAAGATAATACCATCCTTGTAGAATTGGAAACCCGTGGGGCAGTTTAAGCCGTCGAGGAAGGTCGTATGCTTAAGCACCTTGCCCGTGTTGGGCTCGACGTCTAAGACGATAATCTTGTCGAAGTTCTTCGTGGTTGGGTTGGTTTCGGGGTAGTTGGGCCAGCAAGCAATCCAGAGGCGACCTTTGGTGTCGAAGTTCATTTGCACTGGATTAATGAGTTCAGGAATCGTGGTTTCGTCGGCGACGAATTCGATCTTCGTGCCTTCGGGAGAACTCAGGGATTTAATCGCATCTGGGCCGTTGATGTAAGGAACGGGTTGTTTGCGATTAGGAGGAGGGGTTTGGACCGGGGCTAAGTTGTCGTCCTTCACCACGTAGTTCGTGTTGCCTTGAGCGACGGCCCAGATGGCCTTGTCGCGGTTGGCCGTCTTGATGTCGCGGTCGGCTAATTCTTCGCCGAGCACCGTGGCGTTATCCACGCCTTCATACTTAATGCGCGAGCGGCCACCATAGATGTTGTATTGGTCAACCGTGCGGTAGCGGTGGTGCCATTGCGTGCTCTTTTCGTTCACCGCTTCGAGAACCTTGGCATCAATTTTGCCCGCGTCCTTGCCGAAGACTTCTTTGAATTGGATCGGAGCTAAAGCTTGGTCGCCGGCTTCATTGAGGTGGATGCCGTTGATCGTTAGACGAGTAGCAGACTTAGCGAAAAGTTCGCTGGAGGCTTTGAAGAGATCGACGAACTGCACATTGTTGGCCTTGGCGACTTCGGCCATGGCGGCGGTGTAGAGTGCTAAGTTCTTATTATTGCGCACGGCGACGGCGGGGTCGAAGTGGCGCGACTTCATGTCTTCCGTGGCGATGGGCGAGAAGAGGACGATGCGAGGGTGGCCCTTGCCGTAATCTGCACTGAGTTGCTTCTTCAACCAAGCGTCGAGGTTAGCCTTATAGTCATTTAAGCCTTCAGGACCATGGAAGGACTCGTTGAAGCCCCAGTAGGCGAAGAGTACGTTGGCGTGGAAGTGAGCACCCGCGTGGTAGGTGATGGCGGTGTTGCCGACCTTGGTGTTGAGCAGGCCGGGCTTCATGTCCAAGAAGTATTCCAGCGAAGGTACTTCGTCGGAGCGGTGACGGGTGTTCACTTCGTCGCCGGAGAAGCCGAGGTTGCGAATTAC
Organism: uncultured Opitutia bacterium; assembly: GCA_903840355.1. Lineage (GTDB taxonomy): Bacteria > Verrucomicrobiota > Verrucomicrobiia > Opitutales > UBA953 > UBA953. The sequence continues at coordinate 138,123 of CAIMFJ010000005.1, forward strand.
GAGCTCATGATTCGGGTAGGCCTGATGAATCAGGGCTTCAAAGTTACCGTAGTGTTGCTGACGGTCAGCGAGGCCGCCACCGACAAAGGCGATGTTGTCGCCTTTCTGCAGTTGCAGCGATTGTGCCGACAGGAGCAGCGAGGTGCCCAGTGTCAGCAGGAGGAGTAATGTCTTACGCATTTTTGATTAGGTAGAAAATAGAACGACCACTCTGGTAAGAGAATGGTTGAAGAATGGGGATGGGTAACGTGCGGAAATTTTGACCTGATGCCAAGGGGAATGTTCCGTCTAATCCAGCGCACAAACCCTTCATTTACGTGCATAAAACGTGACCAAAGGCCAGGTTTCCGCTGGTTATAGGACTTCTTTAGCGTGCGGGCAGTTGAGCCGCGATCGACTTGGCGACTTCTGCCGCCAGAAATTTATAGCCCTCGGGGGTGAAGTGCACGTTCAAGGGTATTTGGTATTCTTTGAGCTTAGGGGTAATCGCGGCGTTCAAGTCATCCACCACGACGCCGTTCTCTTGCATGACTTTTAGCGCCACTTGGTTGTAGAGTGTAACATCGGCAGGAATCCGGGTGGGGCTGATTTTACCTTCGGGTACGGGGGTGGTGTTGGCCCAAATCAGTTTGGCGCCAGTCGTTTTGAGCCGGCTGACTAGTTGGCGTAAGTTCTTCTCGTATTCCTCGGGGGTGACTTGGCGTTGGTCATTTTCCAGGTGCTTTAAGTCGTGCAGTCCGAAATTAAAATGGATCACATCCCAGTGCTCCGTGCCGAGCCACTTAGTCAGGTTAGGTTCGATGTTTTTCGTCGGACCGCCATTGGTCAAGATGCGGTGAACGTTGGCTTTGCCTTGTAAGAGTTGGCGGACGGGGAGGGTGTAGCCAATGGAGATGGAATCGCCGATGAGGAGCACGCGCGGTAGGTTGGGCGTGTCCGTGATTTCGACCATCGTGGGGTCGACGGGTTTGGCCTTCGGCTTGACGCTGACATTATCCGCCGTGGGTTTCGGAGTCTCCGGGGCGGCGGATAAGGTAAGGCCAAGAGCCAAGAAAAGCAGGAGCGATTTCATGTTGGGGTGTCTACGCTTTAGACCCCTCAACCCAAATGCGCAACGGCTTTAGTGGACTTCGGTGACTTCCCGAATGTCGATTTCGGAGTGGGTCGTCCAGCGTTGCTTATAGCCGGGTGGGGCTTCGACTTTGGTTCTAAAAATAATTGTATTATCTAGGTCTAAATCATCTGACCAGATAAACTTGGCCCCCTTAAAGGCGTCGGCGTATTTGTAAAAGTGTTCTTTGGGGCCAACGCGTTCTTCCGTGAACTCGGTCGCATTGGGCCACTTGCTATCATCGAAATCCACGGCGTACCAATTCGGTGGAATCGGGTCATGTTGAACTTTAGGGTTAACGACGTCGCGATTGAGCGGACCTTTAAAAAAGTTTTTCGCTTTCCATTTGGCGTTCGTGACGGTGCCGTCGCCAAATTTAATAATCAGCCCGCCATCGCCGATATGGTTGCCGTATTCGAGTCCGGTCTTGGGGTCAGCGTTATCCATCGCTAAGACCGCAATGGTCATGGGGTATTCTGGTAAAATATCAGCTACCACGACATTGTGTGGCATGTAGTCAATCGGGTCGACGACGCGCAGTTTGCCATTGATATACATGATGAACCAGTTGTCGGCGTAAACGTGCAGACTGATGGTATCGTTCATGGTTGGTTTGATCATGCCGGGCTTATCGCCCCGACCACCTTTGCCGCGTGGGCGATCCCCTGGGGGACGGTCGCCAGGAGGGCGATCGTTGGGAGGACGATTATTGTTGGGTGGCGGGCCATCGACGGCTTCGCCTGGTTTAGCTTGTTCGCCTTGAGAACCTACCTCGCCTTTAGCCCCATCATTGGGGTCGCCTTTAGGATCTCCGCCGCGTGGACCTCCTTGGCGAGGAGGGCGCTTGCCACCATTGTCAGGCCTATCACCCCCTGGGCCGCCTCCACCCCCGCGTCGCTCATTGGGTTTGTAGGTTTCAGTGACGTTGGTGCCATCGGGCCGAGAATAGATAAACGTCCAAGTATTGTCGTCGTTGTGGGTGTATTTCACGCTGAGCGCTTTGCCGTTGAGCGTGTATTCGAGGTCGAATTTCTTTTCGTCGGGCGATGCGGTGAAGGCTTTGATCAGTGCTCCGCGTAATGGGCTTTGGGAGAAAGCCGCTCCTTCCCGGCGAACATGTCCAGCGGAGGGTTGCGGGTCAACTTGGCCACCGATTTCCGTCACTTGGCCGTGGAAGCCGCCATTGATGTAAGGGTATTTTTTAGAAGCGTGATAGTGGTAGCCTAACGCAGGGGTTTCGTGTCCCCCAAACTCATCGAGCTTACCGACGGAACTCCCATCGGGTTCGTTAAGCCCGAAGATGGGGTAGCCATCGAGGGCAATCGCGATGGGCTTTCCTTTGCCTACTAATTTTTCTAAATGCAAAGGAGCGATGTGGTAGTGGTAGTCATCAGCGCGACCGCAGTGTCCGCCGAATTCATCTAATTCCCCAAAGAGGTAGGCGTCATCTCCGCGATTATTCAAGGCGTTGAAAATTGGGATGCCGTTGGCGGCGAGGGCGACGGCGCCGCGCAAGAAATGGTTTTTAGCCGACATGGGTTCCTTGGCGGGCACGGGATGCAGCGGGATTTTCCAAGCGTTCTCGCCCGTGTAGGTTTGGGGAATCGGCACTTGTTGCTGCCAAGATTTGATGCCGACCATGAGCGGATGATCGGGCAGACCTTTGGTTTCAACATAGAGCCATTTTTCATCCCAGTGGACGTTGACCTTGGTGTTAAACGCCGCGAAAGGCGTGGCGATAGCGGGAGCGGGCCCAGTCGAGGCGGCGATAAAAGTAGGCGTTGCCCAATAAAGTTTGGCCGACTCTGCCACGGCACTGGCTTCGGTTTTATACTTGGGATCAATGGGTGGCAAGTGGGCCACCACACGTTGACTGATGCCTAAGCTTAAGCCTGTGAGGAGCAGGGGAAGTGCTTTCATGGTAATAGTCTACCATGTGCACCCTTAAGCGGAGATTAAGTCGGAAGTCGGTCGGACAGAAATTAACCGCGCTCCGCTAACAGACTGTCGATTTCTTTTAGGTCGGCAGGGCTTAAGTTTAACTGGCCCCCCATGATGGTTTCTTGCAACTGGCCTGGTTTGCGGGCCCCCACGATTGCGGAGGTGATTTGTTGCTGACGGAGCACCCAAGCAATTGCGACCGCGGCGGGCGTTTGATGGAGGCGATTCGCAAGGTTTTGGAGCCCGGCGTTGAGTTTAATATTTTTGCTTAAAAGCGGCTCCGTGAATTGCACGTCTGCGTGGCGGTGATCGGACGGGGGGAGGCTCGCCACCCACTCGCGCGTGACTTTACCGCTCAGCAGGCCTTTCTGCATCGGGCTGTAACTGATAATACCAATATTATGCTGCACGCAGTAGGGCAGAATTTCCGCTTCCAGTCCTCGGGCGAGCATGCTGTACGGCGGTTGTAAAAAGGCCACCGGGTGGATGGCTTGTAAGCGCTTGATTTGAGCCACGCTAAAATTGCTCACGCCCGCCCAGCGGACTTTGCCTTCCCGAATCAGTTCTGCAATCGCACTCCAGCCCTCTTCGATGTCTTCGTCGGGTTGCGGCCAGTGAATTTGGTACATGTCGATGGCCTCGACGCCGAGACGTTTTAAACTTTGTTCAATTTCAAGTCGGATGCTGGCGCGTTTTAAGCGTGGGACAATCTGCCGATTTTCATCCCAGCAACGTTCGCATTTGGTCGAGATGATGGGACGGCGGCTTTTGAGTTCGCGTAGCGCTTGGCCTACGACCGTTTCACAGTGACCCAGTCCGTAGACGGGTGCGGTGTCGAGCCAGTTGATGCCTAGGTCGACGGCTTCGTGGAGTGTTCGAATTGAGAGGGCATCGTCTTGTGGACCCCAGCCAAATTTCCAATCTCCACCACCCATGGCCCAAGTACCGAGCCCAACTGTGGTTAAGTGAAGGTCCGTGTTACCGAGGCGACGTTGCGTTAACATAAAGGAGGACGAGCGGTAGATTATTTAGCTTTGGCTTTTTCCGCGGCTTTTTTGCGGAGGTCATTTACTGTGAGCATGGGCCAATTAGGGTCATCGGTGTGAGCCTCTTTGAAGATTTCTAAAGCGCGCGTGACTAATTCAGGGTGTTGGGCCGCGAGGTTATTTTTTTCGGCGGGATCGGCGTCCATATCGTAAATCTCCATTTTAGCGGCGGGGCCATTACGCACGGCTTTCCAGTGGCTCCAGCGGGTCGCTTGTAAGGTTTGGGCCTCGTGTAATTCCCAGTAAAAATAATCCCGTTGCGGAGCGGGACCACCGCGGAAGAAGCTGGCGAGCGAGAGCCCGTCGCAATGGAAATCTTGCGGGGGTTTAACGCCCGCAAGTTCCAAGGCGGTTGGCAGAAAATCCCAGAAAGCCCAAGGCTCATTGCGGACTTGCTGGGCGGGCACTTGGCCGGGCCAGCGCACGATAGCCGCTTGGCGTAAAGCCCCTTCATAAAGGTCACGCTTATAGCCACGGAGTCCGTTGCTGGCTTGTTCAAAGAGTTTACCTAATTCCGAAGTAGGGCTGAAGGAGGAGCCGTTATCACCGGTGATGATGATGAGCGTTTTTTCATCGAGTTTTAATTCTTTAAGAACTTTAACCAAGCGACCGATGTCGGAATCGAGACGCGTGACTTGGGCCGCGTAAGCCTTTTGGGTCGGCGTCCAAGGTTGGTCTTTGTATAAACCATAGTCATCAATCTCTTGGCGGGCGTGGGGCAGGGTGACGGCGTAGTAGAGGAAGAAGGGTTGGTCTTTCTTGCTGCGCACCCAGTGTTCGACGTCTTGTTGAATCAGTTCTTGGGCGTAGGTTTTGCCGACGCCGAGTCCATCGTTGCCGGGTAGGCTGAAACGCTGGTTGTCATTGTAGAGGTAGGTTGGGAAGTAACTGTGGGCGTGGCGTTGGCAGTTGTAGCCGTAAAAGTGCTCAAAGCCGTTTTTCAGGGGATCACCCGTAGTGCCTGGGAGACCCAAGCCCCATTTACCAATACAGGCCGTCGCATAGCCATCGCGCCGCAGGAGTTCGGCCACCGTGAGGGTACCCGCAGGCAAGGGCATTTGACCTTCAGGCTGCAATTCACGATTGGCCCGAATCGGTGTATGCCCGCAGTGCATGCCGGTGAGCAGGGAGTTGCGACTGGGAGCACAAACGGAAGTGCCGCAAAAAGCCTGCAGGTAGCGCGTCCCTTCGGCGGCCAACTGGTCCATCACCGGTGTCTTAATGAGTTTTTGCCCGTAGCACCCGACGTCACCTTGGGCGAGGTCGTCACTTAGAATATAAATAATATTCGGACGGGCGACCTCCGCACTCCCTAAGCAGAGGCTGAGCAAACAGCCTAAGAGAGTGAGGCCGTACCTTATTGTGGTACGTCCTTGAGCCATTGCTGGTACTGGGCTTCGGTTTGTTCGGCCGTCAACTTGCCGCTATGAATCATGATGCGGAAGCGGAAGGTTTCCGACTTACCTGCTGGGATGGTGAAGTTGAGCGTTGTCTTACCTTTGGTGAACTCTTTGGCCCCAAACGGATTGGCGGCGAAGAGACCGTAACCACGGTTATGCCAGTAGGTGGGGTAGGTGGCGTTCTTCGGGTGATCGAAGATCCCGATGCAAACATCTTCTCCGAGAACATTGCCCGAGAGGGTCATCCATTTGGCACGCGTGCTCCAACCTTCCTTCTCACCAACTTTGCCTTCGCTGCTGAGGTAGATGCCATTCACGCCTTGATTGTCGAGTTTAGCCACCGTGGTAGGCTTGCCGCTACCATCGGTAAAGATTTCCGGTTTCTCCGAAGGTTCTTCTAAGGAGCGAGTCACGCGAATCGCGATGGCCCCCTCTTTGGAGTCATGGAACACGGCGGGCTTATCTTGGGCCGTGAGGGTGATGAGGCGGTCGATGATACGCAGGTTGGGGGCGGCGCGGAAGACGATGGTTTCGTCTTGTTGGAGAACTTTCGAGCCATCGGCCATGATCCAGTCGGAACTGACTTGGAGTTGGGCGGTGTCGCCACCGTTGCTCACGACTTTAACGCTGCGGCTCTTGATGGCACCGTAGGGAATTTTGCTGGCCCGATCAAAGCCTTCGGGAGGTGAATTCCAGAAATCCGTCCCGTTCACATTGCCGTAGTTAAACCAGGACGAAATGTGGTGCGGGTGGTCGGTGCGTTCACCGGCCACTTTTTCTAAGGGGAAGCCGCGCGTGAAAATATTGCCCTGGGGCGTGCGTAGGGGCGAGAGGAGTGGCTTCTTTTGATTCGACCAGTAAACGTAAGACGTAAACGGTTTCCCATCTACGACCACGTCGACCTGTTGCTGGTCGGTTTTTTCAATGAGCTCAACTTTGGCCGCCGAACCGGGGAGGCTGGCTAAGAGCAGAGTAACGGAGAGGAGGGAGGCTTTCATGAGCGGAAGTGTTTGTGAATTAATGGTGCGAGCCCTTTTGGATCGTGGCAATGGCGGGAAGTAAAATGGCGGCGACGATGGCTAGGGCGTAGAGTGCAAAAATAACAATCGTGAAGATACCCATGAATTTCCAAAGTTTACGTTGGTTGTCGAGCGCGGCCACGGCATCTTCTAAATTACCGTGTGCCGTTAATTGACGAATGTGTTTGGCGCTACGCAGCGTGAAGATGGCGGGGAAGATATAAAAACCGACAAGGAAGAGATAAAATACGCCTAGGCCAATCAACATAGCACCGTCTTTGATTTTGTCGGGTTTAGCTAAGCCAACGATACCCATGACGATGAAGCCGACGCTGGCTAAAACCATCAGCACAATCCCGATCCACATCATAATCCCCAGAAAGCGCAGCCAAGGTTGCGTACGTTCGAGTTGCTCGCGGATGGCAGGGGGGACGGCGGTAGGGGTTGGGGTAGAGTCTTCCATGTCTAATGGCATAGGAGACGGCGTCTTGCTGCCAAGCCGAATGGCATGCGCCGGATAGGTTATTTTATTAAAAATAGCGGAACATCTTAAAGAAAGTACTTTCAGTAAGGGATGCGTCTACCCCCCTGGGCCTTACTCCTTGCAGGCAGTCTGACTTTATGGGGTCAGGCTTTGCCAACTGGGCCTCAGGAGCACGTGCCCTTGAAGGATTATCATCAAGGTTTGGCACCCGCCGCTGCAGTTCGGGCGATGTCTTTACCGCCCGGTTTTAAAGTAAGTTTAGTGGCTGCCGAGCCTCAAGTAGTTCAGCCCATTGCGATGTGCTTTGATGAGCGGGGGCGCTTGTGGGTGGTGGAGGGGATGTCGTACCCCAATAAGCGGCCGGCGGGGCAGGGCACCGATCGAATTCTGATTTTGGAAGATGTTAAAGGCGATGGTTCTTATGCTAAGTCCACGGTGTTCATGGAGGGTTTTAATTTAGTAAGTGGCATTGAAGTCGGCTACGGAGGGGTATGGATTGGGGCGGCTCCGGAATTTGTTTTTATTCCTAAAGACGCTCAAGATCGTCCTGGTAAACCCCAAGTGCTGCTGGACGGTTGGGGCTATCAAGATACTCACGAAACGTTAAATAGTTTTACGTGGGGCCCAGATGGTTGGCTTTACGGCTGTCACGGGGTCTTCACGTCTTCCAAAGTCGGTGTGCCCGGGACGCCTGAAAACCAACGGGTTAAAATTAATGCTGGGGTTTTTCGTTATCACCCCACCCGGCACGTGTTTGAAGTTTTCGCCGAAGGAACGAGCAACCCGTGGGGCCTAGATTTTAATGACCATGGCGAAATGTTTATCACCGCCTGTGTGATTCCGCACCTTTATCACATTCTGCCTGGGGCCCGGTATCAGCGCCAAGCGGGACAGCACTTTGAGCCGTTTACGTTTGATGATATTAAAACGATTGCCGACCACGCTCACTTTACGGGAGCGATTGTGCATCGCCCTGCTGAGCGTGGGATTGTGCAACCAGATAGCACGGATGAAGCAGGCGGTGGACATGCCCACTGTGGGCTTTGCATTTACCAAGGGGATAATTTTCCCGCGGCGTACCAAGGGCTTTTGATGTTTGGTAATTTGCACGGACACCGCGTATTGTGCGATCAGGTCGAAGCGTTAGGGAGTGGTTACGTGGGGCACCACGCCGGCGACTTTTTGCGGAGTAATGACGCCTATTTTATTCCGGTCTCCCAACGCTTAGGACCCGATGGCGCGCTCTACGTGAGCGATTGGACGGACAAGCAGACTTGTCATAATAACAATACGGAAATTTGGGATCGGACGAACGGACGCATTTATCGCGTGAGTTACGGCACTGCGGTTTCCCGTCAGCAAGACCTGACGCGTTTGACGGATACCTCGCTGATCCAAGTTTTATTAGACGATGGGAATGATTACTTCCGCCGCCAGGCACGTAAAGTGCTCGCCGAGCGTGCGGCGTCGCAGGCGCCGATGCTCGCGAGTGATACGACTCTGTTAGTCTCCGCATTGCGCGATAAAAAATCTTCGGCCCCGCGTCGTTTGCGTGCGCTGTGGGCACTGCAAGTCACCGGACAAGCTACACCTGCTTTACTCGAGGAGTGTTTGCAAGATGCCGATTTTGCGGTGCGCACTTGGGGGGTGCGTTTATTGGCTCAGCAATACCCGGAATTAAAGGCTAAGTTATTGGCCATGGCGGTGGAAGAGCCTTCGCCCGTTGTTCGACGTGAATTGGCTTCGGCTTTGGCTTATTTACCGTTCCAGGATCGGGCGGCCTTGGCGATGGCGTTGGTCCGTTTTGGCGAGGATGCGGCTGACCATAATATCCCTTTATTGCTTTGGTATGGCATTGAACCGGTCGTTGGGGCGGATCCCGAAGTGGGACTCACCTTGGCCCGTCAATCCCGCCTTCCTAAGGTCACGGATTATATTTATCGGCGTTTAGCTGTCGAAGCGAAGGGGCGGACACAGATGTTAAGCCTAGCGGCAACGACGGAGGATAGTTTGGTGAAGCAGCGCTTGGTGGAAGGAGTCGTCACCGCGTTGCGCCAAGGGGGAAGTTTTGTTGTGCCGCCTCAGTGGGATGCAATCGTCTCGCAATTGAAAGTTGGTGCGAATTCAGACTTATTGAGCCAAGTGCAAGAATTGGATGCCTTGGCGGGGAATCCAACGAGTTTAGCTTTATTCCGTCAGCAGTTACTTCAGGAAGCGCAAACTTTAGGCCACCGTCAGCGGGCTTTGGCGGTGTTGGTTCAGGCACGTGATGTCGCGTCTGCAGACATCCTTCATCAGGTTTTAGAACAAAAGGGTTTAGTCAGTCCCTTGCGTCGCGCCGTGTTGCAGGCCTTGGCCGTTTTGGGCAATGAGGCATCGGCGGATTTGGTTATCCGTTCTTTCCAGAATTTTTCGGCGGAAGAGGCCTCGGATGCTTTAGGAGTTCTCTTGATAAATCCTAACTCCGGATGGAAATTCTTGCAGGCGATTAAAAACGGACAGTTGCCACGCAGCGTGCTGAGTCCGGTGGCTTTACGTCAATTAAAGACGATGCAGGACCCTCGTCTGGACCAACTGCTCAATGAATTAGTTGGGGTGGTGAATCCATCGAAGGCTGATTTGCCTAAGCTCAAGGCCAAGTATGTGGAACTTTTAAAACCTGACGCGTTGCGGAAGGCGGACGTCAAAGCCGGTAAAGCTCTGTTTCAAACTACTTGTGGGCTTTGTCACCAACTCTTTGGCGAGGGCCCCGTGGTCGGCCCAGTTTTAACCGGTTCGAATCGGGCTAATCTAGATTACTTGTTGGAAAATGTTTTAGACCCAAATGCGGTGATTGGAAAAGACTATCAACTCAATGTCTTTAAATTGCAGAACGGGAATACGGTGGGCGGCATTCTGCAGTTAGAAGATACTGACGTTTACCATGTCGTCATGCCTGCAGGGGTGAAGGTGGATGTAAAGAAAGCGGAAGTCGCCCAACGTCAGGTATTGGCGGTGTCACTCATGCCTGAAGGGCTGTTTGATGCTTTAACTCCGACGCAAGTCATCAACCTCGTCGGCTATTTACAATCTCCCGATGGCATTAAGCCTCCCGCCTTGGCATCAGGTAAGTCGGCAGTGTGGCGGGTGGAGGGTGTGTTGGAGGGGGAAGCGATGCAGGTCTTGGCCCAGACGGGCGGTAAAGCGGGCCATCAAGGGATGGGCGGCTTTAAAGATAGTCGGTGGAGTGGGGATGATCAGTTGTGGTGGAGTGGTGCTAAGGTGGGCGACGTGCTGACGTTGGCACTGCCGATTAAGGAAAATGGCATTTACCAGTTAACCTTCGTGTGTACCAAGGCCCATGATTATGGGCGCTTCGCCCTTTCGATTGATGGGAAAGTAATCACCGACCAAGGCTTAGACCTTTATCATGCTAAGGGAGTGGTGACGACGGGAGAGCTGGATGGCGGTCGACATCCATTAACCGCGGGTGACCATCGGCTGGAAATCAAAGTTTTGGCACCCAATCCGGCGGCAACACCGCTCAATATGTTCGGCCTAGATTATATTAAGGTCGAAAAGAAATAATCCGCTTACGGTTCTATTTATGAAATTCCTCCCCATATTATTGACATCCTGGGCTCTGGTGGCAGGCGCTGCTCCGGTCGCTCCGCCAGCGATTGAAATTCAAGATCGAGCGCTTAAGTCACTCTTAGCTGAAGATGCTAAGGTTGAAAAAATTGCCACGGGTTTTGGGTGGGCCGAAGGACCCGTTTGGTGGCAAGGTCGATTGGTGTTTTCAGATGTGCCTAATAATACGGCGTATACTTGGAAGGAAGGGGATGCGAATGCCCAAGTCTTTCTCAAGCCCAGTGGTACTGATGAGCCTTCAGCGTTGCAAGGCTCAAATGGTTTAGCGGTGGATCGTGAAGGTCACTTAATACTATGTCAGCATGGGGCTCGACGGATTGCTCAGTTGCAAGCCGACGGTAAGTTTCGTCCGCTGGCTACGACCTATAACGGGCAGCGTTTTAGTAGTCCCAATGACCTTTGCATCGCCAAAGATGGTACGGTTTATTTTACCGACCCGCCTTATGGCTTGCCTCAAGGAGTGCAGCCCGAAACCCCATTTCACGGGGTGTATAAGCGCTCGTCGCAAGGCGAAGTCACCTTGGTGACGAAAGCTGTTAGGTGGCCTAATGGCATCGCGTTAAGTTTGGACGAGAAGTTTCTCTATCTAGCCGTGTCGGATAATGATAATCCCCGCATCGCTGCTTGTAATTTAGACGGTGCTAACCTGCACGATGTTTTCTTGATGGCGCCGCTTAAAAAGCCCGATCACCCTGGAGGTCCAGATGGGATGAAGTTAGATGCTCTAGGAAATATTTGGGCCACGGGTCCTGGTGGCGTGGTGATTTTAACTCCGGAGGGGAAGTATTTGGGGACCATCTTACTGCATCAACCAACGGCCAACTTGGCGTGGGGGGATGACGGTCATACGCTTTATATTACTTCGAACCACGATTTATTTAGAGTGAAAACGTTGGTGAAGGGGGCGGGTTTTTAGGTCGATTTGCCCACGAGTAGGCTGCACGTAAGTTGGCTTGCTCGCGCCTGTTCCCTTTATCATACCTACTGCTGTGAAAGCTCTTCTGCTGACTGAATATAAAAAAATGTCTTTCGTCGAGATGCCCAGCCCTGTCTGTGGTCCCGCGGAAGTCTTGGTCCAGGTCAAGGCCTGTGGCATTTGCGGCTCTGATATCCATGGTTACGATGGATCCACGGGTCGGCGGATTCCGCCCTTGGTGATGGGCCATGAGGCCTCGGGTTTGATTGTCGGCGTAGGGGCTGACGTGAAGCGTTTTAAAGTGGGCGAACGGGTGACTTTTGACTCGACCGTTTTTTGCGGGGAGTGCGTGCATTGCCGTCGGGGCGATGTGAATCTCTGTGACCACCGTCAAGTGCTGGGCGTTTCCTGTGGCGACTACCGTCGTCACGGCGCTTTTGCCGAATTCGTCACTGTTCCTGAACGAATCTTACACCGTTTGCCGGATCATTTAGGTTATAACGAAGCTGCCATGATTGAGGCGGTATCGATTGGCGTGCATGCGGTTCGCCTCACCCCTTGTCAGCCAGGCGACACCGCAGTGATTGTCGGCACGGGGATGATTGGCTTGTTAACGTTGCAGGCCGCCAAGATTGCGGGGTTCCGCCAAATCATCGGCGTGGATACCGAAGATTCACGTTTGGAAGTCGCTCGCGAATTAGGGGCGACGCATGTCGTGAATCCTAAACAGCAAGACGTCACGGCGTTTGTCCAAGGGCTAACGCAAGGGCAGGGTGCGGATGCGGCTTTTGAATGTGTGGGTCTGAATGCGACGGTCCTCTCTGCGATTCATGCAGTGCGTAAAGGTGGCACGGTGACTTTGGTGGGTAACCTTTCGCCCAAAACCGAATTGCCCTTGCAAGTGGTTGTGACGCGTCAGTTGCGGCTGCAAGGTTCGTGTGCCTCCGCGGGTGAAATCCCCCGTTGCATTGAACTACTCGCGAATGGCCAAATTAAGGTGGATAAGATCATCTCGGCCGTTTCGCCGCTGGAACAGGGGGCCGAATGGTTTGCTAAACTGTATGCGGGTGCTCCAGGGATGATGAAAGTCATTCTCAATCCTACGGTATAATCCTATGGCCTTTTTTAACCTCCAAGGAAAAGTGGCCCTCGTGACCGGCACGAGCCGGGGCCTCGGTCAATACTTCGCCCGAGCGTTAGCACAAGCAGGGGCTGATATTGCGATGACCAGTCGCGACGTCGCCAAGCTGGCTCCGTTTCGCCAAGAGATTGAAGCCCTAGGTCGCAAGACCTGTGCGGTCGCCTTAGATGTCAGTAATCAGGAGAGTATTCGGCAGGCGATTGCGGCGGTCGAAGCCCAGATGGGTTCCATTGATATTTTAGTTAATAACGCCGGTTGTAATATCCGGAAGCCCGCCCTCGAGGTTTCGTGGGAAGATTGGAATACGATTTTAGATACTAATTTACGCGGCACCTTTTTCACTTCGCAGGCGGTGGCGCCTGGGATGATTAAGCGCGGCTATGGCCGGATTATTAATGTCGGCTCGGTAACCTGTGTCGCTGGTTATGCCGGCCTCGCTCCTTATGGGGCAAGTCGTGGTGGGGTGAAGCAGTTGACGATGAGTTTAGCCGATGATTGGGGTCGCCATGGAGTGACCGTCAATTGTCTGGCCCCAGGTTGGTTTAAGACCGCCCAAAATGCGGTGCTCTATGAAAGTCGGGAGTGGGTGGAGTATCTTTGCGATCGCATTCCTTTAAAGCGTCCTGGTTCGCCTGACGACCTTGCGGGTCCGGTCGTCTTCTTGGCTTCAGAGGAAAGTCGCTATGTCACCGGCCAAACTTTGTTAGTCGATGGTGGCATCAGCACAGGTGCTACGCGAGCCACGGTGACGCCGCCTAAACCTCGCTGAGTATGTTATCAGCGCTACTCGCGATTGGGATTTTGGTACTTTTAGTCACTTGGCTGAAACTAAATCCTTTCGTCGCCTTGTTGATCAGTTCCTTAGCGCTCGGTGGGTTGGTGATGTTTTCGACGACTTCAATCACGATGTCGGTGGTGTTGAAGTCGTTTCAAACGGGCTTTGGGGCGACGTTAGGAAGCACGGGCCCGATTATTATTCTCGGAGTAATTTTCGGAAAGTTTTTAGCGGAGTCAGGGGGAGCGGCCGTGTTAGCCCGAAAATTTATTCATACCCTCGGACCCAGTCGCATTGGCCTGTGTATTATTCTGCTGGCTTTATGCGTTGGGATGACGACGTGGTTTGCGGTAGGTCTGTTGCTCATTCTGCCCATCGTCATCACCTTGGCTAAGGAGACTGGGCAGCCTTTTCTTCGTCTGGTGTTACCGATGTTATCTTTCTTATCGGTTATGCACGGGCTTATGCCTCCCCATCCTGGCCCCGTGACGGCGATTGAGGCCCTGCATGCGGATATGGGTAAAGTGATTCTGTGGGCTTTGGTTTTAGGGATTCCTGTCGCCGCGATTGCCGGACCATTCTTTGCCCGGATGGCCGTTAAGCGTGTCCAAGTTGCCACGCCCGCCTATGAGCCTTCCGTTGCAACGGGGCAGGTGATGCCGTCGTTTGGCCTTACTTTATTTACGGTGCTATTACCCGTGGCTTTGTTGCTCATGGGGACGGTGGTAGAATTTTTGAATGCCAGCGCGACTTCCTGGGGGCAGGTTTTAGCGTTTATTGGTCAACCCATTATGGCGCTGTTAATTTCGGTCTTGTTTGCGCTTTGGGCTTTTGGTCGACGTTGTGGACGCACGGCGCAAGAGATGTTGAAGTTCTCAGAGGCCAGTGTGGCGGGCGTGGGCATGACACTCGTCTTAGTGGGAGCGGGCGGCGGCTTTGCTTTAGTGATGAAGAATGTAGGGGTGGCGAGTGATTTGGCCAAAGTGGCGGCCAGTTTGGGCTTGCCGATGTTGCTTTACGGTTGGTTGGTGTCGGCGTTTGTTCGCGTTGCTACGGGATCCGCGACGGTGGCCATTACGGTGGCGGCTGGCTTTATCGCACCTGTTTTAGAACTCCATCCCGAGACCTCGCGTGAACTGATGGTGATTTCGATTGGATGCGGTTCACTCTTCTTGTCGCACCTCAACGATAGCGGCTTTTGGATGGTAAAAGAATGTTTAGGATTATCCGTAGGGCAGACTTTACGGACCTGGACGATTACGGAGACGTTGATTGGTCTCTCGGGACTATCGATGGCTCTTTTAGCAGAGCGCGTTCTAATCTTATTACGCTGAGCCCTATTGCGGGGCTTTGCTTGATTTCCAAATCTCGCCTTTAGCATTAATCAACCACACGGCTAAGCCTTCGCGTTCAGCGATGATTTTAGCATCGTCCCATCCCGCCGTCATGCAGGCCGTCGCCCAACCCGTGGCGATGAAGCAATGACGGTCAAAGGCACAGCACATTTCTAGCGAGGAAGTCACCGGCCACCCTGTTTGGGGTGAAATGATGTGCGACACGGGTTTACCGGCGGCGATACGTTTCTCTCGGTATAAACCCGAAGGCGAGATAGACTGGTCCTTGAGCATGACCGTAGCAATCATGCGATGAGTGTTGAACGGGTCTTCAATCCCCACGGGCCAAGTGCCGGAAGCTAGGAGCTCGCCGCCGACTTCAATTAAGTAGTCGTGGTAGTTATGCTTTAATAAAATAGCTTCGATGTGATCTTCGGCATAACCTTGGAGCACGGAACCGAGATCGAGGGAAAGTTTGGGGTGCGCTTTGCGCAGGGTGAGGTTGGTCGTATCGAGGGTGACTTTATCCCAGCCGACTTGAGGGAGGATTTTATCTAAGTCCGCTTGCGTCGGGTCGGGTAAATTTTGTCCAGCCGGGCCGTAACTCCAAGCCGACACCAATGGTGCCACCGAAACATCGTAGGTGCCGTGGGTGGCTTGCGTGAGTTTTTGGGTGAAGCTGAGCACCTCGGCTAATTCAGCGGTAATCTTGAAAGGTGCGGTGGATTCAAAGGCATTAAACTGACTCGTGACCGAATTTTTCCGCCAGTGCGACAGGGTGTATTCGATGCGGTTAACCTCGGTGGCGATTTCCCGATGGAGGGCTTCTTGGTCGGACACTTTCCCGCGAATTTTTACCGTCCAACTTGTTCCAAAACCCACTCCGTGCATTTCAGCAATAGGCTGTTCGGTCCCAGTGGCTTGGGCCGTCACTAGGTTGACGTTTTCAGCCGGGTGTAATTTTAGAATCACGAAGCCCGCCATTAAAACCCCCGCGACAAAGTTATCTTTGAGCGCCCACGTTTCGTGTTTATTATTTGTACGAACGAGGTGAAAAAGAGATCCGGTTGGGCAGCCGTATTTACAATAGGCTTGGGGGATGAAGAGCGAGAAACCCAAGCCAACCAGCGCTAAAAGGGCTGGAATCGTCCAAATTTTTGGGAGCGACCAAGCGTCGAAGGGTTCAAAATGGTTGAGCGTAATCGTGGGCCAAAGGAGGGTGGTTAGAAAAGCGACGGCTAAGGTGAGCCCAGGGATAAAACGGAGGATTTGATGCCAGCGTGGGCCGACGCGAATTTTCCAAGGGGAGAGTTTGCCCAAAATTTCTTGGGCTGCTCCGTGGGGGCAAGCGTGGTGACAGTAGGTTTGCCGGCGGGCGCTCCACGGGATGACTAAGGCGATGACCCCTAATGCTACGAGGGCTAAACTTTGGGTCCAGGGTAGGCCATGTCGGGTCCAGCCAGCGAAAAGGGAGAGCGATAATAGTTGTCCTAACCACAGACCTAATCCGCCGATGAGCAAAACCTGCCAAGCGAGCCGCACCCGACGATCGCCGTGCAAGGGCGTGAAGGTCATGATTAAAGCTCCAAGGATAAAAAGCCAAAGCCCGATGGCTTTGTAGGTGGCCATTTGCTGTTCCTGGGCGGCGATTTGGTGGGTCTGGTCGTCGGCAAAGCGACGCTTGATGCCTTCCGCCACCGCATAACTCGTGAAGGTCGCCCCGGCGACCCCTTCGAGTCGTTCTTTTTCAAAATTCAACGTGGACCACTCGAGTGCATTCCAATGCGTGAGCGATTGGAGGTAAGTGTCATCCACGATGACCCGGTTGACATAGTCGGGGGTGTCGTAGGATTGACGGAGGGTGATTTTTTTAAGTTTAATACCATCAGGCTCCATGGCGATGAGCGACTCGGTGGGGCCGGCATAACCATTGATTTCATCGGCCGAGGGCGAGGTGCGTACGAGGTAGCCGAGCAGGGTGCCGTTGGCGGAGCGCACCAGGTTCCACCCGAGGCGCGGCGTGTTGGGTTCAAAGCCATGCGCGTCGGGAAAGCCCGCTTCTTGAATCTCCTTGAGGGTGAGCGGACTCGGAAAGCGTAAGGAGGCATAATGCCCAGAAAGTCGTTTCTGAATTG
This sequence comes from uncultured Opitutia bacterium, assembly GCA_903840355.1. GTDB lineage: Bacteria > Verrucomicrobiota > Verrucomicrobiia > Opitutales > UBA953 > UBA953. Next base: position 155,055 of record CAIMFJ010000005.1, read on the forward strand.
ATTCGGCGATGGAGTAGGCTGTCAGCGTGGAGCCTGCATAGCCTTGGAGTTTAGGCGTAGGTTCGGATGCCGGGCGCCACTGCTTGAGGCTGCGTTCGAAGTCGCCATTATTACGCAGCGTGTCGACGTGGTCGGGTGTGTCTTCGCTCGAGATGATACGCGTGCCGACGATGCGATCATGGGTGTCGAGCGCTACGAGTACATTGCTAGGTCCAGAGTAGCCGATGATTTTGTCGGCATCGGGGGAGGTGGTCACGAAGTGCCCCATCGGATTCCCGAACTGATCTTCGACTAATAATTCTTGCTTGGTGCCTAAGTGGATTTTCGCGGCCTCGGGAAAAAAGCCCCGAACTTCTTCCAGCGAGAGTTCCCGTAAAGGGGTATCGGCAGGGGGGGTGGCGTGTTGCAGTAAATAGGCTGCCAAGCCTAGGGCCAGTAACCGCCATCCGCGTATGAACCATCCTTGGAGGGCGGGGGGCATGCGTTACTTAATCGGCAAGAGTTGTACGGCGTCGATGTGGACTAAGCCATTCGCTCCTTCAGCTTTGAAGAGGATGCTACTCTTGCCTGCAGGAAAATCAAAGATGCCTAACGCATGACTCCCGTTTTCGGTGCTCTCCTTTTGATTTAAGGTGAAGTGGATGACTTCAGCTTTAGGGCGCAGGAGGTCCAATTGCGTATTGCTGGCACGGTTGGCGTGGCCGGTCCAATAGACGATCAACTGATACTTTTGTGCTTCGGGAATACTAAAAATATATTCGGCATGGTTGGCTCCAGGTTGGGCGTAGTGGTAGCCATCGCCGAGGTGGGCGAGGGATTCGCCTGCCGTCCATTTGCCAGTTAAAACGGCTTGGGTATCATCTAGGACGAGTCCAGGTAATTTGGCTAAGCTAGAGGCTCCTTCGGGGCTCAGGGCGTGTTTTTCTTTGAGCACATCGAGGTTCATGCGTCCCACGGGAAGCTTTTTGAAATCATCGATCTTTTCATCGAGGAAGAGGTCACTGGTTAGTGACGTCCGACGCATTCGGCCGGGTTGTTCCATTAAGTTAATGAGTGCGGGCAGGTGGTGTTCGTAGACGCCACGTGGCGTGGTTTGGCCTTTAACGGCTAAGTAGGCGGCACGGCCCACCACTTCACCCATCATGCCGATGGTGCGCATGACACGGACGGTGCCGAGGGCTTCATGGGAGACGCTGATGTCGCGACCTGCCATGAAGAGGTTCTCAATATTCTTAGAGTAAAAGCAACGGTAGGGCAAAGGGTAGCCATTGAGGCGGTCCACATGTTTGCCGAACTGAGCCCGCGAGATGAAAGGGTTATCCGGGAATTTTTGGGCGTATTGTTCGCGGGCGTAGTGCAAGTCGATATCCCAAGTCGTGGGCACAAAACCATCGGGGAAATCTTTGCGTGCGATGATATCCGCTTGGGTGAGTACAATGTCACCCGTGAGCAGGCGGGATTCCCGAGGGCCACCGACGAAGGAGACCCATTTCAGGGTAGCGTTCTGATACTTCGCTTGGTCTTTGCCGAGCTTGAGGGCCGAAAAGGCACCATAGACTGCACGTAAATTCCAATCGCGAATGAGTTCTAAATCGTTGATCGGATCTTTATTAAAACCCGATTCCCAGAACCATTCTCCCTTCATGAAAGGCTTTTCATCAATGGTGGACTTAGATTTTACTAAGGTAGGGAAGTCGCCGACTTCGAGTGGTAGCGCCCATGGCGTGGGGTTCCAAGGTTGGGCTTCCGCCTCGTTTTGGTAATACCACATATTGGACATGCCCATGCGGTTATTTTTTTCGACCGTGTAGTCGGCACCCGCGTAAGCCCCGAGGTGGCCATGGCCCGTGCAGTCCGCAAAAAGTTTGCCCCGAATCACTTTTTGTTTCCCCGTGCGGACTTCCAAGACGATGACTTTGCTGATGCGATGTCCGTTCATTTCGACACCCGTGGCGTAGTGTTGGAGAAAGAGGCTAAGCGTCGGTTCAGCACGACAGACTTTTTCTTTTAAATCATCGGCAAAACTTTCAGGTTTGCCCGGACTATCAGGGGCACGATCGGCAATTTCTTCAATAATTTCGCCGAGGTGAGGGTATTTGCCACGCAACGTGCCACCCATGGCCCAGACGCCGATTTCGGAACTCCCATTGCCGCCGAGGACGGGGCGATCTTGGATGAGGGCTACTTTGAGCGATTGGCGGGCGGCGGACAGGGCCGCGCCGAGACCACCGTAACCACCACCCACGACAACTAGATCAAACTCGCCGAGATCCTCCGGGCCTTCGGGGTTATGGAGTTGTTGACGAAGTTTGCTGAGAGCGGGGCCTTCCGGGGGTGTGAAGTTCGGGTCGTTGCTTAAAAGGATGGCGTCCACGCGACCATCAAACCCCGTTTGATCTTCGAGGGAGATTTTATGGCTGCCAGCGGAGAGGTTGAGCTTACCGCCGCTTTGCCAATGCCAGGTTGCACCCTCGGTCCCAAATTCGGTTTCAAGCGCTTGGTCTTCAATGCGGACATGAAAACGTCCTGGCTTACCAGGTACATTCCAAGGAGCCACCCAGTCTTTAGTGCGTACCCACACTTGATAGGTGCCAGCGTCGGAGATGGCGAAAGTACTTTGGGCGGATTCTACTGGATGTCCGAGACCATGGGCAATCAGGTAGGGTGAGCCGACCAGATTGGTGAAGGCCGTATCCACTTTCCAGCCTCCGAGTTTTTCGAACGATTCGGCTTCGATGAGAATCGGATTGCTCGCCGCGTAACCCGTGAGGCTCAGGAGGGTGAAAGTCAGGGGCAGAAGGGCGCGGAACATAATAGAATGGGATAGATTTTTGTAGCTTAAGTTCCAGATAAAAGCACCAGTTTAAGGCGGTTTAGGTGTTAAAGTGGTTTACGAAAGGGTAAGGATTTGTAAAAGAAGTTTATGCGGATTTTCTTATCTTTTCTGGCGACTATTTGTGGGGTCTTGGCTGCTGAAGTTCCGAAGGAGGGCCTCTTGGTTGATTTGGATGCGCGCCAAGGCGTTACAGCCGATGCTCAGCACCGCGTGACCAAGTGGGAGAATCAAGTAACGACCGTTCCGGTGCGTGAATTCTCGGGGCAGGATAAAGGGCGTAAGGTTCCGGGCTCTGGTTTGCCGACGCTCGTCACGGATGGTGGTTTTGCTTCGGTCGCTTTTCGCCACCAAGAACTCCTCTGCCGGGATGAAAAAACTTTTGACGGATTGATTCAGGGCTCTGGCTGCACGTGGGTGACGCTTTTGAAGGTTTATCCGCAGGAACCAGGTTTAAAAGATGTTCATTCCTTTTTTGGCAACTTGCGTAATGGGTCTAAGTTCGAAGGTCTTTGGGGGTGCGTGGATGATGAGAATCGAATTTGGTGGGGCGCCCGCAACGGCCTTACCTTTGGGCGCTTTGACGTTAATAATCCCAAGGTAGCTGGTCCAAAGTTAGAGCCAGATCGTTTTTACGTCGTGGGGGGACGGTTGGCTGCGGGTAAAGGCAACGTGGCGATAGAATTATTTGTTGATGACCCTAAAGCGGTGGCAACGGGGGGATTCCCAGTGAATCCTGCTGCCGATGCTTCGATGTTAGCCGTGGGGCAAGAGCGCGACGCCATTCAGCATCCTGGTTACGAATCTTTTGACGGCGAGATTGCCCGTTTCTTGCTGTGGCAACGTCCGCTTTCCGATACGGAGTTATCGACGGTGATGACGACGTTACGGGCAACGCTACCGAGCAAAAAGTAGCTTAATTTTACAGGCTTACTAACTCGATGATTTCGAGTTGGTGACCTTGGAGACCTACGACTTTAGGCGTGCTGTTGGTCAACAAGCGTAACTTCGTAATGCCTAAATCAGAAAGGATTTGGGCACCCATGCCGTAATCACGGAGGCCTTTGGATGGATGCTGAGTCGACGTAATTCCTAAAACGCTATTCAGCCCACTATCTGGCAAACGCAGGTAAACTAGGACACCACAAGTGGCTTGGGAGATGTGCTGCAGGGCTAGATTGAGCGAGTTTTCACCGCCCTTAAAGGTGTCATCAATAAGGTTTTCAACGTGTACGCGGGTGAGTACTGGTTGGCCGCTTTTGACGTTGCCGCGCACTAAGGCCAAGTGACGAGTCTCGTCTAACTTGGAACGATAGAGGTGAAGTTGAAATTCACCGTAGGCAGTCGAGACGGTCGAAACTTTTTCTAATTCTACTAAACGTTCCCGTTCGCGGCGGTATTCAATGAGCGAAGCGATGCTGCAGATCTTGAGTTGGTGCGTTTGGGCAAACTGAAGTAGTTCAGGCAGGCGGGCCATCGTGCCGTCTGAGCTCATGATTTCGCAGATAACGCCCGCGGGTTGAAGTCCGGCAAGGTTTGTGAGGTCGATAGCCGCTTCGGTGTGGCCGGCGCGACGGAGGACCCCGCCTCGTTTGGCGATTAGGGGGAAGACGTGGCCAGGTTGGACTAGGTCAGTGGGGCGGGCACGTGGGTCGGCGAGGATGTTCAGGGTGCGAGCTCGATCGGCGGCACTGATGCCGGTGGTGATGCCTTGGGCAGCATCGACGCTAACGGTGAAATTAGTCGTGAGGGCCTCGCGATTGCGTTGCACCATGACATCGAGCGAAAGCTGTTGCGCACGTTCTTCGGACAGCGGTGCACAAATTAGCCCCCGACCATGGGTGGCCATGAAGTTAACTTGGGCGGCGGTGATGCATTCCGCGGCACAGACCAAGTCGCCTTCATTTTCCCGATCCGCGTCATCGGTGACTAAAACTATTTTTCCGGCTCGAATATCCGCCACTACGGATTCAATGGAATCAAAAGGGTAGTGCGAAGATGACATAGCGAATGGAGGCAGAGATAAAAGGACCGAGGCGTTTAGATAGCCCAAGCCCTTCCGCACTGTCGAGCCTCGTCTTGCTAGGCTTTATTTGGTGTCCGTCGCGGCGGGCGTTTTGGGGTCGTCGGTCTTAGTCTTATCCCCGAAAGGAAAAGGCTTGGTAGGCATTTTTGCTGCTGCTTTAGGAGCGTTATCTTTCGCTTTGGCTTTCAAGTTATCTTCGATGGCGTCGGCGATTTTATCGATGGTATCCTTCTTGAGGGTGGAATCATTTTTAGCAATCGCCGCACGTAAAGCTTTACGTAATTCTTCGGCGAGACCTTGGCCTTCGGTGCGCAGGTCTTTCTTTTCATCGGCTGAGGCGTATTGCAGGCGACTCCGGAAATCTAGGAGTTTGGCACGGGCGGCTTTGACGTTTTCGTCGGTATTGGATTTCAGGTAAGCCGCCTTAAATTTCTCGATTTCTTCTTTAGTCACGCCGTCTACTTCGGGAATCTGCGGCACGGCGTTTAGCCCCGGACGCTTTTTAGCCGGAGCATCAGAAGTATCGGCGGCGTGGGCACTGACAATGAGGCCAAGGAAGGAGAGGGTGAGGAGGAACTTTTTCATATTATAAATGATGAGGGTTATTTGCGGGTTCGCATCTTGGCTTCAATCGCTTCGCCAATCTTCGTGATGACTTCGGGGGCTAGCGTGGGGTCGTTTTTGGCGATCGCACTTTTAGTTTTTTGGCGCACGGCGTCGATGGCGGCTTCGAACTCGCCCCGCATGTCATTGCGTTCTTGCGGGGTGTAAAATTGGGTACGTTGAGTCAGTTCTTGCATATGTTGACGTGCCGCTTGCAATTCAGGGTCGCGAAAAGATTTCAGTAAAGCGGTGCGATATTTCGCGAGATCTTCGGCACTAACGCCCTCGACGCTTTCGGGCAGGGCAAACCCTCCACGGTTGATGGTAGGAGCCTGTTTAGTGGCACTGGGGTCGCGCGGTTTAACAGGCGTATCGGTGGTGCTGGCCGTCTTTTCGCTCTCGGTTTTGAGCTTCGAGTTCGCCGTTGTCGCGGTCGCTTTTGCGCGGTTACGGATTTTATCCTCAAGGGCGTCGGCAAACTTATCGGCCTGTTCCTTGGTAATACTAGTATCTGCTTTAACTAAAGAAGCGACGAGGGCCTGGTGCATTTTTTCAAAAGCACTTTCGAAGTCATTTTTCATGCCCTTCTTGTCGTCGGCACTCGCGAACTCAAACTGACTGCGTAGCTCTTGCAGGTGTTGCCGGGCGGCGACGAAGGTATCGTCTTGAACGGCTTTAACGGCGGCGCGCCGGATTTTGGTAAGGTCTTCGGTGCTGAGCCCCTCGACTTTATTCGGCAGGTAATTCCCTGAACGATTGGCGGGGGTGGCAGGCGCTTCCGCGGAGTCCGCACCTTGGGAGAGGGGGCTGAAGGCAAGAAGCACCCAGAGGCAGGGGTAGGTAAGGCGCATGAGAGTATTACAGGAGAAACAGCCGAAAGTTCGAGTGCTTTAGTAAAAAAAAAGACCCCCGAGGTCGGGGGTCTTGGTTGGCTAAGTGAATAGCTTATTTAGCTGCAGGAGCAGGAGCGTCGGCAGGAGGAGCGTCCTTGCCTTTGCCACCCTTGCCGCCCTTACCACCACGATTCTTCATCGCTTCGTCGATCTTCTTCACGACGTCAGCGAGGGTGGGGTCTTTCTTGATGATGGCAGCGTTCGTGGCTTCACGGACAGCAGCACGGGCTTTGCCAGCTTCTTCGGTGGCAGCCTTCTTGGCGTCGTCATCTTTAGCTTCTTTGACCTTAGCTTGAGCTTCTTGAGCTTTTTCAACGGCTGCTTTAACAGCAGGGTCGTTTTGGGCTTCCTTGCGTGCGTCGTTGAACTTCTTGAACTCTTCTTCGGTTACACCGGGAGGAGCGCGGAAGCCGCCTTTGCGACCTTCGCCCTTAGGAGCGTCGGGAGCAGGGGCACCAGGAGCAGGAGCGTCAGCTGCAAACAGGCCAGCGGAGAGCAAGACTGCGAGGAGGGATAATTTGAGTTTCATAGGTTGTGTGTGGGGAACATTGAGTATAACACTTATATTAGCTTATAGTTGCACTTTTTAAACGAATTAAATCATTATCTATCAATTACTTAGGGAATATATGATTAAAAATACGTTTAAAATCCTGCCTATTTTGCCTTAGGAATTGCCTTCGAGTCGGTGGAATCAGGCTTTAATTCTGCAAGCGCATCGCGGACGGCGGCGGTCCCGAAGTTTAGAATTTCTGTGATATCAGAAAGTTTTTCGGTCCGGGTAGCATCATCCATTTTTCCCCACTGCGAAGCGATGGAGATGAAGGTGTCTTCACGAGTTTTCCATTCCTGACGCGTTCGGCAATACTCGATGGCTCGCTTGACTAAATCTTCGGAGTATGCCGATCGCATTTGATCCATGTTTTCACCGAAGTTTTTCAGTAAGTCATGATAGATTTCCGTGGGCGCAGGTTCGTCGGGGTAAACGTTCTTATCGGGGTCAAGGTTGAGTTTGGAGGAAGAGCGAATCGGGCCTGCTCCGATAGACTTACGCCAAGAAACTTTCACGAGTTTGTTTTTGGCAGCGTTTACGGGTGTCGTGCTAGGGGCGGTGTGGCGTGCCCACCAAATAAAACCGAAACCGAGGCTGAAAAATAAAAACAGCCACGCCAAGAAGGGTGGCCGGAGTTTGGAATCGGAATCGGATGGCATACTGGAAAGGCTGCCACCGGAGTGGCCCAAGCTTACATAATCACCGTGGGCGCAGGTGCTGGGGCGGCGGGGGCCCCAGGAGCGGCAGGAGTGTTCGTCGGGGCTGGTGTGGTATCGAGCTTATCGAGTTCCGTCTTGAAGAGGGCAACGCCCTTGGTACGCAGCGACTGCAGCTCGTCCATGATGGCGGGCTTATCATCGTTCGAGGCCGAGTTCCATTGGTTTTCTAATTCACGCGAACGTTGAAAGACTTGGCGGAATTCTTCGTTTTGAAAAGCGCTGCGGAAGGCTTGGCCCATTTTTTCGCGATCGCCGTTCTTCACCATGTCTTGAATCATCTTCCGACCTTCTTCGCGGTAGTTTTTAAAACGCTCTTCAAGGGCGGCCTTCGTGGCTTCTGCTTCGGTGCTGGCGTCGGGGGCGGTTTCGATTGGTTTGGCCGGGCGATTGTCAAAGACGGAAGGGGGACGGTTAGGTTTGGCTGCTACTTTCGGCGCTTCGGTAACGGTTGGCATGACCACGGCTGGGGGCGTCGTGAAGCGGGCGATGAGTAAGCCCACGCCAATGCCGAGGGCGAGGGTCAGGATGAGGGTGATTTTATTCATATGAATTATAAAAATGTGAATGTCTGAGCCTTACATGATGACAACTGGAGGAGCGGCTTCGGCGGGGGCATTTCCGCCACCATTATTGTTGCTGCCTGATTGAAAGGTCGAGGTGCCAGTCGTAATTACGACGTTGCCGTTAGTGGGGGCCTGCATGCCTTCTCGGAGCATGGTAAACGTTGTTTGGCGCAACTTTTCGATTTCCTTAACTAAGCCTTCCTTTTGTTGGTCATTGGCCGTTTGCCATTGGCCTTCGAGCGCGCGACGTTGTTCATAGGTTTTACGAAACTCCTCATTCTGCATCGCGTTCCGAATGGCATTATGCATTTTGTCGGCGTCGCCGCCAAAAAGATCGAGCACTGCTTTGCGACCTTCATCCCGGACGGTCGTAAACTTTTTCTCAATCGCTTGCTTGGGGCTTAAATCTTGGACGAGGTCGGCATCATCGACTTCAAGTTCCACGTTTTCTTTAGGGTCGAGGTGTAGCGTTTTGGCCGAGCGGGCAACGGGGCGTTCGGCGTTAGGGCGCGAAGCGAAGACGCTTTCTTTCTTAACTGGGGCGGTGACGATTCCTACTGGTTTGCTGTTGTACCAACGGGCGACGAGGGCACCGACGCCTCCGATGACGAGGAGGGCGAGGACGATGGTGGTTTTGTTCGAGCGCATAGAGAAGATGTTTGTTGAAATTATACCTAAGGCAAATGGGGAAGTTCCCGAAGATGTGAGGAGAAGGTGGGTTTCCCTCGACTTTTAGGGGGTTGCTAAGCCAATTTAGGGTATGACTTGGTTAAACCGTATCCCAAACCCTGTCGAGGTTATCGATTCGCATACCGGGGGTGAGCCGACTCGTCTGGTGATTCAAGGTGGTCCTGACTTAGGCAAGGGGACTATGGCAGAGAAATTGGAGCGTTTTCGCCGTGATTTTGGTGCTTTTCGTGCTGCCGTTGTGCAGGAGCCTCGCGGTTCCGATGTATTAGTGGGGGCGATTTTGGTTCCACCTTCCGACCCAAGTTGTCAGTGGGGAGTGATTTTCTTTAATAATGTCGGAACGCTTTGGATGTGTGGGCACGGAATGATCGGGGTCGTGGCTTCCTTAGCCTATTTAGGAAAAGTCCAACCAGGACTCGTGCGCATCGATACCGCGGTCGGCCCCGTCGAAGCCCAACTCCATCAGGATGGCCAAGTCACTTTAACAAACGTCCCCTCGTATCGCCACGCTGCCCAAATTAACGTTGCGGTTCCTGGCTATGGAGTCGTGACGGGTGATATCGCTTGGGGTGGCAATTGGTTTTTCTTAATCGAGCAACATGGGCTCACCCTTGCGTTGGCTCATTTAGAAGCGCTCACTGCTTACGCCTGGGCCGTACGTCAAGCCTTAGGGCAACAAGGTATCACCGGTGCCCAGCAAGGTGAGATTGATCACGTAGAGTTGTTTGGTCCTTCGCAAATGGCCGACAGCAAAAATTTTGTCCTCTGTCCCGGTAAAGCTTACGACCGTTCGCCGTGCGGCACGGGCACGAGTGCGAAGTTAGCTTGTTTGGCGGCGGCAGGGAAGTTGGCGGAGGGGCAAGTCTGGCAACAAGAGAGTATTATCGGGAGTGTGTTTAAAGGCAGTTACCGCCGACTCGCGGACGGCAAGATTGAGCCGCAAATTACGGGCCAAGCCTTTGTCATGGCTAAGAGTCAGTTGCTTTTTCAGGAAGGAGACCCTTTCTTGTATGGCATTCCAAACTCATGAGTAAAGGCGTTGTGATTGTGGGCGGAGGCATTGTCGGCCTGAGTTGTGCCTATGAACTTTTGCGTCGCGGGCAGTCGGTGACGTTACTCGAAAAAGGTAAACCGAATCATGATTCCTGTTCGTTGGGTAATGCAGGTATGATTGTGCCAAGTCACTTTGTCCCGTTAGCTGCGCCTGGAATGGTTGCCATGGGGCTGAAGTGGATGTTTAATCCTGAGAGTCCTTTTTGGATTCGGCCTCGCTTGGATGCCGCTCTGTGGTCGTGGGGTTGGAAGTTTTGGCAAGCCGCTCAAGCTAAGCACGTGGCTGCGTGTACGCCCGTTTTGCGGGATTTGAATTTACGTAGTCGGGAGATTTTTTTGCGTCACCAGCGGGAGTTGCCCGGTGGCTTTGATTTAAGCACGGTGGGACTCTTGGCCCTTTGTCGCACAGCGCAGGCTTTGGAGCATGAAGCGGCCTTTGCTGCCAAGGCCAATGCCGTTGGCGTGCCGACAGAAGTCTTGTCGGCGGCGGAGGTTCGGCGACGAGATCCAGGCGTTGATTACGCCATTGAGGGGGCAATTCTATTTACGAAAGATGCCCACTTAGACCCGCGTAAATTAGTCGCTCTTTTAACCGCGGAAGTTACCCGCCTAGGCGGTCGCATCCTTTATGATGCCGAAGTTAAACACTGGCGTCAAAACGGTGGTGCCATTGCCGCTGCGGTGACGACACAGGGTGAAGTGGAAGGCGATCAATTCGTGCTCGCTGCCGGTGCCTGGTCGCCCGAGGTGGTTTCGGAGTTAGGGCTGCGTATTCCCATGCAAGCAGGGAAGGGCTACAGTCAGCGTTTAACGCAACCGCGCCAATTACCCAAATTTTGCTCCCTTTTGATGGAAGCCCGGGTGGCGGTGACGCCGATGGGATCCTCTTTAACGGTGGGTGGCACGATGGAAATCACCGGGAATGATTTACGGGTGAATCCTGCCCGAGTGCGCGGCATTCAAAAGGCCTTCGTGCAATATTATCCTGCCTTTAAAACGACTGATTTTACCGAGGTACCAGTATGGTCCGGGCTGCGCCCCTGTCCGCCTGATGGTATGCCTTATTTAGGTCGCACCCGTGCACAACGTAATCTCTGGTTGGCCACGGGTCACTCGATGATGGGCTTGAGTTTAGGTCCAGTTACGGGTGAGATAGTCGCTCAAATGATTTGTGGGGAAGCGACCTCGGTGGAACTCCGCGGCGTCGACCCCGATCGTCATGCCTAATTTTTTATATGAAGAAAAAATCCCTCTCAAATCCTCGCCCCACCGTTAATTGGCAAGGAGTGATTCCCGCCATCACGACGCTCTTTCGTCGCGACGGAAAACTGGATACCGCCGCCATCGCTCGCCATTGTCAGTGGATGGTGGAGGCAGGTTGTATCGGCATTGTTCCCTGTGGCTCCTTGGGTGAAAGTGCCACGTTGAGTTTTGAAGAAAAGGTCGAGTTGATGGCTACCTGTGTGCAGGCCGTGCCTGGGACGCCGATTATTCCGGGGATTGCTTCGCTCTCGACTGAAGAGGCCGTGGCTTTGGCTTGGGCCGCGGAGCGCGTGGGCTGCGCGGGTTTGATGGTTTTGCCGCCTTACGTTTACAGCACGGATTGGCATGAGATGGGAGCCCATGTGTCGGCGGTGATTGGGGCGACGAAGTTGCCCTGCATGTTATATAATAACCCGCCGGCTTATAAGACAGATTTCTTGCCCGCTCAGGTACAAGAATTGGCGCAGCGCCATCCTAACCTGCAAGCCATCAAGGAGTCTTCGGGCGATGCCCGTCGCGTCACGGCTTTGCGTCAATTATTAGGGCCCCGTCTGACGATTTTAGTTGGGATGGATGATTGCATTGTCGAGGGCGTGGCCGCTGGGGCTCAAGGTTGGATTGCGGGTTTGGTGAACGCTTTTCCGGAAGAATCGGTGGCCCTTTACGAGGCTGCCATGGCAGGAGACCAGAAGCGTGCCGACGAGATTTATCGCTGGTTCTTGCCCTTACTGCGTTTGGACACGGTGCCGAAGTTCGTGCAATACATTAAATGGGTGCAAGCCCAGGTGCGAAAGACGAATGCGTCCGTGCGTGGTCCGCGTTTGGCCCTCACGAAGGAAGAAACTAAGCAGGCCCAAAAGGTTTTAGCCACGGCTCTGAAAGCTCACGCCAAACTTTTCTAAACGATGTCGACACCTATTTTATCTGGCTTAGCTTTTATCGGATCACGCCGCGGTGCGAAAGGTGGAGCTGCCTTTCAAGCGATGAATCCTGCTTTGGCTCAACCTTTAGAGCCGATTTTTCATACGAGCTCTCTCGCAGAAGTAGATACGGCGGCGCATTTAGCCGCCCAAGCTGCACCCTTGCTGGCAAGCTTTAGTGGTCAGAAGAAAGCCCAACTCCTTCGCAAGGTAGCACAGAACATTGAGGCTACCACGGCGGCTTTGGCGGCTCGTGCCCAATTAGAAACCGCCTTACCAGAAGCCCGTTGCTTGGGTGAAATTGGGCGGACGATGGGTCAGTTGAAATTATTCGCAGATCTTTTAGAAAAAGGGGAGTGGGTGGATGCGCGGATTGAGACCGCGCAACCTGAGCGGAAGCCCGCTCCGAAGCCCGATCACCGTTCCATGTGTCGCCCCTTAGGTCCGGTGGCCGTCTTTTGTGCCAGCAACTTTCCCTTTGCTTATTCTGTAGCGGGTGGGGATACCGCGGCGGCTTTGGCGGCGGGTTGTCCGGTTGTCGTGGTGGCTCACACTGCACACGCGGGTACGGCCGAGTTGATGGCTAGCCTCGTGGTCGCCGCAGTCCAAGAGTTAGGCTTTCCAGAGGGGACTTTCTCGATGGTGATGGGTGATGGGCGCGTCGTCGGACAGCATTTAGCCAAGCATCCTGCATTGCGGGCCATTGGTTTTACGGGTTCTCGGGCGGGCGGTAAGGCCTTGATGGATACGGCGGCGGCCCGTCCGGTGCCGATTCCGGTCTATGCGGAAATGAGCAGTGTCAACCCAGTCATCTTGCTTGAAGAGGCCTTGCAAAGTCGCGGCGAAGCGATGGTGGCTGGCCTCTTCGCCTCCTGTACTTTAGGCGTAGGCCAATTCTGCACTCAGCCAGGAATTATCTTATTGGTTCGTTCGCAGGCTGCCCAAGATTTCGTGGAGAAACTGGCAGCATCTTTCCGGAGTGCGTCCGAAGGAGTCATGTTGACCGCTGGTATTTACCAAAATTATCAACGAGAATTAGCGGCCCGGCGTCAGCAAGCGGGTGTGACCGTGGTGCAGTCTGCACAAGCTTCAGGCTCCGCGGGTCGCGTCTTGCCAGCTTTATTAACGGTCGCCGCACCCACTTTTTTAGCGCAGCCAGCTTTACAGGCGGAATTATTTGGCCCCGCCTCGTTGGTCGTGTGGTGTGAGGATCTTGCTCAATTAAAACAAGTAGTCCGTTCGCTCGAAGGCAGTCTCACGGCGACGTTGCATGGTACGGCCGAAGAAATCGCCCAACATTCAGAACTCTTGGCGCAACTGGAAACCTTAGCCGGACGCGTGATTCTGAACGGCTACCCCACGGGTGTGGAAGTCTCTCATGCGATCGTGCATGGTGGACCTTATCCCTCGTTATCAGATGGCCGTACCACGTCCGTGGGCTCGAATGCGATTTATCGCTTCACCCGTCTCGTGTGCTATCAAAGCTTTGTGGATGCTGCTTTACCGGCCGAACTCCAGAATGCGAATCCCTTGAAGATCACGCGTCTGGTGAATGGGCAACGCTCTAGCGAGCCGGTGAGTTAGCTTTTTCGGCCTGCACCTTGATGTGTTCTAAGACACGTTGATGGACGCTGTGGACGATGTAGGTAGTCCACAGGTTCCAGTAAGGGCTTGGTGCTAGGCTGAGTAGGTAGCGGCTATCTCCGACGAGTAAGGTCTGGTGGTTCGGTTGCGGAATCAGCAGGAAGCCGCCTTCCAGTCCTTTATAAGTATTATGCAAGTGGGCCGTATCGATACTTTGTCCGAAGAAGGCGGCCTCTTTCATCGTTGCAGGGGTTTCTAGCACATCAAAACGCAGGGCCTCATTAGGGCGCCAGACGTTGATAATTTCGGGCATATCGCCGGTACTGAGTCGACAGAGACGATGGGCACCAATCCCGCCTTGGCCTTCGGTAATCGTCTCGAGTGGGTAAGCCACGCCGAGTTGAAAGAGTAGGTTGTTGGTGGTGGGGAGGTGATGAATGTTATGTAATTCGGCCCAGACTTTTTCGGGAGGTGCTTGAATCAGGATCGAAGTGCTCACTTCGCCGAGGTAAGGTTCAGGTGGGCTGATTTCTTCCGTGAAGGCGCAGAGCACGATACTGAGCCAACCCACGGCTTGTACATGGCGACTGGGCGTCCGCAGTTTTTTAGCAATCCAATAGCCCAGCGTGGCTCCGCAAAAACCAATGATGAGACCAAAAGGCATCGCCATGATAATGCACACCAGGCCTTCCATCAGTGCCAAGCCGAGGATGCATAAAACGGCGGTTAGCGTTGTGATGGTGGCACCGATGGCTGGCCCATATTTGAGGCCTGCTTCGGCGGCTAGGTGAGCCGCGATACCTGCGGTTACAAACGGCAAAAGGATGAAGGTCGTAATACTTAAGAATCCTTGTAATTTAAAGACATGGTCGCCGAGGCTGCTTAAAAGCAAGAGGACCAACCAGCAGCCAGCAATCGGTGCGATTAATTTGCCAGCGAGCGAGTAGGTGTCGACCTGCGCGTCGGTGGCTTCGCGGTCATTGCTGACGCCAAGCCATAATCCTGAACCGATGCCGACGAAGGGTAGGGCACTCAGGAACACGAAGAGCCAGGGCTTATCCCAGCCTACGCGTCGCGCTCTTCCATAGGTTAAAAGGAACAGTAAGGCTAAGGTGGGTATCAGAAAGCTCCAGAGAACCACCGGGTCATAGCCGCTGTTCCAAAAAGTGCCCCACCAATCACCTAAGGTTTGTGCTAAAGCTTGGCCGAGCAGCCGAAAAAGAATGAGCGATTGCGAGAAGGCGACTAACGGTAAACCTAAGAAATTATAAGTCAGCCGACTAGGCTGGGTTAAGCTACGGAAGAACATGTTTAGCGAGAAAAGAGCAGACGCCACCAAGTGCGACTGTAGGGGAGGGCGAGGTGTTCAAGTCGCGCACAGAGAAAAGCCGCTTCAATTTCTTTGGCGGGATGTCCCTCGAGTAATTGAGCGGCTTCGAGTTCTTGGCGACCACGTCGGGCGGCATCCGTGACGAGGTTATGTTTTAAACTATGGGCTAGTGTGAGCACACCTGAGAGGATGGAGAAGGCGATGAGGATGTACAGGAAGCTACGTCCTTTACTGGTAAGGCTGAGTACTAAAATCACGGGCCAAGCATTGCCCCATAAAATCATAAAAGAATCCCATGAGGCAAGGTTGCCTAATTTACGATCGCGGTGTTGTAGGGCGTGACCTGCTAAGCGGGCGGCACGGGCAACGTCGAACAAGCGCTTCCCATGGTAGACATCGGGCGAGAGTTTAATGGCAGGCTCAAAGGCCGAGTAATAGTCATTCAAAGCCACCGTTGTTTCATCCACGCCTACTTGGGGGATTTCGCCCCGCAGTAGGATGATGCGTGCCGCTTGGGCTCCGCTAATACCGCGGACCAAGAGGATGTTGCCATATTTTCGTTCTAAGCGACGTAAACGCATCCAAGCCAACCAAGGCAGGGCTAAGGCCAGTCCAGCTAAGAGACAGAGGACTATTACGGCCTTGGTTTCAGGTGCCATTGGCTGACGATGGCCCTTTTTGCTGACTTCTTCAAGGACTACCTCTGCTAATTGTCTCGGTTAATTTCTATTTAATCGCTAAAGGAGAACGCACCTACGTTGACCGCGTGGGTCTACTGAATTATCACTAAGTACGCTATGAACCCTGACATCGTTAAGAACTATCTGATGGGCCTGCAGGATCGCCTCTGTGCGCAAATGGAAGCCGTCGATGGTAAAGCTAAGTATCATGAAGATGCTTGGACGCGGGCAGAGGGGGGTGGCGGGCGGACTCGGGTGATTACGAACGGAATGGTTTTAGAAAAAGGTGGTGTGGCTTTTTCCGATGTACGGGGTTCGAAGCTTCCGTCTTCCGCCACGCATGCACGTCCAGAGTTAACCGGTCGCGGTTTTCGGGCGATGGGTGTTTCGGTCGTGCATCATCCCTTGAATCCTTATGCCCCGACGTCGCATATGAACGTGCGCTTTTTTTGCACGGATGGGCCTAATCCGGTTTGGTGGTTTGGGGGAGGTTTTGATTTAACGCCTTACTATGGATTTACAGAAGATGCGGTCAGTTGGCATCGTGCCGCCCAGGTTGCCGCTGGAGCTTATTACCCTAAATTTAAACAATGGTGTGATGAGTATTTCGTGCTCAAGCACCGTGGTGAGGCTCGGGGGGTCGGCGGTATTTTTTATGACGATTTTACTGAGGGTGGCTTTGAAAAAGGTTTCGCCTTGATGCAAAAGGTGGGGGATGCCTATGGCCCTGCTTATGCCGAGGTCTTGCGTCGTCGGGCAGGCACGCCCTATGGTGAGAAAGAGAAGCAATGGCAGGAGCTTCGTCGGGGTCGGTATGTTGAATTTAACCTCGTTTTCGATCGCGGTACGATTTTTGGCCTGCAGTCGGGCGGTCGCACGGAGTCGATTTTAATGTCTTTACCTCCCCGCGTGCAGTGGGCTTATGGTCATCAACCCGAACCTGGCACCCGTGAAGCAGAACTCCTCTCGCTTTATCTACAGCCCCAGGATTGGTTAGGTACCACGACATGACTTCCCGAGAACGCTTCTTAGCCGCGCTACATCGCCAGCCTCATGGCCGTCCGCCCGTTTGGGTGATGCGTCAGGCGGGGCGATATTTGCCGGAGTATCGCGCTTTAAAAGCGAAGTCAGATTTTCTGACGATGGTGCGCACGCCTGACTTAGCGGTCGAGGTGACCTTGCAGCCTTTACGTCGTTTTGCGCAGTTAGATGCCGCCATTTTATTTAGTGATATTTTAGTAATCCCTGAAGCGCTCGGCGTGGGGTATCAATTTCGCGAAGCGGGCGGGATTCAGATGCAGCGGGCTTTGAGTTCGGAAGCCGACTTGGCTACTTTGCAAATTACGGGGGCCGCAGGTCGGTTGCAGTATGTCTATGATGCCCTGAAACTTTTACGTCAGGAGTTAAAGTCCCAAAAGGCTTTGCTCGGTTTTGCGGGATCGCCTTGGACCTTGGCCTGTTACCTTTTAGAAGGTGGCGGCTCCGAAGATTTTCCGCGCACGAAGGCTTTGGTAAAATCTAACCCTCAGTTCCTGCACGCTTTATTGAGAATCTTGACCGACGTGGTTGCGGACTACCTCACTCAGCAATTTAAAGCCGGGGCCGATGCCGTACAGATTTTTGATAGTTGGGCAGGGGTCTTATCGGGGACGGATTATGAAACCTTTTCGTTGCGTTACCTGCGGGATATTTTGGCGAAGTTGCCAGTCGGAGCGCCTGTGATTGTTTACGCCAAAGGTAAATCCGCTCAAGCCGGGGCCTTGGCTAGTACTGGTGCCGCCTGCTTGGGGGTTGATTGGACGATGCCTCTATCTCAAGTACGGGCCTTAGCCGGACGGCCTATTTGTTTACAAGGCAACCTTGATCCAGAATTCATGGTGGGGGCTCCTGCTTTGGCCGCCCAAGCCACCCAAGCCATTTTGGCGGATAATGCGGGCGACCCTGGGCATATCTTCAACCTAGGTCATGGGATTACACCCGATGCCAAGATTGAAACGATGGAAGCGGTTTTGAACACGGTCTTAGCCGCTGGCGTTTGACAATTCCCCTGACTCCTTCCTTTTAGGGGTATGTCGCGTAAAGGAATCCTGCTTTTAAACCTCGGCTCGCCCAAGAGCACTTCGGTTCCCGACGTTAGAAATTATTTAAGGGAGTTTTTGGGCGACGAACGCGTGATTGATTATCCCGCCCCGTTTCGTTTTGCCCTGTTGGAAGGCATTGTCTTGCGCACTCGCCCACGTAAGTCCGCCGAGGCTTATAAAACCGTGTGGACGCCAGAAGGGGCCCCGTTGTTGGTGACGACGGAGAAATTACGTAAGAAGTTAGAAGTTGCGACCGGGATGCCGGTGGTGACGGGGATGCGTTACGGCACACCTTCTTGTGCCGAAGCGGTACAAAAAGTTTTAGAACTGGGGATTGATGATCTGTTTGTGATGCCGCAATACCCCCACTACGCGATGTCCTCGTATGAAACCGTCGTGGTTAAAATCCAAGAGGAGTTAGCCCGTTTAGCCCCCCAGTTAAAATATCAGGTCCTGCAGCCCTACTACAACGACCCCGCTTACATTGAGAGTTTAGTCGCCTCCGCCCAGCCTTGGTTACAGCAGCCTTTTGATAAGATTTTATTTTCTTACCACGGAGTGCCGGAGCGTCATTTGCGTAAAGGCGATGCCTCGAAAGCGCATTGTACCAAGGTGAAGGATTGTTGTTTGCAGGCCAGCCCCTCACACGCGAATTGCTATAAGCACCAGTGCGTGCAGACGATGTTGTTGTTCGCCAAGAAGGCAGGACTTCGTCCCGATCAATACGAAATTTCCTTTCAGTCGCGTTTTGGGCCAGAGAAGTGGGTGCCGCCTTACACGGATGAGCGTTTAGAGGCTTTACCCCAAGAAGGGGTTAAAAAGCTGTTGGTCATGTGCCCCGCGTTTACGGCGGATTGCCTCGAAACGATTGAGGAAATTAATGAAGAAGGTCGCGAAACCTTCATGCACGCTGGCGGCGAAAATTTTGAGCAAATTCCCTGCCTGAATGATCAAGATGTTTACGTGCATTATTTAGCACAACGGGCTCAAGCTTGGCGTCCCAGTCATTACCCGGTCTAAGTTGCCACGTGTCTGACTCGATTCCGTTTGTCTTAGCTTCGGCGTCTCCACGTCGCACGGAGCTATTACAGTCTATGGGCGTGCCGCACCAAATCATCGTGGCCCAGGTGCAGGAATTTGAAGACCCTACGGCCTCGCCCTATGAGATGGTACTCCACAATGCGCGGTTAAAAGCCAAGGCCGTTGCGGAACTTTATCCTACCGCTTTGGTGCTCGGGGCAGATACCACGGTCGCCTTGGAACATAAAGTATTGAATAAACCGCGCGATTTAAAGGAGTCGGCCGAAATGTTGCGGGAACTCTCGGGGCGCGAACATACCGTGCACACGGGAGTCTGCTTTTATGGGCCAGCTTATGGGCTTGATGAGACGCATGATATCACCGCTTGGGTGCGGTTTAAGCCGCTGACCGAGGCAGTGATTCAACAGTACCAACTTCTGGTTAATACCCTCGATAAAGCCGGAGCTTATGGCATTCAAGAGGGTCGCGATTTGATTATTGAAGATTACCAGCACCCCATTTCCACCATCATGGGTTTGCCGGTTGAATTCGTCGTGCAGCGTTTGGAACAATTAGGCCTGCGGCAGCGTCTTAGATCAGGAACTTTTAAAACCTAATGTTAAAATCACTTTTCTTTAGTTTCATGTTGGGTGGCGCCTCACTGGCACTTTATGGGGCGGGTTTGAATGGGGATGCGGAGTTAGACGCCGTGGTGCTCGGGCAACCCTTGAAAATTACAACCACGAATCGCTTGGCTGGAGCCATTGGTTCGTTCGTCTGGAAGGGGGTCGAGTTTATTGATCAAGCCGATCATGGTCGCGAGTTGCAGTCGGCGATTAATGCGGATTGGCAGGGGCAATTGTTTGGAGAGTGTTATAATCCTACGGAGGCCGGTTCGGTGGCCGATGGAGCGGGCCCAAAGTCTTCGAGTGTCCTAGAGCAGTTAAGCGTGAAAGACGGCGTGTTGACGACGCGGAATCGGATGGCGTTCTGGCTGTCGCCCGGGATGAGTTCGCATGGTCACCAGGCTTTTAATCAAACTATCGTCTCAAATCACTGCCTGACCAAGCGAGTCGCCGTTGGCCATCGAGGCATCGAGAATGTTTTGGATTATAAGATTATTTATACGGTGCCGGATGATTACCCACACCATAAGATTACCGTAGAAGCTTTAACCGGCTACATGCCGCCAAAGTTTTCGGAGGTTTATACTTACAGTATTAAAAATAAAGTACTGGAGCCCTTCGTGAGTGGCGTGCCTGGCGAAATTCGCAAACCTGTCGTATTGGCTACACCGGATGGGACCAGTGCGATGGGCGTCTTTACGCCCGATCGGCCCGCTCCAGGGTGTCCGCCAGTCGGGTATGGTCATTTTGCTTTTCCCGCGTCCAAGGTTGTGAAGTGGAATTGCGTCTTCCGGATTTATCAAGCCGAGCCCATTAAGCCTGGGGATTACACTTACCAGCTCTACGTTGTTTTTGGTACGCTAGAAGATTGCCGCCGGGCGATGGTGGCTTTGCACCAAGAGTTTCTGCCTGAATAATAAGACGTCACTTGAAGTCTGAAAAACCGCTGATAGGGTGGGGTTGTGCAGGAGGAAGAACCTATCATCGATTATCGCTCGGCGCTGATGGCGGCCGTTCTCTCGTTGAGCCTGCACGTGTTGTTAGTCTGGCTTTTGCCGCCTACCTTTAAACAGGTCGTTTTGCTCATTCCCATGGCTCGTCCCGTGGAAGTCTTGGTGAAGCCGATTCCCATTCCTGAGCATCGTTTGCCGCCCAAGCTGCGCTATGCGGAAACGAGCAGTATCGCCAATAAGGCGGCTCCGCTGGAAACCCCGTTGGTTTCTTCCCGCAATCAAACCGCGGCTCAGCCCGTCCCTGAAGTTACCCCGCAAATCTCGGTATTGCCCAAAATGACTGGGGAGTCGGACAATATTCACTTGGTGCAAGCGATGCCACGCCCCGTGGATTTCTCCGAAGCAAACCCTTCGGCAGGTCAACCAGGGACCGCCTCAGCGAGCGTGGGCCCGTTGCCTGGCAAGATGGTGGAGCCAGTGGCTGCTCCTAAGCCTCAGCCTGAAGCCCCCAATCCCACGCCCGTTAATCCAGAACGCCCCAAAGCCACCGTGGTCACGGGTACCACGGGTTTATTACTACGAAATGCCATAGGGGCTAATCGGGCTGGTAGTTTAGCCATTAGTGCCCGTTTTAGTAATTATGGGGATTACATGCAGCGTATGATGGAGGCGATCCAATCGAGCTGGTGGTCGATCATCGAACGTTCGCGTTTTGCGACGGTTTCGCGCGGGGTCGTGGTGGTTCGTTTTACCCTGCGCCGCGATGGTACCGTGGTGAATGCCGAGATTTTGGAAAGTGATGTTCCCGTCGTGATGGCCTTGGCCTGTAAGGACTCGGTCATGGCTCCAGCTCCTTACGATCCTTGGCGTCCTGACATGGTCGCTTTATTTGGCGATTCCGACGAAGTCACCATTCGATTCCTTTATTACTAAGATGCACCCTAACTCAGAATGGATTCCTTGGGGTAAGGGCGTCCGCGTTTTGCAGTCACACCCTTCGGGTCTCATCGCCGTTGAAAAGCCCGATGAAGTATTATCACATCCGAACCCCAACGAAACGGCCGACGCAGATGGGGTTTTGGTGCGGGCTAATTATTCTTTTGATGAAGAAGCCTTTCACGTGCGCGATGGCCAAGGAGGCATTCGACGCGTTTATTTGCTGAACCGTTTAGATTCACCTACCAGCGGCGTTTTGTTGCTTTCTACGGATGCGGAATTGGCGGAGGCGGTGAAAAAGCTTTTCGCCTTATCGATGGTGTCCAAGCGCTACGTGGCGATTATTCGAGGACGCGGTTTGCGAACGCCACGTGGCACGTGGCAAGATGTACTAACCAAGTCTCGGGGTCCCGGTGGCGGAGTGCGTTCGGCCGTCGCTCCACACGGCGTGCAAGGGAATCCTGCGGTCACTTTATACCATTGGGAGCGTGCTGGGGCCGGTAATTTACCCTTATCGTTGGTGACTTTAGAGCCGCGGACGGGTCGGACGCATCAACTCCGCGTTCAAACTTCGCACCATGGTCATCCCATTTTAGGAGATCGGACGTATGGCGATTTTGAGTTTAATCGACTCATGGGTACCAGCCGCGGATTTAGGCGTTTGTTTCTGCATGCCGTAAGCACCGAGCTCACTTTTGATTGGGCTGGGGAACGGGTGAAATTTAGTGCGACCTCGCCAATCCCAGCTGAGTTTGAGGCGGTTTTAGGCGGTCCTATCTCAGGCCGGGATGGCAAAGACAACCCACCCAGTTCGGGCGATGGCGGGACGCAGGTTTCTTCGCGTCTCCGGATTCGACTTTAACTTATTCCGCGCCCCAAACCTTCTTTAAGATAGCGGTGATGGTCGGGTCGTGCTTTTCGAGTTCGGGACGCGTGAAAGGGAAGAAGTCGTTTTGACCGAAGAAGGCTTCGGTTGATTCGGCAAAATATTCCTGAGCGTTGGTCATGGCGTAAGCCTTTTCAGGCTTAGGTAAGACGCCTTTCCAATTGCGACGAGCCACGGAGTCATAGGTCCCGCTGCCCTTAGCTTTTTCGTAGGCGGCTTTAATTTCGGGATTATTGAAACCGAGCACCTGATCATGGTAGCCGTGGGCGAGTTCGTGCAAGGTCAGCATTGGCATCCGGAGGACTTCTTTGTCGAGGTTTTCAAGGTCAGTGAACTCAACTCCTTTGACCATATTAGGGTCGCGACCTTGGCTTTTGAGCCAATCCGCACCTGGGTGATATTCTGCGCGAGGTCGGGCGTTGGCGTAGGGAGGCGAGACCCAGATAGGAATTTTCTTTAAATGGACAAGGGCGGGGCCTGGGACGACTTTCTCAATGGTTTCCATTTGCTGTCCAATCAGGCTAAGGCCCTTTTCGGTGAGGTCTTTTTTGCTAGGCTCGAGCAGTTCTTGGCGAATGTGTACCGTCCAGCCGTGCAGGGTGCGCACTTCATAGGCGGGGGTGGTCTCGGCTGCTTTTAACGTCGTCCAGCTCGTCAAAAGTCCCAAAGAAAAGAGGGCGATGAATTTCATGCCCCCTAGGATGCCGGTTGGCCCAACCGGTGCAAGGTTGGACGTTTAGTTTTCGGCTGTCGGGTCGTATAAACCTTGACGAATCACGAAGCGGATGACGCCAGCGACGTCGTGTACGCCCAATTTACGCATTAAATTCGTGCGGTGATTTTCGGCGGTTTTGGTGCTGATGTTCAAGCGAGCAGCGACCTCTTTACTAGAGTGACTCTTGGCGAGGAGCACGGCAATTTCGCGTTCCCGATCGGTAAGGGCCATCCCTTGTTCATCCACTTCGAGTTCGGGTCCCTTCATCGTTTCAATCAGGGCTTTATTGTAAGCTTCGCTGAACCAGGTGTCGCCCGCAGCGAGTGCTTCCATGGCTTTGCGCAGTTCCGAGGGAGGGGCGGTTTTGTTGACGAAGCCGCGGACGCCTTCTTTGAGTAAGCCTCGGGCGAGGTGTTTTTCCGATTTCCCGGAGAAGACTAAAACCTTGAGACCCGGGACACCGTGGCGCAGGCGGTGGAGTACTTCGATGCCGCTGATACCTGGGAGGAGGATGTCGAGGATGAGAATCTCAGGTTTCAGGCGGAGGACGAGTTCGATGCCCTCAGTGCCATCAGCAGTGGAACCCACTACCTTGAATAGCCCCTTGGACTGCAACATCTCAGTCACCAACTCTCGCACGACTGTTTGATCCTCAATGATCACAACAGACTTGGCTTTGATAGGTGAAGGTTTCACTTCGTTTCGCATCATGGTTAGTGTCGTCATACACACCAACTGTTTATTTTTTATGAGAGATATGAAGATTTATATGATAGGGTGATTACCTTATATGATTATATGAGGATAAAAAATCATTTACAAGGAGGGGTCTAGGAGTCCTTGGCGAATCACATAACGTGTTAAACCAGCGACATCGCGAACCCCTAGTTTACGCATTAAGTTGGCCCGGTGGTTCTCGGCGGTTTTAATGGAAATACTGAGTTTACTCGCCACCTCTTTGCTACTGTGGCTGCTGGCGATGAGGACGGCGATTTCGCGTTCGCGGGGAGTGAGGAGGTCAGCCATCGCGTCGCCGCCTTTGTAGGGGCTCGCCAGAGCTTCGCGCGCGGTTCGGCTGAAGTCCTCACTAAACCAAGTTCCCCCGCCGAGCAGACAGTTTACGGCTTGTCGCAGCTCGCTCAGGGGCGCGGATTTATTGACGAAGCCATGGATACCTCCTTGCACCAGTCCGCGGACAATTTGTGGATCTTGTTTGGCGGAAAAGATCAGGATGCGGGTTTCAGGCAAGGATTTGCCGAGGCGGCGGAGTACATCAATGCCACTTAATTTGGGAAGTAACACATCGAGGATGAGTAACTGTGGTCGATGATGGAGAAGCGCTTCCAGTCCGGCGATACCGTCGGCCGCTTCCGCTACGACGTGGTTTTGTTCCTGGGCTTCTAAAAGCTCGATCATCAGTTCGCGGATGGCCGTTTGATCCTCGATGATGACGATGCGCGATGGTTCGACCTTGTCTGCTTTGGCCACGCTCGGAGGTGGGGGTGGCGTGGGGGTTCTTGCAGCAGTCGGACGAGTTTTCTTGGCGTACGCATTCATGGGGGCAGGTTTATCCATCGTGAAGCACGACCCACTTCTCAATAGAAAGATAGTAGGGTTCTTTTCTAATAGATTTCCTCGGGGGGCTTTCTCTATTAGAAAATTAGGCGGGAAAAGTGATTTTCTATAAGACAGGCATGCTAGGTGGATTTTACGCAGTCTTGACTGGGTCGTTAAAAGTCTAACATCAGGAGTATGGAACCTTCTCCTTTTGTTGTCGCCCAAGCACCCGCCAGCGACCAAGCCACTTTCTACCGTCGAACCTACGGTTTAGTCGCGATTTCGTTTACGGCCTTCGCCGCTTTGCTCGCGCTGAGCTTTGTAGGCTTTGATACGGACTCGGGCTTGGCCGCAGGGTTGATGAAGGGTCTCCTTGGCATGGTTCATTCGATGGGGCGGTGGGCTATTTTACTGGTGATGTTAGCCTTCTGGCTCGCCACGACTTTGGCTCAAGGGATGGCTTTTAGTCGCGCTTCCCGCCAAGTCCAATACGCTGGCTTAGGTCTCTACGTGGCGCTCGAAGCCCTAATCTTTATTCCGCTGATTGCTTATGTCATTGCGTTCACGCACGGTCATGCGAGCCAGATTTTAGTGCCCGCGGGGATTGTCACCGGTGCGTTGATTGTTGGTCTGACGGCTGCGGTCTTTATGACCACGGTGGATTTCTCCTTCCTCCGCGTCGCGATTGTCATCGGCTCGCTCTGCATGCTGGGCGTGATTTTAGTCGCGGCGATTGCCGGACTTTCGCTGGGGACTTGGTTCTCGATTGCGATGATCTTGTTGATGGCTTCGGTGATTCTATACCAAACGTATGTGATCAAGAATACGCTGGAACCGGATCAATACATCGCCGCTGCCTTCGTACTCTTTTCGTCCTTCGTCACCTTGCTCTTCTACGTGATTCGCTTCTTCCTCGGTCGTCGCGACGACTAAGCTAAGCCGAATACTGGCCGGACGAACGACCCGTTTTTATTGGGCAACGGTGTCGTTCGTGATGCTGACTTCATCCAAGTAGAAGTCGCTCTTTTCGGTCGCACTGCTTTCAAAGCTAACCCAGTCGAGGCTTTGGAATTCGCGATGACGGAAGGGGAGTTTTTTGAACTCTTGGGTGGGCTCGTTTTCTGGGGTGACCTGTAAGGACCATAGCCCCGAAGTCGTACTCCCGAGGTCGGCTTTAACGGTGAAATGAATCCATTTTTGCAGGGGGAGTTTAACGCTGACACCTGCAGGGCCTTGCAATTTACCATCGCGGATTTGGAAGACGGGGCCGGTCCGATAGGGCGTGGCTTGATTGCGCCATTCGTGGGTGAACACGGATTTAGCTTCTAGGTATAAATCAAACTGGAGTGTGGTCGTGCCTTGCCGATGGTGCGGCATAAATGTCAACATCGGGAAATAAGCCGCGGGCAGATTCGGGGCATCGATAAAGTGGAGGCTGGAGCGGCCATGTGATTTTTGAGCGGTGCTGATTTCCAAGGCATCGCCGAGGCTGGGGACGATTTTGCCAGGTTCGCGTAAGGACGTGAGGGCAAGGTGGGCATTGGCGAAAGCAAAACGGGGATCAGAAATTTTATCTTCAAAGCCTTGGTAAATATTGACGGCGGGGGCTTCGGGACGGGCAGGACGTTTGGCTTTAGGGCCGCGATCAAAGTTTGCTACTTGTGCCCGCCAAGCTGCACCGACAACTCCCATCGTCGAGACGTCTATGGACTTAATGCCTAACTTTAAAGCTGGGGAATTATCCCGTAGGCGGAAATCGTGTTCTTGTGGGTTGACGAAGAGCGGGTCGACGTTGCGCGAGCCGGCGTCTTGACCTAATTTCTGCCAGTCGCTGAGCGAAAGTTTTTTACTCGTGAAGGCGGGGGCCTGACCACGGTAATCCCAATAAACATTCTGCCGCAGTAGCAAGTGCTCGGGGCTATTGATTCCATTGCTATGCAGCAGTTCACCTTGGTTGTAGACGATGATGTTTTGCTCAAAAGTGAACGAGCGATGGTCTTCATCGCGCGAGCGTTTGACCTGAAACTCCTCCGAGAAGGCAAACACGTTGTTCCGGATAACATTATCTTTGCCGTAGTGTTGGTGGAAGCCGCCATCAGTGGTATTATAAGTGAGATTGCCTTCCATGGTAATACCCGAGCTACCTTCGTCGGTGTAAAGCCCCCAACCGCCATAACTTAAGCACATCACATCATGGATGAGGTTGTGGCTGACGGTGGTGCCTTCTGAGGGCCCTAGGGTGTAAACGCCGCCCATGTCGCTCAATAGCCCCTTGCCTAGGTGGTGGAGGTGATTCCATTCGATGTGGTTCCGTTTGGCGTAACTGGGCGCATAGCCCCAGCGCCAACCCACGGAAACGGCCGAATAAAAGAGGTCAGAGATTTCGTTATGGCTCACTTCGTTGTCGGCGGTGGAGCCGAGCCAGACGCCTACGGCACACGGGAAGAAGAGCCCGCCATCGCGAATGATATTATTATAAATCCGGTGGTGATGGACTTGGTTTTCGGGCTTCGCCTCGTCGTTCAACGTCCCCACTTTAATGCCACCCGCGCCCATGTCGGTAATCAGGCATTGTTCGACTGCGTTGTTTTGACAGCCTTGATTGAAGGCCAAGCCGTAACTTGCAAAGTGGGCAATCTCGTCTTGGAGGAATTTAATTTGGTGGGCATGCCGCAAGGTGATGATGGCATCGACCGTGTGCGCGGCGGCTTGATTGGGTTCGGCGGTGGCCAGGGTGCTTACGCCTTGGGCTTCACCGAGGTGTAGTCCTATGAAGTTTAGGTCATGGACGGGCTGGGTTGCTTCGCCTTGGAAGACTAAGAGTTTATCGGCGACGGGGTAGGTAGCGCGTGCCGTGGCTAAGTTGTCGTCGGGACGTGGGAAATACGTCAGTTCGCCATTTTTCTTGAGGAACCACTCGCCGGGTTCATCGAGTAATGTAGGTAAATTCTCAAAGACAAACCCGGTTAAGTGATCGAAGCGGGTGTTACTTTTGAGTCGTTGTCCGCGGATGGTGAGCAAGCCGTGTTCAGGGTCGACCGCGTAGACGTGGCGGCGCGTGCTATCCCACTTATGGTAGAAGGTGACGACGGCCTCTTGGATTTCTGCTTCGCTCAGGTTTTTGAAGACGGCGAGCTCACTGGACGAGAATTGCAGCTTTTGTTCGTAGAGGTTCTTGGCATTGGGTAATGCCTGTTCATCGACCACGCTGCGCAGGAAATGCGTGCCAGGGTTCGACGTGCGGGCTCGTGTAGCCCGGCGGTGATTGACCCATAATTGTTCGAAGAGGGGCGTACCTGCGGGCGTTTTTAATACCCAGCGACCTTGTGCGTCGACCGTGAAGGGAGGCAGGGTTTGACTGCCCATAATCTGGACAACTGCTTGAGGGGCAGCCTCGAAGGAAATGGGGGCGTTAGGCTCACCCGAATCAGCGGCGGTGAAGACCACGGGTTGGCTTAGCGCGTAGGTTCCACTTTGAAAGATAACGTGAATAGGTTCTGCCAGCGGGCGGGGAAGTTTGCGCAATCCCAGATGGGCCCCTTCTAACGAAGCCCAAGGGCCATCCGTGTGCGCGGCGTTGGGTTGAGCCAGTTGTCCCGACCATTGATCGTTGCCGTTAGGAGCGACGAAGTAATCGTGGGCAAAAAGTACAGGTGTTAGTGCCAAGCAGAGGATGGCACGTAGTGCAGAACTTAACATAAAGATGAAAGGAATTTCTTTTTAGATTATTTTGGAAGCGATGTAAAACCTCGTTACGCCCGCAAAATCTTTCATAAACTGATTTTCCACGGCGACGTCGGAACTTAAGGGACTAGTTAGCACTTTGAAGTCCGCTGCTTCGAGTTCGGCCCGCGTCTCGGCTTCCGTACTACTGTGCATAAAGACGGGAGAACTTGGCGTATCGTGCCAACTATCGCCCAGGACCTCATCTTTGGCGGGGTTTACGGCTGACCATTGGGTGGCAAAGGGACCCTGTTCGCGGTCGGCCGCACTGCAGAAGAAGACCCCGCCCGGTTTAAGTACTCGGTAGATTTCGCGCAGTGCTCGCGTGCGATGTGCCAGATCAGGCAGGCACATTAAACCATTGAAGGCGTAGATGACGCCCTCGAAGGAGGCATCCGGAAACGAGAGCTGTGTGACATCCTCTTGTTGCACGAGGTTTGCCCAGGCAGGGTTAAGTTCGCCCAAAACTTCACGGGCAAAATTAACCATCACCGGGGAGAAGTCGGTGGCGAGCACTTGGGGGTATCCCAGTGCGAGGAGCCCGCGAGCCACGCGGCCTGCCCCGCAACCGACTTCGAGAATTTTAGTAGAAGGAGGGAAGTAGGCTTGCAGGAGCTTTTTTTCGCCTGCCCCGAGACCTACTTGCACGGCCGCCCGGGCGTAATGGACCGCGGTAGCGACTTCTTTCCAATGGCTCGTGCGGTCTCGCGACATGGGGGTAAACTAAGGTGAACTTGCTTTTGGCACAATCCTCTGAAAAGTAAAATTATGTTTCGATTACTCAGCCTCAGTTTAATCGCCTGCTTAGTTGGTTGTGATGCCAAGTCGCCAGCGCCGACGGTGGCGGCAGGGAGTGAAGCCGGTATCGAGGTGCTTTTCCCGGTGCACCAAGGCAAGCAACTGACGAAGTTGCGTTTAGCGGCCACGGAATTAGAGAAAGCTCGTGGTTTGATGGGCACCAAGGTGCTACCTCCTAATGAGGGCATGGCGTTCATGTATGAAGAAGACACCCAAATGCTTTTTTGGATGAAGGACACGCCGCTTTCCCTCGATATCGCCTTTGTCGGTGCCGACGGCAAAATTTTAGAAATCAAAACCATGCAGGCTTTTGATACGAATACCACGTCCTCCACTTCCGATAAGGTCCGCTTTACCGTGGAAATGGCCGCGGGTTGGTTTGCGACTTCGGGGGTTAAGGTCGGAGATCAAGTTGATTTGACCGAATTAAAAGCTGGCCTGACCGCGCGCGGTTTCACGGCCCGCCGTTACTTACCGTTGGGGAATTAGTAAAGCGAACGCCAGAACCATAGCAGGCTACTGGCGAACAGGAACACTCCGAAGAGCCACCCCAGTGCATAACGTTCAGCACGGGTGGTGGCGAAGAGTTTCATGCGTATTGCGGGGCTAGCTTCGCGGCCATTTCACGCAAGAAGGCCGTGAGTCGCAAGAGGAAGTAGGGTGAGGGTGAACCCTCAATAGGAGCTAGGGCGAGTTCGGCCGCGGCAATTTCGGCATCGAGGCGACGGAAGCATTCGCGCCAGGTTTCGGGACTGATGATTTCGCGAGGGTTCCCACCTTGGCGTAAGGCTTGGAGAATCTGTGGGCCGCGTCGGTCGCGTTCGAGGAGCATCGGCAGGGTTAATTTCCCCGAAGCCGCGTCGGTCCCCAAGGTCTTGCCCGCTTTGCTGTCTTCTTGGAGGAGGTCGACAAAGTCGTCGTAGAGTTGATACGCAATGCCGAGGTGGCGTCCGAATAAAGCACAGGCTTGGATGTGCTCAGGGGGGCGCTGGGCTAGGAGAGCCCCGGTATGACAAGCGGCTTCAAACAACTCCGCAGTTTTAAGTTTAATATGACGATAGTAGTCCTCGAGGGACATCTGGTCATGTCCGCGCGCAAAAGTTTGGCAGACTTCGCCTGAGCACACTTGTCGTGAAGCCCGGGCGACCAAGCGGCAAAGTTCAGGGCTGGTGTGTTCTGCCGCGAGGACCAAGGCGTGGGCAAAGAGGGTATCGCCGAAGAGCACGGCCGCATGCGCGCCATGCGTCCGGTTGGGCGTTTGGGCACCATGTCGTTGATCGGCCCCATCTAGGACGTCGTCGTGGACTAAGGTGGCGAGGTGTACTAATTCGACGATGGCGGCCCCGCGCACGACTTCGAGGGAAGGTGGTCCACCTGCGGCGGAGCCAAAGGATAACAGCGGACGAAGTCTTTTCCCGGGGTGGGCGAGGACTTCATGCACCATGGGCTGAAGCTCAGGTTCAAACGACTCCACCTGTTCTCGAAGGAAATTTTCGAGAGCGAGGAAGTGTTCCTCAAGGCCAGCGTGAAGCGGGGAGCGCACGCCCTAAGGTGGGTTGAACCTCCCGTGGGCGCAAGCGCAGGTTCACGTTTCCCTCCGGATTTTTAGGGGACAAACTTGGTTTCAATCGTCTTACTAACCCGGCCGTTTTCACAGTCGGCACAGGGGACGCGCTTATCTTCGAGTTTCCCTTTTTGGGCTTCGTGGGTGAAGCCTAAGCCGTTGCAGGTTTTGCAAATCACTTTTTCCGTGGTGACCACGCTAAGTTCGGCACCTTGATTGATGGCGTCGATAAATTGTTGGAGCGCGATGGGGGTTTCTTCAATCGGCTTGCACTGCAGGAAGGCCTCGCGGCGCAGGGTGATTTTCTTGTCTTTAATGGGCGGGAACTTTGCCGTGAAATTTAGGGCTACCGTTCCTACGTTTACGCCGAAGGTTTTCGCCGTGTCACCCAGGGTGGCGGGGTGGTCGAGTAGCAGAATGGCCCACGAGTCATTGCCCGCAGGCAAGACTTCATTGGAGCCGACTCCAGCCCAACTGCTCTTCACGACGTAACGATTGTCACCCAGATCTTGGAGCACCGTGTAATTGATTAAGGCAATGCAGCCAGGGGTTTTGGTGAATTGGTGGGCATCATTATCCCAAAGGTTTTGGGTAATGAAAGTGCCGAACAGTTTGCGCAGTTCAACCGAGGTCTCGTAAGCCAACGGTTTGTTGAGCTTGGAGATTTGGAAGGTGCGCGTGTCTTTAGCCGTAGGAAGTTTAGGGACCCGGAAGGGGGTAATCGTGACCGTGTTATCTTCTTTTTCTTTCGTGGCGGTATCGTCCGGTTTGGCCTCCATAGTCTTTTTCATTCCCGTATCGGCCATCTCCGCCATCGGCTTTTTATCACTCTCCATCGCTTCGGCCATCGGCTTCTTCGCCTCCGTCATCATGGTCTTATCCGTGCCAGTTTCAGCTGCTGAAACCAGGAGGAGACTCGAACTAAGCCAGATTAAACCGAGGGAGAAGGGTGTCTTCATAGGTTTTAGTCAAGGGAGCTGAGGTCGCCATCCGCGGGAGGCGGAGTCGCCGAAGGCTTTTCAGCTTTAGGGGCGGCAATGGCTTGAGGAGAAGGGCTGATAGGCTTGGTCGGACGAGCTTCGCGGTAGCCGTCATCGTCACGATCATCCTCGTCGTCTTCATCCTCATCATCGATATCGTCGTCCTCGGGATTAGGACGATCGCCACGGGCCACGCGTTTACGCCGGACTAAGACCGAGCCAATCGAGACCGCGATGAGGTAGAAGCCAAATAGAATACCCGTCAGCACGCCGAGGGAGATGGGTTCGCCAATCGGGGTGATAATAGCGACCACGATGAGAATCCCGAACAACATCCCGCGCCACGATTTGAGCAAGGTCCGAGGGCGAACTAACTCGAGCCACATCAGTATGATTAGGGCGAGGGGGAATTGGAAGGTCAGCCCCGTTAAAAGCGACATCATGATGACGAAGCCATAGTAGTCGGAGGCTTGCCAAATGACTTCCATGTTAAGGCCGCTGGCGAAATGGTGCCAGATCTGCACCGACATGGGGGTGAGCCAGAAGAAGGCCAGCACGGCGCCACTGAGGAAGAGGACTAACGCTGAAAAGCAGAATGGAATCAGGCCGCGCTTTTCGCGATCGGTGAGTGCGGGGCCGACGAAGCGGATGGTTTCGTATAAGAAAACTGGCGAAGCTAAAGCGATGCCAACGCCAAAGGCCGCGTACATGAGGACCGACCAGACTCCCATGAACGTGAATTCTTTAAGAGGGGGGAGGGCTGCAAGGCTAGGGTCGCTGCGTCCGAGGACGAAATAAATCGGTGACGTCTCGGGGTGCTTGGCCCACTCTAAGGGCATCGCCAAGAATCGTGGCACGTATTCGTAGAAAATCAGGGCGGCCACCATGCCCACGGCAAAGACTGCTAAAACCCGGATGAGGGAGACGCGGAGGTCGTCCAAGTGCTCCAAGAAGGACATCTCACTCCGGGGACGATTGCGTCGAATGAAAGCAGAGAGCATGGAGGGTTAGTCTTGGAGAAGGGCTTTCATGTCATCGAGGCTAATCGATGAGGAGACGGAGTCTGATTCGGTTAGCAATTTACGCAACATCTCAGACTTGGTTTTTTGGAGGTCCATGACTCGTTCTTCAATCGTTCCTGCCGCAATCAATTTGATGCTGGTGACGGTACGGGTTTGGCCAATCCGGTGGGCCCGGTCCGTGGCTTGGGCTTCGGCGGCAGGGTTCCACCAGGGGTCGTAGTGGACGACGGTATCGGCCCCGGTGAGGTTCAGGCCGGTACCGCCCGCCTTGAGGGACATGAGCATGACCGGGATGCTGGGGGTGGAGTTGAACTGATCGCAGACCGCTTGGCGGTTCTTGGTCGAGCCATCAAGGTAGCAATAGGGGATATTGCGTTCTTCGAGGGCTTCTTTAATAATCTGGAGGGCTTGGACGAACGTGGAGAAGACGAGCATGCGGTGGCCCGCATCCTTGGATTCTTCAATAAGCTCGAGCAGGGCCTGTAATTTTGCCGAATCGGTTTCTTCGAGTTTGGGGTCGAGGATGCGCGGGTCGGCGCAGATTTGGCGGAGGCGCAGCAACTGATTGAACGCCGCCATGCGAATGTTGTTTTGCGTGGCACCGCCCATCTCGAGTTCGAAAATGGATTGGCGCGTTTGCTCCAGAATTTCTTCGTAGAATTTCTTCTGATTGTCTTCGAAGTCGCAGTAGACGGTCTGTTCGATTTTGGCAGGCAATTCGGGCGCGACGGCCACTTTGGAACGGCGGAGAATATACGGGGCTGCCATTTTGAGCAGGCGTTCGTCGTGCCATTTGCGATCTTCCACTTGCACCCGTTCTTCGGGCTTGGGCAGATACCCTGGCATTAAGAAGCCAAACAGAGAGCGTAGGTCTTCGAGCGAATTTTCTACCGGGGTACCGGTCAAAATATACCGTCCCTTGGCGACTAATTGCTTCACCGCTTTAGCCGATTGCGAGCGGGCGTTCTTAATATTTTGCCCCTCATCGCAGACCGCTGCACCCCAAGTGATCACGGAGAAAGCCCCAATGTCGCGGGCTAAGGTGCCGTAAGAGGTGATGACTAAGTCGAATTGCTTGAGGTAATCGGGCGAAGCGATGCGCGACTGGCCGTGGTGAGCCAAGACTTTCAAGCTCGGTGTGAAGCGCCGGGCTTCGCGACGCCAATTTTCAACGAGAGAAGCAGGGCAGACGACTAAGCAGGGGCCATCGTCGCGACGGTGGACGCGCAGGGCTTCCATGAAGGCGAGGGCCTGCACGGTTTTACCCAAGCCCATTTCGTCGGCGAGCAAACCGCCTAACGCATTCAGGTGTAAGTGCCACAACCAAGCGGCCCCAATCTGTTGGTAGATGCGCAGCATTTTGCTGAGATCTTCCCGGATAGGAGCAGGTTGGAGTTTGGAAAGGTTACGAATCGCTTCGGAGCGTTGCGTCCACGTTTCGGGCGGGGCAAAGGCCGCTTGTAACTCATCGGCAATCGCGTCGGCACTAGCGAGGTCGGCAAATCCTATCTTCAGGTTTAAATCTAAATCCACTTCGCGCTTAGACTCACCCGTGATGCGACGTTGGGCATTGCGGATGCTGTCGAGTAATTCGGGCGTGATGAGTCGTGGACCGCGGTCAGTGTAGAAGAACATCCGGCCACTCGAGAGGGCTTCTTGAATGACTTTCGGCGACTTGCCTTCGGGGTCGATACCGATGGCAAAACGAAAACCGTCTTTTTCTTCCGCCGCGTTACACTTCGCTTTGGCGAAGTCGACCAAGCGCAGCGAGTTCATTAAATTGTGGGTGAAGCGCGCTTGGTTTTCCTCCATCAGGATTTTATGATGACGCGCTAAAAAGTTCAGCACCTGAATCGTGCCGTTGAT
The DNA here is from genome assembly GCA_903840355.1 of uncultured Opitutia bacterium. Taxonomy (GTDB): domain Bacteria; phylum Verrucomicrobiota; class Verrucomicrobiia; order Opitutales; family UBA953; genus UBA953. The sequence goes on from CAIMFJ010000005.1 coordinate 189,492, forward strand.
ATACCATTCACGGGTTGTCGTTTCGAGGACGAAGCCGCTGCGTTTGAGAACTTCGCGTAGTTCCGCGACTGGACCTGAGGACTGTTGGGGCAACCTAACGCGCAACCATTTCATGGAACCATCGACCCAAGGGCAGTCATCGCGACCCCGTTCTTCGGATCGAATTTCAGGCTCCGAGTCCGTGTCAGGTATTTCGCCTTGGGCATTGGTTTGCGGCGTGGCAACAGGTTCGTCGAGGTGTTCGTGAACTTTTTCTAGTTGATCGCCGTCCCACTTTAAGGGCGTATCCGGAGCCGTCGCCATGCGGAAGATAGTTAGCCCTTTACCGATGGTCAGTAATTGGCGGAGGTGGCGGCGGGTTAACGGAAGCAGGCCTTGGAGTTTACCTTGGCAGAGGTTTTCTAAGATGGCTAAGAAGAAGACCGTTTCAGATTCAATCGTCCAAGCTTTACTGCGATCTAGATTTTCTGGGGCGACTTGGATGCCATCGGTCCGGAGTTCTAAACGGCAAATGATTTCATCCCGCAGTGCGGCGGGTCCGATGTTAGGGGGAATGATGAAGCGGACTTCAATGGGCGTGCCGCGTTTAGCGGAAAGTGTCAGTGATTTTAGCTTCGGACCCGGGGCGGCTTCCGCTTCAGATTTGGCTTTAGTTTTAACTGACGTTTTATTTTCTACGACTGGCTCGGGGGCCGGCTTAGTAGCGGTATTAGTTTCTGACTTAAGATACCCTTCTTTGTAAGCCAGGCTTAGGTAGGCGGCGACTGAGTGGACGCAGAGCTTGCGCTGTACCACCGAAACATCGCACCCGCACTCATTGCGCTGGAAGGTGATGGAGCGGAGGTTCCATTTGGCTTCGCGGCTTTCTTCACCGTCATCCACCTCGGCTTCCACGACGGGGGGAGTCCAGAGCGCTTTTTTAACTTTTCCTTTAGAAATCAACTGTTTGGCGAGGAGCACAGTGGCTCCGCCCGCTAGGTCGATTAAATCGTCTTCGGTAATATTCGGCAACGGAAGTCTGGATGCCATCTTTTGGTGTGTACAGAGAAGGGTGTAGCCTAAAAAGGCCCACCAAGGTTAAAACAGGAACAGGGAGAAGACTAACACCTACAAGGTGATGTCTTGGACCGGGACTCCAGCATGCATCTCGAAGACGCCCACTGGGGTGGTCGGACCTGTCATCACAATGGAATAATCCGCCCCAATGCCAATCACAATCTTTCCGCCGGGCATATTAACGGTCAAATCAGCATCAACGAGGCCGATTTTACGAGCTACGGCTGCAGAAGCTGAGGACGAAGACCCCGAGGCCAAGGTGTACCCGGCGCCGCGTTCCCAGATTTCGATTTGGACGTTTTGGCGATCGAGGACTTTCATGAACTGCACGTTGGTGCGGTTCGGGAAGTTTGGGTGGACTTCTAAATGAGGTCCGTAGGTCTTAGCTAAGTCAGGCGAGAGGTCGTCGACGAGGATGACGCAGTGGGGGTTGCCCACGGTGGCCGACCAGTACTTGAAGGTTTTGCCGGCGACGGTGATGGATTCGCCCAGGACTTCGCGGTCGGGACCAACGTGGGGAATTTCTGGAGCACGGAAAGAGACCTTACCCATTTCGACACGAATGCGCGAACCGCCGTCAAAAACGGTGCATTTCACAATCCCGCCAGGAGTGTGGATTTTAAATTCTTGGTTCTCTTGGACGCGTTTGGTTTCGAGTAAGTGACGGCAGAAAATCCGGATGCCATTGCCCGACTTTTCAGCTTCTGAGCCATCGGGGTTCAGAATGCGCAGACCGAAACTGCCATCTTGGCGGGGCAGGGGACCGTATAAAATACCATCGGAGCCTAAGCCGTAGTGGCGGTGGCAGACTTTACGGATGGCTTGGACGTCAAAAAGCTGGGGGCAATCTTGGGGCTCGAGGACGAGGTAATCATTTCCCAGAGCGTGGTATTTGGCAAAGCGCATGGGGCTCAGTCATTCAAGGTTTCCCCTTGTTTGGCAAGCCATGTCTCGATTGTTGGCTTGGATTTAAGGGGCTTTCACTTAAGAAAATCAGATGCGTTTATTTTGTTTATTAATGATGCTCGCCGGGGGGACCGTTGGGGCTGCTGAACCGGCACAGCGTCCGCCGAATATCGTGTTATTATTAGCCGATGATATTGGTTGGGGGGATTTTGGTTGTTACGGTGCGAAAGTAATTCCTACCCCGGCGGTTGATCGCTTGGCGGCTCAAGGCACCCGCTTCACCTCGGGCTATTGCACCTCGGCGACTTGCACGCCCTCGCGTTACTCGTTGCTCACGGGCGAGTATGCCTGGCGTCGTCAAGGCACGGGCATTTTGCCCGGCGATGCGACGATGATTATTAAGCCCGGTCGGCCGACGTTGCCAGCGAGCTTGGCTAAATTGGGTTATGCTACGGGCGTGGTGGGTAAGTGGCACCTGGGTTTGGGAAGTCGCGAGGTGAATTGGAACCAACGGATTAATCCCTGCCCGAACGAAGTCGGCTTCACGTATTCTTTTATCATGGCCGCCACGGGCGATCGGGTGCCCTGTGTTTTTGTCGAGGATGGCAACGTGGTAAACCTTGATCCCAAGGACCCCATTGAAGTCAGTTACGTAAAACCCTTTCCGCATGATCCAGATTTAAAATCTCCCGAAGAACGCGCGAAGTTGAAGATGGATTGGTCCATGGGCCACAACATGGCGTTGGTTAATGGCGTGGGTCGGATTGGCTGGATGCGCGGTGGTAAGTCGGCGATTTGGAACGATGAGACTTTGGGCGAGACTTTTACCGACAAAGCCTGTGCGTTTATCGCTAAGCATAAAGACGAACCCTTCTTCTTGTATTATGCTGCGCACGAAAATCACGTTCCGCGCGTCCCTAATCCGATTCACCGGGGCAAAACCCCACTGGGTCCCCGGGGAGATGCGGTCGTGGCCTTTGATGATCACGTCGATAAGATTTTAGCCGAATTAGCTAAGCATGGCCTCACGGAAAACACGCTCGTGATTTTATCTTCCGACAATGGACCCGTGCTCGATGACGGTTATCGCGACCAAGCGTTGGCTTTGAATCGTAAGGCCGGGCACTTACCTGCGGGGCCTTATCGAGGCGGTAAGTATAGCATTTATGAAGGCGGCACGCGGGTCTCCATGATTGCCCGCTGGCCTGGGCATACCCCTGATGGAGTGGTGTCCACGGAAGTCGTGAGCCAAATCGATTTCGCCGCTTCTTTTACAAAGTTAGCGGGCGGGGATCCGAGTGATTTCTTAAAACTCGATGGACTCGAAAACTCTCAAGTCTTCCGCGGGGCAAAGTCGCAACGTGATTATGTGATTGAGCAGGGCCAAAACCAAATTGCGATTCGCCAAGGTGACTGGAAGTACATTCCGGTGGCTTCGAAGAAAGGACAGAAAGCTTGGCGGGCAGGTGAATTGGAAGAACCCGAGCGCGAGCGTGAGGTCATCGATGGTCAGATGGAACAGTTGTATGATTTGTCTAAGGACGCAGGGGAGAAGCATAACGTCATCGCGGAAAATCCTGAGGTGGCTCAAAAGCTGCGGACGATTTTAGAGGCCGAACGTGCCAAGGGCTTTGCTCAACCTTTACCGAGGTAAACGGTCGAATAAAGTCATCTCCCGGCTTGAAGCATCACCCTGATTGGTGATGCTTCAAGTTACCTGCTTTTATGACCTCAAAAATCCCGGCTTACGTTTTATCGGCGGTAGTCATGTTCCTAACCTTGTTTGCCTGGGGGAGTTATTTTGTACCGATGGGACGTTACCTGTCGGTGCATTTTCCCGGTGACCCCTCCGTCACGGGTTTTGCTTATGGAGCTGGACCTTTGGCGGCAATGGTTTCGCCCCTGGTGGCGGGTTGGTTGGCGGATCGTGCCATCTCGCCCCGCTATTTATTTTGTATCTTAGGTTTAGTGGGTGGTGCGTTGTTATGGTGGGTGCCGACGGCGACGACGACGTTTGGTTTTTCGACGCTCTTATTCCTTCATGCTTTGTGTTATTTCGCAGCCTTGCCCTTGCTGAATGCGATGGTGTTGAAGGCCCTGGCTGAGCGCTCTCAGTTTTTCCCCTGGTTCCGGGTTTCGGGCACTTTGGGTTGGATCGCTTCCGGCTTTGTGGTGGCTTATGTTGGTAACCATCTTTTGGGCGGACTCGAAGTCGCCACCTCCGCCAAGATTTTTCAAATCGGGGCGGTGGCGCTGGTGGTCGCAGGGTTACTAGCCCTTGGTTTTAAGTCGAGCACGTCTCCTGAAGCCGCGGCTGAGCAGGCTGGGGGGAGTGTCTGGGACTTGTTGGCCGATAAGCAATTCCAGTTGTTCCTGGTTTTCTCTTTCATGTTCTGTATCCCGCTCGCCTTATATTTTTCTTATGCGAATCAGTTCTTAGCCACGCGGGGGATTGCGCATCCTGAAGCGATGATGACCTTAGGACAGGTGTCCGAAGTGGTATTCTTGCTGTTGCTGCCTTTTGCGTTTTACTTCCTCTCGGCTAAGCACGCCTTGTTGGTGGGGATGGCTTGTTGGGCGTTGCGTTACGCTCTCTTTGCTCTCGCGGGTACTGATGAATCCTTGTTGATGGTCGGTATCTTGCTGCATGGTGCCTGCTATGACTTCTTCTTTGTGACGGGGATGCAGTATGCCGATCGCCGAGCGCCTGCCGGGTTGCGTAACTTGGCGCAATCGGCTCTGGCTTGGGTTACGTTGGGCCTCGGTTTATGGATGGGGAATATGGTGGCTCCGATGTTGGATACGCGGTTTATCGACCGTACCAATCCGGCCGCTCCGGTCTTCCGTTCGGAATTCTGGGCTTACCCCTCGGCTTTCGCTTTCCTGCTGATGATTTTCTTTGCGGTTGTCTACCGAGATAATACCCGTCTGTCCTCACGATGAGTACCAAGCCTATTCGCGTATTGTGTGTCGGTGCTGGTCACATGGGGCGCTCCCATGCCTTGGCTTATCATCGCCTAAAGGGTTTTGAGATTGTCGGGTTGGTAACCCGTTCCGCGGCCTCTCGGGCCAAACTTAATCAGGAGTTGGGGGGTGGCTATGCGGAGTTCAGCGATTACCACGAAGCACTCAAGGCAACTCAGCCAGATGCCGTTTCTATTTCGAGTTACCCAGACACCCATGCTGAGTATGCTATCGCCGCCCTAGATGCCGGCTGCCACGTCTTCGTTGAAAAACCCTTAGCCGCCACCGTGGCCGAGGCTGAAACCATTGTTGCCCGTGCCAAAGCTTCTCAACGCAAAGTGGTGATCGGTTATATTCTCCGACATCACCCGGCGTGGACGCAGTTCATCGAAACTGCGCGTCAATTGGGCAAACCCTTGGTGATGCGGATGAACCTTAATCAACAAAGTTCTGGTGACGCTTGGAAGACCCACCGGGCCTTGATGCAGACTTGCAGCCCGATTGTAGACTGTGGCGTGCATTACGTGGATGTGATGTGCCAGATGACGAATAGTCGCCCGATTCGCGTTTCGGGTATTGGGGCGCGACTTTCGGAGGAATTGCCTACAGGGATGGTAAATTACGGACAACTCCAAGTGACATTTGCAGATGGCTCCGTGGGATGGTATGAGGCCGGTTGGGGTCCCATGATGTCGGAGGAGGCTTTCTTTGTGAAAGACGTGGTAGGGCCTAAGGGGTCGGTAACCATTGTGGCGGGGAAGGGCGCAGAGTCCGGTAATTCTGCCGAGGTTGATGGACACACGGGAGCGCAGGCTCTCAAGGTGCACCATGGTCAACTCGGTCCTGATGGACGCTTTGTTCGCAAAGATGAAATGGTGCCTACTTTAGCCGATCCCGGTCACGATGGGTTATGCGAGCGCGAGCAGGTTTACTTTGAGAAAGCCATTCGGGAGAATTTGGATTTAACTTCGCACTTGGACGATGCCGTTAATTCGATGCACATTGTCGCCGCCGCCGATCAATCTTTTCGCGAAGGTCGTACTATCAACCTGTAATCATGAAGCCCAGTACGGTAGTTTTTATGGGGGTGTGCGGGTGTGGTAAGAGTTCGGTCGCGGAACTGTATGCCGCTCGCACGGGAAGCCAATTGGTCGAGGCGGATACGTTTCATCCGCCGGCTAACATTGCCAAGATGACTGCAGGGCAGCCTTTGACGGACGCTGATCGTCAGCAATGGCTCGAAGCCTTGGCGGCTCGCATTGCCCAGGGGAAAGCGGATGGAAAGTCGTTGTCGGTTACTTGCTCGGCACTGAAGAAATCTTATCGAAACCTTTTGCGTCGCGGGGATGACCAGATGGTTTTTGTCCACCTCACCGGTACGCCAGAGTTGCTGGCCCAACGGATGCAGTCGCGGCAGGGGCATTTTATGCCACCGTCTCTGCTGGCGAGTCAGTTGCAGATTTTAGAAGCTCCGCAGCGTCCAGAAGAGCGTTGCCTGACTATCGATATCACGCCTTCGGTCGCTGAAATCTGTAATCAAGTTATCGCCCAGTTAGCGACCTTGCCTTAGCTTAGAAATCAAGGGAGAGGGTGGGGCTGATGCGACGTTTCTTGTCGGCCTCTACTTGAAAGACTTTGCCTTCAAAATAAGTCCAATCGAGGTGGCTGGTGAAAACGGACGCGTCTTGGCTTTGGGAAATTCGGCCGTCTTGGAGCGTAAGCTTGAGGCTAATTTTGCCGACTTTGAATTTGTCTTCGTTATCGGGCGCTTGGATTTCCACGAGGTTGTGTAGTTGTAATTGAGAGATTTGCGGCGCCGTCAGTTGGACTTGGAAGACTTTCCATTGATCACCTCCGGTGGGCAGGACGGCGATTTTTTCATGATTTAAATAAAGAAGTTTTTCGCCGTAGCCGGCGTTAATCCCAAAGACTTCGATTTTTAATTCAGCACGTTGAACGTGTTTTAAATCATCAGAGGTCAGCGGGATTTTAGGGGCGACAACAGCTTTTAGGTTGAGTTCAGAAACGAGGCAGGTGCTTTGACGATGGACACTGGGGAAGGTGAGAGGCGACGGGGTGCTCACTTTTTCAGGTTCGCTCGTGAGGTTCTCCGTGATAATCCAAGCCTCAGCCCGCGTGGCGTTGTCGACCCCGCTGAGTTCTACTTGAAATTGAGAAGTATTTTGGGTGCTTAAGTCGTAACCTGCCATCGCCCAAACCCGGGCTTTTTTACTGGGCATGCCATCTTTGGCATAACTAGGGAACTGATTAATTTTTCCTTTAGCCTGTCGGGTCGCTTGGAGGGTTTGACCGTTGAGTTTTAGGTTAGGTAAATCTGGATAGCCGATGACCAATAGTTCGCGCCTTCCATTGACCGTGGGGGTCAAAGTGAAGTCGGTCACGCTGGGTTGGGGATGGGCAGTTACGATAACGTCGGGGTGAACGTCATGCTTGGTCTCGATGGGTGGCGTGCCTGGTGAAATTTCCAGTGCGATGGTTTCATAGCCAGGAAGGGTAATTTTCAGTGCCTGTTCGGAGTTTACTTCGAGGCTGTAGGTTTGATTTTCGGGATAAACTTGGTGTGCCTGCCAAGGTTGTTGGGCGTGACCGAGGAATTGTGTGGCCGCCGTGAGGGGGATGATGAGTTGCTGGGATTGAGGCGACGGATTGCGGGCAACCAACGTCCCACTAGTACCATCGCGTGACCAGCCCATGTAGCCGTAGGCTTCGCCTTCGTCTGGTCGTCCACCCACGAAACAAGTATGATTCAGTGACTGGCGTCGACTCTCAGTCCATTGGTGAATGGCGATGAGGGCCTGCCATTCTTGGGGTAGCATGGCATGGGGTGTCAGGTACCACTCACGTAGCAGGGTTCCACGTCCATAGTGCATGAGTACGTGATCGGACCAATCTCGGAGCGTATCGGTCGCAAAGGACATTTGGCCGCGGGGATTGCGGATGATTCCGTGGGTCATGATGGACGAAATGGGAAACCAGGGACGGTCTTCCGGCTGTCCCCACATTCTCCAAAAGAAGACATCGCGATCCGTGGTGGCTTGGGCACGTCCGGATAGTTCAGGCCAATTGGCATTAAATCCATCATCCCCCGCCAAGAGCCACACGCTGTTAGCGTAGTTTAGCCACGCAGGGGAGTGCCACGTCCAGTTGGTAGCATTAATGAACACACCCTGTTCATGGGCATAGTGCGTCGCCCGAATGAAGCCGTCCATTTCGGCTTCATGTCCGTGTCGGTCCGTCGGGACCACGTGCGAGAGGTGGTTGAAATCAAATTTAAAATATGAAACCTGCGCTTCAGCGACAAGCCGTCCGAGTTGCTGAGTGAGCTCCGCATGATAGCGCGGATCCGCCAAGGAATAGTGGGCGAAATAACGTCGGAAGTAGGGGTTGGCCTGGGCTGCGGTGTAACCTTGTTTTACGCCCCAGCCGATATCGTTAGTCGTGCCGTCAAGGGCCAGCCAGAGTCCGAGGGAACTACCTTGATCACGGAGCCTGTGGCCGAGTTGGGCGAGGTCGGTCATGCCGCCCGGGAAGAAATTGGCGGAAGGTTGCCAGACAGATTGGCGATTTTGCCAGCCGTTGTCCGGCACCATGGCATCGAGTTTAATATTGCTAGAGCCGAGGGCTTGCAAGAAGGCCCGGTGCAGGCTGGGGAACTTGTCGCCGCGCAGGTCCTTCCCATTGCTATCAAACCAATTATTGTAGTGGGTGAAAGTTCGCGGGGTGGGTCGGAAGGTATCAATCAGGTAGGTTTCAGGAGTTTGGTTCGGGGGTGTGAGTAGCAAGTCCACGCGTTGGCTTTCAAGGTGCCATGCATTATTTATGGTTTGAGCCTGTGCGGGGAAATGAAAGCAACGAACTAAGCCTGGGGTCGGGTGAGGATCAAGGTCGCCACCTTGGAAATCGACGAAACTGTGGTTACCTACTTTTTCAAAATGGTGGCTGTAGGCGGCGGGTTGATTGCCGTCGGTGTGGCGGGTTAACATCGTCGGATTTTCGGGTGCGAAAATCCATGACTGGTTCAGTACGATGGGTTCGCCGCGCCCGCCGCGATTTTCAGGGGCTGTCGTGGAGAAGCGTTCGACTTCTAAAGAGGCTAAAAGAACGGGTCCCGGTAGGGTGAGGCTAAGATATTTTTGCGTATAAGTTGCCGAGGGAGCGTTGGGGGTGGATTTTAGGATGAAGTGAACGACCACTTCCAACGGGGCTTCGGTTGGATAAGTTTTTTGGGGGCGTCGCGTGTAGTGTATTTCGTATTGCTGTGCAGTCTGGAGCGGCGTGCTGGCTTGATAGTCCAAGGCCGTGAGCAAAGTGCCGTCTTGTAAGCGAACGCCAAATTCCTCGCTGGTTAGGTTGACCGTTTGGTGTCGTTGCCGGTCGCTCAATTGTGTCGTGGTCCACGTGCCATTTTGGGCTTCGAGGCGACGGGTATAATCGCGCGTGGTTATTTCTATCACCTCGCCGGCAAGGACGCTACAGGTCGTCCCTAAGGCTAACCAACGGAGTAGGCGGAACATGGTTTACGGGAAGGTTAAGTTGGCGACCTCGTGGAAGTTGACGCCGTCCCAACGAGCTGGTGCACAGGTGAAGCACCATTTCCAACTCGCGGGGAGTTTTGGTTGGTAGGGTACTTTTAAAAGAATCTTATTTTCGCCAGCGTGCAGGTGGATGACGGGCGGCGGGCGCATCGACCAGTTTTCGTCGGTCATGGGCGATTCGCTCAGCGGTTCCGTCGCACGAGTACATTGCCATGCGGGTGGGTTAAGCCTTTGTCCATTAACCCAAACGTCGTGTCCTAAGGTGCTCCACGTGCCAGGGGCGGGTGCATCGATGCCGCGTTTGCTTTCACTCGAAGAGACCGTGTTAAAGCCGATAATCAGGTGAACATCTTGTTCAATCGGCGACGTGAAGGTGGTCGTAGCCCACGCGGTAGTATTTTCGTGTTGAGGGGGTAACCAGCCTGGGATGTTGCGTTTGGCATCACTCGAGCCCCAGAAGTGGTTTAGGTAAACCAAGCCGCCCCAGACGTCGGTGGCGTGCGCAAAATCCGGCGGCGTGGTGACGTCTGGCGCGGTGAGTTGAACCTTCCAATGCAACTGACTGGAGGCAATGAAAGGGAAGGGTAAAGTTTGGAAGTAGTGATCACGATGCCAAGCCATCCGACCTTCAAGATTTTCAAAAGAAGGGCGCTGGGAGCTATCAGGGGCAGGGCATTGCACTAAGTAGCGTCGATCGGAATTAGCAGTACCATGCCAAACTCCTTCGCTAAAGCCAATGAGTTGGGGCAGGAGGCCATTCACCGTAACGACATCTTTTTCCTGACCCAGTCGACGGTCTGGCCAGTGGCAAAGAATAGCACCCAGTCCTAGTCCATCTGAAGCGGGTTTACCGCAAACTTGCAGGGAAGCTAAGCAAGGCGCTTCGAGTGGATCCATGTGGTTGGTGTAGAGCCAGCGTGAGTCGATGTAGCGTTGTCCAGAAGTTGGAATGGCGGCCGAAGCCCAGAGTTGTAGAATGACATCAAGGTCAGTGATTTTAGCCCCGGGTTGCCAGACCATCGGTTGGCGTTGGGCTTCGCGGGTGGCTTGGAGTAGGTCGGGTATGAAGTTCGGCATTTTAATCGCAACTTCATCTGAGCCTAAATGGAAATAGGGGCCGGGGAACAACTCGGCCCAAACAGGGATTTCGGCTTTAAGTAGGCTTAGCCCTTGGGGCGTTTGCATATCGAAGCCCAAGCTCTTAGTGAAATAACGACTGTGCCCAGGACAGTCCATTTCGGGAATCACCGTGATGCCACGTGCGTAGGCAAAGTTTACGAAGTCACGAATTTCCTTTTGGCTGTATTGTTGCTGCGGGCTGCGGGTGCGACCTTTAGGATCATTCAGTTGGGGGTGTTCGAGGCTTTCGACGCGCCAAGCGGGAAAGTCGGTGAGGTGCCAGTGAAACGTGTTGAGTTTATAACGCGACATGACCTCGAGTTGCGTTTGCAGCCATTCGATGGATTGGAAATTGCGCCCTACGTCATGCATCAATCCGCGCACTGGAAACGCCGGCCAATCCCGTAGGGTGCCACAAGGGATTGCTAAGTGGTCATCCGCATTCTCAACCAACTGTAAGAAAGTCTGTGTGCCCCAGAGTAAGCCAAGAGGCTCAGGTGCACTGATCACGATTTCCTTGGGCGTAATCTTCAGACTGTAAGACTCGTCTTGATCCTTAGACGGGTTTGCAACTTTTTGACCTGAGGGTGGGGTAAGTTGGTAGGTGATGGGTAGGCCGTGGAGATTTTCTTGCGCACCTCTTTGTTGGAGTTTTTCGCGGAGCAGGTGTGTGGCGTACACCACCCGTCGATCCGCTCCACAGCGATCAAGCAGGACATTTTCTTGAAACGAGGCGACGGAGACCGTGGTGCTCTCCAAGTTGATTTCTTGGGGCTGAGGGATGATTTTGGAGGTAGGGCTAACCGACGCCGAGAAGAGGCAAAGCAGGGGTAACCAAGGCATAGCCCGAGATTGAGGAAAGCCTTCCTCAACTCAAGAACTACCCCGAACCGTAACCGGAAACTTTAGCGTTTCCAGGTTACTTTGCTGGGCTCGACGATGCTTTCTTTATCCTTGGTCGGGAATTCCGCAGGTACTGGGATGGTTACCTTGCCCGTGGCGGCCCATTCGGCACTACGCGCTAAAATCGTTTGGAAACCAACGCAGTGGAGGGCGATGAATTCTTTATCGCCAGCCCAGAGGTGCCCCATGGAAGTCGTAACCACCCGACCTTGGCCGAAACTAGCCCACCAAATCATGGGCTCGTGCATGTCCGTGCCCCCAAATTTTTCTTCGGAGAAAGCGCTGGCAATCACATCAATGTGATTCGCGCTACCACGCATGCGGTGATAGAGCTCATCGGAAGCGTGTAACCATTCCGTGGGCAGGTCTTTCAAGATGGGGTGGGAGTTGTCCCGGGTTTTAATCAGGAAGGGGTGACGCGCACCGTGACCCGAGCCGAAGCCCTTGGTTTTAATCTTTTCGTCATCCGCCGAAACTACGATCGCTTTGCCCGTGGCGTCATCTACGGCCACGCGATCTTGGAAGGTGGCACCGCGCCAGCCGATGCAAATCATCTCGTTGAAATCATCCCAATTCGCAAACGAGTTATTCGCGGCGTGAACATTGACAACGCCACCACCTTTGAGGACGTATTCGGTGAAAGCTTCTTTCATCGGCTCGCTCCATTCTTGGCCGTTGTAATTGTTGATCACCACTTGGTAGTTGGCGAATTTAGGTACCCAGTTTTGCCAGTCAGCCGCATGCTCTTTGTTGAAAGCCGCTTCTTCTTGGCGCCAAACCTTCATTGCTTCGTCGTAGGCTTTTTTGCCTTCTTCATCATTAGGCTTGGGCTTATGAGGTTGAGCTTTGGTAAAACCAGCGGGAGCGGTCGAGACATCGACTTTGAAGGCTCCGGTCGCTTCAAGGGTGGCTTTGCAGGATTCCGTGGTCCGCACCCAATCATGGTTATTGCGACCATCGACGATGAGAACTTTGATGGGGTCGGCGACCAAGCACAGTGCAGTTAAAAACGTGAGCAGTGTGCTCACACCAAGGCGACGGAGGACGGGGGACATGCAGCAAAATCAATAACCATTCTTCAATAAGGCGAGCGTTTTTAGAACCGGTCCAGCGAGCGGTAGTGGATGGCTTCGAGTAAATGAGTGGTTTCAAGGGGTTCGCTCTCCGCAAGGTCGGCAATTGTGCGAGCTACCCTTAAAATTCGGTCATAAGCACGGGCGGAGAGGGCCAACCTTTCGATGGCTTCTTGCAATAAATCTCCCTGGGCGGTGGTCAGTTGGCAACTCGCTCGCAAGGTAGCCCCGCTCAGTTGGGCGTTACAATACAAGGTCGTCCCGTGTAGGCGTTGAGCTTGGCGTTGGCGGGCGGCACTGATGCGTTGGCGAAGGGTGGCGGAGCTTTCGCCGTTTTGGCCGTGGCGGAGTTCGGCGACGGAGAGGGCGGGGGCTTCGATTTGCAGGTCAATGCGATCGAGTAACGGGCCGGAAATTTTCGCCCGATAACGGGCCACTTGTTGTGGTGAACACCGACAAGCGCGACGCGGGTCACCTAAATGCCCGCAGGGGCACGGGTTCATGGCAGCTACCAGCATCAAGCGTGCCGGGAGCGTGACTTTGGCCAGCGAGCGGGAAATTGTCACTTGGCCGTCTTCGAGTGGCTGCCGTAAAACTTCTAAAGCCGCGCGTCGAAATTCGGGGAGTTCATCGAGAAAGAGCACGCCGCCGTGAGCGAGGGATACTTCACCCGGACCTGGCATTGTGCCACCCCCAATCAGACCCACGTCGCTGATGGTGTGGTGGGGCGAGCGGAAGGGGCGTTGCCAAGCGTCGCGGACCAGTTGGAGGTTTTGTCCCGCGGCAGAATGTACCGTCAGGATTTCAAGGTATTCTTCGGGGGTAGGGCTGGGCAGGATGCCCGGGATGCTTTTGGCGATGAGCGATTTGCCCGCCCCGGGTGGCCCAATCATAATAAGATTATGACCTCCCGCCGCGGCGACTTCGACGGCCCGACGCACTTGGTGTTGACCTTTAATCTCCGAGAAATCCGCCAAAGGATTTAGCGGGTTGGATTGACGGATTCGGTTGGTCGCCAAGCGGGCTTCGGGTGCTGTTCCAAGTAAGAACCGACGTGCCCCGTCCAGCGAATCAACGGCAATGACTTCAATTCCGTCGATCAAAGCGGCCTCTTCGGCTGAGGTGCGAGGTAAGATGACGCCTTTGAGTCCGAGCTTACGTGCCAGCAAGCCAATCGAGATGGCTCCGCGTAGTGGGCGAGTTTGCCCCCTTAATCCCAACTCCCCCGCAATGAGGTAATCCTTGAGGAGTTTGGGGCTGAGTTGGTTAAGGGACGCAGCGACCCCGAGGGCGATGGGCAGATCGTAAATGGCTCCCTCTTTACGTAAGTCACCTGGCGCTAGGTTTACCACCGTACGGGTTTCGGGTAAACGCAATCCACTGTTGAGTAGTGCCGATTGCACCCGCTCTTCCGATTCTTTCACCGCCGTGTCGGGTAAGCCCACGATGCATAACTCCCGGTCACCGTATTCTCCCGTGTTCACCTCGACCTCAATCAGGACGGCCTCAATGCCCATTAAGGCTGCCGAGCGAATCACGGAAAGCATCAGGCAGGGCTGGGGACAGGTTAAAAATGGGTCAAAGGCTTAGAAATCGGAGCGTTTACCTAAAGAAAAGCCCCCTTCGAGGTTGCAGGATTTGTTAGGCAACTTTTAGGGTCATTTTTTGTCTAAATCCTCAATGCTTTATCGGTTAGCCATTTTTACTCTTTGCCTTGTCGCTGGCCAAGCTTGGGCGGTCGTGCCGCCGTTCTTAGATAAGCACTGTGTGGAGTGTCATGATGCCGAGACTAAAAAGGGTGGGTTGGACCTGACTTCGTTGTCGTCAGATCTCCGCAACCCGCAGAATTTTGCCAAGTGGGTGAAGGTCTTTGACGAAATTAATCATGGCGAAATGCCGCCGAAGAAAAAGGCCCGGCCGGACGCCGCGGTACTGCAAACTTATCTAGGCGAATTATCGACTAAATTAACGGCCGCGGACGAGCAGCGGATTCACGAAGTTGGTCGGGCGGTCAAACGCCGGTTGAATCGCTATGAGTATGAGAATGCCCTGCGGGATATTTTACAGACCTCTTGGATTGAAGTGAAAGAAGCTTTGCCCGAAGACACCGAGGCTTATCGATTTAATAAATCAGGTGAAGCGTTGGATGTTTCGCATGTGCAGCTTTCGCGTTATATCACCGCTTCGACGGAGGCCATGAAGGCGGTCTTGGAAGCTTCGGCCGCACCCAATTCTTTTGTGAAGCGTCGCTTTTACGCTCGTGATCAGCCAAGTTACGCCAATCACATGAAGTTCTCGGAGTTTAACCAAGCTCCCGAACGGGCAACCTTTCCGACTTTAGGTTTTGCACCTCAGCCCGACGTTCGTGCCGCTAAGGCTCCGATGACCGTGGGGAAATCAGATCCTAAGTTGCGCGAATTAGAAGGCGTGGGTGTGGTTGCTAGTGCCTACGAACCGATTGAACCAGCCTTTACCCAATTCAGCGCCCCTATTTCCGGACGCTATCGGATTAAACTTTGTGGGCACTCGGTTTGGGTTGGTCCTAATACCGATCCTAAAAAATGGTATATTCCAAATTTAGATAACGTCACCAAGGGGCGCCGTGCAGAGCCCTTGACCGTTTATGCCGAGACTCGTCCGCGTATTTTACGACGCATTGGTAATGTGGATATGAACCCCGATGTCACGGTGGCGGAGTTGGAAGTGGATTTAAAGCAAGGTGAGACTATTCGGGTGGATGCGGTGCGCTTTTTCCGTTCACGTCCGGGTGCTGGGCGGTGGCAAAACCCCTTGGCCGAAAAGGATGGTCAGCCTGGCTTGGTCATGCGGTGGATTGAAGTGGAGCCGGTGGCGGGAGCATGGCCGACGCTAGGCTATCAAGCGATGTTTGATCAGTTGCCTGTCCGTAAGGTGGAAGGGGATGGGCTAAAGGCGGAGGTCGTGACCAAAGATGCCGCCAAAGATAGCGAGCGTTTACTCAAGCGTTTCATGGAGTCGGCTTATCGTCGTCCCGTGACGTCCGAGGAGGCCCAACGTTTTCTGCCCGTGATTCAAGGTGCCTTGAAGACCGGCAGTTCATTTGCGGAAGCGATGATGGCAGGTTATGCGGGCGTACTCTGCTCTCCGGGCTTTCTTTATTTAGAAGAACGTCCTGGGCGTTTAGAAGATTACGCTTTGGCGGAGCGCTTGGCGTTCTTCTTGTGGAATTCGCCCCCCGATGCCGAACTCAAGCAATTAGCAGCCCAAAAGAAACTGCATGACCCCGCAGTTTTGCAAGGGCAGGTGGATCGCCTCTTAAATGACGCGCGTTCGCAGCGTTTCGTGAACGCCTTTTTAGATTACTGGTTAGAATTGCGTAAAGTCGGGGTTACTAACCCTGACGAAAACCTTTACGCTGATTATTATTTGGATGACCACGTCATGGAGTCGGCGGTCGATGAAACGCGTTTATACTTCAATGAATTATTAGCGAAGAATCTGCCGGCGCGGACGGTCGTGGATTCGGATTTTGTTTTTGTGAACGAACGCTTGGGGGCCTTGTATGAATTGCCCCATGTTGAGGGTGTTCAGTTGCGCAAAGTGAAGTTGCCGGCGGGGAGTGTGCGGGGCGGTTTCTTGACCCAAGCCAGTGTGCTTAAGGTGACCGCTAATGGCACGACGACTTCTCCCGTGGTGCGCGGTGCGTGGATGATGGAACGAATTTTTGGACGGAAGCCTCCCGCTCCACCGCCCAGTGTCCCGGCCATTGAGCCTGACATTCGGGGAGCGACGACGATTCGCCAGCAATTAGAAAGCCACCGTAAGCAGGAATCTTGTGCCGCATGTCACGCTAAGATCGACCCACCAGGTTTTGCGTTAGAGAACTTTGATGTCATGGGCGGCTTCCGCAAAGCGTACCGGGCTATCGATGGTAAAACTCCTGAGGTAGGTATCGCTAAAAGTGGTCAAAAGTTTAAATTCCACTGGGCCCTGCCAGTAGAAGCTGATGGCGTCTTTGATGGCCAGAAATTTGCTAACATTGTCGACTTTAAGAAGCACGCCAGTGCGGATGAGCGCCAACTTGCCCGCAATTTGGTGAGTCAATTTACCGTTTTTGCTACTGGTTCTCCGATTGGTTTTACTGATCGCGCCAAAGTAGAAGCAATTCTCGATCAAGCCGCCGCGCGTCATTACGGAGTCCGTGATTTAGTGCGCGGTTTGGTTGCCAGTGACCTCTTTCTCAATAAATAATATAACTATGAGCTACCCCGTACCTCTCTCCCGTCAGGCCCCCTACGTGGCCTTGCAGCGTGCCTTGTCGCGTCGGCGTTTTATGGCTGGAGCGGGCGTGTTGTTGTCGCTCCCCTTGCTGGAGGCGATGACGCCTGCTTTTGCGACTAAGTCGTCCGATGCGGTGGCGGCGGGCAAGCCCCGGCGCATGTTCGGGATTTGTAATAATTTAGGTTTAGTCCCGGAATACTTTTTCCCCAAAGGTGCGGGGCGGGATTATGAAGCGTCGCTTTATTTAAAGCACCTGCAGGAACATCGGGAAGATTTTACCGTCTTTTCGGGCGTTTCGCACCCCGATGTCGATGGCGGTCATCCTGCGGATAATTGCTTCCTGACGGCCGCGCCACACCCCAGTAGCGGTGGTTTTCGTAATACCATTTCCTTGGACCAGTACATGGCCGAGCGGATTGGGCACCAGACCCGGTTTTCTTCGATGACCTTAGGCGTGAACGTTGCCCGCGGTTCCCGGAGTTTATCTTGGACGGCTTCTGGCGTTATGATTCCCACGGAAGAAAAACCTTCAGCGGTGTTTCGTCGTATGTTCATGGGTGGAACGGCCAAGGAAATGGCCGAGACGGAACGTCAACTGAACTTAGGACGGAGTATTTTAGACGCCGTGGGCGGGCAGGCGAAAGAACTGAGCCGTTCTGTCGGGGCTCAAGATCGCGATCGTTTAGATCAATACTTTACCAGTGTGCGGGAGTTGGAGCAACAGATGCAAATGGCCAAGGAATGGGAGCAGAAGCCACGTCCCACCGCACCGGTGCCGATGCCTACCGATATCACGTCGCCCAAAGAATACATGGATAAGGTGCGGCTGATGTATGAGATGGCCAAGTTATGTTTCGAGACCGACTCGTCGCGTTGCGTGACGCTGATGTTGGATAGCGTTAATTCTCCGGCTTTAGATTTAGATCATGTGCATACCACGACGGATGGTTACCACAGCCTTTCGCACCACGGAAAGTCGGCGCAAAAGTTGGAACAATTGAAGTCGATTGACGAAATGCACATGAAGTTACTGGCCAAACTCTTTGCTGACCTCAAAGCGGTGAAAGAAGACGGCGACACGCTCTTGGAGCGCACGATGATTCTTTACGGCAGTAATCTGGGTAATGCCAATACGCACGTCACGACGAACCTGCCGACCATTTTTGCGGGTGGCGGTTTCCGTCATGGTCAGCACCTTGTCTTTGATACCCAGCACAACTACCCCTTGCCCAACTTGTTTGTTTCGATGTTGCAGCGCATGGGGATTGATGCCGACAAGTTTGCATCGTCGACCGGCTCGATGCGTGGGTTGGATCGCGTGGGTTAAGCGGCCTTATTCGTCATCATCGTCATCATCATCTTTGGCCGAGGGGTCGAGCTTGAGTCCTAAACGGGCCAAGCCGCGACCGTGTGCGCCCGCCCATTCAGTCGGGTAGGGGTCTTGGGGGCGGGTTTGAGCCCAGATGGCACGGTTGAGCGTGTCTTCATGGATGAGGTCGGGCAGGGAGAAATCTAGTTCGTGGAAACGGGCTTCAAGACGCTCTTCGCTTGTGGGCCAGGGAGGCCAGAAACTGGTCTTTTTGGGAGCGGGGGGCCGGGGTTCATTCAGTTTCTGGTCTGGGATTAAGCAGGTGTACGGGCTTAGGTCAGGCGTAGCGGAGAAACAGTCTTCCATGGTGGGCGAGGCGGCGACGATTTGATTCATCGGGGGAACGCCCAAGATGCGACACATGGTGTGGAGTACGGCGGTTTGATTGTAGAATTTACTAACAATGGCTCCCTTCTTGGCGTAGGGGCTGGCGACGAAGCAGAAGGAGCGGTGTCCGTCAACGTGATCATGACCTGCTTGGGGGTCATCCTCGTTGACAAAAATCGCCATGTGGGGCCAGAAACGGCTGTGCGATAAACCTTCAATCACGCGCCCGAGAGCTAGGTCGTTATCGGCGAGGTAAGAGTTGGCGGTGAGTTCGGCGGCCGTGTGGTCGTTGGGTAAGTAAATGATGGTAAGGTCGGGAAAGAATTTCTTCGTTTCGAAATCAGCTAATTCTTTAAGAAAGACATCGGCCCGGGTTTGGTCGGGGATTGACATTTGCCAGCCCGGATAATTCAGGCAGCTGTAGCGGGTGAGGGTGGAAACTTGATACGAAACTGCGTAAGCTGTTTTGCCGCCTTTGGTTTCGCGATCGACGAAGAAATCCTGATACGTTTTGCCCTTCAGTTTTACCGTGTATTCCATTTCGCCATAATTGCGGAAGGATTTGCCGTTTAGGAGGGCGTGATCCCATAAGAACCCGCAGCCTGCGTAGAAAAGGGCGTCGATGCCGAAGTCATAGCCGCAGCGAAAGCCAACCCGGTCTTTTTCGCGGTAAGGGGTGACAATGCCTTGGGTGCCCCAAGCGTGGCCATCGGAGGAGTTGACGCCATTGCAGTAATAGTTGTCGAGGAGGGGAAAACGCTCGGTGAGGGCGTGGTGGTTCGGGGTGATTTTGCGCGGGAAATTGCAGAGTTTCGGGTCGCAGTTGCCCCGGTCTAAATCGCCTAACACTTGGTCAAAGGTGCGATTTTCTTTAATAATATAAACCACGTGCTGGATGGTGGAGGGCTGTCCTAATTGGGCGGGCACGGGTTGGGGGGCGGGGAGGTCTTTATTTAGTGCGAGTGTGTTAGACTGGAGGGCGTGAGCGAGGTGGGCTGCCTGACGTGCCCGTTGGTCGTAGGCAAGCGAGGTCGCTCGATCGGTTGGTAAGGTCACCTTCTGCACTCCATTGCGGACGTTGGCGATGAAGAGTTGTCCGTGCTGACAACGGACGGCTCCCGGGTACCAACCCGTAGGAATTAAAGGTGCAATTTGATGCGGGTTGGCGAGGTCGATACGACTCACTGCATTGAGGCCAGCGTGGGTGGCGAAGAGGCTTTGGCCGTCTTCGGATAACGTTAAACTGTCAGTTAGCGTCCCCCAGGGAAGGCGAGGGTCGGGCTTGGTATCAATCGTATCCTCCACTTGTTGAGTGGAGGTGTTGATGATGCTGATGCTATCGCCACCTACATTAGCGACGAATAAGCGATGGGCGGAAGGTTGCAGGATGATTTCACTTGGGTGGAGTCCTACGACGATTTCTTTAATAACTTTCGGGGTAGCCTCGAGGTTTACTACGCTGACGGTACCGCGCAGGGCTACGGAACGTTTATCAACCGGAATGAGACTGCCGGCGGAAGCTTCGGTGATTTCATGAGGTTTGGCGACGCTACCACCGAGGTTAGAAACGTAGGCCATTTTCCCGTCAGGTGATAAGGCTACGCTGTAGGGGCAGAGCCCCACGGGGATTTTGGCGATGATTTTATCGGTGGCTAAATCCACCATGGCTAAAGTATTGCTGACGGACAGGGCAACCACCGCTTTAGAAGCGTCGGGGGTGAAGGTGATGCCGAGTGGGTTAACATTTTTGGCCCCCTCGGTAACATCAATGGAAGTGCCCCATTTAAAAGTACCATCAGGAGCGACCGTGGCACGGTAGAGGTGGGTGCGTCCGCCCGAGATTAATACTTGGCTGCCGTCAGGTGCCACCGCGAGGCCGTGCATAGACCCACCTCCTTTGGCGACGGGGTAATCGGATTTTTGGATTAACTTAAAAGTCTGTGCGTTAAAACTCGCGAAAGTAGAAGTGGTTTTAACCAATAAAATTTTGCCTCCTTGGGCGAATTCGAGCGCCAGTAATCGGCCAGGTAGATCTTGAATTTCTCCAGCCATGTCGAGTTGCTGACTACTGTGAAGCAGTGATTGGGAGCCCATGCGGGCATCCATCCACGCTTCGTCGCCCACGGGAGCTTTTTGATTAATCGGTAGGACTTGAGCGAGGCTAAGGTAGCTCCAACTTAAAGCACAAAGACAAAGCAGGCGTGCATGGGACATAGGGGGTGTTTTTATTAGAATTAAAGTGTAGCCGAGATACAGGCTTAAAGTGAGAGGATTAGGGTGTTTTTAGGGGTGAAATGTGTCTTGCCTCAATAAAAAGGGTTTTTTAGTTTGGGGCTGACTTCGTTTGCCCCCTTTTTGACCATTTTATGCCTAACGACGCCTTAGCGGTAATCATCATTTTACTCTTAGTTTTTCTCCTGCTGGGCGTTCCGGTTTTATTGGGGGTTTTGTGGGTGATGGTATCCAATTTGAAACAACGCCTAGAAAAGCTCGAGCTTGGTGCCCCTAAAGTAGTTCCCGTTTCTAACACCACGATGCAGGTGAATCCGGTGGTCGCACCTGTAGCTTCGGTGGTAGTTCCTGAATTACCCAAGTTGCGTCCTCAGCAACTGCCCCCTGAACCTGTGGTAACTTCACGTGAGCCAGATCCAGTCGTGAAGACCTTACGCGAGTATGGTTTGTTGCCCCCGTCGGATTTAAAGGGTGAGTTTGCCTTGGGGTCTTGGTGGACGGTGCGTGTCGGCGGTGCTTTGGCTTTAGCCGCGGCGGTGTTTTTAGGAATTTGGCTTAATCTGCATTCAGTTTTGCCAGCATGGGTGCGCCTTTCGGAGTTAGTGGTTTTAGGCACGGTGCTTTTAGGTGTTGGCCTTAAACTGCAATCTAAGCGTGAGGACTTGGGGCGAGTGATTGGCGCCGCGGGCTTGGGAGTGTTTGTTTTTGCTGCTTGGGCGGCGTATGGATTGGAAAAAATGCGCGTGCTGAACTCGGCGCTAGAAGCAGGCCGAGTGCAGTTTTATGTTTCAGTGCTGATTGCCGGCTTTGCGTTATATCGACGCGATCGACTCTATGCCCAGTTAGCGATTATCTTTTCCACCTTAGCCATTTTCTTTTCGGTGGCTCCCCATGCGGATGCCTTAGCCCTGTCGCTCTCCGCTGCGACGATTGCACTCTTAGGTGCAATTTTCTATGCACGGGGAGGGTGGAGTTCTACAGGCGTATTGGGCTTAGTCGGCTCGCAAGTCGCCTTCCTAGTTATTTGGGAGCATCTGGCTGATCATGCACAACATCGGGTGGAGGTGCAAATCGGTGCGGCCTTGGCCTTAGCCGTACTGTGGTGTGGGGAACGATTTGTTATCGCCGAGGGTGGGTTTAGGAAAGAAGCCACCCGGGTTAGTTATTTCCTAAGTTTAGTTTTAGCCCCTTGCTTAGTGGGCTTATTGGTAGCGATTGGGGCGGAGCATGAGCGTTTTACGGCCGCTTTAGTGGTGGCGGGAATTACGGCCGTATTGGGTTTGGTAGAAGTTCGCCGTTCGCTCGTGAGTGCCGAAATTTTGTGGGGGGCTGCGTTAGTATTTTTGGCGACGGCGGGTGCATGGCGCGTCGAGCAGAAGATGGTTTGGCTGGTCTGGGTCTTAGCCTGTGCAGTGGCACAATTAATGGCAATTCGTTCGGCGTCGAAGATCCTCCGTTGGGTCGCCGAGGGCTTGGCCATGGTGGCGGTGGTATCTTATCTCAACGACACGCCGGAGCAACCTTGGCTGCGTTTGCTCGCCTTAGCCCTTTTGGCGATTTTAGTAGTGATGCGCGAGTGGCGCGGGGTTTCGTCAAACGTAGCGTTAAAAGTACTGGCTGGGCTGGGCGTGATGGCTGTGGTCGTCTACACGCAGGATGATTTTCCGGTCGTGGATACTGGCTGGCCTTGGTTGGTGGTCGTGGTGGTGGGCTTAATCGCACGCTGTCCTACGTTGCTTTGGGCAGTCGTCCCCGCCTACCTTATTAGTCATTACGCTATCATTGAACCCTCGTTCTCCTTTAAGTGTTTTCTGCCTAAGATCTCCAACCAACTCCCGGCTGAGAATCAACAGGCCGGCTTATTATCCGTGTGGTCGTGGGTATTGGCGGTGTTGGATGGTGTAGTGGTTCTAAAACTAGTTGCATTAGTACCCAGCGTTGCAGCGACATCTCGTTTCTCTTGGTCGAAGTTGATGGCCGGGGTAGCTGCTGCCTTAACCCTTTTGATGCTGATCTCTGGCGTCTACTTTGGCTTTGGCTATTACACGCTCAAGGTTTCGGAGACATTGAGTCAAAGTTGCTACGTAATCCTTTGGGTGCTGGGTGCGGTAGGCCTCACCTTGGTTCACCGCTTCCTCGAAAGTCAGGGGGTCTCGTCTGCAGTGCGCTTCCCTTTAATAGTCGGCTTTATTGCCGGTATGTTAATTTTCCAGTATGGTGTGACGAGTGGTGTCACTCTAAAGGAAGTGCTTTTTTGGTTAGCGGGCTTGGCGATCCTGCTTGTTAACCTCCACCAATTAACGGACGGATTGCCAGGTAGTCATTGGTATCGAGGCATTGGTGCTTCCACTTTAATGCTGCTCACGTTGGCCGCCTTGAGTCGTCTCCCCGGAGCAGGGGTTTCCCTGTTTTGGGCGCTCGCGGCCGCGATTTTGTTCATGTTAGGCTTTAAGCTCCAGCGTCGCAGTTTCCGCATGGTCTCCTTGGTGTTCCTTGCCATTGCGACCCTACGAGTGCTCACGAAGGATGTCACCGATATGCTTGGTCGCGTGATTGCGTGCGGTGCCGTCGCCATCATCTTCCTCGTGGTCGCCTGGCTCTACGGTAAGTTTGCGAAGCAAGCCCGGGCCTAAGGGCCCCTTGCTTAGACTAGTTTGAGCAGCGATTTAATATCTACATAATCCGCAATCATCTTTTCGATGATGGGGATTTTGTCCGCGTCTTGGCGCATCGTTTTCACGGTCATATTGTTAATACGAGCCGTGACGGCAAAAGACTCTGCTTCGACGGAGGCGAGGGGAATGCCCGCTTCGGTGAGGTGCTTAATGGTCGCTTCGCTCGGCAATAGGCCGTTCGAGAAGATGACACCTGCGAGAGATTTGCTGCCCCCTTCGGCGATGAAGGCTTCGAGTAGATCTTCGCGGTCACCAGGCACGATGACTAGCGTACCGTTCACTTTTAAATACTCGGCGGCCCGGCGAGCGGACATTGCCCCGATGACAACGCGGCGCACGCGGCGGAGACCGGCAGGTTGGTGAATCCAGCGGGCGCGGGTTTCTTCGGCCACTTGATCGAGGTTGGGATAAACTAACGTTTCTTGAATCGGGACCACGCCGAGCAGGGGAATGCCCATGCGTTTGAGACCGCGACCCGCAAAGTCGCGGATGAAGTCAGCTTTATCGGGTAGGACTTTGTTTAGGATGACACCAATGACTTCGACGCCAGATTTATCAAAGAGGGCCTTGTTTAAGGCGACCTCATCGATGGGTTTGCCGATGCCGCCAGCGGCGACGATGAGTACTTTGGAGCCCAAGACGCGAGCGTTGTCGGCGTTCGAGGCTCCAAAGACGGAGCCTACACCCGCATGGCCCGAACCTTCCACCACGACGATTTCTTTGCCGTAGGCGGCACGGTCAAAAGCGCGACAAATTCGGTCGCGTAATTGCGGACCAATCTCGTCAGGGTTTTCTAAAAATCTTTTGGTAAAATCGGGCTCGATGGCCACGGGTGACATGGCCGCAATTGGAATATCGAGGTCAAAGAGTCCATCGATGAGCAGGGTGTCTTCATCGACACGATCTTCGCCGGACATGACCACGCGCTGTGCGATCGGTTTAATATACCCGACCTTCAATCCCATGCTGCGCAGGGAAGCGGTGAGTCCGAGGCAAGTGGTCGTCTTGCCATCGTTCATTCGCGTGGCGGCCACAAAAACCCGTCGGGTGCTGTGGTTCATGGGTTGCGAGAGCAACCCAGGGATGTTGTCAGCGAAGCGTTTCTTAATCGCCATGGCTTAGGCGTTAGGCGTGTTGGGGGCTTTAGGGTAAAGGTAATTACGGTCAACCGCTTGGGAGGCTACGATGACGGCGGTACCAAAAATGTCGTGGGCGGAAGCACCGCGGGAGATTTCTGCCGCAGGGCGTTCCAGGCCTGTCAGGATTTGGCCGTAGGCAGGAATATCAGCGATAAATTGTGCCATCTTAGAGGCGATATTGCCGGCGTTGAGGTCGGGGAAGATCAGGACGCTGGCTTTGCCTGCGACGGAGCCCGAGACTTCTTTCGATTCGGCTGCGAAGGGGCTGAGAGCCGCATCGGCCTGGAGTTCGCCGTCGATATCACAGACGATGTTAAGCTCTTTAGCTTTACGACGAGCTAGTTCGGTCGCGGCTTGGACTTTTTTCACCGAGGCCAAGCGAGGGCTAGCCGCGTGCGTCGAGTAGGCGAGCATTGCCACTTTGGGGAGGGTGTTGGTTAGGTGACCAGCGAGTCCTGCCGTGGTCACGGCGATGTCCGCAAGTTGTTCGGCGGTGGGTTCAGGGATAACCCCGCAATCCGCGAGGAAGAGCACCCCGTTGCAACCAAATTTCGATTCTTCGGATTCAAGTATTTGCATCGAAGAAACCGTTTCCACTCCAGCTTGGCGGGGCATGGTTTGTAGGATGGCACGTAGACCCGAGGCGGCGTGCGTCGTCGCACCCGAAATCAAGGCGTCGGCGGCACCCGTGGCGACCATCAAGCACGCAAAGTAGTTGGGCTGTTGGGCCAAATCTTGGGGGTTACCTTGCACATTGGTTTGGCCGTAGCGTTGGATGGATTCTAACTTAGCAACATAACTTGCTAATTCGTCGCTCCGGGAGGGCTCGATGATACGAATATCGTCTAAGCGAATGTTAAGCCGGGCGGCGTTGACTTTGATACGTTGGCGATCGCCCAGTAAAATGGGTACGCCCAGTTTCTTCGTCGCGAATTGGCGGGCGGCTTGGATGATACGTGGATCGGCCCCTTCGGCGAACACGACGCGCTTGGGGTGATTTTGGAGACGAGCCGAGAGGCGAGAAATGAGTGACATAAAAAAGGATAGGAAGGCGAGGACGGGTGGCAGTTTTACCGTAAAACCTCTGGGAGGCGAGGCAGAATGGGGTGAAAGAAGCCCCTAATCGCCAAGAAATTAACGAGTTATAGACCTCTTAAAGAGACTAGTTCAGGACTTAGTGAGAAACTACTTTTTAAAACACTACGGTCTTATTGCCGGCGAGCAGTACTCGATCCTCAACGAGGGCACGCAGGCCGCGGGCTAGGACAACTTTTTCAATATCTTTACCTAATTGAACCATGCTCTCGGGAGTGTCGGAGTGGTCGACGCGGATGACGTCTTGTTCTACAATGGGGCCTTCGTCTAACTCGGGAGTCACAAAGTGGCAGGTTGCGCCAATGAGTTTAACGCCCCGACGGTGGGCTTGGTGGTAAGGTTTAGCCCCTGCGAACGAGGGCAGGAAGGAGTGGTGGATGTTTAAAATTTTGCCGGAGAACTCGCGGCACAAGTTCTCGTCGAGGACTTGCATGTAACGGGCCAGCACGATGAAATCAGCTTTCTCGCGACGGAAGAGGTCCGCCATTTTTTGGTAAGCCTCGGCTTTATTTTCAGGCGTGACGGGGATGTGATGGAAGGGGATGCCGTGGGCCTCGACTACTTTGCGATGACTCTCGTGGTTAGAGATGACGCAGGGAACAATGAAGCGAAAATCTTGGGCGACGTGACGGGAAAGTAAGTCGTAAAGGCAGTGTTCCTGTTTGGAGCAGAGCAAAATGACGCGCCGCGGGTGGGCGGAGTCGGAGAGATGCCAGTCCATCTGGAATTTCTTCGCAAGGGGCGTAAAGCGTTGGGAGAATTCCTCGGCGGGGAAGTCGAGCGAACTCGCACGAATTTCAACGCGCATGAAGAAACGCGACAAATCATGTTCCGTGTGCTGGCTCGCTTCGGTAATCCACCCGTGGTGTTGGGCTACAAAACCCGACACCTCGGCGACGATTCCTGAGGCGTCAGGACAGGAGAAGCTTAGCGTCAAGGTGCGATCCATGACGGCAGGATGGGAGGTAAGCCCCCCGTAAGTCAATTCACGAGGATTACTGCGTATTGGCGGCGTTATTATCGCCTACCTTTTCTTCCGCCCCGGCCATGCTTTCGTTCTTCGAGCCAAAAAGATTAGTTTTAGCCACCTTGGTAGGGTCGGCCTTAAGGGGTGGGAAATTCGGCGGCATCCAGGCTTTAAGCGGAGTCAGCATGGTCTTCATCGAATCCGTGTAAGGCCAGTCAAAGCAGGCGAAATAGGGGCCGAGATTCGCATTGGCGTGCTTAGACCAAATGCGCACGAAAATATCTTTTTTACGTACATCTGAGTCGCTCTTGGAGAGAGCCCCCATGGATTCTTTGAGCTTTTTTTCTTCGACGGCGATTTCGGCAAGGCGAGTTTCGGCGGCGGTTTTATCGTCGTCCTTCTTTTCGCGAATGGCCGTTTTAATTTTCAAATCGAGCTGATGTTTTTCTTTTTCCAAAGCTTCGATGTCCTTGGTGATTTCGCGACCAGCGATACCTAGGTTCTTTTTCACCATACCATCGGCTTTGTGGATGTCATGACGCTCGCCGAGCTCTTCAAAGGTGTCGTGCAAGCTCTTCCAGCCATATTGTTTTAGCGGGAAGTAGTATTGCGAAAGCAGGTGAAAGGCTGAATCGCTGTGACTCTTGGGGTCGAGGGCCATTTCGCGGGCGATGGCATCGAGGTCGTCGCCATGTCCTGCGCCGAGGGGGCGATTGGAGATGCGATCCATGCAATACAAGGCGAAGAGGTTGCAGGTTACCTCGGTGTAACCAGAGTAAGTCCAGAGGCTCGATTGGTGATTGTGACCGAGTTCGTGGTAGAAGCCCCAATTGCCTTCGGTTTTTAGTTTCTTTAAGTTCACCATGTCGGGGGCACTTTCAGTGTAACATTTAATCGGGTAGCCCGAGTGCATCCAGCCGATGGAAATTTCCGCATCAGGCACAATGCGCTCGGCCGAATGACGCGGGCCCCAAGCGGCAAGCCAATCGCAAGCCTCGACGATTTCCATCCACGTCTTCATTAAGTCTTCGGGGTAGGGCAATTCACGTAATAATTTGGAAGGCACTGACAGCACCATGTTATCGCAGACCAATTCCCCCCAAGGTGCAGGCGCAAGTCGGCTATTATCCCATTCTGCTCGAGTGGTTTTGCCTAAAATGAAAATGGGGGCTTCGACCGCTCCGACGATTTCGACCCGAATAAGTTCACGCGACTTGGCGTTTTTATCATTTCCAGGCAGGTCGATGTAGATGGGGCCGCCGAAAGGATTGGCAAGTTCTACGGTGCGTTTATTCAGGGCAATGGAGTTGGTGATAACCGGGAAGCGGTGCCAGTTTTCCCGCTTCGGCGAATCGCCAATATTATCAGTATGACAGCCGATGTGAGCGACCAGCCCGCGTTGGATATCGGCGGCGGGAATCCGGAAGGTGATGCGTTCACCTGGAGCGGCATAAAGTCCGGTCGAGTGCCAGCGGGAGCGATTGGCGGGTAGGCTTACGGCGGTGATAACCCGGTCAGCAGGTTCTAGCACTGCGCCTGGAAAGTTTTCGGCATCTGGGTGAGGGACGCAGTGATTCGGATCAATGCTAGCCCAGTATTCTTCAACGCGTAATTTAAGTTCAGCGCGTAGCGTGGCGTTGCCGGCGGGGACGGGTAAGGGTTTGTCGGGTGAAACTCGCAGGGCTTGGCCGGACAAGAATCCTTTCTTCTGTAACGCCGAGGCTTCACCCACGTGAGCGGGTACAATCCGATTAGAGACTGTGCGGTAGAGTCGATTCCACCGAATCTCTTCCTCTTTGCCGTTGGTAGGAGTCGTCGGCATTTTTACCACTGGTTTGGGAGCCGTTGGGGTTTCTGCCGTGGGAGTGGTGACGGGGGTGGTCGGTGTCGGCGTTTCGGTCACCACGACTTTAGGTTGTTCTACGACTACGGGAGTTTCCGGAACTTTTACTTCTTCAGCGATGGGTACTGGGCTTTTGGCTTTGCCGAAACGTTGGTATAACACGGCGACGGTAGCACCCGAGAGCATGATGAGGATGAACCAGAAGGGGGCACTACCGATGAAGCCTGTTGGGGCCTTAGGTAAAACGACTTGGCGACGGTGGGCTCGTCGTGGAGGTGGCAGGGCCATATTCTATGGAAAACCTTATCCTACAAAGCAACGTTAGGTCAACTATGCCTGTGAGATTGACCAATGCTAAGGTATTCCTACGGTGAAACCTCACTTTATTACCAAAATGGCTAAGACCTTATTCCAAAAAGTATGGGAAGCACACACGGTGCGCCAATTGCCCAACGGGCAAACCCAGCTATTTATTGGGACTCATTTAATCCATGAAGTCACCAGTCCGCAGGCCTTTGGGATGTTGCGTGATTTGGGCTTAAAAGTGAAGTATCCGCAACGGACCTTTGCGACGGTCGACCACATCGTGCCGACGAATGAACTTAAAGAGCCTTATTCCGATCCTATCGCTCAGGAAATGATTGAAGCCCTTCGTAAAAACACAAAGGACTTTGGCATCCGTTTCTTCGATACCAACACGGGCAATCAAGGGATTGTCCACATGGTAGGTCCAGAGCAGGGCATTACGCAGCCCGGGACGACAATTGCTTGTGGCGATTCGCACACCGCCACCCACGGCGCTTTTGGAGCGATTGCCTTTGGTATCGGCACGACCCAAGTTCGCGACGTTTTAGCAACGCAAACCTTGGCCCTCAGCCCGCTGAAGGTGCGCCGCATTGAAGTCAATGGCGTGTTAGCTCCTGGGGTGTATGCCAAGGACGTCATCCTTCATATCATCCGTAAACTCGGCGTGAATGGTGGTATCGGCTATGCCTATGAGTATGCTGGTACGACCTTTGAAAACTTCTCCCTCGAGGAGCGCATGACGGTTTGTAACATGTCCATCGAAGGTGGGGCTCGTTGTGGTTACGTGAATCCCGACCAGAAGACGTTTGATTACATCAAGGGTAAGCCCTACGCCCCCAAAGCTGCTGATTGGGATGCCGCCGTGGCTCGGTGGAAGTCTTTTGCTTCGGACGCTGGTTGTCAGTATGATGACGTCGTGAAGTTCAATGCCGCCGATATCCGTCCGACGGTTACCTGGGGTATCACGCCTGGCCAAGCGGTCTTCATCGATGAGAAGATGCCTGACCTGAATACTTTGAATGCAGCCGATCGTCAGACGGCGGAAGATGCTTACAAGCACATGAAGTTGGCTCCCGGTTCGGCAATCAAGGGCACCAAGGTTGATGTTGCTTTCTTAGGTTCTTGCACGAATGGTCGGATCTCGGACTTGCGCGAAGTCGCCAAATACCTCCGCGGTCGCAAGGTCAGCTCCTCGGTGAAAGCCATCGTGGTTCCTGGTTCCCAATTAACGGCGATTCAAGCGGTGCATGAGGGCTTGGATAAGGTCTTCATCGAAGCTGGCTTCGAATGGCGCGGCGCGGGTTGCTCGATGTGCTTGGCCATGAATCCTGACAAACTCGTCGGCGATCAGCTGTGTGCGAGTTCCTCGAATCGTAACTTCAAGGGCCGTCAGGGCTCGCAGACCGGTCGTACCGTTTTAATGAGCCCCTTGATGGTGGCCGCGGCGGCCATCACGGGTCAAGTGACCGACGCTCGCGAAGTCTTTAAAGTCTAAATGGTTTCGGCTGCATTCCAGCACTTGTTAGAGCGCGTTGCCACTGGGATTCCAGTGGGCGAGGCGGCTCGTGACTTGGGCTTGAATTACCAGAGTCAGCTTACGGTGGATGCTCATTACGATGGTAAGCCTGTTTGTCAGGTGGTCTTACCTTGGGTGGTAGAAGGACGCGCGGTCTTGGTGCTCGATACCACGCTACCTCTAGAAGTCGCCGAACATCGTCTGCAATCTCTGGCTCGTTCCCTTGAATTACCCGCTAGCTTAGTTTATCCTAAAAATTAACTTTTCCACTTATGTCTCTCGCAAAAATTACTCAAATCAAGGCACTCGCCCTGGCGGTACCTGGTGATGACATCGACACGGATCGTATCATCCCCGCCCGCTTTTTGCGCTGTGTAACCTTTGATGGTCTCGGTGACCATGCGTTCCGCGATGAGCGTACGGGCCCCGATGGCAAGGATCGCCCGCACCCTATGAACACGCCGCAAGCGAAGCGTGCAGGGATTCTAGTGGTCGGTTTTAACTTTGGTTGCGGTAGCTCGCGGGAGCACGCCCCCCAATCGCTCTGGCGCTTTGGGTTTAAGGCTCTGGTCGGGGGTAGCTTTGCCGAAATCTTTTTCGGTAATTCGACCGCTCTGGGCGTACCTTGCTTGACCTTGAGCAAAGACCATTTGGCAGAATTGTCGGCTTTAGTGCAGCAAAAGCCTGAGCTCGAAGTGACCGTGGATGTGCAAAACCTGAAGGTCAGTGCGGGTGATAAAGTTTGGCCCGCCAGCATCCCCGCATCCGCTCGCGATGGCTTGGTAAACGGCAAGTGGGACCCCATTGCCGATTTATTGGATGGTGCCGCTGCCGTGGAGCAGACTGCCAGTAAGTTGGCTTACGTAGTGGGTAAGTAAGTCAGTTTACGCCAAAAAGTTTACGCACGTCCTGTACGGTAGTTTGGTCTGCCGCAGGACAGTTTTTTTCCCAACGTAGAAGGTATTGCGCAAAAGTTTCCTGGGCGGGCTTTTCGGTCGCATTGAGCCAACGGAAAGCAGCCCAACGGCTGGGTTTGGCTTCGAGCAATGCTACTAATTTTATGGCGATGGCACCGTTGAGTTCGCGGTCAGTGGGGTTGGTCCGGAGTTCTTTTTCGTGATCACGGTAAAACATCGGAAGGCCTTTTTGGTTTAGTTCCTCAAGGTAAGGGCGTTTTTTAACCACGTTATCGGCGTACGCCTGCAACTTAGGTGCAAAGCTTTGCCAGTTAGGGTAGGGGGCTTTGGTTTGCCAAGTTTGAGCCATGGCATGCAGGCAAAACAGCGAAGAGGCTTCACAGGTGGTTTCCTCAAACCACAGGTTGTCATCCGGTCCCGGACGAAACCCGCAGTGGATGTGACAAATCTCATGGGCAAATTGATAAGCGTACTGTGCCCAAAAAGTTTGATGGGTGTTTAGTTTGACGATGATTTCATGACGTTCGTTGCGTTGGAAGAGCGTGATGGGATTACTTTTCGCGTCATGTATCACGACCACATTTTCAAGTGGTAAGGTCGGCGCGTAGCGTTGCAACTCCGCTGCAGCAGATTGGCAGACGGCCAAGATGTCGGCTTCTTGGGCTTCAAAGCCGTCGGCGATGACCCGGATTTTATGGGGCATGGCCGGTTCGCTGGCTAAGGCTTCTACAAGAAAAAAACTCCAAAACAAAACTAGCCGCATGGCGGTAAATTAAGTTGTCGCTCACCCGTGGCAAGGGATGATTCGCAGATGCCTAGGGGTGACCTAGTTTTATTGACCGATGACCGCTATGAAAAGCCGGCCTTGGTTAACGATTATGTCGCCAATCTTTTATTAGAAGATCGGCTATTACAGGACGCTTTAACCTTGAAGGGGTATGCGACCGTGCGCGTGGCCTGGTCGCATCCTACTTATGATTGGGCTCAGGCCCGGGCCGTGGTCTTGCGCACGCCTTGGGATTATTTTGAAAAATACGCCGCCTTTTCTGCTTGGTTGCATCGCGTCAGTGTCCTGACGCCCGTGATTAACCCGCCTGATCTGCTGCGGTGGAATATGGATAAGGTTTACTTTAAAGACCTCGAACGTGCGGGAGTGGCTTTGCCTCCAACGGTCTTTTACCCGCGCGGATCGACGCTTAATTTGGCCGTCGAATTGCAACGCCGGGATTGGGCCGAAGCGGTGCTCAAGCCCACGGTTTCAGGTGCGGCTCGCCATACTTATCGCGTGAATCGCACCACGCTTCCTGCCTTGCAAAATCAATGCGATGCTTGGCTGCAGGAGGAGGGTTTTATGCTGCAGCCCTTTATTCCCAGTGTACTAACGCGGGGCGAGGTCTCCCTTATGTTCTTTGGAGGTCGTTACAGTCATGCGGTGCGCAAGGTAGCGAAGCCCGGAGATTTCAGGGTGCAGGATGACCATGGCGGGGTGGTCTTGCCGCACTATCAACCACGAGCCGAGGAGTTGAAACTAGCTCAGCACGCCTTGCGGTCATGCCCTCAGCCGCCGGTGTACGCCCGAGTTGATTTGGTTGACGACCTTCAGGGCCGACCCCTTTTGATGGAGCTGGAAGTCGTAGAACCCGAACTCTTTCTAAGGCATGCCCCCGCCGCCGCGACGGCCTTTGCAGAGGCCTTAGCCTCGGTGCTTATTTAATCAGCGGGTAGCTCCACTTCTCCCGTTCAAAGATTTCATTTTTTAACTTACACACCACTTCAGCTCCATCGAGTTCGGCGGTCATGATGGCAGGAGAGGCTGGATCTTTGCTCCGACGGGGGAAATTGACGTCCAATTTTTGAACCTTCATCGTTTCGCCATTCACATGTGGCGTGCCGAAGCGGATTTCGAGCTTAGGGAGGTCGGCAATGACCACTTTCTTGCCCCCGTAGATTTCAATGAAGGCCGAGTGGCGTCCCCAGAATTTCAGGGTCCGACCGGGGAATTTTAAAGCCGTGATGAATTGGGTTTTTTGTGTCGCCTGTTCGGTCACGAAGGCACCGACCCAGGTCCATTCGCGGCCATCGGCATCCTTTTCATAATTTAATTTACGAACCGCATAGGTGTACTTGCCGCCATGCCAGGCGAAGGGGCGACGACCCGAGGCGAAGTCGCCTTCGTAGCCGGCCGCTTCGGTGAGTCCATCGAGGGCAGGGCGGACGAAGCTCGTATCGAGGTCCTTATTGCCCCAGCGCGAGAATATGGCCCCTTTACCCTTATGGTAATCGCCTTGCGGGCTGGCATCGGAAACCGGATAGCCACCGATGTTGGTTTGGATTCCTCCGTAGAAATTAACCCCGTTGATTTGGCCGAGACCAATCGGAGCGATGTAGAGGTTCAGTTTCGAAGAGTCGACGTCATCGCTAATGGAGAAATCGATTTCGAGAGATTCAAAGTTATCAGTCGCAGGCATGGTCCACCAAAGGTTGACCATGTGCCACGGCAGAGGGCTTTGGGCGGTGGGAAGTTTTTCCGGGGTTGCTTCGACTTTGGGGGCGGTTTCAGCGAAAATACCAGCAGGGCTTAGTGCGAGCAATAAGCAGAGAAGGAATCGGGGCATGACTCTTTTTAAGCACTCTCCGTTTTGCAGGCGAGTGATAATTAATGTCCTTAATGAAGAAATTTTAATCAAACTCTACACCATTAGAGTCTTTAGTGACTGTAACCATTTCTACAACGCGCCACACAAACAGTCCTAGGTGTATTATTAAAAAAAAGTGGAAGAAGCAATATGGTACAGAGGCTACAAAGATTGATAACAAGTTGGATGATTGCTATGGTGTTTCTTCCTGCGTAGAAGTTATGTACTCCTAGATTGCCTATAAATAGTGCAAGAAGAATGTAAACAGTACGATTCTTGCGCTTTAGATTACTTAATGCCGGATTAACTGGTGTGCTAGGTTGTGGATTGGATCCGACAGGAGGAACAGGTAGACCGCTACCTAGGGCGGTTTGTTGTAAGGGTACCCAGCTGGCCATGCCATTCGTCCAGACGAGCGTGTCGATGGAGATCGTGCCGCTAGCCATGAGGTTGCGAATGGTAGCCTCATCGACTGGACCCATGCGATTATTGCCTTGTTGGTAGTACCACATAGAAATGAGGACTATAAGCCCGAGCCGTGATGGCAAAGCAAAACACCCTAAAGGCTTATAGTTTTCTTATAAGAAAGTCGCTTTTAGCCCTTCCAGATACGGAGTAACGCATCGGCCATGTCGGAGGGGGTGGCCGCGACGGAGATGCCGCACTCGTGGAAAATCTTAATTTTAGCGGCGGCGGTGTCTTCGGAACCACCGATGACGGCGCCTGCGTGGCCCATGCGACGACCGGCTGGGGCGGTAGCCCCTGCGATGAAACCAGCGACGGGCTTCTTGCAGTGAGCTTTAATCCAGCGCGCGGCTTCAACTTCAGCGCTGCCACCGATTTCGCCAATCATGATGATGGCTTCGGTTTCAGGATCTTCGTTGAAGAGTTTAATCACGTCGAGGTGCGAGGTGCCATTGACGGGGTCGCCGCCAATCCCGACGCAGGTGGATTGCCCTTGGTTGCGGCAAGTTAATTGCCACACCGCTTCATAGGTGAGAGTGCCAGAGCGGGAAACCACGCCGACTTTACCGCGGCGGTGAATGTAGCCAGGGGCGATACCGATACGGCAACCGCCATAAGATTTATCACCTCGACCTGGGGTGACGAGACCAGGGCAGTTAGGGCCGATTAAGCGTGTGCGCTTACCTTGCATGGCGCGTTTGGCACGAATCATGTCTTTCACCGGAATCCCTTCCGTGATGGCGACCGCGAGGTCAAGATCGGCGTCCACGCACTCTAAAATTGCATCGGCAGCGAAGGGTGGGGGGACGAAGATGGCCGACACCGTGGCGCCGGTTTGTTTGGCCGCTTCGGCAACCGTATTGAAGATTGGCACTTTCTTGCCGTTGTGTTCAAACACTTGACCGCCCTTACCAGGCGTCACGCCAGCGACGACTTGGGAGCCGTAGTCGATGGAGAGACGGGCATGGCGAGCACCGAAATCGCCCGTGATACCTTGCACCAAGATGCGCGTATCTTCTTTAACGAGAATAGACATAAATTTTTATTGGTTAACGAGTTTAACGATTTTTTGGGCAGCGTCGGCCATCGAGTCGCCCGAGACAATGGTCAGGCCACTGGAAGCCAGCGTCGCTTTACCCGCTTCAACGTTATTGCCTTCGAGGCGAACAACGAGGGGTAGCTTGAGGCCGGTTTCTTTCACTGCGGCAACGATGCCGCTCGCAATCACATTACAATCCATGATCCCGCCGAAAATGTTCACGAGGATACCTTTAACATTGGGATCACCGAGGATGATTTTGAAAGCAGCGGTAACTTGTTCTTGGGAGGCACCGCCACCCACGTCGAGGAAGTTAGCAGGGCTGCCACCAAAGTGTTGGATGATGTCCATCGTCGACATGGCGAGGCCAGCACCATTGACTAGGCAGGCGATGTTGCCGTCGAGGGCGATGTAAGAAAGGCCGAACTTCGAAGCCTCGATTTCTTTGCTATCTTCTTCGTTTAAGTCGCGCAGGGCCACCACATCTGGGTGACGGAAGAGGGCATTGTCATCGAAGGAAACTTTCGCATCAAGAGCGAGTAGTTGGCCTTCTTGGGTGACAAGCAGAGGGTTCACTTCGACCATTGCCGCGTCTTTTTCCCAATAGAACTGGTAAAGTTTCGTCACTAAATTCACGCACTGCTTGAACAGTTCGCCTTTGAACCCGAGGGCGAAAGCCAATTGACGTGCTTGGTAGGCTTGGAGGCCGACGGCTGGGTCGACTCGCACTTTGAAGATTTTCTCGGGGGTAGCGTGGGCGACTTGTTCAATTTCGACGCCTCCTTCGGTCGAGGCCACGATGACAGGCTGCGAGGTCGCACGATCGAGTAAGATGGCTAAGTAGTATTCGTCGTCGCGACCATCGGGACGTTTGCCCAAGTTGGCGGCTTCGGTGAAGTAAATCGTTTGCACCTTGCGACCTTCGGCTCCGGTTTGGGCTGTGACCAAAGTATTACCCAACATCGCTTGGGCGTGCTCGAGGGCTTTTTCGCGGGTTGGCGCGAATTTCACGCCACCTTTGAACCCATTGGTGAAAGTCCCTTTGCCGCGACCGCCGGCATGGATTTGGGATTTTACCATGTAGCCGTTCTGACCGTCGATCTGAGATAAGCACTGGGCGAATTCAGCCGACGATTGGGTGGCAACGCCTTTGGGGACAGCGACGCCGAATTGAGCAAACAGGGCTTTGGCCTGGTATTCGTGAATGTTCATGAAAGGAGCTATCGGGGCTTAAAAGTAGAACATTTAACCTTTTAACTCGGCGTCCTTGGCTTGCAAATGTTTCTCGATTTCGGCGGTGTGTTTATCGGTCAACGTTTGGATTTCTTTTTCGGCACGCTTCAAATCATCGTCCGTAATCACTTTCTCCTTATTAGCTTTTTTGAGTAATTCGAGGCAGTCGCGGCGTGCATTGCGCACGCGGACTTTACCTTCTTCGGCCATCCGGGTGGCAACTTTGGCGAGTTCCAGGCGACGTTCGCCCGAAAGTTCGGGGATGGGGCAGCGGAGGAAGTTGCCTTGGGGGACGGGGTTGATGCCCACGTTGGCGGCTTGGATGGCTTTGCGAATATCTTCCATCGTGGCCTTGTCAAAAGGCTGTACCACAATCGAACGAGCATCCGGCGTCGTGATGGCAGCCATGTCTTTAAGACGTTGGGTCATGCCATAGGATTCGACGTGTACTTGAATGTTTTCGACCATGCTCGGGGTCGCTTTACCCGTGTGTAAGGTGCTAAATTCATGGGACGTGTGATCCACGGCCTTCTTCATGTTAAGGGCACCGTCGTTGAGCGCTTTTTTAATATCCATAGTAGTAGAAAGTTGGGGTGAAGTTACGCCACCACGGTGCCGATAGGTTGACCGAGGACGGCTTTTTTAATCGCCCCGGCGGTGCTCATCGAGAACACAATGATAGGCATTTTATTGGCTTCGCAGAGGGAGAAGGCTTCTGCATCCATGACGCCGAGGCGCTTCGATAACGCCTCTGCATGTGAGACGCGCGTGTAACGTTTGGCATCTGGATACTTCATCGGATCTTTATCGTACACGCCATCTACCTTGGTGGCTTTGAGAATAGCGTGCGCCCCGATTTCATTCGCCCGCAACGCAGCGGCATAATCGGTGGTACAATAAGGATTACCCGTACCAGCTACGAAGATGACGATGCGACCCCGTTCTAAGTGACGGGTGGCACGACGTTGAATGAAAGGTTCGGCGATACGATCCATCGGGATGGCGGACATCACGCGAACTTCGAGACCCGCTTTTTCCAGACGATCCATTAAGGCCAAGCCGTTGATAACTGTGGCCAGCATGCCCATGTTATCTCCCGTTGTTCGATCTGTGCCATTAGCTCGGGCCCCGGCTAGGCCACGGAAAATATTTCCTCCACCTACCACGAGGGCGACTTCGGTGCCGATTTTTTGGAGAGTTTTTAATTCGACGGCCAGACGGTCTAAGACCACGGGGTCAATGGCTTCGTTGGTTTTATCATTTCGGAGAGCTTCTCCGCTGATTTTCAGAACGATTCGCTGAAACTTGGGCTTCGTGGACGCTTTGGCGGGCATATAGGGGAAATGAGCCAAGGGACCCCCAGCGTCAACCTCGCCGTGGTATCGCTTGACTCCCGGCGAAAAAATCTACTTCTGTATTAGTCCACAGACCCGTGGTGTAACGGTAGCACAGGAGTTTTTGGTTCTCCTTGTTGGGGTTCGAATCCCTACGGGTCTATGGAAACTTTCTAAATCTTAAGTAAAATAAGCAAAACAGAACCCCGGGAGACCGGGGTTCTTCGTTAGTTGGCAGGGCAGATTAAGCGCGGCCGAGGTATTCTTTATTCTCGGTGCTGACCTTGATCTTCTCGCCTTGTTTGATGAAGAGGGGGACGTTGACGATTAAACCATTTTCGCAGGTGACGGACTTTTGGACGTTACCAGCCGTGTCGCCCTTGACTGCGGGGGGAGCTTCCAAGACTTCGACCGTGACCGAGGGAGGGAGGTCAACCGTGACTGGGCGATCTTCCACGAAGAGGATTTGGTAGGTCGTGCCAGGGATGAGGAATTCTTTAGAGTCTTCTAAAGAAACCGCTGGCATGTAGTATTCTTCATTGGTGTCCACATCGACGAAGACGTAGTTGCCATCGGCTTCGTAAGAGAGTTCGAGTTGCTTAGTGGAGTTATCGAAAACTTCGAAGCTGACGCCGATACCACAACGCACGGGGATTTTAGCACCCGTTTTGATGGAGCGGAGTTCCATTTGCACGTAGGAGGCGTTGTTCGGAGGGGTGCGAACGAGGCACTCAAGAACGATGCAGAGCTCACCGTTGTAGCTCATGATATTCTTTTTCTTGATACGATTGACGGGAAGGGAGGCCATGGGAGTAAAGGCGAAGACAAGCCGTCTCAATCGGTACGGTCAAGCCGGACTTGACTGAGACAGCATTCTAAAAGGGGCGGGGTTACTCCCCGCGGCCCAGTTTGTCCGTAACGGCAGGGGTGCCGTCGTTGCGGTGATAATTCACTTTTAGCGCGTCTAAACGCTTTAAATGGGCCTGCAGGCGGGGTTCGAACTCCTGCCAGTTACGGTCTTTTTTGGTATTATCCGACCAAGCTACCTCGGCGAGGGCACAAACCCGGGGGAAGGCCATGTATTCTAATTTAGCCCCATTATAAATGTATTCCGACCAGAGTTGGCCTTGGCACCCGAGGACGAGTTTTTGTTGTTCAGGGGTGAACTTGGCAGGGATGGGTTCAAACGCGTAGACTTTTTCAATCGGCAGGACGCCTCCGATGACATCAAAGCGGGGGTCGTTGGGGCGGGTGCCAGGGCTGTGGTCGAAGTAGGTGTGGCTGGTAGGCGACATCACGATTTGGTTACCGTGATCGGCGGCCAGTTGGGCCCATTTCCAATCGCGCCACACCATCATCGTGGCCGACTTCGACAGACCGCCTTCTTGAATCTCGTCCCAGCCAATGAGTTTTTTGCCACGGGCGTTGAGGATTTTTTCGACTCGTCCGACGAAGTAAGATTGTAGCTCGTGTTCGTCTTTCAATTTCTCGCGCTTCATGACCGATTGGGCGAAGGGCGAACTCTTCCATTGGGTCTTGGGGGCTTCATCACCACCGATGTGGAAGTAGGTGCTCGGGAAGATAGGAATCAGTTCTGCGAAGACATCATCGATGAAAGCGAATGTTTCTTCTTTCGGGGCATAAGTGTAATATTTAACGCCCCAACTGGTGGCAACTTTGGGGTCATACTTGGGGATATCACTGTTGCCCAATTGGGGGTAGGACGCAATAGCGGCCCCGGCGTGACCAGGCATTTCGATTTCAGGAACCACGGTGATGTGAAGTGACGTGGCTTTCGCGACGACTTCTTTTAAATCCTCTTGGGTGTAGAAATCGCCGTAAGGTTTGTCGTCGGACTTATTG
Source organism: uncultured Opitutia bacterium (assembly GCA_903840355.1). Lineage (GTDB taxonomy): Bacteria > Verrucomicrobiota > Verrucomicrobiia > Opitutales > UBA953 > UBA953. The sequence goes on from CAIMFJ010000005.1 coordinate 229,285, forward strand.
CGGTCGCCCATCACCGGTGAGGCCGTTCGCTTGGAGCCAACTTCCGTGAGCTTGGGCCATTTCTTAATTTCCACGCGCCAACCTTGGTCCTCGGTGAGGTGCCAGTGGAAGATGTTCATTTTATGCAAGGCCAACAGGTCGAGCATGCGAAGTACTTCGGCTTTGCCAATGAAGTGGCGGCCGTCATCGATCATCAAGCCGCGCCAAGCGAAGCGCGGTTTGTCTTGAATACGACCTGGCACGACAAAGCGTTGGCCATTCTTGAGTTCGCCGAGTTGCAGCAAGGTGATGGCGCCATAAAAGGCACCTGCATCGGTGCGGGCCGAAATCGTGATATCGCCGCCAGGGGTGCTTTCGATGACGTAGCCCTCGCTGTCGGTTTCAAAATTTCCTACCGGACTCGTCACTTTTACCAAATGAATCTTCGCTTGGCCACCTTGGCCTAGTTGGCCGCGGAGGTAGTTAGCGGCGTTGGCCAAATCGCTGTCAGCCGTGACCGTGGCGCCTTGAATGTTGATGGCGGCCGCGTCCGCGATGTAAGCTTCAGAAAGTGGTTTAGGTACGAGGTTAGGGCTGGCAAAGCTGGTCAGCTGAGCCGCTACTAAAAAAGCGAGGGGTAATAAGGAACGCATACGAAGAGCAAGAACCCATTCGTAGTGTGTGCCTAAGAGATGTCGAGTGGGCTAATAGCCCAGAATCACTCTATTACAAAGACCGTACCACCGATTTGGTTAATCGTGACGTTGGCGGTGCCACCTTGAGCGGCTGCGGCAGTATTCGCGGCATCGCTACCATCAACGGAAGAACCAGCCGTGGCAGCGACAGTTGCACCCGAGAATAAAGTGCGGAAAGCCGTGTAGAACTTTAAGAGTTCGTCTTTCGAGCTCACGACCATTTCAACAGTCTTCGCGTGGGTCGTGGCAGGGTAGGTCTTGACGACTAAGCCCGCCGTGCTGGATTGCGTGAGGTTATTAACCTTGGATTCAATGGCGGAGAGCGGACCAGGGATGGGAAGTTTCGAAGCGGCCGAAGGATCGAGCCCGCGGTTTTGAGAATTGGCGACGCTGGCTCGGTTGGCACGATCGGCCACGTCGGCCGAACCAGGAGGACGTGCCGTGTAAATGCGGAGTTGCTGGTTAGAGTTTTGCATGTCGATGACGACTTCATCGACGATGAGGGCACCGGTCGTGTATTCTTGGAAAGAGACTGAGACAATGTGGTCGGCCCGTCCGTAGAAGGATAAATCGGTGTTGGCGACTTCGATGCCAAAAATGCCGCCGTTGGGGACCGCCTTCTTTTTCATTTGGAGGGCTGAAGCCGAAGGGGGGAGGGTTGCTAGGGTGCACGCCATCAAACCAAGGAGTTTCAATCTCATGGTGTTAATCCTTTACCCGAACCTAGACCGAAGCAAGATTAGTCCCAATGCTGAGCTGCGAAAACCTCACCGTTCAGGCGGGTGCCGACGGACCCATTATTTTAGACCATGCCAATGCCCGCTTCTTACCGAAGGGTTTGAATGCCGTCATTGGGCCTTCGGGTTGTGGTAAAACCACCCTGATGAAAGCGATTTTAGGGATTATCCCTTCCACAGGACAGGCCTCTTTGGCGGGGGTGCCGATTCATAGCACGGAAGACTTGGTGGGTAAGGTTGGCTTCGCCCCTCAGTTCACCGCGGCTCAGGTGCAATTAACCGTTGGTGAGTCTTTGGATTATGCTTTGCGCTTAGCAGTGCCGAACGCGGCCGAACGTCAGCGCCGGTTGGATTCGGTTTTAGAAGTCACGAAACTCGCCCCGCACCGAAATAAAAAAGTCTCTTCACTCTCGGGCGGTCAATTGCGTCGTTTGTCCTTGGGCTTAGAGTTAACCCTCGATCCGCCTTGCATGATTTGTGACGAAGTGACGTCGGGTTTGGATCCGCAATCGGAGGATGAGATTTTGGCTTTGTTGCGGAGTTTAGCAGAATCGGCCAACAAGAGCTTTGTTTGTATTATTCATAATCTTGGGAAGTTGAACCAGTTCGATTGGGTGACGGTGGTGTATCAAGGCGACGTCGTGTTCCAAGGCTCACCCGATACTTTATTGGGCTACTTTGGGATTCCCGATGGTCTGAGACTTTACGAAGTGCTGAACGCTTACAACTTGGCTCACTGGCGTGATCGCTGGGCAATTTATAAGAGCGAGCATCCCGATTACTACGAAGTCGCCGTCGCTAAAGTCGGTGCTTCCGTCGAGGCTGCCCCCTTACCTGAGCCTGATATTCCGGGCGGGGTGTCGCAGTTCTTCACGTTGTTAGCCCGTCGGCTCCGCCTCTTCTTTCGCGATACGGGTTACTTGGGCTTAACGTTAGCCATCACGTTTGGCTTCCCGTTGCTCGTCATCATTTTCAACCTCGAAGGGAATTGGGATATTTTAAAGATTCCGATGGACCGCAACATGGCCTCGATGCAAGCGGTGCAACAGGCCATTAAGGTGCAGGTTTCTAATGCCCAAGTCTCCGGGCTGGCGGCGGGCTTGGTGATGTTCCAAGTCATTTTGTTAACGCTCATGGGGGCCAACAACGGAGGCCGGGAGATTTCGGCCGAGCGGGTGCTCTATGAAAAGGAGCGCATGACCGGGCTGCGTCCTTGGGCGTATGCGTTTTCCAAAATCACCTTCGTCTCGATGATCGCAATCTTCCAAGGACTTTGGATGTGTGCCTTCGTGAAGCTGATTTGCCGTTTCCCCGGGCCATGGATGGAGCAGGGGGCTATTTTGGCCGCGAGTTGTGTTTCGATGTCCGTGGTCTGTCTGGGGTTCTCAGCCATGTTAACCTCGCCCGAGAAGTCGTCCCTCTTGTCGATTTACCTCGTCGGCTTCCAGTTGCCACTTTCCGGGGTAGTCTTGGCCTTGCCCGCCGCCCTAACCTGGGTGTGCCGACCCTTTATTAACTCCTATTGGGGGTGGTCGGGCTACATGAAGTCTATGCAAGCCTTCCCTTTGTGGGATGCGTATACCTCGAGTTTGCCAGACCAGACGGCCTACGTTGCCGACAATACACTCTCGCTTGTGGTCTTGTTGGTCCAGGGCCTTTGCGGACTTTGCTTCGTGGTGCTAGGTTGTCAGCAAAAGCGCTGGAACTAAGGCCGAATACTTGTAGACTTTTAATAACTGCCTTTTTGCATGCCGAAAATTAACCCCATGTTTTTTGCCCTTGGCATCCCTGTGATTGTCATCGTGCTCTTATTAGCGATTGTTTTGCCACGTATGGCGGGGGGTGGAAAATTTGCAGACCTTTCCCCGTTCTCGGTGGATGCCTATCGGAAGGATTGGGCGACGCTACAGGGCAATACTTACCGCTTAGATTGTCAGATTGAACAACAACTTGCCTACGTCGAAGGCAAGGGTCGCGTCTTGGCTGTTAAGCCTACGGACGTCAGCCGAGGCAGTGGCCGCATTCCCGTCTTTGTCCCGCTCGGGGCCGGAGACAGTTTTGAAGTGGGGCAACGCTTTAAATGTAAAGTTCACGTCAGCCGCGACCTGCTCGTCGTGGAGGAACTCGAACGCTTCTAAGACCCTTTCTCGTCATGCGTAAAACTCTACTCTCCTGTTTTGGTTGGTGTGCAATGACGGTTCTGGGCTTTGCCCAGGCGCCCCCTCCGGGTGCTGCAGTCAGTGGCGGCGGTGGTGGTGATTACAAGAGCTCCACGGCCGAGGGCGGTGCGGATCGTATCTTTGATGTAAATAGCGATTCCGTGGACATGGAAAACGGTAGCATGCAGTGGAAGGGCAAGACCTTTAACCTCGGAAACTCTCGGGCGATGCGGATGCGCTTTGAGCGCTACTTGGCTTCCCCTGCGGCGGGTGGCGACTTGAAGCGTTACCTGAGCATCTTGGATCAAATCGACAAACTTTTGGCCCCGAATGCCATCAATAAGGCGACGTATTATGCCAATCAACAAGAGGCCTTTAATCTGTTGTTCCAAGCGGCGGAATTCGAAGTCGATGGCGGAAATTGTCTGACGATTGCTTCCCAAGTGAAGAAGGTTTGGGCGATGCGTCAGGAGTTTCGCGAGTTAGAAGTGAACAAGAACCAGCTCGAAGCCTTGCGTAAAACCCAAGAGGGCGTGGTGATTAATCGTGCGGACAAAATTGAAGAAGCCAACGACGAGCGCAGTTCTGCAGTGCGTAAGGCGGGTCAGCCCAGTTTAGCAAAGTCTACGACCGGCAACACTGAGTTGGCTTATCGCGTGAAAGATGAACAGCGCACGCAGGCCGAGATTTTGGCTAAGAATGCCGAAATGACGGCCCTCGGTCTCAAGGCCCAAGTTGAGTTCCAATCCCAAATGGTCGGTTTCCTGTTGGCCCGTCGCTACCACCATTGCTTGATCTCGAGTGCGTTCTATCGCGTGCTGTTCAAGTCGGGTAACCAAAACGTCAAGGTCGGTGCCAAAGAAGTGAAAGAATTTTTCCCTGTCTCGGATTTCGTGCCGACGCTGGAATCCGTCGACGTCTTGTGCCGCGAGGCCATGGCGGATGTGAACACGGGGATGCGCACGGTGGATGATTTGATGAAGCAGGGGGAAATGTATAGTGCCTTTGAGCGCCTCCAAGAAACCTATTTCTTAGGTGAGTTTGAGCCCTCGGTCATGACGTATGACCAAGATAAGAAACGCGAAATGTTAGCCCTCTGGCGCGACTTGCGTGAATTACAACGCCTCGGCGACGAGCATGATTTGGCGAACGTCGAAGGTTACGTGAATAAGGTGCGAGGTCGGGCCCGCGATTTCCCGGGGGCACCCATTCTTTCCAAAGTTAACAACGCTATCAATGCTTCCAATATGGCTGTGCTGTCGGCGAAGAACGCCGCTTTGAATGGCGACACGGCTAAGGCGGAAGCTCAATTAGAGCGGGCGACGAAGATTTGGCCGTTGAATCCTGCGGTGAAGGACTTTGCCAATCAAGTGGTCAGCCGCCAAGATACTTTGGCCCAAAAGATCCCCGAGTTTGATCGCATGATCTCGGAGGCGAAGTGGCGCGATATCTATAATAAGAAACTCGAGTTTGCCTTGGCTTTGGCCCAAGACAAAACTCGCTCGGAAAAATTGCGTGAAGTGGTTAACCGCATTGGCGAATTGGATGCCAACATCCAAAAGGCCTCCGTGTTGGCCTCGCAGAACAACCCTTACCTCGCCTGGGATGTGATTGTTGAAACCTCGCGCAAGGAGCCTGATGACTTGGTGCTGGCCAAGACCCGTTCGGAAATTGCGCCTCTCGTCGCCGATTACGCTCGCTTGATCGGACTCGCTGAAAAGCTCGAGAAAGAAGGGGGCGAGGCTGCCGCACTGACGGCTTGGCTTTCGGCTCAAGACCTTAATCCCGCTTCCCCTGCGTGCAGTGCTTCCGTGAAGCGCTTGGCAATGTCAGTGTTGCAGAATGCGGGCGAAAAGGCCGCCGTCTCGACGCCCGCACCTCCGCCCGCGACGGGTGGGGATGAAGTACCCGTCCCTCCGAAGCGTTAAGTTTACCAGAGACTAACGGGGTCTTCTTCTAACGGGTCCACCACGGTGACGCGCAAGTCACTCTTGGTGGCCCGTACCTCTTGCATGAGGTTATCCACGATGACGGTCCGGTTGCACTCTTTGCTGAGGTGGCCGAGGTAGAGTTCGACGGCTTGCCATTCTTTAAGACTCAATAAGAGATCCCGGGCGGCGATGTTAGAGAGGTGGCCGTGTTTCCCGCGGATGCGTTGTTTGAGGCTCAACGGGCGTTTGGAAAGTTCCAGCATCTCATCGTCGTAATTGGATTCCAAGACCAGTACATCGGCCAAGGCGGCGTGGTGGCGCACTACCGGCGTCACGTGGCCTAGGTCGGTTAACCACGTCACGCGCCGTGCGGGTTGGTGGTCTTCGGCTGGGCAATCGATGGCGAAGCCGACAGGATCGGCCGCATCATGCGGGATGGGGATGGCCGTGACTTCGGTAGCTCCGAGCGAAAAGGTCGTACCGGTTTCAAAGATCTGCCAGAAGGGTTTAATTTTCTGGGTCGCCTGAATTCGGTGGGCGGTCTCTTGATTGGCATAGACTTTTAATAACGGGTTTTGACGGAGCAGGGCGGGGAGTCCGATGCAATGGTCGCTGTGCTCATGGGTAATCAGCACGCCATCGAGTGCCCGCAATTCGATACCTAGTTTTTGCAGGGACGTTTCGAGCCGGGGCCCTTGGAACCCCGCATCGATGAGGAGACGGGTGCCTTTGCTTTCTAAGAGCGAGCAATTGCCTGAACTGCTCGTACCAAGGATGTGAAACGCAAAGGCCATACGGGACCTCAGAGCAACAGGTCTGCACTTTTCTTTCAAGCCACCTTTGTGGCTTTTCGCTTGAGGCTTAAAGTTCGCGGGGAATGATAGCAGGTACTGCTATGCCTTCTACACCACGCGTTATCAGCATCATCATGGGGGGCGGCCGTGGCTCCCGACTTTACCCTTTGACGAAAGATCGTTGTAAGCCCGCGGTGCCATTGGCGGGCAATTATCGTCTCGTGGATATCCCTATTAGCAACTGTCTGAATTCAGGCTTTAACCAAATTTTCGTCCTCACGCAGTTCAACACCGCATCGTTGCACAAGCACATTCAGCAAACGTATAAGTTTGATGGCTTTGGTGGCGGTTTTGTGGACATCCTCGCGGCAGAGCAAACGGGCGATAAGGAATCGTGGTACCAAGGCACGGCCGATGCGGTGCGTCAAAACCTGCACCACTATAACCTTTCGGATAATGATTTAGTTTTAATCCTTTCGGGCGACCAGTTGTACCGCTTGGATTTTGACGAATTAGTGCGCCAGCATTTAGAGGCGAATGCGGAAGTCACGATTGCAGCCAAAGCCCTCCCGGCTGACCAGGTTTCGGCCTTGGGTGTGATGCGAGTTGGCACTGATTTACGTATTTCGGAATTCGTCGAGAAACCTAAAGACCCTAAAGTGATTGCTTCGTTGGTTTTAGGTGGTGAAGCACGAGCTCGGTTGTCGGATAAGTCCGCTAAGCCTTATTGCTTAGCCTCGATGGGGATTTATTTATTTTCCGGTCGGGTCATGCGCGAAGCGTTGGCCAATCCGTCCCAAACGGACTTCGGTAAAGAAGTCATTCCAGGCCTCTTGCACTCTAAGCGCATGATGGCTTACGTTTTTGATGGTTACTGGGAAGACATTGGTACGGTTGGTTCGTTCTGGGAATGCAACCTATCGCTTACGGATCCGGTGCCTCCGTTCGATTTCTTTGACGGTCAAAACCCCGTTTATACGCACTCCCGTTACCTTCCTACTTCCAAACTCAATGGCACGCGAGTTCGCCATGTTTTGATGGCGGACGGGGCGATTGTAGATGATTCCGAATTGGAGCGCTGTGTGATTGGGGTTCGTTCCGTGATTCGCCAAGGCACCCGTTTAGAAAATGTAGTGATGATGGGGGCCGACTTCTTTGAGCGTCCTGATGATTTAACTTCCAATAATAATGCCCAACGGCCGCACGTCGGTGTGGGCGAGAATTGTGTAATTCGCAATGCGATCATCGACAAGAATGCCCGGATTGGTGCTGGTTGTCGTTTGTCCCCTCGAGGCTTGCTGGAAAAATGGGAAACGCCCGCGTTGTTCGTGCGCGACGGCGTAATCGTCGTTAAAAAGGGCGCCGTGGTGTCTCCCGGAACCGTCGTCGGCGAATGAATGGCTTCGCCCGCACGTACTGGTTTGCTTGGGGGCTTTTAGTTTTAACCGCCGCCTTCACCGGCGTGGCTTCCATCAAAACTGCCTTCTTTGGCGGTTTGGTGGCGGCGGTGATTCCGACCCTACTCACGCGGGTCTTTGAACGCGTCGGGTTACGCTTTGCCCCTCTGATTGGTGCCGCGATGGGCGTGCTCTGGGTCTTTCTTGTTTTATGGTATAAGAAACTTGCGGGTGACCCTGAGGACCTTGTTTGGGCTTATTGGACCTTAGGTTTGGATTTATCCATCAAGGCTGCTGGGTTTGCGGGCACGGGTTTGATGGCGGCGTTGGTGGTGCGGACGACTTTTACCCGAGCGGCCATGATGGGGGTGCTTTTGGCGGCTGCGATGACGGTCTTACCTTACGGGTTTATTGCCTGGGTTGACTATGAGCGGGCTGGTCCCGTTGAAGTGGTGTGTTTAAGTTCGGCGGATGTTCCCGTGGACCAAGGTCCTTATCACAATCCTGGGGCACAAGTCCCAACGATTTTACCCGAAGAGGGGCAGGTGCTCAAAAAAGCCATGCTCGTGGTCCCAGGGGTGGCTGGCCCCGAAGCGATTGATACCAAAGACCACCGTTATTGGCCGTTGTGGCGTACGACCTTGGTTTACCCCGGCAATCCTGGGGGCGAGTTGCGCCGGGTGATTTTGGTGCTTTCTCCTGAATTAAAGAACAAACAGCACTGGAGTGTACCTCTCAGTGCCAAGCCAGATGGCATTAGTTTGATTTACCTAGATGAAGCGAAGGCTCAATTATGGTCGTCAGAGGGCGGGACGAGTTCGGGGGTTTTTTTAGAAGTTGACGCCTTTTTCCGCAGTGAAGGCTCAGGCTTAGTGCCTGATCATTTGGAAGTGGCGGTGGCGCGTCATTCGCCTGTGGGCCAGTTTTATGCCCCGCAACCAGCGGTGACGAAACCAGCGGCTTTTTTCAAAAACCCAGCTCTAGAAAAGCCCCTCGAGAAGCCTCGCTTAGTGCGTCCTACCTTTGCCCCTGAAGCGGCGCCAGCAAAGTAGGGTTAGGTCGTGGCACTGAGGAAGTCGCGGTGCAAGCGAGCGTAGTTTCCGTCGAGCGTTAAGAGGCTTTCGTGCGTACCGCGTTCGACGATTTTACCGTGATCGAGGACGAGTACTTGGTCGGCCTTGCGAATGGTGCTTAAGCGGTGGGCGACGATGAAACTCGTGCGGCCTTTCATCAAGCGGGCGAGGGCAAGTTGCAGCCGCGATTCGGTGATGGTATCCACGGCACTGGTGGCTTCATCGAGTACTAAGATGCGTGGGTTAGCCATCAGCGCACGACCAAAGGCGACCAGCTGTTGCTGTCCAAGGGAAAGACCGCGGCCCTTTTCAGAGACGATGGTGTGAATGCCTTGCGGTAGGCTTTCAATGAGATCCAAACAGTCCAGATCGCGGAAGGCCTGACGAACTTCTTCGTCGCTGGCATCGGGGCGCGTGGCTTTGACGTTTTCGGCAATTGACCCTGCAAAGAGGAAGTTTTGTTGAAACACGAAGCCCGTCTGACGTCGTAATGACGCTTGCTGAATTTTACTTAAATCTAAGTCGTCGAGTAGGACTTGGCCCGAGTCGGGCAACTGAAATTTGGCGAGTAAGTTGATGATGGTGGATTTACCTGACCCCGTGTGGCCGACGAGGGCGATGACTTGCCCAGGGCTGGCTTTAAAGGAGGCATGGTGTAAAACAGGGCGGCCTACTTCGTAGGAGAAGGTCACGTCGCGAAACTCAACTTCACCCTTTAACGGCGGGCATGGAGCCGCGTCAGGGGCATCTTTCCAAGCCGGGGGCGTGTCCAGCATCCGGAAGTAGCGCTCCGCCCCCGCCATGGCTAAGGTGGCTTCTGAGAGCTGTGTTCCAATGATCGTGATGGGAGAGAAGAACAGGTCCGAGAGGAAGAAAAAGGTCAGTAAATCGCCAATACCTGCACTCTGGTGTGAAATAGCCATCCAGCCACCGACCCCGACCAGAGCGGCTAAAAACCCTTGAGCATTTAATTCTAATAAGGGCAGGTAGAGGGCGCTTAAACTCGCGGTTTTAACCACATTGTCTGCTAAGGTGTGGACCAAGCGGGAGAAGATCCCCGCATTGGTTTCTTCGCGGGCAAAGCCTTGGGTAACACGGATGCCTTGTACCGTCTCGGCTAGGGCTGAGGTGACGCGCGAAAAGCTCTCTTGTTGGATTCGCGAGGCGTGCAAAATTTTACCGCGGAAAAAGCCATGAACAAGGAGTAAGCAGGGGACAATTGCCAGAAGTACTAAGAAGAGCTGCGGGTTGACCCATAACATCACTGCAGCCGCCGCCAACATCTGGCCCAAGGATACGAGGGTGATGAAGAAATTATTTTGAATCCCATTCCGCATCGCTTCGATGTCGGAAATCATGCGGCTGATTAAACTCCCGTGACGGCGTTGGTGGAAGAACGACAGCGTCTGCGTGAGGAGGTGTGCCATGAGTTTGTTGCGCAAGTCACGCAACACCGCTTCACCAATCTGGTGGGCGAGGCGAATCCGCCAGTAGAGGGCGACATCGGCAAGTATGACCGCTGCTAAGAAAAAGGCGACCCAGCCAAAAGTGGCTTCAACGTTACCTTGGGTAACAGGGTTTTTGATAATATAACTGACCAGCCAAGCGAGCGAAGGTAGGGCGCACGCCCGAATGGCACACAGGACGAGCAAGGTGTTCCGTTGACGGTAATGGGGTCGCGTGAAGGCCAGGAGGCGTTGAATCGTCGACCAACGTAAGGGTAGGCGATCAGGTTCTTCTTCGTCGGGACGTACGCGTCGGACCGAAATTTCTAAGCGTTCTTGGCTCATACGTTCGCTCCTTCCGATTGTACCAAGATGGCCCGACGGTAATGGCCCTCTTGTTGCATGAGTTCTTCGTGGGTCCCGCATTGCGCCAGGCGTCCCCGGTCGAGGACTAAGATGAGATCGGCACGTCGGAGCGTGCTCAAGCGGTGGGCGACGATGAAGGTCGTACGGCCGACCATAGCGGATTCCATTGCTTCTAGAATTTCCTTTTCTGTTTCAGGGTCGATGGCAGAGGTGGGGTCATCGAGTAGGAGCACCGTGGGCTCTAAGAGTAGGGCACGGGCAATCGCTAAGCGTTGCCGTTGACCACCTGAGAGGTTCACGCCTCCTTCACCCAGGTGGGTATTATAGCCTTCAGGCAACGCTTGGATAAATTCGTGGGCTCCGGCGATTTTGGCGGCCCGTTCGATACGTTCTTGGCTAGCCAGCGGGTGACCAAAGGCGATGTTTGCCGCAATAGTATTAGAGAATAAAAAGTTCTCTTGGAAAACGATACCCACTTGGCGGCGTAATTCTAGAAGAGGCAGGGTGCGAAGGTCGTGCCCATCGAGGGTGACGCGTCCTTGGGTAGGGTCGTAGAAGCGGGGAATCAGGGACAGCAGGGCGGATTTCCCAGCCCCCGTAGCTCCCGCAATCGCGATGCGTTGTCCGGGTTTGGCTTTAAAACTCACCTCCCGGAGGACCGAGTTATTGTCGTGGTATTCGAACGTGACGTTTTCAAACGCCACTTCGCCGAGGAACCTTCCAGGGGATTGACTATTAGGCGCAGAGCTCACCCCGGGATCCGTATCTAAGATTTCAAAAATCCGTTTTGCTCCCGCGAGCGAAACCTGGGCGTTGTCGACAACTGTAGCGAGGGTCGTGACTTGTGCGGCGAACTGCGTCAACAGGCCCGCAAACGCCACTACGCCCGTGCCCAGGGTGATTTCACCTCTGGTGACTAACCAGCCGCCATAGCCAATCAGAATTGCCATGGAAAGACGGTTAAAGCCATCAATCACCGGCCAGAAGAGGGCAATCTCGCCGAAAATCTTTTTCTTCTGAACGCGAATATCTTCACTCCAGCCTTCGAAACGGGTCTGCACCTTGGGTTCTAACGAGAACCCTTTTACCACTTGGATGCCTTGGACATTTTCCGAGAAACCAAGTACCATGCGATCCATGAGGTCGCGGTTTTCTTCGTAGGCCGGACGAACTTTTTTCGAGAAGCGAATCGCAAACCAAGCTTGGAAAGGTAGGACGGACAGACAGGCCAAGGTAAGCCGCCAATCGGTCCGGAACATGTAGATGGAACAAGCAATCAGCGTGATTCCGATGATAGCGAGTTGCAGGAGGACGCCTTCGATGAAAATGCGGATCGAGTGGGCATCGGAAGTTACGCGATTGATAATTGAGCCGCTGGCATTGGAGTCGAAGAACCGGAAACTCAGTTGTTGGAGTTTAGCGAAAACTTGAGCGCGTAAGTTGACGACGATGTGGCCGTGTAGAAAGCGTACTGAAACCAGGCCAAACGTATAGGCGAAGGCAGCTCGCAGGAGGGCCGCAACGATGATGCCACCCGCGAGCCAAGCTAAGATGCCGGTAGGGGTTGCCTCCTGTGGCACAAAGAAAGGCAGCGATGGCGCAGGCACTTTGGCGTCCACGCAATGTCGTAGGTAGTCGACGGCAATCCCCGCCAACGCAAACACGCTCACCGTGAGAAAAACGACGAGCAGTTGGAGTGACAGTAATTGCAGGCAGTCGGTACGATACGACCACGCAATACCGAACAAACGTCTTAAGGTGTGATCCGGAGGCTGGGAATGCTTATCAGGAATAGCCGACATGCTCTGACATCATCGTCCGTGAAGACGATGAAGAGATTAGCGAAGCTTGGTTCCCTCGACGGAAGCTTTCTTGCGGAATTCGGCGCGGATAGCGGCCGTTAGCGGACCAGGTTTGCCGTTGCCGATAGTACGGGCATCGACTTCGACCACTGGAATCACTTCGGCGGCCGTGCCGGTAAGGAAACATTCGTCGGCATTCCAGACGTCGTAGCGCGTGACGTTGGTTTCTACCACGGGAATCTTTAAGCTCGCTGCAATTTCCAGAGCTACTTGGCGGGTGATTCCGACGAGGGCACCCGAGTGAGCTGCTGGTGTGATCAACTTGCCACGATGGATTAAGAACACGTTGTCGCCCGTGCACTCGGCGACGTAACCCTGTTCGTTTAACATTAAGCATTCGTGGAAGCCATGTTGTTGGGCCTCCATCTTAGCTAAAATATTATTCAAGTAGTTCAGCGACTTAATCATCGGAGGCAGGGCGGCGGGGCTGATGCGACGCGTGGCGGCCGTGATGATTTTCATTCCCGAGGTGTAAAGCTCTTCAGGGTAAAGTTTGATGGAGTCAGCGATACAGACGATGGAAGGCTTGGGGCAGTTCTTGGGCGAGAGACCCAAGTCGCCGACGCCGCGGGAAATCACGAGGCGGATGTAGCCATCGCTCAGTTGGTTGCGGCGGCACGATTCGCAGACGATGTCGGAAATCTCTTGCCGCGTCCAAGGCAGTTGGAGGCAGATGGCTTTGGCCGACATCTCAAGGCGCTCGAGGTGCTCTTCGAGGCGGAAAACACAGCCTTGATAGAGGCGGATCCCTTCAAAGATGCCATCGCCATAGAGGTAACCATGGTCAAAGACCGAAACCTTGGCTTCAGCTTTAGGGTAGAACTTTCCGTCGATGTAGACGTCCATAAAATAAGATTCAGTCCAAGTTGAAGGTTCTTGGACGGTTTTTCCAGCAGAAAGCCCCAGAAAATAAGATTTCTAGGCCGTACAGGGGACCGTTAAGCGGAATTTGCCTGAATCCTCGGGGGCGATGAGCGTGAGGACGTTCGGCTGAATTTTAGCGTCTAATAATTTTTCCAACCGGGCTTGGAGTTTATCAAGGTCGGCTTGGCTCAGCGTTTTCTTGGGATCAAGCATGAGGCCAAGCTCGGCTGAGTCTAAGGTGAGTTGTCGGAGCTGATAGTGGGCCACGCCGTGAATTTCGGTAAAGCATTGGTCTACTAGACGCGTGGTCACCCAAGGGTGTTGGCGATGGCGCAGGGCATCGCGAACGCGACCATGCACTTGATAGCCTTCAGTCGTGCGACTAATGAAGTCGCCGATTTCATAACGCAAGAGCGGCAAATAGGGATTTGTCTGCGTGGTCACTAAAAGCTGTCCAATGCCCGCTTTATCGGGGTCAGCGATTTCTAATTGGGCCGTTTCAGGGCTAGCGGTCATGAGCCCCGAGGGTTGCTCAATCAGAAGGTGTCCCGTTTCGCTGGAGCCGTAAAGGTTGATGACGGGAACTTGGAAGACGCGTTCCATAATCCGGCGATGGCACACGCTGGTGTACTCGTAGCTCGTGATGATGAACTGGAGCGAAGGGAATTTTAGGCCATGGGCCTCGCAGTAGAGTGCAAACCACATTCCATGCACTGGATCGACATCGAAGAAAACGGGCGACCATTGCAGGATTTCGTCTGCCATTACCCGCATCTTTTCCGGGGTGATGGTGAAAGGAATGCGGGATTGATTGACGAACAAACTCGAGCCCAAGATGCGTTGCTCGAAGTTTAGCCAACGGGCAAAGCAGCTGACGCCATTGCAACCTGGAGTGGTTAAAACACAGCGCCGTGCCTGCGGGTCGGCTTGCAGAATTTTGGCGATAAGAGGGTGGCGTTGGAGGGCGCGCAGTTCTTGTTCCGCCCACCACGTTTTACCGAAAATAACGCGCACACTAGCCCCAGAGGTGCCTGAAGTGCTTTCTTCTTCAATCAACCCTTGTTTCTCGAGCGTAGTCAGGTCGTAGGTAGTCGGTAGTAGATCGTGGGGGGAATGCTGACGTAGTTCGGCTTTGGTCAACCGGGGTAAATCTTGCAGGGTTACATCGGGTCGTTGCAGTGCTGCGGCCCAATCGGAGCGACGATAAAAGGGTACATGGGCCGTTTGTTTGACGACTTCGGTCAGCGGACTCGGCAAGGAAAGGGTTTTGGGCACCATGTTAGCCCCTTCAACTGAAGGGTTTTGGGCCAAAAAGCAAACCTACCCCGTTGTTAGAGTACTTCTTCTTGGACGGTGTTTTGCAGCAAACCGAGCCCGCTAATTTCAACTTCCATCACATCGCCGGGTTTGAGGAACTGAGGAGGCTTTTGTCCCATGCCCACGCCGGAAGGCGTCCCGGTTAAAAGGATCGAGCCAGCGGGCAGGGTGCTGCTGCCGGAGAGGAAGGCGATGATTTCAGCCACGGAGTATTGCATCTGCGAGGTGTGGGCACTTTGGCGGACTTCGCCGTTGAGGCGGAAGGTGAGGTGTAAATCTTGAGGGTTGGGAATCTCGTCAGCGGTGACGAGGCTAGGACCAATCGGGCAAAAGGTATCGAAAGATTTTCCGCGGCTCCATTGTCCGCCGCCCCATTGCTTCTGCCAATCCCGAGCGGAGATGTCGTTGGCGCAGCAATAACCTAAGACGTAATCCAAGGCTTCGGAGGGTTTGATGTTCTTACAATCGCGGGCGATGACCACGGCCAGCTCGCCTTCGTAATCAACCATATCGCTCCGCAAAAAGCGTGGCAGGAGGACGGGGGTTTGATGTCCGACGACGCTAGCCGGACTTTTCATGAAAACCGTGGGATGGCTTTGTTGCTGGGAGCCAAACTCTTTGGCGTGATCAGCGTAATTAACTCCGGCACAGAAAACCGCTCGGGGCTGAAAGCATGGGTGGCTTTTGCCTGGGAGGACTTTGTGACCTTGGTCGATGAAACGTCCGTCAATGAGTTTTACTTGGTACCAATTACCGTCGTTCGCTTGATAGGCTTGAACGACCTGATGGGAGATTAAGTCCTCAAATGACTGGATTCTCATCAGGTTAACTTAGTGCGGATTCGCGGGATGGCAAGTGGACCGCTAGGCTCATTTTAGATATTAGAGCGGACGATTAACGACCGCTTCTCATCGTATATGGAATAAAAACGCGGTAACGGAACTATCGAGGTTGAAGAGTGTCCGCATACTATTAGCAAAACCATATGCGATTACCCCGTCGTTCTTTCCTTCGAAACGTCGCCGTCGCGGCGGCCGGTTTCACCATTTTGCCCCGTCACGTTTTAGGTCGCGGTTTTATTCCACCCAGCGAAACGTTGAACCACGTCATTGTGGGTTGTGGTGGTATTTCCTCGATGCACTCCGAGCCACGCATGACGGGAGCCAATCGCATCTTGGCTGTTTGTGATGTTGATGCGCATCACATGCAGGCAAAGTTTGATCGCGTGAAGTCGGCTGGTGGTGGCAATCCTATCATGGCAAAAGATTTTCGTGAGGTCATTGGTTTGCCCGATGCTGACGTGGTACACGTTTGCACCCCGCCTCACTGGCACGGCGTGATTGCGGCGCAGGCGGCACGGGCGGGCAAGGCGGTGTGGTCGGAGAAGCCTTTGACGCGGACGATTGGAGAAGGCTTGGCGTTGCGCCAAGTCGTGCAGGCCTCGAAAGTGCCTTTCCGCGTGAACACCTGGTTCCGACTCAACCGTACGAATTACTACGGAGTTGGCCCCGCCCGCGAAATTCGCCGCGTCGTGGCTAGCGGCGTGCTCGGTGGCCCATTGACGGTGCGTCTCGCTTGTGTTGGCGGGATTGCCTGGAAGGTGAATTTGTGGGTCGGTAAGCCCAACCTTGAGCCTCAAGCCGTACCTGCACACCTCGATTGGGATATGTACTGCGGCCCTTCGCCCTTGATTCCTTATCACTCGCACCGTGCTCATGGCTCTTTCCGCGGCTATTGGAATTTCGACCAAGGTGGCTTGGGCGATATGGGTCAGCACTTCCTGGATCCCGTGCAGTATTTCTTGGGCAAGGACAATGAGTTCCCCATTGCGGTCGAGGCCGACGCTCCCGCTCAAGACCCGATGGCTTGTGGCGTGTGGAAAACGGTGACCCTGACTTATGCTGATGGCACACGGATTATTTTAGAATCAGAATTAGCCGAGCGCGGCGAAAAGCCCTTTATTGAAGGGCCTAACGGTAAACTCTTTGCCAACATGCGTTCGGATAAACCTGAACTCATTCGTCAGGCCGCCGAGTTTCCGTTGCCGGAGTATCAAGAGGATGACTTCGACGCCTGTGCTCGGGAGAAGCGTCCTTTCGGTTATGGTGTGAACGAAGCGTTCCATAGTTCGACCTTGGTGAACTTAGCTGGCCTTGCAGTCCGTTTGGGTCGCCCCTTGAAATTTAAGCCTGATGGTTCGGGCTTTATTGGGGATGCCCAAGCCGATCGCTTGCACTCGCCGGTCCTACGTGGCCCTTGGACCCTCTAAACTTTTCACGCGTCTTTAATCTTTATGTTTAAAACCCTTTTCACCCTTAGCCTCGCCTCGTTAACCGCCTTCCAAGCGATGGCTGCCGAGGTTCCTGCTACGAACAAAGCCAAGGCCGCTGAGAATCAACAACGCGTCGAAGCTGATCAGGCTTTGATGAATCAAGCCTTGAAGTTTTCGCAACCTAGTGCGGAAGCAAAGGCTTGGTTTGATAGCGTGCGCCAAAAACGAGCTCAGGCAACCGACCCTGAAGTGCAAGCCGCCCTCGACCAAGTTTTACTCTTGGATCCAGCTGGCGAGAAAGTGTCGCCTCTCGGTAAAGAAGCCGTGAAACCTTTTATTGCACCGATTGGACAAACGCCCGAAACCAAACTCGCACAAACGGAACGTCAGTTGGATTTGCAAGAGAGTCCGTTGGCTTTGAGTGCGGCGGAATTAAAAGCCCTAACTGATTCGGCTGATTTCCCCGTCGCTCAACGTGCTTCCCGTCTCCTTCGTCGCGTCGCACCCGAAACCGCTGCTCCGATTCTATGGGCTCGTTTGGTGAAATTAACGCAACGTTCGCAGATTTTAGAAGTCGAGGATGAGCTCTTGCGTCTGCCTTTGAAGCTCGTGTCGAGCGGTGCTCCCACAACGTTGACCGGCTCGATGCCCGCTAAGGCGGCGGTCTTACGTGTCGCCTCAGTACGTCCCTCGCTGAAAATTACCAAGGAAACGCTGGAGCCCTGGTTAAAAGGTGCTCCCAATGAGTTCACCGAAGCTGCGTGGGATGCCGTGCCACGAGTTTACACCGCGGCGGATAAAGCCACCCTGCAAGCCTTGGTGCCAGGCCTCTCTGAGCGCCTTAAGCCCCGGGCACAAGCGGCTTTAGCGGCTCTAAAGTAATTTTATTTCACGACGGTTGTCGCTTGCTCGGAGCGGTCGAGTGCCTTTGCAATAGGGTAATGCCTGCGTCTAGTTCCAAAGAAACAATGCCTAACCTGCTCCTTGCTGGCTTCATGGGGACGGGGAAGACTACGCTGGGTTTGCAATTAGCGAAGCGTTGGCGGCGCAAGTTTTTGGACACGGACGAAATGGTGGAGAAATTGGCCGGTGCCAGTGTGGCCGATATTTTTGCTCAGCACGGCGAAGCCCACTTTCGCAATTTAGAACGCCAAGTGGTTGAATCACTCCTGCCTGAATCAGGTGCGGTGATTGCCTGTGGGGGTGGGTTGGTCGTGCCGCCTGGGATGGCCAGTTTGGTGCGTTCGAAGGGGGTCGTGATTACGTTATTTGCTTCAGTGGAAACAATCCTTCGTCGTACCTCGGGCAACACCCGTCGGCCGCTTTTACGCGGTGAAGATCCCGAGGGCAAAATTCGTGAACTGATGAAAAAGCGCGAACAAGCTTATCTGAAAGCAGGCATCGCAGTATTTACCGACGGTCGCTCCTTGCAGCAGCTCACATTGATTGTCGAACGAGTTTACGAACGCGAAGTGCGGGCGTTGCAGAAGGCCAAGACTAAGTAGAGCGAGTCCAAGGTTGGAAACTGGGCACTTGATTGCGTTCGCGTTCTAGTACACTGAGGAACTCGCGACGTCTCACAGGAAAGGCACCAAAGTTTGCTAAATGCTCGGTCGGCATTTGGCAGTCAATGAGTTGGTAACCTCCTTGGATTAAGGCATGGACTAAGGTGACGAAGCCTACTTTCGAAGCGTTGGGTCGGCGGTAGAACATCGATTCACCATGAAAAATTCGGCCCACACTCACGCCATAGAGCCCGCCGACGAGTTCGCCTTCCCAGTAAACTTCCACGCTATGAGCGTGGCCTAACTGATGCAGTGCGGTGTAAGCGTCGATCATCTCGGGAGTAATCCAAGTGCCATCTTGACCGGGCCGAGGGGAGTCGGCGCAGGCCTGCATGACCGTTTTAAATGCTTGGTCATAGGTTACTTTCCAGCCCGTATTTCGGAGTACTTTGGCTAGACTATCCGTGACGCGCAAATTCGCCGGAAGCAGTACAAAGCGCGGGTCTGGACACCACCATTGCACGGGTTCACCAGGGGAGTACCACGGAAAAAACCCCGAGCGGTAGGCTTGGAGGAGGGTAGCCGCATCGAGCGGACCACCCACGGCTAAAGGAGCCCGTGCTGGAGCCTGATTTGGATTACCGAATGACCACGCAGGCATCCCGCCATCTCAAGCAGGACGTCTCGTTTGGCAAGGTTAGTCCTTGGCGATGTTGTAGACCGAAGGAATCGAAATGCCTAATTCGGCTGCGATTTCTCGGACGGGAACGCCTTTTTTGCGCATCGCTTTAGCCTTGTTGCGCATCCCTTCAGAAATTTGGGCGCGTGCCCGGTTGGGGCGAGAGAGCAATTTTACCAAGCGACGAGAGAGCTCGTTTTTCGACAATTCCGAGACCTCGCGTTCGATGAGCGATTGTCTCTCGGAATGTTCATCTTCCCAAGTTTGCACAGCCAGGTCTCGAGCTTTCGCCAAAGCGGCGCGTACGAACGCATCCTTGGAACTGAAATTAGAAGGCTGGAGATCGAGTTTCATAAAAGTTGGGTTAATTGATAGGTGTCTTAAACAGATAACAACATAAAAATCAATTACGTGCAATTAAAGTTTAGTCAAATAGGACCCCGATAATTTAAGCACATTTTCACCCTAGTCAACTCACCTATTTACTCCATTCCAGCATGCGTTGTAGCGGAATCTCGGCAGCTCGTCTCACCGTTTCAGGCAACGTAATTTCGGGGGACTGACGGATTAAGCACTGACGTACTTTTTCGAGTGTGTTCATTTTCATGAAGCGACACTCGTTGCAGGCACAACGGTCGGTGGGTGCTGCGACAAAAGTTTTTTCGGGTACTTCGCGTTGCAAGCGGTGAATCATTCCCGCTTCGGTGGTAACAATAATCTTCGAGGCCTTTTGTTGCCGACACCAGCCCACCATGAGTTCGGTGGAGCATACCATATCAGCCATCTCTCGCACGGCTTCGGTGCACTCGGGGTGGGCGACAATGGGAGCGTCGGGGTGGGCAGCCTTAGTACGTAAGAGGGCGTTGGGAGTGAATTGTACGTGGGCGTAGCAATTGCCTGGCCAGAGTTGCATGGCGCGTCCGGTTTTGCGCGAAACCCAATTGCCGAGGTTTTGGTCGGGGACAAACAAGATGGGACGATCGGCGGGAACTTTTTGGACAATCTTGCTGGCGTTGCCACTGGTGCAGATGACATCACTCAGGGCTTTCACCGCCGCACTGCAATTGATGTAAGCCACAACGTAAAGTTCGGGGTGAGCCGCTTTGATGGCCGCAAGTTTTTCGGCTGAGCAAGAATCGGCAAGCGAGCAACCCGCTTCCAAATCAGGTAAGAGAACCTTGCGTGTTGGGTTCACAATCTTGGCGGTTTCCGCCATGAAATGCACGCCACAGAACACAATCGTCGACGCTTTGGCTTGGGCGGCTTGATAAGCTAAACCGAGGGAATCGCCGACGTAATCGGCAATGCCTTGAATATCTTCGCACTGATAGTTGTGAGCGAGGATGATCGCATCGTGCTGCTTTTTCAGAGTGATAACTTCTTGCTGTAAAGCTGAGAGGGCACGCTCCTTCTCGAGAAGCGGTGGATAGACTGCGGCGACGGGAAAGGGAGGGGTCATGGGCGCAAAGGTTTCCTTTTTTGGCAACGTTCACAAATGGCGGTGACTTGGAGTTTTTGCGAGATGGGTCGCATGCCGTGTTTAGCTGCCACGGCTTTGCCGTACCACTCCATGAAAGGAGCGTCCACTTCAATAATCTCCTCGCAACTTTCACAAATCAGTTGGGCACGGAAAGTGGCGATGCCCGATTCCGTTAAATAATATTTGTGATCGCGACCGACATCGACTTCGCGAATAATCCCGCTGCCTTTGAGTAAGGGCAGGGCACGGTAAATCGTGGCCCGGGAAACGGTGCGATCGAGGCCTTTGGCTTTTTTCAATAAATCTTCGGCCGTGTAGTGCCCCGTCAGTCCCTGAGCGGCTTCAAACACGGCCATACGCTGGCGGGTTGCTCGGAGCCCCTTTTCTGCAATGAAGGAACGAAAAGCACTTGATTGCTCGTTTGAATCTTGCGTGGCGGGTTTAGGCATGCTTCTGTTGAGACAGTTTTGATACTAAAAATCTTGGCGTCAACTCGGGACGTGACATTGACACCGGAGCGTGGGTAGCCTTGATTCAGCCACTTTTCCCTGCAGAAATAGCCTTTTACTATGTACCACAATACGGACGATCTTCGCATTCGCAGTCAGCACCCGTTGCTGACGCCCGCATTGGTCTTGCAGGATTTGAAGCCCTCTGAGGCCGTCACGGAAACCGTTTCGGCCGCCCGGAAAGCGATTGCACAGGTGATTACGGGATTGGACGACCGTTTAGTGGTCATTGTGGGACCCTGTTCGGTGCATGATCCGAAGGCTGCGATGGAGTATGCCCAAAAGTTGCTTCCGTATGCTAAAAAGTACGCACACGATTTGATTATCGTGATGCGGGTTTATTTTGAAAAGCCTCGGACCACGGTTGGTTGGAAAGGTCTGATTAACGACCCGCAAGTAGATGGTTCGTTTCGCATCAATGATGGCCTGCGCTTAGCCCGCGGGCTTTTGATGGACATTGCAAAGTTGGGTTTGCCAGCGGCCACGGAATTCCTGGATCCCATCACGCCTCAGTACTTAGCTGATTTAGTTTCGTACGGTGCCATCGGTGCCCGCACCACGGAAAGCCAAATTCACCGCGAATTGGCGTCCGGTCTTTCGATGCCAGTAGGTTTCAAGAATGGCACGGATGGTTCGGTGCAAGTTGCCGTCGATGCTTGTTTATCAGCTCGCTCCTCGCACTGGTTTCCTTCGGTGACGAAGGAAGGCGTGGTCGCGATTTTCCAAACTTCCGGTAATCCTGAAACCCACGTGATTTTACGCGGGGGTTCTCGTACGGGTCCTAATTATGGTGCCGAATTCGTGACGGATGCCGTAGCTCGCCAGCAAAAGGCGGGATTGAGTTCGCGCTTAGTCATCGATTGCTCGCACGGCAATAGTTCGAAAGATCACCGCCGTCAGCCTTTAGTGGCAGAGGATATTGCCGCCCAAATTTCCAAAGGTTCGTCTATGATTGGCGGCGTGATGATTGAGAGTAATTTAGTCGAAGGCCGTCAGGATTGGAAGGGCCACCAGGATTCGGCCTACGGTTGCAGTATTACTGACGCCTGCATTTCGCTCGACCAAACATTGCCTGTCCTGGCCCATTTAGCCGCCGCCGTTCAAGCACGTCGTGCCCTTCACCAAGTTTAACCTTTCCCCATGAACTCCGTCCTAAAGTTACTCCTCGAAGGAGAAGCACTTGATACTCAGCAAATCGGTAAAATCCTCGGACTCGGGGCCGATGCTGTGGAGCGTGAATTGGCAGCCTTGCGTCAACAGGGCGTCCTGCTCGGGATGCGTCCAGTCTTGAATCCTAGTTTTGAAGCCGAACGTCGCGTGCGGGCGGTGATTGAAATTAAAATTCGCCCCGAAGGTATTGGCGGCTTTGACGGGATTGCGGAGCGCATTAGTTCTTTTGAGCAAGTGGAGAGCTGCTACTTGATGTCGGGTGGCTACGATTTACTTGTCGTGGTGACGGCGGATAATCTTTATAAGGTAGCTGGTTTCGTACACGAGCGTTTGGCACGTATCGATGGTGTTCAAGGCACGTCCACGCATTTCTTTTTACGCGCTTATAAGAAAGATGGCTTCATCGTGACCGCCGAAGGCCTGCGTCGCGACCAACCCTCCGTTAGCCCATAATTTTCCTCTTCATGGACGATTCTGGTCGATTTGTGGCGCGCCACGTTGCGACGTTACCTAAATCAGGTATTCGCGATTTCTTTGCAATTGTCTCGAAGATGAAGGACGCCGTGTCGTTGGGCATTGGCGAGCCAGACTTTGTGACGCCTTACCATATTCGGGAAGCCGCGATGACGGCCCTCGAGAAGGGACGTACCTCGTATACGGACAATCGGGGCACCCAGCAATTACGGGATGAGATTTCGCGTTATGTGGCCAAGAACTATGGTCCGGAATATAATCCTGAAAACGAAATCCTCGTGACGATTGGGGTTTCGGAAGCGTTGGATATTCTGCTGCGTGCGGTTTTAAATCCTGGAGACAAGGTTTTGTACCATGAGCCTTGCTACGTTTCCTACGCCCCAAGTGTGGCGTTGTGCCATGCCGAAGCGGTACCCGTGAATACGATTTCGGCAGATCAATTTGCACTCGATCCCGCGGCCCTACGTGCGGCGTGGAAGCCCGGCTGCAAAGTGCTCGTGCTTAATTTCCCCACGAACCCTACGGGCGGTACAGCCAATCGGGCGAAGTTGTTGGAGATTGCAAAATTCGCGATCGAGAAAGATTTGCTCGTCGCGTCGGATGAAATTTATTCGGAACTCACGTTTGAAGGTGACCACGTGTCGATTGCCTCGTTGCCAGGCATGCGTGAGCGTACGGTGTTTTTACATGGTTTCTCCAAGGCTTACGCGATGACTGGTTTTCGCATCGGTTACGCCTGTGGTCCTGCGGCGGTGATTGATGGCATGTTAAAGGTGCACCAATACGGCATCATGTGTGCTTCCATTATCAGCCAAGAAGCCGCCGTGGAAGCGTTGCGTCATGGTCATGATTCCATGATGCACATGCGCGAAAAGTATCGTGAGCGTCGGGACTTTATTGTGCGTCGCTTTAACGAGCTGGGTCTATCCTGCCACTCGCCTCGCGGAGCCTTTTACGCTTTCCCAGACATCACGAGCACGAGCTTGGATTCGATGAGTTTTGCCCAAAAATTGCTCGAAGATCAGAAAGTGGCCATGGTGCCGGGAACGGCGTTTGGCCGAGCGGGCGCGGGTTTTTGCCGTGCTTCGTTCTCGACCAGTTACGAGCGCATTCACGAAGCTTGTGAACGTATCGGCCGTTTCCTTGATAAAGTCCGTCACGGTTAAGGGTCTGAACGAGGCTGCTGGGCAGCCTCCTCAGCCTTTTGCGGCGTAGCGGATTGATGGGTGAGAGCGGACGATATCGTTATGTACGAAAGTCGTTGGGTAGGGACGTGATTACCATCACGTCCGCTGACAGAATCCGATTTATAAGTCGCTCGATTCCGAAAGGCACCAAGGTGCGTGTCGTTTTATAAAATGGACGATGACGCAGCATCGTCCCTACCTGATGCCTATCTAAATGTCGTGGGAGGCTGCTGAGGTAGCCTCATCGGGTCATAATGAGTGGGCGGGGGTGAATCCTGCTTGCTAGTCGGGCAGGGAGGGGAGAGTCTTAGGTTTTATGGATCGCCAGACCGAAATCAGCCGTGCCGTTGCCATCGTGGGTCGCCCCAATGTTGGCAAGAGTCGGCTGTTTAACCGCCTTGTCGGTCGGCGTATCTCGATTGTTCATGACCAGCCAGGGGTAACGCGTGACCTAATCACGTCCGAAATCTTCGATGGCCACTACACCTTGATGGATACAGGTGGTATTGGCCTTTTTCGTTCCGATTTGACGCCTAAAATCGTTGCCGAGGCGGTGGAAGAGCAGGTCGACTTCGCTCTGGCCGCTGCGAGCTTAGTTTTACTCGTTGTGGATGCCTCTGAGGGCTGTGTAGCCTTGGATTTAGAAGTCGGTGCTAAATTACGCCAAGCCGGCAAAAGGGTGATCGTCGTGGCTAATAAAGCCGATACCGAGGAGCGCGATGGGCTCTTGGGCGAATTCTTTGCCTTGGGTTTCGGCGAGCCGCTATTGATTTCGGCTGAGCACGGTCGCGGTATTCCTGCTCTGCAAGCGAAGATTCTATCCATTTTAGGGCCAGTTGAAGTCGCACCTCCGCTCACCACCCCTCGCCCGATTCGCTTGGCCTTAGCGGGTCGCCCGAACGTCGGTAAGTCCTCTCTGGGGAATCGTTTATTGGGTAGTTCACGCTTAATTGTGAGTGAAGTTGCAGGTACGACTCGTGACCCTGTGCGGTCGAAACTAAGTCGTAAAAAGTCGGATGGTTCGGAGGTAACGTTCTCGTTGGTCGATACGGCAGGTCGCCGTACTGCCAATCAGCGCGATACTTTAGATTTCTTTTCACAAATCCGAGCCGATGAGATTTTAGCCGAGACTGATGTGGTTTTCTTAGTACTCGATGCGGGTCAAGGGGTCACGCGGATTGATAAGCAACTGGCGGGCGAACTCGCCACGCAGGGTTGTGGTTTAGTCGTGGTGATTAATAAGTGGGATTTAGCTAAAGAAGCGTTTCGGGCTAAGAACATTGATGGCTTTGACGATGAAGAGGAGTTTCGCGCCAAATTCCGGGCGGCAGTACGACGTGAACTTTTCTTCTTACCCAATCCACCCTTAGTCTTCGTCTCGGCTCGCACGGGCCTACGGGCCGAAGACATGTTGGATGCCGCTGAAGGCGTTTACCAACGTGCGGGGACGACGATTTCAACGGGACGGATTAATAAGATTATTCAGGATTTAATGATTAAACGTCCGCCCCGCATGGTGTCCGGGAAACGTTTTAAGTGTTATTACGTCACCCAAGTTTCCAAACGCCCGATTCGCTTCCGTCTCTTCTGTAACTCAGAAGAACGTCTTGAAGATGCTTATCAGCGTTACCTGGTGAAGGGGATTCACGAGAGCTTTGATTTAGATGGTGTGCCCGTTTACCTTGATGTGGTGGGCAAGCCAAAGCAAGAAGGCCCTCGCCCTGGAGGCAGTGCGAAGAAGGCTGCCCGTCCTGTAGCTGAAGGCGAAGTTCGGGAGCCAGGGGTGGTGCGTCGTCCGCAAGAGCATCGGAAGAAGTCGACCGCTGGTCGCAAGAAGCTTTCACGTCAGCGCACCAAGCCACGTTCCCTGAAGGGACGGGCCGCGCGCCAAGCCCGTAAGTAAACGATGCGGCATCGCGTGGTTTTACTAGGCTCTGACGAGATTGCGTTACCCGCTTTCGAAGTCGTGCGCAGTAATCCTAGCGTCACCTTAGTAGCGGTTTATTCGCAGCCCGATCGTCCGAGCGGACGCGGGCAAGAAGTGCAGTCAAACCCCGTCGCCGCCTGGGCAAAGTCTCACGGGATTCCGTTGCGGCAGCCTGAAAAATTGACGTCTGCCGACGCCGTGCAATTGCAGTCGGACGAGGTCGCATTAGGGGTGGTGATGGCTTACGGACAGATTCTTAAAGAAGATTTTTTGGCCGCTCCGGCCTTAGGGCTCATTAATTTGCACGGCTCGCTCTTACCCCAACTCCGTGGGGCAACCCCCGTGGAAGGTGCCCTAGCGTTGGGCTATACCACCACGGGTGTTTCGTTGCAGCAGATTGTGCGTCAACTGGATGCGGGTCCGTTACATGGATCGGCTTCTTTGACCATTGAGTCCCAGGATACGCGCATTCCCTTGCGACAGCGCTTGGGCGTTTTGGCAGGCGAGTTGTTGCAGCACACCTTACCTCAAATTTTAGCCCAAGCTTCGGTCCCCATACCGCAGGAGCATGCTCAAGCCACGTTCACGCGTCGTTTGTTACGTACAGATGCACCCTTGGATTTTAAGGCCGCCGCCGTCGTTTTAGCGCAGCGGATTAAAGCCTTAGCAGGGTGGCCGGGGTCGACGTTTGAGCACCAAGGGGTCTTGTTAAAAGTTGGGGCGGCGTATGCGGTGGCAGGCACCGCAGCGACACCGGGAGAAATTTTAGCCCAAGGGCGTGAGGGTGTGCGGATTGCCTGTGGTCAAGGTCACCTCGTGTGCACCCATTTGCAACGACCTGGTGGCAAGATGTTGCCCGCCGCCGAGTTCTTGGCGGGATACCGCTTAGAGGTGGGGACGGTATTAGCCTCAGGTGTGATGCCGGAATTAGTTTCGGCTCAGCCATTTTCCTCTCGAAAAACGAGTTAATCTTCTGATGCTAAGGCTGCGTGAATTGCCCAGCTTTCATCCGACTTTGCTTGTTGAGTTTGCTTTGTGTTCCGGGGTTATGGGCCCAGCCGAAGGATATTAAATTCCAAGAAGTCGGTGAGGGTTCGTTTGCCGGTTTTACGCAAGATGAAAAGGCCGAGCGAGCTTGGGAAGCCAAGGCCAAGGTGATGAAGCCAACGGCGGAGCCCAATGTATGGGATGTTACGCAACTTCGGGTGCAGTCCTATCGCGCGGGACAACCTTACTCGGTTTTTGAAAGTCCCTTTGGATTTATTAATCCTGAAAAGAAAACCGCCCACGGGATGTCGCCGGTCACGGTCAGTTCGCCCTTGTTTAAGGTGCAAGGACAGGGCTGGGATTGGACTTCGACGGGGCAGGGCGAAGTGTTTGCGATTTATGCCGACGTGAAGACCGAACTAGACCTCGCCAAGCCGATTACGCGTCGTTTGCACATTCGGGCTAACCGGCTCGATGCTACGCCCGCCGAAGCCGCCACGTTGCTGGTTTACACTGGGGCCGTGGTTTTAGAACGCTTTGGTGAGCGAATGACTTGCGATCGCTTAGAATGCTTGGTGGAAAGTACCGCTGGTAATGAAAACAGCTACCGTTATATTCGTGCGATTGGTAAAGTCGTTCACACCACCGAAAAACAAACGCTGAAAGGCGATACCGCACTGTTCACAAATAAGGAACAGACCGTAGAGGTTAAAGGCCAAGTCGAATTGATTGAGCCCACCTATCGGGGGGTGGCGCATTACCTCTTTCACGAAATTCGTTTGAATCAGACCCGCCTAGAGGGCGTGGATGGCTTGCCGGTGCAGATGCACGTGGTGACGTCTAATGGCGACACTTCCGATATCACCGGCGATCATGTCCTGGTAAAGCGTAATCCGGATACGGGTATTTCGAATGTAAAAGTAGACGGCCATGCTACCTATACCTCGGATCGGGGTCGCCTCACTGCCCAGAAACTTAATGCGGTGGAAGTGAAAGATAAAGAAGGCCTGCTGGAAGCCGATGGCTTCGTTAAAGGCCAAGTTGAGGGGGCAACGTTTGAGTCTGGTCACGCGGTTTGGAACCGAGTTTCGAATGAATTAGAACTCACGAACCAGCCACAGCTCAAGGACACGCGGGGTATTACGGTGACCGGTTACAAAATCTGGTCCGACTTGAATCATCGCCGGATGGTGGTGGATTCTTTGGCGGAACATTTGGCTACGATTCACTTACCCGCGGGTGAGGATGGTGCCCCTGGCTTGGCTCAAGCCCGTAAGATTTATGTGACCGATGAGGGTACCTCGACCGAGATGGATTTAGTCGGAGCCGTGCACTATGAATCGGGCGATAAAACTTCTGACTCCGATCGCTTGGTTGCTTTTGGGACTCCTGCAGGACGCCAACGTCGGGATTTGATTTTACGTAAAGCCATCCTCACCGGTCAGGTGCGCTATGCTCAAGTCGGTTTACGGGCTGAAGCGGAGCGCATTGATTACGTCCCCGCCGTGCATATCCAGGAAGTTCTCAAGCAGGATAACCTCACGGGGCATCCTGATTTATTAACCCTTTCGGGGGGCGAGGATACTACGCGCCCCAAACTATTCATCACCTTCAGCAATGGACAGAAAGTGCGTTTCATTGCCGATGTCCATGAAATTTTATCCACGCCGCAGATGACGAAGTTCTTCCTCCGTGGCAAAGTGGGTATGAATTCGGACGAGGCTTCCTCGACCTGTGACCTACTCGAAGGCCTCTTGGAATCGGATGGTGCCCATGCGCAATCGGCTCGTGAAGTGATTGGGCGGGGTAATGTTACCATGCTCACGGGCAGCTCTACGGCTCAAGGGCAGACGTTGGAGTATCATCCGAAAGACGGAGAGGTGCGTCTTTATGGCGACGCTCGGATTCGGGATCAATCGGGCAAGGAAGGTGTCCCCGCCAAAGAGTTAATTTATAATATGAAGGAGAAAGTCTGGCACATGAACTCGGCACCTTCAACCACCACGCCGGGGCAGGTAGTGCGTCCCAAAATCTTTTTGGGCGAAGACTTCACGCTGCCGGGTGCCAAAAACCTCGACAATGGTCGCTAGGGGCTTTCATGTTTAAGGCCATGGCTCCAACCAATGAGAAGGGTGTTATTCGGGTCGAGGCCCTGGCCAAGCATTATGGCCCTAAAGTTGCAGTCTTTGATGTTAGCCTGACGTTAAAAGCCGGCGAGATTGTGGGCCTCTTAGGCCCCAATGGGGCGGGTAAGACGACGACGTTTTACATGGTGGTAGGTCTCGTGCCCGAGACCAGTGGGCGCGTCTTTTTGGACGGCAAAAATATTACCAGCATGCCCATGTGGCAACGTGCCCGCAGTGGCTTGGGTTACCTGCCTCAGGAGGCTTCTATTTTCCGTAAATTGACCGTTTGGGAGAATGTCATGGCGGTCGTCGAAACTTTGAATTTAAACGCCGCCCAGCGCCATGAGCGTACGGCGAAACAATTAGTCGATTTGGGCTTAGAGAAGTTAGCTAAACAACCTGCCTTCACGCTTTCGGGCGGGGAACGTCGCCGGTTAGAAATCGCACGCGCCTTGGCTACTGGTCCGCGCTTTTTGCTGATGGATGAGCCCTTTAGCGGCGTGGATCCTATTTCGGTGGCTGAAGTGCAAGCCATTGTGCGCCGCCTTAAGGACCGTGGTATTGGGGTTTTAATTACGGACCACAATGTCCGTGAAACGCTTTCGATTGTCGACCGGGCTTATTTGATTCACCAAGGGCGGGTTTTAGTATCCGGCACGCCACAAGAAATCGTCAATAATCCCGAAAGTCGTCGACACTACTTGGGCGAAGGTTTTAAACTCTAATTCCAGATGGCTTCTCATGCTCCAGAGACTCGCCCGGAGTCTGTTTCGGTCCGGGAATTTTTTGATTCCTTCCGTCAGATGCTCCAGATGGAGCTCTTAGCGGGTGAAGCCGGTTTAGATAATATTATTTCGGAGAAGTCTTTGAATCGCCCCGCTTTAGCGGTTACAGGGTATTTTAAAGAATTTGCTTACCGCCGCCTCCAGTTGTTTGGTGCGGGGGAAATGGCTTACCTTTCGGATCAGCCACCTGAGTTGCGGGAGAAACTTTTATCGGATGTATTTGCGAAGAAGATTCCGGCGGTGGTGATTTCGCGCGGCTTGCCCGTGGATGAGATTTTGGTGCGTTTGGCAGACCATCATCGCGTGCCGCTGATTCGCACACAATTGAAGTCGAAAGATTTTTCCGCCGAAGCGACCGTTTTACTCGAAGAGAAATTTGCGCCCCGTACCAACCTGCACGCTACCTTGGTGGATATCAAAGGGGTCGGGGTGTTGCTCCGCGGGGCCTCCGGGGTTGGTAAGAGCGAATGTGCCTTAGCCTTAATTGAACGCGGTCATTCCTTAGTAGCGGATGATTTTGTGATCGTGACGTTGATTGGCGATCGCGAGTTACAAGGCACTTCAAAGGAACTCAATCGTGGCTACATGGAATGTCGCGGCATTGGCATTATCAATGTCGTCTCGATTTTTGGGGTTCGTTCCGTACGTCGCGAAAAACGCGTCGACCTCGTGGTGACCTTTGTTTTGTGGCAACCAGGTATGGACGAAGAGCGCTCGGGCTTAGAGGTTGAGACTTTTGAGATCCTAGGACGCAAGGTGCCGCACATGACGATTCCCGTGCGTCCGGGTCGAGACATGGCTCGCTTGGTTGAAGTCGCTGCGATGGTGCAAGCGTTGCGTGCGATGGGGCATGACTCTGCGAAAGAGTTTAGTGATAAACTCATTCAGCACATGGAGCGAGGCGACGACCGTAAGGCTTAACCGCGCGAGCCATCCCACCGACAGTCGGCCATCACGCGCAAGCAGACTTCGCGTAAATCAAACAAGATGGCCTCGATTTCTTGGATGGTGGCCAAGGAGGTTGGCTTGACGACTTCTGGCAGTTGGGTCGCGAGACCGATGGAGAAGTTAATCGATACCAAGGCACGCTTCATGTGCACCAAGGCGAGGGGCAGGTCGCCCGTGTCCGTCGCATTGATAGCCATGATCATCTGATGTTGGGTATCGCTGAGTCCCAGCATCATGTCCGCTGCCACGGGTGCGGGAATCTCTACGAGGTTATCGCGACAAATTTTTTGGAAGGAGCGACTCAGTTGCACACTCAACGCCCGGCAAACGATGTACACCGGGTGTTGGTGGATGCAGTAGGGTAGGTCCGGTTTATCTTCTGCTTCCTCGGCGGCCTCCTCGGCACCATCACCTGGAACCCAGTCAGCATTTTCCCAGCCCATGTTGCGGGCGGCAACGTCGAGACGGTCGGGCTGAGCTTGGGCTTCTTGGTAGCACGCTAAAAAGCGGGCGATTTCTTGGTCATTACGCTGTAAGTACCCCGTCCAATCCTTTTCACCCCAAGAGGCATTACCCGAACCATCGAACTCGCCATGTGGCATATCGCCGTCGTGCATACCACTCAACCTAAGCGGAAACCGTGGGGATGCAAACCCCTTGTGAGGAAATTCCCCTTGTCCCCTTGTCCCACTCTGTGGCTAATAGTGGGTAGAGATGGACTTCGCCAAACTCATCCAAGACCTCCAAGCCTCGCGTTCTTTGCCAGTCTCCGAGGCCGCTTGGGCGGCTAAAGCTTTGGTAGGCACAGACGTAAGCGATGCGGACAAGGAGACCTTTTTATTAGCTCTCGCTCGCAAGGGTGAAACCGCCGAAGAAGTTTTGGGCTTTGCCCAAACTTATCGAAGTTTGGCCCGTCAAGTCGCCTGGGGTGATTGGCCGCAACGGGGGATTGATATTGTGGGTACGGGGGGTGATCGCTCGGGCAGTTTTAACATTTCATCGGTCAGCGGCTTGATTGTCGCTGCCGCGGGGGTGCCCGTGCTCAAGCATGGCAATCGCTCTATCACTTCGAAGTCGGGCAGTGCTGATTTCTTGGCTGGCTTAGGGGTGCAACTGGAGGCCACGGACGCTCAGATGCTCCAAGCCTTGGCTCGTGCTAATTTCTGCTACCTCTTTGCTCCGGCCTTTCACCCTGCCTTTCGCGCGATTGGTCCAGTGCGTAAAAAACTCGGTGAGCAGGGTATCAAAACTGTTTTCAATGTTCTCGGCCCGTTGATCAATCCCGCACAGCCGGCGCACATGATGGTCGGGGTTTACGATGAACGCTGGGTCGAGCCCTTAGCCAAAACCTTACATGAGTTAGGCGTGAAGCGGGGCTTAGTCACTCACTCGCGTGCCGGCGGCGGTATGGATGAAATCACCACGGCAGGAGAAGTTCGGGTCAAAGGTTGCGGCGAATTAGCCGCCATCGACGCGGTGTGGTTGCCGGGAGATTTTGGTTTCAATACCTGCACCGTGGCGGATTTGCGTGGAGGCTCCCCAGAAGAAAACCTAGCGATGTTTAGCGACTTACTCGTCGGCGGCGTTTCCGAAGGTTTACTCGATACGATTTGTTTGAGTGCGGGCGCGGCGCTTTGGATCGCCCAAAAAGCGGCGAATCCCGAAGCCGGAGCCCAACTCGCCCGTTCGATTATTTTAGGTGGAGCCTTGCGCGAGGAAGTGCGGACGCTGAGGGATGTCTATCGCGGTTAAGCCCCAAAGCCTTTGGTGTAGCCAACGGTTGAAGGGTCTTAGCTTTCCCATCTGGTGGTTTGTTAAGTTGCCTCGTAATTTTCCTTAGGTATACCTTTGTAGCCCCTTCCAAGCCTCGCCATGAGCGTTTTAAGCCGTATTCTTTTGGTTCTCGTGGTCGTTAGCCTTTCGGCTACCGAGCCTGCGAAGCCGGTGGATTTAACGAAGCCCGTGCAGGTCTTCATCCTCCTAGGGCAGTCGAACATGCTCGGATTGGGTAAGGTTACGGGGCCCGATGGTTCGTTGGAGTTTGCGGTGAAGACCAAGAAAAAATATTCCTACCTCGTGGATGCTGATGGTAATTGGCGGGAGCGGGGGACGGTGCGCTATGTTCGGGTTATGGATGGTCGCAACGGGGCGATGCAGATTTTTAACGATGAATTTCTAAAGGCAGGTAATGGCAAGACGATGGGGCCTGAGTATGGTATCGGTAATCCTCTCGGCGATGCGCTGGAGCAACCCGTGATGTTGCTCAAAAGCTGCATCGGTAATCGCAGTCTGGGGTGGGATTTACTGCCACCAGGAAGTGGTCGCACCCTGTTTGAGGGCAAGGTCTATGCTGGTTATAAGGACCGCCCTGATTCCTGGACTGCCGATGCTGCGAAGGGCACTTCAACGGAGCCACCGCCTTGGGTCGACAAGAGTGGCAAGCCGATAGAGTGGTATGCTGGCAAGCAGTATGATGATGACGTTGCCAATGCGAAAAAGATTTTAGCGGAATTGCCCAAGCATTATCCTGGAGCTTCAAAGTATGTCGTAGTCGGATTCTTTTTCTGGCAGGGAGAGAAAGATGCGGGCAATGCGGGGCACGCAGCCATGTATGAGTCGAATCTTGTGCGTTTCATTAAGCAGGTACGTCAAGATTTTGCGGCACCAGATGCTAAGTTCGTTTTAGCCACGCAAGGTGAGGCCGTTAAAGGTGCCGCGGGTAATCTCGGTAAAATCCTTGAAGCTCAATTAGCGGTCGACGGTGCCACCGGTAAATACCCTGAATTTAAGGGGAGCGTCGCCACGGTTTATGCCCACCCGCTCTCCAAGGGTGGCAGTGGGAATAGCCACTACAATGGTAATGCCGAGACCTACATGGACGTTGGCGAAGCCATGGGCAAAGCCATGGTCAATCTGCTCAAGCAGTAATCGCCTCGATTGTTTTACTGAGGGTCGCGGCTGATACGGGTAATCTTTGTGAAAGGAATGTTTTTGGTAAAAAGTTTGCCGAGCTTGTTGCCGCCAAAGCGTGTGCCCGCCCGGAGGCCGACGCGCTCAATCATGTCCGAGGCTACAAGTCGGGCCTTTGCGAGTTTGGAATCTTTCATGCCCCTAGCTTCGCCTTCGAGGATGCGGACAATCAGGGAGCATAGGAGGTCATGTTCGTTGCCACCATGTTTCGCGACGTTGTAACCCTCGAGCAGGGCTTGTTTGGCCTGATGCAGGGCAGCATCGGCGTCATCACTCTGCTCTGGAGTACGAGGAGTTTCGGGCTTGGAGACTTGCACAGCCGCAGCCTCATGTTCCGTTATCATAGCCTTTAAATCTTGGAGGTCGCGCCCCAGCGTCTGATGCAGGGCCTCCAATTGTTCCAATCGCTTGCGTAGTTCGTTTACGTCCATGGCGAACTCAGTTTTATCTAATGAAATTATATAATAAATATAATTTAGACGCTTTAGGCTGATTTAACTTCAGCCTCAGTAAGAACCTTACTTCCCTAAAATTAACTCGAGGGTGCGGTGGGTGGCGCCGCGGTTTTGTTGGTGCCAGGTGAGGGCACGTTGGCCAGCGGCAAGGCGTTGGTCGGCGTGGACGACGAGTTCCGTAAGGGCGGTGATGGCTTCCTGCCCGTTGGTAACCTTGCGGGCCGCCTGGGCGTTTTCGAGCCCTTTGCAGGCATCACGGAAATTTGTCATGCGCGGGCCATAGACCATGGCGACGCCTGCCGCGGCGACTTCAATCGGAGTCTGCCCGCCTTCATGCGGTGCTAAGCTTTTACCAATGTAAGCGACATCCGCTGCACGTGTTAAATCGCGTAACTCTCCCGTGGTGTCGGCCAAATGAATGAGGGTGTCGGCTGGGGCTGCTGTCCCGGTGGAACGTTGATGCCATGCAAGCCCGCTGGCTTTGAGCTCTGCGATGATCTCGCCACGTCGTTCGGAGTGACGGGGTACTAAGAGCAAGCGCGCGTCGATGTGGTTCGCTCGCAGTTTCTGCAACGCTTCAATCAGTAAGCTTTCTTCACCGCTCCAAGTTGAGGATCCTAAAATGACCACGGTGTTCGCATTGGTGCCAAAACCGAGGCTTTGCCGTAACGCCAGTTTGGCTGACATTTCGAGCGGCCCAGTTGTGGCGACGTCGAATTTTAAATTTCCCGTGACGATAGGCTCGAGTCCTAACGTGCGAAAGCGACGTGCATCTTCTTCGCTGCTGGCGGCGATGAGATGAAAGCGACGGAATAAGGCGTTCGAGAATTTAGACCACGCTTGGTGACGTGCAAACGAGCGATCGGAGAGTCGCCCATTAATTAAGTAAGCGGGCACGTGATGGGCGCGCGCTTGCTGTAAGTGTTCCGGCCAGAGTTCGCCTTCGACGAGTACGATTTTGTCGGGTTGAATCCGACTCCAAGCCGTTGCACTGCAGAGCCAGAAGTCGATGGGGAAGATGCCAATCGCGAGCGTCACGTCGCTGTAGCGCTGACGAGCTAGGGCGTAGCCAGTGCTCGTGGTGGTGGTAAGGACGAGTTCGACCTGACCTGAGGCGGCGAGTTGTTTAAGTAGGGGACCGATGGCTTCGATTTCGCCGACCGATACCGCTTGGACCCAGATTCGCGACTTCGCTGGGTTTTTGGCCGGTAAGCGGGGGAAAAAGCCTAAACGTTGCCCAAATCCCTGTCCATAACCGCCCCGTCGCAACATTCTCCAAGCATAATAAGGGGAGGCCAGGAGGAGCAGAGGGAGGAAAAAAATGCGGTAGAACCAGAGCATTTCGAAAGGCCAACCTGCGGGTATTTAGGCTTCCTGTCAGTCTGAAAGGTGGGGTAGGGGGTTGATTTTCCCGCTTGCACATTGTCAGGGGACTTGTTTGAACAAGTTTTCCTTTGTTTGAAGCGACCGCCGATTGCCTCAAACTTCCAACCCAAAACCAGTAAACCTTTTTGATCCAATGTCCCCTCCTTCGGCAGGAAACGGGATACGGAGCCAAGTTTTTCCCATGAACATCACCGTAAAAGACCTCCTCGACGCTGGCGTCCACTTCGGACACCAGACCCGCCGCTGGAATCCCAAATCCCGTCCGTTTATTTTCGACCACCGCAATGGTGTTTCGATTATCGACTTGGAAAAGACCCACAAGTGTCTCGCTGACAGTGTGGCTTTCCTTGAAGATGTAGCCTCCAAGGGCAAAGAAATCCTCTTTGTCTCTACCAAGCCTCAAGCGCAAGAGGTCGTCCGCCAAGCCGCTAAGTCGACTGGCATGCCTTTCGCCGTGAACCGCTGGCTCGGTGGCACGTTGACTAACTTTGCAACGCTCAAGCGTTCGCTCGATAAATACCGCACCTACTTGCGCATGGAACAAGATGGTTCCTTGGCCAAGATGCACAAAAAAGAAGGTGCCGCGGTCCGTCGCGAGATGGCTCGTATGCAACGCAACTTTGAAGGTCTCCTCGAGTACCGCGAATTACCCGCGGCGATGATTGTCATCGACACCAAGCTCGAAGAGATTGCCGTGAACGAAGCCAATCGCCTTGGTATCCCCGTGATTGGTCTCTGCGATAGCAATTCCGACCCAACGTTGTTGAAGTTCCCGATTCCGGGCAATGACGACGCCACGAAGTCGATTCGCATCGTGATCGAAGTTTTAACGCAAGCCGTCCAAAATGGTTTGGCACGTCGTAAGGTTGAGAACCAACCTCGCAAGACGATTATCCCCATTGAGCGTAATAACAATGGTGACGTCGCTCAGCCTAAGGTCGAACTCTCTGCTGAACTCACCAAGGCCAGCGAGAAGGACGAAGAGGGCGAAGGTTCCGCTGCTAAGCCTTCCCGTGGTCGGAAGTCTTCGAAGTAATCTCTAATATTTTTTACTATGTCTGCGATTACAGCTCAAACTGTCAATGAACTGCGCCATCGTACTGGCGCAGGTTTGATGGATTGTAAGAAAGCCCTGACGGAAGCCGCCGGGGACATGGAAAAAGCGGTTGAAATTTTACGCATCAAAGGCGTCGCCACGCGCAATAAGAAGGCCGATCGTAAGGCCTCCGAAGGTATCTTGGCGGTGCAAGTTTCGACGGACGGTCGTTCGGCCGTACTCGTGGAACTGAATTGCGAAACCGACTTCGTCGCCAAAAACGAAGCCTTTGTGGCTTTGGCAAAAGACCTCGTGAGCCAAGCTGCGGCTAAGGGCGTGGATAACCTCTTGGAGCAACCTTACCACGCTGATGCTTCGCGTAAGGTGAACGATTACTTGAATGATCAAGTTTTGAAGATTGGTGAGAACTTAAAAGTCTCCCGCGCTTTGAAGTTTGAAGCCTCGGGCGTGGGCCGCGTGTCGGCTTACGTACACACCGGTGCCAAGATTGCCGTCTTGCTCGAATTAGGCTTGAAGACCCAAGCGGCCGCGGGCCATGCCGATGTGGCTGACCTGGCGCGTCAATTGGCGATGCAAGTCGTCGCGAATAACGCCCGCTTTGTTCGTCGCGAAGATGTTTCGGCCGACGTGGTGGCTAAGGAGCGCGAAATCGCCGCAGAGTTCACGAAGTCGGAAGCCGATAAAGCGATCGACGAAGCCAAGCGTGTGGTCGAAGACTACAAGGCTCAATTAGTTGAACAAAAGGCTGCGAATAACGCCGAAGCCATTGCTGAATTAGAAAAGCGCATTGCGACTTCTGAGAAGCAAGTGATTGCGGCAGAAACGCGCAAGAAGGGTCAATTGGCTAACCTCGAGAAGATCGTCTCGGGTCGCGTTGATAAGTTCTTTGCTGAGGCCTGCTTGTTAGAGCAGTCGTTCTTCCGTGATCCCGAGAAGAAGATTCAGCAATTGCTCGTCGAAGCGAAGGGTAAAGTCGGCGAAGAAGTCTCCGTGGTACGCTTTGTGCGTTTTCAAGTAGGCGAAACCGCTGCCGAGTAAACTTCTGCTTAAGTTTGATGGACCAAGGGCTAACCCAAGCGGGTTAGCCCTTGTCTTTACAGGGATGCAAAACCTGCTAGGTTCTAACTTATGCAGTTCCGCCGCGATATTTTTTGGCGTTCATTTTGGGGTCGTTGTGTGAATTGCGATCAAATGCTGCGGACCGAGACTGGCTTCAAGGGGCTTCAGTTGATGAATATCCCTGATGACTGCCCACATTGCCACATGGTCTTGCGACGTCGCGACGGATTTTTCCTCGGAGCCATTGTTTGGAATTATGGCCTGATTGTTTTTGGGGTCTTACCTTTAATCCTGCTCGGCTATCATTGGGATTGGTATACTGGCAAGACGGCGGTGACGCTGAGTGTCGGGGCCGCTCTGATTTTACCCTTCCTCATCCACAACTTAGCCTGGCGGATTTGGATTGGGCTTTATTACGCCTTCTTGCCTGAACAATTACCTAAGTTGTGCCGGCGCACGGACGACTAATTATTTAGAGCGGTCGGCCATTTGAAGCACCAAGGTGGTCAAAAAATCTACTTCACCGGAAGTACCAGCTAAGTGAGCTAGGGCTTCGGTGGTGAGCGTTTGGATACGCGCTTTTGTAGCAGGCACACCGTGCAAGGAAGTATAAGTGAATTTTTGATTTTGGGCATCAGCTCCCACCGGTTTACCCAACGTGGCAGCATCGGCGGAAAGGTCCAAAAGGTCGTCAACTAATTGAAATGCAATGCCGGCTGCTTGCCCTGCTTGACGAAAGGCTGCGATGTCAGCTTTCGATGCCCCACCTACCATGGCACCCATGGAGAACGAGGCACTCAGCATGGCGGCGGTTTTGCCCAGCAGGATGAATTCTAAACGATCTGGGTGACGGTCTGCCGTCAAGCCACCCATGTCTTCGGTTTGTCCCCCCACGAGTAAAGTGGACCCAGCGGCGTGGGCTAGTTCATCAATCAGGCTGGTGGCCAAAGCGGGTTGCGTAGCGTAGCCTTGGGTCAGAACCTGAAAAGCAAGTGGCAGGAGGGCATCGCCAGCGAGCAACGCCGTCGCTTCATCAAACGCTTTATGGCAAGAAGGTCGCCCGCGTCGTAGGTCCGAATTATCCATGCAGGGGAGGTCGTCATGGATGAGCGAGTACGTGTGAATGCACTCTAAGGCCACCGCGGCGGGCTCGGCGGACGTATTGGATTTAAAGGCGGCAGCAGCGGCGAGGCAGATGACCGGGCGTAGGCGTTTGCCACCTGCTTCTAAGGAATAGCGCATCGCCTCGTGGAGGCGGGCGGGTCGCGTGGTCGCCGCAGGCGTTAGGGTGCGCAGGGCCGTTTCAACCCTTTCCAAATAACCAACATTTAAAGCTTGGAAGCGGGCGGAGTCCATCGGACGGCTAGTGTTTTCCGAGTTTAAAGAAAGTGGCCGTACGTCCGACGCTGCCGATGACTTCACTCTGCGTTAACTTGGCTAATTCTTGGGCTTGGAGGGCCATTGTATCGCGATCGGCGGTAAAGCGTACTTTGATTAAGTCCGCTTTCTTGAAAGCTTCTTCTAGCAATTTCGCGATGCTGGGGTTGACGCCGCCTTTGCCCACAAAGACCTTGGGATCCAGGTTTTGGGCTAGGCTCCGTAATTTACTACGCTCGGCACCGGTTAAGTGCGGTTGATCGGCTGAGCCAAGGTTATCCATGCCCCTACTATCACTTTCGCCCCAGCTGTAAGTCAATGGACTACTCTGGACTTATCGCCTGCGTGCCAGTGCGGGGAGGCGTGGGTAGGGGATAGCCTTTCTTAAAGATTTAAGTAAAAAGACCGTGCGTTGGGTCCTATCTTTCCGGCTTGCTATGTCGGGGGGAGTTGGTCATTTCCAAAGGTCAACTTCGTTAGGGAGAGGGGCGGAGCCCTTCTCACGCTGGTCGGCAAGTGCAAGCTTGTTACAGACGGAGAGCCTGGCCTTCCGGCGGGGCTTTCGGGAACAATTCCCAAGTCGACCCCCTCCAAAAACCCAAACTCACCACACACAGTTATGTCTATCGACAAGTCGGATATCATTAAGACTCACCAAAAGGGTGCCAAAGACACCGGCTCCCCTGAAGTGCAAGTCGCCCTCATCACCGCTCGCGTGAATCACCTCACGGAACACTTGCGCTCACACCGCAAGGACTTCCACTCGCGTCGTGGTCTGATCATGCTGACGAACCGTCGTCGCAAGTTGCTCAATTACCTCAAGGCGACTGACCTCGACCGGTACAACGCCCTGATTGGTAAACTCAATCTTCGTAAGTAAACCCTCCGCCCCTACAGGGTGAAGGTTTACGATGCGTCCCAGCCCAGTGCTGGGACGTCCCTTTTCCACCATAACCCAAAAATCGCTGAGCAATTCCGCTTAGCACAATCCAAAAAACAACATGAAACAACAACACTCGGTGACCATCGACGAACTCGGTATCACCATCAGCACGGGATCGTTGGCACGTCTGGCCAATGGTTCGGTAACTATCAGCAAGGGCGAAACGACGCTCTTCGTCTCCGCGACGGCAGCCGAAGATTTACGTTCGCCTGACCAAGACTTCTTCCCCCTCACGGTGGATTACCGCGAGAAGTTTGCGGCCGCAGGTCGCTTCCCCGGCGGTTATTTCCGTCGCGAAGGTAAGCCCACGGATAAAGAAATCCTGACGTCGCGTTTGTGCGATCGTCCGTTGCGCCCGCTCTTCCCTGAAGGTTTCTTAAATGAAGTCCAGGTGATCGGTTTGCTGCTCTCGGCTGACCAAATCAATGACCCCGATATCTTGATGGTGAACGGCGCTTCGGCTGCCTTGCTCTGCTCGGACATTCCTTGGAATGGCCCGATTGCAGGCGTGCGCGTTGGTCGCATCAACGGTCAATTCGTCGTCAATCCGACGCACGAAGAACAATACAACTCGGACCTCGATTTAATCTACGTCGGTAATGAAAACGACATGATGATGATCGAAGGTTCGGCTGACCAAATTTCGGATGCTGACTTCATTGCGGCTCTCGAGTTTGCCCATCGTGCCATCCAGCCTATCATCGCGGCCCAACGTCGTTTGGCGGCTCTCTGTGCCAAGGCTAAGCGTCAATTCCCCCTCGTGGTGTGTGAGCCTCGTGCCTTAGCCATTTGCGAACGAGTGGCGGCCGAAGGTGCACAACTCCAGAAGGCGATTTTCTTGGCTTCGAAGAAAGAACGTGGCGACGCCGTCAAGGCCGTGGTCGAGAAGGCCAAAGCCGCTTGCCAAGCCGAGCTCGGTGAGGCTTTCGATGGCCGTCAAATCAAGATGGCTTTCGAAAAGTTACAAGAGAAGGTCTATCGCAATGCTATCATTGAAAAAGGCCAACGCGCCGATGGTCGTGGCACCAAGGACCTCCGTCCGATCTCCTGCCAAGTCGATGTCTTACCTCGCGTTCACGGTTCGGCCATCTTCCAACGTGGCGAAACTCAAGGCCTCGTGTTGGCCACGCTCGGTACGTCGAAAGACGCTCAAGAAGTGGACGCCATCACCGGCGGTCCGAAAACGAAGTCCTTTATCTTGCACTACAACTTCCCGCCGTTCTCCGTAGGTGAGACGGGTCGTTTCGGGATGACCAGCCGTCGCGAGACAGGTCACGGTAATTTGGCAGAGCGTGCGTTGCTCTCCATTCTGCCTTCCGAGCAAGACTTCCCTTATTCCATCCGCTTGGTTTCGGAAATCATGGAGTCGAATGGTTCGACTTCTATGGCTTCGGTTTGCGGTGGTACCTTGGCCTTGTTAGACGCCGGTGTGCCCATCAAGGCTCCCGTCGCTGGCATCTCCTGCGGCTTAGTCACCGAAGAGCAGTCCGGTAAGATTGTACGTCACCGCGTGTTGACGGATATTATCGGGGCGGAAGACCACTACGGCGACATGGACTTCAAAGTCTGTGGTACGCGCGAAGGCATCACGGCTTTCCAACTCGACTTAAAGATCCACGGTCTGCCGATTGAAATCGCCAAGGAAGCGATTTATCAAAACAAGACCACCCGCGACCAGATTTTGGACGTCATGTCCAAGACCATGCCAAGCACGCGTCCAGAATTGAAGTCCTGTGCCCCTCGCACGCACCGCATGAAGATTCCTTCGGACAAAATCGGTGCCTTGATTGGTCCTGGCGGCAAAAATATCAAGCGCATCACCGAGTATACCGGTTGCCAAATTGATATCGACCAAGACGACTCTGGTTGGGTCACGATCTTTGCCACCGATGGCGAAGCTTTGGCTCGTGCCGTCAATGAAGTTAACCTCATCTCCGCCCAAATCGAAATCAACAAGACCTATAAAGGCATTGTGCGTTCGGTGAAGGAGTTTGGTGCCTTCGTGGAATGCTTACCTGGTCAAGAAGGTCTCGTGCACGTTTCGGAATTAGCTGATCAGCGCGTTGATCGCGTTGAAGACGTGGTGAAGTTGGGCGACGAAATTATCGTGAAGTGCGTTGGCATCGACGATAAGGGTCGCGTCCGTCTCTCCCGTCGTGCGGCGATTGCCGAAAAAGAAGGTCGCGAGTATACGCCCAGCACTAAGCCCATGGATCGCCCTCGTCCTGAGCGCCGTCCGTTCCGCGAGCGCGGTGGCGACAGCGAAGGCGGCCAAGGTTAAGTCGCCCTTCATGACAAAGCCCCGGTAAACCCGGGGCTTTTTTGTGCCTAAAACTAAAGCGTAGGCTTAGCTTTCGACTACGACTTGGGTCTTGCTCCAAAGGTCGTGCCACGTGCGGCCGTCGCGCCTAAAGAGGGGTAAGTGAAAATTAATAATACCGAGCACAATCGTGATCGGGTTAGGTAGGGTGAAGAAAGCTGCTTTCCAAGCGGAGCGTAAGAGGCACCCGACGAAGGTTGGTGGGTTTTGGAAAATGACATCCACGGTGCGGATGTGCAGGATGCGTTTGCCCAAAGACTGGCCTTGCATGAGCCACTCTTGAAACGTCAGCCCTAAGAGCATGACAAAGAAAGAGACGGTGCCTTGGAATTCGCCCCAAAGTGCGATGGCTTCGATGTCTTTTTCTTGGGGATGCATCGCCATGTCCATAACGGCTTGTAAATCGCGCGGGGAGTTGCCTTGGAGTGCCCGGAGGTACTGATCGATGAAGTGGTGCATCCATTCATCGGAGCGTTTCAGGGCCGCCAGTTCTTCTGGCCCTGCGAGCCATTTAGCCGCCACCCAGCCTAAAATCATCAACGGGATGATGTCGGCTAAACACGCAAAGGTGCGACGCCAGTAGCCGGCAGGCGCGGCGGGAATGGGAGGGGGGTTAGGCACGAGGCTGAGCGCGTTCGCAGGCTTCCAAGGTGTTTTTCATTAACATCGCCACCGTCATCGGGCCCACGCCGCCAGGGACAGGGGTGATGGCTTCGCATTTAGGCGCGACCGCTTCGAAATCGACATCCCCAACAATGCGGTAACCTGTTTTCTTGGTGGCATCAGGAATACGATTGATGCCGACGTCGATGACCACCGCTCCGTCTTTAACCATGTCGGCTTTGATGAAATGGGGTTTGCCGATGGCAGCGACGATGATGTCCGCTTGGCGTACCAAGGCGGCGAGGTTTTGCGTGCGAGAGTGTGCCACAGTCACCGTGCAATCACACCCTTTGGCGAGCAGCAGGGCTGCCGCGGGTTTACCTACGATGAGTGAACGACCCACGACCACCGCGTGTTTGCCCGCCGTGGCAACGCCAGAGCGACGAAGCAGTTCAATGACACCCGCAGGGGTGCAAGCAGCGAACGCTCCGGGGATTTCTTGAATTAAGCGACCGATACTTTGGGTGCTAAAGCCGTCGACATCTTTTGAGGGGTGGACGCGATTAAAGACGTCGGTCTCAGATAAATGTTTGGGGAGGGGGGCTTGAATTAAAATCCCGTGTACGTTCTTGTCCGCATTTAAGGCATCGAGGTGGGCGTAGAGCTCGGCTTGCGTGACGGTTTCGGGAAAGACTTTTAACGTCGCTTGAATGCCAACTTCGGCCGCGGTTTTCTGTTTCTTAGTTACATAAGAGACCGAGGCGGGGTCTTCGCCGATGCGGACGAAGGCTACTTGTGGGACCGTGGGAGCAAGCTGGCTCACGCGGGCTTTGACTTCGTTGAGGACCTGTTGGGCAATCGCATTACCATCGATGAGTCGCATAAGAGTGGATTGGGGTGTAAACGAGTCCTTGCCCGAGGGCGAGAAAAGTTCTTCGCGTCGGATGTATTGATTATCTCGCCCTCGGACCAAAAAGACTCCAAGGGTAGGGTGTGTCTGAAGAAGGTCCCATGCGCATCCATAAGTTCCTCGCTTCAGCGGGGGTGTGTTCCCGTCGTGAAGCTGAACGACTGGTGGCTGAAGGGG
Source organism: uncultured Opitutia bacterium (assembly GCA_903840355.1). Lineage (GTDB taxonomy): Bacteria > Verrucomicrobiota > Verrucomicrobiia > Opitutales > UBA953 > UBA953. Next base: position 273,210 of record CAIMFJ010000005.1, read on the forward strand.
TAGTGACGATTAATGGCAAAGTCGCGGCGGTTGGGCAGCCCGTAGACCCGGCTAGCGATGCAGTGCGTTGCCGTGGTCAATTGATCAAGCCTCTGGATCGCACGGTCGTTTTGATGATGAATAAGCCACGGGGTTTTTTGTGCACCAATGACGATAGCCATGGTGGACAAACCGTGTTCGACATGGTGCCTCCCGAGTACGGTCACTTGCGCCTCTTTTGCGTCGGTCGTTTAGATAAAGACTCAGAAGGTTTATTGCTCCTGACGAATGATGGAGATTTAGCGAATCGGGTCATGCACCCGTCGCATGGCGTCATGAAGCGCTACGAGGTCATTTTAAATCGAGCTTACGACCCTACGTTAACCCCACGGTTGCTGAAGGGGGCGATGGAGGAAGGAGAGAAACTTCGTTTCCGCAAAGTCATCCGTTTGCCCGACGACCCTGCCCATTTAGAGGTTCACTTAGATCAAGGTCGGAAGCGCGAAATCCGCCGCTTGTTTGAGATTTTCGGTTTCCACGTCAAAATGCTCCGGCGTTTTCAAATTGGGGCTCTCGTTTTACGTAAGATGCCGGTCGGTGATTGCCGCCCCCTTTCCCGCAAGGAAATCGACCTTATTTTCGAAAATTAAGCACCTCCCGAGTGCTTGATTTTTAGGTTTGGTCACTTAGTCTCAGCAGAGTGTCACCCCGCACTTTTCGTTGAGCTATAAATTCACTCACTCCCCATGCGTGCTTTATTATTATCATTTTTAACGGTCACCGCGGCAGTCTGGGCCAACCCTCCTTCGTCCGCGATGAAGGTCGTGTTCAGCGATGATTTCAACGGGGACACGCTCGACGAAACGAAATGGACTTATGAAGGTAATAAAGAACCGATTACGCTGAAAGGGGGTAAATTGGTCATCAGTTTAAAACAACGCCCTGATGGTTGGCAGGGTTCGGGTTTAAGTACTCGCGATAAGTTTAGCCAAGTGCAGGGCTACTTTGAAGCCTCGGTGCGGTTCAATGGTACGAAAGGCCACCACGGGGCTTTTGTGGTAAAGAATTTAGATAAAACTCCAGCTCCTGCCGCCGCGCTTTATTACGAGTGCTTTGGGGAGGACCGTGTCAGCGCTTGGGCCAAGATTGCGGATAGTCATGGCGTCCGTGAATTGCGTCCACCGAAAACGGGTTTGAGTCTGACGCCTGGGCAAACGACGAAGAAGTTTAACACCTACGGTATGCTGTGGAATGAGCGCAGTGTGGTTTGGTATTTTAACGACCGCGTCATTCATAAGATGGATAAAATTGAGGCGAAGGAGCCTATGGTTGTGACGCTGGGGCATTGGGTTTCGGACTTTGAATCCAAAGACTTAGTCCCCGCCAAATTGCCCGATGATTTTGAGGTGGATTGGGTTAAAGTTTGGAAGTGATTTAAAAATACCCTTGTTGCCTGCGGGCGAAATTAGTCATTGTTAGGGGCTTCCTATGACCGCTCCTTACGATAAGAATAACCCGTTCTTGGCTGCTTTGGTGGACCGTCGTCGCTTGAGTTCTCCGCAAAGCCAAAAGGACACGCAGCACTTTGCAGTGTCGTTGCAAGGGAGTGGTCTCACTTACGAATGCGGTGATTCGCTTGGCGTATTTCCGACAAACAATCCCAAGGAAGTCCAAGCCCTCTTGTCCGCCGCTGGCTTCACCGGCGAAGAGTCCATTTTAATTCCCAAGGACCCGGCCCCCATCACGCTCCGTGCCGCCCTGAATCAACGCCTCGCGTTGAACGGTCCGACTTATAAATTCGTACAGCTACTTCATGACCGGGCGACGAATGCCGACGAGAAGGCTCTCTTGGCAGCACGCCTTGCTGAGGCTGATCCTGAAAAGAAAAAAGCCTGGTTAGAAGAACGCGCCTTCATTGATTTGTTCGTCGAGTTCCCCTCGGCCCGCGTGAGTGCCCAAGAACTCATCGAGGTTCAACGTCGCCTCATGCCACGTCTGTACTCGATTGCTTCCTCGCCCGCCAAATATCCCGACGAAATTCATCTCACGGTCGCGGTGGTGCGTTACGAGACCAATGGACGTCAACGCGAGGGCGTGTGCTCGACTTTCATGGCTGACCGGGCGCCCTTACAGCAGCCGGCGTTGCCCGTCTTTGTGACGAGCTCGCACTTCCGTTTACCTACGGATGACACGATGCCTGTTATCATGGTTGGGCCTGGTACAGGCGTGGCTCCATTTCGGAGTTTTGTGATGGATCGCGCTACTCGTGGGGCGAAGGGCGACAATTGGTTGTTCTTTGGCGATCAACGTCAGGAACACGATTTCCTGTATGCTTCGGAATGGGCTGACTATCAAAAGCAGGGTATCTTAACGCGTCTCGATATCGCTTTCTCACGCGATCAAGCGGCGAAGGTATACGTCCAAGATCGCATGTTGGAGCAGGCCGTCGAATTGTGGCGCTGGTTGCAACGCGGGGCCTATTTCTATGTTTGCGGTGATGCCAAGCGCATGGCCAAGGATGTTGATGCGATGTTGCACCGGATCGTCGCCGAGCAGGGGAGTATGACGCCTGAGGCCGCGGTGGCGTGGGTGAAACAGCTAAAGCAAGACGGCCGTTATCAGCGCGACGTTTACTGAGTGCCCTTATTTTCGCCACTTGCCACTTTAAGGTTTTTCTCCCACATCATTCCACAATGCACCTTACGCATCAACCGCGCGTTGCTTTAGTCACCGGAGCCGGCCGTGGCATTGGTAAAGCGATTGCCGAACGCTTAGCCGCTCATGGCCATACGGTCTTGTGCGTGTCGAAGTCTGACACCTGTGTCGCCGTGGCCCAAGGGATTTTAGATAAGGGTCAAAAGGCCAAGGCTTACCAAGTGGACGTCGCCGACCCCGTGGCCGTCGCTAAAGCCTGCGAACAAATCATTGCCGAGTACGGTGCGGTCGAAATTTTGGTGAACAACGCAGGGATCACCCGGGATAAACTCGTGATGGCTATGTCCGAGACGGAGTGGAATGAAGTCCTCTCGACGAACCTTTCTTCCGCTTTCTATTGGGTTAAAGGATTGGTCCGCCCTATGACTCGCAAGCGCTGGGGTCGGATTATCAGCATTTCCTCGGTCACCGGGGTGCAAGGTAATGCGGGTCAAGCTAACTACGCCGCCGCCAAGGCTGGTTTACATGGCTTGACGATGACGTTGGCACGCGAGCTCTCAGGCCGCGCTATCACGGCTAATGCCGTCGCCCCTGGTTTCATCACCACGGACATGACGGCCGAGCTTTCGGACGAGATTAAGCAAAAAATCCTCAGTTTTATCCCACTAGGTCGTTTTGGCTCAGTGACCGATATTGCTGCTATGGTGGATTATTTAGCCTCTGAAGAGGGGGGATATATCACCGGGCAGGTCTTTTCGGTTGACGGTGGGATGGCTATCTGACACCGAGAAAACACTCAAAAACCCTTTCCTATGCCTGAAAATATCGAAAAACGCGTCAAGGACATCATCGAAAAGCAACTGGGTGCTAGCCAAGACCAGTTGACCGACAGCGCCACCTTCCAAGGTGACCTGAAGGCCGATTCCCTTGACTTGGTGGAAATGATCATGGCCTTCGAAGACGAATTCGGCATCCCGTCGATTCCCGAAGACAAGGCAGCCTCGATGAAGACGGTCGGTGATGCGATCTCCTACATCAAGGCCAACGCCACGAAGTAATTTTGTGGGTCCAAGTGACCCTCATCTGTGAGTACTGAAAATAAAAAACGTCGCGTCGTCGTCACGGGTATTGGCACTCTGACCTCTTTAGGTCAGGACGCGGCGACTTTTTGGGATTCCCTCACCAAGGGGCGCTCCGGCATTAGCCGCCTGACGCGTTTTGATCCCACGGACTTCCCCTCCAAGGTCGGTGCTGAAATCAAAGATTTCGACCCTGCCAAGTTCATGGATCCGAAGGAAGCCAAGCGCAATGACCGCTACACTCAAATGGCGGTCGCAGCGTCGCGTTTAGCTGTCGAGGATGCCAAACTAGATGTGACTAAGGTCGACTCTGAACGTTTCGGAGTCATCATTGGTTCTGGTATTGGTGGGATGGAAACCATCGAGAACCAAGCACGTATCCTCGTGGAGCGTGGCCCTTCGCGGGTTTCGCCTTTCACGATTCCCTCTTTAATTGCGAATATCGCTTCTGGCGTTGTGGCCATCGAGTTCCAGGCGAAGTCAGTTAATTTCGGCGTAGTCTCGGCCTGTGCCTCGGGCTCGCATGCCCTCGGTGAAGCCTTGCGCCACATCCGCGATGGTCATGCGGATATTATGCTTTCGGGTGGTTCGGAAGCCGCCATCACGCGTCTCGGTTACGCTGGTTTTTGTAACATGAAGGCGATGTCGACGGATTTCAACGACACGCCTGAAAAGGCTTCGCGTCCTTTTGATAAACTGCGTGACGGTTTCGTGATGGGTGAGGGTGCAGGCGTTCTCGTGATTGAGACGCTGGAGCATGCTCAAGCTCGCGGTGCCAAGATTTACTGTGAACTCGCTGGCTACGGTGCCACCTGCGATGCTTACCACATCACGGGCCAAGACCAAGAAGGCAAAGGCCTTGCCTTGTGCTTGAATCGTGCCTTGGCAGAGTCCGGCATCGATAAATCTGAAGTGGATTATATCAACGCCCACGGCACCTCCACGCCGATTAATGATCGCTGTGAGACGTTGGCGATTAAGCGTTCCTTTGGGGAAGCAGCGACCAAGCTCTCGATTTCTTCGACGAAGTCCATGACCGGCCACCTCCTCGGGGCGGCGGGTGGTATCGAGGCCGCAGTTTGCTGCCTGGCGATCCATCATGGCGTCATTCCGCCGACGATTAATTACGAAAACCCGGACCCTGATTGTGACCTCGATTACACCCCGAATGTGGCTAAAAAGCGCCAAGTTCGGGTGGCTATTTCGAATAACTTAGGCTTTGGCGGGCATAATGCCTCGTTGATTTTCCGTAAGCTCTAAGGACTTTTTAGGAACTTCCGGGTTCACTTGGGGTTTTAATTTGCATACCCCTTCATCATGATTGTCCGAGGTCTTCTTCTACACGGTCTCGCCCTGAGTCTCTTGGCGCAAGAAGCCCCGCCTCCAGCTGAAGCCTCTGCACCCGTTCCTCAAGCGGTCACGTCGGCCCAGCCCGTGCCTCCGCCTTCGAATTTGCCCGTAAGAATCCGTGCGGTTTTCACGAAGCAGGATGAGAATGGTAAAAGCGAAGTCCTCAGTGCACCCATGGTGACGGTTCCTTCTGGAGCTGAAGGTAGAGTCCAGATTCAAGGCAAGCCTGATGCTTCTGGTAAACCGAGTGAATCCATTGACTTAACTTTTTCGCCGACGATTGGTGCCGACGGCGTTGTGAACTTAGCGTTTCACTCCTTACAAAACTCCAAAGCGCCTGATCCTAAGGCTGATGATAAAACGGACGGCAAAGCAGCCGCTGGAGGAGATAATAAATCCGAGCGTCGTCGTTTTAAAGGCGGTTGGAATCGTGATGATGTTGTGAGCACGGGGAGTCGTGAGGGTTTACCTGTTTTCCATTCCTTTTCTCCTTCGGATGGTTTGTTCTCGCTCGAAGATGCCCATGGTAATCGCCAATGGGTCACGATTGGGCGCACGTTTGACGGGTGGAAAATCGAAGCGTTTAATCAGTCGCGGCAGGTCCTCTTAATTTCGCAAGGTAAGTTCCGCCAGGAGTTGCCCCTTTACAAGGCCGTCGTCGAAGCCACGGCGAGTGAGATTAGCACCGTGGTGAGTTTGCGCTCTGGAGAGACGAAACATATCGCGGGCGTGAATGGCGTCGACGTCGCCATCACCGTGCAAGTCGGTCCTTAAAGTTTCCCGAGCACTTGTTGCCACTGACTAGCTTCTGACGGGTGTCCGTGTTGAGCGAGTCCGTGGGCGATGTCTTCTACGCTGGGTTCACGGACGAGGTGTCGTTCGTCGCGATCTAACTTGGAGTTAGCCTTACACACCACGGCCCAAGCGGCCCAAGCTCGCCAGCGGATAAGACCTGCCTGGGGTCCGCGGACGCGGTCGGCGAGGTGCTGATAATGCACGCGGGCGTTGCCAGTAAAATGCTCGGTGGGCTGTTGCACCATCCAGGCAATCGTGGCGTAGGGAAGCGGGTAATCCTTGAGACAGGGGGCCGAGGCAGGGACGTTGGAAAAGAGAGCCCGGTCGACCGCTAAGAGGGCCCGGGCGGGGAGGTTTTTAAGCCATAGCTGTTGTCCATAGGTCAGACAATTCAGGTAGAAGGTCTCACCTTGGTCCTCTCGCCAAGCAGCCAAATCTCGCCAAGACAGCGCCACATCGCCCGCAGGCGGCAACCAAGGGCAGGGCGCAGTCACTTAAGGTCGGGCGTAGGGGTTGGTTTGTTTCTCTTGCCCCACGCTCGTGCTGCCGCCGTGTCCGGGGAGTAACACCGTATCGTCTGGCAGGGTGTAAATTTGTTCGCGAATGGATTTTAGCAACTGCGGCCAATTGCCGTTGGGTAAGTCGGTGCGTCCGACGGAACCTTCGAAAATGGCATCTCCTGTAAAAGCGATTTTGGCCTCGGCCACGTAAAGTAAGATGCTGCCAGGGCAGTGACCGGGCACGTGACGCACCTCGAAGTGATAACCTGCGGCGTCGACCGAGTCGCCCGTGTCTACCCACTGGGTGACTTTGACAGCCCGGAAATCATCGTCTGTTAGCATGGGCAGGAAGGATTGGTAGCGGGCTCGAAATTTCTCGATCTGCTCAATCAGCACTTCGTCATCGCGGTGTGCAATCACGGATGCCCCCGCTTGGGCAAAGTGGTAGGCGTCGCAGGTGTGATCCCAGTGACCATGGGTGATGAGGAGGTGGGTCAGTTTGAGACCACGCTGTTGAATGATGGGGAGCAGCGCGGCGGCGGCACCTTTGGGAGCGTCGATGACTACACAGGTTTTACCATCGGGCGAAGTGACCAAGTAGGTGTTGGTCGCGACGGGGCCGAGGGCCATGGATTCGATTTTCATGAGAAGTAACGTTGGAAGGCTTGAGTCAGGTTTTCGGGCGGACGCTGGGCTTTGAAGGCACGATTGACAAAAGCGTGTACCGTAAACCCATCGACGATTAAATCTGTCCCGCGATGTACTTGGTAGTGTAAGCGTAGACGTGCACTGGGCTTTTCGCGCAGCTCGACGGTGATTTGGAGGCGGTCGTCAAAATGTGAGGGCAGGTGATAACTCAGACCCGTTTCGAGCACGGGGAGCAGGTAGCCTTCCTTTTCGAGTTCGCGGTAGGGGCAACCGACTTGGTCGAGCAAGGCGACGCGTGCCATTTCAAACCAAGGCAGGTAATTACCATGGTAGGTGACTCCCATAGCATCTGTTTCAGCAAAGCGAACCCGAGTTTCTACCTTGGCGGTAATCATAGCCTAGTTTTGGCCTAGGTTGCCTGCTTTTCCAATGACAAATCGACCTTAAAAAGGCTTCTCCTTGCGCTATCAGGATTCTTTGTCAGATAAGTGACATGGGTCAGCGTGAACGATTTGTCGTTTTTTTAGTCGGGGCGATGATGGGTGTCGGCATCCTCCTCGCAGGTCGTTCTTGCGGTCATGAAAAGCAAGACCAGCTTCGCCAGGTGCGCACGGCCTTGCACCTGCCTCCGATGATGTATGACTATGCGGTGACCCATAAAGGTTTCTACGGTCATTATGTTTTATTTGCGAAGGTGACGACTACGCCGACGGCGCAAATCCGCGAAGTGGTCACGGGCGGCTCACGCCATTACGATGCCCAGGGTCGCGAATTGCCGGAGGAGTATTTGTGGATTACGGAGACGTATGACCTGGGAACGCCGCTTGCTGAAGCGGGTCCCGTGAAGTCCTATTTGTTTGCCTACGCCGATCGCGTGCAGTTGACCCTACGGCCTGGGCATAAGGCCACCGAAGTGACGTCGCCTGGCGGCGAAGCCGCTCAGGAGGTCTCGGGCCATCCCGAGCAAGCCCTGCTTTCGCTCCGTTCATGGCTGAAGCAATCTGGAAGTGCTCCCTGGGCAAACGTCCCTGGGTTTATCACTTCCTTGTCGCAGAATCCTGCTGTAGCTTCGGCGCAATGGGTTAAAATCGATTGGGAAGCCGATGCGGACCTGATTCGGGCCAACACGGGTAAAGTACGATGAGTGAACTCCAGCAAAGAGGCGTCCGGATCACGGTCTGGAGTTTTGCACTCAATGCCGTTTTGGCGGCAATTAAACTGGCGGTGGCCCTGATGGCTTCTTCGCAAGCCTTGTTGGCGGATGGAATTCATTCTTTGGTCGATATTGCTGGCGACCTTGCGGTTTTAATTGGCTTAAATTTTGCCCACATTCCCAAGGATGATGATCATCCTTATGGTCACCATCGTTTCTCGACTTTGGCCACGTGTTTGATTTCGGGGTTGGTGATTTTGTTTTGCGTGGGTTTGGCTTGGACGTCGCTTACGGGCTTAATGAACGGCACGGCCACCACCGTACCCGGCATTGCCGCCGCGTGGGTGGCAGGCGTTGCATTGGTGCTTAAAGAAACCTTTTACCAATACGCTCAACGCCAAGCCAAGCAGCTGGGCTCGAGTCTTTTGATGGCCAGTGCGACGGATCACCGGGCCGATGCGGTGGGTTCATTGTTAGCGCTGATTGCGGTGTTATTAGCTCACTACTCGCCCTCGCTGGTGCTATTAGATAAAGTCGTCGGATTGGTGCTCGCGGGTTGGTTGGGGGCCGAGGGGATTCGGTTGTTTAAAGGGGCCTGCGAAGACTTGATGGATACGGCTCCTGCACAAGGGGTCTTAAAGGATTTGAGTGAGCATATTTTTGAAGTTCCGGGAGCGAAGGGGTTTCACGCCTTTCGGGCTCGTCGTTTAGGCGATCGGTATGAAGTAGATTTTCACTTACAGGTAGAACCCACTGCCACCGTGGCCGAAGGGCATGCCATCGCCTCGCAGATTAAAGCGACTATCTTGCGGTTACACCCTGAAGTCATTGCCGTCTTGGTACACATTGAGCCCGATCATCCCGAGCATCATAAGGCAGAAGGTCACCACGGCCGCCCGACTCATTCTGGGTAGGTCGGCTGCTGCGTCAGCCTCCTTGGAGTGCGTTGCGCAGGGTGTGGATGTGCAGCCGACATCGCTTGGCGAAGCGGATGGCATGGTAATGCCATCCCTACCCGATACCCTAGCGTATTAACCTGGGTGAGGTTTTGGGTAGGGACGTGATTACCATCACGTCCGCTGGCAAAGTCCTACGTGAGTATTGTGAAATCCTGAAAGGTGTTTTTACGCGTAACGGTAAAAAGGGACGATGACGCAGCATCGTCCCTGCCCAGACATCCTTTAGTTCGTTGAGGAATAAACTTTCTTGGTATACTTCTGCGTCAGCCAAGTTTGCAGGGCTTTAAAATCAGCGGGTGGCTCGACCGAAATCACCAAGGGCTTACCGGTATGAGGGTGCGTGAGCGTGAGGCGATGAGCGTGCAGCATCACGCGAGGCATGGGCCACTCGGTGTAAAATGGCGTATCAAATTTACCGTAAGTGCGGTCGCCTAAAATCGGGTGACCTAGGTGAGCTAAGTGCACGCGGATTTGGTGCGTACGTCCCGTATGGGGGAAGGCCCGCACTAAGGCAGCTTGCGCTCCATATTTTTCTTCCACGCGCCACTCGGTACTAGCGTCCCGTCCATCTTCACGCACGGCCATGCGCACGCGGACCGTGCGGTGACGATCAATCTTCGCTTCGCACAAGCCAGAGAGGAGGCGAGGGGTCTTGTCTACTAACGCTAAATATTCCTTTTGCGCCACGCGTTCGGCGAATTGGCTCACGAGGGCATGGTAGGCCTTGTCGGTCTTAGCTAAGACAATCACGCCCGACGTTTCCCGGTCCAGTCGGTGTACTACCCCTGGACGTGGAGCACCGCCAGCAGGAGCCAGCTTGCCCTTGGTGTAGTGGAGAAGTCCGTGTACGACCGAGACCTCATCCGAACCCTGTACGGGGTGGGTGAGTAGGCCGGCGGGTTTATTGATGGCAATCAGATGGGCGTCTTCAAAGAGTACCTCGATTGGCATTTTAATCGCCCGTGCCGTCGGCTCTTCTTGTTCAGGTAAACTGAGCGAAATCGCATCACCAATTTGCACGACGGTGCGGCGATCCGCGACCACGCCGTTGACCTTGACTAAGTGTAAATCCAAAGCCTTTTGCACCCGCGAGCGGCTGACGCCTTCAAGCAGTTGGGCTAAGACTTTGTCGACGCGCCCAGCTTCTAAAGTGTCGGGTACGCGCGTGGAGATCACTTCCGCGGGAGCCGTGGCAACGACTGCGGGTAGTTTCGTCGGTTTGAATTTGGCGGGAGCCTTGGCTTTCCGCGGGGCGGCTTTTTTAGGAAGACGAGAACGCGTCGACTTCGTTGGCTTACGTGCCTTTTTAGGAGCAGCCATTTTAGCGCGCTTTTTGGTTGAGCAAGTAATCCGGATTCAGTTTTTGCAAAGCCTTCGGCACGAACAAGCCATCGCGGCGAATCACCTTACCGTCGAAACGAATTTCGCCGCCTCCATATTCAGGACGTTGGATGCACACCATGTCCCAGTGAATCGACGACGCGTTGCCGTTGTCGGTGGTTTCATAGCACTTACCTGGCGTGAAGTGGAAGGACCCCGCAATCTTCTCGTCGAAGAGAATGTCTTGCATCGGGTTGAGGATGTGGGGGTTGAAGCCAATGGCGAATTCCCCGATAAAACGAGCCCCACCGTCGGTATCGAGGATTTCGTTGAGGCGCTTGGTGTTGTTGGCAGTCGCTTCCACAATCTTACCTTTGCGGAACACGAGGCGGATGTTTTCAAACGAGACACCTTGGTAAATCGTTGGGCAGTTATACTGCAGCACGCCGTTGACGGAATCTTTGATGGGGGCCGTGAAAACTTCGCCGTCGGGGATGTTGTATTCGCCGCCGCAAGGGATGGCGTTCATACCCTTAATGTTAAACTTTAAATCAGTGCCCGGGCCGGTGATGTGCACTTCGTCGGTGGCCATCATGGCTTCGCTCAGTGCTTTCATGCCAGGAATCATGCGGGAGTAATCGAGCGTGCAGACGCGGAAGTAAAAGTCCGTAAACGCTTCGGTGCTCATCTTGGCCTGTTGGGCCATGGAAGCCGTGGGCCAGCGCACGACGACCCACTTGGTCTTGTTCACACGCCAATCTAAAACCGGGCGCATGATTTCGCCTACCAGTTTGGCTTGGGCTCCAGGGACATCGCTCGATTCAAAAATATTATCCGCCCCGCGCACGGCGATATACGCCTGCATTTTCTTCATGCGGGTTAACTCGTGGTCGCTCGCGAGTTTAAACTGTTCGGCATGGCCGCCCTTGACCATCTCACGACCAATGCGAGCACGCTGCACGTTGACCATTGGGATGGCCCCTTGGTCGCGGGCGGCTCGAATCAAAGCGATGACGAAATCATCGGGGATGTCGAAAGCGTCGATTAAGACTTTTTCGCCCTTTTTGAGGCGAGTTGAAAAACCGCAGAGAACTTGCGCGAGTTGGCCGTAGCGTGGATCCATTTGCATGGAAGTTGCGAAGCTTGAGAGGCTTTCCAAGCGGAAAGGAGCGCTTGCGTGCTTTCGGTCATGAAGGTAGGTTGGAGCGATGGACGGCCTTTCACCTCTTGCCCAAGCCCAAGCCCTCGCAGATGAAGCTTCATTTGATTTTGCCATGGGCGATGAAGCTTTGGCTTTGCAGAAGCTCGCCCAAGCAGTCGCGTTGGATCCCACGAATTTTGCCGCTTGGTTAGCTAAAGCCGAGGTGCACTTTGCGTTACGTCAATGGGACGAAGCGTTGCGTGCCGGCGAAATGGCCCTGAGTTTACAACCGAAAGACATTCACGTGCACACCTCGCTTTCGCGCATTTGGATGGAGCGCGGCGATAAGACTAAGGCCGAACACCACGGGGCGCAGGCACGGATTCTAGGTTGGGGGCAACAACTGAAAGAACCTGAGGGTAAGCAACCAGGCGAGATTGCAGGGTAGTGGGCCCGTTGGGATGAGGGCTTAACCGGCTGACAACCCTGTCCCAAGCGTGCCAAGACTGTGCCAAGGGCTGTGTCAGCCTGTCACCCTGAATTACCCACTTTTTAGACCTCCAACCCTTGAACTCCGAGTTTTTCGGGCAAAATACCCTAAATCATTTGCTAATTTCGCCCAAAGCGGTTTTGGCATTTGTTCTGCTACCCCACCCACGTCATTCCTGACAACCATCTCCTAACTACATAACTATGGCAAAATCCAATAAACCCTCCGTTAAGCCTCTCGCTGATCGTGTGCTCCTGCAACGCATCGAAGAAGCTGAAGAAATCAAAGGCGGGATTATCATCCCTGATTCCGCTAAGGAAAAACCCCAAGAAGCCAAAGTCATCGCCCTGGGTACTGGTGCGGTCGACAAGGACGGTAAGAAGATTCCTTTCTCCGTCAAAGTCGGCGATAAGGTGCTCATCGGCAAGTACGCTGGCACGGAAGTGAAGTTAGAAGACGACACTTACTTGCTCTTGCGCGAAGAAGAAATCCTCGCGGTCGTCGAATAATTTTTCCGTCACCCTCTAAACCCAAAATACTATGTCTAAGAAACAAATCCTGTTTGATGAAGCCGCTCGCCGCAAGGTGCTGAACGGTGTTTCCACCTTGGCTCGTGCGGTTAAAGTCACCTTGGGGCCTAAAGGTCGCAATGTGATGATCGATAAGAAGTTTGGCGCTCCTAAGGTCACCAAGGACGGTGTCACGGTCGCTAAGGAAATCGAATTGGACGATCCCTATGAAAACATGGGCGCCCAAATGGTGCGTGAAGTGGCCTCGAAGACGGCTGATAAAGCTGGCGACGGTACCACGACCGCTACGGTCTTAGCTGAAGCCATCTACAAAGAAGGCCTCCGCTTCGTCGCCGCCGGTGCGAATCCCATCTTCGTCAAGCGTGGCGTCGATAAGGCTTCGGAAGCCATCGTGAAGGAGCTCGCTAACATCTCGAAGAAGATCAAGACCCGCGAAGAAATTAAGCAGGTCGCCACGGTCTCTGCTAACTGGGATGCTTCCATCGGTGACATCATCGCCGAAGCCATGGATCGCGTGGGTAAGGACGGCACCATCACCGTGGAAGAAGCCAAGACCATCGAAACCACCCTCGACGTCGTCGAAGGTATGCAGTTCGACAAGGGCTACCTCTCGCCTTACTTCGCAACGAATGCGGAAACCCTCGAAGCGATTTTAGAAGACGCTTACATTCTCCTCTACGAGAAGAAGGTCAGCGCCATGAAAGATTTGCTGCCCTTGCTCCAAGAAGTGGCCAAGACCAGCAAGCCTCTCTTAATCATCGCCGAAGAAATCGAAGGCGAAGCTTTAGCAACCCTCGTGGTTAACCGCCTCCGCGGTACCATCAACGTTTGCGCCGTCAAAGCCCCTGGCTTTGGTGATCGTCGTAAAGCGATGATGGAAGACATCGCCGTCTTGACCGGTGGTCGCTTCATCACCGAAGACCTCGGTATCAAACTCGAATCCGTTAAGGTCGCTGACCTCGGTCGTGCTAAGCGCATCGTCGCTGACAAGGAAAACACCACCATCATTCAAGGTGCTGGTAAGTCCGCTGATATCCAAGGCCGCGTGAAGTTAATCCGTCGTCAAATCGAAGAAACCTCTTCGGATTACGATAAGGAAAAACTCCAAGAGCGCTTGGCGAAGCTCGCCGGTGGCGTCGCCGTCATTCACGTGGGTGCCGCAACGGAAACCGAATTGAAGGAGAAGAAAGATCGCGTTGACGACGCCTTGCACGCCACGCGTGCGGCCGTTGAAGAAGGTATTGTCCCAGGTGGTGGCGTTGCCTTGCTCCGCACGGTCAAAGCCATTGACGCCGTGATCAATCACCTCGAAGGCGACGAAAAGATTGGCGCCCAAATCGTCCGTAAGGCGATTGAAGAGCCTCTCCGCACGCTTTGTTTCAACGCGGGCGTCGAAGGTTCCTTGATTGTTCAAGAAGTCTTGTTGAAGCACAAAGCTGGCAACGGTTACAACGTGGCCACGGGTGAATACCAAGACCTCATCGCCGCTGGCGTGGTAGATCCTACCAAGGTAACCCGCACGGCGATTATCAACGCCGCTTCGGTAGCTGGTCTCTTGCTCACGACCGAGTGCCTCATCACCGACTTGCCCGAGGAAACCAAGCCTGCGGCCGGCGGTGACCACCACGACCACTGAGCCTAGTCTCCATGGTTGAAGCACGGCACCCTTACGGGTGCCGTTTTTTTGCCCCGATGGGAAGTTTATGACGATTTTGCCATCCGAGGGGTTCGAATGGCGAATTAGTCTCAAAAATATGTTTTCTGTGTATTGCCTTTCTTGAAGGGAGAAGTGTGCTGAATCTTACCCTGACCCCATGCGTACCTTCTTGAATGGTCTTCTCTTTTTGTGCCTGGCACTCGTGGCTACGGCCGCGACGGGCCCGCTTCGCGTGCTTTACGTCGATGTCGACGGCACCGAGCAAACGGCAGTGGGGCCTTTGCACCCCCTGATGGCTGCGCTGGGTCGCGATGCCATTTGGTTTGATTACCGTGCAGGCAATTTGCCCGATGCCGACACCTTGGCGCTCTATGACGTTGTCGCCATTAAGCCCAAGTCTGATGGTGCCGTAGCAGCGCTCCCCGCCGGGGTTGCCTTGCCCGTTATCGTGATCAAGGGCGAGATTGCTCCCGATGCCTTTAGTAAAGATCTCCAAGAAAAACTCTCGGCAGCTCGTTTGACCGATTGGAAAAACTTTTTAGCGCAACGCGAACCCGAGCAACGGGAAGAAAATCCCAATGTCGCCAATTACGAAAAGCGTCCGAAGACCCTAACGCTGCAACTTCCGTTTTCGGTGAAGGGCAGTATGGAGCGCACGCAAGTTCCTGCGGATATGAAGTTGGAGCTCTTTGCGGCTGAACCCGACATTATGAAGCCCATTGCTTTCGCTTGGGATAATCGCGGTCGCCTCTGGGTAGCGGAAACGGCGGACTACCCCCACGGCCTGGTCAACGACCAACAAGGCCATGATAAGATTGTGATTTGTGAAGACACGAAGGGCACCGGTCGCGCCGATAAGTTCACGACCTTTGCGGACCATTTGAACATTCCAACGAGTTTCACCTTTGCCAACGGCGGGATTATTATTTCGCAGCCTCCTAATTTTCTCTTCCTGAAAGACAGCCATGGCGGCGATCATGCCGACATCCGCGAAGTCATCATGACGGGTTGGGGTGTCCGTGATACCCACGCGCAAGCGAGCAATTTATCGTATGGTTATGATAACTGGCTCTACGGTGCCGTGGGCTACAGTGGTTTTAGCGGCGACATCGGCGGCGAAAAATTAAACTTCGCTCAAGGTAGCTACCGTTTCAAAGCCGATGGCTCGAAATTGCAGTTCTTGCACCAGTTTACCAATAATACCTGGGGTCAAAGTGCCAATGCTGCTGGGGATGACTTTGGGGGCACGGCCAATAATGCCCCGATTTTCTACGGTGGCATTCCGCAATCCATCGTGCCTCCAGGTGTGCGGGCGATGACGGCGAAGAAGATTAATGTCGTCGATAAAGCTCACACCATCACGCCGAACTTCCGTCAGGTCGACGTCATGGGCGGTTACACCGCCGCGGCCGGAAGTAATTTCATTTATTCGAAACAATTACCTCCACGGATACAGGGCATGGCGATGGTCTGCGAACCCACCATGAAAATCATCTCGCTCATGAACGTGCAGCCTGACGGCGCCGGTTATGTCGCCAAGGATGGTTACAACCTCGTGGCGAGTTCGGATGAATGGATGTCGCCCGTCTATGCTCGGGTAGGTCCTGATGGCGCTATCTGGTTCGCAGATTGGCAGAACTTTATCATTCAACATAACCCCACTCCGAGCGTCGATCGCGGTGGCTATAATGCTAAGACAGGCGTTGGTGGGGCACACGAAAACCCCTTGCGTGACCATAGCCGTGGCCGGATTTACCGCGTGGTTTGGAATCATGCTGGGGCGACGACGAATCCCGCCCAGGAGACTTCGGATCAAGCCCTCTTGGAAGGTTTGGCCGGTAGTACGCAGTATGGCCGTCTCCGAGCCCAACAAATCATTGTAGAAGGCAAGAAGACTAATCTGGTTGCGGGCCTAGTAAAGATGGTGACGCAAAGCCCCGTGGACGTGGGTGCGATTCATGCTCTTTGGGCTTTGCAAGGCTTGGGTGCATTAGATGCTGAGACCCACAAGAAGGCTTTATTAAGCTCGGATGCTGCTTTGCGTCGTAATGCCATTCGGGCCTTGGGCACGGATGAAGCCTCGCAGAAGCTTTTCTTCGGTTCGGGCGTGGTGGCGGATAAAAATCCCACGACGCGTTTAGCCGCTTTGGTTAAACTCACGGAATTTAAGACCACCCCGGAAATCCAAACCCTCACGCGCCAATTGGCCTCAGATCGGGCCCTGCAGGGCGACGAGTGGTTGAAGGAAGCGGTTAAAGTTTTGGCGAAGAAGCACAAGACGCAGGTCTATGTGGAAGGCCCGAACCTGCTGCCTAATCCCGGTTTGGAAACCATCGGCGAAGATAAATTGCCAGTGGGTTGGAAGCGTCGGGATTATAACAACAGCCCCGTTACCGTGGGCGCGAAGTGGGAAGTCGTGTCTGGTCCTGGTCAAACGCACAGCGGCCAACATGCCTTGCGCTGTATCACCTTAGGCAAAAAGGGTAGTGAAGGTAATGGCGATACCAGTTTCTATGCGGATGTTAACTTGAAGCCCGATACGGAATACCGTCTCAGCGCTTGGGTGAAGACCCATGCCTTGCGCGGTAAGGCTAGCTTGAATGATCATATCGGACGGGCCGAAACAAACACCCTCACCCGCGATGCGGATTGGTCGGAAGTGGAAGTGACGTTTAACTCAGGCAAGAATCCGAAGGCATCCATCAACCTCCTTCACGTTGGCGTGGGTGATTCGTACTTTGATGACGTCAAACTTTGCGAACTCACGGTTGCCAGTGAAGCCCCGGTCGTGGCGGGCGTCGCGGCTCGTGGAGAAGAAATCTTCTGGAAGCATCCCGTGGCCGCTTGTGTCAATTGCCACATGCTTAAAGGCAAGGGTAGTACTGTCGGCCCGGCCTTAGATGGCATCGCCACGCGTGCCACTCCGGCCTACATCGAGGAGTCGCTCTTGGAGCCCAATAAGGTTTTAGCCAAGGGCTATGAATACCTAGGTGTTTCTCCCATGCCCCCCATGGGATTGATTCTCAAGCCTCAGGAGTTAGAAGACGTCAAAGCGTTCTTACAGACTCTTAAATAAGTGCGGCGGTGGCTCTAGGGTTGCCTGGCAGCCCTAGAAAGCTTCATTGGTGAGCATGGCTGTCAAACTCCAGTCCGAAACCAACCCCATTGTGACGTTACTTTGGTTGCTCGTGATTAGTTTCGCGACCTTCATCGTGATGTACATGGGCGTGCCAGGCACAGGCTTTAATGGTCTGCGAGCGGGGGTATTCTTCGATATGGAGACGGGCTTTGAAGACGCTCGCTTCATGGATAATCGCATCGTCTGCGACAGTAAGGAAGCCCTGCACAACATTCAGGCAGAGTTATTAAAAATTAAACCAGATTATCCCATCGAACGAGTTACGTTGCATTTTGATAACTACGCTGCCGGCTATAAATATCAGGTGCGTTACGTGACGTATTACGCCCAAGCGATTAATTTTGGCGGCGAAGGGCGTTTCTTCCGTCGTGGGGCCCAAGTGGGCGATCCAGATTTAGACAAAGAAGTGAAGGCTAAGGATGAGGCTTTGGAAAAAGCCATTCGCGGTACTTTAGAACGGTATTTTAAGTCCAAGGGCGCCCAGTAATGTTCGCTTAGTCGTGGCTTTCGGGTTGGCAGCACGCTGAGGTTCTTTAGGACAGAGGGATGCTGCGTTGTCTCTGTTCGGGGCTGGTAACTTTTCTGCTCGGAGCAGTCGCCCTGCTTGCGGCGGTGCAAGATACCGAGGCCTTGCGTTTGGCCGAGGGACACCGCTTGGCCGCTGGACGCGAAATGCGGACTTGGAAATTCACCGCGATGCCGGAGTCGGTGGCGACTTGGCCGACTGAGGTGAAAGGTGCGTTTATGGAATTGCGCTGCGAAGATCATGAATTTTCGGCCGCTACGCTGATTTTATTACGTGATGACTATCGGCTGCGGAGTTACCCCGCCAAACTTTTGACCCCAGCAGATCGGGCCTTGGCGGAGAAGTTAGAACAAGCCCGTCGGCAGGCACTCAGTCCTAAACTGGCTACGGAGTATCCACTCGTCATGAAGTCCTATACTCCGGCCACCGCAGACGTTACGAGCAGTCCGCACTTTGCGTTTTATACTGGGCATGACCAGACCGGCTCGGGCCAAAAAGCCTTTACGCCGGGTTTTCTCGATCGGCAAAAAGACTGGTTTGAAAAAGTCTGGACGCACCTCGACCACTTGGGAGCTCCGATGCCCATGGCACATGACCCTGCTCCTCATAAGATTAATATTTATATCACAGGTACCGGGCTCAAGCAGCACCCCGACGGTTTTGCTTTTGGCGGGGCAGATGTCATCATGCACCCGAATGCCTTAGGCGACGGCAGTAGTGTGGTGATTCATGAGTTTACGCATTCGGTGCAGTTTTATTCTAAAGGGTTTCGCGATTCTCCGCTCGTGGGATGGTTCTGGGAGTGTCACGCCAACTGGAGCACGCAGCAGTTTATGCCGGCTTACCCGCCCGTGTTAGTGCATTATACGGAACGTGCTCATTATGAATTAAACTCTAGCCGCCATAACTACGGCTCATGGCCCTTTCTGCAGGTCTTGGCTGAAGACCCACGGTTTGGTTGGTCTTTCCCTTACGACATTTGGCCCGCCTGCAAGCGCAACAGCCACGATGGTGCACTGGAAGATCCATTCCAGACCATCATGCGTTTAGGCGTAGAGCGTAAAATTTGGAAAGACGGGGTGGAGGGTTTTGGCGATACCATCGGTGAGTTAGCGGCGCGGATGGTAGGCTGGGATTTTCAAAACCAAATCTTTTACCTGCGTGATCTTCGGGGGCATGAAACCCATGCAGATTATGTGACGAGTCTGGCGACGGTTTTAGAGCAAGGTTACGACCAACGCTGGTATCCTTTGCATTCACAGGCGCCTAAACAGTATGGCGTGAATATCGTACGGTTAGAACCCGAGGCGGGGGCTGCGAAGGTGGAGGTGGATTTTGCGGGGATTGCTGACCCCACTGAATTTGGCGATTGGCGGGTGACCCTTGTTGCGGTGGATGCCCAAGGGCACTGCCGTTATAGCCCGACGGTGCATGGTGGTAAGGTGGCTTTAGACCTTCACCCCCAAGAACAAGTGGCGTTGGCGGTGGCGGCGACTCCGACCAAATATATCCCACAGGAATTCCGACCAGGTTTTGCCGTCAAACGCCGCTTTCCTTATGCGGTGAGCATCGTGGGAGCCGTCCCCGCCGCTCCGTATCGGAACTTAGCTAACCCCAAGGGCGCAGGTCATCATCATGCCAATGGGGGAGGCTGGGTCGCGGTTTCGGCTCAAGTTGACGACACCGCTTATGTCGGACCTGATGCGATGGTTTTAGAGGCGGCACACGTCAAAGGTTATGCGCGGATTGTCGGTAAAGCGGTCGTTCGTCAAAGTGCACAAGTCAGTGACCATGCGGTAATCTCGGGGTATGCCCGGGTGGGGGAGCAGGCTCAAGTCAGCGGCAAAGCCCAAGTGGGCGGTTATGCGAAGCTAGCGGGTAAAGCCAAACTGACCGGCAATGCACGCTTGATGGAGTATGCCACGGTCGATGGGGACGGCATGGTGTCTGGTGATGTGATGATTCGCGGTTTTGGCGAAGTACATTTAACGCCCACGGTTGCGGTGACGGGTACGGCACAATTTGGGGAAGACCTCGAGGTGCATTTTACGGGCTGCAAGGTCGCAACGTTTGACCATGGTCTTTTTTATGGTTTTTTAAGTGCAGACTTATTGAGCAAGCCCAAGGAAGTGGCCGATGATCATGGTCTGTATGCGTACTGGAAATTTGAAGACACTCATGCACCCGTGGTGCGTGACTTAGTCGGTGATGCGGATGGGATGCTGAGCGCGGGCGATAGTAAGGCGCTGGTCCAAGAGTCGGCCGCTGGAACTCACCTTAAGTCTTGGGGGACTAAGGCCTCCTTTAGCAAAGAGGGCAAAGTAGCTTGCTATAAACCTTTAAGCCCTGGTTGCGAAGTGGAGGGACATGTTTTAGCCACGCAGAACTTAGGCTTTGAGGCTTGGGTGAATTTAACTACTCGTGCCGCACCGGGTTCGCTTTTAAGTGCACATGCTCCAGGTGCGGATCTGGACTTTTCGCTGAATAACAACCGTTTGGTTTTAAAACACCGCTCGGGGTCGAATCCTGTCGTGGCTGTGGATGCTCCAATCACTTCGCTCCCGGGAACTTGGGTGCGATTGGGTTTCACGATTAAAGAGGGCGAAGTCACTTTGTATGTTGATGGCAATAAAGTCGCGGCGCAAACCGTGCCCCTTGCGTTAACGGATTATTTCTCTCAGGGCACTACCCGTAATCCCGCGGCGGGTCCTCGGGTGCTTTTGCTGGCGGGCTTCCCAGGTAAAGTCGCCGAAGTTAAAATTACCCATACGGGCCTCTTGCCGAGTAAACTTACTCCTACGGCTAAGAGCCCCGCGGTGGGCAATTAATTGCCGTAAAAGGGGAGAGCCGCAGCGTTAACTGCGGCTCTCAGGTTTTAAGTGGGGTGATTGAGGGGACTTGAACCCCCGACCCTCGGTACCACAAACCGATGCTCTAACCAACTGAGCTACAACCACCGTAAAGAGGTTTTCCTCAAAGGAAGGTCTCTAATGCAGTTAAACTCTCCCGATTTGTCAAACCCGGACCCAAAGGAGCCTCCGAAAACCGGCGAGATGCTAATCTTGCCACCGCGGCGAAGATTCTTTCGTTTATCCTTCGCTTTTAGACAGTTTATCGCCTCTTCTCTTTTAACATGACGACTTTTACTGAACTCGGTTTGCCAGAGCCGGTCCTCCGCACCTTAGCGGAGCATGGCTATGTCCAGCCTACGCCGATTCAGGCTCAAGCGATTCCGGTGATTGTCAGCGGACGAGATATCATCGGCGCTGCCCAAACTGGCACTGGTAAAACCGCCGCCTTTGCCTTGCCCACCTTGGCGTTGCTAGGGCCAGCAGCGGGCAAGCCGCGTTGCTTAGTTCTCGTGCCAACGCGGGAGTTGGCCGTGCAGGTCGATGAGAATTTTCAAAAATACGGAAAGTATTTAGGTACGAAAACGGCTTTGCTTTACGGCGGGGTCGGTTACGGCGCCCAAACGAAAGCTTTAGATGACGGCGTTGATGTAGTTATCGCGACGCCGGGCCGGTTACTCGATTTATACGAGCAGAAGATTTTAAACCTGAGTTCGATTCAGATGCTCATCCTCGATGAAGTGGATCGGATGTTGGACATGGGGTTTATCGAAGACGTTACGCGCATTATCAATTACTGCCCCAAGCAGCGGCAGACCTTGTTGTTCTCGGCGACCATCAGCGACACCATTGGTCGCATCGCTGGTTGGGCGTTACAAAACCCTGTGACGGTCGATGTGCGCACGGGTTTAGGCGCCGCGGACACGGTCGATCACGCGATTTACCCGGTGGATGTTTTTCAGAAATACGACCTGTTGTTGGCATTGCTACAACGTAGCGGCTACAAGTCGGTCATCGTGTTTACCCGGACCAAGCGTGATGCCGATCGCATCACGGAGTGGATTGAGGGACACGGCATTCCGGTGGCGACCATGCACGCCGACCGTTCGCAGAGCGAACGCACGGCTGCCTTGGCGGGTTTTAAATCCGGCAAATTTGCGGTGATGGTGGCGACCGATATTGCGTCGCGTGGCTTGGATATTCGTGGGGTTACACACGTGATTAATTACAACGTCCCAGAACATGCCGAGGACTACGTACACCGCATTGGTCGTACCGGGCGTGCCTCGGCTGAAGGCGAAGCGTTTACGCTCTATTCGCCCGATGAAATGCACCACTTGCAACAGATAGAACTTTTGTTAGGTCGGCCCATTGAGCGCCGGAAATTAGAATCCTTCCGTTATTATTCTGAACCGCAGTTGCAACCTGGCGGACCCAAGGCGGCAAACGTCTCACGTAAACGTAATCGTTAAGCCTTCATGAATCCTGCCGAGCCACCGATGCGCCGGGCTTTGGAGCTCGCTCGTCAGGCTTGGGGGCAAACCCACCCCAACCCCATGGTCGGGGCCGTGATTACCGAGC
This sequence comes from uncultured Opitutia bacterium, assembly GCA_903840355.1. Lineage (GTDB taxonomy): Bacteria > Verrucomicrobiota > Verrucomicrobiia > Opitutales > UBA953 > UBA953. The sequence goes on from CAIMFJ010000005.1 coordinate 295,561, forward strand.
AGGGAAAAATCGTCGCCGAGGGTTTCCACGCCAAAGCAGGGGAGCCTCATGCCGAAGTGATGGCTTTGCGTGCTTTAGGACGTCGTCCTTCCGCTGACGCTATCTTGCACGTCACCCTGGAGCCTTGTTGCACGCATGGCCGCACGCCGCCCTGTGTTGAAGCCATTATTCAAGCCGGCTTACGCACGGTCGTAGTGGGGGCGTTGGATCCCAATCCGTTGCATCGCGGCAAGGGGATTGATTTGTTACGCGCTAAAGGGATTCAGGTAGTTACCGGAATCTTGGCCGAGGAGTGCGCGGAACTTAATTTAATTTTTAATCATTGGATCACGGAGCGCCGTCCCTTGGTGGCGTTGAAAGTAGCTAGCACTTTGGATGGTAAATTAGTGCTGCCCTTCGGGCAGGGGAAACGCATCACCTCGGCCGCTGCGGATATCGAAGTGCACCGTTTGCGTAAACTTTATCCGGCGATAGCGGTCAGTGCAGCGACGGTTTTAAAAGACAATCCACGGCTCACGGCTCGATTGCCTGAGGGGGGATCTTGTGGTCGACGCTTTATTCTCGATCGCCATTTCCGCACCGCAGGTCAGCGCGGGTTGAATCTCTTTCAGGATCCTTACGCGAATCGGACTATCGTGGTCGGTTTAGCATCGAACCTCTCTTCCGCGAATCGACATTGGTATGAAGCCGAAGGCGTGACGGTGTGGGAGTTGCCTGGTGATGCAGACAGTTTCTGGGCCGCTTGGCTGACTCAAGTCGCCAGCGCGGGTCTTACGGGGGTTTTAGTCGAGGCGGGTCCAAGACTTGCGGGCACGGTCTTGCGTGAGGGGTTGGCCGATTACCTCTACGCCTTTGTCGCCCCTCGTTTAAGCGGTGTAACTGACAGCCCGGCGTGGTTCGAGGGCTTCGAAGCCTCTTGGCAGGGCAGAAGTACCGCCTACGGTGTGGATACCTGTTTTGAAGGCTTTTTGCCGTAGTTCGGCGTCAGGGTTGGGAGTCGTTTTAAGGCCCTAATTTGCGATAAAATCGGCAGATTTGCCTCAAAATCGGGCCTCTTGGACTTTTTGGCTCGACTTTTCAAGAAAATCTTTCATTAAACGGACTACGCCTCCGTGCCTTAAAAGCACAAGTGGCTAACCTTCTAAACCCCAACAATTTATGTCAGACTCAATCGCAGAATTCAAACGGAAGGACAAGCCCTCATTCACTGCTCTGATTGAAAAGAAGCGGGATGGTGGCGAGTTTACAGCTGAAGAGATCCGTTACATTGTTGATTCGATCATGGATGCGGAAATGCCGGAGGCGCAGCAAGCGGCTCTCGCGATGGCGATTTATTTCAAGCAGATGTCTGCCCAGGAAACGGCGATGTTAGCCGAAGAGCTGAGACTCTCGGGTGAAGTTATCGACCTCGATCGTTTAACGCAGCCTAAAATCGCGAAGGTTTCGACGGGTGGTGTCGGTGATAAGACTTCGATGGTCCTCGGGCCACTCGGCGCTGCGGCAGGCGTTATCATGCCCGGGATGAATGGTAAGGACGAAGAGTTCTGCATTTCTTCGGTTGAAAAACTTTCTTCGATTCCAGGCTTCAAGGGCAAGATTACCCTCGATCAATTCCGTCAGCAGTTAGAACGCGTAGGCTGTGCGGTGACCGAGCAGTGCAGTGAAATTGCCCCCGCCGATGATATCCTTTATTCCCTGCGTCAAAAGACCGGCACGATTCCTTCGCTGCCCTTAATCACTGGTAGTATTTTATCAAAGAAACTCGCCGAAGGTTGCGAGGGCTTGGTTATCGACGTTAAGTGGGGGAATGGCTCCTTTATTCGCGACCTCGAGCAAGCCAAGCAGCTCGCTCGTATCGTGACGCGCGTGGCTCGTTCGCTGAACCGCAAGTGTGTGGCATTAGTTACGGACATTAATCAGCCTCTGGGTGACTCGGTGGGTACGGGCCTCGAAGTCCTTGAAGCCGTGCGTCTCTTGAAGGGTGAAGGACCTGAAGACTTGCAAGACCTCGTGCTCAAACTCGGTATGGAAGTCGTTCGTTTGGCCGGCGTGGCGGGTTCGACGCTTTCGGCGAAGCAGACCGTGGAGAAGCATTTGAAGGACGGTTCGGCTCTGGAGAAATTTAAAGCCATGGTGCGAGCTCAAGGTGGTAAGACCGATTGGATTGATGATCCCTCGAAGTTCCCCAAGGCGAAGTTCATTCGTAAATTACCCGCTCCGAAGCGTGGTTATGTGCACACCATTGATGCCGGAAAGATTGCTCAAGGCGTGCGTATGCTCGCGACCTTAAAGGATGGCACTTTAGACCCATCCGTGGGTGTTACCGAGATTCGCAAGGTGGGTACGCAAGTGAAGCAAGGTGAGCCCCTCATCATGATTCACTATAATGACGAAGCGAAGGTAGATCATGCTTTGCCTTACTTCCGTGATGCTTACCGCTTGGCTCCCAAGCGCCCGAATATCCCGCCGCTCGTCGTCGAACGCGTCGCTTAAGCTTAGGTTCGTTGTGGGTGGAAGGGAGGCTGCTATGTCAGCCTCCTTTTTCTTTGGTGCGTATGAGATGGTTGTAACGGCAAAGCTCTTCTGGCGAAACGGACGACCTGGTCATGTCGTCCCTACCAGATGAGCCAAGGACGATGACGCAGCTTCGGCCCTACCCAACGTTAAAAACGACCGGTAATCGCAAGGCGGAATTGGCGCGGCTCGACAGGGTGAACGTGTACCTGGTTGGCAGGCGCAGCCGTGGGGGAAACCTGTGAGGTGTAATAATAGGCGATGTCTTGCGACTGACTATTGAGTAAATTTAAAACTTGTACCGAAGCATGCCACGTGGGATTAATCTGGTAGCCGATCTCCGCATTCAGAATGGTGGTCGGATTTGAAGTAACCGCACCGGTTGAAATTAAATCGCGTGGTCCGAAATAGCGAAGCCGTAACGAGCCGCTCCAGCCAGAACTGTCGTGTACCGTGACTCCTGCGGATACGACTTGGTTAATCGCTTCTGGAACTGAGCGACCGCCGTCGGAATCCGCATAGAGGAAGATGGCTTGGGAGGCTGCAAAATCGAGGTCAAACGTCACCCAGCGATTAAGTGTGTAATAGTTGGCCCATTCGATGCCGTAACGTTGACTTGGACCCTCGGCACTCAAAGTCCCCGTATCGCCGTCTAAAACTAATTCTGAATTGTTATGGAGGTACCAGAACGAGAGGGTGCTTTGGAGATTATTGATGACGGAGGTACGAAGACCTACTTCAGCACCTCGGGCGGCGACTAGACCTTGCAGCGGGGTGCTGCCACCGCTGGTAAGCGTGGTCCCGCGAGCATCATTACTGTGAAAACCGTAACCTGCTTGGAAGTAATATTCAGTCTGATTCCAGGGACCCCAAACCAGCGTGAATTTGGGGCTGGGAAGTGTTGAAGTGGCACGACCGCTGTCCGCTGCGCTCAGGGCAGTAACGGCGGTAAACTGTTCATCGACTCGAAGTCCGACGATGCTTTTAAAGGTCGGCGACCATTGGGTTTTGTTTTCAACATAGGCACCAACTTCGCCAACGCTGAAAGTGTCTTGAACCACGGTTGCATAACGGCCCCGGTTTACCGTATCGTAGATGCCGTTGTTCACCCAATCATTGCGAACCTGTAAGCCGAAAGTGGTTTCTGATTTATGGCCGGAAAAATTACCGAAGATGGCATGCGAAAGGTTTAAGCCGGCTCCCGTTCGACTATCGGCTTGTTCGAATTGATCGCCTAAAGTCGGGTTGTTCAGGTAATAAGTAAAATCTGAAAACAGGTCTAAGTCATAATGGTAAACATAGACTTGGGCCTTATCGATGGTGCCCGCGCCTTGAGCATGCCATTCGCTGGAAAGGGAGAAGTAGTGCGATAAGCCACCATCCGTGGGATTCATCGTGCCATAGGGCGAAAGCGTGCCATCGGCTACTAGGGACGTCGGGATTTGGTCGCTGGAATTCCAGGTACCTTGGTAGCCCCGGAATGTAATGCTCTGGCCATTCTTGGCGTCGCCTTGGGACCAACTGATTTGTTGGTTATATTTCCGGTAATCATCAGGACGCAGCCAGGGGCCGTCATCATGTTCTACTTGGATGCCGTAGAGGAGCGTTCCATTGCCGACTTTGGAGGAGTTCGCTAAGACCAAGCGTTCGTAACCATCCCCTCCGACTTCAAAAGTCGCTAAGCCTTGGGGGAGTGACTTGTAGAAATTTAAATAGGCGGCGCCGGCGGTTCCGAAATCGCCCGTCGCGGCGTAGTAAGGACCCTTTTGGTAGTTAATCGTCTCAATCAACTCTGGAATCACCACGTTCATGTCCGCATAGCCTTGGCCGTGGGCATGCGAGGGCATGTTGAGGGGGACGCCATCGAGGAAGGTCGCAAAGTCCGTCCCGTGATCGAGGTTAAAGCCGCGTAAGAAATATTGGTTAGCTTTACCGCCGCCTGCGTGCTGGGTGATAATCAGACCGGGCACCGTTTCGAGTAATTCACCGACGCGGAGCAGGGGGCGTTCGGCCATTTGTTCGGCCCCAGTGACCCCTTGAGTCGCAGATTCCGCAATCCCGATGAGGTTATCTTGTCGTCCCGTGACAACGACTGGGGGAAGGACTTCCTGTGATGAACTGGCCGGTGAGACAGGAGTGGTTGGCGAGCTGGAATCTGCCGCACCCAGAGTCGCTGCTGCCAGCAGTAAATTTAATGAGATTCTAAAAGTCATTATGGTGAAGAAATGGCAGGCAGGGGAGTTTGAGATGTAAGGTAACCTGCACCTTTTAGGCAAGTTTTACTAAGGTCTGCGGGTAGGGACATAAGGAGCCAAGCAGCGCTATACGGCACGAGCGGACGACATGGTCATGTCGTCCCTACCCGATACAATGCCTTGGGTAGGGAGGCTGCAGCGTCAGCCTCCTTGTTTGTAGGACGATGACGCAGTATCGTCCCTACCTGATTCCTTAGCTCTATTTGGCCGCGTTTTCTTGATTTAACTTATTCAACATCTCGGTCCGCTCGTTGAGCAATTTTACGACCTCATTACGATCTTCGACGATTTTCTTATAAGCTTCGTTTTGCTTTACGATGATTTCATTCTGTTTTTTGACCGCGTTGTTCAGTTCGTTGATGACGCTGTTTTGGCGTCGAATGCCATCGTTTTGTTTTTCGATACCTTGCAAGGCAGCATTCAAATTGGCTTTGGTTTGGAGTAACTCCGCTGCTGTTTTGCGTAATTCGGTATTGGCCTTGGCGACTTCGGTTTTGAGATTGGACTCACTTTGTTTGAGTTCAGCCTGACGCTTTTCGAGTTGGCCGATTTCCGTGGCGTAGGTCTCGGCTAGGCGACTTGCTTCCAGGGCATCCTTTTCTTTCTTTACTAAGGCAAGGTTGGTGGTGACCAAAAGTTGGCGTAATTCCGCTTCACGTTGCCATTGGACGATACAAGCCATCGCAAGTAAGATTCCTAAACCCGCTAAACCCCAAGCCCAGCGTGCGGAAACGTTCATTGGGAAGCGCCGTTTTTAACGGTGAAGGCAACTTTTTGGACCCCGGCCCCGCGGACGAAGTCGAGGACGTTAATCATTTTGCCATGCGGGGTTTCGCGATCACCTGCGATGTATACCGTCATGCCACTATTGGTCTTGAGACGGGCGAGTAAGGTCTCGCGTAGTTCAGGGAGCGTCACCGCATTGTGTTCGATAAAAACTTTGCCTTCCCGGTCGACGGAGAGCGTGAGGGCGTCAGGTTTGAAATCCGACTTCGCATGGGCCGCACCCTCCAAGTTCACGGGCATGTTGCGGTTTTTATGCATCGTTAGGCTAACCATCATAAACGAAGCCAAGAGGAAGAACATGATGTCGATGAGCGGGATGATTTCCAACCGCGGTCGACGGTGCCCAATCGGAGAAATAATTTTCATAACTTAATTATTTTTGACGTGCTTCGTGCTTATGAGCGGCCACTTGCAGGGTGGTTGCCGCCGCTTCAATGTCCGATTGCAAGCCCGCTAAACGCGTGGAAAGGGTGTTGAGGGGGATTAAAGTCGTAATCGCAATCCCGAGACCTGCCGCGGTAGCAATCAGCGCTTCGCCGATACCCCCCGTGACGTGTACCACGGAGAGCTCGTCATTACCGATGGAGTTAAAGGACGACATAATACCCGTCACGGTACCTAGTAAGCCCAGCAAGGGCGCTAAGGTGACCAAGGTGTCCAGGGTGGGGATGAAGCGAGCAGCTTCACGTAACTCTCGGCCTGAGGCCACTTGGATGGCACCCTCTAAAGAGGTTTCGCGATGTTCTAAGCCGGCCGCTAAGACTTTGGCCACGGGGTCTTCGGACGTCGCCGCTAGTTTAGAGGCTTCAGCCCAAGCCCCGCGCTCCGCGGCTTCCAAAATTTTGCTGACGGTTTTAGCATCGCGACGGGCCGTGTGGCGCAACCACCAGAGCACCCGCTCACCCACGACCGCAAGGGCGATCAAGGCGGCGACGAGTAAAGGATACATGATCGGGCCGCCTTTGAGGAAAAGGTCGACGATCACATTGGCGAGGACAGGAGTCATGTTATTGTAATTCGAAAATAAAAGGGATGACGTAGACGCGGTGAGAGCCAGGTACCCAGCTCCAATGGTTTTTCACCCAGTCTAGGACATGTTGATCAAGTAAGGTGAAGCCCGAGGTTTCTTTGATTTTAATCTCGGTGATCGTGCCGTTGCTGGCGATATCGACCTGCAGTTTAATCTGCCCCTGCATGCTTTGTTGTCGTGCCCAGCGCGGGTACGGCGGGGCGGGGAAGGTGCCAGCGTTGGCGTTGGGCGTAAAAGCCGTAGGCTTGAGGGTTGTCGCGGTCGATGGCCCAGGGGCTTGAAAGGGCTTTAAGTTGACCAAAGTTGGCAGGGTGGGTAGGGTCACCGCCGGTACGGCATCAGCAATCGCAGGTAAAGCGGGCATCACGGCGGGGGGACTCGGCGCGGCAGGTTCTGGGGTCGCCTCCGTGGGTGGGGGTGTGGGAGGGGCTTCGCTCTCGGGTGGCGGGATAAAGACTTCGACAGGTGTAGTAGGCTCCTGCGATTTACGGTCAAAATGTGATAAGGTGACCGTTGGCGAAAAGTAGCCCCAGACCGCGACAAGCAAAATTCCAACCAAGCAGGAACTGATCCAAGCTAGCCAGCGTTCTGGGTTCTTATTTTCGTAGACCACCAGCACGTTAGAAGGTCAGTTTGAGCGAAGCTTCGATGCCCCGGCCTGGTAGGGGTAAGATGTCCTTGAGGAAGGAGGAGGCATCTTGTCCGTAGCGGTTCAGTAAATTCGTAAGTTTCAAATTAAACGTCCCATTGGCGTCGGAGATTTTTACCGGGTGCGAAAAATTAGCACCCAACATGGCAAAACCAGGCGTAGGCGTTTCGCCAGCCGCTAAGTTGTATTGACCAAGGTGATACGTGAGGTCGACGCGCCACGTCCAGTCTGCCAGCAAACCATTGATGGCCGTGCCAAGGCGCCCTGGGGAGATTCGGGGGATAGCTTCACCCGTGTCGGCATTGCGTGCCCGTAGGTAATCACCGAAAAATTCTAACTGAAGTTTTTCGGTTTTGGTATTGGTTAGGTCGACTTGAGTTTTTACTTCTGCCCCATAAAAATCCGCCGGAATGGCTGCGTAATCATAACGTGGAATTGTACTGTAATCCGCATAACCTAAATTTGGACCGTAACCATTCTGCAGCTGGGCAATGAAAGAGTAGAAGTGATTATAGTAGATGGAGGCGCTTCCCGTGACCATTCCCTGATTCTTGTTGAGGGCCATTTCCAGACCAATCGCCCGCTCAATGCCCAAGGAACTATTGCCCACTTCATAGGCATTCGTTCCGAGGTGAGGTCCATCGGCGTACAGTTCTTGAAAGTTAGGCGCCCGTTCGGTGTGAGATAAGGTCAGGCTGCTTTGCCAAGTCTGGCTCCAGTCTTTAACCAAGCCGACTGAGAGCGCGAGGGGGATGAAGGAGCGATTGTCGGGTGGGTGGGATGCTAAGATGCCTACGTGATTCCAGTCATCTGCGGCCACACGATCATTTTCGAGGCGGAATCCGTAACGCAGTTTCCAAGATTTATCGCCTAAGAGATTGGTGAAGGAGCCGAAGAGGGCTTCATTACTTGAATGGGTGACGGGAAGAAAAGCTTCGTCGCCCGTGACGGTGAAATCTGACTTTCCGGCCGCGATACCGAAGATTCCTTCTAGCCCACCGTGTTTGCCGAGGTCCACGTCCACGCGACTATCCCAGCCTTGGTTTGAAAACACCGTGCCGGGTACGCCGTAGTCGAGTTCCGTATGACCATAATCGGAAATCCCTAATTTATAATTAATACTTTTAATACCTTCGAAAGGCTTGTCGGTGCCACCCGCTAAATCCCAGCGATGTTGGTGTAGGTCAATCAGTGTTCCGGGTGCAGCCACGCCATATTGACTGTTGAGGAGTGAATAAGAAATCCCGATGTGGCTATTGGCTCCGATATAAGAAATCCCCAAGCCGGCGCCGGTGGAAACGCTCGAGGTGTCGGAGATAGTGCCGATGGGCGTATCGAGGTTATCGGTCGTCTTGGTGAAGCCGTCGAGGTGGTAAGCCCATTGTCCAATGGAACCTTGTACCAGCAGTGAATTGGCTCGCAGGGCGTCGACCGAGCCAAAACGGGTTAGGAAGGTGCCTTGATTCGGCAACAGCTCGTCAGGGATACGATTATCAACTAAGTTGATGACGCCGCCAAGAATACTACCGGAGTAAAGTAAGCCCGCTGGCCCGCGGAGTACGTCAATTTGACGGATGGTCAGTGGGTCAGCGCTGACAGCGTGATCGGGACTCACACTAGAAGCGTCCAAGGTGTTGGTGCCGTTTTGGGTGATTTTGACGCGATCACCTTCGAGTCCGCGGACAATGGGTCGTCCTGCATTTGGTCCGAAGTAACTTGAACTGATACCCGGTAAATCTGAGAGTAAATCTCCGACATCGGCTTGTGCCAGCGATTCTAGTTTGAGCGAACTCATCACCATCGTGGGGGCATCCGGTGTGGATTCGGGTGCAATGGAAGTGTCTTTAATGACGACTGGCTTGAGCTCCTGAGCGGTTTCTTCTGCCTGGAGCAAGAGGCCTGCTGACAATAACAGAAGCAAAGAAACGAACGGTTTTCTGGCGCAGGCAGGAGTCATGCAGGTACCCCCCTAATGCAAACTTTTTGCATTAGGGAATCAAGGGGTATTTTATTAAATAATCGTAAAGGGGCAGCCTAAGTCGCCCGCCAACGACTTACGCTAGGCCTCGCTTGGATTCTTGAACGAACTTCACGAAAGCCTGCACCATGCGCGAATTCGCCTCGGGCAAGGCCAAGGCTTTTTCCAGTGCCTGGGTGGTGTTCAACTGGCTACGGTAGAAGAGTTGGTAAAGGGTCTTAGCGGTGGCAATTTCGACTTCGGAGAAGCCCGCACGTTTTAAGCCCACGATGTTGATCATCTTGGATTCGCAAGGATTGCCGTCGGCGATAACAAAGGGCGGTACATCTTGGACGCACTTAGAACAGGCGGCGACCATCGCGTAATCGCCCACATTGCAGAATTGATGCACCCCGGCATTCCAGCCGATGTTGACGTGGTTGCCGACGTGCACGTGGCCAGCGACCGCAGAGTGACTCGAGATGACGAGGTGATTGCCCACGACGCAGTCATGCGCGATGTGTGAGTAGGCAAGCATCACGTTGTCGTCGCCTAGAATCGTCCATTCACCTTCTTGGGTGCCCGCATGCACACTCACGTATTCCCGAAAGATATTTCGGTTGCCAATTTTAAGGCCAGGTTTTCCGGGACGGGCTTTGAGGTCTTGGGTGCGACCGCCAATCACGGCAAACGGAAACACTTCACAGTCTTGGCCGAGTTGCGTAAAACCTTCGACGACCGCGTGGTGTTGTAAGCGACAGCCATCGGCTAAAGTGACATCGCTCCCCACAAAGGCATAGGCGCCAATTTCGATGTTATGACCTAGCTTGGCGCCAGGCTCGACGATGGCGGTGGGGTGGATTTTAACGGACATAAAATTAATTAACCGAGTCCGCGACGGTGAAGAGTAATTCCGCCGAGGAAACCACTTCGCCATTCACCAAGCATTCGCACTCAGCGGCAGCGACTCGACCGCGTATCTTAGTTAACTTGGCCCGGATCTCTAACGTATCGCCCGGTACAACCGCCTTACGGAATTTAACTTTATCGGCGCTCATGAAGAAGACCACTTTAGGGGCTTCATCGGCTCCACTGCGGCGCAACATGATTAAGCCAGAAGCTTGGGCCATGGCTTCAATTTGCAGAACCCCTGGCATCACCGGTTGGCCGGGGAAGTGTCCTTGGAAGAAGGGCTCGTTGATGGTGACGTTCTTAATCGCCGTCAGCGCTTCATCGCTGATTTCAACCACGCGGTCTACCATCACGAAGGGATAGCGGTGCGGTAGCGCATTGAGGATTTGACGAATGTCGAGAGCGTTGCCTTTGGGGGCAGTGGGGGCTTCGACTTTAGCGAGGGAGTCTTTGGGCTTGGTCTTCGCGTTCTTCGATTCCTGCCATTGTTTGCGAATCGCCGCTGCTAATCGGGCATTCAGGGCGTGTCCCGGACGGACCGCAATGATGTGCGCTTTAACTCGCACGCCGGCCAACACGATGTCGCCGACAATGTCCAAAATCTTGTGACGCACTAACTCGTCATTAAAACGCAGGGGCTCTTTGCTGACGATTTTGTCGCCTTTAAGGATGATGGCGGAATCGAGCGAACCGCCCTGAATCAGACCTTTCTTTAAGAGTGCTTCAATGTCTTCGTAAATCGTGAAGGTGCGGGCGGGGGCAATCATCGCCGCATACGAGTCGTCTTCGATATCAATCGTCAGGTGTTGCGTGTGGATGCCACGGTCATCGGCCGAGGTGCAAGTGATGCGTAAACCATCAAAGGGCAGCGCAATAATGGAGCGGCTACCTTCGTTGATGGTGATGGGGTGGGTGAGGGTGAAGACTTCGCGCTCGGCGTCTTGTTCTACAATCCCAGCTTGGTGCACTAAAGTCGTGAACGGACGAGCCGAGCCGTCAACGATGGGTGGTTCGGACGCATTGAGTTCGACGATGGCGTTATCAACGCCCATGCCACTTAAGGCTGAGAGCACGTGTTCGATGGTGTGAAGTTTAACTGCGTCCGAAGATACGGTCGTTTTACGTTCCAGATCGGTGACCATTTCCGAAACTGGGCGCACTTCAGGTTTGCCGACTAAATCAATGCGACGAAAAACAAGGCCAGTATTGGGAGCACCGGGTTTGAGGGTCAAGGTGACCTCTTGACCAGTGTGCAGTGCCTTACCCTTAACGGAGGCTTCTTTTCCAATCGTGCGCTGTTTCATGCCTTCACAAGTTATTCACAGTGAAGTCCATCTGTAAAGTCCTACTTTTGAGCACTTTGTGAGGTAATTCACGAAGCAGAAAGGGGGTGGGGGAGGCTCGCTTTTGGGACGTTGGAAGCCTGCCCATTCCCATCGGTCAGAGTCGATGCTGTGCCCATAAAACTTAGCTCAAAATCACTTAGGAAACTTTTTAAGGCAAGTCTCTGATTGCGCCCCAAGCGGGTTCAAGTCGGTCGGCGCGCAGCGAGTTTTTTAGTTCAGGAAAAGTCGCACCACGCGGGCGTTCGCTGAACACTCACTTGTTCACACTTAATCGCCGTTCCTTGACACTCTGTGGAACACGGCAAATCGTGGCAACGTGCTTCTGGTAATCGACAATTACGACTCCTTTACGTACAACCTGGTGCAATACTTTGGTCAGTTGGGCGTGGAGCAAAAAGTCTTTCGCAACGATCAAATCACGGTCGAGGAAGCCTTAGCGCTGAACCCTGACCGCGTGATGATTTCGCCTGGCCCTTGTTCGCCAGTCGAAGCGGGAGTCTCGTGTCCCATGATTCAGGCCTTTGCAGGCAAGAAGCCCTTGCTGGGTGTCTGCCTCGGTCACCAAGCCATCGGGCACGTCTTCGGCGGTAAGGTCGTGCGGGCTCCCAATCTGATGCATGGGAAGACCTCTCCAGTTTACCACAATAACACCGACGTCTTTAAAGGCATCCCGAGCCCCTTTAACGCGACCCGTTACCATTCTTTAGTGGTTGAACGCGAATCCTTCCCCGCATGTTTAGAAATCACGGCGTGGACGGAAGATGGCTTAGTGATGGGGTTGCGCCACCGCGAACTGCCCGTCTGGGGCGTGCAATTTCACCCTGAATCTTACGCTACGGAACACGGTCTCAAGATGTTGGAAAACTTCCTCCACCTCTAATTTCCGATATGTTCTGCCCGCGTTGTAATCACGAAGACACCAAGGTGCTAGAAACCCGACTCGGGAAGGGGAATCACTCGATTCGCCGCCGGCGGGAGTGTCTCGCCTGTAATCATCGTTTTAGTACCGTAGAAGAAATTGTGCGCGAAGGCTTAGTCGTCGTGAAGCGCGATGGGGCCCGCGAAGATTTTGATATTTCCAAAATTGCTTCAGGGATTCGTAAGGCCACAGACAAGCGTCCGATTGAGGTCGAACGAATCAATTTACTGATTTCGGAAATCGTCGAAGGCCTCCAAGCTAAGTTTGAAGATGAAGTGCCTTCTTCGGCTATCGGCGAAGAAATCATGCAGCGTCTCCAAGCCGTCGACCAGATTGCTTACGTGCGTTTTGCCAGCGTGTACCGCGAGTTTCGCGATATTGATGAATTGGCTAAAGCGATTGATCAGCTGCGCAAAGGAGGCAAAACGAAATGACCGCAGCGCTACCCAAGTCGATTCGGCTCCGCACTTTGAACGCTTTAGTGGCTACAATGATTGGCACGTCGCCTAATGTTCGTCGCGATGTTGATGCCATCATCAAAGTTTTTGAGACCGATGAAGAAACTGATCCGGGTCTCGATGCCTATGGTATGGCTCAAGCGGCTACACAGATGTTAAAAATTCTGTCGCCCGATCTGCCTTTGCCTTCGATTGCCGTTTTGGATCATCGGGAGGAGCCCTTTGATGCCTTATGGGCAACGAATCGGGTGCAGGATGCCCTCAAGATGGTGGGCGAAGCCAACGATATCCTTTTTTGGGTTGTGGGACTCCAAGATCAATACCTCGAAGGTACCCGGGCACGTTCCGCACGCTCTCGTCAGGCCTACGCTGAGGCCGTCGAATCGATTCAAACCTTGGTAGCTCACTATGCCGGCCGCCGCCGGGTGACGGTTGTGGTTTTATAAAACATCTTATGACATCTCCTAAAACGCTGTTTCAAAAAATCGCGGACCACGAGATTCCTGCGAAGTTAATCCATGAAGATGCTTGGTGTGTGGCCTTTTATGATATCGCTCCGCAAGCCCCGGTGCATGTCCTCGTCGTGCCGCGTAAGCCTTTACCGCGCATTGCGGAAGCCACGGCGGAAGATCAGGTCCTGTTAGGACATTTGCTTTTGGTCGCCCGAGAACTGGCACGTCAATTGCAGCTCGCGAAGGGCTTTCGCCTCGTGATCAATAATGGACCCGATGGGGGTGAAAGCGTGCCGCATTTGCATGTCCACTTATTGGGCGGTCGCGCCCTAGCGTGGCCTCCTGGCTAAGATGTCGTTGGTCTTGCCTGAACCGTGTTTGGTGCTGGATGGCTCGGCCCGCCAAGGGACCTCTGTCGGTATTCTTCAGGACGGTCGTTGGCTTAGTCAGGTGCAGGTCGAGCAGGGCGCAATGGAGGCCAGTGTGGATGCCGTCCAAACCGTTTTACAGGCGACAGGCTTATCCCTTGCTGACCTTAAAAGTTTTGCGGTGTGCATCGGGCCTGGCTCGATTTTAGGCATCCGCTTGACCGCGATGGCCGTTCGCACTTGGGTGGCCCAGACGCCACGGCCCCTTTATACTTGGGATGCATTAACCGTGTTGGCTAGGGTGGCCCTTCAAGCTAAGCGCCCGCCGCCTTTTCTGGTGGTCTCCGATTCGCGCTTAAAGCGCTGGAATGTTTTAAAGGTCAATGATGCGACGTCACTGAGTGCCATTGCCGAACTCACCGCTGACGAAGTGAAGGCCCAGGGGTTGCCATTGATTTCGACGAGTGCGAGCAGCCGAGACGTGTTTCCAGAGGTCGAGGTCGTGCCCTCCGTGTGGACTCATTTACCCGCACTCTTGCCCCTGGTTGCTATTGCGAATTCCAAGCCTGAGGCTCTCAACCCCACAAATGATTTTGCGCTTTGGTCGGGAGAGCGTCATCGTGGTCCTGCATGAAACCTTCACCTGCATCGTCGCCCGACCGTGCTTGGGTGGAAATCGATTTACCGGCGATTGAGCGTAATGTAGGCCGGATTAAGCAAGCCTTGCCCGCCCACGTTCGATATGTCGCCGTGGTTAAAGCTAATGCTTACGGCCATGGGATGCCGGAAGTTGCGACCCGATTACTCCAGGCAGGAGTAGATTATTTGGCGGTGGCTAATGTCACCGAAGCCGTTCGCTTGCGTGAAGTCGGACACGATGGAGATATTCTTTTATTGAGTCCGACCTTGCCCAACGAATTAGCCCGAGCGGTACAATTGGATCTTAATATTACGGTATCTTCGGTGGAGGAATTGCAGTTGCTGGAGTCCCTCGCCGTGGCGACGGGTAAGGTAGCCCAAGTACACATCAAGATTGATACGGGGATGGGGCGAGCGGGGGTGTGGTATGAAGAGGCCGAAGCCCTGTTGAAATTACTTGGTACTTTAACGAAAGTTCGTTGGCAGGGGCTTTACACGCATTTTTCGTCGGCCGATACGGATGCGGAATTTACCCGACTTCAGCGGCAGCGTTTCTTAAACATTTTAGCTCAAGTTTCGCCCGAGCAACGGGCTAATCTTCTAGTGCATGCGGATAATAGCGCAGGCCTCGAAAGCTTTTCGCAAAATTCGCCCTTTAATGCCGTGCGCATTGGTCTGATGCAATATGGCCTGCCACCTTCGGCGGGATCTTTTCTCGAAAGCTTGAAGCCGGAGCCGGTTTTATCGTTCCACGCTCGCGTAGTTTTAGTCAAAAATTTACCTGCTGGCACGAGCATCAGTTATAATCGGACCAAGACGCTGAGCCGTCCTAGTCGTATTGCCATCGTGGCCGTGGGCTATGGCGATGGGGTGCCGACCGCAGCCAGCAATCGCGGTTATTTCCTCATTCAAGGGAAGCGCTGTCCGATTTTAGGGCGTGTGACAATGGACCAGACAGTCGTCGATGTTTCGGACCTAGCTCACGTTCAGGTGGGGGATTTAGCCACCATCCTTGGTCGACAAGGAAATGATCAAATCACGGTACCTGAATTTTGTGACTGGTCAGATTGCATTCCTTGGGAGGCGTTGTGTAGTTTAACGCAACGCGTCCAACGTCATTACCGCACCGATCGCACTTAGTTGCCGTTG
This sequence comes from uncultured Opitutia bacterium, assembly GCA_903840355.1. Taxonomy (GTDB): domain Bacteria; phylum Verrucomicrobiota; class Verrucomicrobiia; order Opitutales; family UBA953; genus UBA953. The sequence continues at coordinate 310,995 of CAIMFJ010000005.1, forward strand.
TTTAACTGTACGGTAGTTCGTGAAGTTTCGCCGAGACTGCCGGGGAAATTGCCGAGTTGAAATTTAATGAGTTCGGGAATGACGTGCCGTTGATTGGAGTCATTGCTGCTTCCAAAACTTACGGATTCGTAGAGCACTTTGCGTTTTTCCGCTGCTAAGGTGGCAGATAAACTATCTTGGCTCTCACTTAAGGGGAGGGGTTGGTAGAGTTTTAATTCTAATTCGCTATGATAAACGACGCCATTATCTGCCTGGTGGTTCGTGTTGGTATTACTGTTATTGTCGGAGTTCGAACCGAACCCGAAAAACTTACGAGAGCGCGACGAGGGGGCTTTAGCCCTGACGTTACTGTTGGAGATTGAATCGGCGTATTTATAAACAGCTTCGAAATCAGGACGCGTTGTCCGAGATTTCTCGATTTCACGCATCCCGGCCGCTACCAGGAAAGAACTGATTTGTTTCGCATACTCACGGTATTCTGAACTGTTGTTTAAAACCGATTCGGCGTTTTCGAGGGTAAAGGTCTTACCGCTCAAATCACGGCCTGCGAGCGTGGTGATGATATGGCGTTCGATGTAGAGGTCGTTTTTAGCTGGCTTGCTAGGACTAGAACTCGAGCAGCCTAATAAAAACAGCCCGAGCACTAGGTAGGAATAAAAAGGAACTTTCATGAACCCTAAGCTTTAAACCCAAAGTAGTTACGGGCATTTTGGTAGCACACGTCCGCTACTAAGCGTTCATTCCAATGTGGGTAGTCAGGAATTCGACCCGTTTCGACATCAGTACCGATGAGGTCACAGAGGATGCGGCGGAAGTATTCGTGACGAGGGTACGAAAGGAAGGAACGGGAGTCGGTAACCATGCCCACAAAGCGACTCAAGAGACCCAAGTCCGAGAGGGCGTTCATTTGATCACGCATCCCACGTTCTTGGTCGAGGAACCACCAGCCCGAGCCGTATTGAATCTTGCCCGGCGTGACGCCGTCTTGGAACGAACCTGGCAAGCAGGCGAAGAGGGCGGTGTCGGCCGGATTAATATTATAAATAATCGTTTTCCCCAGCGCTTGCTCTTTGGAGAGCGTGCCAAACCAGCGAATCAGACCAGGGCCTTGGCGGAAGTCGCCGATGGTATCACAACCCGCATCCGAGCCGAGGCGTTGGAGTAAGCCAAGGTTCGGGTCGCGGACGGGGCCGAGGTGTAATTGTGTCGCCCAGCCCTTGGCGTGGTTGAGACGGCCGAGGTGGAGCATGATGAACGCCATGAATTTCTCCGTTTCATGGGCTGAGGCTGCTTGCCCGGCCATAGCGTTTTCCCAGATGGCTTTGGCTTCGGCTTCAGTGCACGTTGCGTCAGGCAAGTAGTCCAGACCATGGTCTGAAGCTCGGCAACCTGCGGCCGCAAAGTCATCGTGGCGCTTTTGCAAGCCATCCATCAGACCTGCAAAGGTATCGGCACCCCGGCCGGTTTGTTGGCTGAGTCGCGTTGCCCAGGCTTTAACGCGTTCGGGGAGATGAACCTTCAGGCACGCATCGGGGCGGAAAGTGGGCACGATGCGGGTGGCGAAATTGGTTTTCGCAATGGCATGGTGATAATCCAAACTATCAGCGGGGTCATCGGTGGTACCAACGACTTCCACTTTCATCATCTTTAGAATACCACGGGCGGTCAGGTCGCCGTGCGTGAGTTGGCGATTTGCTTCGTCCCAAACTTTTTGGGCATTGTTCCCATCTAGCACTTCTTGAATGCCGAAGTGTCGACGCAATTCAAGGTGGGTCCAGTGGAAGAGCGGATTCCGGAGGGTGTGCGGCACCGTTTCGGCCCACGCTTGGAATTTTTCGCGCGCCGTGGAACGACTGCCCGTGATGTAGTCTTCATTGACTCCATTGGCTCGCATGGCGCGCCACTTGTAGTGATCGCCCGCCAACCAAATGGCGGTTAAATCTTCGAAGCGGCGATTCTCGGCGATATCTTTGGGGCTCAGGTGGCAGTGGTAGTCGACGATGGGCTGGCTTTTCGCCGTCCCATGGTAGAGTTTCTGCGCCGTTGCCGTGCTGAGGATAAAATGGTCGTCCATGAAGGCCATTGGAGTCAAAGTGAGGCGTTAGATAGACATCGCGGCAAAGCCACCATCCACGACGATTTCGGCGCCGGTGATGAAGCTGCCCGCTTCGGAGGCTAAGAGCAGGGAAGCACCGATGAGTTCTTTGGCTTCACCAAAACGATTCATCGGGGTCTTACCTAAAATCATCGCCACGCGCTCCGGGGTAAGCACTTTGCGGTTTTGTTCGGCGGGGAAGAAGCCCGGAACTAGCGTGTTCACGCGGACGCCTTTAGCCGCCCATTCGCGAGCGAGGTTTTTGGATAGATTATGCACCGCGGCTTTCGAGGCCGAGTAGGTGAAGACGCGCGAAAGCGGGAGAATAGCTGATTCGGAGCCTAAGTTGATAATCGAACCTTTGCCTGCCTTGACCATTGCTTCGCCGAAGACTTGGCAACCGAAGATCACACCTTTGACGTTCACCGTGAGGATGCGGTCTAATTGGGCTTCATCGATTTCGAGGAAGGGCGTCGGTGAGTTAACGCCTGCACCGTTGACCAAGATGTCGACTTTGCCGTGACGGGTGAGCACTTCATCGCGCAGTTTTACGAGCTCAGCCTTTTGAGTGGCTTCGCAAGGCAAGAACTCAGCCGAACCGCCGAGGGACTTGATTTTGGCGAGGCGCGTTTCGGCTTTCACCGGATCGCGTCCGACCAAGATGACGTGGGCCCCGGCCGAGGCAAAACCTTCGGCCATCGCACCACACAGTTCGCCTGTGCCGCCGATGATAACGGCGACTTTGCCTTGAAGAGAAAAGAGAGAGAGGGAAGACATGGTCGTAAATTAGCGAACAACGCGGGCCCCGCCGCCGGAGATTTGTTTTTCAACTTCCTTGCGGGTTACCATGGAAGTGTCGCCAGGAGTCGTCGAAGCTAACGCCCCGTGAGCCGCTCCATATTCAACCGCCTTTTGGGCGTCATTGTGCTCCAAGAAGCCGAAGACCAAACCACTGGCGAAGCTGTCGCCGCCGCCCACGCGGTCGAGGATTTCTAATTCAGGGTACTTGCGGCTGTCGTAGAATTTACCGTCGTGCCAGCAAATCGCGCTCCAGTCGTTCTTGGTAGCGGTGATCACGCGACGCAAGGTCGTGGCCGCAACTTTGAAGTTCGGGAATTCTTTCACGGCTGTGGCGATCATGTCTTTGAACGCTTGGGTTTCGATGTGAGACAAACTGTGGTCAGCCCCTTTGACTTCGAAGCCTAAGGAAGCGGTGAAATCCTCTTCGTTACCAATCATCACATCGACGTAACGCGCGATTTCGCGATTCACTTCTTGAGCTTTCTTTAAGCCCCCAATGCTCTTCCAAAGCGAAGGACGATAGTTCAAGTCATAGGAAACAATTGTGCCATGGCGCTTCGCAGCCTTAACGGCTTCGATGGTCACTTGGGCGGTGGATTCCGAGAGTGCGGCAAAAATACCGCCCGTGTGTAACCAGCGCACGCCCAGTTTACCGAACAAATGATCCCAGTCGAAATCGCCTGGCTTCAGTTGGCTGGCGGCGGTGTTACCGCGGTCGGGGACGCCGACCGCACCCCGAATACCAAAACCACGCTCCGTGAAATTCAAGCCATTGCGTACCGAGCGGCCAATCCCGTCGTCTTCACGCCAAAGAATGTAGTCGGTATTCACGCCGCCTTGCATGACGAAATCTTCGAGTAAGCGACCCACTTCATTGTCGACGAAAGCGGTGCACACCGAGGTGCGTAAGCCGAAGCATTTGCGCAGACCACGGGCGACGTTGTATTCTCCGCCACCTTCCCAAACTTGGAATTGGCGCGTCGTGCGGACCCGGCCTTCACCGGGGTCAAGACGGAGCATGATTTCGCCTAACGATACTTGATCGAAGGCACATTCCTTTGCGGATTTAATTTGCAGAGCCATAGGATGAATAAAAGGAGGTTGGATAAAGAATTAACCCGTGGGCAATTGCGAGAGGTCGAACGGTTTAACGCCCACGTGTTCGGCGATTTCATTGAACGCTTTGACTTCCGCTTCCGAGAAGAGCAAGCCGCCTGCTTTGCGGCTGCGGAGGGCGAAGTTGGCTTCCAGTTGGCCAGGGAGCATGCAATTTTCGTTACCGTGACCGAGCACATCAGCTAAGACCGCTTTCACGTTTTGCGATTGCGTGCGACCTTGGGCGAAGACGCCCGAGCTGATGGCTTCAGGGTGAATCACTTGGAAGAAGAACGCACAGGCTTGTTTTTCGCCTGGGACGTGGGTGCGACTGCGAATCGTGGGCAAGGAGCCACCGATAAAGCCCGCAACGATTTCGTTGATGAGAGACAGACCGTAGCCCTTGTGGGCACCGAACGGTAGTAAGGACACCGCTTGATTTGGATCGAGGGTGATTTTACCGTCCTTATCCACGGCGGCATCAGGAGGTAGCGGTTTACCTTCGCGCTTGAGCACTTGCACGCGGCCCATGGCGATCACGGATGTGGCCCAATCGATGACGATGGGGTAGCCAAGCGCTTCAGTCGTCGGGAAGCCCCAAGAGTGAGGGTTGGTGCCAAGCGTCGGGAATTTACCTTGGAAGGGGACTACTTCCGCAAGGGTCGCCGTGCAGTTCGTGTAAGCGATGTAACCGCGTTTTGCGGCCTCCATCACGTAGCCACCGCCCCAGAGGTAGTGGAAGGCGTTATCAACCGAAACCGTCCCCACGCCGTATTGGTCGGCTAATTGGATACAACGCTCAATCGCGTCCACGGCCACGGCTTGACCTAATTTTTGTTGAGCATCCCACACTTCAGCCGCAGCGAAACGCGAAGGCTTCTTTTGGACGACCGCATTGGGTTTGCAACCCGGGACTGGGGCACCGGAACCAAACAACTCATCCAAGTGCAACGCCTTGAGGGCATTGTGGGTCCGGATGCCGTGGTGCGTGGCCATGCTGGCCATTTGGGCCGCTTGGGCCGATTCCTTTTCACCAAAACCACGTTGGCGATAAGCGGCGATCACGAGCGCTTCGTGAGCGGCCTGAGGGACGACATAGAATGTTTCGGACATGGGTGTAGGTGCAAAAAATTAGATGACTTTTTTGACAGGAACTTCCGGATTGATTTGGGCGAGTGGTTTTTCGCCGTGCATCGCCAAGATCAGATTTTTCACTGCAGCCATGGCTTGCCGCTGGACGCTTTCGGCCGTGCGCGAACCGATGTGAGGCGTAACAATACAATTGGGTAACTTGGTGAGCGGGTGGTCAGCACGCGGAGGCTCTTCGTCCAACACGTCTGTACCATAACCGCCGACTTGACCGGATTTGAGGGCCGCGGCCATGTCCTCGGTGTGCACGATTTCGCCTCGGGCACAGTTGAGGATGAGCACGCCCTTCTTCATCTTCGCAATCGTTGAAGCACGGATTAAATCGCGGGTTTCAGGCGTTAAATTAGTATGCAACGACAGGTAATCGGCTACGGCAAAGACCTCATCCATGGTCTTAGCACGCGTTACTTGATACTGGTTCGCAAACGCTTCGTCCCAGTATAAATCATAACCCACGACCTTCATGCCAAAGGCACGAGCGCGGATGGCGACCTCTTTGCCGATGCGGCCCATGCCGATGATGCCAATCGTCTTATCGAGCAATTCGTGCCCCGTTTTACGCTTCCAGCCACCCGAACGCGTCGAATCGGTGTGGAAGTAGAAATTCTTTTCCAGTGCGAGGAGCAGCAAGAAGGTGTGTTCAGCCACCGTCGTGTGATTCACGCCTGGAGTGAAGAGCAGGGGAATCCCTTGGGCAGTGAGGGCCTTCACGTCGATCTTGTCGACCCCGATGCCATACTTACTGACTACTTTTAAGCGAGGCAGTGCCTTGGCGATGACTGATGCCGTGATCATGTCGTCCCCACAAATGTAACCATCAAACTCGCCCATGAGCGCTAAGGTGTCCGCTTCGTTGAGGGGGCCGCGAGCGGTGACCACTTCCCAACCCGTTTCTGCCAAAAGGCGGTGGTGTTCGCCCGGGGTGTCTTGAAATGAAGTCGTCGTGAGAAGAATCCGTGGTTTCATTATGGGTATATTCCCGCTCATTAGTGACTTTAGGTGGGCTATCAGTCAATAGGACTTCCTCGGAGGGTGGCTAAATTTCGCGACGCTAACTGACTGACAGTAAAACAGTTCGGCGATTTAATGAAATATATCGCTCTTTTGCAGTGGGGATTAGGACTTGATGGGGCAGGGGTGAAAGGTAAAAGCGAGGTATGTTACCCCGACTTATCCTTATTTGTTTTTGCGCCTTGTCTGTCGTGCTGAGTGCTAAAAATACTTCGACGAGTACTACCAGCAAGTCGACGACTTCGACGAAGAAAACGACCACGACGGCTGATCAGCCTCTCCCCACGGATCCATTCACGCGTTACGACATGGTGGTGACCGGCAAAGATGCGGATGATTTACGGGAAGCCTTAACCACGGCCGCCAATGATGCCGCGGTGACCAAGGCGACGCAGGCTTACAAAGATGCTTTAACGAAAGCAGAAAACGCCACGGCGGGCACCAAGAGCTCGGCCGTTGATGCTTTAAAAATCACGCTTAAAAATCTTTTCAGCGCCGAGAAAGCAGCCGTTTTAAAGGCGAATCCCAAGTTGGCCGATGCGATTACGAAGATTGAAAACGCGGAAAAGACTGCCAAATAAGCTTATCTTTGCTTTCTAAAATAAGGGGTGTCGTCTGGCACCCTTTATTTATTTTAAGCACTGTGCGCCAAGATACAGGGTGGACTTGGCTCAAAAGGACTCTTTGGTGGGAGCACCCCTTTCTATGAATCAACCTGTCGCTAAGCCTAACGTGTCGTCGCACCGCTGGATTATCTTAGCCCTCTTATTTTTCGCCACGACAATCAATTATATCGATCGGTCTATCCTTTCACTGATTAAGCCAGACTACTTGGATAAAGAACTTGGGTGGACCAATACGCAGTATGGTTATGTGAATTCGACGTTTCAATTTGCGTATGCACTAGGCTTACTCGGCTTCGGTTGGTTCATTGATCGTTTCGGTACGAAAATTGGTTACACCGTTTCGATTCTTTTCTGGTCCTTGGCCGCCGCTGGTCACGCGGCCGTTGGTTCCGTGATGGGCTTTGCGTCGGCCCGGGTCTTCTTGGGCTTGGGTGAGGGCGGTAATTTCCCGGCGGCGATTAAGACCGTGGCGCAATGGTTCCCTCGGGCCGAGCGAGCTTTTGCCAACGCCTTATTTAATTCGGGTACAAATATCGGCAATGTTATCGCCCCAGTTATTGTGATTCCGATTGCGGCTAATTGGGGTTGGCGCGCCACCTTTGTCGTCGCGGGGGCGGCGGGTATTCTCTGGATTTTTTTATGGCTGCCACTGTTCCGGAATCCCCCTGCTCAAGACGATGAAACCTCGGCAGCAGTAGAAGAAAAGGTTTCCTGGACGAGTTTGTTTCGCACCCGTCAAGCGTGGGCTTACATGGTCTGTAAATTTCTAACCGATCCCGTGTGGTGGTTCTATTTAATTTGGTTGCCCGACTATTTTAAGAAAGAGCAGCATCTTGATTTAAAGGCCATGGGGGTAATGCCTAGTTTGTTAAACCCTGCCGCTTTCTTGAACTGGATGTTTAGTCAGCCTATCGTCGTGCTCTACTCGATTGTCACCGTTGTCAGCATTTTGGCGGGTTGGTTGGTGAAACGTTTTGCGGATGGGGGTACCAACATCGTCACCGTGCGTAAGGTTTCGATGCTCATCTTCGCTCTGTGTTCCTTGCCAATTTTCTTCGTACGGGGCTTGGGCATGTGGCAGGCCGTGGCCTTAATTGCTTTTGCGGCGTCGGCACACCAAGCTTGGTCGGCGAGTCTTTACGCCACTATTTCGGACACCTTCCCCAAGAAGGCAGTGGCTTCGGTTTCAGGTCTGGGTGGTTTTTCCGGTTCCATTGGAGGTATGATTTTCCCGATTGTAGCAGGCATGGTGCTCGATGCTAATCCCACGGGTGGCTATGCCATCCTGTTTAGCTTCTGCGCGTTTGCCTACGTCTTGGCTTACGCCATTCACCACGCCTTGGTACCCCGCTTAGAGATGGCCGAAGTGTAGTCGGCCTTCGTGGTAGAGGCTTAGCCTGCTACCACGATATTAACCAAGCGACCGGGGACGATGACCTCTTTAACGAGGGTCTTGCCTTCAAGGAATTTTTGCACGTCGGGGTGAGCCCGGGCGAGGGCGAGTAACGCCTCTTTGGAAGTTTCTTTGGCGACTTTGGCTGTGGCACGGACTTTGCCGTTCACCTGGAAGATGATTTCCACAGAAGATTCGACTAACTTGGCAGGATCAAACTTAGGCCAAGCTGCTTGCGTGATGGAACCAGTGTGACCTAAACGAGCCCAAATTTCTTCGCACACGTGAGGCGCGAAAGGGGCGGCGAGTTGCACAAAAGTTTCCACCGTGGAACGTTGAAGCGAGGGAGATTTTTCTGCCACGTTCATCAAAATCATCATCTGCGAAATCGCGGTGTTGAATTGCAAGGTCTCGATATCTTTTTCGACCTTTTGAATCGTGCGGTGGAGCTCTCGTACTAAATCTTCGCTCTCCTGGGCTTGCGCCGAAATCTTCGTCGATACGCCACCAGTGTTTTCATCGACCGCGAGCCGCCAGAGCCGACGTAGGAACCGGGTGATACCCGAGATGCCTTCTGAACTCCATGGTTTAGAAGCCTCTAAGGGTCCGAGGAACATGAGGTACATGCGCAAGGCGTCTGCACCGTGTTCTTTAACAATCGTATCGGGGTTAACGACATTGCCACGGCTCTTGGACATCTTTTCACCGTCTTCACCGAGGATGAGGCCTTGGTGGAAAAGTTTTTGGAACGGCTCAGCCGTAGGTAGCACGCCAATGTCGTACAAGAAACGATGCCAGAAGCGGGCGTAGAGTAAGTGTAAGACTGCGTGTTCCGCACCGCCAATGTAGAAATCGGGGCAGCCCCAATACTTGAGTGCTTCGGTGGAAGCTAACGCGTTTTGGTTGGTCGGATCGATGTAGCGTAAGTAATACCAGCATGAACCAGCCCATTGGGGCATCGTGTTGGTTTCGCGCGAGGCCTTGACCCAAAGCGGGCCAGGGGCGGGTTGCGTTTGCGAAACCGTTTGGCCCGTAGCAAGGTCATACCAGACTTCGGTCCATTCAGTGGCTTTCGATAAAGGCGAGTCACCTGTAGGCGAAGGTTGATAAGATTTAACCGCCGGCAAGGTAAGCGGTAATTGCTTCGATGTTAAGGGCACCGCGTAGAACTCTTGTCCCTCGATTGTACAAGGCACAGGTTGTGCAGGTAAAAATTCGCGGATGGCCGCATCGGCTGGAATGCACGCGTAGTCGGCAGGCTTAATCCAGAGAATCGGGAAGGGCTCGCCCCAGTAGCGTTGACGCGAGAACAGCCAATCGCGCAGTTTGAAGTTCACCGCGGATTTTCCAAGGCCGCGAGCGGCGAGGTCGGCGGTGATTTTCTTTTTCGTTTCTAGAGAAGATAAGCCGTTAAAGGGACCTGAGTTCACCATCGGACCATCTTCGGTCCAAGCGGCTTTCTGCACATCCACTTCGGCGTCCGCCCCCACGACTTGAATAATCGGTAACTTGAATTCTTTGGCGAATTCCCAGTCGCGTTCATCGTGCGCTGGGACTGCCATGATGGCACCCGTGCCGTAAGTCATCAGCACGTAATCCGCAATCCACACAGGGATTTTAGCCCCATTGACGGGATTGATGGCGTAAGCTCCTGTAAAGACACCGGTCTTTTTCTTGTCGGCTAGATCAGTACGCTCGAGGTCGGACTTGTTTTTTACCACCTCGAGGTAAGATTCGACGGCGGATTTTTGAGCGGTGGTGGTGATTTTAGTGACGAGGGGGTGTTCGGGCGCGATCACCATGTAGGTCGCGCCAAAGAGCGTATCCGGACGCGTGGTGAAGACCGTCAGAGAGTCGGTGTGGCCTTCTAGTGCAAAGGTCACTTCCGCCCCTTCCGATTTTCCAATCCAATTCTTTTGTAAGCGCTTAGTCGAATCTGGCCAGTCGAGCGCATCTAAGCCCTCAATCAGTTTTTCGGCGTAGGCTGTAATGCGGAGTACCCATTGGCGAATCGGGCGACGTTCCACCGGGTGGTGACCGCGTTCAGAGCGCGGCTGTTTGCCGAGCGACGTGACGGGATGATTGCCGACTTTGCTCGTGGCACCGGTTTTGGTGACCACCACTTCGCTATCGAGCAGGTCTTTTTGGAGTGCAGGGCAGTGCCACACTTCCATTGAGAGCACTTCTTCATTGGCGAGCACGGTGCCGAGCGCAGGGCAGAACCATACTGGTTTAGCGGAGACGTAGGCCAGACCCTGACGAAAAAGTTGTAAGAAAATCCACTGCGTCCAGCGGAAGTAGCCTGGGTCGGTCGTCGCGAGTTCCCGTTGCCAATCGATGGCGAAACCCAGCATTTGCAACTGGCGACGAAAGTTATCGATGTTGCGTTGGGTTTGAATTGCGGGTGACTCGCCCGTGGCGATGGCGTGTTGTTCGGCCGGCAGACCAAACGCATCCCAGCCCATGGGGTGTAAGACATTGAACCCTTGGGCTAATTTATAACGCGCTAAAATATCGGAGGCCGTGTAACCCTCGGGGTGACCGATGTGCAAGCCGGCCCCAGAGGGGTAGGGAAACATATCGAGCACGTAGTATTTAGGGCGACCGCAGTTGAGGGGGGCCGTTTGGAAAGTAGCTTTTTCTTTCCAGAAGGACTGCCAGCGGTTTTCGAACGCTGTGAAATCGTAGGTGCCAGACGCGTTTTCCATGAACCCTCGACATAGGACAGATGACCGAGGGCTGGCAAGAATTAGCCAAAACGGACTGCCAATGCCCTTGCTTCCCGAAAATTTCACTGATTATTGGAAGTAAACCATGACCAGGCTCCACCCCTATTGGCGCATGCAGTATATAAAAGCTCCTAAGCCCCAGGGGGTCCACAGTCCGTTTCGAGCCTTGTGGAGTAGCTCCGATGATCGCCAAAACCTCATCGTCTACCGGGGGACGCATGCTTTTGTCATACTTAATAATTCACCCTACAACGCTGGTCACTTGATGGTTTTACCGAATCGCGAGGTTGGGCAATTAGCGGATTTGCAGCCCGAGGAGCGGGTGGCTTTGCTGGATTTGCTAATCAAAGCCCAAGCGGTGCTCACGAAGGTCTTAAACCCGGCAGGCTTTAACATTGGCTTAAACTTGGGTAAGGTGGCGGGTGCTGGGATTCCTTCGCACCTCCATTTTCACATCGTACCCCGTTGGGAAGGGGATCAAAACTTCATGCCTGTAATCGCCGAGACGCAGCTCCTGCCGCAGGCTTTAGATGAACTCTGGGTGCTTTTACACGAGGAGTTTATTAAAGGATAGAACCGCTTGTCTTTAGTTCTACCTAGGTCATTATTGCCCACTTTAAAGCATGTCCGAACTCACCTTAACGTTTGCTGAAGGTCGCCAGCGGATGGCCCTGCATTGTGGTGCGGACTCTTTATTGGCAGAAACGGAAGCTGTCTTGCAAGTTAAGATTGTCGCCCGTGATGCCTGGATGGAATTGAAAGGGACGGCCTCGGCACTCGAGCAGACCAAGAAATTCTTTGGCTTACTTGAACAGGCACGCGCGCAAGGGATGTTAATCCGTCCGGATGATTTTCGGAAAATTTTACAAGCGGCCGCCGCGGATGATTTAGGCCCTTGGCAAAAATTAGTCCAAGAGCCCTTAGTTTTACCGCTGCGGAAGATGAGTTTGGTGCCCCGTACGTTTGCCCAAAAGCATTACCTGCAAACCATTCTTCATTCCGATATTGTGTTTGGCGTTGGCCCTGCTGGTACCGGTAAAACTTATTTGGCCATGGCGGCGGCGATGCATGCGTTAGCGCAAGGCACTGTACGCCGGATTATTTTAACTCGGCCGGCGGTTGAGGCCGGCGAAGCCTTGGGGTTTTTGCCGGGTGATTTGCGTGAAAAAATCCTGCCTTACTTGATTCCGCTCTACGACGCCCTCTACGATATGATGGGGAAGGATGAGGTGAATCGCTTGATTGAACGTAATATCATCGAGGTTGCCCCATTGGCATACATGCGTGGGCGTACCTTGTCGGACTCCTTTGTGGTGCTAGATGAAGCCCAAAATGCGACGGCGGAACAGATGATGATGTTCCTAACCCGACTGGGCGAAAAGGGGAAGATGGTCGTCACGGGCGATCCCACTCAAGTCGACTTGCCACGTCACCGTTTGTCAGGGCTGCATGAAGCCTTGGAGGCTTTGGACGGCGTGCACGGGGTGGAACTATGTTACTTTGAAGACACGGACGTGGTGCGCCATGTGCTGGTAGAACGAATCGTTAAAGCCTATGCTCGTCATCGTCGGGCTCAAGGAGCATGAAGCGCGAGGTAGCCATTACGAATCGCCACGCACGGGTGAAGGTTTCTTCGGCCTCGGTGAAGCGTATCTTGCAAGCGCTCGACCGTTTAAAGGGCTATGACTGCCCCGAGGGACAACTCTCGGTTGTCTTTGTGGATGACCAAGAAATCATTCGATTGCACCAAGAGTTCCTCGAAGATCCCAGCGTGACGGATGTCATTACGTTTATTGGCGAGCCTCATCCAGTAGAACCTTTTGCGGGAGAAATCTGTATTAATATCGATCAAGCCAAGCGGGTCGCCAAACAACACCAGCATACGCTCGCTCAAGAACTCCGACTTTATTTAGCGCATGGTTGGTTGCACTTGGCCGGGGAGAAGGACGAAACCAAGCCCCAGATTGCCTCGATGCGCGTGGCGGAATCGGTGGCTTTGGCTTATTTAGAGCAACTAAAATTGCGCTTACGGCTCACAGTTTAGTTGCTCCCTCGTGAAGTCTGCGTTGGAGTTTTGCCCGATGAGTAAAACGGTCGTGATTCATTCTGGAGGCATCGACTCCACCGTCCTCTTGGCTAAATTAGTCGCCGAGGGTCGGGAAGTGCATGCTTTATCGGTGGATTACGGCCAACGGCACCGTCGCGAACTCGTGGCCGCCGAAGCCATTTGTCGGTATTACCAAGTTCCTCATCAAGTGGCCGACTTGCGTGCCTTGGCGCCCATTTTTGGTGCGAATGCGTTGACGAATCAAAAAGTTGCGGTGCCCGAAGGGCATTATGAAGAAGTCAGTATGAAGGCGACGGTGGTGCCGAATCGTAATATGCTCCTCATCGCCGTGGCGGGTTCTTTGGCGATGTCACTACAAGCCAGTTCCGTAGCCTATGGCGCACACAGCGGTGATCATGCGATTTACCCCGATTGTCGTCCGGAATTTGCGGATGCTTTAGATCGGGCGCTGCGCTTGGCTGATTGGCATGAAATTATTTTAGAACGTCCCTTTGTCGGCTGGAATAAAACGCTCATTGTGCAAGAAGGAGCCCGCTTGAAAGTGCCGCTGGAGTTAACCTGGTCCTGTTATGTAGGGGGCGATAAACATTGCGGACGCTGTGGGACGTGTGTCGAGCGGCGCGAAGCGTTTAAGTTGGCGGGTGTGGTGGATCCAACGGTCTACGCGAGTTGATTTTTAGGTTATTTTTACGGGAAATAATTCCCCTTGAGAGTGGCTGGCCTGGCTTTAAAAATCAGGCAACCCATCCCCTATGAAGCTGCCATCTACCTCGGCGTTAAAGCCTCTCGCCCTCGCTACTTTACTTGCCACGTTCGGTCCGCATTTATCAGCCGCTTCGGTGGCCAACAGTCCTTTGAGTTCAGATTGGGAGTCGCAGGCGCTCGCTACGAATGGTGGTTTTAAAGTCGATTTTCGTTATGACACGAATAACCAGACCCAAACGCGCTCTGGTACGAGTGCGGTGGCGACGTGGCCGGTGAGCGGGTATGAGCAAGAACTGCAAACTTTGAATCAAACTTACACGCTTGGTTTAGATTACAGTGAGAACGCGCATTGGGGTTTGAATGTGCAGTTGCCTTACATTGCTCGGACGCACTCGACGAATGGTTATAATTTTGACGGCACGGATGCGGGGGCGACGCAAAAGGAAGGTTTGGGGGATATGAAAGTCGTGGCGCGATTGCAGGGGGTGCTCGTCCAGCAGACCTTAGGCTTACAAGTCGGTCTTAAATTGCCCACGGGTAGTACGACTCAAGTCTACGACACCGGGGCCATTGCAGGTCAGCCTTTAGCACGGAGTCTGCAGCTTGGCACCGGGACTACGGATACGATTTTGGGTCTGTATAGTTTTGGCAATTTACCTGGGAAGTTTGATTACTTTGCCCAAGCCCTTTACCAACGGGCTAATAGTGCTTCGCTGGGTTATCGTCCCGGCGACGCGGTGAATGCGAACTTAGGTTTTCGGTACCTTGGTTTTGATTCCATCATTCCAATGTTCCAGTTCAATGCACAGTGGCTTGATCGCGATTCAGGGGTGAATGCGGATGCCGCCAACACGGGTAGTCAAACGCTCTACTTAAGCCCAGGTTTCTCGGTGCCTATCGCCAGCTACTTTAACGCCTACTTGTTCTGGCAACTCCCCGTTTATCAAAATTACTACGGTTACCAACTGGCCCCACGTTCCATCGTGACGGTCGGTGGGCGTTTCAATTTTTAAACGCTTTTGGGGAGCCCTGCGAGTTTGCAGGCATTTTACTTAATAAAGTGCCTTGCGAGTATGGGCGGGATGACCTTACAGGTAGTAGGTTCATGCACACCTGCAGTAAAACCTATCGCGACATCCCGTTTGCCCACCGGCAACATCGGCATGCAGGGCATTGCTCGTTTATCCATGGTCACAATTGGTCGATTGAAATCGAGTTTGCCTGTCGCGAATTAGACGCCTGCGGTTTTGTCGTCGATTTTGGTGGGCTCGGTTTTCTTAAAGAATGGATTCAGCAGCACCTCGACCACGCTTGTTTATTGGCGAAGGACGACCCAGTGCGCGAAACGTTGTTACAACAACATCCTAAACTTTTTAAACCTTTGGTGGTCGATTCGGCTTCGACGGAAGGCATTGCGCAGTTCTTGTTCGAAACCCTTAACCCATTGGTGAAGCAGCACACGGGCGGGCGGGCTTGGATTCATGCGCTGATCTTGCACGAAGATTATAAAAACAAGGCGCGCTACCAGCCGTAGTCTGAGTCATGTCCCTTGTTTACCCGGTTAATGAAACATTCCTGAGTTGGCAAGGGGAGGGGGTGCATCTAGGTCGGAAAGCTTTCTTTATCCGTTTGCAGGGTTGTCCGATTAAATGCAGTTGGTGTGATTCGGCCTCGACTTGGCACCCGCAGTTTGTCCCCAAGGACTTGCGCAAGGCCTCGGCGGCAGAACTCGCTCAAGAAGCTCAGGCGGCCCGGCCAGAGTTTGTGGTCATCACGGGTGGCGAGCCCTGTGTGCATGATTTGACAGCCCTCCTGGCGGCACTCCGTGCGGTGGCTTTGCCGATTCACTTAGAAACCAGCGGGGCCTATCCCATCGCCGAGGGTTTCAATTGGGTTACGGTCAGCCCTAAGTGGGCTAAACTCCCCTTGGCAGAGTCGCTGGCCCGGGCTGATGAGGTTAAAGTCATCGTTGAGACCCCCGATAGCCCTGCGAAGTGGCTAGAAGCCGTAGGAGGTCGTTGGTTGGCTAAGCACGTCTGGTTGCACCCCGAATGGTCCCAACGAGCCAATCCAGCGGTCTTAAAGGCCATTACAGACTTAGTGAAGACCGTCGGAGCACCGTACCGGGCGGGTTGGCAGGTGCATAAGCCTTACCAAGCCGACAGTTTGGACCCCCGGAGTCGGCCAGCGACCCCCCTGGGTGGCGACCGTGAGCGGGGTTTTTAAAATTATCTGCATCGGTTTTCTTTTTTTGCTTCACAATTCATCAGAACCCTCTTTCAAAACGGACTCATGACCCGCCACGCTGTGCTCGCCTTAGAAGATGGAACCATCCTTCGAGGCAGGGCGTTTGGGGCCGCCGCCACCTTGTGCGGTGAGGCCGTCTTTAATACCAGCATGACGGGCTACCAAGAAATCCTCACGGATCCTTCGTACTTTGGTCAAATCGTGACCATGACCGCCCCTCAAATCGGCAACTGCGGGGTGAATGAAGCAGACTTTGAATCCGCCCGCCCCCATGTAGCAGGTTTCGTGGTGCGCGAGTTGTCGCCGGTGGTTTCCAATTGGCGGGCGACGAGTGACCTGAGTTCTTGGTTAAAGAAATTTGGAATCCCTGGCATTGAAGGCATTGATACCCGTGCCCTCACGAAGAAATTACGGGTGGCCGGTGTGATGAAGGCTTGTCTGTCGACCGAAGGGATTAGCGATGCCGAAGCCGTTCAACGTGCTCGTGCTTGGTCGGGGACGGTGGGGGCTGACTTCGTCCAAGACGTCACCTGCGCTAAGCCTTATCATTTTAACAGCAAGTTTGGGGATACGGAATTGTTCACCGTTCCCGGTACGCATTTATACAAACCGCAAAATCGTCCCGTCCGCTACAAAGTTGCGGCTTATGATTTTGGGGCTAAGACCTCGATTTTCCGCCGCTTAGTGGCTGCAGGTTTTGACGTGCATGTTTTCCCCGCTCGGACGCCGGCTGCTGAAGTCCGGGCGATCAATCCTGATGCGGTCTTCCTGTCTAATGGCCCGGGTGATCCTGCGGCCTTGAAGTATGCGCACGAAGCGGTTGCGGATTTAATTAAGACCTATCCTGTTTTTGGGATTTGCTTAGGCCACCAAATCATCACGCACGCGATTGGGGCTTCGACCTATAAATTAAAATTCGGCCACCGAGGTGGTAATCAGCCCGTGAAGAATCACGAAATTGATCGCGTCTCGATCACGGCCCAAAACCATGGTTTTGCTTCGAAGCCTGAAGAATTAGAGAAGTGTGGAGCCATCGTCACCGAAGTGAATATGAACGACGGCACGGTGTCGGGTCTGCGTTTGAAAGATAAGCCAGTCTTCTCGGTGCAATATCACCCCGAAGCGGGTCCAGGTCCGAATGATGCGGACGTGCTTTTCACGCGGTTTTACGATTTAGTCGCTAAGTCCAAGGGAGCGAAGGTTTAAAATGGCACGGCGGCCTTGGGGTTTCCTAAGGGCCGTGATGGTGGGTTTGCTTTGTGTAGCGTGTGAAACCGTTCCGGCTACTCCGGAGGATTTATTAATTCGCGTGATTGAAGACGCGGCGGCAGGCCGGTCTCAGACTGATGCTTATCAGATGGTATCGCCTTCTTCTCCAGAACGCGTCGACCAGTTTCAGTATTTAGAAGCTTGGTTAGATATTAATCGCGAAGCCGTGGAAGGGGTGCAGGCAATGCCCGTGGCACAAGAAGGGGCACTACGCTTTACTCAATCCCGGGATGGTAAGAAGCGGTATTTGATTTCGTATGGTTGGCCTGGACCACAGGTGCGTACTAAAGTCTTACAAGCTCAAACTGGCATGACCGTCACGCTCTTGGGCTGGCCTGACCCCTTGCCGTGGGAGCAGGTTGGTAGCACCTTGGTGATTACCACGCCTAAGGAAATGGCCGATGAAGCCAATCACCCTTGCAAGCAGGCGTTCGTCTTCAGGCTCCAAACTCCTTAGAGTTCAACTTGCATCCCAAGCTCAACTACGCGACCAGGAGGTAAGTTGAAGTAGGCCGTCGCCGACAGGGCATTGCGGTTAAGGACTTCGAAGACTTTTTCTTGGACGGCATTGAGGGAGAAATTACGGGAAATATCTCGCACAATCGTTTCGCGACTTAGGAAGTAAGTGGTCTCCATCTCATTGGGCGTGATACCTAATTCCGCGTAAGCGGCATTGAGCACGGGGAAGATATCTTGTTGTTCCCGGAAACCGAAAGTCCCAATCACGCGCAACACCAGGGGGAATTCAGTTTTTTGGGTTAAATTACAGAACTTTGGATGGCGCGGCTCAAAGCGCATGCGATCTTTCAAGGGCACGATGGGACGCTCTTCGTCGACGTTAAGGGTGACCACGATGATATGATCGTGGAGTGATTTATTATGTTTGAGGTTGTGCGCTAAAGCCAGCGGGACGGCTCGGGTATTGCCCGCGAGGTAAATAGCCGTGCCACGCACGCGACTGAGTTTACCCGCTTGGTAGCGATCCTCGACGCTATCGATGAATTGACTGAATTCTGAAACCGATTCGGCCGGCTCGTTTTGGGCGAGTTTGTCGCGCATGGCGATGCGACCCTTATTCCAGACCGACATAATATAATAAACGATGATACCGACGGCGAGGGGCATCCAACCATCGGGCCAAATCTTATGGGAGTTACCGATGACGAAGAACAGTTCCAGGGTGACGAAGCCGGACACCAAAGCATAGGCCGCGACTGTCGAAATCTTAATTTTCTTCGCTAAGTAGCGACCGTATAAAATTGTCGTAGCTAACATCGTCATACTCACGGCAATACCGTAGGAGCTCGCGAGCCGCTCGGAATTTTCGTAGTGAAGTACCAAGTAAATCGAACCAATCATCAGCAACCAGTTGATGATGGGGACGTAGATTTGGCCGGATTCCACATCCGACGTCCGCTCAATGCGCATGCGTGGCAGGTAGTTCAGCTGGATAGCCTGCATCGTGGTGGAGAACGCCCCGGAAATCAGGGCCTGCGACGCAATAATGGCGGCCAAGGTGGCAATCACCACTAATGGAATTTGGGTCCACGTTGGAGCCATGTTGAAGAACGGGTTGATGTCATCCGTCGTTTTGTGTTGGGCCCAAGAAGCGAGCTCGGAACTATGCGCGAGGGCCCAAGCTCCTTGTCCTAGGTAATTTAAAATTAGGGCAGGGAAGACGATGAAGTACCAACCTGCACGAATGGGCCGTTGACCGAAGTGCCCCATGTCGGCGTAAAGGGCTTCGGCTCCCGTAACGGCGAGGAAGACCGAGCCCAAAATGATGACGCCCAGTCCCGGTTTGGTGGCTACGAATACCAAGGCCTCTAAGGGATTAATCGCACTCAGGATTTTGGTAAATACCGCGCTGTGCGTCCAAAGCGACCAAGCTCCAGTGGTACCAATCACGATGAACCACACCAAAGTAATCGGCCCGAAGTACATCCCCACTTTGCCCGAGCCGCGTTTTTGTAACCAGAAGATCCCGCCGAGGATGAGTACCGCTGCTAAGGGAATCACGAGGGCGATCAAATTAGGGCTGATGGGGCCTTTCATGCTCTCATTGGCTTCTTTAATCCCTTCCAGGGCCGAGAGTACCGAGATGGCAGGTGTAATCACGCCATCGCCGTAAAGCATGGCCGTACCGAAGACGCCTAAGAGCACTAAGGCACTCCGGTGTTTGCGCTTCCGGTTCTCTTCTGTGTGGGAGGAGGCGAGCGAGACCAGCGTCATGATACCGCCTTCGCCGTCATCGTTCGCTTCCATCATGAGCAGCACGTATTTGACCGTCACCACGCAAATCAATGACCAGATGATCATGGAGAGGGCGGGTACAACTAATTGCTCGGGGGTGATGGCCGTGTTGCCCTGACTGACGCGCAGACATTCCCGGAAAGCGTAGAGCGGGCTGGTGCCAATATCACCGAAAACCACCCCTAACGCAGCGATGATAGACCCCAGTGTCAGGGGGGTGATAGGAGAGGGTGCGGCATCGCCGGGCCCGTGAGAGGTCTTACCCATATAAAGAAAGAGTTAATCAATCTGTCAGGGTTTCGGTTTTTAAGCAAAAACAATTGGAAACAGGCAGGGCTTGCCTTTTTGTCTCGGTCTTGCATTTGAAGGGGGGTAGGACTCACCAATTTCTAAACAATAAACATCATGAAAACACTACAAACTCTTGAACTGCATACACTAGCGGAAGCTACGCCTGCAGCTTCTGGCGCCAATGATAACGGAGGTGGAGGCCTAGTTATGCTGGGTATGTACGCCTTATTCTTCGCCGGGATCTACTTTTTAATGATTGCTCCCCAGCGTAAACGTCAAAAAGAGGTCGAAAAACTCCAAGCCGGTCTCTCCGTGGGCGACGAAGTGCTCATTTTTAATGGTATCTACGCCCGAGTCGTTTCGATTGATGGATCTAAGTTGATGGTCGAGGTTGAGAGCGGTCGGATGCAAGTCGATCGTTCGGTGATCACGGCCAAAGCAGCAGCGGTCATCGAGGCTAAATAATCCACTCGCAGCCTTAACCCCGTAAATTTTCTCCCAATGTCATCCAGGACTTGGTTCTGGAAGCTGGCGGTCTCCCTCATTGCCCTCGCTGTAGCTTGGGTTGAGTTCTACCCCATCGCTCCCACCCCCCTCGAAGAGTTTGTCCCTACGCAAGTCATCGCTAACGCCGCGGACTTTGCGAAGTTGCATCAAGAAGCCAAAGAGCGCGTGCGTCTCTACAAGGATGCCTCGGCTCCAAATGATAAGAAGTCGGTCTCCTATTTCCAAGCGTTACGCGACATCGGTGAAGGTCGCGGCCGGGCGAACCCCGTCGACCTCCGTCCTTTCTTCTACAAAGAAGCGGAGTTTGTGCGTGAGCCCGATATGACCAAGCGCAATGGGATTGTGCTTAAACAGTTACTGTTAAGTTCGCAGGGTAAGTTGAAGTTAGGTTTAGATTTACAAGGCGGCGTTTCGTTCACGCTCAAAGTCGATCCCACTGGGGCCGAGTCGGGTGCCCAAACTAATAACGATAAGGCTGCCGTTTCACATCAGCAAATGGTGAACCAAGCTTTGCAAGTGATGGAACAGCGCGTGAATTCTTTTGGTGTCGCAGAGCCTGTCTTGCGCCCCGTAGGTGATTTGGCGCTCGAAATTCAACTTCCAGGTGAAGATGCCGCCAATAATCCCGACGTCATCGATGCTTTGAAGAAGCCAGCTAAGCTGGAGTTTCGTCAAGTACACCGTACCGCTCGTCCTTCCGAAAATGAGCGTGATTACTCGCTTAAAGCTTTACCTGAAGACGTGAACGCGGGGGCTTCGTCGGCCATCGCGACTTACGAAGTATTGTCCCTTCGCGAAGTTGATCCCGTGAAAGGTGAAACGAAGATTCACCGCTACTACGTACGCAAGCGTGCGGATGCTACGGGGGCGATTATCAGTGCGGCTAAAGCTAATTCAACGGACGGCTTGGCCTTCTACGTTGAGATGAAGTTTACGTCGGAAGGTTCGAAGAAATTCGGTGACCTCACGGCCAAAATTGCCGAAGGCAATGTTTCCTCGGTGGGTCAATTGGCCATCGTCTTAGATGGTAAATTACAATCCGCTCCGACGGTTCGCGAAGCGATTCGTAGCACGGGCGCGACCATCACCGGTAACTTCACGCGCGAAGAAGCCATCAATTTGGCCAACGTCTTAAATAATCCCTTAGAGTTTCCGTTGATCACGCAGGACGTCACCTCGGTGGGTCCGACGCTGGCGAAGGACGCCCAAGGGAAGTCGGTGGTCGCTTCGGCGGTTGCCGTCGCTTTGGTCATCTTCTTCATGATTGGTTTTTACCTCTGGGGCGGTTTTATCTCCGTCTTGGGCATGGTGCTGAACTTACTCTTGATGTTAGGTGCGATGGCTTACTTCGGTGCCACGATTACCTTACCAGGCGTTGCGGCCTTGGTCTTGACGTTGGGGATGGCCGTGGACGCCAATATTCTGATCTTCGAACGCGTGCGCGAAGAAACCCGCTTGGGTAAGGACCGCGCGATGTCGCTGCGTGAGGGTTATAATCGTGCTACCTGGACGATTATTGACGCCAACTTAACCCACTTACTCGTGGCGTTGATTCTAGCCTTCATGGGCACCGGTCCCGTGCGTGGTTTCGGGGTGACATTAATCATTGGTATTTTCACCACGCTATTCACCACCTTGGTGACTTGCCGTGGTTTACAGGAAATCTCCCTCAAGGGCGGGGTCATGACGCGCATCTTCGGGTTACCGGTCTTCCGTCATAACTTAAATATCCAATTCCTGAACTACGCCCGCATGGCGTTCGTGGTCTCGTGGTGCATTGTAGCCATTGGTCTCGGCGTGCTGTTGGTGAAGGGCAAGGAAGCCTTTGGTAAAGACTTCCGCGGTGGTGAATCGACGCAGCTAGCCATTAACGCCACGGCGAAAGTTGATACGGGTCGAGTACTTAAGTTAGCGAGCGGTCTCGGCCTTGGAGATACGACGGTGGCGTTGCAAACCCCGGTGGGCGGGGGCGATACGATGCTCCGCATCGAAACCGAATTAACGAAAGATAAGTCGAAGGGTGACTTCGCTAACTTGGCGAAGATTGTCGCTGCCATTAAGGAGAAGTATCCTGAAATTCTTAAAGACGCCACGCAACCGGTGGATAAGTTGATGCTTTCACGAGAAGCGATTGGTGGCTCTGTGAGCGGTGATTTGCGTCAGAACGCGATCATCTCGGTCATCCTGGCCTTGGTGGGCATTGGTATTTACGTCTCGTTACGCTTTGAAACTGGCTTCGGGATTGCGGCCATGGTGGCCACCTTGCACGACGTTCTGATGACCATTGCGCTGTTCGTCTTCTTTGGCGGTCAGTTCAATGCAGCCCTCATTGCGGCCATCTTGCTCATCATCGGTTATTCGGTGAATGACACCATCGTGGTGTTCGATCGGATTCGGGAAGAACTGTCGAACAACCCCTCGCGTTCGTTGATGGAAGTCATCCACTTCGCCATCAATCGCACCTTGTCGCGTACCATATTGACCTCGTCGACCGTGTTCCTTTGTGCCGTGGCTCTCTGGGCCTTTGGTGCTGGGGACGTGCGTCTTTACGGCGAAGTCTTCATTTACGGTGTACTCACCGGAACTTTCTCCTCCATCTTTATCGCGAGCCCCATTTTCTATTGGTGGCACCGCGGTGATCGCAAGGGTGTCGATGCAGCCGAGCTGCCTCGGACTTACTCTTGGGAGGCGGGTTCCGATAAGGTTTAAAGCCTTCGGCGTATGGCAGCATGGTCCCACCGGGTCACTGACGTGGCCCTCGTTCAGCGTCTCGTCGTTTCTTTAGGAATCAGCGAGCCGGTGGCCGTTTTTTTAGCCCGGCACTTTGCTGATGAAGCCGAGGCGGAGCGACACCTTCGTCCTCAGTTAGCGCATGTTTCCGACCCGTTTGCGGTCGGGGGTCTACGCAAAGTGGCAGAGCGTTTAGTCCGCGCCGCGCAAGCGGGGGAACGCATTGCGATCTTGGGGGATTACGATGTCGATGGCGTTTCGAGTACGGCGATGTTGGTGCATTTCTTACGTCGTCTGGGAGCCCAACCTTCGAGTTTTGTCCCGCGTCGCCTTGAAGAAGGCTATGGTCTCTCGATGGCGGCGATTGAACGCGTTTTGGCGGAAACCAAGCCTCAATTATTTATCGCTCTCGATTGCGGAACGAACTCTAAGGCAGAAGTAACCTTCCTTCAAGGGGCAGGGGTCGAAGTGATTGTTGTCGACCACCACGTTGCCAAAGCGGATTGCGTGGAATGCCTCCTCGTGAATCCCAGGGTTAATGATGCCGCCGATGCCCCGTGGCAATCGCTCTGCACGGCAGGGTTAGTCTTTAAGCTGATTCATGGCGTCCTGAAAGTCCTCCGTTTAGCCGGCGATGAACGCGGCACCTCGATTTCGGTCAAAGACTATCTCGATTTGGCCGCTCTCGGTACGATTGCCGACCTAGTCCCGCTACGCGCTGAAAACCGCATTCTGGCTTCGCATGGCTTGAAGGCTTTGAGCGAAACGCAGCGTCCGGGAGTACGAGCTTTGATTGAAGTCAGCGGCATGGAGCCGGGCAGCGTACTGACTTCCGTAGATGTTTCTTACCGCATCGGTCCCCGCATCAATGCCAGCGGTCGCTTGGCGGATGCCTCGTTGCCTTTAAAATTACTTTTATCTGATTCCTTGGAGGATTGTGCCCGTGATGCCGCCCAATTGGATCAGATCAACCGCGAGCGCCAAGAGATTGATAAGAAAGTTACCGAGGAAGCGGCGGCCCAAGCGGCCACGATGGGCGATGCCCCTGCTTACATTGTTTTTGGCGATTGGCATCCCGGCGTCGTCGGGATTGCCGCCGGCAAACTGTCCCGTTCGCTAGATCGACCGGTGATTGTCTTAGGACGTGAAGGTGACATCGCCAAGGGCTCAGGACGAAGTGTACCGGGGGGTAACCTGGTCGAGGCTTTGATGTCTTGTTCGGATTTATTGCTCACGCACGGAGGGCATCCCATGGCCGTGGGGATTTCGATTAAAGTTTCCGCCATTGACGAGTTTCGTCAGAAATTTGCTGAAGCCATTGCGGTGCAGAAAGCTCAAGGTCAGGCCCAACCCGATGGTCGCGACTTAGAAATTATCCATTGGTTAAAAGTCACGGACGTGAGCGAACGCCTTCTGGACGACTTGGAATTATTGCAGCCCTTCGGGGAGGGTAATCAAGAACCGCTCTTCGGGCTGAAGAAATTCGTCTTTGAACGCGCCCCAACGGTTTTTGGCGAAAGCAATTTCCGGTACCAACATAACATCAATGCCTCGCGTCGCTTGAACTTTGTCGCTTGGCGCTTGGCGGATCGTTTACCCGAGTTGGGTCGACCCGTTGACTTAGCCGTTAAGTTCCAATGGAATCGCTGGCAGGGAAGAAAACTCCTCCAAGCCGAGATTCTCGATTGGCGCTACAGCGCTTAGTTACTTAGCGGCCGGCTTAGCTGGAGCGGCCCCAGGCTTGCCGTTGGTGCCCTTAGCATTGGGGTCGGGGGCGGCATCGGGCATCTTGCGTTCTTCAATGCCCTTGAGCCGTACGGCATGACCACCATTGGGCGAGGGGAGAATAAAGAAGAGCGTCCGAACCTCGGCTTGTTGGTAGGTGCGAACGACGTTGCCGATTTGCATCCCATCATCGCCGGCGGTGTATAAATCCGCTTGGGCGTAGGATCCGATGGGGGCAGGCGAGGTGACAATGGCTTTCTCGTTAGGTGACAGCGTGGTAGTTTTACCAGGGTAGCGAATTTCCAGCTTAGTGCCTGAAAGGTTCATGAATTGAATTCCGCCGAAGGGGAAAGCTTCTTCATGGTCTTCCATGATAACGATGCGTCGCTCATTATTAGCTTTCGCAAAGAGGAGGATGTAGCGCCCGCTTTTTTCGAAGGTGCAACTCGCAAAGGGTGGGGCGACTTCACGATTCTTATCTTTATTAGGATCGTTCGCGGGAGCCTTATTAGGATCTGGCTTGCTGGGGTCAGGCTTCGCGGGAGTCGCGGGGTCGGCGGCCTTGCCATTTTTACCATCCGCTTTGCCAGGGGTCTTCTTGGGATCAGTCTTGGGTTGGGCTTGGTTGAAGTAAGCCCCGCGAATGATGTTTTCGGACTTGGTAATTTCCGCTTCGATGGCTTCGAGGCGCTTGGCGATTTCATTTATCTTAGACTGCAACTCGGCCATTTGCTGTTGGTCGTAAGAGGAAATCTTCGAAGTGCTTTTTTCGCTATTTTTATTTTTGAAGGATTGGAACTGGGTGAGGAGGGTTTGCAGTTCGGCGTTCTCCGCCGCTTCCCGGGTACGTAACTCTCGAATGTGCGAATTGGCGGCCGCAATTTCGGGATGCTGCTCTGTCGTGTTGTCCTTAATTTCGGCTGCCATGAAGAAATTAAGTTGAGGTGGCCCCATGTAGGTTTGCTCCGTGGTGAAGAAGTCGGGCGAGATATCCAGACGGGTCACCGTCTTCCCTTGCATGAAGCCCGCCCCAATAATCGCTTCATCAAACGAAAGGGCGCGAAACTGAATTCGCACCGCTTTTTTGCTCGCATCTTCAGATTGAGCGGAGAGGACGACTGCTAAAGCAGTCATCCAGCCTAAGAGAGAGAGTCGCATTAAAGGTCTTTTTGAGAGAGGAAGCGGACGGCTACAATTTGAAAACGACGACCGAGCGCGATATTCGGGTAGTGGAGGCGACCCACGTTATTCGCTTGACCGATACTAGGTTGCGGAGCCGAAACTTCGGTTTCGGGCGTTTGGCTCGGATCAATAAATTCCGGGATGCGCTGTACCACAGCTTCAACCCACGAGGAGGCGTAGGTTTGGGTCGAGCCAGGGGTGGCTACGACATCGCCATAGGCTCGGATAATAAAGGTATCCGAACGCGAGGCGAGAGCGGGTCCAATGGCTTCTAAAATGTCCGATTGAATGAGTGAACCCGGAGCACCTTGTAGCATGTGGGCTTTAATGCCTGAACCAGACATGCCCAGTCTTGGGTCTTCAAGGTTGAGGAGCGCCGATTGGCCATCTGCTTCAAAAGTAGAATACATCACTTGGAAGGGGACTGATCCGATGCCTGCACCTAAATGTGGGTCTTGTTGAGCTCCGGAAGAAACGGGGGCAGGGGTACTGCGGTTCGAAAGTTGGGCACCATCATCATCTGCCCGAACGATGGCAACTTGGAGTACGCCGCCTAAGGCAGAACATTCATAGGGGGCACAGGTAAAACGATTCACAAATTCCGAAAGTCGACGTAACGGGATGTCGACGCCTTTGCCTTTGAACGTTGGGAGGGTGTGACCATCGATAGAAGAACTGTCTCCCCAGAAGTTGTGGCCGGTGCGGTGTAAGTCCTTCACGCGCCAGCGGATTTCATCCACGATGGATTTAGCCAAGAGTTGGATTTGGGCGTCATCTAAATTAGATAACCCAGTCCAAGCGGTCGCAGTGTTGTAGGGCGTTTTATAATTGTAGCCTACTTGATCGGGGCGCATCGCCCGCGGGTAGCGCGTATTCGCCGTGGTGCTCGGCTGGGTTTCGGTGGCATTACCCATCGAATTGCGTTTAGCATTGGAGAGCATAATGGTCCAAGCGCCGACGGAAGTAGAGTTCACATTGAACTGACCTTCATTCAGGACTGAACCCGCAATCAGACGGTGATTCTGTAAGCGATTTAAGGTGGTCGTCGAGTCTCGCTTGGAGAAGAGCGAGATGCGTGGATTGGCTAAGCCATTAACGTTATTGGCAAAGTCCGTGATGACCTGTTGCTGGCTACGCACCACGGTGCCTTGGTGACGTTCGGCCACCGCTCCCGAGAAGAAGTAGCGGTCAAAGAGGGCCATGTTGTGGAATAAGGTTCGATCCGCCCAAGTGATGGCGCTACTGGTGCCTGGGAAAGTATAACTATTCCAGTAAGTGTTCACGCCAACCATTGGAGAGGGGAAACTGTTACCAATCGCAAACAAGGGGTCTTGGTCGGCGATGGTAAAGTTCGCGTGCGTGAACTGCGCTAAGGAAATCGGAGCGGAGAGTGGAACTTCCGTGTAAACGGCGGAAGTTTGTCCAGAGGCGGTGTTCGAGGTGCCACCAAAAGCTAGAGTTCCGCCAGGACCAGGTTGGAAAACTTCGGCCCAACTATTCACAGGATAAATCGTTGCTTTAAAACTATTGGAGGTCGTGGCGTATACCACAGGAGGGGTGGTCAGCATTGGAGCAGCCGGAGGTATGCCCGTTGATTCGGGGCGGCAAGCCGTAGCCATCGGATTGGAGTGAACAAATAACGGATAGGGCATCGGGTCGTTAGGCCAGCGAATGCCAAAATCAATCACTGCGAGTAAATTAGGAGGCTGACCTGGGGCAGAGAGTGCCGTGCCTGGAGGAATGATTTTGGGGGGAGCTGAACCTGCCCTTGGCGCGTCCATGGAGTTAGACGTTAATTCAGTGACTTCACTGCAACCATTATACAGCACGGCATCACCTGCATTGCTGGTGCCCATGATGATGTCACCGGGCCAAGAACTGAGCAGGTGGCGAATGTAAATCGGGGAGCTGGCGGAACTGACTAAGCCAACACTAATGGTATCCGTAGTGCTGGGTGCTAAAGGCGAGCGATCTTGATTTAAGCAAGGCAACATAAAGCCGCCCATGAAATTATAGTTATTGGTAGAGGTCGTGAAACGCGAAATGGGTAAGGGGGTGGTGTTGCTAGGCGTGAAAACGCGAAACTCGCCCGGCCCGAGAGTGATGGGGGGGATGTAGGTCCGGAATTCTTCATTCCAGTTGGCTTGTCCATTCGAAGCATCACCCGCTGCGCCGGCAGAGGCTAACGCTAAGGTTTGCATATCCCACTGCCAAGAACTGGTCGCAGCTCCTGAAGTTGGGGTCTTGGAGAATTGGAAAAACCAAGAGGACCAAGCCCGGTAGGACAAACGCATTGCGGCTGCTTCGTTGGCGACTGATCCCACTTTAACCGCGATGTTATAAGGATTATGCAATACCGTGATGGGGGTGAAAGTGAGGTTAATGACGCCGTTGTTATTTACTAAACCGAGCACCATTTGTTGGCGTGCCACATAGGGGAAGACGCCAACGCGGGTGATCCGCATCGCAGGGGCACCTCCTGGATCATTATCATTGGCCCAATAGTTCGTGGCATTATCCATTCGGTTGAACTTGTGGCTGTAGTAAGCCGTGCCACCGTAACCAGACTGAGAGTAAGCGACGGTATTAGGATAAACGGCGCGGGCGGTGATGGTGGGCGTCGTGGGCGTCGGCCAGGAGACGCCAGCGACCGTGCCATTGCCGTAATAGCCAGTATCCCCAGCGGCCCCTTTATAGAGTAAATAATAACTCCGCAGTGATTCCCAAGTGGGGCCTACTTGAGTGCTCGGAGGATTGCCCATGCGCCAAAGCGGGCTGGTTTGATAGGAAGTGCCCGCTGCGTTAATCGTAACCTTGAAGTCTTGATAAGCCCCGGGTTCATGCACACCACTATCATTCGGATTAATCGTGAAGGTCACGCCGTTTAACGGAAATGGTGGGCTATTGCTGTCATTGGGGGGAACTCCGCTGACGAATTCCGTGTTATTGAAGTCGGCATCCGATTTTTCAAAAGCGAGAGACAGGTCGATTTTTAAGCCGCCCATAAAGGAATCACAGAGGACGCCTTTAGAGTAGAAACTACAATCGGTCGAGAGACACTGCGTTAAGGTGGGTGGGGTGGTTTCCGGGAAGACGGTTGGGTCTAAGTTGAGGAGTTGGGAAATGTAATTAACCCGGGAATCAATGCCCGAAGAGGGCATGTTAATAAAAGGACTGACGCCACTCGGGTTGGAGGGAGGGTAAACCATGATGGTTTCGATGCCAGGGCGAGCGGCCCCGCGGAGGCCCTGCATTTGGAAGTCGCTCCGGGTGGTTCCCGTCACAGAGGTAGGAGGTGAAATGCGCGGGTCTTGGAAATTGATGCGAGCTTTGATGCCTTCGTCGCCCACCCAATAAGCGTAGGAACCTGCAACCCCATCATCGGGGAGCGGAACTTTGGGGAGCTTCACGCGCCCATCGGGTTTGCCAGGGTTAGTTCCATTCGCGAGGACGTAAGTGCTTGCGCTCGCATCGCCCACTAAGGTCACCATCATCGGACCCGTGGTAGGATTGTAATCCGTCTGCCAAGGCGCCCATTGATTGATTCCGTAGTCGGTCTGTTTGTATAAGTTGACCGTCTGCGAATTGGCGGGTCGATCATGTCGACCGCTGATTAACCATGCAGGGGGTTGCAAGGGGTAGTCGCTGCGCCACACGCCCGTCCACATGGGGTTGGGTAAGTTGCTCCAATTCCAAGCTGCTTGGTTGGTCGGAGAGGTTGCTTTGCTATCGTTGGGCGGAGGGTAGATACTGTCGGCGGTGATATCTGCTCGGGCCGTCATGCGACGGTCAGGCCCTGCCTCTTGTTGTAAATGACCTAACGCTAAGCGTAACGAGACGACGGCTTGGAGTCGACTTTGGGCCCGGTAAGCGGCCGATTTGGCTAAACGAGATTCGACGGTCAAGAAGGCCGAGAGGCTGATGACCATCAACAACATCGCTGCCATAATTGTTAAAGAAAGTATAAGACTGAAACCCTTGCGGGTAGCCTTAGCGGGGACCTTGTTAGGAAAGTCAGGGGTAGGGGACATGACGTAAAAATATTAAAATATGAAAACGACTTTTACAAGTCAGCACTACGTCCTCAGCGACCTTTGAAAAGCGGGGCATCTCCTGCTTTCCGATCTTCCACGGCCTTGAGGGCCACTTGGGGCGATTGCGGGGCGGCTGGGGTCACAAAATAGAGCGTTCTAAAGTCATTTTGCTGAAAAATCCTTAAATTATAAGCGATGGTGCTTTGCCCATCAATAAGGCTGTAAATGGCTCCCTCGTAATAATGTCCTTCGCTGGCCTTGGAAAGAATCACCGCGGTACCCCGGGCTGGGATGGGCGTCTTTTGACCATGGAGGCGGATTTCGATGGGGAAGGGGCAAAGGTTCATAAACCTTAATGACCCGTAAGGGAAGGAACCAGGGGCGTCAGGCAGGGCGAAAATTCCTCCTTCGCTCCCGTGACTGGGGTCGACGAGTAAAATTAAATGTTGGGGGCTGGGGCTGACGGGTAAATCCAACCAAGCGAGGGGTTTTGTTTTAGTTATCGCTTCAGGGTTAGGCGGCTTGACTGGTTCGGTTGGCTTGGACGGTCCCGTTTCACTTGGCTTGCTGGCCTCAGTTTCGCTTCCACGTTCTGCCTGGTAGGGCAGCAACTCAAAATGAGCTGGGCCATGATACGTAATTTCTGGGGTGAAAAAATCTGGTGCGATGACCAGTGGTTCCATCTTCTTCCCGATTTTATAGCCGTACCCCATGATGGGCTGTTGCATCGCAATGAGTCGCAGATGCGCCTCGACGGTGGGAGGTTCTTGATCTTCGGCGGCCAAACCGACCGCAATAAGACTTAGCAGGAGTGCCGTTTTAAATTTCATCGGGGGTAAGCCAGCGGGTGCTGATGATTTTAAAGCGGCGTCCGAGTAGCTGGTTCACGGGCGTCAAGGTAGTCGTGACGGTAGGGTCGCTGGCGTTGCTCTGTTTCGGCGTGTTGTGATTGAGGCGCACCGCACTGCTGGAAGTTTCCGCGACATTATTATTGTCGAGGTAATCTGGGACGCGTTGAGCGATGGCTTCAATCCAGCGGCGGGCACTATTGCCATCCGCCATGTCGGCTTCGCCATAAACTCGGATAGTAAACGTATCGGAGCGGGTCGTGAGGGCACTGCCCATCACTTGGAGTAAATCGGATTGGAGAAGATTACCAGCGGCTCCCATGGCAGCATGGGTTTTATTCGTCCCACTGGCGGTGACTGCTTCGATGTTGGTCGGGCTAGCGGTCCAACCTGCGGTGTTGGCACTCAATGTGGCCGCAGACACGGCTCCGATACTTCCTTTGTTAGAAAGTCGATCGCTCAGGCCCGCATTATAAACCTCGTCCGCTCGGAGGATGGCGGACTGCAACGCACCCGTGCGACTAGCCCAAGGGGTGGTATTTAAAAAACGGTTTATAAATTCAGTTAGTCCGAGGTAAGGGGTCGCTGCGGTCGTGAGTCCGCGAAAGAGGCGCGAGCTTGGGGGATTGAGGAGATCTTGTTCCGTCCGGGGCAGCACCGTGAAGCGAGCTTTGTTTTCTTTTACAATCGCTTGAGCTAAGGCCAGAATCTGGGCGTCGGTCAGGTTGATGATGCCTTGCCAATTAGAGTGCGTCACTTCGGCCATGTTTCCCGTCGCATTCAAGGTGTTACCCGACGGCGTTGTGCGCGGGTATCGGGCATTCTGTTGGGTCGCAGGTAGAGTGCTGGTGTATTGGGCGAGGGCGGTCTTTTTGGCCGCACTTAAGAAAGTCGTCCAAGCTTCAACCGACGTCGAGTTTACATTAAAGGCCCCTTGATTGAGTAAGACACTCGCACTGGTTTGGTGCTTACCCAAGGCCGTCCTTAAATCGCTACTCGTTTTTGATGAGCGGTATAAACTCATCCGAGGATTGGCTAACGGGGCGATGTCATTCGCAAAGTCATCCAGTACTTGATTGAGAGAACGATTCTCTTGAAACGTCGACGTCGGCGAGCCGGCCGAGGCGGTCGGCTGCGTGGGTAGAGGGTCTGCCGGGTTGGTAACTCGAGTCATCTCGGGTGCCGCCCCCGAAAGAAAATAGCCGTCCCATAAAGCTTGATTGAGTAAATAGCTCGCATCAAATTCCGTCCAGTTAGGGCCGTTGACTTGGTAGCTGGCGTTGGAAGCAACGAGCGTGCTGGCAAAACTATTACCGATAGCAAAAAGCGGTTGTTGATCGCGTAGCCCAAAGTTCGCGTGGGTGTATTGAGCTAAACTTAGCGGTGCGACTAAGGGAATCTCCGTTAACTGAGAATTGCTGCTGCCAGCACCGGTGAGTGCGTATCCTCCAAACGCTAAGCCGTTGTTGGTCTGAATCACTTCCGTCCAACTACTTGGGCGATATAAACGCATGCGGAAACTTGGCGGGGCACCGAGGTAGCCATTGCCGTCTCCTAAGGCTGTTCGACCGGCCCCATCGGCCCGTTGCGTTGCGGCCATAGGGTTAGAGTGCGAGAAGAGGGGGAAGGGCGAGAGTGCTGGTCCCGTGCCGCCTGGAGGGGATTCGGTGACAGGTTTCATCGCCAAATCCATCACGGTGATGATGGAAGGAGGCTGCGGAATGCCCCGAATGTACTTAGGAGCGATTTGGCTGTAGTTCGCAAAAAACTTTTCCCCTGCGACCCCGACTTTGGCTGGATTGAGACTCCGGTAATATAATTCGGTGTGTTCACTGGTGTGTTGGTACAGTGTAGCTGTATCCATCGTGCTATTGATGGTGTCGCCTGGCCAGCAGGCTAAACCATAGCGCACCCGGAAATCACCCGCCGGGAGAACTTCGAAACCAAAGGCGTCCGAGGTTGACCATTCAGAGCTTGGCCCGAAGCCCCAATCATCCAAGGTGTCATTAAAACCTCCGGATTGATTAAACGCATTAGTCAAGGCAACAACCCGATGCCAATCTACTGTGTTGGGGTCGCTACAAGAGAAAACTCGATATTCGCCTGGTTGTAAAACGAAGTTCGGAATATTAATCCGAAACATGTCGCTATCGTTCGAGCGTTGGTCGTCTTGCAGGCCAAAAAAGAGACTTAAGGGAATCTCAAATGACATCGTCGGACCGAGTCCGTAATTGGTGTAACGTTTAAAGCGGAAAACCCATTGGGACCAATTAGTAAAGGTAAGTACGGCAGCGGCATTACCAGTCTGCCCGTTGACATTACCGTTGAGTGAGAGGGCGACGTTGTACGGGTTGTGGAGCACCACAATCGGGGTCATGTTAAACCAAATCCCGCCATAGAAATAGCCGCCGCTGAAGAAGGTTTCTTGATTGATACTAAACACCATTTGCACGCGGCTGAGGTAAGGGGTGGCTGCGACATTTAAGGGACGCGGGAGTGGTTGTTGCGTTTGACCGTAAAAATTGCCTTGGTCGCTGACATTAGGGTTTAAGCTCCCAATATCGCCGTTATAGATTTCGGGATAACTGTAGAGACGCTGCCGAATGGTCGCAGGATCGCCGCTGTCCGGTGTGGGATGGAGGACGTTGGCATTCGGGTAAAAGGTACGAGCGGTGAGCATCGGTTGACCTGACCCAGACCAACCGAGTTGTTTGTAAAGTCGGTGGTAATCGCGCAAGACTGACCAAGCAGGCCCCCGCAAATTGCCGTTTGCGGTGTTGCGATTGAAAATCGGAGCCAGGGGAATCGTGCTGCCATTAAACGGTACGGACATGCTGATGGTCTCGATGCCATTTTCGGTCGTCGTGGCCGCTGCATTGGTCCGTCCTGATCCAAACTCGCTCGCTGCAAAGTCGGCGTCCGATAATTCAAAGGCCAGCGAGAGGTCCCGCTTTAATCCGCCATGATAACTGTCGGCTAAAACGCCCGAAGCATAGCCGGTGAGGTCGTGGTAAAGTCGGCGCGAATTGAGCGGAGTACTCGTGCCGTCGTTGAAAGTGCTGAGTTGATTTAACTGTCGTACGCTTTCCGATTTAGGTAAATCGGGGTAACTACTAAAATTTTCAAAACCTTGGATAAGGTTGAGGCTTGGGATGACAGGACTGTGTAGCGCGGCTAAGGCACCATTCGAATTAGCCGTATTCAAGGTGCGTGTGTCTTGAAGATTAATGCGGGCCTTAATGCCTTCATCGCCAATCCAGTAGGCATAAGAGCCATTAGCTCCGTCATCGGGTAAATTGATTTTTGGCAACGAAACGAAGCCACTTGGTTTGTCGGTTTCAGCACCAGAAGCACTACCGGGTCCCACTAATGGGACTAACGTGTTGGCAGTTGGAAGGTAGTTGGTTTGCCATGGGGTCCAAGTAGCGTCGGGGTAGTCTGCTTGGCCAAAAAGCGAAACCGACTGTGAGCCAGCAGGTTGATCCGCTCGTCCGCTGACTAGCCATTGAGGCGGCTCATTCGGATAGTCTGAACGCCACACCCCAGTCCAAACGGGGTTGAGCAAACTAGCTCCACTGACATTTGGCTGCGTGATGTCGGCCCGTGCGGTCGCTCGTCGATCGGGCCCAGCTTCTTGTTGCAAGTGGCCTAGGGCTAAACGCAGGGCAGCGATGCTGTTCAGCCTAGCACGTTGATTCAGTTGTTGCTGCCAGGCTAACCGCGCCTCGATGGATAAAAATGAAGCGATGATAATCACCGACAACACCAACATCGACATCACCGTTAGCGACAGAATCAGACTGAAGCCGTGACGGGAAACCCTTGGGGCGGAAGGGGGTGGAGGTGCGGGCGACACTGACGTCATAGTTTCGTCACCAGAGTGAGTCGCAATAGCATAAAATTATACCCCGATGGCAAATCTCGGGGAAAAAATTATTTAAGATAAAAACCGCATTTTTTAAGGTTTACCCCGCGGCCTAGCTGGACGTTATCCCAAGGGTATGTGGCAACGCTTTGCGATGGGTTTTTGGGTGAAACTGGGCTTAACCTCGGTGGGAGGCCCGGCGGCCCAGATTGC
This sequence comes from uncultured Opitutia bacterium, assembly GCA_903840355.1. Taxonomy (GTDB): domain Bacteria; phylum Verrucomicrobiota; class Verrucomicrobiia; order Opitutales; family UBA953; genus UBA953. Next base: position 345,831 of record CAIMFJ010000005.1, read on the forward strand.
CGCCCTGGAGCAAGAGGCCGTGGAGCGCCGGGGTTGGCTTAGTGGCGAACAATTTTCGAAAGCTCTCGGGCTCTGCCTGTTCTTACCCGGCCCCGAAGCGCAACAATTAGTTGCGTGGATTGCGTGGCGCCAGGCCGGTTGGGTCGCGGCGGCCTTAGCGAGTTTTTTATTTATCTTACCTGGGCTCTTGCTGACCGGCGGGGCGGCGTGGCTGTATCACTTAGGCCAACACGTGGTTGGGGTGGAAGATTTCCTTCTCGGTGCACGAGCGGCGATTGCTGGAATTATTCTCATTCTTTCATCACGATTACTGAAAGCCACGACGCCCGACAACGTCCGCCGAGGAGCGGCGGCGATTTCGCTCGTGGCGGTTTTGTTTTCTGTACCTTTTGTATTTATTGCGGTGGTCGCGGGCTGTTACGCGTGGTTTATTCGTCCAGAAGATGAAGCGGAGGTGGAAGTGATTTCTGCTCCATTGCGCACGGCCTTGCAAAATACCGGACGCTTTTTACTGCCCGTCTTCATTATCTTTTTATTACTCTGGGCGATCTTGGGGCATGCCCATGGAATTGTGCAGTTAACCGAAGTTTCTTTACTGGCGGTGCTGACTTCGTTTGGCGGTGCTTACGCGGCCTTAAATTTATGGCGTGTCCGAGCCGAGGGCTATCACTGGTTGCCTGAAGGTAACTTTGGCGATGCGCTCGTGGCCGGTGAAATCACCCCTGGTCCTCTGTTATTGGCAGGCAGCTTTGTCGGGGGCGTCGCAGGCTTAGGCGGCTTTCTCATTGAGGGTCACCCTTACGCGGGGGCCGTTATTGGAGTGCTCATTCCGGCTATTTTTACTTTTGTGCCTTCGACTTTGGTTATCCTAGGTTTTGCCCACATGGCCGACGAAGGCATTGTGGATCGGCGCTTTCATGATGTTATCGGCATGATGGCGGCTGTTGCCGCGGGGGCTATTATGGCCTTGGGGCTTACGCTGCTGACAGGCGGACATAATGCCCTCTGGTTGAACCTCGTCATTGCCACTGTGATTGCGGTGTTGAAACTAAAAACCAAAATCAGCGTGCCTTGGTTGGTTGGTCTCGGAGCCCTAATGGGTTGGCTTGCCCATCGTTAAATCGTCCGAAAAACTTTCGCTGCTTTGAGGAGTTTAAGGGCTTTGCTTCGATCGAGACTAGCCAGTTGATGCACGGCCTTAAACTCATCCCACGGACTTTCACGGAGTCGTGGACCAATGACTTGATGCATTAATTGAGCGGTGGCTAAGGCATCGTTTAAGGCGTGGTGCGCGCGCTGATTTTTAATCCCGTAACGTTCTAACAAATAATCTAAACCATGGTATTTAACTTCGGGAAGCACTCGACGGGCCAACTTCACCGTGCAGAAGCCGGCTGAAGCACTGGCTTTTAACTTTAAACGTTCCCATTCGGGGAGCAGGGCGCGATTTAAATCAAAGTTTAAATTATGGGCACAAAGGGGAGCGCCCCGGACAAATTTAAAGAATTGTTTGTAAGCCTCCTGTGGGGCGAGGCCTTGTTGAGCGAGAAAGGTTTCCGTATAACCGTGAATGGCGGTGGCGGCCCGAGGGATGGCCACTTGGTGGTTGATAAAGACCTGGAATGTTTCGCCTGTAGGCTGCCAGCCTCGCATACGTACGGCAGCGAGATCCACGACGTGAATCGGCGCAAAAAGCCCGGTGGTTTCGGTATCAATAAGGATCCATTCGGTGCCACAGCGCATTATTCTTTCCTAGGGTTGCGGGTTAGAAAGCCAAGGCGAAGTCAGCGAGTCTTGCGTCCGTGATGGTAAAGGTTATGCCTAATGGAGTGATGCGTCGCTTTACCCAACTTCTAAACCCTACTTGGGTCGGACTTTTATTCATGGCGAGTGTGCAGGCGGATACATCCCCCGCCGAGGCTTCAGTCTACCAAACTTGCACCCCTTCTGCCGATGGGATTGGAAAAGTTTATCAGGGGCGTGAAATTGCCCAAGTGATGGGGCATCCTGGGATTGGCTGGTTGGAGCGTGATGACCGAGAAAAAGAAGAGGCCCCTTCGAAAGCCCTAGCACTTTTAGACCTAGCACCCAATGCGGTCATTGCCGACGTGGGGGCGGGCTCAGGTTATTATACCTTCCGGTTGGCTTCCAAGGTCCCGCAGGGCAAGGTTCTCGCGATTGATATTCAGCCCGAGATGCTCGATTACTTACGCACCGAGGCCGCCCAACGGAAAATTACTAATGTGGTACCCCACTTAGGTTCTACTAAAAGTTTAAAATTACCTGAGGGCACCTTGGACGCGGTACTGATGGTCGATGCTTACCATGAATTCGACTATCCCGTAGAAATGCTGGCCTCGATGTTTTCAGCCCTGAAGCCTAAGGGTAAAATCTACCTTTTAGAATATCGTGCCGAAGATTCTAAGGTGCCCATTAAACCTCACCATAAGATGACGGAAGCCCAAGCCCGTAAAGAATTCACGGCCGCGGGGTTTAAATTTGTGGTCAACAAGCCCGACCTACCTTGGCAGCATTTTCTGGTGTTTGAACGTCCGTAAGGTTTACCCGCCGACGCGCTTCTTGATTTCCTTTAACTGCTGGAACTCGGGTTTATTCGTGTAGAATTTATCCAAGGGGTAACAGCCTGAGATTAGCCCATTGCGAGGCGCCGTCGTACAATCGCTAAAGGTGCGACAGATAAACTTAGTTTCTAAAGCGCCCTTGGCTACGGCATCAGCTAACATCGTGGGGTAGCTGAGTACGGCGCGGCCGACGCCAATCAAATCGCTCCCGCCGTGTCGTAAGATACCTTGAGCGAGGTGGGGGAGGTATTCTTGAACATAACTAAGTCCGGAGCTGACAATGATGAGGTTTTCCGGGGCTTGGGCACGGACTTGGCGCACCACTTCAACCTGACGAGCCACATCGATCAGTGGATCATGCGCAGGCTGATAGCCATCGCTGGGCGGGTAGGCTGCCGGGCGTTGAATGTGAGGATTGTAATAAGGTGAACCAGCCGAAGTGTTGAGAATTTTGACGCCTAATTCCCCGAGCAGTTTTACAAACTGGAATGTTTCCGTGAGGTCATATTGCAAAGGGTTCTGCGCATTGACGCCAAAGGCATAACGATAAGGTAAGTGGGCCGTGTAATCGACGGGAATGCCTGGTCCTAACTTCCCGGGGGCGGACAAAGCAGGGTCAGGGTAGAAGGGGACGAAGTCGAATAGGCTCAGGCGTACGCCGATATCAATGGGGTTTTGGTCGGCCCGAATGCCTTGAATAATGTCGCGTAATATCCGGGTGCGATTCTCGAAAGAGCCGCCGAACTTACCCGGACGAGTATGGGCACCTAAAAACTCATGGAGTAAGTAGCCGTGGCAGTGCTTGATATCGACAAAGTCCGCGTCGCATTCATGCGCAATCCGTGCCGCCCGAATGTAATCCTGAATCAAGACTTCGACTTCGGCGTCGGTTAAAACTTGGCTATCACTCGTGACGTTAAACTTCTGATCCAGCAGCGGGTGACGGAAAGCGACGCGGGCTTCCCAGCGGCTCTTGTCGTGAGGACGACAGAAACGCCCGGAGTGCGTTAATTGAAAACCGATGACTAAATCATCAACCTTGCCCCAGCGTTGCAGGTGCTCGGCTTTTAAAATCTCTACTAATTCACGAATGCCTGCTTGGTTTTCGCGATTAATGATGAGTTGCTGGGAGTTAGCTCGGCCATCGGGACGCACCGCCATCGCTTCGCCACCGCAAATCAACTTGGCTCCACTTGCTCCAAAACGTTGCCAGCGGCGTTTCATTTCTTCCGAGGTTCCGCCTGTTGTCGTTCCATCCCAGCCTTCCATCGGGTGAATCGCAATCCGGTTACCAATGGTTTTGCCGTTGATTTGGGTGCGGCGACAGGGGCTAGCCAAAGGGTTGTTCGCTCCCGTCGCAATCTGGTCTTCCAGCGGTAAATTTAAGCCGAGGTTTTGAAGGTGTTGCTTAAATTCGGTGCTGGTTTTTAACGACGCCACGCGAGTTAATTTAAAAGGCTGAGACATGAGATTAACGTAAGGCGGCAATGCGTTGGGCAAGGTCGGCTAAGATTTCGCGATCACTATCTGGGCGAGTAGGGGAACGTGGGTGGGTCCGGTCGCAGCCGAGCCAACCGCGGAGTTTCAGGAATTGGGCAGCCGAATGCTTGTAAGCTGGAACAGGTGGGCGGAAGGCGAGGAAGCCTAAGTACTGCAGCAGGTCGTTAATTTCGTAGAAGGAGGCATCGCCTTTTTCCCAGGCCGCATCTCGCAAGGCAAACGCTTCAGGGGCAAACGTGCTTAAGCCTAACAAGTAATCGCTGCCATACATCACCATGTCGATGGCGAGGTCATTGCCCGTGTACACGCGGAAGTCGGTGCGCACGCGGTCGCGTAAGGTAAGGCGTTCCCATTCTAATTCGCGGCGGAGCGAGGAATGTTTAGCTCCAATACACGCTTTGATGCCTAAAAGACCCTCGTACACTTCGAGCGAGTAAATCTTACCGAAAGGTGCGAACATATTGCCTAATTCAAAACCGATAAACCGGGGAGCGATTTGGCCAATGCGTTCATAGGCTCGGACGATTTCGACATCACCTTGTTGCGTCAGGCCATAACTTTGGAAAATGACCGGCGTGCCGCCATGCTTTTGAATGAGATCGATTTGGCGGGCATAGGCGGTGAAATCAAACGCTGCTTGGGGTTGATCTAAGACAAAGGCCCCCGCGACGTAAGGGCGCCCCGCGGCTTCGGCTTGGGTGATGGTCAAAGCCTGACTGCGGATGGAATCGTCGATGAGATTACCAAAGCCGGTGTCCATATTGACGGCTGGAATCAGTCCCGCCGCCAGAGTGCGTTGGACGTGCTGCGTGAATCCCGCCCAATCAATCGCACCATTCTCCTGAAAAGGTAGTAGAATAGCGGAGCTTCCTTCAATTTTTCGCCGAGGGCGAAGCATCGACAAAGGATTCGGATGGCGCGTGGCACTCATGGTGAGTAAAGTGACCTTGATACCTCAGTTATTTTAGGGTCTGAAACAAGCCCGAAGCGTCTAGCCCATCTTAATAAAATGACGCCTTGAAGCCTCGGCTGAATCGTTTCTGATGGCAGGGCTGTTATGTCTTCGAGCCCCGTAACCCCACCCGCCACGACCATCACGCGTGGTATGCAACTGACTTTACTGGCTGGTTTTTTGGGTTGGATGATGGATGGTTACGAACAAGCGATCTTTCCGCTCCTAGCTAGTCCAGCACTGAAAAGCATGGTGCCAGATACGGAAGTCGGTTTGTGGATGGGGCGCATCACGGCGACTTTTCTCGTCGGCGCTGCTTTTGGTGGAGCAGGGTTTGGGTGGTTGGGCGATCGCATCGGCCGCGTGCGAGCCATGGGCTTAAGTATTTTGTTCTACTCGCTGTTTAGCGGACTTTGTTACTTCGCAACGACGCCTTTCCACCTCGCGGTCTCCCGGTTTTTCTCCGCTTTAGGAATGGGAGGCGAATGGGCTTTGGGCGTCGCTTTAGTGATGGAATCTTGGCCCGAGATTCATCGACCCAAGATGGCGGCGGCGATTGGGCTCGCGGCCAATTTCGGGATGGTCTTGGTCGGTGCCGTAGCCTTGGCTTATCCGGCTTCCAGCGAATCGTGGCGGATTCATTTTCTCATCGGAGCGTCCCCCGCAGTCATCACTTTATTAATTCGGCTGTTTGTCCCCGAATCTGAAAAATGGAAAAAGGCCTCCGCACAACCCGAGGTGGCTAGAGGTTGGTGGGCGAAAATCATCGAAGTCTTTCAAGCCCCGTATCGCACCGCAACCATCGGCGGAATTTTATTAGTCTCGGTGGTTTTAATTGGCACCTGGGGTGCCGTGCAGTGGATTCCACTGTGGGTCACGGAATTAGCGGGGCCGGCTAACACGCGTGCCAAGGCCTACGCGATGGTTTTAGTTTCGCTGGGGGCGTGCGTCGGCACGGTGGTGGCTCCGTTGTTCTTAGCCAAATTCACGCGCCGCCGTGGCTACCAAATCTTGTGTGGCTGTGCGTTATTGATGAGTGCCTGGATCTTTCGAACCCCCGCAACGTGGGGCCCTCTGCTGTGGCTTAAAATTTTCTTATTAGGTTGCACGGCGACCGCTTTCTTCGGGTTCTTCCCACTGTACTTGCCGGAATTATTCCCCACCAAAATTCGAGCTACTGGTCAGGGCATCTGCTACAACACGGGTCGCTTGGTCGCGGTGCCATTTGTTTTACTGAGTGGCGAATTAGTTAAATGGCTCGGAGGCTATCAACAAGCCGCGGCCGTGATTACGTTGATTTACTTTGCAGGTTTAGGCTTTGCCTTCTTTGCCCGCGAAACCTCGGGGCAAACTTTAGCGGAATAAGTCGATGCCTAATCCCTTAGACATTCAGGTTCGCGGTGCACGGTGGTATGCCTTGCCCGTTAAAACCCGCCTGCCTCTTAAATTTGGGCGCGATACGTTAACAGAAGTAGTTTGTGCCCGCGTTTGCTTAACCGTCTCCCGCGCCTCGGATGGTCAGCGAGCCGAAGGGTGGGGCGAAACTCCGCTCAGTGTGCAATGGGTCTGGCCTTCGAGCCTGAGTTACGAACTGCGACTGCAAGTCCTCAAAGATTTCTGCCAAGTCTTAGCGCAGGCCTACGCTCAATTTCCCGCCCGGGGACATGCTTTGGAAATTGGGGCGGTCTTCCTGCATACGGCCTTACCCAAGTTGTTAGCAGCTTTTAATCAGAGTCTCCCGCCCCACGTGGTCCTCCCCCACCTCGCCGCCTTAGTTTGTGCCTCGGCTTTCGACCTCGCCTTGCACGATGCTTATGGCGTGGTCCATGAAGTACCGACGTATCAGACTTATACGACCCCGTGGCTGAATCACGATTTGAGTGCCTATTTAACGCCTGCCAACGATTGTCCCGAGGTCTCTTTCACAGGTCGCTACCCAGTTCATTATTTTCGTCCTACGATTCCTGCCGAGTTGCTCGCTTGGCATTTGGTGGGTGGGTTGGATTATCTTACAATAGCAGAAGCAGGCCAAAATCGGTTGAACGATGGTCATCCGAGTTCACTTGATGAATGGATTGCGCGCGATGGCCTAAAGGCGCTTAAAATTAAATTACGCGGTAATGATGCGGCATGGGATTACCAACGTTTAGTTGCCGTAGCCCGTTTAGCATTACCGTTAGGCGTAGAACTTTTTACGGCGGACTTTAACTGTACGGTCACTGATCCTGCCTACGTCAACGAAATCTTGGATCGCGTTAAAATAGAACTTCCAGAGTTGTGGCAAAAGTTGCGTTACGTTGAGCAACCTTTTCCCTATGAATTAGCGGATTACCCAATTGATGTACATTCTGTGAGCCAGCGTTGTCCGCTGTTTCTCGACGAAAGTGCTCATGATTGGCATTGGGTCCGTCGCGGTCGCGAGTTAGGTTGGACTGGAGTGGCACTGAAAACCTGTAAGACCCAAACGGGTGCCTTATTGAGCCTTTGCTGGGCCCAAGCTCATGGCATGGAGTTGATGGTGCAGGATTTGACCAATCCCATGCTTGCACAGGTAACGCACCTTTTGTTGGCGGCCCATGCTCCGACGATTGCGGGTGTCGAAACCAATGGCATGCAGTTTTACCCAGAAGCCTCGGCGGTAGAAGCGAAAGTTCATCCTGAGCTCTATCAACGTCGGGAGGGTAAGGTCCGTTTAAACAGCCTCCATGGTCCAGGGTTTGGCTACCGACTTTCGGAAATCGAGCAATCGTTGCCTCAGCCCCAGTCGATTTGGCCGTAAAGTGTCGCCATAGGGCTTGATTGGGGGAGCAAAGTCCTGCTACTTTCATTCTATACACACCCCTATGTTGTCCCGACTCTGTTTACTCTTGGCCGGTTGGTGCACGCTCCAAGCGGCGGAAGCACCCGTGCGCAAAATCCTCTTCTTCACGAAGTCTTCGGCTTATGAGCACGAAGTGATTTCGTGGAAGAAAGGTCAGCCCAGCTTTGCGGAAAAACAATTGCTCGAGCTCGCCAAAGACAATCATTGGGAATTCGTGTTCTCCAAGGATGGCTCGAAGTTTAACCCGGAGTACTTGAAGCAATTCGACGCCTTATTCTTCTACACTACTGGCGACCTCTGCAGCGAAGGTACCGACAAGAATCCAGCGATGTCACCTGCGGGTAAACAGGCGATCTTTGATTACGTACGCTCCGGTAAAGGTTTTATCGGTACGCACTCCGCGAGCGACACTTTCCATACTGACAATGAATCCCAAAAAGGCCCAGAGCGCTTCGTTAATCACGGCGACAAGGCCGATGACTACGTAAAATTCTTGGGCTCGGAATTCATCAAGCATGGTGCCCAACAAGTGGCGAAGAACACGGTCATTGATCACCAATTCCCTGGCTTTGAAAAGGTTCCTGATACCTATAGCTTCCAAGAAGAGTGGTATTCTTTAAAAGAGTTCCGTTCCGACATTCACGTTTTGACCGTGATTGACGCCCCTGCAATGAAAGGTGACGAGTATAAGCGCCCGGCTTATCCCAACACCTGGGCTCGCATGGAAGGCAAAGGTCGCGTTTGGTACACCGCCATGGGTCACCGCGAAGACGTCTGGACCAATCCAATCTTCCGCCAAATCTTAATCGGCGGTATCAAGTGGGCTTGTGGCGATGCTCCTGCCAATGACCTGACGCCTAACCTTTCGCAGGTTGCCCCGGGTGCGATGACGAATCCTCCCTACGTGGCTCCCAAGCCTGCGGTTAAGACCGTGAAGAAGACGACGGAAGCCTCGAAATAATTAATCATGAGGGCGTGTTGCGACCTGCGACGCGCCCTCATTGTTAAACGCTATGAATCCTCCTCCATCGGCCGTGCCTCGGGAGGCTTCACATTGGTGTGAATTATCGGTTGAACAAAAAACCTCTGGCTTCGCGGCTTGGCTGGGTTGGTTTTTTGATGGCTTAGATTTACACCTCTACACCCTGGTCGCGACGGTCTTTGTGGCCAGTTTGCTACAACAAGATACGCAATCGCCGAGCGTTGCCCGCTACGCCTCCATCATTCAAGCGGCGTTTCTTTTAGGGTGGGCTCTGGGCGGCGCTTTTTTTGGTTTCATCGGGGATCGCTTGGGACGGAGTCGCACCTTGGTGCTTACGATTCTAACTTACGCAATTTTCACTGGCTTATCTTTCTTCGCACAGAATTGGTGGCACCTTATGATTTTCCGCTTCTTAGCCGCCTTAGGCATTGGCGGAGAATGGGCGGTCGGAGCCTCTTTACTCTCGGAAACTTGGCCCAAAACCTGGCGGCCTTGGATTGCGGCTACACTCCAATGTGCCGTGAACTGTGGAATCCTCGCCGCAATTTTTGCGGTCCATTTACTGCAATCTGCAAGTTGGTACCAACCTCGCACCGTGTTCTTAGTCGGTGTGTTGCCCGCGCTGGTGACCCTTTGGATTCGCAAAGCCGTACCTGAGACCGAGGAATGGACGGCGGCGCAAGCCGACAAAAAGATCCCTTCGAGTTTACAATTATTTGGACCTAAAATTCGTCGCACTACCTGGATTGCGATGACCCTCTGTGCGATTTCGCTCACGGGACATTGGACGTTCATGTTCTGGCAACAGGGCTTCATCCTGCAACACTCGGAAGTGCGCAACCTGCCGGAAACTTTAAAACAGGCGATTCCGCTCAAAGCTTTGTTTTGGATGATGATGGGTTCGTTGTTGGGGAATTTTGGGGCAGGGTGGTTAGCCAAGAAATTCGGTTATAACCGCGCCCTGTCCTCGATGTTTTTTGTGTACTTCATCTTGATGTTTATGGCGTTCATCACGCCTTGGAGTTTACCCGTGACGTATGCTTTTTATGCCGCCATTGGGTTTGTCCAAGGGGTCTTTGCCTTGTTCACTATGTGTCTGCCACCCTTATTCCCGACACTCTTACGCACGACGGGAGCAGGGTTCTGCTATAACTTTGGAAGAATTTTCGCGGCGGTGGGTACCGTCTTCTTTGGCATCTTTGCGAAGGTAGGCGATTTTAGCCAATGCCTCTGGTATGCTTCCTTCTTATTCGTGCCTGCCGCGGTCCTAGCTTGGTGGTTACCGCGTGAGGAATGAAATCTTAGGATCAACCTTAGTTTGGAGTGCTTTTGCTTCTTCGGGCGTAAGCAGGGTTAAATGCGTAATCGGACGAGCAGGGTAACTACCGTGATCGTTAACAAGGTATTGGTGTTCCCATTCGAGTTTAACCCATTGCCCGGGCTGCAAACCTTTTAACTGGTTTTGGATTTTTTCGTCCGTAGCTTCGTTGGTTTTAGCGGGGCTTACTTTATAATAAAAAGTTCCCTGGGGATCTTCGCCATACTTACTGAATTTCTCCCAAGCGAAGTAGCCTACGGTCTTTAAAACGGCGACATCGCACGCGTGGCCACAGCGATCAGGGCAAAGCGAGGTTTTGAAGAGGCATGGCTGATGGCGGATTTCTACGAATTGAGCCAATAATTCATGGCGAGAGAGGGTATTGACTCCTTGATGATACTGGGGCTCTGCCTCTTCAGCATTTGCCGTTAAAAAAGCCGCACCGATTAACCACAAGAATGATTTGAACATAACGGTAAGCTATTTTCCACTAGGCTAAAGTCAACGTACTTGGGCTTTTGAGTGTTGAGGTTTACACCTTAGGCACTTTAATCATCCTCGTGACTTCTTTTAAAAGAAAAGCTCAACTTTTTGGGAAAATCCAAGTCATTACTTTTGTACTCGGAATCGCCTTTATAGTTCGTAGTCACACCGAACACGGCACTCCATTTGAAATCGTCCTCGAGAGCACCAAGGAGTCGCTCTTTGGACCTGATGGCTGGTTTTACCGACTTTGTCTTTATGGAACGTGCTTGTTTTTCATTCGGACCGACAAAAAGCCCCGCCACTTAAAACAAGTGTTTATTAAATGGAGCCTGCTTTTCTTGGTCATGGAATTTATCACCGACTGGACCAAGTATGGCTGGAACCAAGCGTCGCTTGATTTCCCCGTGATGTTGATGCGCTACGCTGCGGGTGGTGCCATGGCCGCCGCGACTTGGTGGTTGATTGAGCGTTCCCCCCGCAGCCATCCCCATGATACGCATGTGCATCATCATGGTCATGGGCCCCACAGTCATTCCAGCCATCCCCGTCATCCGAAAGCTGGGGGCGAGAAAGCGGAAACGAAGGCTACTTTCGACTAGTCGAACCGAGTTTAACGATTAGTTTAAAGTGGGCGGGGCTAACAGGGGTGACCGAGAGACGGTTGCCGGGACGCAAAATCAGTAAGTCTTCTAAGCCTTTGGTTTCTCGTAAAAGGGGCAGGGTGACATTTTGCTTAAAGCCAAAGTCGTAGCCGACTTTCACCGCACTCCAGCGAGGATTTTCAGGCGTGGATTTAGGATCGTAATAATCCGACTTGGGCAAAAATTGCGTAGGGTCGGGCGTGGCGGTTTCGACAATCTTAGCGACGCCTACAATCCCGGGTGCATCGCAATTCGAATGGTAGAAGAGCACTTGATCGCCGACGGCACATTGACGTAAAAAATTGCGTGCCTGGTAATTGCGAACCCCCGTCCAAGGTTCGGTGCCGCGCTGTTTGAGCTCGGTGAAAGAGAATTCGTCAGGCTCTGACTTCATCAACCAGTACTGCATATTGGTATCAGATACGGATGAGGGGATTTATCAAGTCGTGGCTGCAGACTTGCCCTGACTGGGGTAAACCTCCAAATAAACCTATGCGACTGATTGATTCTCATGCTCACCCGTTCCGGGCGTGGAAGGAAGGTCGCTTACTACCCTGGATCCAGACTTCGCAGGCAGCCGGTGTCGAGGGGGTCATTGCCATTGGTACGCATTTGGAAGATTGGTCGGTCTACCGTGATTTAACCCGTCAATACTCGGATTTCTTTAGGCATACGATTGGGCTACATCCGTGTTATGTGGAGGCGGACTGGGAAGATACGGTGCAGGCCTTGGCACCATACTTTGCCGAAAGTCCTGGACCCGTTGCCTTGGGAGAGATCGGCTTAGATTATTTTAGATTGCCCGCTGACACCCAGGAAGCCGAGACCCTGAAGGGCTGGCAACGCGAGGCTTTTCAGCGCCAGTTGGCTTTGGCTTATCAATTTGACGTCCCCGTGGTCGTGCATTCTCGCCATGCTTTTTCCGACTGTGTAAGCTTAATTGATACGAGTGGGGTCGATTGGAAAAAAGTCGTCTTCCATTGTTTCGTCGAAGGACCTGCGGAAATGAAAGTACTACTCGAACGCGGGGCCCGCGGTTCGTTTACGGGAATTATCACTTACCCTAAATCGGAGAATGTGCGCCAAGCTTTACAGGTCCAAGGGCTGGATCGATTGATGTTAGAAACCGATTCGCCTTATTTGCCACCTCAATCGGTGCGAAGCCAAGAGAACCACCCCGGCTATTTGCCCGAAATCGCCCAACGTGCGGCCGCTCTCTTAGAAGTCTCGCCCGAACGCTTGTGTGAGCGCACCACGGCCAATGTGCGCGAATTCTTTAAGTGGTAACGATTGCGTCTGAATTGTCACACGGCTGGCACTTTAGTTACATAATGTGTCGTTACAGTGGGGGCGATGATTCCACCCGAGTTTACTTCAAATCAGTTAGAATTTCGTAAAAAACTTGGGGCATTTAGTTGGCTCGAGCCTGTCTTAGATTTGTTTCTTAAAATTAAAGCCTTCGACGAGTTTCTCGATAAGCTTCGCACGAAGGGCCGGCCTGACTTCTTCACCTCGTCCTTGGAACACGCCCAAATCAGTAGCACTTGGTCGGATACGGCTTTAGCCCGCGTTCCCCGGCAAGGTCCCTTAGTCGTCGTAGCCAATCACCCCCATGGACTCGCGGATGGGATGGTCGCAATGGACTTTCTGTTGCGCGTGCGTCCAGACACCTTGGTCGTAGGCAACGAATGGTTGGAAAAGGTTCCTGGCATCGCTCCTTGGCTCATTTCGGTGGATCCCTTCTCGAGTGAGGAGAATAGCTCCGTGAATGTTAAAGGCATTCGCCGGATTTTAGCCCATTTAAAGGCGGGGGGCTGTGTTTTCACGTTTCCCGCTGGGGAGGTTTCAAGTTGGCACTTACGTCATGGTCGTGTGGAAGATCCGACGTGGTCTTCCTCCATTATCCGCCTAGCACGCCGGACACAAGCGGCGGTCTTGCCGTTACATATTGTGGGTCGCAATTCGGCTACCTTCCAAACGTTGGGTTGGTTTTGTCCGCCGTTTCGAACGTTAATGTTGCTCCGGGAATTTTATTTGCTGCGCGATAAAGTCATTCACTTGCGGGCAGCTAATGCGGTGACGCCAGCTCAGTTAAAAGAACATGCCAATGATGACGATGCTACGAGCTTCATCCGGCTGCGTTGTGAGATTCTCGCCAATAAAAAAACCGAGAATAAAGTGAAAGAAGTTAAAAGCACCCCGGCTCTGACACCGATTATCCAGCCGGTTAATCCTAAGTTAATCCGCGCCGAGTTGGATTGTTTGCCCCCTGAGGACTTATTGCTCACCAGCGGCGATTTTCAGGTATTTCGTTTTCGAGGCCAAGACTTGCACCATACTTTAAAAGAGATTGGTCGCCTCCGCGAGGTGACTTTCCGCGCCGTCTCCGAAGGGACTGGGCTCGAGTGTGACCTTGATGCCTTTGATGCTTGGTATGACCAAATCATTCTTTGGGATACTAAAAATCAGTGCATCGTGGGCGGCTACCGTCTCGGTCCTACGGATCAAATCTTACCCCTCAAGGGCAAGCATGGCCTCTACACTTCGACCTTGTTTGATTTCAAAGGGGAGTTCTTTCAGCGACTTAATCCCGCCTTGGAAATGGGCCGTTCGTTTATTCGCCAAGAGTATCAACGTCGTCCGACCAGTCTGCCCCTACTTTGGCGAGGTATTGGCCGTTACATCTTGCGTTTTCCGCATTACCACCTGCTTTTTGGGCCAGTTAGCATTAACCCCGAGTATGGTCAGGCCTCGCAGGAGCTTATTTTGTCTTACCTCAAGCATAACCGTTCGGCCGAAGATCTGGTGTCTTTAGTACGCGCTAAGAACCCGCCGCGCACGATGAGTTTGCATGATGCTGATTTGGATGTGTTGCAACGCTGCGCGTTTGACCTCGAACACATCTCGGGGTTGGTGAGTGACTTGGAACCGGATGCCAAAACCATCCCCGTACTCCTCAAACATTACCTCAAACTAAACGGCCGACTCATCGCTTTCAATGTCGACCCCAGTTTCGGGAGCTGTCTGGATGGCCTCATCTTAGTCGATCTGACTAAAACCGACCCCAAGCTCTTAGCCGCCTATATGGGAGAAGAGGGGGCGCAGACTTTTCTCGAGTACCACGATTTTGATATAAAAAATAAGGCCTGAAGTCGACAAGGTCGCTCCAGGCCTTGGTTGAGAACTGTGAACGCTTAAGCTTTCGCCAGCGCTTGCTCTAAGTCGGCGATGATGTCTTCCACATCTTCGATGCCGACGGATAAGCGCACGTAATCATCGGTCACGCCAGCGCTTTGACGCTCTTCGGCCGAGAGTTGGGAGTGCGTGGTGGTCGCGGGGTGAATTGCGAGCGAACGAGCATCGCCGATGTTGGCGACGTGGCTGTGCAATTGCAGGTTATCAATGAACTTACGGCCCCCTTCGAGACCTGACTTTAGACCAAAACCAACGAGTGCCCCGTAACCATTGGTCAGGTATTTCTTCGCTAAGTCGTGGTACTTCGACGACTTCAAGCCGGGGTAATTCGTCCACTTAACCTTCGGGTGGCTTTCGAGGAATTGGGCGACCTTCATGGCGTTCGCGCAATGACGCTCCATGCGGAGGTGTAAGGTCTCTAAGCCTTGGAGGAGCAAGAAGGCATTGAAAGGCGACAAGCAGCTGCCGACATCGCGCAGGAACTGCAGGCGCATCTTCATGATGAAGGCGATATTGGCATTACCTGCGGGAGGGAAGGCCTTGAAAGCTTCCCAGTGCGGTAAGCCATGGTAGGACATGTCGGGCTCCGTGAAACCAGGGAACTTACCATTGCCCCAGTTAAAGTTACCGCCATCGACGACAATACCGCCGATCGAAGTACCGTGACCGCCGATGTGTTTTGTGGCGGAGTGCACCACGATGTTGGCCCCGTGTTCAAATGGACGATTCAAGTAAGGGGAGAGAGCCGTGTTATCGATGATGAGTGGCACGCCGGCTTCTTTGGCAATCTTGGCCACTTCGGCGAAGGGGAAGATATTCAGACGAGGGTTGCCGAGGCCTTCCCCGTAAAACGCCTTCGTGTTCGACTTGAGTGCCTTGCGGAAATTCTCGGGATCATCGCCATCGACGAACGACACTTCGATGCCCAGTTTAGGCAGGGTGTAGTGGAAGAGGTTGTAGGTACCACCGTAGAGTTGAGCGACGGAAACAATGTGATCACCGGTACCGGCAATATTTAAAATCGCGGCCGTGATGGCGGCTTGACCCGAGGCATGAGCGAGGGCCCCCGTACCACCTTCCAAAGCCGCCAGACGTTGTTCGAGCACGTCTGTGGTAGGATTCATGATGCGGGTGTAAATATTGCCCAGTTCCTTTAAGCCGAAGAGGTTGGCCGCGTGTTCCGTATCGCGGAATTGATAGCTAGTCGTTTGATAGATGGGGACGGCGCGGGAGCCAGTGGCGGGGTCAGGCTTTTGGCCTGCGTGGAGGGACTTGGTGCCGAGACCTTGGGGGCGTGGAGGATTACTCATATTTTTGGGATGAAGAGGGCTTTATGTAGGGCTGGAGGGTCTAGGATAACAAGCCCTTTGTCTTGGCTAGATTGTCATAACAAGCTGAAGTTCCGACTCGCCCGACTTCCGGATTATTCTCATTTTAACCCTTACATGCCCATTTTCTTGCACGATACCATGAGTCGGGAGTTGCGCCCGCTCTTGCTCAAACCCTCTCGCGACGTCTTCGGGATGTATTGCTGTGGTCCCACGGTTTATGGTCCTGCCCACATTGGGAATTTTCGGACTTTTATTCTTCAAGACGTCCTGCGCCGCACCCTCGAAGTCGGCGGCATGCAGGTGAAGCATGTCCGTAATATCACGGATGTAGATGATAAGACCATCCGGGGCTCCCAAGCCGCGGGACAGACCTTGGCGACTTTCACGGCGAGTTGGACCAAGAAATTTCACGAGGATTGCCAAGCCCTTGGGCTTTTAGCGCCCCATGTGGAACCGTCGGCGGTTGCCCATATCCCGCAACAAATTGCGATGATTGAAGCCTTGGTGAAACGCGGCCATGCCTACGTGGCGAAGGATGGCTCGGTTTATTTCAAAGTCTGCTCGTGTGCAGATTACGGCAAGCTCTCGCACCTCGACCGCTCCAAACTCGCAACGCAAACAACGAATAGTGCAGGTGAAGCCAATGATGCGGATGAGTATGACCGGGAATCGGCGGCGGACTTTGCGCTGTGGAAATCCTGGAAACCAGAAGATGGCGAAAACCGTTGGGCCAGTCCTTGGGGTGACGGCCGACCAGGTTGGCACATCGAATGCTCTGCGATGTCACTCCAACACCTAGGGGCGACCTTTGATCTCCATGGTGGGGGCGTCGACTTGTGCTTCCCGCACCACGAAAATGAAATCGCCCAAACCGAGTGCTCGACGGGCGTTAAAGGTTTTGCCGCGCATTGGTTTCACAGTGCCCACCTTTTGGTCGACGGCGATAAGATGTCTAAAAGCAAAGGCAACTTGTACACGCTGGAGCAACTCACCAGCAAAGGCTTCACGCCCATGGAAGTGCGCTACGCTTTAATCAGTGGACACTACCGTACGCCGTTGAACTTCACTTTACATGGCGTCGAAAATGCTCGCTCCGCACTGACCAAACTCGAGCGCTGGACGGAACGGCTTTTAGCCACCGCTGGATTCAGCCAAGCCGAATTTGCGGCTCCACTGGTCCATGAAACGCAGACCGCTTGGGGGCGCTTTGCCCCCGCCTGGGAGACCCTTCAGTCTGACCTGAATATCCCTGGCTGCCTGGGTCAAATCTTCACGGTGGTAGGCGAGAAGGACAGCTTAACACCCGAGCAAGCTCGGCAAGATGTGGTCGGGCTGGCTAAGCTCCTACATGCGCTCGGCTTGCAGCTTTTCACCGCCAAGGCGACCACAAGCATTCCCCCGGAGGTTGCGGAACTCGCTGCGCAGCGCTGGGCTGCCAAACAGACCAAGAATTTCGCCCAAGCCGACCAACTCCGCCAAGCACTTACCCAAGCAGGTTGGACAATGCTTGATCGTAAAGATGGCTATGATTTAAAACCCAATTAGGCTTTAAGATTAGCAGGCCTTCTTTAATAAAATCCTATGTCGCAAAGTTCTCCTATCGGCACACGGTTAGGTTTTTTACTCCTCGGTGTGACCTTGGCTTTTGGCTTTATCATCGGAGCTGAGAAAATCAGCAAAGGTTTATCCCAAGTGAATCACCGACGGGCCGAGGTGAGCGTTAAAGGGGTCGCCACGCAAAAAATGCGGGCGGATTTAGGTGAAATGTTTGGCGAACTTATCTGGCGGGGAGAAAAACAAGAAGAGGGAATACAGTTTTTAACGACGCGTAAAGATGTCCTCTTAAAACTCATGACCGATTCGGGGCTCGCACCCACTGACATCACGTTTTACCCTTTAAATGTTAACCGACTTGAACCCTCGGCGGCTCATGATGGTAAAGTTGATTTCGAAAAGTATGCGCGCGGTACTAAACCCGAATACCGTCTTGCCGCATCTTTCCAAATTAAGACTAAACAAGTCGACGCCCTTCATAAGTTTAACTTTCAGGAATTTGCCGTCGTCAACGAAGTCTACCTCTACCGCAATCCAGCAAGTTACCTTGTTTCGCACGTCGACGATTCTAAGAAAGAACTACTACAACAAGCTTCTGCCGATGCACTCAGCCGGGCCAAGACCCTGGTGGCAGGTTCGGGTAGTAAAATCGGGGCTCTTTTGGAGGCCTATCAAGGGGTCTTTGAAATCTTACCCGCAGACCGTAATGGCAATGACCGCGGGGATTATAACTCGGTTGATACCTCCTCGATCGAAAAGAAACTCCGCTTGGTCGTAACGATGCGTTTCGAGATTGTGCAGGAATAGCCCCCTTTCAGCCAAAAAGTCTGCCTCCATCCTTGCACTTCCTCGGGAGAATCCCTAGCGAAGAGGGGTATTTGCTATGTCGTCTCGACCCTCCATGACTCCCCTCGAAGAGCTCCGCCACTCGGCTGCCCACATGTTAGGTGCAGCGGTGTTGCGACTTTTCCCCGAAGCTCAATTAGACATCGGCCCACCCACCGAGCAGGGGTTCTATTACGATTTCGACCTGCCTCATGCCTTTACGGCCGATGATCTTCTCAAAATTGAAGAGGAGATGCGGAAGATTTCGAAAGAGAACCAAAAGTTTGAACGCTTCGAGTGCACGCGCGAAGAGGCCGAAAAGTTGCTGCGTGAACGCGGACAAACGGGCTACAAGTTGGGCCGTCTGACGGACATCCCCGCTGGCGAAGCGATTTCGTTCTACAAGAACGGCGAGTTCGTGGATCTGTGTGCCGGGACCCACGTGCGTTATTCGTCTCAAGTTAAAGCGTTTAAATTACTTCATATCGCGGGGGCTTACCATCGCGGTGATGAGAAGAATAAACAACTCCAGCGCATTTATGGTACCGCTTTTGCAACTAAGGATGAATTGGAGAAACACCTCCAACGCCAAGAAGAAGCTAAAAAGCGCGACCACCGCAAACTCGGCAAAGAGCTACGCTTGTTCCACATTGATGAAAAAGTAGGGCAGGGCTTAATCCTTTGGACGCCTAATGGGGCCGTCGTGCGTCAAGAATTACAGAACTTTATCTCGGAGCAGTTATTCCAAACCGGCTATAAGCAAGTCTTCACGCCCCACATCGGCAACTTGGATTTATACCGTACGTCAGGACACTTCCCTTACTACCAAGACGCTCAGTTTCCGCCGCTCGTCGAGCGTGAGGCGATGGAATTATTAGCGAAAGAAGGCTGTGGTTGTGGCGAATTAACTAACCGACTTTCCGATGGCACGGTACAGGGCTTCTTACTGAAGCCCATGAATTGCCCGCATCACATTCGAATCTTTGATTCGCAGCCACACTCGTATCGCGACTTGCCTGTACGCTTGGCTGAATTTGGTACGGTGTATCGCTGGGAACAATCGGGTGAATTAAACGGCATGACCCGCGTACGTGGCTTTACTCAGGATGATGCCCACTTGTTCTGTACCGAAGATCAAGTTGGCGATGAAGTTTTAGGCTGTCTTGAACTCGTTAAAGTCGTCCTGAAGACCTTAGGTCTACATGACTATCGCGTTCGCGTCGGCTTACGGAATCCCGACTCCAATAAGTTCACGGGCGACAGCGCCAACTGGGATAAAGCCGAGGCAGCTTGTCGCAAGGCCGCTTCGACCTTGGGCGTGCCCTTTACCGAAGAAGCCGGGGAAGCCGCTTTCTACGGACCAAAAATCGATTTCGTGGTGCGCGATGTCATCGGTCGCGAGTGGCAGTTAGGCACAGTGCAAGTCGACTTCAACTTGCCCATCCGCTTTGACCTGTCCTACACGGGCCCAGATAATAAACCACACCGTCCGGTGATGATTCACCGTGCACCGTTTGGTTCGATGGAACGTTTCGTCGGGATTCTGATTGAACACTTTGCGGGAGATTTCCCCACCTGGTTGTCACCCGAGCAAGTTCGCGTCATCCCGCTCAATGACGACCTAAATGCCGATGCTGAAGCCATCGTTAACACTCTGAAAGCTGCCAAGATTCGCTGCAGCGTAGACACTTCCTCGAATAAGTTGGGGGCCAAAATCCGTTTGGCTGAATTAGCCAAAGTGCCCCACATGCTCATCCTCGGGGCCAAGGAAAAAGAAGCCGGCTTAGTCAACGTCCGCTCGCGCGCCGACAAGAGTTTTGAGGGCAATCGCACCTTGGCAGAGTTTATCCAATTAGTGACTGCCGAAATCAGTGAACGTCGCCTTAAGGCTCACGTCCCCCAAGCCAACCCGGCACCTGCCGCCTAAACTTTTATGACCCAACCTCGCAGTACCAGTCGTCGAGACTTTTTAAAATTTGCGGGGTTAGGGAGTCTAGCCTGGGGCGCGGCGGCCACGCCTGCGTTGGGGCAGACTCATCGCGACAGCCAAGATAATAGCACTCAGAAGTTGGCCAAAAACGTTATCTTCATGGTGGCCGATGGTATGAACATTGCCACTTGGTCACTTGCAGATGCTTATTTGCAGCGGACCACCGGTGGAGCTACGCATTGGCGTAAACTTTATTATGAACGTCCCGTTGTGCGGGCGCTTTGTGAAACTCATTCTGCGAGCAGTTTGGTCACCGATTCTGCGGCGGCCGCTTCTTGTTGGGGGATTGGTCATCGCATTGTAAATGGGGTGATTAACATCATGCCTGACGGGAGTAAGCCCACGAATCTTTTCCAAAAGATGCGACTCCAAGGGCATAAGCGCACCGGTCTTGTAACTACCGCCACCGCCACCCATGCCACCCCCGCTGGGTTTGTGGCCGCAGTGCAGAATCGCAAAAGCCAGGGCGAAATTGCCTTTCAATATTTAGAAAATGGCGTCGATGTTATCATGGGCGGTGGTGCCGAATACTTTGGTGACTCCCTCTTGAGCGCCTACCAAACGTCGGGTTATCAAGTGGTCACGAAGCGTGCCGAATTGCTCAAGGCTGACCCCACCCGGAAATTATTAGGTCTCTTTAGTAAGCGCTACATTCCCTACGAGGTCGATCGACTCCATGACCCATTGCTAAAAGCCAATGTGCCGACCCTAGCGGAAATGACGCAAAGTGCCTTGGACGCTTTGCAGGATTCACCGAACGGTTTCATGCTTATGGTGGAAGGTGGCCGCGTGGATCATGCCGCTCATGCCAATGACGCCCCGGCGATTATTCATGACATGCTCGCGTTTGATAAAACGATTCAAACGGTTTTAAATTTCGTGGATCAGCATCCTGATACCTTATTGATTATCACGACCGACCACGGCACAGGAGGCATTCAGCTCAACGGTCTCGGGGATGAAGATTTTGATACCACCAAGCCGGCCTACAGTGCCAGTACGCCAGCCTTTTTAACGCTGACGAAGATGTACCAATCGCAAGAGGTCGCCGTCGCGCTTAATAAAGCCCAACCCAAAGCGAAGCTGGTTGAAATGCTGGTGCAAAACTCGGGACTCAATTTCAAGGCCGCCGATTTAGCTAAAATCACTGACCTGAAGACCTTCCAAGAGGTCTTGCCTGCGTATACTGGCATCAATTGGACCAGTCATGCCCACACGGCGGATCTCGTTGAATTCTGTGCAATCGGACCTGGGGCTCGGCAATTCTTGCCCTTTATTCGCAATGACGAAGTGCACGGTAAGATTCTTAAAGCCACCGGGTTGGCGGTTTAAACTGGGCACAAAAAAGGGCGTCCCGTAGACGCCCTCATGGTTAAGGTAGCGAAGATTAGTATTTCACACCGCAGCCGTAGGACTTCGTCGAAGTCACTTCAGGCGTCTTACCTTCTTTGACCGCTTTGACGGCAGCGAGAACGTAGTTCGTGGCCTTCTCGATGTCTTCTTTCTTGGTCGAAGCGATGCTATCAATCGCACCTTTGTAAGCTAAGATACCTTTTTCATCGATCACGAAGCAGTGAGGGGTGCTCTTCGCTTCATAAGCACGAGCGACGGCGCCATCTGCGTCATCAATCACCGCGGTCGAAGGGTAGTAGGTACGTTGGGCGAGGTCTTTAACTTTACCTCCCGTATTGATGGTGAGCCAGATGCCACCTTGAGCGATGACGGACTTTTGGAATTCTTGCATCTTACCGGGCTCGTAGAACTTTTGGACGTAAGGGCAGCCAGGGTTGTACCACTCGAGGACAACAATCTTGCCCTTGTAGTCCGAGAGCTTGATGGGCTGACCGCTGGCACTCTTGGCGGTAAACTCAGGAGCAGGCTTGCCGATTTCAGGAGCGGCATGAGAAGCCACAGCAATGAGCAAGGCAGCGAGGGTGGAGAGGAGACGCATAGTTGTAGGGGATGTGAATTAAGGGTTTAGGGTAAAACTGAGACTTTTCAATCAAGACCATCGATTCAGACAGCCTAAAATATCGCAAAAAACGTCATTTTTAGCGTAATTTTACTCGTGGGTTGCCAAATTAGATAAAAACAGGGATTTAACCTACTTTATGGCAGATGCCCGTTCTATCGCCTTAGTTTGCGCCAACGAAGCCTCGTTGTGGGCGGAGTTACGTGCTCGTGCAGAAGTCATTGCGAAAGCCGAGCCCACCCTAGCCCCCTTGATCGAGCGCTGGGTTTTAAGTCAAAAGAACTTTGCGGACAGTTTTGTGCAGCGCTTAAGCGAGCGGCTTAATCCCACTGGGCAAGACCTAGGTATTATTCAACAAGGCCTCCGGGCCGCCTTGGCACTCGATTCGGAAATCATCCCCAAGATGCGTGCTGATATTCGAGCCATCTTAGAGCGCGATCCGGCGACGGAACACGCCCTGATTCCGTTTCTTTGGTATAAAGGTTTTCATGCCATTTCGGCCCATCGCTTTGCCCACGCCTTGTGGAAAAATAAACGCCCCGACTTAGCCCTCTACTTGCAATCGTTGAGCTCAGAACACCTCGCCGTCGATATTCACCCCGCGGCGAGTTTTGGCGTCGGAATTCTTTTAGACCACGCCACTGGTTTCGTAGCCGGCGAAACCGCAGTCGTCGAAGATAATGTTTCCTTCTTACATGAGGTCACGCTTGGCGGCACGGGCAAAGCGCGCGGAGATCGCCACCCCAAAATCCGCTCGGGCGTTTTAATCGGAGCGGGTGCCAAAATTCTGGGTAATATTAATGTGGGTGAAGGGGCGAAAATCGGTGCCGGTTCCGTGGTCCTCAAGGATGTGGCCGCGCACACCAGTGTGGCGGGAGTGCCTGCAGTCTTAATTGGCAAAGCCTCCGTCGATGCTCCAGCACTCGACATGGACCATTCGCTCTGACCCTTTATGCCCCACACTACGTCGCAAGACCGTCCCAGTGATAATCGTGTCTTGGACTGCCTCTATCGTGTGGGGGCATTCGTGAACACCACGGAGGATCCTCGCGAAGCCCTAGATTTTATTCTCGCTGAAATTGTGCGCACCTTAGGGGCCTCGAGTGCTTCGATTGCGCTCGTGGAACCTGCCACCGGTGATTTGCGCATCGAAGTCTCCAATGGACTCGATACCGATTCGGCCAAACGGGTGATTCAACAAGGACAGGGGATTACGGGTTGGGTGGCTTTATACGCCAGACCGCTGCGGGTACCTGACGTCTCGAAGGATGGGCGTTACGTTGAAATCCGAAAGGGGATTCGTTCCGAACTAGCTGTGCCGATGGAACTGATGGGGAATGTGATTGGGGTGGTGAATTGCGACTCCGATCGCTTGGACGCCTTTACGGAAGAAGATGTGGGCTTCTTAGCGCTACTCACCAATGAGGCTTCGAAGGCCGTCGGTCGCATCTGGCTACTCCGCCAATTACGTTCCAAGGCCGCCCAATTACAGTCGCTGGTTTCAGCGGCACAAGGGTTGGCACGCGAACGCGATGAAGCTGGCACCATTGTAGATCTTACGAGTGCGACGCGTCACTTACTCGGCGTCCGGGCCAGTGCCTTCTATTTGTTAACCGGCCATGAACTCACCCTGCAACAAATCGATGGTGATTTGGCGGGAAGTCAGTTGATTCCCAAGATTCATATTCAAGAAACCGCGCTGGGTACGGTGGTTTCACGCCATCGTCCGCTCGTAATCCCTTTGGCGGGTAAGACCGAAGAAAACCTCTTCTCAGTTTTGAAAGAGCCCGTGGCCATTTCTTCTTTGCTCGCGGTACCCGTACGCTACGAAGACGAAACCTTTGGCGTGTTGCTTTGCGTCGCCATGGGAGCGTATCGATTCTCCGATGACGACAAGCACCTCGTCACGGCGTTGTCTTCTTTCGGGGCGTCCTCGATTCAAAACTCCCGGCTTTATAACAAAGTATTTAAGGTCGAAGAAGGGCTGCGGCGCAGCGAACGACTCACGGCCCTCGGTTTACTTTCTGCCGAAGTCGCCCATGAGATTCGTAATCCGCTCACGGTGATGAAACTGCTTTCGGACACCTTGGCACAAGGGATTGAGCCCTCCGACCCTCGACTTGAAGACATTGGAGTGATGCGCGAAAAGATTGCACACATGGAAGGGGTTGTCTCGCGGGTCTTGGGGATGAGCAAAGCCCAATCTGGTGCGTTTAAATCGATAAACTTAATTCAGTCTGCGGAAAATTCAATTTTGCTCCTCCGCCTAAAACTCCAGCAGCTTGGGGTCAAAGTTACCTTTGACGCTCCCTCGGAATTGCCGCATGTCGAAGGCAACCCTGGGCAAATTCAACAAGTGTTCCTTAACCTAATGCTCAACGCAGTACAGGCGATGGGCACGGGTGGACAATTAAACCTTAAGGTAAATGTCGAAGATGGACAGAAGGGGAAAGTCGTCGTGGTCCGGATTGCCGATACAGGCCCTGGTATTCCTCAAGCCATCCTGCCCAAAATTTTCGATTCGTTCTTCACGAGCCGCGAAGATGGCACCGGACTTGGTCTCGCCATTGTGAAACGCATTCTACGCGATCACCGGGGCGATATCAGCGTTGAAGCTACCAGTAGTAGCGGCACCACGTTTAAGTTTTGGATTCCGTGCCAGCAGTAAAATAAGTCCGGGCAGCTTGCCAAATTACGGGGATAAAGGAGACCGCTACCACGATAATAATGACCTTGTGGAGGCTATCGGCTAAACTCGTACCGCCGATTACATGCCCAATGCCAATCAGGCTGCTAATCCATAAGACCGCTCCGAGTACGTTCCAAAAGAAGAAGGCCTTTGATGGCATATTACCCATGCCCGCAACAAAGGGCACGAAGGTGCGTAAAATGGGAGCAAAACGGGCTAAGAGTAGTGCCACCCCACCTTTAGACTGAAAGTAATTTCGAGCCGCGACTAAGTAGCGACGTTTATACAAGAAGCCATCCGGACGATGCTCAACCCGACTGCCAAACTTACGACCGAGCCAATGACCGGTTTGATTTCCGATAATCGCGGCCAAGATAAGGACTATGGTCGTCGGCCAAGCTTCAAAATAAGCGGGGCGATCGCCATTAGCGACCGTGAGTACACCTGCAGTCACGAGCAAGGAATCACCAGGCAAGAAGAAGCCCGCCAGTAGGCCCGTTTCGGCAAAAATCATGAAGGCCATCAACCCTAGGCCACCCGTCTGAATCGTCTGACGTAGCCCGTCGGCGGTATGCAGGTGTGCCCAAGCATCAACAATCCACGTGTCCATAAGGTTTCATGATGCATTCTTTAGAATTAAGCAATGACCTTGAAGCAGGCAAGGTTACTGCTAACGGTGATGCCTAGGTCCTATGTCGCCTGAATTCGCCTCATCTACTGATAAATTACGTCGTGCCGCCCTCCAGCACGCACTCGCCGGGGAGGCTGCTTTGCAGGGTGAAATCATACCACGGGCTAAATTGTTCCTCGAAGAGGCTCGGCAAATTCAACTCGCCGCCCATCGAGTTGGCGCCCCTAGCACCGAAGTCGTCAAACTCCGTTCCGACGCCATCGATATTTTAATGGAGGCTCTTTACCTTCGGGCTGGACCTGGGGCTAAGGCGCTAACCTTGGTTGCTACGGGTGGCTACGGACGAGCCGAACTTTGCCCGCTGAGTGATATCGACCTCTTGGTTCTAGTCCCCAAGCACACCCAAGCGACCAAGGCCACGACCGAATCGATTTTATACCCCTTGTGGGACATTGGGCTCAAGGTAGGGCAATCAGTGCGTACGGTGAACGAGTCGGTTAATTTTGCCCAAGATGACCTCCACCTTCGCGTGGCTTTACTAGAAAATCGTTTATTAGCAGGGGACCCGCATTTACTCGAACAACTCCAAGCGAAACTCACACAGATGTTGCGCGGGGATGCCTGGAAGCCACTGGCTAAAACGATTGTCGAATCACAACGCAAGCGGCGGGAAAAAGCGGGAGGTAGTGCTTACCTTCAAGAACCCGATTTAAAAAATGGGGTGGGTGCTTTGCGGGATGTTCAGGGCTGTATTTGGCTGGCCCGCATTGCCCGTGGCGGGGTCGGCGTCGAAGCCCTCGGCAGTTCAGGCTTTTTGCCTACGAATGATTTTCAAAAGTTCGTGCAAGCCCGGCAGTGTCTCTTGCGCCTGCGATGTGAATTACACTTTCAAGTCACGCGCCCCACGGAACAGCTTTCGCTGGAACGCCAAGATACGATTTCCGAAGCCTTGGGATACACCGGTTCGCTGACCGCGCGTATTGGTGGATTGATGCGGGAGTATTTTGATGCCGCCGATCACGTGCGCCGTTGCGTCGAAATTGTGGAAGGTGGAGTCATGGGTGAGCCCGAGCCTAAAGGGTGGGGCGACCCCATTCTGGTAGATGGTTTCCGCGTGGTCGCGGGCGGTATCGTTTCGGCCACCCACCGTTTTATTTTTGAAGAAGACCCGGGGCGCTTGATTCGGCTTTTCCGCCTCTGCCAACTCCACGAAGCCCAACCTGACCGGGCGCTCTCACTCTTAGTACGCGAACGGGCACATTTGCTGACCTCGGAAATTGCCCAAACCGAGGACTGTCGCAGTGCGATGCGTGCCTTGCTGACCGAAGGGGGCAAGGTCTATCAAGCGATTCATGGACTGCGGGAACACGACCTGCTCTACCGCATCATCCCTGAATTCGCAGGGTTGCACTGCTTGGTGCAATTCGAGTTTTACCACCGATGGACTGCCGATGTGCACACCTTGCGTTGCCTTTATGAATTGGACCAAATTTACGCCGGGGCTACGACGATTGATCAGCGTTACCGCGATGTCGTGATTAGCAGCGAAGCTCCTTCGTTACTCTACGCTATTTTATTTTTACACGATATCGCCAAGTCGGGTGGGATTGAAGGCCATGCGGAACGAGGTGTTCCGATTGCGGATGCCGTACTCGAACGTTTAGGGTTCGACCACCGGGAGCGTGCCATTGCCAGTGGGGTGATTCGAAACCACTTAATCATGGGACTCTACTGGCAACGTCACGACATCGACGACCCTGCCAATATCGAACGCTTTGCCCAACTCGTCGGCGACGAGCAAGTACTCCACGCCTTGCATGTGCACACGCGGTGCGATGCCCGTGCGACCTCGCCTGATTTATGGACGGACTTTAAAGATGGCCAACATTGGCTCCTCTACCGTCGCACACTGGCTAAACTGGCGGGTGAAACGGAAACGGATCATCATACAGCCGCCGATAAACTCCACGAAGCCACGGCCAAAATTCTGGGAGACCGCCTACCGCAGGATGAAGTGGAAGCCCATTTCAGTTTAATGCCCCGTGGCTATTTCTCACACGCCTCGGCGGAAGATGCTGCCTATCACTTGGAGCTTATTCACCAACTCATCACCTCTGTCTTTTCGGATGATGGTGAAAATTCCCTTCGCCCGATTGTCGATTGGCATGACGACCTAGGCTCGGCTCAGTCCTTGGTAACCGTAGTTACGTGGGATCGTCCAGGGTTGTTTAGTCGCATGGCAGGCGCGTTTGCGGTGGCCGGGATTAATATTATTTCTTGTCGGGCGTTTTCGCGTGAAGACGACGTCGCCATCGACTTTTTCAAAGTCGCCTTGCCCATTGGCAATGAAAAAGCCAGTAAAGCCAAGTTTACGGATTACCTCGCGAAATCTCTACTCGAGGGGTCAGACTTGACGGAAGAAGTCAGTGCCGAGGAAAAGAAAGCGGCCCAAACTTGGCCGCGCCGTCGTCCGTATGTCCCCTTAGCTTCCAAGGTAGAAGTCTACTACGAAGCTGACCTGCACCGCACGGTGGTGGAATTACAATGCAATGACCGTCTAGGCCTGCTTTTCCACGTAGGCCGGGTGATTCGGGAGTCGGGCTATACCATCACCTTTGCCAACGTAGCGACCGAGCAAGGCTTTGCTCTAGATACCTTCTACTTGGCCCCAGAACGCGATTTAGTGACCGCCCCGGAGCCTCCCGAGGTGTTAGCGGACCAATTGCGTCAAATCGTGTCTTAAGCCATCCCCCCTTGATTCCTTAAAGAAAACTCTTAAGGGTAGAGATGTTATGACTACAGCGACCTCCGCTTTGCGTACCTTATTCTTGTCCCTTTTGGCGCTAGCTTCGCTTCCCGCGGCCGAGACGCCTGCTGCCAATACTGCCACTTCTCCTGCTCCTATGCCTACTCCTAAAATTGAAAAAGCTACTTTCGGCGCTGGTTGCTTCTGGGGCGTCGAATATAATTTCCGTCGGGTGCCAGGCGTGATTGATGCCGCTTGTGGCTTCGCGGGAGGCGACGTGGATCACCCCTCTTATCGCCAAGTCTGCACGGACAAGACTGGCCACGCCGAAGTGGTCCAAGTAACTTTTGACCCCAGCAAAGTTTCCTACCGTCAGTTAGTAGACTTCTTCTTCAGAATGCACAACCCCACGCAGGTAAATCGTCAAGGTCCAGATTACGGCACCCAATACCGTTCGGTTGTTTTCGTTCATTCCCCTGAACAGCGTAAGGTTGCTGAGGAACTAAAGGCTGCGCTGGAGGCGTCGAAAAAATACGCCGAGCCTATCGCCACGCAAATTGAAGAAGCTAAACCTTTTTGGAAGGCTGAAGAATACCACCAGCGTTACTTTGAAAAGAACGGTGGCCCTACCTGTCACGTGACCGAATTTTAATCGTGGCTGACTGGCACCAGGAACCGGAGCATGCACTTCCTGGCTTAAGTGGAGAAGGGGAGTCTACACTCCCACCGCTTAAAAAGCCCTTGGCGGCTCGCATGCGACCGGAGCGACTCGCAGAAGTTGTGGGTCATGCGAGTTTATTAGGCCCGCAAGCCTTGCTGCCTCGTTTGATCCAGAGCGACCAGTTTGGCTCGCTGATTTTTTATGGCCCTCCCGGATGTGGCAAAACCACCTTAGCCGAAGTCATCGCGCAAGAAACGCAGTCCAAAGTCGTGCGGGTTAATGCGGTACTCTCGGGTACGCCTGAACTCCGCGAAATTCTCCATCGGGCACGTCATCATCCGCAGGATAAGACGTTGCTCATCATCGATGAAATCCATCGCTTTAATAAAGCCCAACAAGACTTACTGTTACCCGATATTGAATCTGGGGTGGTGCGACTCATCGGCTGCACCACGCACAATCCAGGAATTTATGTGACGCCCGCCTTGTTGAGTCGGAGTCATCTGTTCCGGTTGGATCCGTTATCTACCCAAGAGATTGCTGGGTTTCTGCAGCGTGCCTTGACGGATAAAACGGTGGGTCTGGGAGCTCTCGGTATCGGAGCTTCCGAACAAGTTTTACTGCAAGTTGCCGAGATGAGTTCCGGTGACTTACGTCGGGCCCTGAATTGCCTCGAAACGCTGGTCTTATCTGCACCCGCGCTGGGGCAAGTGACCCCTGAAGCCGTGGGCTCCTTTGCTCGTGAACGTCGCCTGCGCTACGATGATGGAGGCGATGACCATTATGATACGGCTTCCGCTTTCATTAAATCCATTCGTGGGAGTGATCCCGACGCCGCGCTCTATTGGCTCTTTGTGATGTTAGAAGGTGGCGAAGATCCGCGTTTCATTGCCCGCCGGCTCGTCATTTGTGCCTCGGAAGACATCGGCTTAGCCGATTCTCGAGCCCTCGGTCTAGCCACCGCCGCGTTTCAAGCCTGTGAGTTCGTGGGACTACCGGAGTGCGAATACGCTTTAGCACATGCGACTTTATTTTTAGCGCTCTCGCCCAAAAGTAATAGTACGACCTTGGCAATCGGTGCGGCGAAAGAAGCCCTGCAAAAAGCTCCGCGGCAAGAAGTGCCCCTCCACCTGAAAGACTCGCACACCGTTTTGGCCAAGCGTCTAGGGCAGGGGAAGAGTTACCTGTATAGCCATAACTACCCTCAGGGTATTAGTGGCCAGGATTACCTGAGTAAGCCTCTCGAACTTTATCATCCTTTACCTCATGGTGCAGAAGCGGCTTTGGCCGAACGTTTGGCCCAGTTGCGCCAACTGAAAGCCAACCTGCGGAAGCAAGCGAAGGAATAAGCACATGGCTCACGCCCCCCGATTACCTTGGTTTCAGTCCCAGGCCGTGCCGCTTTATTTAGCACCCATGGCGCGGCATACCGACCAAGCCTTTCGACAAATTTGTAAAGAGCAGGGCGCCGATGTGATGGTAACGGAGTTTGTGCAATCTGAGGCGCTGATTCGCGATAATGTAAAGGCTTGGGAGATGGTAGATTTTACCGAGTCGCAACGCCCCATGGGCGTTCAAATTTTTGGTGCTACCCCCGCATCCATGGCTCGGGCAGCTCGATTGATTTGCGACCGAGTCCGTCCCGATTTCTTAGACCTTAATTTTGGTTGTCCCGCCCACAAGGTCATCGAACAGAACGCAGGGTCGGGCTTATTGCGCTGTACCCCGTTGTTGTATGACTTGGTGAAAGCCGTCAAAGATGCGATGCCGGACGTGCCCTTAACCGCCAAGATGCGCCTCGGCTGGGATCATGCCACCATTGTAGCCGTCGAAGTCGCTGGTCGGCTAGAAGAACTGGGGGTCGAAGCTTTAGCCGTGCACGGACGCACCAAGGAGCAGGGTTATAGTGGCCAGGCCCACTGGGGCTGGATTGCCAAGGTTGCCGCGGCGGTTGATATTCCCGTGATTGGCAATGGGGATGTCCATGACGGACCTTCGGCCTTGGAGCGTTTGAACACTTCTGGGGTCTCGGGGCTCATGATTGGTCGGGCAGCCCTCAAGAATCCCTGGATTTTTAAAGAATTAAAAGCCACCCTCACGGGTGCCCCCTCCAGTGCGGCCACCGTTTCGCTCCAAGAACGTTGGGATACGTTGCTACGGCTGGCAGAGTTAACCCTAGAGGTTTATAAGAGTCGCTTAGGCGATCGGGATGTGCGCTGGATGCTCGACCGCTTACATCCCCTGACGCAGGGGCTGCCTGGTTCTCGTCGACTGCGCGACCAGTTCCAACATTGCTACACATTGACAGACTTGCGACGGCTCCGTGACCATCACTTGGCAGAGTACCCTCTGTAATTTTCTCCTGTGTTTATTAGGGTTTTTTTCTCTGTTACGGAGATGCAACAGAAAGTTTAATTTCTTATCCGCAGGCCCTTGTGAATATCCTGTGAAAGGAATCAATTTGTCGGTGGGCAATACCGCTTCATCAAGGAGTTCAATTTAACCCCGGCGATCGACCTTTAAACTCATTTTATACAGGTTCTCAGTCGTAACATATCACCCACAATTTTAATCCACTCTCAGTCAATGACTTACAATTTAAAGATTTCAGGATTTAACGTTCCAGTTAACGACGCTGTCCGGTCCTAACTCTCAACCTTAATCCTACCTAACGAAAATATTTCACTTTCGGGCTTTCCATAAGCCTGTGAACAACCTTTCTAAACCATCCCACTTTTTATGGCCAGCCCCGTAAGCCACCTTTCCCTTTGGGAGACTACCAAAAACGAACTGCGTAATGTTTTCTCACCTTCTGACTTCGATTCTTGGATCTCGACCCTTCAAGCCATTGGTTACTCCAACGACCAAACTCTCCTGCTCGAAGCGCCTACTGTCTTGGCCGAAGCCTGGGTATCCAGCAATTTCGCTGACTCGATCCGTCGTCAGTTAACTTTAGCAGCTGGTCGGAACATGAATTTCGAGATTAAGGCTCCGAAACAATCCGATGTCCGTGAGGCAACAAACGTCGGGGAGACGACCCGAACCACACGTGCAAGTCGTTCCTCCGCAGCCGCGACGCCTCCTGCCATCAAGGCCACCAACACCTTCGAGAACTTTATCGTTGGTCCCGAAAATGAAATGGCTCATGGCGCCTCCATCGCCGTGGCGAAAGACCCGGGTCATGTCTACAACCCCTTATTCATTCATGGCCCCACGGGATTAGGTAAAACCCACTTGATGCACGCGATTGCCCATTCGCTCTACGCCTCCAATCCCCGCGCTCGCATCGCTTATATTTCTTCCGAAACGTTTGTGAACGATTTCATCAGCTCGCTCCAATCGGGCAGCGTGGCACCTTTCCGCCGGAAGTATCGTGAGCTAGACCTGTTGCTCATCGACGATATTCAATTCCTCGCGGGCAAGGAATCGACCCAAGACGAATTTTTTCACACCTTTAACGAACTGTTGAATAACCATAAACAAGTGGTGCTCACCAGCGATCGTCCAGCTTCGGAAATTGCGAAACTCCAAGAGCGTTTAGTGTCTCGCTTCCAATGGGGCATGGTAGCTTCCATCCAAGCCCCAAGCTTGGAAACTCGCATTGCCATCTTGCGCAAGAAAGCCCAAGCCCGCGGCATGGAATTGCAGCCTGAAATCGCCGAATTCATTGCTTCCCGCATCGCTCGTAACGTCCGCAACATTGAAGGCGCCGTGACCCGTATTGTCGGCCTTTCCGGCATGCAGCGTAAGCCCCTCGACTTGCCTCAAGTTGAAAAACTTTTGCACGACATTTTAGTCGAAGAAGCCAGCCACACCCTCACAGTAGAAGTCATTCAACGTAAAGTTGCTGAACACTATCGGATTCAGATGTCCGACATGACCTCGAAGCGTCGCATGCAAAACATCGCCTTTCCCCGTCAGGTCGCCATGTACCTCGCCACGCAATTGACGAGCATGTCCTTAGTTTCGATTGGCGAAGCCTTTGGAGGTCGCGATCACGGCACGGTGATTCACGCTCGTAAGACCGTGACAAATCAAATGGAAGTGGACGCCAATGTGCGCCGTACGGTCGAATATTTACGCGGCCATCTTTCGACTAATCGCTAAGGTTTTTGTAACTTAAATAATAACTGAATCAAGGCAGCCACTTGGGCCCGATTCGCTACGGGGATGGCATCGCTCTCCCAGTTTGGACTGGCACCGAGGGCGACTTCCGCCGGGCGAACTTCCATCGTCGTCGCCTGCACGCCCCGCAAGGAAGCATGCAATTCTCTAACGCCGGTTTGCTGGATGATTGCTAGAGCATTGTGCGGACCTACACCACCGCCTGCCATGATCTGACAACGGTCACCCGCTTGCTGGACTAATTTGGCAATCAAGGGTGCCCCCGCCAAGGCATGGCTCGCTTGGCCAGAGGTTAAAACCCGCTGACACCCTGCTTGAATAATGGCTTCTAAAGCATCGCTCGGTTGGTGTGCCCAATCGAAGGCTCGGTGGAAAGTGGTCGATAGGCCCTGTGCCGCTTCCACCAACTCCCTTACCCGAGGTTGATCTACCGTGCCATCTGGCGACAGGACGCCAAAGACAACCCCATCGGCACCGGCTTGTCGTGCTAGGGCAATATCGCGCAACATAATTTTAAACTCGGCAGGAGTGTAATGAAAATCGCCCCCGCGGGGACGAATCATCACATGCAACTTAACACCCGGTAGGGCTCGGGTAGCCTCCATCGTCCCTAAACTCGGAGTCGTCCCGCCTTCGGCACAATTCTCACAGAGTTCGATACGATGCGCCCCACCCAGTTGAGCTTCCAGGGCGGAAGCATAAGAATAAGCAACAATCTCCAATAAAGCGGGCAGGGCAGGCATCTTCATCCCCACAAGATAGCCGCTTCGCCCAGCTTGAGAATTCTAAAGCTACCTCATCTCCCTTCTTGCCTACGCCCATCAGCCTGTCTTCATCAGACCGTTCCTTTTCATTGTTCCCAGGGGAGCCCTTAATGGGCTGAGATGAGGCTAGGCCTCGAACCCTCGTACCTGATGCGCAACCCGCGCCGTAGGAAGTGGATGATCGTTTCGCACCCATTTCGTCTGGTAGTTGTCTTACTGGGGACCTCTGATTAGTTCGCCTTTATTCACCATGGTCTCCGACAATAAACCTTCCACCTTCCCCCAGTCACAGCGGGTTTACGTGACGGGCTCGCGTCCCGACATCCAAGTCCCGATGCGCGAAATCAAATTAAACGACACCAAATTGCCCAACGGCAAAACGGCGCCGAATGAAGCCATTCGCGTGTACGACACCTCGGGTCCGTGGGGCGATCCCGCCTTTCATGGCGATGTGGAAAAAGGCCTTCCCGCCATTCGGCAGACTTGGATTGTCGAACGTGGAGATGTCGAAGCAGGCTCAGGGCGTGCCCTCCAGCCAGGCGACGACGGTTACCTTTCGTGGAAACATGCCGAGGCCGCTCAGCGTGCCACCTCGCGCAATCGTTTAGTGCAATTCGATCGTGGCTCCCGCCAAGTTTACAAAGCTAAACCAGGACAACGCCCCACGCAATTAACCTACGCCCGCCAAGGGATTATCACGCCCGAGATGGAGTATATTGCCATTCGTGAAAATCTTCGCCTCCAAGCCCAGCAAGCCAACGCCCCGCGCCACGCCTTGGGTTTCCAACACCCAGGACAATCCTTTGGAGCGGCCATTGCCAAAGAAATCACGCCCGAGTTCGTGCGCTCGGAAGTCGCCCGCGGTCGAGCCATCATTCCCGCCAACATCAATCACCCCGAATTGGAGCCGATGATTATCGGCCGAAATTTCTTGGTGAAGATTAATACGAATATCGGCAACTCCGCCGTTGCCTCGTCAATTGAAGAAGAAGTCGAAAAGATGCGCTGGTCGATTAAGTGGGGAGGGGACACGTTGATGGATTTATCGACCGGTAAAAACATTCACCAAACGCGTGAATGGATTTTACGTAATTGCCCGGTGCCCGTTGGTACCGTGCCCATCTACCAAGCTTTAGAAAAGGTGAATGGTCGTGCCGAAGACCTCACTTGGGAAATTTTCCGCGATACGTTGATTGAGCAAGCCGAGCAAGGCGTGGATTATTTCACCATCCATGCCGGCGTACGTTTAGCCTACATTCCACTAACGGCGCGCCGCGTCACGGGGATTGTTTCGCGCGGGGGTTCCATTTTAGCCAAGTGGTGCCTTGCCCATCACCAAGAGAATTTCCTCTACACGCATTGGGATGAAATCTGCGACATCATGGCTGCTTACGATGTCAGTTTCTCCATTGGTGACGGCCTCCGCCCAGGCTCGATTGCGGATGCGAATGATGAGGCTCAATTTGCTGAATTAAAAACTCAAGGTGAACTCACCGAACGCGCTTGGGCGAAAGGGGTTCAAGTCATGAACGAAGGTCCCGGTCACGTGCCCATGCAGATGATTAAAGAAAACATGGAGAAGCAACTCGAGTGGTGTCACGAAGCACCGTTCTACACGCTCGGGCCGCTCACGACTGATATCGCTCCTGGCTACGACCACATCACGTCCGCCATCGGAGCCGCGATGATTGGCTGGTACGGCACGGCGATGCTTTGTTACGTCACACCCAAAGAACACCTTGGCTTGCCGAACAAGAATGATGTCCGCGAAGGCGTCATTGCATATAAAATTGCCGCCCATGCCGCCGACTTAGCCAAGGGCCATCCTGCCGCCCAAGTGCGCGATAATGCCTTGTCGAAAGCCCGCTTCGAATTCCGCTGGTCTGATCAGTTTGCCCTCTCGCTCGACCCAGAGAAGGCTCAAGAATACCACGATGAAACGTTGCCTCAAGAGGCCGCGAAAACAGCTCACTTCTGCTCGATGTGTGGTCCGAATTTCTGCTCGATGAAAATCTCGGATGATATCCGCCAGTATGCGGAGCAAGAGGGGATCACCGCTCAGGCTGCCTTAGAACAAGGCCTGGCAGATAAGTCACGCGAGTTTCGCGAAAAGGGCGGCGAGCTTTACCAGTAAACATGGCCCGTCAGCGTACCGCCGCTACGACGAAATCGTGGTACGATACTCCATTGTATTACGATATGGTGTATGCTGACTACACCTACCGCGAAACGAAGTTTATTTTAAAAACGCTGCGGACTTTTGCGCCTCAATTAACTGCACCCTACCGCATTCTGGAACCGGCGTGTGGTTCAGGTCGTCTTTTGGAGTCGCTCGCACGAGACGGGCATCAGGTCGATGGGTTTGATATTAATCCGCGAATGTTAAAGTTTGCTCGCCAACGACTCCGCAAGCAAAAGCTGAAGGGGAAAGTTTGGACCAGTCGCTTGGAGCATTTTACGGCCCCCGAGCGGGCCAGCTACGACTTGGTACACTGCTTAGTCAGCACCTTTAAATACATTTTAACCGAGCGCGGGGCGGTTTCCTTTTTGCGTCGAGCAGCCGAGGTGGTCCGCCCCGATGGCCTTCTGCTGCTTGGCATTCACCTTACGGATTATCGCAACAACCCACCCGATCATGAACGCTGGGTTGGGCGCCAAGGCGACCTTCGCGTTGTGAGTGAAACCTGGTCGCATCCCGCCCAACGCTCCACTCGCACCGAACGCATGCAAACGCGGATGCACATCACTCAAGGTCAGCGGAAAGAAATTACCGATACCTTTTGGAAGTTTCGCACCTACTCGGCCCCCGAACTACACCAACTTATTAAAAAAGTCCCAGCCTTCCGTTTAGTGAAATGCTACGACTTTCGGTATGACTTTAAGCACCCTCGTAAGCTCGACCACGCTCATTCGGATATTATTTTAGTGCTCCAACGGCGGTCCGAGCCCTGATAAGCGTCCCCCAGAGACTTATCCTCCTTGCGTTCTTACATGGGTTTCTTTACCCATTTTTTATGTCCAAAGTTGCTCTCCCCACTGTGCTCATGTTGCTTTCTTTGGCAGTCCATCCATTGCAAGCCATCGATGTTGACCTGAACCCTGCGAAGAAGACCGTCACGCTCTCTCCTGAGAAACCCAATGAAGTCATTCGCTACACTTTAGATGGTCGCGACCCAGACTTCGCTTCCGGCGTATACCTTGCCCCGATTGAGTTACCCCAAGGCGGCGTGGTGAAAGCCGCGGTCTTTGACGACAATAAGCGCGTGGGACAAGTCATCACCCGCACCATCAACGGTGCGAGTTCTGATCTCATTAATTCTGCGGAACTCCCCGTAACCCAAAACCGCGATTGGCGCACCTACGATTGGGTTAAGCGTCACCAAGACGTCCTTGAAATCGTCAAGACGACCCCCGCCTCGGCCCAAGTCGTTTTCGTGGGTGACTCGATTACGCACTTCTGGGGTGGCGAACCCAAAGCCCAACGCGTGGCCGGCCCCGTGTCATGGGAGAAATACTTCGTCCCCCGTAAAACTTTAAACTTAGGGTTTGGCTGGGATCGTACCGAAAACGTTCTCTGGCGCCTCCGCCATGGTGAAATCAAAGGCCTCAAACCCAAAGCCTTTATTGTCTTAATTGGCACGAATAACTTCAGTTCCAACTCAGTGGCGGAAACGGCAGAGGGTATTCAAGCCGTGTGCCAAGAGATTCGCAATCAAGCGCCGGGTGCTAAAATTCTTCTCCTAGGGGTCTTACCTCGTTCGGAACGCCCTGATGCGTATCGTGCCAAGGCCATCGACACCAACGCCATCCTCGCCAGTCGCTCCAGCAAATTTGCCGATCGTTTCCTCGACCTCTCTGATAAGTTGGTCAACCCCGATGGTCGTATCACCAAGACGATGATGTCCGATTTTCTTCACCCCACTGAAAAGGGTTATGAAATCATCGGTGCCGCGATTGACCAAGTCCTGCGTGAGTGGGGACTTTAAATCTGTTTTAAAACAGATTTCGCAATTCCCTGAATCACTAACTCCGTAACGGGGTAGAGTTCAGGGTAATTTTGGTTTTCCGCTTTCAGGTAAGTCTTGTTCCCTTGCTTGATGAGGCGCTTCAAGGTCGTCTCACCATCGATTAAAGCTGCCACAATATCGCCGTGCTTAGCCACCCCTGGCTCGATGACTACGGTGTCGCCATCATGAATGTCCGCATCGATCATGGAGTCGCCGCGAACGCGAAGGGCAAAGGATTGAGGAGGGCGGCGACGGCTGCCGGCTGGGATGGCAGCCTGCATGCTGGCCACGGCACCCGTCGATTCCGTGTAATCCGGGAAACCTGCGGCAATCGATCCCATCAAGGGCAGGGATTCGAGGTTCTCGGCTTCTTCGTTGGGACCTTCGTAGCGAATGACCGTCTCAGGGGTGTCCACCGTGGCCTCAGGGGCGATTTTATAGGCTCGGGCGGCTCCTGGGATGCGTTGGAGCACTCCCTTGCGCTCTAGAGCCTGCAAATGGCCAAAAACGGCATTGGTACTGGCGAAGTGGAACTTGCCTTGAATATCGCGAATACTGGGCCAATACGAGTGCTGGGCCACAAAGCCCTTCATGTAATCGAGGATGGCTTGCTGTTTTTTAGTGAGACCTTGCATAGTGAACGGATGTTCAATGAAAGTTTGCTCACTGTCAAGCCTCGGCTGCTTTAGGCACTTTCTACGCTAATTTCGCAATAACTGAGCTAAATCTTCAGGTTTTTCGAGATGCACCGCATGTCCGGCACCCTCGACCACACTTAAACGCGCCCGGGGAAGTCTTTCACCCATGCGATGGGCGATGGTCGTAAACTTGGGGTCGTACTCTCCGGTGACCAAATCCACTCGGCTCTTGAGTTCTCCTAAGCGATCCCAGAGCGAGGGCAGGGAGCCGGTGCCGACATGCTTGAGGCTGAGGGCTAGGCCGACAGGGTCATTGGCTTGTCGCCGTTCCATCAGGGCGTTGTAGCGCTCGGGTGGCAATTGCTGCAGCGAACTGAAATAGGGCTGGTTATACCAATACTTATAAAAGGCCTCTAATCCTTTGGAGTGAATGAACTCTGCTAAAGCCTGATCACCCCATATCCGATTTTGTCGTTCTTGCGGTGACTCCAATCCAGGGCTTGCACTCACCAGCACCAAGCGAGCCACGCGCTCAGGGTTTTGCAGGGCCCAATGTAAAGCCAAACGACCTCCCATGGAATAACCCACCAGGGTAAAAGCTCCGAGGCCTTCGGCCGCTTGACTGATTAAGTCTAGGTGCGCTGGCAGGGTATAAGCTGCGGGCTCTCGCAAGCCTTGGCGCGTGCCGTGCCCAGGAAAGTCTGTGGTGTGGAGCTTTTGCCCGTACGCCTGTTGTAAGGGCTCCCAGTCCAAGGCGGACCCCGTAAAGCCATGCAGGGCGACAATCTCCATGTCACAGCCTTAGGGGGCTTAAGTTGCAGGGTAAATATTTAAAAAAACCGGGAACAAATTTCGCTTTTACCCTCCTGCTTCATAAAAAAATAATTAAGAGCAAAGGCCTGATTTTATGGCTCTAAAACGGAACAATTAAAAAATTAGATGGTCAATATTAGCACTATGTCAGGCATCCGTATTAAACCCTGGAACCGCGTCGATAGCCCGGTTTACAGTTTGGCCACCTCGCACCAAGGGAAAGGCAACCTGAATATTTGTAGTTACGTCACCCCGATTTCGATGAAGCCCAAAGGTTTTATCATCGGGGTTTACAAAGACACCAAAACGCTTGCCAACTTAGAAGCTAACCCAGTGGGGTTGTTGAACTACTTGGCTGAAGATCAAGCCAAGCACGTTAAGCTACTCGGCAAGAAGACGGGCTTTAACGTGGATAAAATTGCGCAGCTCAAACAAGACGTCGAATTTGTGAGTGATGGGCTCTTTCGCATTAAGGGCGCCATTGCGGTAGTGCATTTGCGATTCCGCGAACGAATGGACTGCGGCGATCACTGGGCGTGGTTTGCCGAGGTAGACTCGTATGAGAATCTTCGTGAGGCCCCACCGCTCACGCTCAGTGAACTGAAACGTTTAAAAATTATTTTAGCCTGAGCCTTTAGGTTTCTTGGCCTTGGCTTTGGCCTTCTGCTCGTGATTGGGAATCAGGTACGTGCGACCCGCAATCAGGCGCTCGTATAAATCCACCATCGCCACGCCTTCGCGAGGACGCACAGAGTCGGCCTTCGTGGCTTTATCGACTTGGCGTTTCATCATGCGGCACAGGTCTTCAGCATTATACTGAATCATGCCCAAGATGCGTTCGACGGAATAACCGGGGATACTCTCTTCGATATAGAAACCGTCCTCTTCATCGTCTTCTAAAAAGACGTGGGCTTCATTCACCCGACCGAAGAGGTTGTGTAAGTCGCCCATGATATCTTGGTAGGCCCCCACCATGAAGGCACCGATATAATAGGGTTGGCCTTCTTTTAAAGTATGGACCGAGAGGGTCCGACGGACGTCTTCCAAATCAATAAAGTCGTCGACCTTGCCATCCGAGTCACACGTGATATCGACTAAGGTAGCTTGGACTTGGGGGCGCTCATTCAAACGATGAATCGGTGCGATGGGGAAGAGTTGATCGAGCGCCCAGTGATCGAGCAGCGACTGGAAGACCGAGAAGTTACAGACGTACTGCTCGGCTAACATGGATTCGAGACGGGCCAGTTCATCAGGAATGTCTGGTGTGTTCGCCAAGTCTTTCTGAATCTGGCGACAGATATTCCAAAAGAGTTGGTCCGCCTGAGCCCGTTCTTCGAGCTTCAAGTTGCCGAGGCTAAAACGTGCATGCGCTTCCTCCCGCTTGGCCTTGGCATCGTGGTAACGCTCCAGCGGATCAAACTTACCCTTATTCTT
Organism: uncultured Opitutia bacterium; assembly: GCA_903840355.1. Lineage (GTDB taxonomy): Bacteria > Verrucomicrobiota > Verrucomicrobiia > Opitutales > UBA953 > UBA953. The sequence goes on from CAIMFJ010000005.1 coordinate 386,488, forward strand.
TCGAATTGAATCTAATTCTTTAAGAATCGGGTGGGTCGCCTTCTTGAGGGGCTCGTGCTGGGGCGTGTCGCGGGTAATGCGATCCACGGCTTCAAAGATTAAAATGGAGTGAGGTGCGACTAACGCCCGGCCGGATTCCGAAACGATATCCGGGAGGGCGACGCGACTTTCCTGACAGATTTGCTTAATGTTCGCCACGACGTCCCGGGCGTAAACTTCCATGCTATAATTCATGGAGGATTCGTAAGCCGAGCGGCTGCCGTCATAATCGATACCCAAACCGCCGCCGACATCGAGGATGCCCATGGGGAAGCCCATGCGTTTTAACTCACAATAGAAACGGGTGGCCTCAATCACGGCTTTCTTAATCGTGCCGATGTTGGGGACCTGAGAGCCGATGTGGAAGTGTACCAAGCGGAGAGCTTGCTTCATCTTCGCTTGGGCTAATTTATCGGTGACCTGCACAATCTCAGCGGCCGTTAAACCGAACTTGGCATTCTCACCGGTACTGTCAGCCCACTTACCTTCGCCGGCGGTGGTTAATTTGACCCGCAGCCCGATGTGAGGCTGCACGCCCATCTTGCGCGCAATACGAATGATATTATCAATTTCCGAAACTTGTTCGACCACAATGATGGTTTGCTTGCCGAGGCGTCGTCCCATCAAGGCCAACTCAATATACTCTTCATCTTTATAACCGTTGCAAATCAGCAGGGCTTTACGGTTTTCTAAAAGCGCCATCGCAATGATGAGCTCGGGCTTCGAACCCGCTTCTAAACCAAAATCATACTCCTCACCCGCATCGAGGATTTCCTCCACCACTTCGCGCAGTTGATTCACCTTAATGGGAAACACGCCGCGGTAACGACCATCGTAACCTTCTTCTTGGATAGCCTTGCGGAAGGCCTCGTTGATTTGCGTCACGCGGTGGCGCAATAAATCTTGCACGCGAATCGTGAGCGGAGGTTTCAAGCCTGCGGCTTGGACTTCCTTGACGATATCCATAATCCGGATTTTCCGGTGGTCACCTTTGGGGTGCACACAGAGACATCCCTGCGGATCTACGGAGAAGTTGTTACCTCCCCATCGTTTGAAGCCGTAGTAATCGTCGGCGTCTTTAATTGTCCAAGGCTGCGGTTTGCTCACGTGTTAAAGTCGCAACTTTTAATTCCTCGGCCAGAAGCGCAAGGGGAAATCTTCTAGAAATGGTTCCGACTCGACCCCGCCAGCGACTTCTCCTTGGCTAGGGCATGCCCACCGAACGCGTCATTCAAGCCACGATTAGGTTACGGCAAGCGTTGGCCCCCCTGAAGTTTCCGAGCCCCGCCGATTATGTTTATCAGCCCCTCGATTACGCCTGGAGTGCCCATGAAGCCTACTTACGTCGCTATGCTGCTTCAGGCCCCAAGCGAGTGCTGTTTCTCGGCATGAACCCTGGCCCCTTCGGGATGGCACAAACGGGCGTCCCGTTCGGCGAGGTCGCCGCCGTCCGCGATTGGCTGCAATTAGCCCAACCCATCGGCCAACCGCCCCGCGAGCACCCCGGCAAACCCGTCCGCGGCTTCGCCTGCCATCGCTCTGAAGTCAGCGGGCGCCGTCTCTGGGGTTTCTTTCAAGAACGCTTTCAAACTCCCGAAAAGTTTTTTGCCGAACACTTAGTGCATAATTACTGCCCCTTGCTTTTTTTAGAAAATACTAAACTCGGACGCAACGTGGTGCCGGAAGAATTACCCGCCGAAACGTTACAACCCCTACAGCAACATTGTGATCAATTGTTGCGCACGATGGTCGAAGCCCTCGGTGTCACCACCGTGGTGGGAGTAGGAGGGTATGCGGAAGAGCGTTCGCGCCTCGCTTTGGAAGGACTGCTGATTCATTACGCCAAAATTCCCCACCCCAGTCCCGCCAACCCCGTGGCTAATCGCGGTTGGTCGGCCGCCGCCACCCAAGCCTTAGTCGCCCAAGGAGTCTGGCCTGCCTAACATGGGCCTCCTCGAAGCCGTCCTCCGTAGTCCCACTTGGCGACAACGTCTTTGGGCCTGGTGGTACCCGTTTTTCACGCGTCGCATTCGCGACCAGAAAATCGATTTTCTAAATTATTCTTTTGCGACGTCTTCCCACGCACCCCTGGCTCTGCAGCCTGAGGACGAATTAAACCGCCCTAATCTGCAACTCTACGCCCACGTCACCGCAGGAGCGCCCTGGACGGGCGCTCGCGTACTCGAAGTGAGTTCAGGCCACGGTGGCGGAGCTTCTTACCTGACACGCACCTACCAACCTCTCAGTTATGTGGGCTTAGACCTCAATCCCGCAGCGGTGCAATACTGTGAAGCCCGCCATGTCGTTACAGGGCTGACATTTAAGCGCGGTAATGCACTCGCCTTACCGTTTCCCGATCGAACGTTCGACCTCGTGATTAATGTCGAGGCCTCGCATTGCTACCCTGATTTCCCCAAATTTCTCCAAGAGGTTGCCCGGGTCTTAAAACCTCAGGGTGCTTTTTATTACGCTGATTTACGTCCAGCAGACGAAGTTGAAGGTTGGCTCCAAGACTTAACGAGTGAGCCCGCCTTACGACTCGAACGCATGCAACTGATTAACCCTGAAGTACTCGCTGGTATGCGCCTTAACACGCCTCGTTATACTGCGATGGTGGAACGGGCCTTCCCCAGTTACCTGCAAAAGATTACCCTCGATTTCGCCGGCGTCGAAGGCTCACGAATTTACAACGAGTTAGCCGCTGGCAACCTAAGCTATCGTTCATTTCGCCTGCAACGGCTCTAAAATCAAGAGACGTCCGGGAGTGCTCGTGCCCGCTGCTAACGAATTACCCCGACAATATTCAGCAATTAAGATCCGATGCCCTGGTAGGGTAATCATGGAGATGGGACGCGCTAAGGGGGCGGCCAAGATTTGAGTATGAATGGCTTGATGTTCGAAATCGATATGGACCTGTAAAAGGTCGAAACCACTTTGATCTTTGAGGTAATTACCGAAGCGCGTGATGAGAAAACTATCACCCAGAGGTGCCGGCCAATCTTTGCCTAATTGCACAATCGCAGAAGGCGAGGAGTGCGGGGTGAAGGTCGCTTGGCCACCTCGGTCATTGGCATCAGGTCCAAGATTTTTGAACGGACGCACGAATTTCAAATCCTTGGGGGCATCAGGGGTGTAAGGGTAGGGCTTGGTCGTCCAATCACCAAACTCATAAGGGAAACCATAATGTTTGCCGCGTTCGATCAGATTCAACTCTTCCGGCGTGTCCGCATCGGTACCATTTTCTACCCCTAATAAACGCTGCTGATTATCCCACATGAAGTGGTACGTATTACGCAGACCTTGAGCAAAAATTTCAATATTAGGAAATTCCTTCGTCGGATTCAGACGCCACAGGCAAGCCGTCAAAGGATTCTCGCCTGACTTATCGTAGTTAGGGGACTGACCGGTTTCGCCCCCATCCGTGCGAGAGCCGCTACTCACGTACATCAGACCATCCGGACCTTGGGCAATATGATTAACCCCATGATTATAAGGGCCGACGCCAAAATTATAGGAGGTCATGAGCCAGGCTTGCGGCTTAGTCCACGAAGATTCGCCGTGCCAAGGTTCCGTCCGCCAAATGGTCACTTCATTCACCACCGGGGTTTTAGTTTTATTCCCTTGATTGCTCACCATGTACAGACGTCCGTCGCGATCGGTCCCTAGGCCCAAGCAAGTCGCATCGCCCAGTTGGGGGTTCATGATTTCCTTACCCAGCCAGAGTAACTTAATCTCATGGGTCGTAGTATCCCATTGCCAAATATCACCATTCGCGGCGAGCACGAGGACATGCTTGCCATCAGGGTGAGTCGTCAGGCGGGTGGGTTGAAAGTCTAAGGAAGCCCCGACGACGAAGTGCCAGCCTGCAGGTGCGGGAGGCAAAACCTCGGGAGCCATCGCGGCTAATAATTTTTCGAAGGACGGGTACTTGGTTTGGGCCCGCAGTGCTGTGATTTCGGTGAGCGTGGTCGGGGTGATTTGATTCCCCCAACTGCTAAAAACATAATTAAAAACTGCGACCACTTCCTCATCCCGTAAGGTCACGGGAGGCATCCAGCCATTAAAGGTCTGACCGGCGACCACGATTTTTTCTTTTAAACCTTCTAAAGGTGCCCGAAGGGCTTTCTCGCGCTGTTGTTGAATAAAATCACTGCCCGCGAGGGGCGGGAAAGCCTGAGGGATGCCTCGGCCTTCCTGTCCGTGACAGGCGGCACAATACTGACGGTAAAGCTCGGCGCCGTTGGGCTGCCCGTGAAGTGACGACTTCTGGCCAACTCCCAGCAGCAAAATTAAGAGCAGTAAACAACGCCACATCACGTCCTTTATGGCTTAAATTCCCCAGGCTGTCCAGCCTAGCAAATGCCCTCGTCAGTGTGAAAATTTAATATTAAGAATAAATGATGCGACCCCTAGCATGGCTCTGTTTCAGTTTTTTAACCCTCGCCACCCCAACGTCAGGAAGCACCCATCCTAACATTGTTTTTATCCTGACCGACGACCAAGGCTACGGCGATTTAAGTGCCCACGGTAATCCCATACTTAAAACTCCCAACCTCGATCAACTGCGCCAAGAAAGCGTTCATTTTGAAGATTTCCATGTCTCCCCCACCTGTGCTCCCACGCGGAGTGCATTAATCACCGGACGGCATGAATTTAAGAATGGCGTAACGCATACCATTAGCGAGCGAGAGCGGATGACATTGGATGCTATCACGCTCCCCCAGGTCTTAAAAAAAGCGGGCTATCGCACCGGCATTTTTGGCAAGTGGCATTTGGGGGATGAAGCTCCTTATCAACCCGATCAGCGTGGATTTGACGAGGTGTTCATTCATGGAGCTGGAGGCATTGGACAGTCTTACCCCGGCAGCTGCGGGGACGCTCCGAATAATTCTTATTTTAACCCCGTCATTCTTCATAACCGAAAATTCGAAAAAACCTCTGGTTATTGCACCGATGTTTTCTTTACCCAAGCCACGACGTGGATGGATGCCCAAGTCCAAAACCATCAACCGTTTTATTTGTACTTAGCCACCAACGCACCGCACGCACCTTACATCGCTCGACCCGAAGATGCGGCCCTTTACCTCAATAAAACACCCTCCAGTGACGTGGCCCACTTTTTTGGCATGATTCATAATATCGATGAAAACGTCGGTAAATTTCTCAAGCACCTAGAGCAACTTGGAATCGCCCAAGACACGCTCGTCGTTTTCATGAATGATAATGGCACTTCTAATGGTCAGAAGGTTTTTAATGCTGGCATGCGGGGTTCTAAAGGTACGGCATTCCTCGGCGGAACCCGCGCCATGGCTTTTTGGCGTTGGCCCCAACACTTTAAGCCGCACAGCGTGAATGCCCTTACCGAACACATTGATTTTTTCCCGACCATTTGTGAACTTACTGGAATCCCGTTAACTCCCGAAGTCCAAAAACAGGTCGAAGGCCGCAGTATGGCACCGTTGCTTTGGCAAGAGGTCGCTCCATGGCCTGATCGAAAATTAGTCACTCACGTAGGTCGCTGGCCCCAAGGTCAAGCACCGGAGACGTTTAAATACACCCAATGCAGCGTGCGCACCGCAACCTGGCACCTCGTTGCCAACCCCAAAAATAATACCAAAAGCCATCATTGGATGCTCTTTGATTTAACCCAAGATCCAGGCGAGCAACAGGATGTAGCCGACACACATCCCGAAGTCGTTAAAAGCCTCAGTGAGTATTTTGAAACTTGGTGGCAAGAGGTCCGCCCGATGATGTGCAACGAAACCGCCGTCCCACCGGCAGAGAACCCCTTTAAAGTCCTTTATCGCGAACAAATGGGGACAGGGAAGTAATTCCTTTGTTAAGTTACCAGAGAGGTAAACGAACAGGGAGGCTAAGCCTCCCCGTGTCCGCCTTTATGAACCAAAGGTCCTATTTGCCATCAAGGCGTTTAATGTAAATCTCCCGGAAGCCGACAGGGTCGTTGTGGCCCGCAAACCCGAAGAACCCATTGGTGCGATCCTTGCCAGGGTGCGCCGCCTTACCCATGACGGTGGCGAGGTCGACCTTACTTAAATCGGCGTCGAGGATGAGGTAACCGTTGAGCTCACACTTGATGGTCGAGCCTTTGACGGTGACTTCTTCGAAATTCCATTGGCCCAAGGGACGTTGGTAACCGCGCTGGGCCGCCACCATGCCGTAAGCCGAACCGTGAGCCTGACGAGGGTCGATTTTGCTATGCGTATTGAGCTCGTAATTATCATCGAGCACTTGGCACTCACACATGCCCACATAGGCGGTGTCGCCCTTGCCGGGGTAACGAATGCAAAGGCCGTTATTTCCGCCCGGGGGTAACTTAAACTCTAAGCGGGCCACAAAGTCCGTTAAATCGTCCTTATGGTAAAGGTTACCGCCTTTGTGGGGCATGCAATAGATGGCACCGTCTTCAATTTTATACTGATCAACCGCCCCGCGCCAGTCGTTGAAGGTTTTGCCATCAAAGATAGAATAGAAGCCTTCTTTGTTCTTCGAGGCGAGGTAGCGATTGGCTTCTTCGCCCCCAATCTCGCGAATGAAAAGATTGCGCCAGCGAATGGGCGCTCCGTGCGTTTGCAGGTTCAACGGGCCTTTCGCCGGAATGCAAAGTTTCCGGTTATAGTAATTTTCTAAAATCGCATGGTCGACCGTAAGCTTCCCGTTCAACCAAACCGTCACGCGCGAACCGACCATGATGACCCGCAGCGTATTCCACTCGCCGGGCTTGTTATCCGCTAATACCAGCGGGTCCTTACCTGGGGAGCCAGGTGAATTATTCCAGAGCCCGCCGCTCCCTTTCTGAGCGCCATTCTTAAATTCTTTTTCATTATTAGGATCCCAGATTTGCACCTGAGGAACGTTGCGTAGGTAAACGCCCGAATCGCCCAACGGGGCCATGTTATACTCTAACAATAACTCGATATCGCCGTATTCCTTATCGGTGGTGGCATACTTGCCGTGACCGTCATTCACCAGTTCGCCATCGACGACTTTCCAATGCTTCCGCATGTCCTCCGTCCAAGCTTTATCACGCGCCTCCCGTTTTTCTGGAGGTAACGCCAAGTAAGCTCGGTAGTCGGCCGTATCGCCCCCGACCCAACCAGTTAAATCTTCCCCATTAAAAAGGGCTTTAAAACCTTCGGGAGGAGTCGGTGCTGCAGCGAAAAGACCAACGGTTAAAAACGTGAGGAGGGTTTTCATAAAAATTATTTCGTCAGGGGTTCAAGGGTAACACGGCGCACTTCAAAAATTGCCCCTTCCGATTGGAGCCCAATAAAGCCTTCGGAGAGGTTTAAGCCCGAAGCCTTATTCACGACTTGGTCATTCACCAAAATTGTCACCGACTCCGCATCGCATACTGTCGTGAAAGTGTTCCATTCACCAGGAGGCTTTTCCGCATCCGGGGCTGGACGAGCAATTTTATAACCCCGAATCGTGCCGTCTTTAGCTTTGAGTGGGGTGCTGTCTTTCGCGGTGGCGCCCGACCAGAAATAAAAGTCACCTTGGTACTTATGCATCCCTTGGCACTCAATGCTCTTAGGCCAAACCGCGTCTGGCAGCGTCATGTGCACGATGACACCTGTGTTGCCAGCCTTCACAAAGCGCCACTCCACCGTGCACTTATAATTCTTAAACGTTTTCTCGGTGCGCAGGTAGCCATTGGGGGCCCCCGTGCAAACGATACTACCATCTTTCACCGACCAGGTTTTATCGGCGGGCGCATCATTTTTTAAATGCGACACCCAACCACTTAAATCTTTACCGTTAAATAATTCTAACTTCGCAGTCGGAGCAACGGCGTCGGCTGCCTGCACCAAGCATTGGAGCAGACCAAGACTTAAAGTTAATATGAAACGTGGGGCAGGGGGCATGGCGTGAAATTAAAGCCCCTTGCTGAGATGAGAAGCGTAAAATCAGCCATTCCTTAAGCCATCAGATCTTTCACGACATTACCGGCGATACCCGTCAGACGCACATCCAGCCCCTGATACTTCACGCTGAGTCGGGTATGCTCGATACCCATCAATGCCAGCATGGTCGCATGCAAGTCATGCACGTTTACAATCTTATCGACGGAACGGTAACCAAGCTCGTCGGTCGCCCCATAGGTCGTCCCCGCTTTCACGCCACCACCAGCCATGAAAACACTGTAACCTAAAATATGGTGATCGCGTCCCGAACCTTGTCCCATCGGTGTACGCCCAAATTCACCACCCCATAAAATAAGGGTGTCCTCTAACATACCGCGTTCCTTCAAATCGCTGATTAAAGCGGCGGTAGCTTGGTCGACGTCCTTGGCCGCAGAACGCATCCCATCTTCAATGCCACCATGGTGATCCCAGGCACGGTGATAGAGTTGAATCATCCGCACCCCGCGTTCGGCTAAACGTCGCGCCATTAAACAATTCGAGGCGAATGACCCATCGCCGAATTCCTTAATGCCATATTTTTCCATGGTCTTGGTCCCTTCATTTTTAAAATCCAATAATTCGGGAACACTAGACTGCATCTTAAACGCTAATTCATACTGGGCAATCCGCGTGGCAATTTCGGGATCAACCGTATCTTCAGCCAAGTAACCATTCAAACGTTGGACTTCTTCCACCACTTGGCGTTGTAAGCTTTGACAGACGCCTTGCGGGTTACCGATGTAGTGCACGGCTTCACCCTTAGACTGGAAAAGAATCCCTTGATACTTGCTGGGCAAAACGCCACTCGACCATTGCCGAGCAGAGATAGGCTGAAGTCCCGTTTTACCCGTAGAGGTCAACACAATGTAACCAGGTAGGTTTTCGGCTTCGGAGCCTAGACCATAGAGCAACCACGAGCCCATACACGGACGTCCTTTAATAATCGAACCGGTGTTAAAGAATGCATGGGCGGTATCGTGATTGATTTGCTCCGTCTGCATCGAACGCACTACGCAGAGGTCATCGGCCATCCCACCGATGTGCGGGAAGAGATCGCTGACTTCGATGCCGGATTTGCCGTATTTCTTATAATCCACAAACGAACCCCGCGCTTTGAGCACCGTGTTCTGCAATTGGGCTAACTGTTGACCTTTGGTAAAAGACTCGGGGAAGGGCTGCCCATCCATCTTCTTCAAGAGCGGCTTCCAATCAAAAGTTTCTAAATGTGAGGGCCCACCTGCCATGCATAGGAAAATAACCCGCTTGGCTTTTACGGGATAATTCGGACTCTTCAAAACACCTTTAGAAAAAGCGGCCCCCGACGATGGGCTGGCATGCAACAACGAGGGCTGTAAACAAGCTAAGGCAGCCGCACCTAAGCCATACGCGCTATTAGTCAGAAACGTGCGGCGATTAATCGACAGGGCATGAGCAATGGGATCGTAGGGACGCATTTTAGTAGCGGGTGATGACTTCGTGGGTGTTCAGAATCACGCGACAAACTTCGGTGAAAGCGGCGAGTTCTGGAGTTAAAGTAGGGGGAGATGGGGCGTAGCCAACTTGGAGCAGCTTTTCCGCCTCGGTTGGATTAGCCTGATAATACTTAAGTTGTTCGTTATAGAAAGTCGTCAGGCTAGTGACTTCTTTTACCTTGGGTTCACGGTTCAAGGCCTGCAGGTAGGCTGCTGTTAGATGCTCCGCCAAGGTCCCTGGCTTTTGATTCAGATGCTCCGCCCAAACGCGGGCGGCTTCGACGAACGTGGGATCGTTCAACAAGGTCAGGGCTTGTTGCGGAGTATTACTCACAATCCGCAGCGCCGTGCACTCATCGCGCGTAGGTGCATCAAAGTTCACCAGCATGGGATGCAAGAAGGTCCGTTGCCAATGCATGTATAACCCCCGACGCCATTGTTCGTTATCTTTACTGGCTACATAGCGACGATTGGGGAACTGAATTGGTTCATAATAACCGTCGGGCTGGTAGGGCTTCACACTCGGACCTCCGATATCCTTGGCATTTAATAATCCGGCAATGGCTAAGGCGTTATCGCGCACAAATTCGGCCTCGAGGCGACGGGGGTTTTGCGAGGCTAGCAAACGGTTATTAGGATCACGGTCTTTGTACTCGGAGCGCAGACTGCTATTCTGACGATAAGTGCGACTGGTCACAATCAGGCGAATCATGTTTTTAACATTCCAACCATGATCTCGGAACTGCACGGCCAACCAATCAAGCAATTCTGGATGAGAAGGCCATTCGCCTTGCGACCCTAAGTCATCGAGCGCCGCACTCAAACCAGTCCCAAAATAAATCTGCCAAAGGCGGTTCATCACCGTGCGACTGGTGATGGGATTCTCAGCCGAACAAATCCAGTGTGCTAAATCTAAACGGGTCAGCCGATGTTGCTCCGTGCTTTTTTGGTAGCGGGGCAGGAAAGAAGGGGTGGCGGGTAACACGATGGGGCCTGACTCATCCTGCCAATTACCCCGAGGTAACACCCGAATGGTCAGCGGTGCCATCACTTCGGTGACCATGGACCAAGTTTCCCCTCGACGGCATTCGCGAATACGGGCGACCAAGGTTTTAAATTTATCCTCCGCCCGTAATGCCGGAGAACTAAGCATCCACTGAGCTTTCAAGACCGACTCCGTGGGGTGCTGCGTCAACTTCATCAACTCAGCCGTATCCAGCAAACTCAGCGGTTCGCCAGTAGCTAGATCCGTCACGGCCAACTTAAAGGGCAGGGCCTGCCCCACGTCGAGACTCACGATAAGCGTATCCTGATCATTAAGCTCCAAGGGAGCATCCAACAACCACACCGCGGCCTCGGACTTGCCGGTCGTGGTGCACGACCACGTATTCGCAATGCCAATTACTTCGGCACCACTGACATGCTTAGGCGTCTTAATCGAGGCATCTGACATCGTCAGTGCTAGCTTACGTTCTTTGCCAGCGGCATCGCGCACGCTTAAGGCTAAGCCAAAATTCACTTTCGTTCCTGCAGCTACTTTCTCATCCAGGCTCAATTTAAGGGCCGTGAGATGCATCGCTCTCGGCTTGAGCTCAACCAGCATTTCTTGTCCCTTCGCAGGAGTTTTCTGTAATTTAATTTCCTGCCCCTCCTTGAAGGCAACGATCTCATCCTTCACGTCTGTAACTTTAGCGGTCGCTTCCATCTTACCCTTAACAGCCGGTTTCTTGGGCGGAACTGCCATCCCGGCCTTAAAGCAATACTGTCCGGCAGGCACCAACCATCCATCAGGATGAGCAGTTAAAAAGGCCTGCGCGTTCTTAAGCCATGATTCATAGGCTTCTTTTTGTTTGGAGTTCTCCCATAACTTATCCGCAGCTGCCTCGAGGTATGTTTGTAGCTCCGCACGTAGCTCCGCATCTCGTTTTACTAAATAGGGGCTCGTGACTTTGATTTCAGGCGGGAAGGGCGAATCATTATTATAGCCCGCCAACTCTGGAACCGGAGTATAACCGTAAGTGGCGTAGATACCCCACTGCTTGACGTCGGCAAAGAAAGATTCCAGCGAGTAGAAATCAGCCGATTTAATCGGGTCGAATTTGTGGTCATGACACTCGGCACAGCCGAAGGTGCTACCTAACCAAGCGGAGGAAACCGAGCGAACGCGTTCGGCACCGTATTTAGCCAAATATTCCTTGGCTTGGGCCCCGCCTTCTCGCGTCATCATGTTCAAACGATTGTAGCCCGAAGCGACTTTTTGTTCTGCAGTCGTATTGGGCAATAAATCACCCGCCAACTGTTCCGTCGTAAAGAGGTCGAAAGGCTTGTTCTGATTAAAAGCATTAATCACATAATCACGATAGGGGAAGATGCGTTGATTTTGGTCGCCGTGAAAACCAACCGTGTCGGCAAAACGGGCCACATCTAACCACCAGACCGCCATGCGCTCGCCAAAGTGCAGAGACTCTAAGAGACGCGTGACTTGTTTTTCATAAGCCTCGGGTGACGTGTCCGCCAAGAAACTTGCTAACTCATCCGTAGTGGGAGGTAAACCCGTCAAATCTAAGGAGAGCCGACGCAAGAGTTTCTCCTTCGAAGCCTCGGGCGAGGGGCTCATGCCTTTCTCGGCTAACTTTGCCCCAATAAACGCATCAATCGGATTACGTCCACCTGCTGGCATGGGCGGAACGACCGGGGCCTTTAAAGGACTGTAGGACCAATGAGGCTCATAGACGGCACCTTCTGCAATCCAGCGACGGAACAGCTGCCGTTGGGCTTCCGTCAAAGTCTTATGGGACTCTTTGGAAGGCATGACCTCGTCCTCATCTTTTGAAAATAGTCGCTTAATCACTTCACTCTCATCGGGCTTGCCCGGCACAATCGCTAGGGCACCGCTCTTACCCGCCTTCAGAGCCTCTTCCCGAATATCGAGACGCAACTTCCCTTTACGTGACTTGGCATCAAAACCGTGGCAGTGAAAGCAGGTATCCGACATAATCGGGCGGATATCACGGTTAAATTGGACTGGATCTTCCGCTGCCATCAGTCCACCGACCGCAGCACAGGCGAGGATTCCACTCCATACTTTTGAAACGCACATTGGGGTTAAAGGTTAGACAACTTCCCCACACCTAAGTTTCAAACCTAATCAGCCACCCGAAGCTCAACGTGCCTGCCAATTAACGGCATCAATCACCACATAACCATTGGCTCCTGGATTACTCACCACCACGGCAGCAGGCTGTGCTGGGGAAAAGTTGTAAATTCCTAAAGAAAGCAAGGTGCGAGTAACTTCGGTCTTACCAGACTGAGCAGGCAATTTACTTAAATCTACCTTCAACTCCGTAACGCCTTTAAGATGGTGAATCTGGACCGTGGCATTGGTAGCGCGATTAGCATGGGGTACCAAGGCCAGGAACACTTCATAGGGACGCGCTTCAGGTAAGGAGGTCGCAAAGCGCGCCGAGAGGAGCCCATGTTCGCCTTTACCGTCATGACGGTAGCCAGCACTAATATAAAAACCTGCGGCAGCACTCGGTGTCCATTCGCCCACTAATTGCGCATCGTCATCATCCACGGTGATACCCGGTAAATCTCGGGGATTAATTTTAGCCGGCAAAACTCGTCCAGTATGAGGAACAGGGGCACGGTCTAAAACTTGTCCCTGAGCCAATAATATTTTTTGTAAATCTGCATAGGGCAGATCTTGCACCTTGATTCCTTTCTCTAATGACAACACGGCGGCCGTAGCGGCGGATTGCCCTAAGATCATGAAAACCGGCTCCATCCGGACCGAGCCGTAAGCAATGTGGGTCGCACTCACACAGACGGGTACAACTAAATTAGTACACTCGTCCGCTTTGGGAATCAGGGCCCCGTAATCAATCGGGTAGGGGCCTCCGGGATTAACTTCCACATCACCTTCATTCCGCACGTAAGCTCGTCCGTCGGCATCTTTTGCCACGTAGCGCTGCGTGTTATGCGAATCCATATTATAGGAACCCATGCCTACAGAACGGAGCGTCGGGGTTTCGCGGCGAAGGTGTAATTCACTGAGCACGAAATCAGCCACCATGCGCCGCGCTTCGCGCACATAAATTTGATGGGGCCAATGATGATTATCTTTAAACTCATCAGCGGCGAGCCCCCACTCCGCAAACTTCTCACGCACAGCCGGAGGGACCAAGGCATCATGGGATAAGAAGTAAAAATAGCCTGCTTGATACTGATAATGTTCCACTAAGATTTCACGGCGTCGGGCATAACTGGCCTCAGGGTATTCGTAATTCATCCCGATGTTATCGGTACTAAAAGCCCCATGGTTATTAGTATCAGTTTTACCATTCGGGATGGCATCAAACTTCCCAAAAACATGTTGCGAGCCAGCCTGCAAGGTGCGTGCTAATAACGCGTATTGCTTGGCATCGTAACCAGGAGGGGCTGTAAACGGGACGCGATTCTCCGGCACCTTCGTTAAGCACATCCGATAATTGTAAGCCTGAATGCGTTGGTCTGCTTGGCCTTCCGTTCCAGGACCACCGAGTTGAATTTTAGGTAACAACCCACTACTGGGGTCGCCGGGAATAACGTAAGGGTCAATTTTACTCTCAAATTGGTGAGACTTAGCTCGAGCCACTTGGACGCCATTCAAGGTTTCATGGTATTGAGCATTCGCCTCGCGACCTACGGTGTAATGCACCCCTGCGGCGGCCATTAAGTCTCCTTCGTACGTGGCATCGATGAACATCTTCCCCTCGTACACTTTACCACTTAAAGTTCTAAAAGAGACGACGTTCGTGCCGACTTTTTCAACTCCATGTTCGCGATCCAACCACTCATCGCGCACCACGGTTAACTGAAACTCCTTAACATAATCCTCAAAAACGTTTTCAGCGATATGCGGTTCGAAAATCCACATCGTGCGTGAACCTTGATCCATCGCCACCGTGCCTTGTCCTTTATTGCCAAACGCCTCGCGCGCTTGAAATACCCAGGTCTCGGGGCGTTGATAATAAGTCCAGACGCGATGGTAAAAATCTCGCGAGAGTCCGCCGATGACCGATTTGTCCCCCGAGTCGGTGAAACCTAAGCCACCACTCGATAAACCGCCTAAATGCTTGTCAGGGCTCACCACGATGACGGACTTGCCCATCTGCTTGACTTGTACCGCTGCAATCACTCCGGCCGAGGTTCCCCCATAAACCACCACGTCATATTTTTCTGCCCAAACAGTGGTTAGTAAACCAAGGTAGCAGAAGAATAATCGGCTCATAAATGGGAAACGCGGTTAGCGTATCTCGGAAATTTTTTGGATAAAATTTAAAACCGCTCGATGGGCAGGATCATCCGACTGACGCAAACCATGGCCTACGCTGGCGTGGTCGCGCTCCGAAACTCTTAAAGAAGAGGTCGCGGGGTGTCCGGCAGACTTCAACATGGCAATCAGGTACTGATTTTCTTCGGCCCGACCGATCATATCATTATCGGCGTAAATGGATAAGATAGGGGGCAGGGTGCGCTTAACGTAAAATGCCGGCGCCGCTTCGTCGGCAATGGTTTGATAACGTTTTAGTCCGCGCTCTTCGCGAACAGTATAGTGCGTAAACACTTGGCCACTCACTTGAGCAATGCCTGCAACATCTGACAAACTTAGGTTAAAAGGGGCTAAGAGTTTTTCGTCAAAGCCCACCATCATCGCTAAATAACCTCCCGCTGAATGGCCACCGATGAAAACTTTATGCGGGTTGCCTCCGTATTGGGCGATATTCCGCACCGTCCAAGCAAAAGCAGCGGCCGCATCATCTACATACGCCGGGTAAGTGACTTTAGGATTTAAGCGATAATCTGGCGTCACGACCGCCACGCCTTCGCGGGCAAAAGCTTCGGCAATTGCGATACAATATTCCGAGGCGACGTCTTTACTGCCAGCCTTCAAACTCCCGCCGTAAAACCAAACGTAAGTCGCAAAGCCTTTGCCTTCTGCGGGAGTTACTAAATTTAACTTACAACGCTCAGCTTCGTAAGTTTGTGGCACCGCTTCAGGGCGATAAGAGAGGTCTTTGTAAATCTTAGGGCTGACTGCGTCCGCTGCCAGCAAGCAGGACACCGAACTAACCAGAGCAAAAATCCAAGCGCGCATCTTAAGCTATCAACGGGTTGACGATTTTACCATAAACGTCGGTAAGACGATAATCTCGACCCGCATGGCGGAACGTAAACTCTTCGTGATTAAAGCCCAACAGCCGTAAAAGAGTCGCATGTAAATCGTGTACATGCACGACATCCTTAACGGATTTAAAACCAAACTCATCGGTCTCGCCGTGGACATAGCCAGGCTTCACGCCACCGCCGGCAAGCCACATCGTAAAACCGTGATTATTATGGTCACGACCATTAATTTTTCCGGCATTCGACCCCGGGGTGGGTAATTCAACCGTGGGAGTCCGACCAAACTCACCACCCCACATGACCAGCGTCTCATCCAATAAGCCTCTTTGCTTCAAGTCGGTTAACAAGGCGGCGGTGGGTTGATCAGATTCATGGGCTAACTTGCGGTGTTGGACCTCCAAGTCATCATGGCTATCCCACGGCTGACCGGCTCCATGCCAGAGTTGGACAAAGCGAACCCCACGTTCGATTAAGCGGCGGGCAATCAAGAATTGACGTCCCTGCACCGTATCACCGTACATCTCGCGAACGGAAGCTGGCTCACGGCTAATATCAAAGGCGTCCGTGGCTTCGAGCTGCATTCGATAAGCCATCTCAAAGGATTGCGCCCGGGCTTCCAGTGCCATGTCCTGGGGACGTGCGGCTTGGTGCTCGGCATTCAAACGAGATAGCAGGTCGAGCTGACGACGCTGAGCGGGACGCGACAAACCATGATTGCGAATATTTTCGATGAGTTCGTCCACCGTGCGCTTGGAGGAATCGACGTAGTTACCTTGATAAACCCCTGGTAAGAAGCCGCACTGCCAATTTTGGGTTTCTTGAATCGGATACCCACCCGGACACAGGGTAATAAAGCCAGGAAGGTTTTCGTTCTCGGTGCCTAAACCATAAGTCACCCAAGAACCAAAGGAGGGACGCACCTGACGTGCCTCGCCGCAATTCATCAACAGTAACGAAGGCTCATGGTTCGGCACATCGGCCTTCATCGAGCGAATCACACACAGATCATCCGCAAACGCCGCAGTCTTTTCAAAAAGTTCGCTCACTTCGAGGCCGCTCTTGCCGTAACGCTTAAAGTTAAATGGCGAGCGATAAGCGGCGCCCGTTTTGCGTTCCGTAGCAATATAATCCCCCGGCAGTTTCTGCCCATGGTATTTATCCAACATCACCTTGCGATCGAAAGTGTCGACATGCGAAGGCCCACCATTAGCAAAGATATGAATCACATGCTTCGCCTTGGCATTAAGCGGCGGACGACGTGGGGCCAAGGGATGCAAGGGGTCAATCTTGGGCTGCGCCGCCAGTAAGTCGCGTTGCAACATGGCAGCCAAGGCTGCCGCCCCAAAGCCCATGCCACACTGCCGCAGAAACTGGCGTCGGCTATGCTGAAAAAGTTCTTCGGGAGTCATGGGAGTTAGTCAGCAAAGTTAAATTCATTACACTCAAGCAGGACTTGAGCTAAAGCCGAGAGGGGGGTTTGCACCTGAGAAACTTGGCCGAATTCACCAGCGGCACTACTCACGACCTCGCCGGTTTTAGCGTCCTTAATCACGGGCGACCATGTAAAGCCATCGCTATTCGGACCCTTCCAATCGTCTAAAATAAAATCGATTACTTCCTGTGGGGCTAACGCCACCGAAGGCAAGGTCACGGACTTCGTCTCACCGCCTACCACAGTCCATTCGCCTAAAAGCCCACGCACGCTGCTCACAATGCGTGCTCGGACGCCTTGGCTAACCTTACTAGGTACATGCAAATCACCCTCAATCTTTACGGTGACGGCGGTGCTCGCATTCCAACGACGAATCACGGCTTCGGTTTCGTGATTACCAGGATGGCCTCCGGCGCTCGTTAACATCGCATGGCCATAAAAGGGATCCGGGAATTGGTCTGTGGGAGTCAGGCGACCTTTGAGGTTTACCTTCATAGGCGTGAAGGAGACTTGCTTCGTCACCGCATTCCAACCTCCGACGCCGTTTTGCCACGAAGAGGGCACGGGGAGCAGAGCTTCTTCTCGGAGGAAATCAACCGCCAGCTTGAGCTCTTGCGTGGTTGGGTTGCGCCCCAGCACCTTACGGTAAAGGCTCGTCACTTGTTGTTCAGCCGTAGGTAATTTTGCAAAACGCTGGGCGAGGCTGTCCGACAAACTGCGCACAAATGGATGGTTAATCATCCACAAAGCCTGCTGCGGGGTGGTCGTTTGATTCCGCTTGGGTACGTGGTAATCAGGATTGGCGAAATCAAAAGTACGGAAAACAGAAGGCAAATTTTGACGGTCAATAAAACCATACACCGTCCGTCGCGAATTCGTGAAATCACCAATTAAATCAAAAGGCTGTCCCCCCGTTTTAAAATCTAGGCGGTCGCTCAAACGCAACATACTGTCACGCATGGCTTCAAAATCGAGGCGACGTCGATTCATGTGACTCAACAGGCTATTATCAGGGTCTTTGTTGACATTGGTAATTGCGGCGGACTGACGGAACGTCGCGGACAACACCATCGTGCGAATCAGCTTTTTCATGGACCAACCTTGGTTCATGAAGTCGCTCGCTAAATGATCCAAAAGTGCTGGGTTGCGCGGGGCAGGTGTGCGTACGCCAAAGTCACTCGGCGTTTCGACGAGCGGTTGCCCAAAGACTTGATTCCAAACCCGATTAACCATCACCCGTGCCGTCAGCGGATTATTCTTATCCGCAATGGCATTCGCTAAATCTAAACGTCCACTTCCATGCTGGAACGGTTGGCGCGTGGTGGATGATAAAATAGCCAAGTACTGACGAGGTACGGATTTGCCAGGTCGTCCGGCATTGCCGCGCAAAAAGACCGTTCCATTGACGGGATTGGGTTTGTCTTGCATCACCATCGCCCGGGGCGGGCTCTTGGGGCTCGTGGCTTTATAAGCCTCAGCTTCGCGCACCAGTTTACGGTAACCTTGAACATCAGGCACCGAATAACTTGCAATCAGGGACTCGGGTTTGGGAGAGAGCGGTCCACCTTCGGCCGACCAGAAACTCGCCCAAATCTTTTGCGGTGCTACCTCTGACTTACCACGTGCATTGACCAACGTCTGCGCGTAGGCGGCCAGCACATCAGTAAACTTGAGCAATGGTTTGGCTTTAAGGTTTTCTAAGAGAACTGGATCTAATCCCACGGGATTGGCTAACAGTTCCTTGGCTTTGAAGGCAAATTGCGCTTCGGGAACCTCACGCAGTTGCCACCAAAAGCCCCCCACGGCGTCATTAGGCTTCAAATGGGTGCTTAACGCTTTCTCCCAACCATGATACACGGGCGGGTAAAGGGCTTGGCGCTTGGTTTCCAAATCAACATTCAAACCCTTTTCTAAGAAACTGCGGTTGAGAATCGTTAAATACGCCGTGGTCTTTTCTAAACTGAAAGAACCTTCATAGCGTGCTTTTACCATATCGGACGCTTTAGCTTCGAGGCGGGCTAATTCTTGATCGAATTCCTGCGAATCTTTCGTGGGCGTAAAAGGCTTAAGCAAAGGCTTCTCTTTAGGCTCCTCCGAAGAATTAAACACGGCGTAGAGCGAGTAGTAATCCGTGGTTGGAATCGGATCGAATTTGTGGTCATGACAACGCGCACAGCCCATGGTCAACGCTTGCGTGCCGCGCATGACGACATCCATCCGGTCATCAATAATGTCCTGCTGATTGTTTAAGAAACGACGGCCTAAGGTTAAGAAACCAAGGGCTGCCAGGTCATGATTATCCTCACCGGTGACCAAACGGTCGGCCGCGATTTGCAACCGGAGAAACTGGTCGTAAGGCAAATCACGATTAAAAGCCGCTACCACCCAATCACGATAAGTATAGGCATAAGCATAACGTCGCTCTTCTTCAAAAACGTAACCCTTGGTGTCTGCGTAACGGGCGACGTCTAACCAATGACGTCCCCAACGCTCCCCAAAAGCGGGATTAGCCAAGAGTTGATCGACCAGTTTCTCCGTGGCCTGTGGATTCGTATCATGAACAAAAGCCTGAATCTCATCATCCGTCGGCGAGACACCCCATAACGTCAGATAAAGCCGTTTGGCTAAAACCTCTTTAGGCACTTCGGGCGATAAACTCAGCCCCTCGTGTTCTAGTTGAGCTAAGACAAAATAATCCAAAGAAGTTTTAACCCGCTCCTTGGCTTTAACCTCAGGCAGGGCAGGGGCTTTAACCGGTTGAAACGCCCAGTGCTGACGAGGATCATGAGCTACGGGGGCCGCTTCCGCAGGCCAAGGCAGACCTTGCTTCACCCATTCGGTGATGGCCGCAATCGCCCGGGGCGAAAGCTTGTCGTCTTCCCCAGGCATCGGCTCCACATCCTTCGCCTTCACATGGTTAATTGCCTTGATGAGACGACTGGCTTCGGGATGTCCCGGCACGACGACCTCACCGACTTCATCCCCCTTTAGGACAAAATCGCGGGCATCGAGACGGAGACTGGCCTTTTGCTTCTTCTCCCCGTGGCATTTATAACAATTTTCGACGAGAACCGGACGGACTTCCTTTTCAAAAAACTCCAATTGGGCAGCCGTCGGCACAGGCCCCTCTGCCAGACCAGTCAAAGTCAGGGTAAAAGAGAAGAAGATGCCAAGACGCGACCACATGAATAAGTACTTAACAGCCAACTTGTAGCGAGGTTCCTTTTAGGGTCAAACTTGGTCATATAAAACCCGTCATTTCTTTTGCAACCTTTGCCCATTCAAGCCGTCTATATAGCCATCCCCATGCCCACCACCCCCCTTAAGTCTCGTTTAAGCCTTGGTGTAACCGCCGCAGCCTTCCTCTTAGCCAGCCCCATCCTGACCTGGGGCCAGAAAGCCAAAGACGCTGAAGCGCCTATCGCCCAATCGGCAGACATCACCACCCATAGTAAAACGCGCCTCTCTGACCTCACGGCCGACCTCCATGGAGCCAAAGAGCTCTACCTGATGGTCTCCGACCTAGGAGATAATAATTGCGACTGGGCGGATTGGGTCGAGCCCACGCTCACGACCGCCGATGGTCGCACGCTTAAACTAATCGACTTGAAGTGGAAATCCGCCACCTCCGCACACGGCCAAGTGATGATCGGCAAAAATAATTCCAATGGCCCGCTGTCCGTGGACGCTAAAGTTTACGCCAACGGCATCGGCACCCATGCGAACTCCCTAATTGCTTATGATCTGCCGGAAGGGGTCGTAAGCTTTAAAGCTAAGGTCGGCATTGACGATGGTGGCTTTGAGCGCGGTGGCAAACGTTCTCCCGCCTCGGTGCGCTTCTTGGTGTTCACCAGCAAACCTAAAGAATTTCCTGCGGGTGTGATGGACAGCGGTCCAACCCTGGTGCCACCCGAAATGTTTACCGTGGCCGATGGTTTAGAAATCACGGTGTGGGCCACTTCGCCTCAATTGTATAACCCAACGAATATGGACTTCGACGAGAAGGGTCGACTCTTCGTCGCCGAGGGCGTGAACTACCGTGGCAAAGCCGGACGACGCAAAGAAGGCGACCGCATCGTTGTCCTCGAAGACACCACGGGTGCAGGTAAAGCCGATAAGACCACCACCTTTGTACAAGAAACTAACTTGGCTGCTCCCTTGGGTGTCGCCGTCATCGACGGCAAAGTCATCGTCTCGCAACCCCCTGATTTAATTGTCTACACCGACACTAATCGTGATGGCGTTTTTGATGCGAACACCGAAAAACGGGAAGTCTTGCTCACGGGGTTTAATGGCCGACAACACGACCACAGCTTACACAGCGTCACCGTCGGGCCCGATGGTAAATGGAACTTCAACCAAGGTAACACCGGGGCACAATTCACCGATAAAGCAGGGCGCCATTTCTACATGGGTAGCCCTTACATGCTCGGCAACATCGCCGGCAAACGCAGCGATGATGGCAATATCTGGATTGGCGGTTTCTCGGTACGCATGAATCCAGATGGCTCCGACCTTAAAATCGTCGGTCACAACTACCGTAATAGCTACGAGCAATCCGTGAGTTCGTTCGGCGACATGTTCCAGAGCGACAACGACGACCCACCCGCTTGTCGAGTGAGCGTCGTTATGGAAGGCGGCAACGCTGGTTTTGCTTCGGCCGATGGTAAGCGTTCTTGGGGTGCCGATAAACGCCCTGGTCAAGACACTCCCACCGCAGAATGGCGCCAAGAAGATCCGGGCACGATGCCAGCTGGCGACGTGTATGGTGGTGGCGCGCCTACTGGAGTCGCAATTTATGAAAATGGTTCCTTAGGTGATAAATGGAATGGCCTGCTCTTGGCCTGCGAATCGGGCAAGAATGTAGTCTACGGTTATTTCCCCAAAGCCCAAGGTGCGGATTTTAAATTAGAGCGGTTTGATTTTCTCACCTCTAACACTCAAAAACAATGGGCGGGCTCGGACTTCATCGGCGGACCTTCGATGGGGGCGTTGCATACCTATTTCCGCCCTGCCGATGTGTGCGTGGGACCAGATGGTGCCATTTACGTTGCAGACTGGTTTGACCCTGGCGTGGGAGGTCACGGCACGCGGGACAATCGATACACGGGCACGATTTATCGCATCGCCCCCAAAGGCTTTAAATCCGTAGTCCCCAAGATCGACCTCAATACCACCGAGGGACAATTATTAGCCCTACAAAGCCCAGCGGTGAACGTTCGTGCCGGCGGCTTCTACCGACTCCGTGCTCAAGGAGCGGCCGCGATTCCTGCCGTCTCAACCTTACTCCATCACGCAAATCCATATGTCGCTGCTCGTGCGGTTTGGCTCTTGACCCAACTGGGAGAGCAGGGCGCTAAACTGGTCCAATCGGAATTAACCTCTACTAATGATACCCGCCGTCTCGTGGCCTACCGAGCCCTGCGTGCCGCTAACTACCAAGTTATGGCGATGGCTACTAAAATGGCACGGGATGCCTCACCGGCGATTCGTCGCGAAGTCGCCCTGACGATGCGCGACTTTAAAACGCCTGAAGCCGTGGCGAATCTGGCTACGGCAGCAGAGCAATTCGATGGGGTAGATCGTGCCTACCTCGAAGCCATCGGCTTAGGCTCCACTGATCGTGAAGCCCAAGTCTACGCCGCCATTACGGCCAAGATGGGCAGCGAACCTGCGCAATGGAGTAAGGCTTACGCCGCACTCACTTGGCGCTTACACCCTCCTCAGTCAGTCGAAGGGGTCCGCGCACGCTTACTCTCCGGCAAACTCACCCCAGCAGAATCCAAAGTCGTGCTAACAGGACTCGCTTTCACCACGAGCGCTGCTGCCGCGAATACGATGGTCGAATTAGCCCTCGACAAAAACTTCGTGCACCACGACCTCGCCAACTGGTGGCTCATGAATCGCAAAGGAAATGACTGGAAACCTTATGACGTGGAGAAACTCATGAAGTTGCGCGGCCTTTACGATCCCGACAAAGTCGTGCTCCATGGCTTTGAACTCCCCCCCGAACCCGCCGACGCCAAACCGTTGTCTTCCGTCGAAGTGATTAGTAAACTAAAGGGCGACCCCGAACGCGGCAAAATGGCCGTCAATGTTTGCTACACCTGCCACCGTATCGGCGAACAGGGCGTAGATTACGGTCCCAACTTAACTAGCTACGGACGCCAGCAATCTACTGAAACCATCGTCCTCGGCATCTCGCAACCCTCCGCCGAAATCTCCCACGGCTTCGAAGGCTCGCGCCTCGTAACCACCGACGGGATTATCATCACGGGCATGCTCCTCTCCCAAGGGGACCCCGTATTCATGAAGTGCATGGGAGGGGAAGTGCAGACCGTTCCGCGGGCGCGCATCAAAGAGATCAAGCCTTTGACCCGCTCCTTAATGTTTTATCCCTCGCAGTTGGGTCTCACCGACCAAAGCGTGGCCGATATCGCCGCCTACCTCAAAAGCCTCTAAGTTAAGGTTTTTTATAATATAATCTTATTATAAAGCACCCTGAGGTCTTGCCTCAGGGACGCTAACTATTTACTTTGCATCAATGAAATGGCTCCTCTGGTTAGGTTTTAGTGCGCGACTGCTCGCCGCAGAAGCTCTGGTAATTCCGGAATACCGCGAAGCGGAATTAGGCAATGCCGCGGCGCAAGTTAAGGTGGGCACTTACTACGTTAACATGTATGCCAAAACTAAAATCGGCGATAACCTGACGGAAGCGGCGGATTGGTTCAACAAGGCAGCGAAACAAAAGAACCCCGAAGCCATATTCAATTTGGCTAAACTTTACGGACGTCCCGAACCGGAAGTTCATAATACTGCCGAATCTTTTCACTGGTGGGACGAGCTCTACGATCGCAACCAAATCGCCACGGAGTGTAATTTTGAACTCTGCCGGATGTATGCGACCGGGACCTACGCTGAACCCGCCGGCAAACCAGACTTCTTCAAAGCCTACTACCACTTACTCCTGCAGCGGGCTGCAGGGATCGAACCCTCTGAATGTCGCACCTACGAAAACCTGGCCTTAAAACAACTGTCGCCCTCCCAAATTAAAGATGCGAAAGACCGGGCTTTCCGCTGGATTGAAGACCATAACAAGCCCCGCTTTAAATTAGAGGACGAACTTAATGCCCGTAACAATGGTGGAAACGGTAATAATAATAAGAGCAATAATGATAATAATGACACCCGCCCCACCGCTAAAGAACAAGCGGTCGATACTTCTGACAAGGCGTTAGCCTTAGCCCAAAAGAACGCTCAAGAGAACGCCCGCCTCGTGAATCCTTTGGGTAAAAGCAAGAAGTACCAATTACCTGGGGCCGACCAAGACTCCAACAGTAAGTACCAATTACCTGGGGCCGACCAAGACTCCAACAAGAAGTAGCGTTAGAGTGCCCTACGGGCATCCAAGTCTGTCCAGCGTTGCCAAGCAGTAGCGTGATCCTCCTCGAGTTGATGTAACTTTTTTTGTAAGGCAGACGCTTGGCTCCCCCCGTCTTTGTAAATTTCTGGGTCCGCCAGTTGAACCGTGATTTCTGCCTGTTGGGTTTCAATCTCTTCAATTTTCTTCGGCAGGACTTCCAACTCCTGACGCTCTTTGTTCGACAACTTGGTGCCAGTGGCTGGCGTAACCTTAGCAGCCGCCACCGGGGCGGCTACAGCAACCGTGGCTTTTTGGCGCTTAGCTACCGCGATGCGAGCCAATTCCTGACGCCAATCGGTATAACCTCCTACGTGTTCCGTGACCAAACCATTACCTTCAAAAACTAAAGTGCTCGTCACGACATTATCCAAGAAAGCACGGTCGTGACTGACCATGATTAAAGTCCCATTATAATCCACTAGGATATCTTCGAGAACATCCAACGTCTCGGCATCGAGATCGTTGGTTGGTTCGTCGAGGACTAAGACGTTGGCAGGCTTAGTAAATAAGCGAGCGAGCAAGAGGCGATTGCGCTCCCCACCAGAGAGGACCTTGGCCTTGGAGCGAGCTCGCGTGGGCTCAAAGAGGAAATCTTGGAGATAGCTAATCACGTGACGTGAGCGACCTTGGACTTGCACCTGATCCGAATCACCTGCGATGTTCTCGGCGACCGTCTTGGAATCGTCGATTTGCTCGCGCATTTGATCGAAATAAACCACTTCCAACTTAGTACCTAACTTCAAACTCCCCGACGTGGGTGCTAATTGTCCCAGCAAGAGCCGGACTAATGTCGTCTTACCCGCACCATTGGGGCCAATCAGGCCTACCTTATCCCCGCGATTTAACACCAAACTAAAATCTTTAATCATCAGCTCGCTACCGGGATAACCAAAGGAAATTTTCTCAGCCTCCACCACCCGTACGCCCGAACGTTCCGCTTCGCTAATTTCCATCTTAGCCGAACCCGTCGCATTACGTTGTAAAGTGCGCTGCTCACGCATCTTCTTCAACGCTTCCATACGGGCATTCGATTTCGTCCGCCGAGCACCCGGGCTCCGTCGCGACCAAGCTTCTTCCTGCGAAAGTTTCTTATCAAAAGCAGCTCGTTGCCGTTCCTCGGCCACAAAGAGTTCTTCTTTGCGGGCTAGGTAACTATCGTAATCGCAGGACCAACTGGAAAGTTTACCGCGGTCTAACTCGATAATCCGATTCGCCATACGACGTAAAAAAGCCCGGTCGTGCGTCACAAAGAGTAGCGAGATTTTCTCGCCCAACAAAAACTCTTCCATCCACAGGATGGACTCTAAGTCCATGTGATTGGTCGGTTCGTCTAATAAGAGCAATTGGGGTTTAGCAGCCAACGCTTTGGCGAGCAGACAACGGCGCTTTAAACCACCTGAAAGGTGATCGAATAAACTCTCCTCGGCCAAACTTAAGCGCGCCACTAGGTCATCAACCCGCAAATCTTTCTCCCAGTCCTCCGCATGATCATCATCGCGCAAACCGCTCGCCACAATCTCCCGAACGGTCCCAGGCAACGAGTCAGGAATCTCTTGGGTCAGACGAGCCAAGCAGACCCCATCAGGCACGGTGACCGTTCCGGAGTCAGGCTGGGCTTCACCCGCCGCAATCTTCATCAAAGTCGTTTTGCCAGCCCCATTACGACCCAGCAAACAGACGAGTTCACCTTCTTCGACTTGCAAATTGAGGTGATCCAAGACGGGCGGCCCGCCAAAACTGACATAGACATCAAGTAAACTGAGTAGCGCCATTGAGCCGATAAGTGAGCCAGCGGAAGGGGAGATGCGAGAAAAATGGCATTCTAATCTAAAAAACACCGCTTTCTTAAAGGAACACTTGAGGTCAGGGTGGGTCGTAGTCTAAAGCTTTGCCCATCCCCATGAAATTCCGTTTGCTCCTATTATTAGTGGCTTCTGTGGTCGTAGCCGCCCCCCTCAAAGTTGTTGTGGTAAGCGATCAGGATAGCATCGGCGCCAGCCTCAGGGCGGCCCTGGTCAAAGGGGGTGCAGAGGTCATGCAAAAGAAAGTCCTCGAGGCCAACGACCTTAACCAAGCCGACGTCACCTTATTGTATCAAACAGACTTCAAACCCTACAGTGCGGATGCCCAAAAGGCCCTAGCGGATTTTGCCAAAAAAGGGCATGGTCTCGTCGTCATCCACGGAGCACTCGCCGGTCTGGAAGCAGGGTGGAGTAAAGAAAACCTTGGTGCGAGCTGGAATGCCGACAGTCAAAAATTCCATGACATCATCATGATGAATTTACGAACGGACTCGCACCCGCTCACCCAAAGCATGTCTACGTTCGATGTGACGGATGACACGGTCTATGACCTCAGCTTTAACGAAAAAGTTTTCGTCCTCTGCTCTTCGTTCACTCCCAAAGTCACTAACAGCAAAAAGAAAGCGCTGAATGACCGCATTTCCGTTTACGACATCGAACCCCAGTGGTGGGCACTGGAAGCACCCGATCACCGAGCCGCGGTTTTGTTACAAGGCGATGCTCAAACGCTCCAACACCCCAGCGTGGTTACCTACTTAAAACGAGCCGTGGCTTGGACGGCCCACCGCACTGAGGTTAACGAACTATGCAGCGCGACGGATTTAGCCGATTTGCGTTATCCCGTGGGCGGTCCGCGCCGTCCCAAGGATGCCATCGCCCAATTTAAATTACAGCCGGGCTTCAAAACCAGCGTCCTTTGCAGCGAACCTTTAATCAATAAACCCATCGCCATTCAATGGGATGAAAAGGGCCGTCTGTGGGTCGCCGAAACACCCGAGTACCCGAACGGTCGCCGCCCCCTGACCGCAGACTCTTGGAAAGAAACCGGCGTCCTCGTGCCTGGTAGTTACGATCGCCCCGCCCAAGATAAAATCTCCGTGCTCATCGATTCACAGCACCGTGGCGTCTTTGATAAGAAAGTTATTTTCCATGAAGGCCTCGAACTCATCACCGGCTTCTGCTTCTACCGCGATGGCGTGATTGCCGTAGCCCAAAACGGCATCTATTGGCTCCGCGACACTAAGGGCACGGGCAAAGCCGATCAGGAAATCCTTCTCTACGGCGGTTTCCGCCCCGGGGACACCCACTTCGTACCCAACCACTTCATCGTGGCTCCCGACGGCTGGATTTACGCCTCGAATGGCGGCGGTGCCTTGGCTACGAACGGCAAGACCGGCGAACTGATGGCCAAAATTAGTCCTGGAACTTTCCGGTTTAAGCCTGACGGTTCAGCGATTGAACAAGTCGCCTCGCAAGGTGGTAACAGCTTTGGCAATGAAGTCACCAGCGACCTTGAACTCTACCATGGTAAAGCGACTAACGGCAACCCCGTGCAACACGTCGTTCTCCCTGAAACTATTTTAGCTAAAGTTCCTGGCACGAACGCCAAAGCGTTCCACTCCGTCAACCCTGGTCGTGCCGTGGCCCGCACTGACATGCCCGACCGTGCTCCTTTAATGCAAATTGACCAAGTAGGTCACTACTCCGCCGGTTGTGCATGTTCCGTTTACGAAGGAGGCGCTTGGCCCAAGGAATACAACGGGACGGTCTGGATGACCGAGCCCATCCTCGACGTGATTCACCATGAAAAACTGAACCTCAACGGGGTTACGTATGAAGGTGAATTAATGCTCCAAGGCCAAGAATGGCTACGCTCGATGGATCAATGGTTCTGTCCGATTGACGTTTCTTTCGGTCCAGATGGGGCGATGTATATTTTAGACTTCTACACCGCCGTCGTAGCGCACAACGACACGCGTGGTCCGATGCATAGCAAATCAGGCGCCTCGGTCCGCCCTGACCGCGAACACTACTTCGGTCGCATCTACCGCATCCAACATGACCAAGCTCCGAGTTTGGTCCACCCCGACCTCACCACGGCCGATGCCGTGGGCTTAGTCGAAGCCTTTAAGCACCCCAGCAAAGTGGTGCGCTTTAATGCCATTCGCGTGCTCATGGATCGCGATGCCGCAACACAGCAAACGGCGGTCGCACCTTTAGTCGAACTCGCCCAAAGCCTAGCCATTCCTGAAGCCCGCATTCAAGCACTCTGGGCCCTACAACGTCTGGGCAAGCTCGACCAAACGTTGCTCGCCCAAGCAGCCAAGGATAGTAATGCCTCCGTTCGGAAGAATGTTTTTCTGATTGCTGAGGCCGGTAAAATCGCATTGCCGACTGCAATCTTCAAGGCGGGCTTAAGCGATGAAAATGGCCGCGTCCGCCTCGCAACCCTTCGTGCCATGGGCACCGCCCCCTTAAGTGCCGATGCCGGTACCTTACTCCTCGAAAGCCAAAAGACTTTTAACGACGACTGGTCCAAGGCGGCTGCGGCGGCCGCCGCGGCTTCGAATCCCGTGCCCACGATTGAAGCCTTACTGTCTGCGGATACCACTCCGCAAAATATTAATGAAGTGGCAGGCTTCCTCAAAAGCCTCTCCGCCAGCCTAGCGGGCGCTAATGACCCCGCCGGCAATTTACGTGCCCTCGCTGCCGCCGCGAAATGCGCCGACGGACACCTGGCCACCATCGTCTTACGTGAATTGGCTGACCGCAAAGCGGTTACGCCAACCGATCGGGCCAGTACGCAAGCCCTACTGCAGACCGTTCTTAGTATTAAAGATATCAAGGAAGCAGGCACGGGAGCTTCGCTCACCGTCGCTTGGGGCTTTAATCAAGCCCTGCAAAGCGAATTAAACACTCTGGGGGCTCGACTCATTCAACCCTTGCAAGACAGCAACCTATCTAACTCGGTTCGGGCCACCGCCGGCATCACGTTGGTGGCTTTGCGTGATAATCAACCTTCGTTCGCCAAGGCCATCCATGACGCACTCCTTGCGGTAGACACACCCGAAGAAGTTAAACGTGCCCTGATTGATGCCTTAGTTGCCACGAATGACGTCAAAGTAGGTAGTCTTTTAATTGAGACTCTCCCCAAAACTTCCGGCATCCTGCGCAACTCGCTCTTTGCCGCTTTAGTAACGCGGACGGATTGGGCACAACTCATCTTAAATGCCCTCGAGGCGAAAAACCTTTCACCCCTTTCCCTCGGGCCTATCCAAATCTCGCAACTGACCCGTCACCCTGACGATGCCGTATCCAAACGAGCGGCAGCAGTCTTGGCTAAACTTAATGCGGGCTCTAACCCCGCTAAGGATGAAATCATCAATCGCCTCCGTCCCCTAGTCGAAGAAAAAGCTGGTGACCCTGCTAAGGGTAAAGAACTCTTCACGTCAACCTGTGCCGTATGCCACAAAGTAGGGGAGGTCGGAAATGAATTCGGGCCCAACCTTCAAGGCATCGGATCTCACCCCGTCGTTGAACTCTTAGTGCACATCATCGACCCTAGTCGCATGGTCGATGACGAGCACCGGACGTGGAATTTCAAAACCAAAGACGGCACTTTATACTCCGCCATCATCGCCAGCGAAAATAATTCCGTGGTAAAACTTCGCCAACCCGGCGGGATTATCATCGAGTTAAAGCAATCCGACATCGCAAGTCGCCAACGCATCGAGACGTCGCTTATGCCGGAAGGTTTTGAAGCGCTCGGTGCCGAAGGCTTACGCAACATCATTGCTTACCTCAAAAGCGTGGCCGTGACCGCCAACGGGATTACCGTTGGTCGCTTCCAATTACTAAACCTCAGCAATGCCTTCACGGCTGACACCCGCTGGGGCTTATACGCCTCGCGCCAAGCCCGGTCGGACACGTTGCCCTTTATCAAGTTTGGCCAAATCACAGCTAATGGCATTCCTTTTGAAGTGATTGATCCTGCACAGACCAAGGATGGGAAAAATGTCATTGTGCTTAAAGGCGGAGGTAAAGGCAGCTTCGCCCACAGCCTAGCCCAAAGCGTAGAAATCCCCGTGGGCACGGCCGCAACGCGTTTGCACTTGCTCGGGGGAGTCGGTGGTTGGGGCAGCCATGGAGATGGTCAAACCGTCGCCATGACGGTCGACATCCATTTCCTCGATGGCAAAACTCAATCCGTCAAACTCTACGCTAACCGCGACTTTACGGATTACTTCGGACGCGATGGCAATGTTCCAGGTTCGAAACTCGTCGAAGGTGTCCTCAAAGATCACCAAGTACGCACCCTCGTGATTCCGGTAGAAAATGTCGCCGTTATCGAAAAAGTCGTGCTGTCCAGTCCTGACAACCAAGTTGCACCGACCACCGTAGCCATCACGGCCGAAATCGGAGGCGATCCCAATCCACCTCGCAAAGAATCAAAGTCAGCAGCTGGCAAGAAAGCCGTGGAAACGCTGAATTCCCCCAATACCACCATGGCGTTCGGGCAACACTTCGCCACACGCCAAGCCGGCGTGCAACGCGTCCTGCTCTTAGGTGCCGGCAGTTCGCACGATTTCCCTAAATTCTTCCTAGGCCAAGATGCGGCCACGATTAAAGCTACCAGCAAATATGACACCGTATCTTCCCCCAACCTTGCTGAAGCGCTAGCCCTCTTGCCAATGGCTGATCTGCTGGTCTTCAGCGGCAACCACGCCCAATACGGCACGGCGGAATTCCAAACGGCGCTCAATGCTTTCGCTGATGCAGGGAAGGGCATTGTGATTGTGCATGCAGGTGCTTGGTATAACTGGCCCGCAGCCTCCAATTACAACGACCGTTTCGTGGCCGGTGGTGCACGCGGACATGGTCACAGCGAATTCACCGTGACGGTCACCAAACCTGAACACCCGATTCTTCAAGGTGTCCCGGGGACCTTTAAAATCATGGATGAAAGTTACCAAACGGTTTTAAGTCATCCCGAGAACGCCGAGATTCTGGCCACGCTTCCTGGACCGGCCTTGAAGGGCCAGCCTGGCCCAACGCAAACCTTCCCGACAGTGTGGATCGTCAAAGACAGCCACACCCGCATTGTCAATATCACCCTAGGACATGCGCTGGAGGCACACTCTAACCCTGCTTACCAAACTATCCTGTTGAACGCCCTGCAGTGGGTCTCCCAAAAATAAGTTTCTATGTATCGTTCGTTGCTTTGCCTGTCTTTGCTCTCCCTCAGCCTCTGGGCTGATGGACCCAAAGATAACTTACCTGATGCCGTCCGACCGATTCCGCCTCCAGGCATGCCGGTACCGGAGTCGGAAAAGAAAATCATGCAACAAGGTCTAAGCGAACTTCGGGTGGCGATTGATAACGCTACGAAAGCCCAAGCCAAGAATCCCCGCTTAGAGGAATTACTTCCTGACATTGAGATTTACTACAAAGCCGTCGATTGGGCGATGCGCTACAACGAGTTCTATAAGAACACGGAATTTAAAACTGCCAGTGAACTCATCCTTGAAGGCAAAGCCCGTGCGTCCGCTTTCTACCACGGTGATCACCCTTGGACGGAACAAAAGGGCTTAGTCTTGCGAGCATACCGTTCCCGCATTGATGGCTCCATCCAACCTTACGGCATGGTCATTCCCGAGAACTACAGTGGAGCTCCGATGCGACTCGACTTTTGGTGTCACGGGCGCGGCGAAAACCTGAGTGAACTCGCTTTCGCCCAAGATCGTCGCAAGAATATCGGCCAAATCCCGGCCAATAACCGCTTAGTACTCCATCCTTACGGACGGTACTGCTGTGCCAATAAATTCGCCGGAGAAATTGATCTTTGGGAAGCTTACGAGCACGCCCGCAAATCTTATGCCATCGACGAGGATCGGCTCTTTATTCGTGGCTTCTCCATGGGAGGCGCCGCCGTCTGGCAATTCGGAGCTCACTACACCGACCGCTGGTGTGCGATTAACCCTGGGGCCGGTTTCGCCGAGACGCCCCACTTCCTAAACATCTTCCAAGCGGAGGATCTTTCCAAGATTCCAACCTGGCAGCAAACGCTCTGGTCTTGGTATAACGCCACCGACGTTGCGGTTAACTTCTCGAACGCTCCCACCATCGCTTACAGCGGCGAAATCGATAAACAAAAGCAAGCGGCGGACATCATGGCGAAGCAGTTACGCGCTGAAAACATCGAACTGGTTCATATTATTGGCCCCCAAACCGCCCATAAAATCCATCCTGACTCCATGGCTGAAATCGAACGTCGTCTAGACTCGATTGCGACCATTGGTCGCGACCGCACGCCGCGCGAAGTTAGTTTTGCGACTTATTTTCTTCGCTACAACCGGATGCATTGGGTCGAAATTAATCGTCTCTTCACGCATTGGGAACAGTCGCGCATTCAAGCAGCGGTCGACAGCGAAAACCTCGTAAGCGTCAAAACTGTCAATATCGCGGCTTTCACCTTAGACATGACGTCAGGGCATTCGCCCTTATCCCAACATGGGAAAGTAACCGTTCGCATCGACGGGCAAGACCTCGATGCCCCACGTCCCGCCTCAGATCGCTCCTGGACGGTACACTTCACGCGCAACAACCCGAACGGCAAATGGACCTTGGTGAAAGAATTTACCGATGTAGGTTCAAAACAACACGGTCTGTCTGGACCGATTGACGATGCATTCATGGATGCTTTCTTGTTTGTTTCGCCCACTGGCAAACCCCTGTTTGAAAAATCGGGAGCCTGGGTGAAGTCTGAACTCGAACGCGCTAACTGGGAATGGCGCCGTCAATTCCGCGGTTTTGCCCCGATTAAACCTGATCGCGACATTACCGATGCGGACATCGCTAAAAATAATTTAGTCCTCTGGGGTGACCCCCAGAGCAACGCAATCTTGGCTAAAATCATCAACAAACTCCCCATCAAGTGGAATGGCACTCAGTTAGTCGTTAACGAGAAAGCGTATAGTCCGGAAGATCACCTGCCCGTGATGATTTTCCCTAATCCGTTAAACCCCCAAAAGTACGTCGTGCTGAATAGCAGTTTCACTTATCGAGAATACGACTACCTGAACAACGCCCGCCAAGTGCCTAAACTCCCTGACTGGGCCGTGATTAATTTAAAGACCCCTGCCAACAGCCAAGCCCCTGGAGGGATTGATGAAGCTGGATTCTTCAACGAAAGCTGGAATTTTAACCCCAACCGCTAAAACTTTTATGCCGATTATTTCGGAGCAAAATTTACGCGATGATTACGATGTCATCGTCGTGGGTTCAGGGGCAGGGGGAGGGCAATCCGCCTTCACCTTAACCATGGCCGGAGTCAAAGTGCTCATGCTGGAATCGGGTCGAAACTATGACCCGCTCACCGAGACAGCAATGTTCCAAACTCCCGACCAAATGCCGCTGCGTGGCATTTCTACGGTCGAGAAGCCTTTTGGCTTTGCGGATGCGACCGTTAACGGTGGTTGGCAAGTTCCCGACGAACCCTACACCCAAGCCAATAACAAGCCCGAAGAGCGTTTTTGGTGGTGGCGGGCACGCATGTTGGGGGGGCGTACTAATCACTGGGGTCGTATTTCGCTGCGCAACGGTCCTTACGACTTCAAACCATACTCACGCGATGGTTTGGGCTTCGATTGGCCCATCGCTTACGAAGACGTGACTCCTTATTACGACAAAGTTGAATTACTCGTGGGCGTCTACGGTTCCAATGAAGGTCTCGAAAACACGCCCGACTCGCCGAACAACACGTTGCTGCCTCCGCCCAAAGCCCGCGCCGGTGAACTTTATTTTAAAAAGCATGTAACACCATTGGGGATTCCCGTGATTCCAATTCACCGGGCCGTGCTCAGCACGCGCCAAGATCACACTACCATTCCTCAACGCCTCTTCCCGCAAAATCCCACCGCTCAAAAATTAACGGCGGAGTCGATGAAAGCCCGCGCCGCTTGTTTCTGGGCCACGGATTGCGGACGCGGTTGCAACATTCGCGCTAACTATCAGTCGACCACGGTTCATTTGCCTCCAGCATTAGCCTCTGGCAATCTTGACATCTTACCCAATGCCCATGCCCGAGAAGTGGTACTTAACGAGCAAGGCAAAGCGACGGGTGTCACTTACATCGACAAAACAACTGGCAAGGAACGCACCGTCAAAGCCCGGGCAGTCATTTTAGCCGCTAGTTCAGGCGAGACGGCCCGCATTCTGCTCAACTCTAAGAGTGCGAAGCACCCTGATGGCATCGCCAATTCCAGTGGACTCGTCGGCAAGTACATCATGGACACCGTCGGGGCGGGCCTCGGCGGACGCGTTCCGGCGTTCGAAGGCTTGCCGCTGCACAATGAAGATGGTGCCGGTGGCCACGTCTACGTTCCTTGGTGGCTCTACCAACAGCAACACGCTGGTAAACTCGATTTTGCCCGCGGTTATCACATTGAATTTTCTACCGGACGTCATGCCCCGAACCTCGGAGTCGCGGGCCCTGCTGGCCCCGGCTATGGCTCCAAGTTTAAAGAAGAACTACGCCGCACCTATGGTTCCTTCATCGGTTTCTCCGGACGTGGTGAAATGATTCCGAACAAAGATTCCTACTGCGAATTAGATCCCGAGGTAAAAGACAAGTGGGGAATCCCAGTGCTTAAATTCCACTGGAAGTGGTCGAGCCATGAGATCAATCAAGCCGCTCACATGCAAAAGACCTTTGCTGCTATGATTGAGGCGGCGGGCGGCATACCCAACCGTGTTGAAACGGGGGAAAAAGCCATTAAGCCCGGTGGCTTCATCATCCACGAAGTCGGGGGTGGTATCATGGGAGCAGATAAAAATAAATCCGTCACCAATCGCTGGAATCAATGCTGGGACGTCCCGAACCTTTTACTCAACGACGGTTCGGCCTTCTGCAGTAATGCCGATAAAAATCCGACGCTGACCATCATGGCCCTCGCCTGGCGGGCCTGCGATCACTTGATCGAAGAAATGCGCCAAGGAAACCTTTAATCCGACCATGTCCGACTTTAACCCTGAACCTGTGAACCGTCTGCCTCGTCGCGAAGCCCTCAAGTGGCTCGCGACGGCGGCGGCGGGTCTTAGCCTAGCCCAGCTCGATGCGGCCTCCCCCACGATTCCCCCGAGTGGCACCCCTCCGTTTGCTCCTCATGGTAAACGCATTGGGGCTGATCCCGTCTTAAATAAAACCTATCACCCCGGCGAGCTGTGGCCGCTTTCGTTCACCGTAGAACAACGTGCCGCCGCGGCGGCACTGGCTGACCTGATTACTCCACCTGAAAAAGGAGACTTACCGCCTTCGGCCCTGGGCGTGCCAGATTTTATCGATGAATGGATTAGTTCGTACTACGATGAAACCATCAAAGACCGCCCGATTATTTTAGAAGGCTTAACCTGGATCGACCAAGAGAGTCAGCGTCGTTACCAAAAAGTTTTCGCCCAACTTAGCCTCGAACAACAAAGTGCGATTGCCGATGACATCTGCGGCGTGAAACCCGTGAAGAAAGAACTGCGGCCGCAAGAAAACTTCTTCAAACGCTTCCGCCACCTCGCAGCAGGGGGTTATTTCACGACCCCGCAAGGCATGCGCGACCTCGGCTATCGCGGTAATCGACCCAGTGCGACCTTTGAGGGGCCGACCCCAGAAGCCCTCCGCCACCTCGGCTTATAATTTACTTAGCAGCCGGGAAAGCGGTGTAACCCAATTCCCCGAGCTTATCGGTGGCCTTGGGTTGCAGGAACCCG
Source organism: uncultured Opitutia bacterium (assembly GCA_903840355.1). Classification (GTDB taxonomy): domain Bacteria; phylum Verrucomicrobiota; class Verrucomicrobiia; order Opitutales; family UBA953; genus UBA953. The sequence continues at coordinate 422,508 of CAIMFJ010000005.1, forward strand.
GTCTTGGGTAAACTGCCATCAGGGGCGCGTGGCCCAGTCAGCAAAGCTTCGTCTACGTTCACAAACATGTCTTCCGTCAGCTTTAGCCCTAGGCTAAAGCTGTTGGGCTTGCCGTTGATATCATCAGCCAGATGGGTGACCAAACGGCCCTTAAAAGCCAAATTATACATAATCACGTGACCAGCCCCTTCAATGTCCTTCGCATTATCAGGGGTACGCTCTAAGAAGTTAAAATTAGTACCATTCCCGGTCGCCGAATTATAAAACCAATCGCCCCCCCCCAGGTGGTGGTTGGCATAGAAGCCGCTGGCTTTATTGCGGACCGCTAAGCAACCGCGGACGATGTGACGGGGGACCACTTTGGGCAAACGCTCTACGGGGGTCGCACCGTAGCCACCGGCTTTAAAACCATTACCGTCCCCTAACTTTTCGAATTTCGTACCGTAGCCATTATACATGGCCCAGCATTGCTCAAACACCACGACCTCTTGAGCGGAGATGCAATCGTAGCCGTCATCGCTATTGAACCACGCACGGCAGCCGCGGAAGACATTGTCAATCGAACCTCGCGTCGGGTGACAGCCAAAACCGTCTACATTACCCCCGCGGTGATCTTCCGACGTGTAGTCGTAATTATTATAAGCGTCGCAATTAAGGAATAAATTATGAGCCCCGCTTAAGGCGTAAATCCCGATGGCTTGGCTATCATGTAAACTCAGTCGCTCAAAAATATTATGACTCCCGTGATTCTCCACCGAACACGATTGCCCATGCCCCATGAAATTGACTTGGACACCAATCACTTCGAAGCCGCGGAAGTGCAACCAAGAGCCCATTACTTGAAAGGCGTTGATACGGACGTCGGGCGTCTTGATAGCGGAAAAGTCAAAAACGGGGTGTTCATCTTTGTAAGCCCAATAACGAATGGGGGCTTCGGCCGTACCGCTCTTATTGAAATAATATAAATAAATCCAAATGCGCTCCGCCCGTGCTAACTGGGTTGCGGGGATTTTATAGACCCCCCCGCGCAGCCAGACCGTGTCCCCCGGGTTAGCCAGTTCCTGGGCCTTCTGTAGCCCCGCCAAGGGCTTTTCCAGGGTGCCTGCGGCAGCATCATCCCCATTAGGGGCAACAAAGATCTCTTTGGCCTGCAAGCAGGGCAGGAAAGCCGAAAAAAACCACAGCAGGCAAATACGGTGCATGACTTAACGGAGTCGGCTTAATGAAAGAAATCAACCTTTACCGCTGGGCCTGCATCAAACCGATGAGTTTACGGGCACAGGCTTGGGCAAACTCGGGCTGGTTAATTTCTAGGTCAAACTCCTCCACCGGCAACTTGGTCTCGGCTTTCAGTGTGCTAAACAACGCTTCATCCGCCGCGGCATCATGGAAGGGCTGGCCAGGGGCACTAATGACACTAATCGCTCGACGGGGAATCATTAAAGCGGCCGGCGCGGTGTAGCGGTTAATTTTTTCGGCGATGATTTTGCCTAATTGCTGAGACTCCGCCACGCTGGTGCGCATCAACGTTATTTGGGGATTATGCTGATAGAATAAACGTCCCGCAAAGCGTTCGGGCACCGAGGCACGTTCCCCAAAGTTCACCATATCAAGGCAGCCTGGGGCAATCACAGCGGGGACCCGGGCTTTAGCCACGGCATCCAATCGTTCCGGGCCAGCGGTGAGGACTCCGCCCACTAATTCATCCGCCCATTCCGTTGTGGTGACATCCAAGACACCTGCGACGATGCCACTTTCAATGATACTTTCCATGATCCGACCCCCGGCGCCCGTAGCGGCAAAAACTAAAACTTCGTAACCCGCGGCTTCCAAAACTTTCTTTGCTTCTGAAATACAAGCAGTTGTATTGCCGAACATACTCGCCACGACCAAGGGCTTGGCCGCACCCAAGACTGGCTCACTTTCAACCATGCCACAAATCGCCCCTGCGGCCCGGGTAAAAATCACACGAGAGAGCCGATTCAAACCAGCGACATCGGCAATACTTGGCATCATCGTGATATCCTTGGTCCCGAGGTAGGGTGCCACGTTGCCAGCCGCGAGGGTTGAGACCATCAATTTGGGAAAACCTAAGGGGAGGGCCCGCATCGCGGCCGTGGCAATCGCCGTTCCGCCACCACCACCCAATGAAATCACCCCTTGAATTTTACCTTCAGCGACTAACTTAGCTAAAAGTCGCGGGGCGGCCTGCGTCATGGCAATGACACACTCTCCGCGGTCTTTTTTGGCCATGAGTTTGGCCAAATCGAGACCGGCAGTTGCCGCGACTTCTTCGCGGGTAACGGCGGGTACTACGGTAGGTGGCCCAACTGTGCCCACATCAATCAATAAAGCCTGATGTCCACGTTGCTGAATTAACGCCGCCAGAAAAGCGTGCTCTTCACCCTTGGAATCCAGAGTGCCTAGAACTGCAATCGTGGCCATAACAAGATCTCGTTTAGAAGAATTTCCGCTTCACCGGAATCTGTTTAAAGCGGCGCGTCAGATCCGTGAGTGATTGCTCTACGGCCATCCGCTCTAAACTCGAAGCTCCCACGAAACCATCGGTGTCCGTGTGTTCGTTGATATAAGCGGCATCTTCAGGCGTGTTGATCGGGCCACCGTGACTGAGATAAATCATATCGGAACGCACCGACTTAGCCGCATCGATGATAGCTTGGGTCTGCTTCGCCGCCTCGGCCAACGACATCGTGGCATTGGTTACGCCAATAGAGCCGCCTACCGTAGTACCTACGTGAGCAATGATGACATCCGCCCCCGCCTTCGCCATCGCTTGGGCTTCCGCGGGCGAACCGACGTAAACAATGGTGAAGAGATCCATCTTTCGGGCCAGGGCCACCGTCTCAAATTCCTTCTGCACGCTCATACCCGTTTCTTCAAGAATCTGGCGAAACTTACCATCAATGATGGTGTGGGTCGGGAAATTGTTAATCCCGCTAAAGCCCATGTCTTTAACTTTACCGAGCCAGTGCCACATCCGCCGGCGAGGGTCGGTAGCATGGACCCCGCAAATCACGGGAATCTCTTCGACTACAGGCAGCACCTCATACTCCCCAATCTCCATCGCCACGGCATTAGCATCGCCATAAGCCATCATCCCGGCCGTCGAGCCGTGGCCAGCCATCCGGAAACGTCCGGAATTATACACAATCACCAAATCCGCCCCGCCGCGTTCAATAAATTTCGCACTGATGCCGGTGCCAGCACCGGCCGCAATAATGGGCTGCCCCTTCGAGATCGTGTTCCGCAGGCGCTCAATCACTTCGGTGCGCGTGTAAGGGTTACCTTTTCCAGTCCAGGGGTTTGGCATAGTGAACTTAAACTTCAATAATTAGGGCAGTGGGGCAACCCCGAAAATCGGGCACTTGGGCTTGCCCCGAGGGTCCTTATCGCAGATATAAAAACTACTATGGTCTATCACTACGGTACCTTTGTTTTCAAAAAAGGCATCACCCCAGCACAGATTAACCATTGCTTTGCGGAGATGAAGGGCATGGTCGGCAAAATTCCCGGACTCCTTTCGATGCAACACGGCAGCTATCAAAGCCCCGAAGGCCTTAACGACGGCTTTACCCACGGGTTTGTGATGACCTTTGATACTCCACAAAGTCGCGACGCCTACCTGCCACACCCTGAACACGAACGCGTCAAAGACATCGTCGTACCCAACCTCGAGCGCGTGTTAGTCTTTGATTTTACGGTTTAATTTCCTGATCATACAAACCATGGCGGCCGGCAATAAGCGCACTCAAGTAGCACGCTAATAAGGCATAGCCCAAAAGGCCGGGATGAAAAGCTTCCGCTGCTAAAACGGCACAGCTTAAGGGTACATTTCCTACGCCTGCGAAAACTGCGACAAAACCCAGCCCCGTACAAATAACAAGGGGCAGCGGTAAGAACGTACAGAGCGCACTACCCAAAGTCGCTCCTACAAAAAAAAGTGGCGTCACTTCTCCACCACGAAAACCTAGTCCGACACAGATGACAGTCAGGCTGAATTTTAAAATCCAAACTCCCAGTGGCATAACTTGGCAAAAAGCGGCATCAATGATAGGTAACCCGAGCCCCGTAAAATCATAAAGTTTTCCAGGAATAATCCAGATTCCGAAAATAAAACTCGCGAGGAGAATACGGTAATAAGGATTAGGGTAGTTTTTCAAAAGTTGTCCGGGCCATTGGACGCCTTTTAAATAAAGGCGCGCAACCAATCCTGCTACCGCCCCAATCATCACAACACTTGCTAAGCCACCCCAAGTGAATTCCGCCCCAAGTAGAAAGTGCACCTTGTAATCCCAATGAACCGCCCCCACCCAATGTTTGCCAATATAATTTCCAGCAAAGGACGTCAGCAAACAACACAAGAAAGTTAAGTAATGACGTACTTTAACAAACTCAACGGCAAAGACCGCGGCGGCAATCGGTGCACCGAACACGGCGGAAAACCCTGCGCTGACCCCACAAAGCAGTAGAGTTTGCCGCTCTTTAGAACTGAGATTAAAAAAACGAGAAAACTGATCAGCTACACCACCGCCCAACTGCAAAGCAGTTCCTTCGCGTCCCACCGAGGCACCCCCAAGGTGCGACACCAAGGTCGTACAAAAAATCAAGGGGGCCATCATGACCGGCAAGGGGGTAGTAGGGGTTTTAATTTCTGCTACCAAAAGTCTAACCCCTTGAGCGCTCTGCCCCCCCCAGCGCTGATAAAGCCATACACTCAACACTCCCCCTACTGGAAGCGTGTAAATCCATATAGGGTTGGCCTGAAACTCTTTGGTAACCCAACTGAGGGAGCGTAAAAAACAACCTCCTAAAAGCCCCACGGTGATGGAGACTAAAGTTAATAAAACCAACCAACGGATAAGAAAGGGCAGGCGGGAAGTGGGCCCGACAACAAGAGTCATAGAAGAGCGATGACAGGACGGTCGCCGTGGAGCAATCGCACAAGCGCAACTATGCTAAAATCTTTTTAATGACTTTCGCCGGTTCAACGCCGGTTAAACGCTGATCGAGGCCTTGATACTTGAAGAGCAAACGTTCGTGATCCATGCCAAAGCGATTCAGAATCGTGGCATGTAAATCGCGCACGTGCACGGGATCTTTGACGATATTATAAGAATATTCATCGGTCTCCCCGTGGACAATACCTCCTTTAACCCCAGCTCCGGCCATCCAAATGCAGAAATTGCGCGGGTGGTGATCACGACCATAATTCGTCTTGGTCAGTGTGCCTTGGGAGTAAACCGTCCGACCGAATTCACCGCCCCAGACGACTAAAGTATCTTCCAATAAACCACGCTGCTTCAAATCTTGAATCAAAGCATAAGACGCTTGGTCGATATCTTTACACTGTTGCTTAAGGTCGTTAGGCAAATTCCCGTGTTGATCCCAACCCCGGTGGAAAATCTGGACAAACCGTACGCCACGTTCAACTAAGCGCCGAGCCGTGATACAGCTATTTGCAAAAGTGCCCCGTTCCTTCGCATCCGGGCCATAAAGGTTGAAGGTAGCTTCAGACTCTTTACCTAAATCCGCTAACTCTGGAACCGAGGCCTGCATCCGGAAAGCCATCTCGTATTGTTTCAAACGAGCCGCCGTTTCGGGATCACCGACTTGTTGATAGGTGAGTTCATTCAACTGTGCCAAATGATCCAACATCTCCCGACGAACACTGCGACTGACACCATCAGGATCACGCAAGTATAACACGGGATCACCTGCCGAACGGAAAGTCACCCCCGAGTGTTGGGTAGGCAGAAAGCCAGACGACCATAAGCGCGCGGAGATTGCCTGGACATTGGAGCCGGGATTAGAGTGCCGAGCATGCAGAACGACGAAGGTGGGCAGGTCATCGTTCGCACTCCCTAAGCCGTAAGAGAGCCAAGAACCGATTGAGGCCTTACCTGGCACCATGTTACCCGTGTAAGACAACATGTTGGCAGGTTCATGGTTAATCGCATCGGTGTGCACGGTCTTAATAATGGCAATGTCATCAACCATCTTGGCGATGTTAGGCAGGATTTCGGACACCCAGGCGCCTGATTTACCATATTGCTTAAAACTATAGACCGAAGGAGCGACCGGGAAGCGCTTCTGTCCTGAAGTCATGCCCGTGATGCGTTGGCCATTACGAATCGAATCGGGCAAGTCCTGGTCAAAACGCTTCGCTAATTCAGGCTTATAATCAAAGGTCTCAAATTGCGAAGGAGCACCAATCATCGACAAGTAAATGCAGCGCTTCGCCTTGGGCGGAAAATGCAACGGAAAAGCCCCAGGAGTCGTGGCTGCCCCTAACGATTTGGCCAGAATCGAACCGAGCGCCACACCTCCCAGGCCCATGGCGTTGTGACGGAAGAACTGTCGGCGATTAATCCGAAAGTTATGTTCAAGAGCATCAAAAGGATTCATGGGATTATTTATTAAGGGTTTCGTCACGATTTAACATTTCCGAGGCTACTAAAGTCCACGCGGCTACTTCAGGGGCCGGAAGTTTTGAATTCACCGGCCATTCCCCATACTTCGCCAACTTAGCCGCTTCGGTAGGTTGGGTGCTGTAATCCTGACGGAAGGTGGCGACGGCTTTTAATAGAATCTTCTTCTCCGTATCAGTGGTGGGCCGCGACAGGAAAAGCCAGCTCAACCGATCCACACGTGCCTCATCGGTCGTTTGCTCGGTCAACAGTTTCTCGGCAAGGACGCGACAGGGTTCAATAAACTGAACATCGTTGATTAAATTCAAGGCCTGTAGCGGGCTATTAGAACGATCCCGACGAGTACAGAAAACCTCCCGTGACGTAGCATCAAAATTCAACATCATTGGGGGAGGTGCCGAACGCTTGAGGAAAGTATACATCGAGCGACGGTATAAACCTTCGCCTTTATCTTGAGTGTAAAAACGCGTATTACTCACCGTCATAGCCACATCACTCCAAATGTTTTCGGGTTGGTACGGGCGCACCGAGGGTCCCCCCACTTTATGGACTAATAAACCTGAAACAGACAGGGCCGTATCGCGAATAATCTCGGCATCGACGCGATAACGTGGCCCCCGCGAGAGCCAGCGATTACGGGGATCTTTCTCTAATTTCTCGGGCGTAAAAGCCCCTGCTTGTTGGTAAGTTTTAGAATTCACCAAGAGCCGCACCATATGGCGAATGTCCCACTTGGAATCCATAAACTCCACGGCCAACCAATCTAAGAGCTCGGTGTGTTGTGGCTTCTCGCCCATGATACCCAAGTTCTCCGTCGTTTCCGATAACCCGGTTCCAAAGAACTGATACCACAGACGATTCATGGTGACGCGGGCCGTCAACGGATTGTCGCAGGAAACTAACCACTTGGCTAAATCCAAACGATTGGCACTAGCCCCAGCCATCTTCAGTGGAGGTAATACTTTAGGAGTGTTGGCAAAAACTTGCTCCCCTGCATCTAAATACTGGCCACGCTTCAGGACCTTAGCAGAGGCGGGGGTGCCGTTCTCTTTCATGATAAGTGTCATCGCCCCCTTGGCCTTCAAACTATCAAGTTGGCCATTCACCGCTTTAATTTTCTGTAAAACTGATTTATCAGACTGATCGACCCTCTGGTCATAATAATTACGCAACAAGGCAACTGTAGTAGGCTTAGCCTTCATCCCATCCTTGCCCAAGGCCTGACGTAGCTCGTCAACTTTACCTAAGGTTGCAATGTCTGCACTCGGCACGGTAGCGGGAATAATATAAGCTTCTTGTACCGACACTCCTGCGGCCCCAGAAGCAGCACTGCGTGTGCCAATTCTAAACGGTACCGCGGTCCGCAAACTTTCTTTAACCGTAAAAGGTGCATTCACTTCGGGAGCGGCGGGCACCATGTCCCCATCCACGTAGAATTTAATACCCTCTGCCTTACCACTACCGTCATAAGTCACCACCAACTCAACTTCCTTATTTAAGGGCAGGGAATTGGCCGCGACCATTTTCAGCGCCTTATCGGGCCAATGACTGATGAGGTGCATCGCCGGACGACCAGCTTGCACCCAAACATCCCAACCTCGGAAGTCATGCCCCTCGTCCATGCGAGCTAAGACGGCACCGTCAGCCCCCTTGGTCATCTTAAGCATTAAGCGCACCGTGAAACCTTGGTTGATTTCGAAATCTCCCACCTCCGGTGTTTCGTAGGCACTTTTACCGTCAATGGCAAAACCACCATAACGCTTTTCAGTCGCGGGAATGCCGATAACTTTCAGACGCAGATTCGCACCTGTCGGAGATTTCATCACTTGAGGTTTCTCGTAAGCAAAACTCCACCCGGCAGGTAAAACTGGTTTTTGGATTGCTTCGGGCAAAGTTGCCGTGCGCCAGGCGGCAAAAGCCTTGTCGGCTTTAGATTTTCGGGCGGCGTCTTCTTTTTGTAAAACCGCCAATTGAGCTTCTAGCTCTTGGTATTTCGGACGTTCCGCGGGAGGTAAGACTAGCATCGAAGGGGGATGGTTCGCATTATTACCATCCAGGGGATACATCGGAGTGTTACGGAAAAAAGCGGAGAGTTGGTAAAACTCACGCGTAGAAACGGGGTCAAACTTGTGGTCGTGACAAGCAGCACAACCCAACGTCAAACCCAGCCAAACGGCCCCCATCGTCTCGACCTGGTCCTTAGCATAATTGGCCATAACCTCTTCTGGAATGGCCCCACCTTCGCCGGTAGTAGGCAAACAACGGCAGTAACCCGTAGCAACGATTTGATCGACCGTAGCATTAGGAATTAAATCCCCACCGACTTGCTCAATCGTAAACTGATCGAAGGGCATATTTTTCTTAAAAGCACTGATTACCCAGTCACGGTAAGGGTAAATATTTCGCGCATTATCAATGTGAATGCCGTGCGTGTCGGCATAACGCACCGCGTCCAACCAATGACGGGCCATTTGCTCCGCATGTTCGTCCGTGCCCAACATTTTTTCGACGGCACGCTCATAAGCCTGAGGTGAGGGATCAGCCAAAAAGGCCTTCACGGCTTCGGGCGTAGGAGGCAAACCAGTCAAATCCAACGACAAGCGACGGAATAAACGGGCACGCTCTTCAGGAGGATTAGGCTTAAGTCCCTGTTGAGCCAAACGATTAACAACAAACTGATCAATCGGGCTGTGGGTCCACTGGGTAGCATCGACGGGTGGGGCAGGGCGTTGCGGGGCAATGAAGGCCCAGTGTTCTTGATATTGTGCCCCTTCTTTAATCCACTGCTTAAGCAAAGCGACTTCGCGTGGGGTCAGCGACTTGTGTGACTCAGGCGGAGGCATGACATCATCGGGATCGGACGTCGTGACCCGCTTAATGATGGTAGACGTTTCCGGTGAACCTTTGACAATCGCCACTTCACCACTCTTGGCTTTTTGAAACGCAAATTCCGGACGATCTAAGCGCAGCTCTGCCTTACGCGCCGCCGAATCTGGTCCATGGCAATGGTAACAGTTCTCCGAGAGGATGGGCTGAATGTCGCGATTAAAAGACACTGTCTCAGCCCCGACCAAGGAGAGGCTAATAAATAAGGGGAGTAGAAATGCGGGACGCATTGTATAGCACAATCAGACAATTTACCTGCGTTTTAGGTTCCATGCAACCTATCAGAAAAAACCCTCAATTTGAGGGTTTTTGTAGGATGCTATTAGAGGCTCAGTTACTCACTTCACGGGTGAATAATCGGTCGGGACAATGAACTCCGACTTAACGCCATCGCTGACGGTCAAAGACCCGCCCGCCTTCTTTTCCGAGGCTTCCTTGGCGGCTACCCAGTCAGGGTCAGCACGGAAGGCATCAAAGTTGGCCTTCGCAGCTTCGGGACTCTTATGGGTCAGCAAGTAAACCAAGGTGTTACCCGCAACCAAGGGGGACTTGGCACCCTTTTGGTCGGCGGCTAAATTCCAATAGCAAACGTTGGTCATGCCATGCTTTTCAAAAAGCTTAACAGTATGATCGCGAAAACGCGCATTCAAGTTTTCGAGACGACCATTCTCGGTCGTGTAAGTCCGCAATTCAAACACTCCTTGATGGTAATCCTTGGCCTCAGCGAGGTAGGAGTAATCCGTCGCGGTCAGGAAAGCATTTTCGACGCGTTGTACGAGTTTACCGTTTTTCTCGGATTCGCTCGCCGCCTTTTTCCACTCGGGGTCAGCTTGAAAAGCCTTCCACGAGGCATCGCGAGCGGCCCGGTCTGAGTAGGCCAAGAAGTAAATCAACTTATGCTCGGGATTTGCACCTACCGGCACGAAATAACCTAAGTTGGTCATGCCATGCTTCTTAAAGAGTTCCATCGTGTGATTGCGAAACCGGGCGTGCAAATCATCGAGTTTACCTTCGTTAGCATAATAAACGCGCATCTCAAACAAGCGGGTGTCAGGAGCGGTGGCTGCTGAAAGGTTCAGCAAGCCGAGGGTTAAGAGGGCGAGGATGGTTTTCATGGATAAAATTATTTAGCGAGGAATTGGTCGACGTTTTGACGCGTCACGACTTGGAAAGGTATGAGCACATCTTTCGCAAAAGGTTCCTTTTTGGCGATTTTAATCGCTAAGTCGACCGCCCCATGTCCCTGACCCTCGGCATCTTGAAAGACCGTAGCATCTAAGCGACCTTCTTTAACAGCAGTGAGAGCTTGGGCAATGGCATCCACCCCGATAACAAAAACTTCTTTCTTTGCGCCCGCACGCTCCAAGGCTAACAGAGCACCCATGGCCATCTCGTCATTCTGCGCAAAAATCGCCTGGAAATTTCCGCGGTGGGCCTGCAACCAATTTTCCGTTAAAGCCATCGCTTTGGCCCGATCCCAACCGGCGGTTTGTTGGTCGAGTAATTTTAATTGCGGATATTTTGCCAAAACTCGCCGAGCCCCAGCATCCCGTTGCAATTGTGCCGACTGACCCATAATCCCATGAATCATTAATACGTTTCCTTTACCGTTTAATTTTTGGGCAATCACTTCCATCGCCATCACGCCAGCCTCTTCATCATTGGAGCCCACGTAAGCATCAGGCGTCGCTTTTGTCACAGAATTCACATTGACCACGGGAATCTTTGCCGCCTTGGCGCGCTCCACAGCGGGAGAGCTGGCTTCAAATTCGCAAGGATTCAAAATGATCACATCCACCTTCTGCGAAATGAAATTCTCGGTCTGACTGATTTGCTTTTGAGCATCAGCTTGGGCATCCACTAAGACCAAACGCACGTTGCGAACTTTACCTTGGGCCACAATGGCCTCGGATAACTTCGCCGTGTATTCGGCGGACATATCCCGCGAAGAATAACCGATAAAAATCTCTCCAGGCTGACGAGGTTCGGACTTCTTGCATCCCCCTAAACCAAGAACAGCCAATACGAGCGTAGCAGTCCAAAGGCAGGGGCGTACCTGGAAACGGGGAGCGGGGCGCATATCCCAGATTTAGGAACGAGCCTGCTGGCGGTCGAGCCAAACCGCACCCACAATAATCAGTCCCTTAATCACCGCTTGGTAGTACGAAGAGACCATCAGAAGATCGAGTCCGTTATTAATGACTCCGATTAATAGCACCCCTAAAATCGTTCCTAAAATCGTCCCCACACCCCCCGCCAAACTCGTCCCCCCGATGACCACCGCGGCAATGGCATCCAATTCGTAAGCCATGCCTGCATTAGGTTGCCCCGTGGTGATTCGGGCGGCCAAGACGACCCCAGCTAGGCCCGTTAAGAGGCCGCACAAGGTATAGGCAAAGAGTTTAACCCGGGTAACGGAAATGCCAGCGACCCGGGCGGCATTTTCATTGCCCCCCACGGCGTAAATATGACGACCTAACTGGAAATTCTTTAAGAACACACTCGCCGCGAGGGCGACTAAGGCAAAGCAAAGGACCGCAATCGGGATTCCGGCCACATCCCCCGCTAAATTTGTCAGTGTCGGACTCATATTCGCCACGGGCTTACCATCACTAAAGATTAGGGCCAAACCACGAGCCACGGTCATCATTCCTAATGTCACAATAAACGGGGCCACGCCTCCGCGGGTAACTAAGAGACCATTAAAACAGCCGCAGAGACCTCCCGTAGCAATGCCTAGTAGAATTGGCACTAACACGGGATACTGGCTAGGATGGGCAAAGGTAGCACAAACCACGCCACTCAAGGCCACGACCGACCCCAGCGATAAATCCACCCCAGCGGTTAATAAAACAAACGTCACGCCCACGGCCAAGATGCCATTGATAGAAACCTGGCGAGCTACATTGGTAAGATTAGAAAGCGTCCCAAAACTTTCAGTGCTCACCGACAACGCGGTGATTAAAATGCCCAAGACAAAAATAATCCCGAAGCGGTGAAAAAAATCGCGGTTAAATTTCATAATTAAAGAGGCATGGCATTGCTTAGGACTTTTTCTGGGGTCGCGGCGGAGGCTGCAAGTTCGATAACTAAATCACCTTGGCGTAAAACCAAGATACGATGACTCAACGCCAGCACTTCTGGTAATTCCGAAGAGACCAATAGCACGGCTTTACCGACTGCCGTGAGTTGGCCGATCAGGGCATAAATTTCGGACTTAGCTCCGATATCGATACCCCGAGTTGGTTCATCTAAAATCACAATCTCAGGAGCATCGAGCAACATTCGAGCCAGCAAAACCTTCTGTTGATTGCCCCCTGATAACTCCCGAATCGGTTGAGTCAGCCCGCGGGCCTTAATCTTAAAGCGCGTCACTTCGGCTTGGGAGACTTGCTTCTCTTGGGCCCCCAAGATGAACCCCGCTTGCGTGAAGCGATGGAGGGCTGTAAGGGTGAGGTTCTGTTGCACGCTCAGGCCAGGGATAATGCCCAAACCTTTACGATCTTCAGTCACCATACCCACACCATGAGCTAGTGCATCCGCTGGATTCCGCAGTACAACAGGCTGACCTTTGAGGGTTATCGTTCCACTCGTAGCGGGCAATAAACCATAAAGCGCGCTGACTAATTCGGTGCGTCCTGCTCCCATCAAGCCAGCCAAACCTAAGACTTCACCACGATGGAGTTGGAATGTAACCTTTCTAAAATAAGGCTCCCGGGTTAAGGCTTGAACCTCTAATACGACTTCTGGAGATGCAGGAGTTAGGGCAGGGAAGACGGTCGCTAAATCTCGACCGACCATGTGACTGATTAAACTCGCGGGCGTAAAATCCGACGCCGGCTGAGTCGTGACCCATTCGCCATCACGTAAGACTGTAATCCGGTCAGCCAACTGAAACACCTCGTCCATCTTATGCGTGGTGTATACCACCGCGACCCCGCGTTGGCATAACTGGCGAATCGCCTTAAAAAGAGCCGTACACTCATGGTCAGATAAGGCAGCCGTAGGTTCATCCATCAAGATTACATCGGCTCGACGCCCCAAGGCCTTAGCAATTTCGACCACTTGTGTTTGGGCCACCGTCAAATCCCGCATCCTGGTTTGGGGATCGAGGTGGCAGTCGAGAACCTTAAGCCATGCAACCGCTTCCGCTTGCAGTAATTTCTGGTCTAACCAGCCCCACGCGTTCGTGGGCTCCCGTCCTAATAAAATATTTTCAGCGACGGTTAAATCGGGAATCGGCATTAACTCCTGGTGAATCATCGCAATACCTTGTGCCAAAGCCTCCATGGGCGAACGCCAATACACCGGCTGACCACGCCAAGTAATCGTGCCCGTATCGGGCTGATACAACCCCGCTAGGAGTTTCATCAAGGTCGACTTACCCGCCCCGTTTTCGCCCATTAAAGCATGCACTTCACCGGAGCGAAATTCTACCGAGACCGCTTTAAGTACCGTCAGGTCGCCAAATTTCTTACTTAGACCTTGGGCAACAAGCATCGTTAGGGGTGTGCGGGGAAGGTCGCCATGAGCGGTGCCAGGGCGGCTGGCCAAGTCGTCAGCGGGCTAACCTCCATCCGTCGGTATTCACAAACCGCACCTTCAGATTGAATTTGAAGCTTACCCGCACGCAGGGGGATTTCGGTCGAAGCACCTTTTTCCACGTACCGCGAATTAATTAAAATATTAACAACCGCCCCATTAAAAACGAAAACCGCGTCACCTTTCAACGCATAGACCTCAATGCGATTCCACTCGCCATGTGGCTTCTCATGGTAATCGGGACCATGCCACGAGCGACCTTTAGCCAAACGCAAGGGAGCTTTCGGATCAAAAACTACGGTCTTACCCTCAACGCGCGAAGGGATGTCCGCCATCGTCCCGGCAATCGGCCAATAGTCGCCAGTATCATCCTCCTGGACTTGGCATTCTTGACTCCGCATCCAATTTTTACTTCCCGCGCCGTGCTCGCCGACACAGAAAATCAGAATCCCGTTATCCCGGGCGGCGTTTAACTTGGGCTCCCATTTTTCTTCCCCCCAGCGTTGTTCGGTGCGGAAGTGAAAATTGTCATAAGACTTGAGCGTCGTGATGGCTCCAAAAATTTGGCCGGTAATGTGTAAAACCGTTTCCCCCTCGACGACGCGAGTGCTGTAGACGTGCAAGGGATCGAGATTTAGCCCCACCACAGGGTCTTCTTTAGGAGTAGCACCCCGCACATAACCTGGCACCTCGTAAGCACGATGCGGCACGCCTAGCCAAGTCTCCCACTGCGACAACTTTGCATCCAACAAAGGGGCAAAACTCTCCGGAGCCTCTGCCGCCCCTAGGGCGACAAAGGTCAAACCGGCGAAGATAAAAGCGGTGGAGCGCATCGACTTAGCGAACGTCGCGCCAAAGCCACTTCATCGCTTCAGGGAAAAGCATGCCACCATGACGGGGATTGTGCGTCCCTTCACCCAATACAAATTGGTAATCATATCCCTTCGCCTTCCAAGCATCGGCCATCTTCTGATTCGCTTCGGGCCATACGCCGAATTCGTTAGTTAAATCATGGGAGCCATCTTGAGAGAAAATCCGAATATTCTTCTTTTCTTCTTTAAGCACCATTTCGGGGAAAAGGTTACCGCCCAGCTCTTTGCCTTTGCTGATAACGCCGCGAATATTGGTAAAACTACCGATGGTCGTGAACACTTTGCTAAACGCATCGGGACGTTGCCAAGCCGCATTAAAGGCACAGATGCCACCGCTGGATGAACCAGCAATGCCACGACGGAGGGGGTCTTTCGAAAGGACGGCCCCTTTGCTTTCAGCGAGGGGAATCATTTCTTCGAGTAAGAACGTCACATACTGATTCGTCACACTATCATACTCGAACGAGCGGTTTGATTTCCCTAAAGGCTTACCTTTCGCATCTTTGCCATTAGGATTATTTTTATCGGGCGAAAAACCAGGATTAATGAAAAGGCCAATCGTGACGGGCATTTGTTTGGCGGCGATTAAGTTATCAAACACGGTGGGCACGCGCCAGGAACCTTTAGCATTAACATAACCCATACCATCTTGAAAAACCATCAACGCCGCGGGTGTCTTGCCGTCATACTGGGCAGGAATATATAAAGCCCACTGGCGACCGTAGCCCGGAAAGGTCTTGGAGTCTTCCATCATGTAGGTCGTCACCTTGCCCTTGGGGACATTGGGCTTCTCTTGGGAGTCGGGGCCTAAAACATACTGGGCATCCCAGTCTTTTTTGACTTCAGGAGCAGCAGGGGTCTTCGAGTCAGCGGCCAACAAGCCAAAGCCAAGCAGACAGCAGGGAATTAAGCGCAGGAGTGCGTTCATAGTAGGGTGCGTCCATCTATGCCTCTCACCTTTGCCAATTCAAGCCTGCAAAGGCACTCAGCGCTGATCGGGGCTGATTTTATCGAGGGGCCAGATCTCGGGGAAGCACCATGCGGACATCCCCATCACCCCAAACACCGCCACACCCCCCAGCACAACCGCCTTAACCGTGCTACCAAGCAATTTGGCGGTAGCACCCGACTCAAAGGAACCAAGTTCATTCGAACACCCCACGAAACACGCCGTGACGGCCGAGACCCGCCCCATCATCGCGGGCGGGGTACCCGTCTGTAAAATCGTTTGGCGAATAATCACATTCACGGCATCGGCCGCTCCAGAAATAAATAAGAACGCGAGCGAAAGGAGAAAGGAGGTCGATAGCCCGAAGCCGATGATACAAAGCCCGAAAATGGCAAAAGAAAGGTATAAGAGGCGGCCACAATGGCGCAAGGGAGGCAGGGTGATGACGATAATAGACATGAACACCGCACCCAAGGATGGAGCGGCCCGGAGCCACCCCAAGCCGACTGGGCCAATGTGCAAAATTTCTGCCGCAAAAATCGGGAGCAAGGCGACCGCACCGCCCAAGAGCACTGCAAATAAATCCAAGGTAAAGGCTCCTAATAAAAGTCGCTGCTTAATCATAAATGAAACCCCAGCACCTAAACTCTGCACCACCGACTCCTCCGACTCTCGGTGCAAAGACTGTGAGGTCTTCACCAACACCATGGTCACTAACGAACTTAGAAAAAGCACCGACATCACACTGTACGTGAGCAAGCTACCACCCCATGCCCATAAAAAACCCGCCATCGCTGGACCGATCACACAAGCCCCTTCAAACAAGGCATTACGCCAGCGCACCCCACTACCTAAAAGGGCATGCGGAATAATTTCCGCAATCATGGCCTGACGCGCGGTGGTCAAGAAACTCCGAGCCACTCCACCTAAAATTACGACCAGGTAAAGCAACGCCAACGGGTAGGGAAAACCTTGGAGGAAAGTGGGGATGAATAAAGCCAACCCAAACAGAAACATCATTAAGAGGGCATAACTAGCGACTTTTTGGCGATGCTTCGTGTCGGCGACATAACCGGCGAACAACACAGAACAAACGAAGGGGAGCACTTCCGCTAAACCAATAGCTCCCAACGCAAAAGGGTCTTTCGTCATTTCATAAACCTGCCAAGCTACGGCTAAACCCTGGGCCTGAATCGCTAAAGTCCCCAAAACAATCGAGGCTAAGTACCAGCGAAAGGAGGAGTAGGCGACGGCGGAATCTTCCGATGATGACATAGACAACTTTGTCGATGTCACAAAGGCCAACGAGGTCAACCTTTGCTCGAAAACTAGGCTAGAATCGGCTTCACAACTTTACCTGCAATATCCGTGAGGCGGTAATAACGACCTTGGAATTTGAATGTCAGGCGTTCGTGGTCGATGCCCATGAGGTGAAGCATGGTCGCGTGCAAGTCGTGCACGTGGACTGGGTCTTGGATAATGTTATAACCGAATTCATCCGTTTGGCCATGCACCAACCCCTTCTTCACACCGCCACCCGCCATCCACATACTGAAGCAACGGGGATGGTGATCGCGGCCGTAACTATCTTTAGTCATCTTGCCCTGACAGTACGCGGTGCGACCAAACTCCCCCCCCCAAATCACCAAGGTGTCATCGAGTAAGCCGCGTTGTTTTAAATCTTGAATCAGAGCTGCGGCCGGTTGATCGGTTTGTTTTAATTGCCGCGTAATCCCCCCGGGCAATCCACCATGCTGATCCCAACCTTGGTGGAATAATTGTACAAAGCGGACGCCTTTTTCTACTAAGCGCCGAGCCATTAAACAATTAGCGGCAAACGACCCTGGCGTCTTCACGCTGGGTCCGTACATCGCCAAGGTCGCCTCGGATTCTTTTGATAAATCTGCAACTTCGGGCACGCTGGTTTGCATTCGAAATGCCATCTCCGCTTGGGCTAAACGCGCATCCACTTCGGGGTCGAACTGGGTCGCCCGTTGATCGGCATTCATCGCTGCCAAGGTATCGAGCATCTGACGGCGGTCATGGGGCGACACGCCTTCGGGGTTAGTCAAAAAGAGTACCGGCTCTTTCCCCGCGCGGAATTGCACACCTTGGTGTTCACTGGGCAAGAAACCTGAACCCCATAAACGAGAATAAAGCGGTTGGTCTTTAGTCGCATCTTGGGAGACCAGAACGATGAAAGCAGGCAGGTTCTCATTCATACTGCCCAAGCCATACGAAGCCCAAGCTCCCATCGACGGGCGACCCGCAATCTGACTTCCCGTACAGAAAAACGTAATCGCAGGGTCGTGGTTGATGGCCTCGGTGAACATCGAACGGACAACGCAAATTTCATCCGCGACCTTACCTGTGGAAGACATTAAGTCGCTAAACTCGATACCACTCTGACCATATTTTTTGAAATCAACAAACGAACCTGCCATCGGCAAGGTCGCCTGATAACCACTCATTCCGGTCAAACGCTGACCTTGACGAACTGAGTCAGGCAGAGGCTTGCCATGCGAAGCACGCAAAAGCGGCTTTGGATCCAAGGTTTCAAACTGCGAAGGGCCACCGGCTTGGAATAAATAAATCACTCGTTTCGCCTTCGGAGCAAAGTGTGTTTTTAGTGCCTGTTCCGCCCCTTCGGCCATGATGCCACGCATCGCCATGGCCCCTAAACCCAATGCCGCCGTGCCCATGAAGTGACGACGCGTAACGCGCATTAAATCATCATAGGTAGGAGGCTGGGGGCGCATAAATTTAGCGTGAGGTGACGGCCGCGTCGCTGGCCAGAATCGTGTTACAAACTAAAGCCAAGGCGGCGACCTCAGGGTTCTTCTGATGAGCCACCTTCGCCGTAGCCGCTGGATCTTTCTGATAAGCCTGTAACTCTTGTTGGTATAAAGCCGTCAACGCCTTGAGTTCATTGGGCCGAGGCCAACGCGTGCAGACAGTGCGGAAAGCGAGGGTGATTTTCTCTTCGGGTTGCAGATTTGGCTTTTGACTAAGATTTGCCGCCAGTTTTTGCGACGCCTGAACGAAGACTTTTTCGTTTAATAAAAGTAAGGCCTGCAAAGGAGTATTCGTTGTCAATCGACGCGGCTGACAAGTCTCCCGGGAACCCGCATCAAAAATCAGCATGCTGTCAGGCGGAACGGTACGTCGACGGTAGAGGTAAACGCCCCGACGGTGTTCATCCTCCTTGGCACTCGGTCCGCCAATTTTTTCAACTAAAAGTCCCGCAGCCGCTAAGGCTTGGTCATTTACCATCTCGGCACTCAGGCGCTGAACCGGACCACGTGCTAACCATTTATTGGCGGGGTCAATTTCGCGCCCCTTAGGCGAAGCTACGGAACTTTGACGGAATGTCGCACTCATCACTAAACGCTTTAAGAAAGCTTTTACATTCCAACCGCTCTCTTGGAATTCAACGGCAAGCGTGTCGAGCAATTCCGGGTGCGTGGGAGCATCTCCTTGCAAACCGAAATTCTCGGTCGTCGGCACAATCCCTGCCCCAAAGACTTGCGTCCAATAACGGTTAACGGCGACGCGGGCGGTTAAGGGATGACGGGGATCAGTGAGCCATTGCGCCAAACCCAGACGATTGGAAGGGTATTGGTTCGACCAAGGGAAAACCTTGGTCGGCACGCCCGGGGAAACGCGTTGTTGTAAATTAGGTTGGTCATACTGTCCACGCGTCAGCACGTAAGTCGGCAACACGGTGTCGGCATGTTGCATGCAGAAAAACTTCGGAGCCGATTCTTCGACTTTCTCAAGGGCCTTGCGTGCGGTTTGCAACTGATTCCAGGCCGTTTGGACCGTCGCGTTGTCACGGAGCAATTGATGCTCCTGAAGGACTTCTGGAGTCAGGGAGGCCAGAGGTAAGCCATGGTGCAAAGCCACTTCGGCATTCGTGAGTGCGGTACGCCAAAGCATCACTTCATCTATGAGACCACCGCGAAAACCTGCATCTCGCGAACGCGAAGCCAGTTCTAAAGTTGCTTCGCGGATGGGGGTATCCAGGGCATCCCGCTCTACAGTCGTCGGGGCTAACTTGCCATCTAAGTAAATGTGTAAACCGGAAGCTTGCGAGGAACCATCGTAAGTGACAGTCACATGCACCCACGTTTTTAAGGGCAGTGCTTGAGTCGTTTGAATCGACACCGCCACACTCGGCCAAAGGTGAATCGCACTCCAGCGTAACTTCCCGTCGATAATCATTAACTCCAAACCCGAAGCATCGGCATCATTCGTATAAAAGCCCGAGGCATGCAGCAAGGTGGCGCGTTTATTCTTTTCGCCTAATTGAATCCAAGCCGAAAAGGACATCGGAACGTAGCGTCCAAACTTATCCATTCCACTTAAATACAAGCCCCCATCGCCATCACAACTGAGAGCCTTGCCGACATGACCAGGGGCTAATTCCACCGAACCTAATTGATCACCCCGATGACGTTCAAACGTTGCCGGCTTGCTATCAGGCACTTGATTCGGTGTCCCCGTCTTGGTCAGTTCTTCAAAAGGATAATAGGCAACGGGGGCAGGGACCTTAATCGGCGAACTTTTGCGATCTTCGCTGGTAACCGCAGCCTTGAGGGTTTGTTGATAGGCCTGTTCAGCTTGTTGCACCTTAGCCTTCAGACTTGCAACTTCCGTAGTCTGCTCGGGCTTAAGCAGTCGGACAAAAGGAGGCGGAACTTCGCCATGATAAGGCAACAGCCCATTCTCCACGATATCGCTAAACATCGCGGCGAGTGAGTAATAATCTTTTTGGGAAATCGGGTCATACTTGTGATTGTGACACCGCGAGCACTCTAAAGTCAGGCCCATGAAACCATAACCCGCCGTCACCACGCGATCTCCAATACCATCCTGACGAAATTCTTCGGCGATAGAACCGCCTTCAAAGGTTAGGCGGTGTAATCGGTTATAAGCCGTAGCCACTTTTTGCGATAACGTAGCCTGAGGCAATAAATCACCCGCCAGCTGTTCAGTTAAAAACTGATTATAGGGCATGTTGTGATTCATGGCGTCCAACACCCAATCGCGCCAAGGCCAGGCAAACATCGCCCCATCTCCCGTGTATCCGTAAGTATCTGCGTAACGCGAAAGGTCTAACCAAGCGACCGCCAGGTTTTCTCCAAAGCGAGGGGAAGCGAGCAGGGCATCAACTTTCTTCTCGTAAGCCTGGGGGCTCTTATCAGCGAGATAAGCGTCCACTTCTTCAGGCGTCGGGGGCAAACCGGTGAGTGCCAACGAAACCCGGCGTAAAAGCGTCACTGGTTCAGCCTCAGGATTAGGCTGCAAGGCCACTTTCTCCATCGCTGAAAGCGTAAAGTAATCCAGTTTATCTCGCGGCCACGTGTTCAATTTAACGGGCGGCAAAGGTGCCTTCTGAGGGGTTACAAAGGCCCAGTGCGCCTCATATTTGGCCCCCTGTTTAATCCAACGAAGTAAAATATCTTTTTCCTTAGCGGACAAAGGCCGGTGCAATTCAGGCGGAGGCATCACTTCTTCCGGATCAGTCGATTGAATGCGCTCAGCCATCGCACTCTTAGCCAAATCAAAGGGCACAATCGCCCGCTGACCGCTTTTAAGCTTCAGTTGGGCTCCCTCAGGTTCATCCAAACGCAACCCCGCTTTACGCCCCTTGTTCGCATCTGGACCGTGACAACCGTAACACCGATCCGATAAAATCGGCCGCACTTCGCGATTGAAGGTCACCAGTTCCTCGGACTCTGCCGCCTGCAACCCGGCCGAGATGGCAAGCAAGAGGAGAAGGGTAGAACGCATAGAGGAAAACACCGACCTTACAAAGGTTGCGAAGTCGCTAGGTGAAGTAAAACAAAACCCATAAATGATTTTATATGAAAACTAGCGCGAAGACACCTTGCTGGGCTGAGCAAAGCCTTGCCAATAAGCTTCGAGAACTAACGGATCTGGCTTCCCCTCAAAGACCACAAACCGGAACTTTTGGGTGAACGTGCTCTTAGGTTTCACAACGTAAGGCTCATCATGCATCGGGGTGTAAGCGACGAAGGGCATGGTCGGATTAAAACGCGTCCACTGGGGAGCGTTTAAGTTATCGGGGTGACACAGAATCGCCACGCCCGCCAACTTGCGTTCCGCAGGGCCGCCAAAGTAAAACCAGCGTGCCCGCTTACCATCGCCTTTCTTGCGATCGTTGTCCCCCTCTGATGTCAAGAAAGTCAGAGGCGTTTTAGCGTCCCAATCGCGTCGCCCGCGAAAACCTAAACCGCCATAAATGTGTTTGGATAATTCCAGCGGATCAGCCGAAATATTTTCCTGCGTAGTCTCTAAATCGATTACATAGGCAGGTGTCGGAGTGTTAGTCTGATAACAACGCACCACCCAAGTCTCATCCAGCACGGCCGTCTCTGGGGTAGTCTTCGTATCATAACTGCGCATCTTGGCCTCAAAACCAGCTTCCACTAAACCAGACCAAGTTTGCGTCACCCCGAGGGAGGCCACGCGACCTTGATTCTGCTGCACATTCCAGAAATCGGGTTTACGGTTTTGAAACGAAGTATGCGACCAAGCCGTCCAAATACCGTGGTGGTGCAAATGATCCGGAGCAAAACTGTCCGATATTAAAGTACCACCAGGGGTGTAAATCGGGTGAATGAAAGCCCCGCGCAGATAAACCGGCTTCACCTCAGGAGGTAAAATCTCCTCGGCCTGATAAGTAAAAACTGCCTGGCGGTGGCCTTCACGATCGGCGACTAATTCCACGCCCGATTTCGTTTTTTGGGCGATTAGTTGGGAACTTGCCGCTGGATGACCGGATACGAGCATCGCTTGCACCGTTTGACCCGAAGCCTGCCACGGTAAAATAAAGTAGGGAGTTTTCTTAGCAGCATCCCACTGCACCGGCTCAAACACCCGCCCACCTTCGGTGGTCACGGCGACGGCGTAGTTCACTTGCGGATCAAGCGTCGCGGCCTCGAGTACAATTCGCTGGTGGGCCTTCGCTTGCGGACTGGCAGGTAACGTCAACGATTCGCCCGCTGAAGCAGTCACGGAACCGAAAGCGCCAAGAAAGCTGACGAGGTAAACTTTAAGCATGGGTTTAAAAGATTAAGAAAGGGAGGGGATATGGTGACACTTATATGACACGTGAATGAGCCACTCGGTCCTATGCAATGGTCGTCTTGGACAATTATCTAAGAATAAGTCTGCTTAACCCCATTAATTGATTGTTTTAATCATATCTTTCATAAAAGAGTGTTTTCAATCATTTAATCTTGATTTAAGGGCAAAAAACTTTGAATTTCAGACATGGCTACCAAACTCTTCGGTACGGACGGAATTCGCGGGAAGGCGAATGAATACCCAATCACCCCAGAAATTTCTCTCAAAATTGGGCAAGCTATCTCCCGGGTTCTGAAGTCTAGCGGGGCCAATCACAACCGTGTGATCATCGGTAAAGACACCCGCATCTCAGGCTACATGTTAGAAACCGCGCTCACGAGTGGCTTAGTTTCCAGTGGCATGGATGTGTTCCTAGTTGGCCCCATGCCAACGCCAGCGGTCGCTCACCTGACCAAATCGATGGGATGTGCGGCGGGAATCATGTTAACGGCTTCGCATAATCCCTATGAAGACAATGGCCTGAAAATTTTCGGTCCCGATGGTTACAAACTTTCGGATGAACTCGAACTCGCCATTGAAACGGAAATTCTATCGCCAGGATCGATTGCGGGCGTGGCACCGAATAAAATCGGCAAAGCCTATCGCATTGATGATGCCCGGGGCCGTTACATTGAATACGCTAAACAAAGTTTAGGAGCGACGCCGTTGAACGGCTTGAAACTGGTGGTCGATTGTGGCCACGGTGCGGCTTACTTACTTGCGCCTCTCATTTTTAAAGAACTCGGTGCTCAGGTCATTAAATACGGCGTCGAGCCCGATGGGATTAATATTAATCATGAATGCGGCGCACTCCATCCCGAGGCAGCCGGACAACTGGTCAAACAACACCAAGCGGATTTAGGCATCTCCTTCGACGGCGATGCGGATCGAGTAATCTTCTCCGACCACACGGGTGCAACCGTCTCGGGCGACCGGATTTTAACCCTGTGTGCACTAGCTTTAAAATCCAAGGGGGAACTCCGACAACACACCATGGCGTGTACGGTTATGTCTAACTTGGGACTACACGAAGCCATGCGCCAAGCGGGGATCAAAGTCCTGACGACCCCAGTAGGGGATCGTTACATCATCGAAGCCTTAAGGGCGGGGCAGTACTCCTTTGGTGGCGAGAACTCCGGCCACCTCATCTTCGCCGATTACGCCACCACCGGCGACGGTATTCTCGCTGCCCTCCAAGTCCTCCGGATGATGCAACAACAAGGGGCATCCTTGGCTGACTTAGCTCAGCAAATGCGGGAATATCCGCAAAGTTTGGTGAATCTAAAAGTTAAAACTAAAATTCCGCTGGAAAAGCTGGGGCGACTGCAAGCAGCCATCGCCGAAGCCACCAGCCAATTTGGTCAAGACGGTCGACAACTCATCCGTTACTCAGGTACCGAAAACAAGATTCGCATTCTTGTCGAACACTGGGACGCCCACACCACGCAACACTGGGCGCAACGGTTTCAACACGCCATTGAGCAAGACCTCGCCTAAGCACAGCCATGCCGACCTACTTCATCCTACCCAGTCCTGAGCAACCTCGCTGCGCTCCCTTAACCCTGACGCGTAAAATCGGCGACTTCCCCTTAGCCCTCGTCAGCCTACGCTCCCACCAAGACCTTTTACTCCAGAACTTAGGCTTAGAACCTGCCACCCAAATTGAAACCGCTGAACTGGTGATCCAAGCGGCCGCTTGGTTGGAAAAGGCAGACATCGAACTCTTTCTAAAAGACCCTACCGCCAAACTCCTCCAGGATGCGCAAGGCCATGAAATTTTGCGCCATCAAGGAACCAGAACGACCACGCTGGTCGCCACCCAAAGTTTCTACATCCTCTATCCTTGGCACATATTACAGGCACACGAACGGGCCCTGAAAATCAAAACGGTTTATACCCAAGCCACTACCAGCACCCAAGTCTATGTGGATGGCCGACTTCAATACGGAGCTGGTACGGTTTTCCTCCCTGGCGTCGTGATTGAAGGCGATGTCGTCATTGGCGAGAACTGTAAAATCGGGCCTAACTGTTACATTCGCGGTGCGACCACCATTGGAAACCGTTGCCATGTAGGCAACGCCGTTGAAATCAAAAACTCCCTCTTACTCGATGATACTAATGTTGGACACCTCTCGTACCTAGGAGATTCCATTTTAGGTCAAAAGGTAAACCTCGGGGCGGGCACGATTACTTCTAACCTGCGCCATGATGGGCTGACGCATCGCAGTGCCGTAACGGGAGAACTCGTTAACACTGGTCGACGTAAATTCGGTGCCATTCTTGGAGATGGGGTCCGCACTGGAATTCACACGAGCATTTACCCCGGCCGAAAAATTTGGCCGCACTTAACCACCCGTCCTGGCGACATCGTGCAACAGGATCTCACCCCTCATTCCTAATCTCCCATGTGTGGCATTATTGGATATGTAGGCAGCAAAGCCGCCGTCCCCATTCTCTTGGGCGGGCTTAAACGACTTGAATACCGCGGGTATGACTCGGCGGGGTTAGCCTTACCACAAACTGACACCATGTTGGCAATCAAAGCTGTAGGGAAGGTAAGCAAGCTCATCGAAGCCACCCGGCAACATCCCAACACCGCCCTGGCTGAAAGCAGTACCAGCGGTATCGCCCACACGCGTTGGGCGACCCACGGAGCTCCCACGGAGAGTAATGCCCATCCCCATTTTGATAAAAGCCAACGACTGGCACTCGTGCACAATGGCATCATTGAAAATTATCGTTCCTTGCGTCAGAAGCTCATTGCCCTCGGGCATGAATTTAAATCTGACACCGATACCGAAGTCCTCGCCCGGCTGATTGGTGAATACTATCAAGGCGACCTCCGACTCGCCGTGGCCAGCGCCTTGCGTCAAGTGGAAGGAGCCTATGGCATCGCCGTCATGTCGGCCAATCAACCCGGCGAAATCATCGTCGCCCGGAAAGGCAGCCCACTCGTCTTAGGCATTGGAGAACACGGTTGTCTCGTCGCCTCCGACACCGCCGCCCTCGTGGCCCACACGCAACAAGTGATTTACCTGGATGATGGAGACTTAGCCAAAATCACGGCGACATCGATTGACATTACCGACCTGAATCAAACCCCGATTGATCGTTCTATTAAACAACTAGAACCAGACGCGGGAGCGATTGAGAAGGGGGGCTATGAGCACTTCATGTTGAAGGAAATTTTTGATCAACCTGAAGCCATTACCAACACACTCCGCGGCCGACTCGATCTCGCTCAGGGTAAATCAATCTTAGCGGGCATGGGAACCTCGACTCGTGATTTAGCCGAAATTAGGCGCATCGTGATGGTCGGTTGTGGCACCTCCTTACACGCCGCAATGGTAGGGGAGTTCGCCTTTGAAGACTTGGCCGACCTGCACGCCGAAGTTCAACAAGCCGCAGAGTTTCGCTATCGAAACCCACTCATCGATGCCCAAGACCTAGTCATCGCTATTTCGCAATCGGGCGAAACCGCTGACACCTTAGCTGCCGTACGCGAAGCCAAGGAAAAGGGCGCTTTGGTTTTAGGTTTAGTCAATGTTGTCGGCTCGACCATTGCCCGCGAGACTGGCCGAGGCGTCTACCTGCACGCTGGCCCCGAAATCTCGGTTGCCTCGACGAAAGGCTTCACCACCCAAGTCACTGCACTATTACTGATGGCACTCAAATTAGCCAGAGGCCGGCGGATGTCTCAAGAGCGCGGAGAAGCCCTAGCCAAAAGCTTGGCTCAGCTCCCTGACCTTATCCGCTCCGTTCTCGCCCAAAATGACGCCATTGCCCAAGTCGCCCAACACCTCGTGGGCCAAGAGCACATCTTTTACTTAGGCCGTGGTCCATTTCACCCCGTGGCCCTAGAAGGGGCCTTGAAACTCAAAGAGATTTCTTACCTGCACGCCGAAGGGTATCATGCTGCCGAGCTCAAGCATGGCCCCATCGCCTTGCTCACGCCTGGAACCCCAGTCGTGGTGCTGGCACCCGAATCACCGGTGCGCGATAAGGTGTGGAGCAATGCGGAAGAATGTCGGGCTCGCGGTGCCAAAATTATCGCAGTTGTCACCGAAGGTACTGAAGCCCCGGGGGCCACGGCCGTGTTAACCATTCCCGCCTGTGAACCCCTGATTGCCACAATCCCCGCTACGATTGCGTTGCAACTCCTCGCGTACCATGTCGCACGCTTGCAACAATGTCCCATTGATCAACCGCGCAACTTAGCGAAATCCGTCACCGTCGAGTAAAACCTAGGGTAGTAATATTATGGATAAAACCCTGAGCAATCCTGCTCAGGGTCGGTTTCTTGTCTCGTCAGGTCAAAGCGGTTTGCATTTCGGCCTATGCAACGCTCCACCCTTAAACTCTGTCAGTCCTGTACTAAAACTAAACCCTTAGCAGAATTCTTTCACTCGGATGAATGCGATGCCTTTCATCCTTTCTGCAAACCGTGTTTAGCCCAGACCTTAAAATACCGGAGCAAGGAACGAGCCGCTCAAAAGAAAACCAGCCGTAAGACTTGTGCTCAGTGTCAGCAGCACCTCCCGCTGAAGATGTTTCACTGGCTCGAAGCCTCGCAAAGTCACCATAGCTACTGCCGGGCCTGCCATGCGGTTTACATGTCCGAACGTTACCGCCGGGCGACACAACGCACACGGTTAGGTAAAAAAGGCTTACTGGTGGCCGGACGGGGACTTGAACCCCGAACCAATTGATTAAGAGTCAACTGCTCTACCATTGAGCTATCCGGCCAACAGCAGGGGTGAATCAGGGCAAGTCAGACGATAATTTCAAGAGTAAACACACGAAACTCGTGCGGACCCTAAATTATTCCTGATTTTGTTCGAAGTGGCCAGACGGGGACTCGAACCCCGAACCAATTGATTAAAAGTCAACTGCTCTACCATTGAGCTATCTGGCCAAACGAACAGAGGACATACAAAACCACCTAGGCCCTCTGGGTAAAGTCATTTTTACGCTTACTTTAACGATGACCGCGCTGGCGGACGGCCTCAAAAAGACAAACCCCCGCCGACACCGAAACATTTAAGCAGGGTACTTCACCTAACATGGGAATGCGGAGCAGGAAATCACAGGTCTCCGCCGTTAAATGGCGAATCCCGTCGCCTTCAGCCCCTAAAATAATCGCCAAGGGGCCAGTGAGTTTAGCGGCGTAAAGAGATTGGCTGGCCTTGTGATCACTCGTCCCGGCAATCCAAACGCCCCCATCTTTCAACTTCACCAAGGCGTTACGGAGGTTCCCGGCTTGGACAATGGGAATGCTTTCGGCGGCACCCACCGCTACCTTGCGGACGGTATCATTCACGGGCGCTGAGTTCTTCCTAGTGATAATGACAAAGGCACAGCCCGCACATTCTGCGGTCCGCAAACAAGCCCCGAGGTTGTGCGGATCCTGCACGCCATCGAGCACCAGGATTAAAGGGTTCTTATGTTCGGCTAAAAGTGCGGGAATATCGGCCTCGTCTAAAAGACGGACGGGCTGACTTAAGTCGGCATGTCGAGGAGCACGCTGGTTGCTTCGCGTCATGGCTTAGGACTTAGGCGCGACGAGCGAGGCGGCCGCGCTGATGCAATGCCTCGGCAATCTGAATCGCATTCAAAGCAGCACCTTTCCACAGCTGGTCACCACTGATCCAAAGCGACAAACCATTATCAAAGAGAGTGTCCTTACGAATTCGACCCACGCCACACTTTTCCTTACCAGCATAATCTAAGGGCATAGGGTACTTCTTTTGAGCGGGATCATCGCACAATTCAGCGCCGGAAAAAGCCGCAATCGCCTGACGAGCCACCGCAACATCGACGGGACGTTCAAATTCGGCACTCACCGCAATCGAGTGGGCCCGGAAGACGGGCACGCGCACGCACGTCGTCGTGACCTTCAAGTGCGGCAGGTTCATAATCTTTCGACCTTCATTCAACATCTTCATCTCTTCCTTCGTGTAGCCATCAGCCAAGAAGGAGTCGACTTGTGGGATGAGGTTAAAGTTAATCGTGTGGGGGTAAACTTTAGCAGGGTGGCTGTCACCCTTAGCCCATGCACGAACTTGGCTGTCTAACTCGCGCATCGCCTCAGCACCGGTACCCGAGACTGCTTGATAGGTAGAAGCAAAGAAACACTTCAGACCAAAAGCCCGGTGTAAGGGGTAAAGGCCCATCAAGGTGATAGCCGTTGAGCAATTGGGATTGGCTATGATGCCTTGGTGGTGATCGAGGGCATCGGCGTTAATTTCCGGAATCACCAGCGGGACCTCGGCGAACATCCGGAAGGCAGAGCTGTTATCGATGACGATAACCCCGCGCTTCACGGCTTCAGGAGCGAGAGCAAGCGACACGGAACCCCCAGCGCTGAAAACCGCGAAATCAAGCCCCTCGAAGGCTTCAGGCTTGGCCTCTTGAACGACCCATTCTTTACCGCCATAGCTGATCTTGCTCCCGGCCGAACGTGCCGAGGCCAAAGGGCGCAATTCTTTGACTGGGAAGTTGCGCTTCGCCATCAAAGCGAGCAATTCTTGTCCGACGGCGCCCGTGACGCCTACGATACCTATACGATATGACATGTTTTGATTTAGCGAAGGAGTTAAAAGAGAAGTTGTTCGCCACCCAGATAGGGCAGCAACGATTACCTTCAATCAATTGCATCGTGGTGTCAATTGACCAGCAAAAACTGTGGCATTTTAAGGGTGAAAAGATCACCGCTTATACGGTCAGCACCGCTCGGGCCGGGGCGGGATGCGTTGAAAACTCGCAACAAACACCCCTCGGAGTGTTACAAGTCAGCGAAAAAATCGGGGCCGAAGCTCCCCTCGGTATGATTTTCAAGGGACGCAAGCCAACGGGAGAACTTTGGCAAAACACACCCCAGCGAGAGGATAATTTAATCACGTCGCGGATTCTCTGGCTAGAAGGACTCGAGCCAGGTCACAACGCAGGACATCATGCCAACGGACAATGTGTTGATACGAAGCAACGCTACATTTACATTCACGGCACCAATCAGCACCATCGACTCGGCCAACCCAATAGTCATGGGTGCGTGTTACTGTCGGACGCTGACGTGATTCAACTCTTCGACGAAGTGCCGGTTGGCACGCTGGTCTATATCCACAAAGCTTAACGCCCGGGTTCGGTCTCGGGGGCGTCGGCCGTTTTCTTCGCCCAAGCTAAAATCATATCACGGGCTACAGGACCAGCGGTCTTGCCACCCCACGTGCTGGTATCAAGTTGTCCCTCAACCAAGACACAAAAGGCCACGGCTGGATTATCAGCGGGAGCGTAACCCATAATCCAAGCCAAGTGGGCTTTTTCACCCTTCTTGAAATATTCCGACGTACCGGTCTTAGCGGAATAGGGGAGGCCTTGAATCCGCACACTACGGGCGGTACCTTCTTCCACACAACGCTGCATGCCGCCACGCAAAGCATTCAATTGCGTCTCGGAAATGCCAATCGGCGTCGCCCCCAAATGCACGCCATCGCGACCTTTATCATGAATAATATAAGGCGTCGTCCGGGTCTCCCCACGAGCCAGCGATGCGGCCACGCAAGCCATGTGCAGCGGCGAAGTTAATAAGAACCCTTGTCCGATGGACACGTTCGCCGTGTCACCTGCCGTCCAAGCCCCCGCACCAATCCGCTGTTTATAGGCCGCATCGGGCACCACGAGACGCGTCGCGGGGTAGGGCAGTTGAAACTCACTCGTGACGTCAGGTGAAGTGATTTGACGCAACAGCGGGGCATCGACTCCAAAACGACGTGCCTCTTCCGCGAGTTTATCAATCCCTAGAGCCACGCCGACTTGGTAATTCCACACGTTGCACGACACGGCTAACATTTTATTTAAATCAACCTCACCATAACCAGCGGGATCGTGCTCGGGGAAATCACGGCCTCCGACGCGGTAGCTCGGACCACATTCGAGTATCGTATCCCAATCGACCACCTTATGGCGCATCCCGGCAATCGCAGTGATAACCTTGAAAGTAGAGCCTGGAGGGTAGAGGCCTTGAATCGCTCGATTAAGCCAGCCCCCAGCTTCTTCGATTTCATTATAGTAGTTAGCCGTCACGCGGTCGGCTAAACGATTAGGATCAAACGTCGGCTGACTGGCCATGGCCAAGATTTCACCCGTGTTGACGTCCAACATAATGGCCGCGGCGGGCAGGACGTTCCCCTGTGAATCTTTAATTTGTGCTAACGCTTTCTCCGCAGCTTTTTGAACCTCAATGTCTAAGGATAAGAAGATGTGCTGACCTTGCACGGGGTCTGACTTCGTCAGTAAGCTTTTATTATAACCCGCAGAACTCTTGGTCCAGAGTTCCCACCCGCTCCGACCTTGCAGAATTTCGTCAAAAGACTGCTCAATCCCCGCCGCGCCTTTCTTGCCCGTATATTTAAGTTTGCTTAAAGAATCAATTTGGAGGTCCGCAAAATCATTCACTTCGGGCAGGTCATCAGTGTCCTTCACATAACCCAAAACGTGAGCGGCCAAACTGCCGTACGGATAAGTCCGGACAATGTCCGACTCTAAGGTCACGGGGCCATCGACGGGGAATTGTTCAATGAAGCGTGCCACCGAGCGAATGCCTTGTTCGGAAGTCTGTGCATGACCTGAGCCAGGGAAGGCTAAATCACTAATTAACGTAAAAGGTAGGGCCCGACGGTCCTGCAAATGCTTACGCAAGTCTTCAACGTGAATGATACGATCCTGCAAAGCCGTTAACGGTGCAGCCTTAACGAGCACTTTGCCACCGGTCGTCTGCTTATTATTCTCATCAATCACGTACCAGACCTTATTCAGCCAAGTCTGGAGTACGGCAACTTTGGCCGTTTCCCGCAAGTGATCGTGATCAATAAAGGTGGTATCGCGGGCCTTTTCCGCCGCCAAGAGCTTGCGGTATTCAGCCCGAAACTCGGGCTCTAAATCGGCTAAATTAGCCCGCACACTCCAGCGCACCCGATTATCTACTAACACATAACCGTGACGGTCATAGATTCGCCCCCGCGCAGGTGGCAAAATCACCAAGCGGCGACTTTGCGTTTCATACTGATCTTGAAATTTATTCGCTTCGACCAACTGACGTAGAACTAAACCAACTAAGATATAAACAAAGCCAACGGCAAAAATTCCGAAGATAATTTTAAGCCGTAAAGGCTCAATCGGCGTCGAGGGTAAAACTTCCGCTTTTTTCTCCTGACTCATACAATATCTTTAGCAACGGGGACTCCCGCGCGATCCATGATAAGTTCTTGTACGTAGCTAACGGGCAAAAGAAAAATTAACCCTGCAAAAGCCGCGGTGAGCACCTGAAGGATTAACTCTGGCAGTACATTAATCCAAGCGATGGTACCTCGATAAGGCAAAGCCCACGCCGCAGCAAAATACCACACCAGACAGCCTAAAACATTACAGGCTACGGCCGCCCGCAAGAGGAGCGGAAAGTTACGCAACCACTCCCGACGCGTCGAAAAGAAGATGGCGGCCGCCATCATCCAAAAAGCCATTACCCCATCGGGAATCGGGCGACGAGCTTCGAACAGAAAACCCAAGCAACCAGCAACTAAAACGGACTGCCATAGTTTCAAGCGACGGCAGGGGACCACTAAGACCGCACCGGTAATAAAAATCACCACGCCCCACGAAGCCAAAGAGTCTGAAAGCATGTCTGCCAATAAGAGCCAAGGGTACGTGACTAATAACACTAAGAGCCAAGCCCAACTCATTGCAGTTCGTCGTAGCGGCCCGATAATAAATCTTCGGCCCGACTGGGCTTAGTCGGCACCAAAATCGTAACCTCTTGTAAGGAAAATAAATCGCGGCCAGGGCGAAGGACCCCTTCCTTAAAATTGCCATCTTGGGCATTACGGAGGTTGGCCTCCAACGTCCCCAACACCAAGTGGGCAGGGTAAATGCCTCCCAGCCCCGTCGTCACAACTTTAGGCACCGTGCCAGCCGGAATGGAATAGTCGTAGGGAATATTCCAAACCCGGGCTGCGGGAGGCGTCAGCGAATTTGCGGCCCGACCATCGACCACCACCATCCGACCTTGGT
Organism: uncultured Opitutia bacterium; assembly: GCA_903840355.1. Classification (GTDB taxonomy): domain Bacteria; phylum Verrucomicrobiota; class Verrucomicrobiia; order Opitutales; family UBA953; genus UBA953. The sequence goes on from CAIMFJ010000005.1 coordinate 455,426, forward strand.
CGTCACCCTCTAGAAAAGCTGTGCAACGAAACGCAGGGCTGGTGATTAAATCTACTTCCGCCGAATTTTTATGAACCACCGTAACCCGACCAACCACGCGATCGCCAAAAATCACGGGACAACCTGGGCGCACCCCATCGTCCAACCCCTTGCGCACATTGATGCGATGCCACCACGACGACGTCTCACGCAAACCAACGCGAGCCACCACGGTATAAAAAGTATTCGGCGGAGTGTAGCGGGCGATTTCACGTAAACGTTTATTCTCGTCGCGCAGGTCTTGCATCATCGCGAGCTTCAACTCCAAGGCCGCATTCACGCGTGCCAAGTCCCGCGAGGCCGCCACTAAATCTTCAGTGTTACGACTCTTGAGTTCCCAGTAACGTGCGAGGTCTCGCCCTTTACCCACCAAGTGTAAAGCAGGGGCCTGAAACTCCGTGAAAGCTTCGCGATTGAAACGTCGAACGACCGAAGGCGACAACACCCACAGCACCATCACAATGGTCAGGAGGACGTAAGCAGCCTTGGCACCTTGACGATTTCGTTCCATGGCCAGTCGGCCTGCCTAACTACTCGCGATTACTCCACCGCGAGGAATTAGCCAGTATTTTACCGGTACCATTCACCACCGCACAAAGAGGATCTTCGGCGACGATGACAGGGACCCCAGCAGATTCGGAAATCGCACGGTCAATATTGCGAATCAAAGCACCACCGCCAGCGAGGACGATACCGCTCAGGTAAATATCGCCCGAAAGTTCGGGAGGAATGCGTTCCAAGGAGCCTTTCACCGCTTCGATAATTTGATTGATATTATCCATCATCGCTTCGCGGACTTCCTGGGAAGTCAAGTGTAAGGAACGAGGCAAACCCGTAACGGCATCGCGACCGCGGACTTCATAAGTTAATTCCTGTTCCAAGGCATAAGCTGAACCAATTTTAATCTTAATTTCTTCAGCAGTACGCTCACCAATCATTAAATTATAGGACGTGCGCACGTACTTAATAATCGACGCATCAAATTCATCACCACCCACGCGAATCGATCGAGCGTGGACAATACCGCCCAAGGAGAGCACGGCGACTTCGGTCGTACCGCCACCAATATCGACAATCATCGAACCCGTAGGCTCTTCAACCGGCAGACCAACCCCAATAGCCGAAGCCACTGGCTCGGGAATCGTGATCACATCATCGGCCCCGGCACGGTAGGCGGAGTCTGTTACCGCACGACGTTCGACGGCCGTAATGCCATAGGGTACGGCGACCACGACAGTGAGATTCGTGAAAAGGGACTTACGAGCTACTTTCCCGATGAAGTAGCGCAGCATGTGTTCGCTAATTTCAAAGTCAGCGATGACCCCGTCTTTCATCGGACGGAGGGCCAAAATATCACCAGGAGTACGGCCTAACATCATCTTCGCTTCGTTACCTACCGCAATCGGCTTACGGGTACTCGAACGAATCGCTACCACCGATGGTTCGCGTAAAACAACGCCCCGGTCTTTTAAAAAGACGAGAGTGTTAGCCGTACCAAGGTCAATGCCGATGGCTTGGGTGAATAGCCCGGGGAAACGCTTGAACATCAGTGTTTTGGTTTACTTGATGAACGTCGGAAACGCTTGGGAGTCAAAAACAAAGTGAAAGGAAGCCCTAAGCCATCTCCCGCACGAAAAGTGAGCTGGGGGATACCGATTTTCTCTAAAAGGCTCATTGCATCTTACGGCTAAAAATTCATTCATGCCCGCAAGGCTTTCCGACCCCATGCGCCCCCTCTTAGCCCTCCTGGGGGCACTTTCTACCGCTTACGGTTTCGAAATTTTCGTTAGTCCCGAAGGGAATAACGGCTTCCTTGGCACGGAAGATCGACCGCTCGCCTCACTCTGGGCCGCCCGCGACCGTGTCCGCGCTTCTGGGCGCATCGGCAAAGAAGCCGTCACGGTATGGCTCGAAGACGGCACCTACTTTCTAGAAGAAACCTTAGTCTTCACGCCGCAAGATTCTGGGACAAACGATTTTCCCATCGTCTACCGTGCCCGCCATCCTGGTAAAGCCGTACTCTCTGGCGGGATTCCTTTGGACTTAAAATGGGAAGAGGGGCCGCAAGGGATTTGGCAAGCCGCCACCCCTGAAGGCCTAAAACTCGATCAACTCTTCGTCAATGGAGAGTGCGAATGGATGGCGCGGTATCCGAATTATAATCCTGATTTACGAACCACGGCCTACCATGGAGCCGCCGCCGATGCGATTGCTCCCAGCCGTGTCGCCAAATGGGCCGACCCCACAGGCGCTTATGTGCACGCCATGCACGCGGGACATTGGGGAGGCTATCATTACCTCGTTGAAAGTAAAAACCCCGACGGCACTTTAAAACTAAGGGGAGGCTGGCAAAACAACCGCCCTGGCAACATGCACCCGCAGGATCGCATGATTGAAAATGTCCGTGAAGAACTCGACGCCCCTCACGAATGGTTCCAGGACTCGCAAGCCAAAATACTTTATTTCATGCCACCCATAGGCATGGAGCTCCCCAAGGCGGAATGCATCGGTGTAAATTTAACTTCTTTAGTTGAGCTGCAAGGGACCTCAGCGAACCCCGTCCACGACTTACAATTCAGCGGCTTGGTATTTCGTCACGCGGCCCGGACGTTTATGCAAAACAAGGAGCCGCTCTTACGCTCTGACTGGACTCTCTATCGCGGCGCAGCGTTTTTCATCACTGGGGCGGAAGACTGCGTCATCGAACAATGTGAATTCGACCGCTTAGGCGGCAACGTCCTGATGGCCTCGAACTACAATCGACGGCTACTTTTTAAAGGCCTGCACATCCATGATGCCGGTGCGAGTGGCGTAGTCTTCGTGGGCGACCCCGCTGGCGTGCGCAACGGACTCTTCCGCTACGAGCAAGCGCAGGATTTTGCCAAACTCGATTTAACTCCCGGACCCTTGGGAGAAAACTTCCCCCTCCAATGCCGGGTGGAAAATTGTCTCATCCACGGCATCGGTCGTACTGAAAAACAAGGAGCGGGAGTGCAAGTCTCCATGGCCCAAGGCATCACCCTCAGCCACTTATCCATCTATGACACCTCGCGAGCGGGGATTAATTTCAATGAAGGAACTTGGGGCGGACACGTCATCGAATGGTGCGACGTTTTTGATACTGTACTGGAAACGGGAGACCATGGTTCCTTCAACTCTTGGGGCCGAGATCGTTATTGGAATGCACACCGCGACACTTCGCAAAAAGCCGTTCAGGCTAATAAAAACCTGCCGTACCTCGACGTCGTCCAGCCCATCGAAATCCGTTATAGTCGCTGGCGCTGTGACCACGGCTGGGATGTAGACTTAGATGATGGCAGTAGTAACTACCGCATTCACCATAATCTCTTTCTCCATGGGGGCTTAAAATTCCGGGAGGGGTTTGGGCGCTGGGCTTGGAATAATATTTTGGTTAATTGCGGATTTCATCCTCACGCCTGGTTCCTGGAGAGTGGTGACCGTTTTACGCAAAACATCGTGACCGCACGTTATGCCCCTTATGGCATGCCAGCGGTCTGGGGCGATAAAATCGACGAAAACCTCTTTGCGACCGAGGCCATTAAAACGGCCTCCTGCGGCCCAGGACGGGATACCCACTCCCTCGTTGGGGATCCCGAATTCTTGAACCCAGCCCAAGGCGATTTCCGCGTCAAAGCGGATTCACCAGCCCTAAAACTTGGTTTCGAAAACTTCCCGATGGATCAATTCGGCGTCACAGATCCCGTGCTAAAAAGACTCGCCCAAAGCCCTAAAATCGACCCTTGGCCCGCTCCACGATAAGTTACGGAAGTAAAAACAGCGAGCCGCGGAACCCGCTCGGCAGGTCGTTGTCTCAAAACAATGAGTTCCCCCCTCAACCGCCGAAACTTTTTGCGTCATTCAAGTTTAGCCGCTGCTGGCTTCACCTTCATGCGCCCTTGGTTAAACGCCGCCACTCGTTCGGTCTCACCCAACGAGAAACTAAATATTGCGGCCATTGGTTTCGGGGGAATGGGCGGCACCAACGTTCGCAATGCCTCCGATGAAAACATCGTGGCCCTTTGTGACGTCGATTTAAAGCGTTGTGCTAATACCATTAAACAACACCCGAACGCCAAGCTTTACACCGACTTCCGCGTGATGCTCGAAAAACAGCCCGAGATCGACGCCGTCATCATTGCCACGCCCGACCACACACACGCACACATCGCTATGGCCTGCATGCGAGCTGGGAAGCACGTCTACGTGCAAAAACCCATCGCACATACGGTTTTTGAAGCTCGTACGATGACTAATGCTGCCCGCGACTATAAAGTTGTTTCCCAGATGGGCAACCAAGGTCACTCAGGCGAAGGGATTCGCTTAATCACCGAATGGATTGCTGCGGGTATCATCGGACAAGTTCGCGAAGTGCACGCGTGGACGAATCGTCCCGTTTGGCCCCAAAGCATTGAGATGGATCGCCCTAAAGAGACCCCTCCTGTCCCCGAAGGGATGGACTGGAATCTCTGGATTGGCCCAGCCCCCATGCGCCCCTATCATCCCACTTATCACCCTGGTAAATGGCGTGCTTGGTGCGATTTTGGCACCGGCTCCCTCGGCGACATGGGATGTCATATCCTTGATCCGATTTTCATGTCCTTAAAGCTACGCTACCCCAGCAGCGTCGAAGGCAATGTGTCAGCTTACTGGGAACAGTTCTGGCAAAAGGTAGAGGCCAAGAATGAGTGTTACCCACGTTCCTCCATTGTGCGTTATAAATTCCCCGCTCGTGGTGAAATGGCACCCGTTTCACTCACATGGTGGGATGGCGGTTTAATGCCGCCTCGCCCGGATGAATTAGAAGAGGGTGATATGCTCGGCGACTCCGATGGCGGCTGTTTATTCATTGGTGAAAAAGGCAAAATCGCCTGCGGTTGCTATGGACGTAAGCCTCGCATCCTCGATGTAGATTTAAATCGCGAAGCCAAAAAAATTGCTAAAACGATTCCCCGAATTCCTGGTAGCGAGGGTGGTCATGAAAAAGATTTTATCCGTGCGTGCAAAGGTGGTATCGCACCTTCTTCAAATTTCGATTACTCAGGTCCGCTCTCTGAAATGGTCTTAATGGGGAACTTAGCGATTCGTTTCCCGGAGCGTCGCTTACTCTGGGACGGTGAAAAGATGCAAGTGACCAACGACAAAGCAGCCAATGCCTTTGTCCATCGGCAATACCGCGACGGATTTACGCTTTAAAAATTAAAATAAATCAAAATCGCGGCCCCCACGGCGATTCGATACCACGCGAAAGACCCTAAGCCACGGCGCGACACGAAACCGACCATCCAGCGCACGGCAATCAGGGCAGTGATACCTGCCACGATTAAACCCAAAGCCGCGGGGCCGGCAGGGTAGACTTGCAGGAGCGCTGGCCCGAGCGACCACATTTTGTAAATCGAGGCACCGGTCAAAATAATCAGGCCGACCAAAAAGGAAAATTCGGTGGCGGCAGCATTCGAAAGCCCGGCTAAACGTCCTCCGAGAATCGTCGACAAAGAGCGACTCGTACCAGGAATCAAAGCACAGCATTGGCACAGCCCTACAATCATGGCTTGGCGATAAGTAATTTTGCCAACTTCATCTTCGCTAGGCTTAGGGCCGGGCAATTTTTCTTCGGCCCAAAAAATCACTAAGCCCCCCGCAATTAACGCAATGCCCACCACTTCAGGTGAGAAGAGCAGGGCGGTAATTTTCTCTTTAAAAAGTAATCCCAGAAAAGCCGCGGGGAAAAAGGCGATGCTTAAAGCCACGGCCAAACGCCAAGCGGCAGGATCGCGCTTAAGCAAGCCTCCCAAAATCTTCGTAATGCGAGACCAAAAAATCAGCAGGACCGCCGCAATGGCCCCGACTTGAATAATCACTAAGTAATCATCGGCCACACGTTCCATCGTGACGAGACGACCCTTATGATCAACGACTCCTTTCACGATGACATTTTCATCATCGGGCACGTGCATCAAACGGTCACTGATAATCATGTGGCCCGTGGAGGAAATCGGTAAAAACTCCGTAAAACCTTCGACGGTTCCAGTCACTAAGACGCGGGAGGTCGTGAAGCCAGCTTGGGCCTCTTGCGGGGATACTTCGGTCGTCGTGGCGCCCCACAAGCAGTATGGTAAAAGGAAAAGCACCCCTAGAAATTTGGACATGCCAAGGTATTGGATTAAAATCGTCCAACGAGCAAGCGTGCTTCAATTCGTCCTTGTCGCTTGCCCTTCAGCAGCTTGCTCGCTTTATAACCACTCTTAACTTTTATTTTATGTCGGCCTCCAGCCTCATCCCCACTCAAGAACCACGCTTCCGCGTTCCCGATGCCCACGGACGCTTTGGTCAGTTCGGGGGACTCTACGTTCCAGAAACTTTGATGACGCCGCTGCTCGACTTAACTCGAGCTTACCAAGAAGCCCGCCAAGATCCGCAGTTCCAGGCCGACTTTGCAACGATGCTGCGCGACTACGCTGGCCGACCCACGAGCCTCTACTTTGCCGAAGCCCTGACAAAACATTTCGGGGGCGCCAAAATCTTTTTGAAACGGGAAGATATGCTCCACACCGGAGCCCACAAAATTAATAACGTCATCGGCCAAGCCCTCCTCGCCCGCCGCATGGGCAAGAAACGCATCATCGCCGAAACCGGTGCCGGCCAACACGGAACGGCCACGGCCGCCGTGTGCGCCCGTTTCGGTCTACAGTGTGTGATTTACATGGGCGCAACAGACATGGAACGCCAGGCCCTGAACGTCTACCGCATGCGCCTCATGGGTGCCGAAGTACGCGGCGTCGAGGCAGGTCAAAAGACGCTCAAAGAAGCCGTCAATGAAGCCATGCGCGATTGGGTGACGAATGTGCGCGAGACGCACTACATCTTAGGCACGGCCTATGGAGCCCACCCGTATCCGATGATGGTGCGCGACTTCCACCGCATCATCTCGATGGAATCGAAAGCGCAAATGCTCAAAGCCACCGGACGCCTCCCCGATGAAGTCGTAGCGTGTGTGGGCGGTGGCTCCAATGCGATTGGTGCTTTCTTTGAATACCTCGACGAACCTCAAGTAAGCCTGACGGGAGTCGAAGCAGGGGGTCGCGGGATCAAACTCGGGGAGCACGCCGCTCGGTTTGCTGGAGGCAAATTAGGTGTCCTCCAAGGATGCATGACTCATATTTTGATGGATGAAGAAGGTCAAATCGAAGGCACGCACTCGGTCTCGGCGGGCTTAGATTACGCCGCTGTCGGACCAGAGCACGCTTACTACCGTGAACGGGGTCGCATCGGCTATGCTTACGCCACGGACCAAGAATGCCTCGAGGCTTTCCAGTTACTCTCCCGAACCGAGGGCATCATTCCTGCTTTAGAATCCAGCCACGCCTTGGCCCACGGCTTCAAAACCGCTGCAAAACGGTCTGCCAAGGAGCTCGTCCTGATTAACCTTTCCGGTCGTGGAGATAAAGATGTCTGGAGTGCTGCCCGAGCGATGGGCACAGAAATTAAACTCTAAGACCCATGAGCGTTCATTCGATGACTGGCTTTGGCCGCGCGGAATTCTCGCTCGGTACTTCGAATGGCGTACTCGAGATTGTCTCCGTCAATCAGAAGAACCTGCAAATCGCGGTCTACGGTCCCGCCGAATGGCCGACGCTCGAACACACGGCGAGTGCTTGGATTAAAGCCCAACTCCAACGCGGTAAAATCACCGCACGCCTGAATTTCACGGCCGCATCAGGCACTGCGACGACGACTTGGGATACGCCCGCAACCCTCCAAGCACTGCAAGAATTACAACACTTAGCACTACAGGCCAAAGTTCCTTTCACCCCTTCGCTCGAAACTTTATTACGCTTAGCCGAGTCGCGCCGACACAACTCCGCTAACTTACCCGTACTCTCCGAAGTTGAAGCGACGCTTCAAGCAACCTTCCAAACCGCCCTCACTCAACTTGTCAGGATGCGCCAACAGGAAGGGCAGGCGTTAGCTAAAGACTTACGACAACGTTTACAAAATCTGCGCCAACTGACGGCGGGGATGGCGGAGCATGAAAAGAGTGCTCCCGCCCGACACCTCAAGTTGCTTCATCAGCGCCTGCAAGACGCTGGTCTGAGCTTAGACCTTCAAGATGAGCGCTTACTCAAAGAACTCGCCCTCTATGCGGATCGCTGCGACATCACCGAAGAGTTCGTGCGTCTACAGAGCCACTTCGACCAGTTTGAGCGTGAGCTGGTGACCCCCTTAGGGGGCCGAAAACTCGACTTTTTAGTCCAAGAACTCCTGCGGGAGGTAAACACCATCGGCAGTAAAGCGGCCGAAATTGCCACGACTCGGCTGGTTTTAGAGGCTAAAACGGAAATCGAGCGTATCCGGGAACAAGTCCAAAACCTCGAATAATGTTTTTTAGCGTGCGGTATTGCCTCCACGCCTTTCCTATGCCTTTGTCTATCAACACCTACGAATAGGCCATGTCCAACAACCTTACTAAGCGAGACATCGTTATTAAAATTTTCACCGAGAAGGGCTACCCACAAAAGCACATCCGCGATAGTGTGCAAATGACCCTCGATGCCATTAGCGAAGCGTTGCTGTCTGGCCGTGATGTGGAATTGCGCAACTTCGGCGTCTTCCAAGTACAAGTGCGCAAAGAGCGCATCGGACGAAATCCAAATCGCCCCGAGACCGACGTGAAAATCCCCAAGCGTGCGGTGATTAAATTTAAAGCCGGTAAAGAGTTGAAAGCCAAACTGAAGTCCTTCGACCTCGAGAAACCCGTGCAGCAGCCTCCGCAGCTTTAATCGCGATGTCTGACATTCGTACGCTCCCAGGTTTCCGGGAGTTTTACCCTGAAGATCGTGCTGTATTAGGGCACATCATGAACGTTTGGCGGCAGAGTTGCCGTCGCTACGGTTTCCGTGAATGGGAATCTCCCGTCCTCGAACCGCTGGAACTCTTTACTGAAAAATCAGGCGAGGAAATCGTCCGACAGCTTTTCAACTTTGAAGATAAAGGCGGACGCCAAGTAAGCCTCCGTCCAGAAATGACGCCATCGCTGGCCCGCATGGTCGGTGCCAAAGCCAATGGGATACCTAAGCCCATTCGCTGGTTTGCGATTGGCGAAAACTTCCGCTACGAAAAACCGCAAAAAGGGCGCCTGCGTTCATTCTATCAACTGAACGCTGATTTACTCGGTGAAGCGGGTCCGGCTGCCGATGCTGAAATCATGGCCCTTTGTGCCGATTGCTTACTGGGCTTTGGTTTAACGCAAAAAGATTTCCGCATCCGCATCTCGGATCGCACGCTCTGGTTCCGCTACTTAGCGAGCCTCGGGATTCCCGAATCGCATGCTGCCGCGGTCTTGAGCGTCGTCGATAAACTCGAACGCGGTACGCCGAGCGATTTGTTAACGGCAATGACGGCAGCCTTAACCGGCACGAACGTTGATGCGGCTCATGCCCTCCAAGCCGCCCGCACCTTTGCAGGCACCAATTCACTCGAAGGCCTAACGCAATTAGCCGCAGGTGATGAGGCGATGCAAAATCGTCTCCAGGACTGGAAACACTTGCTTCACACCTTGCACGCCTTGGGTTTTGCAGAGTGTCTGACCATCGACTTAACCATCGTCCGTGGCTTGGCCTACTACACAGGCTTTGTCTTTGAAGCTTTTGAAACGGGCGGCGAAGCCCGCGCGCTCGCCGGCGGCGGCCGCTATGACACCTTAGTCAAAAAGATGCACGGCCCTGATTTGCCCGCAGTAGGCTTTGGCATGGGCGACGTCACCGTGCGCGATTTACTAGAAGCAAAGCAATTAATTCCTGCCTACGCCGATGGACCAGACTTCTTTGTCATGATCCTGGGCGAAGACGCACGGACGGCAGCGTTGAACGACATCGCCAGCCTGCGCCATGCCGGTTTCCGCGTTGAATACAATTTCCACGACGGCAAATTTCCCAAATTAATTCATGCCGCCGAAGTCGCTGGTGCGCGTTATGCGCTCATCTACGGTGGCAGTGAAGTGGCCAAAGGTGTGACCAAAGTTCGGAGCTTAACCGATCGCTCCGAGGCTGAAGTCCCCCGCACCGACATCATCCCAGCCCTGCGTGCCGTGTTAGCCGAAGGCATGCGTGCCGTGTTACCTTAAGTCATGCAAGAGCAGGCTCGCCAGTACCGGGATATGGCGAAGACCGCTTCGTGGACCATGGTTTCACGAATTCTGGGCTTGGTACGCGATCAGTTAACCGCCGCGGTTTTCGGTGCTTCGGCGATTGGTGCTGCGTTTATTTTTGCCTTCCAAATCCCCAACCTTTTTCGACGCTTATTAGGCGAAGGAGCTTTAACCGCCGCGATTGTACCGGTCTTAGCACGCAAGACAGCTCAAGATGGTAAGCCCGCCGCTTTTCGTTTCTTAAATCATATCTTACGGCGGGTGTTACCGTGGATGATTGGGATTACACTCGCGAGCATGGCCTTGGCCATCCTCTGGGCCTTGGTGCGACCCCAAGACATGAACGTCGCCACGCTGACGGCGGCGTGCATGCCCTACATGCCCATTATCTGTATTGCCGCCCTGTTCACTTCGGCCGTCAACCTCAGTGGTCGGTTTGGTTTAGCTGAAATCGGTTCCAGCATGCTCAACCTGTGCATGATTATTGGACTAGGTTTCTTCGGCGAAAACCTCGCACAGACTGACATGGGGAAAGCCCTCTGGCTCTGTGCCGGTGCCTTAGTCGGCGGGATGCTTCAATTATTAATTCCTCTACGCGGACTTCATCAAGAAGGCTGGCGCTGGGGATCAGAAGTCGTGGACGAACCCGCCTGGCAAACCTTGCGTACGGCATTTATCCCTGCGGCGCTAGGGGCCGGCATTCAACAGATCAACTTCATCGTCTCTCGCAGCTTAGCTTTTAAGTCGAGCGATGCGGGCTTAACTTTCTACTACATTGCTAATCGCATTGTCGAATTACCCATTGGTTTATTCTCCGCTTCAATTGCCGTCGTGATGTTCCCGGCCTTAGCCCAAGCCTACGCGGCGGGCGATCATCCTAGTTTATCGCGCAACTATGCCCGCGGCATGCGATTAATTTTAGCTGTGAATGTGGGTGCCGCCTTCGGCCTGATGGCCTTGGCAAACCCCATTGTACAACTGCTGTTTCAATTTGGTAAATTCAGTCAGGAAAACTGCCAAGCGACAGGCGACCTCTTAGCCATCTTTGCCATCTCAATGCCGTTTTATGCCATGATCTCGATGGCCACTCGAGCCTTGAACGTGGCGGGACTCACGCCAGCCACCTTGCGGGCGGCGATTCACGCACTTGGAGTTAACGCCGTCGCGTCGATTTTAGCCCTCTGGCTAGGCTACGGCATCACGGGGTTGGCTACCGCCAATGCCATCTCAACGATTTGGCAGTACTTCATCCTCCGACGTTACCTCCGCGAGAAATGTCCTGAGTTCCTCGACGAGTCGCTCTGGAAACCTACGGTCCAAGTCATCATCGGCTCCTTCATCATGGCGCTGATTACTTTTCAAACCTACAGCGTGCTACACCGCTGGATGCTGCATCGCTGCAATGAAAAGCTGAACCTGTTAATTTCGATGGGGATTGCCGGACTACTGGGTATGGCATTCTACGCCGTCTTCCTCGACCTCCTTAAATACCCCGAAAGAGATTTGTTGCGAGGTTACCTGAATAAATTCCTCAAACCTTTCGGCTACCAAATTAAACCTTAGACTTCGAAGCAGTCTTGAAGGTCGCTGGCAATGGAGAGGGCGGGTAACGTTTTAAGAGCGCACGTAAAGTCGCCACAGTTTCGGCATCGGCAATCCCATCCACCTTCGTGGGACGGAAGTGACGCTGAAACGCTTCAATGCCCATTTTCAAACCGGCCTCCGTAGCCTCTAGGTGATAGCCGTATTGTTCCAACATCTGACGCATCTCTTCAGGTGACGCCGTGGGAGCGGTGCGGAGGAACGATTGCACATCTGAATTCAAAGGCCACACGCCGACTTGATGCAGCGCAAAAGAAGCCCAGGGGAAAAATGAACCCGGGTCAATTTTGCGACCCACCGCGATATCCGAGTGAGCTAAAACTTCTGTAGGTTTAATTCCAGGATTACGCTTTAAAATATCTTCACAGAGTTTGAGCACGACCTCTTTTTGAGCTGCAGGGTAGGGATGCACATTACCATCCAAGTTAACAATTTCGATGCCGATAGAATATTGATTTAAACTTTCCAAGTTACGCCAAGCGCTATGACCGGCGTGAAACGCCTCGCGATCTTCTGGCACCATCCGAATCACGCGTGGCTGGGGTTCATCGGTGACTAGGTAATGAATGCCCACCTGATGATGAGGCAGTCGACCTTGCAGCACGTCGTAAGAACTAGCCAGTGAACCAGCCGTGTGATGCAGAATCAGCATCGTAATGGGAGCATGACGTGGCTCAGATCCTTGGGACGTATTACCTTGAACAATGACCAAGCCACTCGGGTTTTTCTCTACCGGCAGATTGGCCAGAGGGTTAACGGGGGTGGTCGCCTGATCAGAGTTCGTTTTGCAACCCAGACCAGAAAACAGCGCGAAGATGCACAAAAAGAGGGGGAAATGTAGGGCCCGAGCCATGGGGTAAGCCATAAAGGTAGCTGAAGCCCACAAGCCTCGAAGCCCAAAATGGTTAAAACAAGCGGTTATTTGTCTTATTTATAATTAGACATAATGTATATTGTGCGAAATAAACCTAGCAAACAATCAATTAAAAAGAGCTATTGATTGATTACCATATAACGGTCATTTAAATAGCCTCTTTATGAAAGTCGCTCGCCACATTATTGAAGCTCGTCGTGAAGCTATCGCCAAACTCCTCGGTAAAGTTGGCTACGTTCCGGTTCTGGAAATCTGCAAACAGTTTAATGTCTCCGAGGCCACGGCCCGCCGTGACTTAACAGAATTAGAAAGTCAGCGACGCATCACGCGCACTCACGGCGGTGCATTGTCGGATTTTAATCGTAACTTCCCACCGCTCGATGATCGCAAAATTGAAGACGCCGAAGCGAAACGCAAAATTGGTAATCTCGCAGCCTCACGCGTTAAACCTGGGATGACCGTTTACCTCGACTCGGGTTCGACGATTTTCTTCGCCGCTGAAGCCATTGCCGCCGCCAGCGTTCCCGACCTGCAAATTGTCACGACCTGCTTACCAACTGCCCAATTGATTTCCTCTTTGCCTGGGGTCGAGGTTTACATTCCCGGTGGTTTATTCCTCACGCGCCACGCCATGGTGGCTGGTGATCGTACTTTAGAAGAAGTTGCCCGCTGGAACTTTGACGTGGCCTTGCTCGGTGCTGAAGGCATCGACGAAAATGGTCTCTGGAATTCCCAACGCGATATTTCGCACCAACAACGCGAAGTCATCCGTCGCTCCGACGAAGTTCTGATTTGCATGAATAAAGTTAAGCTGGGCCGCGGTGGCCCTTGTGCCGTGACCCGTGATGTGAGTCCGTTGTTTTTAGTGACCGATGCCGATGCTGGTTCGGTGCAAAAGGCTCGCGTTAAGTTAGCCCCTGACCACGTGTTAACGGCTATCTAATTTACTCCATGTCCAATTACCTCGCGATTGACCTCGGCGCTGAGTCGGGTCGGATTATTCATGGTTCGTTAAAGAACGGCCGTCTCCAGATGAAAGAGATTCACCGTTTCTCCAACGGTGCCATCACGGCCAACGGCACGCTGCGTTGGGACATCGTGCGGATCTTCCGGGAAATTCGCATCGGTTTAGCCAAGGGTGCTAAGCGCGGTAAAATCAAATCACTCGCCTGCGATTCTTGGGGGGTAGATTACGTACTACTTAAAGGCGATGGACCGATGTTGTCCTTGCCCTTTACCTATCGCGATGAGCGTAGTTTCCAGGCCTTTGCGCGGGCGCAGAAAAAAGTTTCTCCAGCTAAACTTTTTGCCCACACAGGCATCGCATCTCTGCCCATCAACACGCTTTATCAATTGTTTGATGATGTTGAAAAGCGTCCCGATCTTATAAAATTCGCTGACAAGTTTTTACTCATCGGCGACTACATCACTTGGTTACTCACCGGTCAGGCATTAGCCGAAGAAACCTTGGTCTCGGGTAGCCAATGCTGGGACACACAGCGTGGCACGTGGGCTTGGCCATTATTGAAAAAGCTCGGAATTCCCCGTCACCTTTTCCCCAAAGCGGTTAAGCCAGGTACGAAGTTAGGCAAAATGTTGCCCTACTTAGCCAAAGAAACCGGCTTACGCCAAACTGAAGTCGTCACGACGTGTGCCCACGACACTGCCGCTGCGGTGGCCGCCGTGCCCGCCCAAGCAGGTGAAGATTGGGCTTATTTATCCTCGGGCACTTGGTCGCTGCTGGGAGTCGAAATGAAGCAACCCTTGATCAACGAGACCGTTCGCAAAGCTCGCTACACGAATGAAGTCGGTTTTGGTGGCACCTCGCGCTTCTTAAAGAATTTAGTTGGTCTCTGGGTCCTCCAAGAATGCCGTCGCGAATGGATGGAGAAGGGTGAGATCTCCGACTACAATGAAATCACCCGCTTAGCAACCGAAGCCCCTGCCCTGCGTTCCTTCATCCATCCTGACGATGAGCGTTTCACCAAACGAGGCGACATGGTGAAGAAGGTTCAAGATTACTGCCGCGAAACCAAGCAACCCATTCCCCGGACGCATGGCGAAATCGCCCGTTGCATCCTCGAATCCCTCGCCCTGCTCTACCGAGTCGAGATGGATGCGATGGAAAAGTTGACCGACCGCCAAATTAAGACCCTGCACATCGTGGGAGGCGGTTGTCGAAACGCGCTGCTGAACCAAGCCACCGCCAACGCCACCGGCCGAACGGTGATTGCTGGCCCCGTCGAGGCCACGGCTGCCGGTAATATTCTGGTGCAAGCCATTGCTATGAAGGAGTTAAAGAACTTAAAGGAACTCCGTGAGGTAGTCCGTAACTCCTTCGAAGTGGTCACCTACCACCCCCAACCCAGTGCCGACTGGGCCAAGGCCCAAGTGAAGTTTAATGGTTTAAAAAGATTATAAAACCTCCTAACCCTACTCCCCTCCCCCCTTTACTAGCTCCCAATATGTCCTCCTATAAGTACGTTTCCCACCTTTGGAATGATGCCGTAGCGGCCAAATTAGACCCTGTGGGTCGCTTGGTCTATCGCTCCAATCAGCTTGGTGCCGACCAACGCATCACCAACACCGGTGGCGGTAACACGTCTTCGAAAATCATCGAGAAAGACCCCCTCACGGGCCAAGACACCTTGGTACTCTGGGTTAAGGGTTCGGGCGGTGACTTGCGCACCAGCAAACGGGAAAACTTCTCTTCCCTCTACCAAGACAAACTGATTGGCCTGCAAAAGTCTTACGCCGCTCGCGCCGACAAGGGTCTAAAGTCTGCCGCAGAAGACGACATGGTGGGGATGTATAATCACGCGACCTTTAACCTCAACCCTCGCGCTTCCTCGATCGACACGCCCTTGCACAGTTTCTTGCCAGGCAAGTTCGTCGACCACATGCACCCGAACGCTATCATTGCGATTGCGGCGTCGAAAAACTGTGAAGCCCTCACGAAGCAAATCTTCGGTGGTAAAATGGCTTATGTACCTTGGATGCGTCCCGGCTTTGAACTGGGTCTCGCAATGCAGGCCATCTCGCAAAAGCAACCTGACATCAAAGCCATCATGATGGGTCAACACGGCTTCATCTCTTGGGCAGATGATGATAAAGCCTGTTATGAACTGACGCTCAGCATGATCGAGCAAGCCGCGTCTTACATCGAAGAAAAATACCAAGCTAAGGGCGGCGACGCCAAGGCCTTCGGAGGTCAAATCTACCAAACGCTTCCCGAAGAACAACGCCACGCCACCCTCGCCGCCATCTTGCCCTGGCTCCGCGGTCAGGTTTCTAAAGAAAAGCGTTTCATCGGCACGGTGCAGGACGACGCCAAGATCCTCCGCTTCGTCAACTCGCACGACGCCCCCCGTCTCGCCGCCTTGGGCACTTCGTGCCCCGACCACTTCTTGCGGACGAAAATCAAGCCGCTGTATGTGGCTTGGAATCCTCAAAAAGAAGACGTGGCCGCCCTCAAAACTAAATTAGCCGAAGGGCTCACGCAGTACCGCCAAGACTACGCCCATTACTACCAAACCTGTAAGCGTCCGAACTCCCCTGCGATGCGCGACCCCAATCCCACGGTGGTCCTCATCCCTGGCTTAGGGATGATTGCATGGGGTAAAGATAAATCTGAATCTCGCGTGACCGCTGAGTTCTACAACTGCGCCGTAGAGGTCATGCGAGGTGCCGAAGCAATCGACCAATACATCGCTTTACCGCTTCAAGAAGCTTTCGACATCGAGTACTGGTTACTCGAAGAAGCGAAGTTGCAACGCATGCCCGCCGAAAAAGAATTGGCGCGCCAAATCATCATCGTCGTCGGTGCCGGCTCGGGCATTGGTAAAGAAACGGCTCACCGCCTCGTTAAAGACGGTGCCCATATTGTATGCGTCGATAAGAACGCCGAAGCCGCCCAAGCCACGGCCAAAGAAATCACCGATAAACTCGGCACGGGTATCGGCGTCGCCGGCACGGGTCTCTCGAATTGCGGTCCAGCCTTGGGCTTAGCCGCTGACATCACGGATCGTGCCTCGATTCGTCGCATGCTGGATCAAGTGGCTCTTGCTTACGGTGGCTTTGACTCCATCTGCGTCACGGCGGGCATCTTCGTTTCGCCCGACACGACCGGTCATATTCCTGACGACAAGTGGGCCCTCACGTTCAGCCTCAACGTCACGGGTAGCTACCTGGTTGCCGACGAAGCTTACAAGACTTGGAAAGAGCAAGGCCTCCGCGGTAACCTCGTCTTGACGACGAGTGCCAACGCGGCCGTCGCCAAGAAAGGCTCCGTGGCCTACGATACCTCCAAGGCTGCAGCTAATCACTTGGTGCGCGAATTATCCATGGAACTCGCACCGCTCGTGCGCGTGAACGGCGTGGCTCCAGCTACGGTCGTCCAAGGTTCCGCTATGTTCCCTCGCGACCGCGTCATCGCCTCGCTCGCGAAGTACAACATTCCTTACACCGACGACGAAGCCACCGATTCGTTAACGACGAAACTGTCCCATTTCTACGCCGATCGCACCCTCACGAAGAATCCGATTACGCCTGCCGACCAAGCCGAGGCCTATTTCCTCTTAGTGACGCAACGCCTTTCGAAGACCACCGGACAAATCATTACCGTCGACGGCGGTCTCCACGAGGCCTTCTTACGCTAATTCGTGCGCATCTCCCTTTTTGTCCCTTGTTTCGTTGATCAGCTCACCCCTCAGGTGGGCCTCGCTACCGCACAGGTCTTACGTCGCTTAGGACATACCGTCGAGTTTCGTAGCGAACAAACGTGCTGCGGCCAGCCGTCCTTTAACTCCGGACAGTGGGACGTAGCACGCGAAGGGGCCCGTCATGCTCTCAAAGTCTTTCGTGGCTCGGAAGTGGTCGTGGGGCCTTCTGGTTCCTGCGTCGCGATGATGCGCAACTTCTACCCACAGCTTTTCAAGGGACAACCTGAAGAGGCCGAGGCGAATGATTTAGCACAACGCACTTTTGAATTCGCCGAGTTCTTAGTTAAGAAACTTGGCGTGACAGACGTGGGTACCAAGTTCTCCCATAAGGTGACGTACCACGACGGCTGCCACGCCTTGCGGGAACTGCGTCTTAAAGAAGAACCCCGGCAATTACTCCGAGCGGTCAAGGGACTCGAACTGATTGAAACCGAGGAAGGCGAATCTTGCTGTGGCTTCGGGGGGCTGTTTTCGGCCAAGTTCCCCATGATTTCCACCGCCATGGTGCAAGTGAAAGGTGGCGCTTTAGTGCGCACCGGAGCCGAGTTCGTGGTTTCTTCCGACCCCTCCTGCTTGCTACAAATCGGCGGTTGGCTCTCCCGCGAAGGCAAACCCATCCGACCACTTCACTTGTCACAAGTGCTCGCCAACGAGGCCTCCTGACATGTCTGATCCCAAAGCCATCTTTCTGAAAGACGCCTCGGTCAGCACCGCCGATGGCGACCAACGTGCCTTTATCCGCAAAGCCCTCGGAGGTTATTACGTTAATCGCGACCTCCAAAAGGCCCGTTTTCGCAGTTGGGAAAAAGCCCGCGATGCCGCCTCCATGGCTAAGTGGAGTGCCGTCAATGACCTCGGCAACCAACTCGAAAAGTTCGTCGGTAATTTTGAAAAGAATGGGGGCGTGGTTCACTGGGCCCAAGATGCTGCCGAAGCCCGCGAAATTATTTTAAAAATCGCCGCCGACGCCAAAGCCAAAGCAATCATCAAATCGAAGTGCATGACGTCGGAGGAAATCCACCTCAACGACGCCCTGGCAAAGGCTGGCTATGGTGTGGTTGAAAGCGATTTGGGAGAATTCATTCAACAGTTACGAGGCGAAGCGCCGTACCACTTCGTCTTCCCATGCATGCATGTGAAACGCGAAGCCATCAGCGAGCTTTTCACTAAACACCTCGGCACCGCCCCCACCAACAGTCCCGAGGAATTAACCATGATTGCCCGGCGTCACTTACGCCAACTTTACGTTGATGCCGACATCGGCATCAGCGGTGCCAATTTCTTAGTCGCTGAAACGGGTCAAATTTCCATCACCGAAAACGAAGGCAATGCCCGTCTCACAACGGCACTCCCGAAGATTCACATCGCTTTAGCCGGTATCGAAAAAGTCGTTAAGAACTTGGATGACCTTGCGATCCTCTTGCCCATGCTAGCCACGGCTGGGGCGGGTCAGCCGATGACGTGCTATAACACCCTTTACAGCGGACCACGTCAAAAGGGTGAATGCGACGGACCAGAACAATTCCACTTAGTGCTTTTAGATAATGGCCGGACTCGCTTACTGGCTGACCCCGAACAACGGGACGCCCTGCACTGCATTCGTTGCGGAGCCTGTCTCAACGTTTGTCCGATTTTCAAAAATATTGGCGGCTTGGCCTACGGCACGACGTATCAGGGGCCGATTGGTTCCGTCATCACACCTCACTTACGTGGCCTCAAACAATGGAATCACCTTTCGGGTGCTTCTTCGCTGTGCGGGGCATGTACCGATGCCTGCCCAGTCCGCATCGATTTACACCACCACTTGCTACATAACCGTCGCAATGCGGTGAAGACGAATCCCACCCTCTTTGATCGGGTGTTCCACTTTGGTTTTAATTTTGTGATTCAACGGCCCAAACTTTTTGCCTTCGGAGGTAAAGTTTTCCGCACCACCTTGCCGCTCTTAAAGAAACTCCCACTACCCTATTTAAGTGCTTGGTTAAAGACCCGGGATTTACCCACGCCACCCAGTCAATCCTTCCGCGCACAGTGGAAAGACCAAAACCATGAGTAGTCGCGAAAATATTTTAGGTCGCATCCGCGAAGCCCTCCAGGTCAAGGCACCCCAACCGCACCTGCAAGCTCCGCTCACACCGACCAACCATCCGCCACAAGGAAAGGAATGGCTCCCCGATGGAGGGGAAAGTTTAACGGAAAGTTTAGCGATCCTCGAAGGCCAACTGGCTAAATTGAAAACGGTCTTAGTCCGTGTGCCCAACGAGACCCTCGCGGTTGAAGCGGTCAAATTACTTTCTCAAGAGAAAGGCTGGAAACAAGTGGCTTACCAAGGCCACCCCCTCGTCACGCCCATTGCCCAGAGTTTAGCGTGTCAAACCTGGCAAGCCGACGCCGATTTTAATAAGCAAAAATTGGAACAGTGCGACGTTAGCCTGACTTCATGTGAAACGATTGTGGCCCAACTGGGCTCCATCCTCGTCAGCAGCCAAACCTCCGGCGGGCGGGCTCTATCAGTCCTCCCCCCCGCCCACGTCGTCATCGCCCGCACCTCCCAGGTCGTACCCGACTTAGCTGATGCCATCGGCCAAATTAAAGAGCGCTATGGGCAAAAACTTCCCAGCATGCTTTCCTTTATCACCGGACCGAGCCGCACGGGTGATATTGAGCGGATTCTAGTACTCGGTGCCCACGGCCCAAAGGAACTGTTCCTAGTCTTAATTGACGGTTAAAAGGGTTTCTCTTACCCATGGGTAAATACCCCATGGTTCTTCGCCTTCTTACCTTGCTAAGCCCGTTGTGGCTTTGTGCCATCCCTGCCACCACGTCCGAATGGCAGAAGCAATACGAGGCTTGGATAAAATACGCCCCACCCACTAAACTAGAGGGGGTGCAGTGGTCGGCTAATGATGAGTGGCTCGTGTACCGCCATAAAAATGAGCAAGGTGTACCCACGTGGTACTTGGTGCATAGTGCCGACGGCAACTTGCGTCCGGCGTTTGAGAACGCGGCACTCCAAAAAGCGTTCCAAAATTTATTAAATAAAGAGTTCAACCCCAAGAATTGGCCCTTCACGCGTATCGTCCCACTCAATGACGGTCAATTGCGTCTCGAAAATGATCGGGAAGCGTGGACTTGGAATGGCGTAGATCAGCTCACGCCCGTTAAAACCTCTTCGCGGCAAACTCCGCAGAATAATAAAAATACCGGAACCCCTGAACGCCACCTTGATTTCTCCAAAGTCACTAACGTGTCCCCCGACGGACATTGGCAAGTGACGCTTAAAGATGGTAATATTATTTTAGAGTCGCTCCGGGATAAAACCCTGCCGCACGCGTTAACCAATGATGGCACGGCCGAGGATGGTTTTACGGGGAGCATTCATTGGGCTCCAGATAGCCAACACTTTGCAATTTGGCGCGAACACCGCATTGCCACGCGTTTATACACGGTCGTTAATTCTGTTAAAAATACCAAGACGGACATCCCTTATGCCAAGCCTGGAGATCCCCAAACGGTACGCCAAACGTGGGTCTTCAATATAGCCAGCGGCCAAGGCTACAGCCCGAGCACCGAAGTATTGCCGCTGACTTTTGAAACCCATGAATTAGCGTGGACGTCTGATAGTACTCGACTCCGGAGTGAATACATCGAACGGGGATTCACGGGTCATGGTGTGCTCGAATTCGATACACGCCAAAAAAAGTGGCACGTCCTGTTCAAGGAGCATGACCCTAAATTCGTCTACACCTTTGCCACTAAGTTCCGCTATGACTTGGATGAAAATACTACTTTGTGGACGTCAGAACGAAGCGGCTACTTGCATCTCTACCGACTCAACCTCAACACCGGGGCCACACTCCTTGCTTTAACTCAGGGCAACTGGGTGATGAAGCAAGTACAACACATCGATACCACCGAAGGTCTGGTCTATTTCAGTGCCCTCGGTCGGGTCGCGAATGAAAACCCTTACTACCAGCACACCTGCAAAGTTGATTTACAAGGCCAACACCTTGTCGATCTCACCCCAGGCGACGCGCATCACACCGCGGAGTTTTCCCCGCATCGGCGCTACCTGATTGATACTGCTTCGCGCGTCGACCTTGCCCCGAGCTTTACGCTTCGACGCGGCCAAGATGGCCAAGCGATTAAAGTCCTCGCCACCGAGTCGCTTGAGCCGCTTCAAGCCGCTGGCTGGCAAGCCCCCATCCGCTTCCACACCACAGATCGTAATCAAAAATATGAAATCTGGGGCGTCATCAATCGCCCTTACCCCTTCGACCCGAAACAACATTATCCCGTCCTCGAAAACATCTACGCCGGCCCTCAGGATTCCTTTGTCCCCCGCTCCTTCAACGCTTGGGTGATGAACCACCGCGAACCTACGCTGCATGGTTTCTACGTCGTGCAGATTGATGGCTTAGGCACCTTCAATCGAGGCAAGGAGTTTCACCAAGTTTGCTGGCGTAACTTAAAGGACGCAGGGTTCCCCGATCGCATCAAATGGATGCAAGAGGCAGCGAAAATCGAACCGAGCATGGACCTCTCCCGCGTGGGGATTTTTGGCGGCTCAGCTGGAGGCCAAAACACCGCCCACGCTTTATTAAATTTCGGAGCGTTCTATAAAGCTGGTGCCGCCGATTGTGGATGCTACGACAATCGCATCGATAAACTCTGGTGGAATGAACAATGGATGGGCTACCCCATCGGCCCATGGTACGCCGCCAACTCCTGCGCCACTGATGCGGCCAAGCTAACCGGCAAACTTTTCCTCTCCGTGGGAGAATCCGATACGAACGTAGATGTGAAATGCACTTACGACCTTCGGGACGCCTTATTGGTGGCTGGCAAAAAAGACCTCTTCGAACTCCACGTCGTCCCCGGGGCAAATCACGGGGCCTGTGAACGAGGTGATATGCGTGAAAAGCGTCTTGAATTTTTCATCCACGCCCTGCACCCCCCTGATTCTCCGGAGTCAAAATAGGTCGCCTGGAGGGAGGCTAAAGGTGGACTAAAATCCGCAACTTTAGTTTTAAACCTAAATCAGCGTAAATTATTGCTAATGTGCGGTTTAACTATTTTTAATATAAAAAATAACGACTTTTTTACGATGGGTTATTGACTCCCTTGTTCTATGCCCCAATGCAAACCCTTCAAGCATGTTGAATTTCGCTAGCCAGTGTCTCGATCAGACCAAATCACTTCTTAAACTGAATCTTAGTTCCATTGCCAGCGACGGTAATGTAATCCCGGTTGAAGGGGAGGTATCGCGAGCCGATGAGCCCGGCCACGTCGCCCTAGCCCTTGGGGAATACTTTCGTGCCACGGGTGATTTAAACCTAGAGCGTCAAAACATCGCCCAACTCGTTGCCAGCACCATCACAGCCCAAGTAAAACTCAGCAAAGGCTCCGACAACGGCATGGCCTTTGCATGCCTTGGTCTACTCGCCTTCGGTCCCACTCGCGAGCGTAACCCTGTCTGGGAAATCCTCGCCCCCGAAACGCAAAAGCTCATCGATGAACGCCTGGCAATTCCGTGCGATCACCACGATCACGTGCAAGCTTTCGACATCGCTAAAGCGGTTTGTCGCTTCTCTTTTGGGTTAACGAAAAAAGATGAAACGGGCATCCTGGTGGATCGTTTCCTTGAACGCATCACGGCGGCTTCTTCGGGTGGCTTCCACGACGAAACTTCGAAGGCGGCTTCGGCGGATAATTTTGGCGGGACTTTCGATCTCTACGGTATTGTTGCCTTAATCTTCATCCGCCAAGCGTTGCAATTACACGCCAACATTCAATTGCGGGATGCTAAATTGCCCAAACTTCGCGTGCACGTGGAAAAATACCTGCGCGTGATTTTTGACACGGTACGCGATGATGGCTTGGGCTGGTGCTACGGTCGTGGTATCGGTGCCTATGGTCAAATGCACTGCATCACCCTCATCTTGCAGGCGATGCGTGACCGCTGGATTGCTGCCGACAAAGAACTCCTCGGGCGCGACTTAGTCCTGCGTCTCTATTCTAATTTCTTCACGACGTTCTTCGACGTCGAACACGGCTCGATTGTTATCCGCGATAGCGAACGCGACACCATTCCGGGACACACAACCCGGATGGCTAACTTCGATGCCGCTCGCTACCTCTCTCAATGGTCTCGCCTCACGCGCACCATCGGTGGCTCACTCGAGATCGCCAAGAGCACGAATAAGAATCCCGTTTGCCGTTATTTCCCTTACGACAAATCTGCACGCAAAGAACAGGGGTTGCTTTCTTATCAAGATCCCAATTCGGGATTACACGTCATCCTTCCCCTCGTCTCCTCTGGCACCCACCGTTTCTCCGATTCGCTGGCCTTCCCGCACATGCCAGGCGTCCTCGATTGGCCCGCCAATCGTCTCACTTCGCCCTTCATCCCGGAGTTCACCATCGGCGGCAAAGTTTACACCCCTTCCTTCTACGGCAAAAACAATCAGGTCGTAATGGGCACCAAAGCCCACACCTACCACTTCCGCTATGATCAACCTGACCTCATCGATAGCGATGAGAAGTTATCGAGCAATGTCGCGAGCTTGAAAGTCGACTGGGAATTCAACGGAGGCCGCATGGTCGGGCGCTTCGTTTTAACCCCTAAGGCTGCGATTACCTTGGACGAGTTTCGTTTAGTCCTCCCCATTGCCACGACCCACAGTCGCATGACACCTGGTAACGCCTTGGTTCTGGGACCTGAATCACACCGCTGCGAAGTCTTGCGCGATGACTTCCATGCCGCTTGGGGCGAAACCAAAGTCGTCAGCGACGACCCCAAGCAACGCACCTACTGGGGCAAGGTTCACTTCTATCAAGTTTTAGAACGCGATAAGCCGATGGCCCTGCGAGTGGGCAACACCTACCACTTTGAAATCGCTTACCAGCCCCACATCGTGCGGGCCGGAGGCTAAGTTAGGGTTTCCTGAGGTTTTAGCCCGAATCGCACCCCGTACGCCTTCTGGGATTGTCCTCACGGACACAGGGCTTTAACTCCCCTTCTCCCTTCATGTCTAGTAAGTTCTACATCACCACGGCGATTGATTACGCCAACGGCACCCCACACCTCGGGCACGCCTACGAAAAGGTCTTAACGGACGTCATTGCACGCAACGCACGTATGCAAGGGCAAGCCGTGCATTTCCTGACGGGACTCGATGAACATGGCCAGAAGGTGCAACAAACTGCCCAAAAGGAAAACAAAACACCCCAAGTCCTCGTCGATGAGGTTGCCGTCGTTTTCCAAGAACTACTCAAGAAACTCAACATTTCCAACGACGATTACATCCGCACCACCGAAACGCGCCACAAAACGGTCGTCCAAGATTTCCTCCAAAAGCTTTTCGATCAGGGACTCATTTTCAAAGCCAACAAGACGGGCTGGTACTCGGTGCGCCAAGAGCAATTCCTGAACGAAAAGGATCGGGATGAAAATGGTGAGTGGCCGGAAATTTACGGCGAAGTGACCATTACCCAGGAAGAAAACTACTATTTTAAACTTTCGCAGTTTCAGCCTTGGTTAATTGAACACATTCAGTCGCACCCGGAATTCATCAGCCCAAACTTCCGCCGCAATCAAGTCCTCGAGTTTCTGAAAGAGCCCTTGAATGACTTGTGTATCTCCCGTCCTAAGTCGCGCCTGACTTGGGGAATTGAATTACCGTTCGATCCTCATTTCGTAACCTACGTCTGGTTTGACGCTCTCACGAATTACTATTCTGCGGTACTCCCCAAGAACCTGTGGCCAGCTGATGTCCACGTGATTGGCAAAGACATCCTTTCCCCGCCTCACGCCGTCTATTGGCCATGCATGTTGAAAGCTCTGAATATTGAACCACCTCGCCAATTACTCGTGCACGGCTGGTGGACGATTAAAGGTGCCAAGGCCTCGAAGAGCACCGGCAATGCAACCCAATCGATGGCTTTCGTCGATACCCACGGTGCTGATGCCTTCCGCTACTACCTCTGTCGCGAGATGACTGTCGGCCAAGACGCTAACTTTAGCGACGACACCTTTAACACTCGTTATGCGAGCGATCTCCAAAACAACTTTGGAAATCTCCTGAACCGACTCTTGAACATGGTGACGCGCCACTACCAAGGCCTCATCCCTCAAGTGGCGGCCGATGAGGAGTTGGAAAAGAATCTCCGCCGCCTCTGGGAGGAAACGTTAACCAAATACCAAGCCTTCATGGCCGAGTATCAAATCAGCCACGCCCTCGAAGCCCTCTGGGTGTTCATCAGCGCCTTAAACGCTTACATCGAGACCCGCGCCCCCTGGAAACTCGCCAAGTCAACCGCACCGGAAGACCGTGCCCGCCTCGACTCCTGCATGGCCCACGTAGCCGAAGGCTTACGTCTCGTGAGTACGTTATTAACCCCAGTAATGCCCGCCACCTGCGATAAGATTCTTATCAATATCGGCGGCCAACCGGCTCAAACCTTTAAAAATCAACTTACTTGGGGCCATTCCTGCACGGGACAAAAAGTGGAAGCAGTCTGCATCCTTTTCCCTAAAATCGAACCCACGCCCGAAAAGCCGGCCTAATTCGACTTTTCGCTCAGCCTCTGTTTACTTACTTCTAACGTGGCAGAAATCAGCGTCCAAGCCGAACTGCAAGCCTTACAGGAAGCGGAACGTCGTGCGACGGGAAAGGGCTGGATAAGTTATTCTTTTAGCGTTCCGGAATTGGATCCGTTAGCAGTACTCGAAACCCTCAACGAGCCGGCACCTCGAGCTTTTTTTGAAAACCCCTCTCGCCACCGAGCCCATGCAGCTGGTAGGCCAGTAGCAACTTGGCAAGGCACGGGCACGCAGCGTTTCCTCGAAGCCAATCTATGGCTCCGCCAACTTAAAAAAGACCTTCACTGCATCGGCCCAGAACCACGCATCATTGCGACTTTTCCGTTCTACCCCGAAAAAACGCAAACGGGTCTCACCTCGCAACTTTTCCTGCCCGCCTGGCAAGTCGTCACCGAAAACGGTCAAACCCAAGTCACCCTCGCTGCGGCCGTTCGTCCGGGAATCGCCGAAAGTTTAGCCCAACAAGCCGAGGCCTTTCGGCATTTTAATTATAAAGCCGAAACCCCCGCAACGCGGACGCAAATTCCCACGGTGCTGACAGAAGTTGGCGGCAATTGGTTCCCCTCTGCGGTCACCCGCGCTACCGAATTAATCCGCGAAGGTGCCTTCGAAAAAATCGTCCTGGCACGAGCGTTTGATTGGCGTCGGCCCGAACCGTTTAATGCCTACGGCAGTCTGCACCGACTACGTCGAGCCAACCCTCCTTGCCACACGTTCTTAGTGGATGAGCCCGAGGGCGCCTTAATTGGCTCCACGCCCGAAACGCTGCTTTCACTTTTTGACAGTGCCATTCGCACTGAATCGGTCGCAGGCACCACGCGTCGAGGTGAATCCGCCTCCGAAGATGCCAGCCTCGCGGAAGCACTCCTTAGCAGTGAAAAAGACTTACGGGAACATAGTGCGGTGACGGCTTCTATCCTGCGACGTCTTCGTATGGTGGGTGTGCTGGCAGCGACATCGCAAAGCCCTGAATTACTTCGCTTGGGCAATGTCATGCACCTCCGTACCCCGATTGAAGGCACTATGCCTGCAGATCGAACTTTTTTAGAAATCGCTGGTGAATTACACCCCACCCCCGCAGTCGGTGGCAAACCACGCGACTTGGCACTACCTTTTATTCCCGGCTTCGAACCGCACCAACGTGGACTATACACAGGAGCGGTGGGCTGGGTCGGCCTAAATGGTAATACCGGAAAACTTTTCGTCGCCTTGCGCTGCGCTCGACTCCACAACCATGAAGCTCGTGCCTTTGCGGGGGCTGGCATCGTCGCCGGTTCCAACCCTCAAGCCGAAGCGGCAGAGACGGAAATGAAACTGCGCACGATTCTCGAGGCCCTGGTCTAATGATAGTCGTGCTACAGCGGGTAAAAAGTGCCGAGGTCAACGTTGGTGGGCAAACCGTAGGGGCGATTCAAAAGGGCTACCTCCTCCTCGTAGGCATTGCTGGACGCGACACTGAGCAGGACGTTAAACGACTGGCCCAAGACGTTAGCAAACTTCGCTTGATGGCGGATGCAGAGGGTAAATTCGGGGTTAATTTAGCCACTTCGGGAGGATCCGTCCTCGCGGTTAGTCAGTTCACCCTCCTGGCTAATTTCGCCAAAGGAAATCGTCCCTCGTTCCATGAGGCCGCCGCTCCCGCCGTGGCCGAACCGCTTTTTAATTTATTTGTCGCCGAACTCAGTCGCCTCCTCGGCCAGCCTGTCGCTACGGGGCAATTCGGTGCCGATATGGAGGTGAAATTAGTCAACGACGGCCCCGTCACCGTCGTTCTTGAGTAGTTTGACTTTACCTCCCTGCTCGCCTCGCCTACCGATGGTCTCTCCATGCTTTCCGTAAGAATCATCCCTTGCCTCGATGTGCACGGCGGCCGTGTCGTCAAAGGAATCAAGTTTACGGAATTACGGGATGCGGGCGACCCAGTAGCCGTAGCTGCGGCCTACGAGAAACAAGGGGCCGATGAATTAGTATTTTTGGATATTACGGCTTCCAGTGACGAACGGAAAACCATGATTGATGTCGTCGAGCGTACTGCCGACCAAGTTTTCATGCCCTTAACGGTCGGAGGAGGTTTACGTTCACTGGATGACATTCGCTTAATGCTCAATGCGGGAGCCGACAAAGTCTCGCTTAACACTTCAGCGGTAAAGACGCCTGAACTCATCCGTGAAGCTTCACGTAAATTCGGCAGTCAATGCATCGTGGTCGCCATTGATGCCAAACAAGTAGCCCCCGGTCGCTGGGAAGTTTTCACCCATGGCGGACGTAACCCCACCGGTCTCGACGCCATTGCTTGGGCTAAAAAAGTAGCCGAACTCGGCGCGGGAGAAATCTTATTAACGAGTATGGATCGAGATGGCACGGCGTCAGGCTATGACGTCCCCCTCAACGCCGCGATTGCCCAAGCGGTCGAAGTGCCCCTGATTGCTTCCGGTGGTGCGGGCAACCTCGAGCACCTCGCCGAAGTGCTTAAAAAAGGCGGCGCCAGTGCCGTGCTCGCCGCCAGCATCTTCCACTTTGGTACCTACACCGTTCAGCAGGCCAAAGAATACCTTAAGCAGGCTGGGCTTCCCGTCCGACTCTAAGACTTAGGCTGAGTCAGTTTCGGCATCACCAAGACTTTATCCAGTCGGTGGCCGTCCATATCGACGACTTCAAAGACGTGGCCCAAGGCTTCCACGCGATCCCCTTCCATCGGGATTCGACCCAAGGTGCGCATGATAAAACCAGAAATGGCGGTAAAACGCCCCGAGCCCTCGCCCGGAAAACGCCCCACCATTCCCGTGGCTTCGCGAAAATCATCGAGGGTCACGACGGCGTCAACTAACCAGCTCCCATCCTCACGGCGGCGCACGGGTTTATGGCTCGACGGTGCGGCCCCTTCGTTGGGCAGCTCACCGACCACGAATTCTAAAACATCGTTTAAAGAAACCACGCCGCGCACTCGGCCAAATTCATCCACCACTAAAACGAGGTGCATTTTGTCTTTGCGGAAGCGTTCTAATAACTGCGTACCACTGCTTTGAGGCGCTACGGTGGGTGCTTCCGTGATTAAGTCCTTAATCACCGCACTACCCGCTAAAGCTAAGTTAGCCCACAAGCGTTTGACCGACACCACGCCTAACGGACGGTCGGGATTGCCTTTAAAAACTGGAAACCAGGTGTGTCCCGAAGCCACAATTTTGCGCCAACTGACTTCGTCGCTATCCTCTAAATTCAGCCACACCACGCGATTGCTCGGCGTCATGAGTTGCTCAGCCGTCACGCGATCCATCGACAAGGCTCCATGCACCATACGGTGCTCCGAAGCATGTAAGACACCCGAAGCCATTCCTTGATCAACCAGTAAACGTAATTCATCTTCGGACATTGTTTCTTCGGTCGAACGCTTCTTCCCAAAAAAGGACATGACCACATCGGCACTCCAACTCATGGCATTGACCAAGGGAGAAGCCAAACTGGCAATGAAGCCCATGGGACGTGACAAGGCGACGGCAAAGGGCTCAGGACTTAGCAGTGCTAAACGCTTCGGTACGATTTCAGCAAAGATAACAGTTAGACTCCCAATCAGAAAAGACACTAAGCCGCCAGCCACCACCATGGCATGGGAGGAGACCCACACCCAGGGAAGTTCCCGCAAATGAGGCTCGATGCGACTGGCCAACGGTGGACCACCATAAATCGCCGCGATAATACCACCAAAGGTCATCCCGATTTGTACCGTTGATAAAAATTTCGAAGGCTCAGCTAAAAGGGCCAAAGCCCGGAGGGCCCCACGGTCACCCTCTTCGGCCATTTTCTTCAAACGACTACGGTTCGAGGAAACCAATGCCATCTCCGCCAGCACAAAAAATGCCGAAAAAAGTAAGCAAAAGCCGATTAAAAGGATTTCCACGAGGTGGTGGGAGTAAGCGATTACCTTCTTTTCGTCAAATCCGCTTGTTGCCGTGCCCTGACCTTCTACGTTGCTGCTTATGGCAATCCCATATGACGCCATCGTCGTCGGAAGTGGTATCGGCGGGTTGAGCTTTGCGCTCAACTTGGCGAATCAAGGCCATTCCGTGGCGATTGTAACCAAGAAAACCAGTTCGGAGTCCAATACCAATTGGGCCCAAGGGGGCATTGCCTGCGTTACCGACCAAAATGATAATTTTGATAGTCACATTCAAGACACCCTCGATGCCGGGGATGGACTTTGTGACGACCCCGTCGTGCGCCATATTGTCGAGAGCGGCCCGGCCCGGGTGGCCGAGTTAATCGCGTGGGGAGTTCACTTTGAGAACGGCCAAAATGGCCAACCTGACCTCGGCCGCGAAGGTGGTCACTCCCAACGCCGCATCTTGCACGCCCGGGATATGACGGGCAAGGCCATCGAGTCGGCCTTACTCAAAGCCATCAGTAAGACCTCTAAAATCACACTTTTAGAGCATCACCTCGCGATTGATTTAATCACTCAAGCCAAACTCGACCCCAAAATCACTTTAGGCAGCTCTGCAGATCGAGTCCTAGGTCTGCACGTGTTACACACGCAAAAGAACCAAGTCGAAACCCTCGCCGCCAAAGTCATCATTCTCGCAACCGGAGGCATCGGCCAAGTTTATCAATTCACCACCAATCCGGATATTGCGACCGGTGATGGGATTGCGATGGCCTATCGTGCGGGCGCCGAAGTGCGCGACATGGAGATGGTGCAATTCCATCCTACCGCGCTCAAAACCGCGGATGGTAGACGAGCCTTGATCTCTGAAGCCGTGCGTGGCGAAGGGGCCATCCTGCGCGACCTCAAGGGCAATGCGTTCATGAAGGAGTTCCATCCACTTGGCGACTTAGCACCGCGTGACGTCGTTGCCCGGGCCATCGACTCCGTGATGAAACGCGACGGAGCCCCGCACGTACTCCTCGATGCCACGGCGATTGCCAATGGGCATCTCCACGAGCGCTTCCCCCACATCTACGCCACCTGTTTAGCGGCTGGCTTCGACCTTAATCGCGAACCCATTCCGGTCGTCCCTGCCGCACATTACCTCTGTGGTGGCGTGAGCACGGACCTTAAAGGGCGCACGACTTTAAAAGGACTTTACGCCGTAGGTGAAGTAGCTTGCACGGGATTACATGGGGCCAACCGGCTCGCTTCTAATTCTCTCTTAGAAGCCGTCGTGCTCGCTCACGATGGAGCCACTTCCGCCAGTCAGGAAATGAGCCCCATGCCGAGCCCACACTTAGACCTCCCCGCGTGGATCGATGGCTCAGCTGGCAATCCCGATGAACGAGTCGTAATTGCGCATAACTGGGATGAGTTACGCCGTACGATGTGGAATTACGTCGGTATTGTGCGTTCTACTAAACGTCTCCAACGTGCACAAACCCGGATTGATAACCTCGCCGAAGAGGTCCGAGAATACTATTGGAATTTTCGCATTGAACCGCGCTTATTAGAATTACGCAACTTAATCCAAGTTGCCGAACTCATCATTGAGTGTGCCCTCCAGCGCCATGAAAGTCGTGGACTGCACTTTACCTTAGACTATCCTCAAAAACTTCCTCAAGCCCGCCACACGGCGGTGCAACGCTTACCCAAGACGCCATGAAAATCGTCGTTGTGGGGGCCGGGGCGGTGGGGGCTTGGTATGGTGGCCTGTTGGCCATAGCGGGCCACGAAGTTCACCTGGTTACGCGGGCGGACTACGAGGTGATTCGTCAAAAGGGACTCCAGCTTCGCGGAGCCAAAGGTGTACAACAGGTCAACGTCGCTTCGGCACACCCCGACACCACTACTCTAGGCCCTGCCGACCTCGTCGTGATTGCTGCCAAAGCCACGGCTAATGAAGTCTTACCAGCTTTAGTACGACCCCTGATCAAGGAGTCGACGATTCTACTGACGCTCCAGAATGGCATGGGTAATATCGAAAATTTAATGGGGTTAGTACCCGATGCTCAACTCGTCGCCGGGCTGTGTTTTGTGTGTATTAACCGCACTAGTCCCGGCGTGATTGAAAATACCCTTCCAGGCTATATTCGTATGGCCTCCGGCCTCGACGCCATCACCGCCGCCACCACCCAGTGCGTAGCCATTTTCACGCAGGCCAAGGTGGACTGTCGTGCAGAGGCTTCACTTGAAAGCGTCCTCTGGAAAAAACTGTGTTGGAACATCCCCTTCAACGGACTCGCCATTGCAGCCGGGGGAATCACCACCGATCGGATTTTAGCGGACCGAACCTTGCGGCAACGAGCACGAACTTTAATGCTCGAAGTTCAACATGCGGCCGCCGCACGAGGCTATCCTTTTAGCGACCAACACCTTGAGCAACAGTTCAGCATCACCGAGACCATGGGACCCTATCGTCCTTCGAGCCTGATTGATTATTTAGCAGGACGAAGTGTTGAGGTCAGCGGCATATGGGCCGAACCCCTAAGGCGCGGGGAAACTGCTGGCAGCCCCATGCCGGAGCTCCGAAAATTGCTAAGTGAAATCGAAGTCCGGCTCCGCCAACGCTAAATTTACTTAGTTTTCGAAGCGTCCGCGGCAGTCGCGTGGGGCAAGTGGACTAAGATATTCGAAACCTCTGAGGAGGCATGCGACTCATTCCAAAAACTGCTCAACACGGCAGAACCACTGTCGCCTGAAAACAATTTATGTCCGGCCTTATCAAAAACCGAAATAGACAACGACACAATGCTATGGCCACTGTCATCGAGACGCGTGTGCCAAGTCGAACGAACTATCGCTTCGGCTTCCGTAGAGTTAGTCGTGGTGACGTAGCCGAGGCTATTGAGTTCATGTACGGCCGTATCATGGATGACGTTACTCAGCGCATTCGTTTCAGGCAAATTTGATGCTACGGAATCCACCACGAAGACCTTGTGCACGGACTTCAGGGAACTAGTGCCCGAGGACGATGCACAGCCGAGTATAAACAAAGAGGCGCAAAAGAGTAAAACTTGGGAGGTAAGACGCATAGGAAGACCCTAAACCCTTCTAAGCCTCGAGACAAGCAGGGACGTGAATAGGTTGAGGCGTTTAAATCGTGCCATTCCCCTGCCGCTGGCCACTATGGCCTCGACTCAACCCCTTCACCCAACGTTGCACAAGCTATCCAATGGCCAAGGTCCATGCAGTTTCCTTTGATTTAGCCGGTACATTGATTTTTCCCCACCCCTCGGTCGGTAAAATCTATGCACAATGCGCGGCTAAGCATGGCATCGCGGTCAACAGCACAGAACTCGACGAACAATTCACGCTCGCGTTACGAGGGACGCCTAAACTAAAGAACCCCGAAACTTATTGGCGCGAGGTCGTACTCCGCAGCTTCGGAGCGCAACTCCCTTCGGCCAAATTTGAAGTCGTTTTCCGTGAATGCTGGCAGGTGTTTGCCGATGAAAAAGCTTGGCGGCTCGCCCCTGGAACCGTGAACACCCTCACGGCCCTACGGTTTCTCGGCATTAAACTGGCAGTACTTTCTAATGCCGACGCTCGCATGCACGCGGTCCTCGCCGGCAAAAAACTCACCACACTTTTCGATTTAATTTTATTATCGGAAGAAACCAGCGTTTCCAAACCCGAGGCCAAAGCATTCCAACTCGTTGCCCAAAAACTACAAGTCGCCACCTCGGCCTTAGTCCACATCGGGGATGACCCCAAAGATGATGGGGAAGGTGCGCGCGATGCGGGGGCGACTGGAGTTGTCGTGGGCGGAGCCTATGCCCCCGAGCGTTGCTTACGGGCGGAAAAAATGACGGACGTTCCGTTTCTGATTCGAGCCTTAATCACCGAAGGTCAAGCGAAAGGAAAATTCTCTCGCCACGTCCTGAATTTACTCGCGAACCTCCGCGGCCTGCCCGAGGACGCTAGCCGGTCAAGCCAACGCCCCATCAAAACCTTAGACGAAGCCGTACAAGAAGCATTTAAGAAACTACGACTGGATCAGCCAGTTCCCGAAGATGCCATCTTTGCTCACTGGGCTAGCCTACTCCCGCCCAAACTTGCCAAACGCTGTGCCCCGCTCCGCGTGGTGAATGAAACTAAACTCATCATCCACTGCGAAAACTCCGTGATAAAATCCGAGGTGAAATTTCTAGAACGAACCATCCTGGCCAAGATTCGCACCTTGCCGGCTTGTAGTAAAATTCAGAGCTTAACCCTCGTGACAGCCTAGTCGGCGCGACGCTCAGGCTCGAAAGGTTTCAGGAAGGTCGTCTTAAAATCGTAGACATTCACAAAGGCCTCGAGGCTATCTTCGGGCGAGCGACCAAAGAGCCCCGTTTCGATAATATTAAAAACAATATTACCGACATCCCGCGTGGTCTTGAGCCCCCAGTTTTGCAACAAGGGGTATGACAACGGGCCGTAATTTTCGAGTACGTACTGCCGGAAACCCTCGAGCAATTGCGGGCCAGAAACGTGACGGTTCGCAATACTCTTCCCTTTCTTCATCTCTCCATGCACCAATTTCTGGGCATGATCTAACGCAACGCGTACTAAGTCGTAAGCAGGAACCGCATAGCGATTATCCTTAGCACAAATCTGACGTACGGCGGAATCGAAGTCCATGAAGAGGCTTACAAACGGCCTAACTCGCGTAAAAGGCGAGCGTTTTGTGATTCTGTGCCCACCGTTAAACGCAACCAACCTACCATGCCATAACCCTTTAAGGGACGCACAATGACGCCTACTTTTTGTAACTGAGTGAAGGCAGTTTCGGCCTGAGGAATTTGGGCCGCCAAGAAGTTCGCTCGGCCTTCAATGTAATTAAACCCGAGCTGCTTAAGACCAGCCATGAGCTGAGTTAAGCCCGCCGCATTGACGGCACGGGTTTCGCGCACAAAGGCGTTGTCGTCTAAAGCCGCCTCGGCGGCGGCCAAGGCGGGTAAATTAACGTTAAAGGGCTGACGCACGCGATTTAACAAGCTGACCACTTCCGTTGAGCCCATGAGGTATCCAACGCGTAAACCTGCCAATCCATAGGCTTTAGAGAAAGTACGCGTAACCACTATTTTGCGTCCTGCGGCAATCAACCGACGCAAGTCAACCGCTTCATCGAGATACTCTGCATAGGCCTCGTCTAAGCAAAAGATAACGTCCTCTGGCAAAGATTGGGCGAGTTGTAAAATATCCTCGGGACGATCCGTTCCCCCGGTGGGATTATTGGGACTAGCCAAGAAAAGGATGCGCGTCTGGGGCGTCACGGCCGCACGCATAGCGGCTAAATCATGCCGGTAGTGAGGCATCGGCACTTCTACGGGCGTCGCCCCCATCAACAAGGTCGCTAACTTATAAACAATAAAAGCTTGGGAACCGAACACCACTTCATCCCCGGGACGTAAAAAAGTTTGGGCTAACAAAATCATCACTTCGTTAGAACCATTACCAATCACGAAATTTTCGGGTTTTAAGCCCCAATGCTTTGCCAACTTTTCTCGCAAAAACGTGCAACCCCCATCGGGGTATAAGTGACATTGCTTCAGTGCTTGTTGAGCCGCGGCCAAACCCAAAGGCGAAGGGCCCAAGGGGTTTTCATTCGAGGCCAACTTAATGACCGAAGCAGGGTCCAAGCCAAAATCACGGGCTACCACTTCAATCGGACGACCTGCCTCGTAGACGGGTTGCGTCAACACAGGTCGGTTTGCGAGTTCGGAATAAGACGCCATAGACAACTTCATCAAGGGAGGTTTGCTTCAATTGGCAAGCGAGAGACTTTTCCCACCCTCCCCGCTTGCCAGCCCAGCAGTCTTACTTTTACAAAGTCGCTATGAAAATCGTGGTCACCGGGGCCAGTGGGTTTTTAGGACGTGAAGTCGCCCTCGCCGCTTTGCGCCGGGGCCATGAAGTCATCGCCCTTGGGGGTACGCAATTACCCAAGGTGCATGGCGTCGCTCGCTCCCTAACGTTAGACCTAACGCAAGCAGCCAATGTGCAGTCCTTCATGCTTGAAGAATTTCCTCAAGCTATCGTCAACTGCACCGCTTTGCCCACCATCGATGGTTGTGCGAAAAACCCCGAGCTTGCGACCCAACTTAACGAAACTTTACCCGCGCAACTAGCCCAACTCGCTTTTCACGTCGGGGCCAAATTGGTCCACCTTTCCACCGATCTGGTGTTTGATGGAAAACGCGGTCGCTACCAACACACCGATTTACCCCAGCCGCTGCAGCATTACGGCCAAACCAAGGCCGCGGGGGAAGTAGCCGTCCTGAAGTATGGACGAGAACAGGCGACCGTCATTCGCACGACCCTGCTCAATGGCAATTCTCCTGGAGGCAATCGAGGGCTCCACGAACGCCTTTTTCTAGACTGGAAAGTGGGCAAGCGCCCGACGCTCTTTACCGATGAAATCCGTCAACCCGTAGCGTTGAGCAATTTGGCCGATGTGACGATTGAATTATGCGAACGTTCTAATTTATCGGGCGTCTACCATTGGGCCGGATCTGAAGCGCTCAGCCGCTATGAAATGGGCGTTAAAATTGCCGAACATTTTCACCTCGCACCGGAGCAATATGTCCAAGGGACCCCTCAACCCACGTCGACGGACCTCCCCCCTCGCCCTCGCGATTTAAGCCTCCAATTACACCCCTTATTAGGAAAACTACGCACTCCCGCCCAAAATTTCGCCGAACAACTCGACCAATTAAGGGTCCCGCGGGGCTGTGAGGAATGGTATGAAAAAACAACCGGACGGAAAGTCGTGCGTCTTTTGGAAAAGGGGTTAGACTTCTAAACATGGATGTTCTGCCACGCCATACTGCCGATGCGATTGCCAACATGTCGGCAGATTACCTTCTCTTAGAACATTATCCTCGTCCAACGGAGATTCGTTTCCGGCCATTCGCTTGGTCAGAACCTTCCTACACATTCGGGGTATCGCAATCTTGGAAAACTTACCGGGCACAGGTTCCGGCCGAAATCCCTTTGGTACGTCGCTGCACAGGCGGAGGCTTAGTTTCGCACCTACATGACTGGACGTTTGCCTTGGTCATTCCGCCCAATCATCTATTATACGAAAAAGACGCCTCCGCGAGCTACCTAGCCATTCATCAAGCCTTAGCTAAAGCCCTGCAAAAACAAGGCCAGCCAGTCGACCTCGTCCCTGCGCCCCCTAGCCCACGCCCCTTCCATGCACCGGATCAGTGTGCCGAGCGGGCGGAGCCACATGACTTAATTCGCACTGACACAGGCAAGAAAGTCGCCGGCGCAGCGCAAAAACGGAATCGTAAAGGTCTTTTGATCGAAGGCTATGTTTGGCAACCTTCCTTACCCAATTGTCAGTGGGGCCATTTTGAAACCGATTTTGTTGCCTCTCTAAGCGAAATCTTAAAGAGCCCCGCACAAAAAGTCCCCGAGCCGATTTACGACCAATTCGACCACGAAGGAGCTTGGGCCAAGTTTGCGTCGCCCGAGTGGAATCAGCGACTTTAAGCAAAGAGGTCTAACTCCGGCCCGTCATTCGACTTCGCAGGCTTGGGAGTCGGTTTACGTGGTGCTACCTCAGGCAATCCACCAGAGGTGACTGCCTTGGCGGGTAGTCCCTTGCCCGTCTCTAACCCCGCTAAAATTTCACGTGAGCGAGCCACTACGGCTGGCGGCATTCCCGCTAAACGAGCCACTTGAATACCATACGAACGATCCGCGGCCCCTGGGACCACGCGGCGGACAAAGACAATTTCGTCCTTCCACTCCTTCACCGCGACAGACCAATTCCGTAAACGTGGGAGCGATTCAGCCAGTTGGGTCAACTCGTGGTAGTGGGTCGCAAACAACGTCCGCGGGCCCTTTGGACCTGCGCCGTGCAAGTGTTCCGCCACCGCCCAAGCAATGCTAATCCCGTCATAGGTGCTGGTACCTCGTCCGATTTCATCCAAGACCACCAGCGAACGGGTCGTCGCATTATTTAAAATATTAGCGGTCTCATTCATCTCGACCATGAAAGTCGAATTACCGCGCGAAAGTTCATCCGACGCCCCAACTCGACAGAAAATACGGTCCACTAAACCTACTCGGGCAGACTGTGCGGGCACCCAACATCCAAGATGGGCCAATAATGCAATCAAGGCGACTTGGCGAATGTAGGTCGATTTACCCGCCATATTGGGACCGGTCAGCAAGGCGATTTGCTCGTTGGGACAATCCAACGTCGTGTCATTCGGCACGAACGAACCTTGATTACCGCGGCGCTGCAACATCTGTTCCACTACCGGGTGACGACCTTGCACGATGTGTAAAATCTCCGAATCATCCACCACTGGACAGCACCAATGAGCGTCGCGGGCTAAGCCAGCCCAGCCACACAAGACATCGATTTCAGCTAACACGTGCGAAGTCGTGAGTAAGACTTCAGTGCGTTCTAACACCGCAGACAAAAGGGCTTGAAAGAGTTCCTGCTCCCGAGCCAAGGCTTGCTCATCAGCCCGCAAAACCTCGCGTTCCTTCATCCGTAATTCTTCGGTGGTGAAGCGTTCGGCATTCACCATGGTTTGCTTCCGAATGTAATCTGCTGGCACCGAGGCTAAATTAGCTTTCGTCACCTCAATCGCATATCCAAAAGCCCCGTTGTAACGCACCTTCAGCGACTTGATACCGGTACGCGTTTGCTCCTGACGCTCGAAATCCGCAATCCAGGTTTTGCTATCAGTAGCGAGCGAACGCAGACGGTCCAACTCAGTATCGTACCCTGCACGCACGGCACCGCCATCTACCAAATCAATCGGTAACTCATCCGCTAAGGCCTTCGTTAAGAGTGCTAATAAATCTGCCTCGAGATGAATTCGCTCGGCAGGCGAACGCAATGCGCCCCTTGGCAAAGCGAGTAATTCTTCCTTAATCGCAGGTAGTGCCTTCAGCGTATCGCGAATCCCTCCCAACTCGCGCGGATTTCTTAAGCGATTTTGCAAACGTGCCAAGATACGTGGCACATCGCGGATGGCCTGCAGGTTATCTGTCAAACGGCTAGCTACGCCAGGGTATTTAACAAATTCGCTGACGGCACTTTGACGGGCCTGAATAACGTTTAAGTCCGTTGAGGGTTCAGCTAACCATAACGCTAAAAGACGTGCCCCCGCTGGCGTGGACGTGCGATCAACGGTGTCCAATAAAGAACCTTCACGACCACCATTGGACGCCGCAAAGAGTTCTAGATTACGTGCGGAGGCGGCATCGAGTAATACCGAGGCTCCGAGTTTTGACTCCAAGAGGCGAAAAAGGTTCTTGGGTGGCGCACAGAGCGAATTCGTAACGTAGGTCAGGACGGCACCGGCAGTCCCGAGTGCGGGGTGCGAGTCAGTTAAGCCAAAGCCTGCTAAGCTATGAACCGAGAGGGTTTGAGCGGCCAAGCGTGCACCGGCGGCGACTTCAAAATTCCAGCCCGGCAGACGCGTTACCGACCGACCCTGCAAAAAGACTTCATAGGCCTCACGATGCTCCGCCGGAACTTCCAAGTCTTCGGGCAAAATAACTTCACGCGGGGCGAGGGAATGTAAAAGTGGCAAGAGACGCTGAGGACCGATATCCGTAGCGAGTCGAAAATCAGCCGTGGAAACATCCAGCCACGCTGCATGCCACGCGGTTTTCTCCCAAGTTAAAGCGACCAAATAATTACCCCGACGCGAATCGAGCTGAGATTCTTCCAGAGCGGTACCAGGGGTCAGAATACGAGTTAACCCCCGACGCACCAATTTTCCGGTAACTGGTGCTTCCAATTGATCGCAAAAAGCGACCTTCCAACCCGCAGCCAGGAGTCGATTCACATAGGTGGCAGCTGCATGATGCGGCAAACCTGCCATCGGCGTCTCATGGCGCTTGGTCAGCGTCAGTCCCAAAACCTTAGAAGCCACTTCGGCATCTTCCCCGAAAACTTCATAAAAATCCCCCAACCTAAAAAGTAAAAGCGTCCCAGCCGGTAGTTTCTCGCGAAACTCGCGGTACTGGCGCTGCATCGGGGTTTCTTTTTCCACGAACCCCGAAGGAAACCTCCGTTGAACTAATCGGCAAGGACGGAGTGCATCCTAGCCTGTCCTGCTCGCACAAAGTTGCTCACATCGCCTCGGCGGCCAGTTCGGAAAGTGCCGAACGAACCCCGTGAACTAAGCGAACATTGGCGGTAATCGAGTGCCCCTTCATCCGCTCGTGGGTGTGAATGAGCCCATTCGATTTGCCATCTAAGTAAGGGGTGTCGACTTGATCCAAGTCGCCGATTAATACCACCTTAGACCCCTCCCCGATTCGGGTAATCACCGTCTTCGCCTCGTGGGGGGTCATGTTTTGGGCTTCATCGACAATCATGAAGGCATGACCAATCGAACGCCCGCGGATAAAGGTCATCGCTTCAATCTCAATTAGGCCAGCATCAATCAGCCATTGATAGGGCTTACGTGGCTGACCAAGCTGTTGAAACTGAGAGCCAAAAATAGGCTGAGCCGACTTCATCGCCTGGGCTTTTTTCTTTTTATTACGGGAATCTGTAGCCACCGAGCCCTTCTCGCTATTTCCGACCGAAGCAGGCGCACCACCACCATTGTTCTTAGCAAAAAGTACTTCTAAGTTATCGAAGTAAGGCTGAATGTAGGGAGAGAGCTTTTCTTCCTTACTCCCAGGCAAGGCTCCGATATCCTTGCCGATTTGGACCACAGGACGTGAGACGTAGAGTTTTTTGTAGGGTGAAAAATCACTGAGCACTTGCGACAGGGCGGCAGCAATCGATAAGAAGGTTTTTCCGGTACCTGCCCGACCAAAACAAGTTACCAACTTAATTTCAGGGTTAAGCAACGCATCGAGGAAGATCCATTGCTCGAAATTTTTGGGAATCACACGCATACCACGAGGCATTTGCAGTCCCTTTCGGGCACCGCTGACGGTGGAAATAAATTCGCGGTACAAACTAAGAGGAACAAAGGCTCCATTACCCACGCAACGTGCAGGCTCCGTCCACGAATCCGACGTCAACATCACATACTCATTCACGAGCACGGGTTGGCCTTCGTCTAATTTTACGGTCACTTGGGCCAAATCCCGGAAATCACGCATGGCAGCGGCCGAGATCGTAATTGAACG
Source organism: uncultured Opitutia bacterium (assembly GCA_903840355.1). GTDB lineage: Bacteria > Verrucomicrobiota > Verrucomicrobiia > Opitutales > UBA953 > UBA953. Next base: position 496,469 of record CAIMFJ010000005.1, read on the forward strand.
ATAATCGCCTACTTCGCTCACTTCGACGCGATCATTGCGATAATCCTGCACTTCGAGACCCAGGGCTTGAGCCTTCAAAGCCATGCAGGCATCTTTTGTGACGAGCACCACGGCACCATCAGTGGTATCTCGCAAGTAGAGTGCGGAAGCAATGATGCGGTGATCAGGAGCATCCACCTGCATAAACACAGCACGTAAACGATCCGAACGCGCCCCATTAAAGTGATCGCGAATCAAGGAATCATTTACCACGACCCGTAGCTGACCACCGTCGCGCAACGCCGCATGCAAAGCACTGGGCTTCGTGGGATCACCTTCAGCAATTTCTTTTAATTCACGATTCTCAAATAAACCGCGAATCGTGCGATTCACCCGACGGGCACTGGCACCTAATTGCCCCTGCTGGGTTTTTAAACGATCTAGCTCTGACAAAACTTCTACCGGGAGGGCCACCGTGTGCTCATCAAACTTAAAAATCGACTCGGGGTCATGAATAAGAACGTTAGTGTCAAGAACGTAGGTTTTTTTCACGAATTAGATTCTCGCTGCTTTCCAGCCAGGAGCAACTCGTAAAATAATTTACTTCGCTTGGCGCCCTAGGTCTCTGAGGTACTTCCAACTGTAGATGCCTGTCTTGTGACCATCGCTAAACTCAAATGTCACTGCATAATTACCCACCCGAGACCAACCCGTGATTTGCACTCCCGGGAAAAGCCGTGGGCCATCACCACCCCAACGCTGTCCCAAAATATCAACCTCCCCCATATTCTCAGCACTGGGAGAATGTTCACGCAAGAACTCGGCCGCCAAGACGTCTTCATGTCCATCTGGCCAACGGATCGCTAAAAAAGCACCAATGATTTGTAGGTCAACAGGCGGCCCCATGCCTTCAAAGTGTGCGGTCCAAACCTCGGCGCAAGCCCCGACCCGCATCACCGCCTTGACTCCCTATCCTCTTTCTCAAACCTTAGTGGCATTATGGCAGGCGTAGGCAAACTCCTCAAACAAGCCCAAAAGATGCAACGCGGCATCACCGAGGCTCAGCAAAAACTCACCGATGAACGCATTGAGATTTCACACGGGGGTGGAGCCATCCGGATTACCGTGAATGGTCACGGCGCGGTGCTGGCCCTCAACCTTGATCCCAATTTTCTTAAAGAGGATAAAACCTTTGTCGAAGTTGCCTTAGTCGCCGCCCTTCAAGAAGCCGGAGACAAAGCTCGCGAGCTTCACGAGGCCACCATGGCTAAAGCCACGGCTGGCTTCCAACTGCCTGGGTTCTAAATTAACCCGTGACGCCTAACTTCGATAAAATCCGGCAACTCCTCAAACAGTTGCCTGGACTGGGTCACCGTTCGGCCGAACGTATCGCCTTACACTTGCTGGTCGAACGTCCTGGCAAACTCGCCCCTCTACTCGAAGCACTCAAAGCAGCCCAAGAGACCGTGCACCGCTGCGAGCGCTGTGGTAATCTCACCGAGACTACTTTGTGTGAAACGTGTGCCGACCCTAAGCGTGACTCAGGTTTAATCTGCGTCGTCGAACAGGTGCCTGACCTTTTAGCTATTGAGCGTTCCAGCGCCCATCGTGGAACTTACCACGTGCTTCACGGACGACTCTCCCCCATCAACGGCGTCGGACCAGAACAACTCAACCTCGCCTCCCTTCTCAAAAGAATTGCAGCCGAACCCATCACCGAGGTGGTGTTAGCCTTGGGGAACGACATCGAAGGCGAGGCGACTTGCCACTACCTCAGCGAAGCGATTTTAGAAATTAAACCTGCGACTAAAATCAGTCGCATTGGTTTCGGCTTACCCAGCGGCTCTGGCTTAACCTTTGCAGATCCAGCTACGTTACGCAGTGCCCTCGAAGGACGTCGTCATGTCGGAAACTAACCCCTGGTCCACCTACCCGTCTTCGGCGGAAGCATTTTGGGCTAAGCATGCAGAACAAACGACGGAACGCCAAGGCGAAGACGCCCTGACGTTACTCATTCCCGCTGTCGCCCACCTTTCAGATTTATTCACCACCGAGCGGCCGGATAAAAAATACCCTGACTATTTCTCGGAGCCCAAACTTTTAAGTGCTTACGGCAACTTCTTCCTTCCGCAAAGTTTTCTCCGGACATCCTACGCCCTCGCACAAGTTTATGATTTCCGCGGGTGGCGCCCACCCGAAGGTCCCCTTAAAATTTTAGACTTAGGCAGTGGCCCGGGCTCCTGTGGCCTCAGCCTCGCCCATCGCCTCCAAGCGCGTGGGTACACCAACCTTGAAGTCTACGGCGTCGACCATTCACCGAGTGCACTACAAGCCTTTGAGTCTTTTGCTACCCACGGCTTCAGCCCGTCTTTAAAAGCTAAAACTCGCTTGGGTGACGTCAACCGTCCAGCCACTTGGCCCGATGAGAAATTCTCCATCATCGTGGCCGGGTTCGTTTTAAACGAGATTCAACCCACTACGCCGACCGCAGAAATCGAATGGATTAAAGAATGCCAAAAGCGACTCAGCCGCGGCGGACTTTTATTAATCCTCGAACCTGCCTTACGTATCACCGCCGAACGTCTGACAAAGCTAAGTGATCAAATTGCGGCGCAAAAAATCTTAGAACGTTTAGGACCAGAACTCGACGCGCTCCCTTGTCCGCAACTCGCGCTTGGCGAACATTGGTGCTACGAAGCCCGTCCATGGGAGGCGCCCGCAACGACGGCCTACCTCAATCGCAAGTTATACCGCGATCTCCGCGAAGTGCGTTTTTCCTTTGCCGCCTTTTCGAACACCACACCACGCCCGTTGCCACCAGGACTCGCTCGCGTCACTTCCGATGTACAAATCATTAAAGGCCTCCTGCGCTTTGCGACGATTCGAGCGGGGCAAGTAGAAATGGTCGAAGTTCCCACGCGAGGGCTTTCCAAAAGTGAGGTCAAAAAACTTGCGGCGACGTTTGGACGCGGCGACGTCATTCAACACCCTCATCCCGCAGCCCCCAAGTTACGCCTGCACGATTATCAAGAACTCAAGGTATTCTGGACGGCCAACCCCGCCTAAGAGTTTTTACATTATTTTCCGTCAAATACCTAAAATTGGAAGTTTTAGCGGGAAATTGTAACATTCCCACTACTGACAAGTCTGGCTGGGCAGTCAAAGTGGAGGGATTGCCATGTTTAACCGCGAACTCAGTTGGCTGAACTTTAATCATCGAGTACTCGAACTTGCTCAAGACGAGTCCGTACCGCTACTGGAACGCGTCCGCTTTCTATCCATCGTTAGTTCTAACCTCGATGAATTTTTCGAAATTCGTGTGGCGGGAATCATGCAACAAGAAGAGTCGGCCAGTCACCCCGCAACCCGGGAGTTCTTGCTTAATGTGATTAAACACGCCCGGGAACTGGTGGAGGAACAACAAAGCTGCTGGCGCGAAAAAATCATCCCCGCCTTAGCTCAAAACGATATTATCGTTAAGAGCCGTCCGCAGTTAGATAACGCGGACCGCGACAAGCTCTCGCCTCATTTTGACCGCGAGATTTTGCCTGCCCTCACGCCTTTAGCCATCGACCCATCGCACCCCTTCCCCGTTCTGACTAACAAGGGGCTTTACCTCTTAGTCCTGCTGCGTGACCCCCAAACGGGACAGCTTCGCCGTGCCGTGGTGCCAGTCCCTCGGATTCTACCCCGCGTCGTGGTGTTGGAGCCTCGCAAAGTCTTCACCCTCCTTAGTCACGTCATCCAAACCTTTATTCACCGCCTCTTCCCGAGTTTAGAATTACAAGGCTCTTGGGCGTTTCGTATCACGCGCAATAGCGACCTTTACGTCGATGAAGAAGAAGCGGGCAACTTACTCGAAGCCATTGAGGAAGAAATTCGCAACTTGCGCAAAGGAGCTCCCGTGCGCTTAGAAATCGAAGCTGATGTGCCCTCTACGGAGTTAACCTGGCTCCTCGACTCCATTGGTTTAAACGCCGAAAACACCTTTTTGATTCAAGGCCCGGTCAATATGGTGCGCCTGAGCGAATTAATTGAAAAAGTTAATCACCCCGAACTCCTTTATCCCAACTTCACCCCGCACGTCCCGGTCTCCTGCTCTGAGCCCAGTAAATTCTTCGAAAATATTCGGCGTGAAGACATTCTCCTCCATCACCCGTATGAATCTTTCATGCCGGTGGTGGATTTTATTCGCCAGTCCGCCCGCGACAATGCCGTCGTGGCCATCAAACTCACCCTCTACCGCACGAGTGGCGATTCTCCCGTCGTGGAAGCTCTGAAAGAAGCTGCACGCAACGGCAAGCAAGTCACCGCCCTGGTGGAACTCCGGGCTCGTTTCGACGAATTAAATAACATCGAATGGGCGCGTCAGTTAGAAGAAGCAGGTGCTCACGTGGTCTACGGTTTAAGTGGTCTTAAAACGCACTGTAAAGCTTGCCTCGTGGTTCGCCAAGAAGAAGGCGGCTTACGACGCTACGCCCACTTAGGCACGGGGAATTATAATCCCAAAACCGCCCGAATCTACACGGACTTCTCGCTACTCACCGCCAATGAAAAGATCACGAGTGAGATTGGCCTACTCTTCAATGTTCTCACAGGCAACCTAGCCAATCCGCACTTCCAACATCTACTCGTCGCCCCGTTCGATTTGTCGAACAAGATGCTGCAATTAATCCAAGCGGAGACCAAAGCTGCCCAAGCAGGTCGCCCAGCCAAAATTTTTGCCAAGATTAATAGCTTAGTAGACCCTGAAATCATCGAAGCTCTCTACACTGCCTCCCAAGCGGGAGTTCAAATCGAACTCATCGTCCGAGGCATTTGCTGTTTGATTCCAGGGCTTCCAGGTAAGAGCGATCACATTCGAGTCCGGAGTTTCTTAGGTCGCTTCCTGGAACACAGTCGCTTATTCTGGTTCGAGAATGCGGGTGGTGAACCCATCATCTTGCTCGGGAGTGCAGACTGGATGCCGCGCAACTTGCACCGTCGCGTGGAGTGCATCTTCCCACTCTATCAAGCGAAGCTACGGCAACGTATTGAGAAAGAAATTCTTTCCGTCTACCAAGACCGACAGGGCGATGCTCAGTCCTTGCACGCAGATGGCACCTACACGCGTTGTGAACCACTCGGACGCCTCTCTCCCTGTGCTCAAGACTCTTTTCTGCAGTTAGCTCGCCGAGCCACGGAAACACCGATTAGCGATTAAGGGCGTTCACTGAGGGCCCTAAACAGATTCGCTCTACCGCAGTGTAAAAACCGTCGGTATCTCCTAAGATTTGGACGTCCAAGCGCACAAACACCAAGGGAACGGGTGGACGGAAACGACCTTGTAAACGGACGGCATCCTTCTCGGTCGTCACAATCATCTCAGCCTTAGCCCGCAAAGCTTGGTCCAAAACTTCGTCTAAATCTTCATCGTTGAAAGCATGGTGATCCAAAAAACGTCGTCGGGCCACTAAGAGTGCTCCTTCTCCCAATAATGTTTCTTCAAACCGTTCGGGAGTCGCAATCCCTGAGAAACAAGCGACGCGACGGTCCTTGAGCGTATCCATCGTAAAACGACCGGGACCATCCACTTCTATCAGCTCCACCGCTTGGTGGGCACAGGCAATGATCTCTGCCTTCGGGTTGTGTCTCCGAATCAACGTTGTCAGTTCCGCACTAGGCGGCCCCGAAGACTTGGTCACAAAAACATAATCTGCCCGACTTAAATTAGCGACTGGCTCCCGCAAAATCCCGCGCGGCAACAAATGGCCGTTGCCAAAGGGATCATGACTATCAACCAAAAGTAAATTAATTTGCCCCCGGAGCGAGAGGTACTGCAAACCGTCATCGAGCAAAATCGTATCCACGCCAAAACGTCGCAGGGCAAAACGTCCGCCCTCGACCCGATTCCGATCGACGATTACCACCACGCCTTCGCGACAAAGATTACCAGCGAGCATATAAGGCTCATCGCCCGCCTCATCTGGCCCGACTAAAACCGTCTTACCATCCGACACCACCAAAGGGTCGGGACGGCTACCTTGAGTCAACCAACGCCAAAAGCGCTTGGGCATCGAATCACTCGCTCCCTTATAACCACGGGATAAAATCGCCACTTTTCGCCCCCGACTGGCCAAAACTTGGGCCATTTTGAGTACCACGGGCGTTTTTCCCGTCCCCCCCACGGTTAAATTGCCTACGACCACGACCTTACACCCCAAGGGGGTATCGCGAAAAAGGCGGTGGCGATAGAGCCAGAGACGGAGACGGACCAAAACTTCAAAAATCCATGAAAGGCCCAATAAAAAGGCCCCTAAGAGCTGGGCGCCGAGTCCCTTGCGACGGCCATAAACCACGTCCACCGCAAAGCCAGCCACAGCTTCCCCAAGGGAAGAAAAGAGGCCTCGATGTTTGGCGGACATGGACGAATTGATGCAAAGTTGTTTGACGCAGGCAAGCATCCCGATTGAGAAGGACATCTACGCGCCATGCTTGTACACCTGTTGCGCACCAAGTTGCTCCGAGCCGAAGTCACCGGCTCCCGACTCGATTACGAGGGTTCCCTCGCCATTGACGAGGAACTCATGAACTTGGTGGGAATGCTACCTTATGAGCGCATTTTAGTGGGAAATATCTCTAACGGTCACCGTTTCGAGACTTATGCCATCCCCGCCCCCGCCGGCTCCCGCGAGGTCTGCCTCAACGGTGCCACGGCCCGATTAGGTAAGGCTGGCGACCTGCTTGTCATCATGACTTTTGCGGACATGACCCCCGAGGAAGCCGCTCAATGGCAACCCCGGACGGTCACTTTAGGCGATCAGAACCGTAAAATTGTTCGTATCGCCAACCCCCAAGTTTCCCCTCAACTCCTCCAAACCTTCCAACGATGAGCTATCGTCTCTACATCCCCGGGCCCCTCACAGTCTCGGACTCCATTATTCAAGCCATGGGCAAGCCCATGATTGGCCACCGCTCAGGCGACTTTGTAAAACTCTATAATGACATGCAGCCTCGGCTGCAAAAGATGATGGTCACACAAGACCCCGTCTACCTGTCTACCAGCTCCGCCTGGGGCGTCATGGAAGGTGCCTTGCGCAATGTCTGCCGTAAGGGCGTCCTCAACTGCATGAATGGCGCATTCTCCGACAAGTGGAACGACGTCGCCAAACGCTGCGGCAAGTACGCTGAGGCCTTACAATTCGACTGGGGTAAGCCCGTCGACCCTGAAGCCGTGCGCACCGCACTCGCCACGGGTAAGTTCGATTGCATCACCTTCATCCACTCGGAGACCTCGACCGGCACCCTCTCGCCTATCGCGGACATCATGGCAGTAGTGCGTCAATTCCCCGAAGTGATTTCCATCGTCGACACGGTGAGCTCCTTCTCGACGTTGCCTATTAATAAAGACGAACTGGGCGTGGACATCCTCCTCACCGGTTCCCAAAAAGCCCTCGCTCTGCCTCCTGGCTTGGCGATTTTCGCTGTCAGTGAGCGTGCGCGCGAACGCGCCAAGCAATCCCCTGACCGTGGCTACTACTTCGATTTAATCGAGTTCCATGACAACCACACGAAAGGCATGACGCCTTCGACGCCTTGCATTTCGTTGTTCTACGGCTTGCAACAAAAGCTCATCGAAATCGAAGCTGAAGGCATCGAGCAACGCTTCGCTCGCCACCTCCGCCTCAACGAACGCATGCGTGCGTGGGGTCTGGCCAAAGGTTTCTCGCTCTTACCTAGCCCTCAATTCGGTACCCGCGGCTTGAATTGCTTTAAGAACGACCGTAACGCAGACCTTGAGCGCTTGAATAAAACGCTCAAAGCACGCCACCAACTCGTGATCGATGGCGGCTATGGCAAATTAAAGGGGAAGACTTTCCGCATTGCGAACATGGGTGACGAAACCGATGCTTCGATTGCCAAATTAATCGCTGCCCTCGACGACTCTTTTGCCGAACAAGGACTATAACCAATTTTACGCAGGGTTATAATCCTCCCGTATGGCAAAAAAAGCGGCCCAGTCTAGAAGTACCTCCACGCCTACCGGCAACAAGACCCTCGTCATTGCCGAGAAGCCTTCGGTCGCCGCTGATTTAGCTAAGGTCCTCAAAGTCCCCAAGTCGGGAGACTTTTTTGAAAACGATACCTGGATTATCAGTTCTTCGATTGGTCACGTGGTGCGTCTTAAAGACCCCCAAGACCTTGATGAAAAACTCAAGCGCTGGACGTTAAAAGACCTGCCGATTCTCCCCGAGGGTTTCGACGGTACGGCACGTCCTAACATCTTAAAGACCGTCATCAGCGAACGTAACAATGGTGATCGCTTCAAGTTGTTACAAAAACTCCTCTCGCGCCCCGATGTCAGCTCCGTCGTCAATGCTTGCGACGCGGGACGCGAAGGTGAGTTAATCCTGCACTACATTTACCAACTCGCTAAATGCCACTTGCCGGTCAAACGGCTCTGGCTGACGAGCATGACGCATGACGCCATCGCCGATGGCTTCGCTCACTTATTACCAGAATCCGCAAAAGCAGGTTTACTCGGTTCGGCGATTGGCCGATCGCAAGCGGATTGGCTCGTAGGCATGAATGGGAGTCGTTTTGCGACGATTCGTATCGGTGGTGCGAAGCGCGATGTCTTCTCGGTTGGACGTGTTCAAACGCCCACCTTGATGCTCATCGTGAAACGCGAATTAGAAATTCGCGATTTCAAGCCGAAGACTTTTTGGAAGATTGAAGCCGACTTCGGCATCACAGGTGGCACTTACCGTGGCACCGCCCAAGTCCCTGGCGTGCAAGACCGCAAAGAGGCCGAACGTTTCTACGAACAGGCCCAAGCCCAGAAAGTCGTCGACGAAGCCCGGGCCCTCGGCCAAGGCACCGTCACGGAAGAGCGTAAGCCACGCCGCGAAAGCGCCCCACGCCTCTTCGACCTCACGAGTTTACAACGCGAAGCGAATAAGCGTTTCGGCTTCTCCGCTAAAACCACGCTCGGAGTCGCCCAAGCACTTTATGAAAAATATAAAGCGCTGACCTACCCCCGAACCGACGCGCAATACTTACCCGAGGACTACGTGGCCACGGCGAAGAACGTTTTGCAGGCTTTACACGGTCAACACCCCGCCGGAAATTTCGCCCAAGAAGCCTTACGCCAAGGCTGGGTCGATGCCGCCGGTCGGCGCGTCTTCGATAATCGTAAAGTCAGCGATCACTTTGCAATCGTCCCCACCGGCACAGCGCCTCACGGCCTGACCGAAGTTGAACAAAAAATTTACGACCTAGTAGTCCGCCGTTTTATTGCGGTCTTCTTCCCTGCCGCCGAATTTGAAGAAACGGTCCGTCTCACTGCCGTGGGTCCGCATCAATTCCGCACCACGGGTAAAGTACTGCTGGTTGCAGGTTGGCGCGCCCTCTGGGGCCAAGAAGTCGAAGCCGAAGAAGATAAGGATAAAGAAGGCTCGGCGAATCTCCCCGCTCTCCAAGCTGCCGACGGTCAACCTCCGTTAGCCCAGGTCAAAGAAGTGAGCATCAAGGAAGATGCCACCAAACCGCCCGCGCGCTACAATGAAGCCTCGCTGCTGGGGGCGATGGAAAATGCGGGTAAATACGTCGACGATGAAGCCCTCGCCGAAGCGATGAAAGAGCGCGGCTTGGGTACGCCTGCGACGCGGGCCGCCACCATCGAAGAATTATTGGCTAAAGATTATATCGAGCGCCAAGGCAAAGAACTCGTCCCCCAAGCGAAGGCCTTCCAACTCCACCAATTCCTGCACGCTAAAGGCATGGCGTTCCTAACCGAACCCCAACTGACCGGCGAGTGGGAGTATAAGTTAAAACTCATCGAGAGCGGTAAGCTGACCTCCCAAGAGTTTATTAAAGAAATCAAGGAGCAGGTCCAAAACATGGTCGCCGTGGGCGCCCAAGAATTACCCGCCACCCCTCTCTCGCCTACCGTCCTTTCGCCTACGGACCAGCAACCGATCTTGGACGACGGCGAAAAATATTACTCCCAAGATGGGAATGGTGAAAACGGTCGTCCCAAGTTAGTAATCTATCGAGCGATGAATGGTCACACCATCACGCCCGCCGAAGTGTCCGAGTTAGTGGAAAAGCGTCGCATTGGTCCCTTCAGCGACTTCAAGTCCATGAAGTCGGGAAAAAATTTCACGGGCTTCATCGACCTCGTCGACCCCGATACCATCAAGAGCCGTCAGGCGGAAACACCGGCAGCGACGCCCAACACCACGGAAGAAGGTGCCGCTCCAGCCAAACCTGCCCGTAAAACCAAACCTAAGGCGCCGAGTGGCAAGTTGAAGGCCGTCCTCTACTTCCCGCCTCGCGAAGGCGCCGATGGCAACCCCGACGCCTTCGATGCGGACTGGCCAGTGCTTGGCCCCTGCCCCGTCAGTGGTCTACCGGTCCAGCAAACCCCCACCGCCGGCTACCGCGTGTGCCCGCTCAAGGCTCAAGAAGCGGGTGCCAAGAAAACATTCAGCCTCAATACCGAGATGCTGAAGTGCCCCATTTCGCCGGAAGACGTACGCCTGCTTCTCAACGAGGGCAAAACGGGTCTGAAGAAATTTATTTCCAATCGCACGAAGCGCGCTTTCGAAGCTTTCCTCGTCGCCGACAAGGAAAAGGGCTGGTGGTTCGCCTTCCCGCCCCGCAAGCCCAAAGCCTCCCAAGAGCCTAAAGCGAGTAAGCCCGCAGGCGACGAGCCCTTCTAAGCGTCACTTCTCCCAGGCTGGCCTCGGGATACGCTGGATGATGGGCAGGTGCAAAGCTTGCTCCATTTCCCGGAGATTTTTTAAATCATCGGGAGCACCATCTTCAGACTTACTTAATTTCTCTTCCCAGATTTTACGATACCAGCGATAGGACTCTTCACGCTGGCCAGCTTCCCAGAGATTACGGGCACAAAAATAAGGAGCATACCAAGGGGCATTGCGCGACTCCGTTGCCGAGCGGTAATAACGTGCGGATAAGAGTTGGTCCTTGAGTTTCATTTCTGCCAATTGGCCTGCAGCAATCAGCAAGGCGGCATTACCACCCGTATTGACCACGCCCTGATCTAAGACCTCTAAGGCCCGGCGGGCATAACTACGGTATAAGTGTTCCTGCACATCCGCAGGTACTTTGGCATAACCTCCCCGACGGCGCACTTCCCAGTGAGCCATATCATACCCCATCACATAACCGGTGTTCTCCCAAAAATACCGCGATCGCGGATCTAAGGCACAAGCCGTGCGCATCAAGGTTTCGCAGCCAGGACGATCCTTACGCTCCCAAAGAACATAACTCCGCACCCAGGTCCCATCAGCAATCACGGTACGCATCCCACCCAAAATCCCTAGCAACACGCCTTGCCCTAACGTCGGCTCAATATCCCGCCGACCAATCTCAGGAATGCAGGGCCGCACGGTGCGCCACGAGGTCTCGGAATACGTGCCAGCTAGCACCCAACAAATCGCGGTTAAAATTCCGAAGTAAAGCGAACGCATGGTTAGATCTCCCGACGACGGAAAAGCGCCGTGCCTAACATCAGGAAGGCGACCATGTAAATTAGACCTGAGATGGCTACCTGCACCACGGCATTAGCAGGTACGGACGTGGGATCCAAAACCAAGGCATCGCCAATATTAAATTGTTCAAGGTTAGGAAGCAGGCGACTCGTCACCCACAACACCCCGCGGTACCACACGGAACCCTCGGGCTTTAATAGAACATCTTGGGCAATCCACTGCAACTGCCCAGCCACCACGGCTAATGCTCCAACGACAACGGCGTATAAAAACGTGCGAGCACCTGAGGCAATCGTCAGCACAATCGCAATCACGACCCCAAGTCGCAACCACTGCAACAAAGCAAAAGCCACTAAACCACCCGGACTGAACTCTGGAGCCAGGCGACCCATCTTCTCGGCAAGTTCATTTAATTCAATCGAGCGCGACCACAATACCGCGCCCAAGAGACCCGACAGGACGAAGACGAAAATCGCCAAGACCAACCATGTCCCAAAAAACTTCCCGAGCAGAAACTCGGCTCGGCTCACAGGTTTCGCCAACAGCGTTAACGCCGTCCGATTATCAATCTCCGAAAAGAATAACTGCGCGGTCATGACAACCCCAAGGACAGATCCGAATAAAAACATCCCGCCAAAACCAAAGTCGGCGACGAATTTCAATTCACCGTGGCCAAAATCCATGAAGCGAAACGCTACGGAGGAAAGCACCATGGCTCCGCCCAGCACGATGAGAAAAGCAAAGAAGCGTTGGCGGATGGCTTCCAAAAAGGTGACCCACGTAATCCAGGTCGTACGTTGCATAAAAGCTTTCATCTTAGGCGTCGCGTGAACCTTTCACGAGTTCTTGGAATAAATCTTCAAGGGAACGACGGGGGTGCGTCACCGAGGTCACCTTCGCCCCATGTGCGGCTAAGGCTGCTTCCGCTGCTGCTCGAGCCGCGGGGGTCAGCGATTCAACCGTGATGACATGGCGGTCGCGCCGGGAAAGGACTTCTTCGACTCGGCCTTCGAGTACTAATTTTCCGCGATCCATAATCGCCACGCGGTCGCACACCTGCTCGACCTGACCGAGTAGGTGCGAGCAAAGTACAATCGTTTTACCACGGCTACGCATCTCTTGAATCATGCGGCCGATAGCGACCGAGCCAACTGGGTCGACGCCTGCGGTGGGTTCATCTAAAATTACCAACTCGGGATCGTGTACAATCGCTTGTGCCAAACCAATGCGTTGCAACATCCCCTTGGAATACGTCCCAATCGGGCGGCCAGCCGCTTCGGTCATGGCCGTTAAAGTTAACGCCTCTTCAACCGCTTGATCTAGTTGGGTGGGAGCTACGCCACTTAAACGAGCACAATACCGCACTAGCTCGCGACCGGAGAGAAACTTATGGAAATACGGTGCCTCAGGTAAGAACCCCGTGCGGCGGCGTGCTTCGGCCGTGGCGTAGGTTTGACCTAAAATGGAAATCTCCCCGGCAGTCGCCGTAACGAGTCCCAAAATAATTTTCAAGGTGGTGCTCTTTCCACAACCATTGGGACCTAAGAGCCCGTAAACTTGCCCACGAGGGACCTCAAGCGTCAGGTCATCGACCGCTCGTAATTTAAGCCCCCGAAGGCCGACTCTAAAATCCTTCGTTAAATGGCGCACCGAAATTGCGGCAGAAGTCATCGTCGGATAGCAAAATCTTTACAGGTTCTGATGCCATTAAAATCCCGTACTTCGGTATTTTTAATATAGTCGACCAGGCTCGCCGCCACTTGGTCGGTAAACGCCACGACCTCCTCTTCTGCCCCTTCAGCATGCAAATAAACCCGCCCGTCCGCGAGGTTTTGGACAAATCCCGTAACTTCAAAGCCCCGGGCCAAGGCCAAGGTCTGCGCCCGAAAACCCACCCCTTGAACGTGTCCAAGGTACCAAACATCCCGATGGAAGACATGGGTTGACATAATCGTAACTTATTAGAATACTTATCACTCACCCTTTTCTAGCAAACGCAATCCGACTATGCACCCCACCCTTGCCATGCTCGATGGGCCCGTTTTCTGGGCTATCTTAGCTGTTGCCCTCCTTTTGTTCGGAGGCTCGAAGATTCCCGAGCTCGCCCGCGGTCTCGGCAAGGCCAAGCGCGAATTCAAAAAGGCCTCCGAAGAGGTCGAAAACGAGATTAATAATGCCACGGTCGAAGACGACCTCCGCAAGCAACGCCTCAAGCAAATCGAAGAAGAAGAGCGCGCACGCATTCGGGCTCGCATCGAAGAAGAAGAACGGGCGAAGCATAAGCCGAACGGAAACCAAAACTAATCACCTCAGGGCCGGCAAACGGCCCTTTTTTCTGCAATCATGTTTACCGGCTTAGTCCAGTCCTTGGGTGAAATCGTCGCCAAGACCCCTCGAGCCAATGATGGAGCACGCCTGTCCATCAAATCCCCTCTCTTCGCACAGACCACCTTAGGCGCCAGCATTGCAGTCAATGGCTGCTGCCTCACCGTCACCGAGTTTAAAGATCAGGTCGCACACTTCGACCTACTCGCCGAAACCCTGCGACTGACCAACTTGGGCGACCTGCAACCCGGCAACCTCGTCAACCTAGAACCTAGCCTGACCCCCAGCGACCGCATGGGCGGCCACTTCGTCACCGGACACATCGACGGTACCGCTAAAATTAAATCCTGGCAGCAAGTCGGCACCGATTGGCGCCTCGACCTCGACGAAATCCCGCTCCCACTCATGCCCCACTTAGTCAACAAGGGCTGTATCGCCATCGATGGCATTTCGCTCACTGTAGCCGAAACCGCTCAGCAACAGCTGACGATTTGGATCATCCCCCATACCTTACAAGCGACGAATCTTCACCAGCGTCGCGCCGGCGACCGAGTCAACCTTGAGACGGATTTACTCGCCAAATACACGGCTAAAATCCTGCAAAGCCGGCCGGTTTAAGTTTAATATTTGGACAAGGTATTCAACCGCTCTTGCAGACGCAGGGCGACTTCTTCATCCACGTCATCAGCCCGAGGCACCGGTTGCTTTTCAACGATAATCCGCACCCGCGAAAAGGGCTTAGGTAATGCAAAACGATCCCAACTGTTAACCGTCCAGTACGACGCGTAACTTATCCCTAAAACGACAAACGGTCGTTGGGTAATTTTGGCCAAGGCGATGGCACCTGGTTTACAAAACCGCGCAGGGCCCTTCGGACCGTCTGGGGTAACCCCAGCATGATTACCGGCCCGTACAGAACGTGCAATGGCAATCAAGGCGGCGGCACCACGGCGATTCGAAGAACCCCGGACAGCCTTTAGGCCCATAACCTCAAAATAGGCAGCTAACCACGCCCCGTCTTTGCTAGCACTCACGAGCGTCGTAATCGGTAATTTAAAATATTGGTTAGCCAAGCGACTCGCCACGAAAAGTCGGTCATGCCACAATAATACAATCAGAGGGCCTTCCCCTGCGTCGATTAGCCCAGAGTTATACTCAAAACGCAAGGTAGCTAACCATAACCGGACAAACCAAGCCACGGGGAATAACCAGAACCAGTGGTACCAGGGGACAACCACAGGGGCATCTGGAGATTCTTGAGTCATGCAGCGGACGCCAACAAAGAACACCTTCTAAATGAAAAACTCAAACCATTACTCCAGCAATCCCAGGGCACGGCGGACGCCGGGGCGTTGCAGCAAGTGCAACACGGGCGTTGAAAAGATGGCGGGCTGAACGCGACTCCAAGCTTCCACCTCGGCCGGAGTGCGCCATAAAATGGAGTCCACTTCGTAAAGGGCCAGTCGCACTGGATAAGTCCCACGGAAAAGGTAACAGCGAACAAATTCCCAGCCCAAATCCGCATGGGCAGGCACATAATCAATTTCGGTGAGGGCCCCTGGAGGCAAAGCTACCCCGAGTTCCTCCTGTAACTCTCGGTAGGCAGCTTGTTCGTAGGTTTCGCCGGCATCCACATGCCCAGCACAAGCACTACTCAGTAAACCAGGGCAATTATCTTTAGCAAAGGAACGTCGCTGCCAGCACATCAGCCCATCTTCACGCCACCAAAACAAATGCACCGCGCGATGCTTCAAGCCATCACGATGAATCACGCCCCGGCGTCCCTGCCCGATGACTTGGTCATGGGCATCAACGATATCAAAGATTTCGTCGGTCGACTGGCCTACTTCACCTTTCATGCGCGACCTAAATCCATTAAGGACCCCCAGCGTTTCGTGAGTTCACGGTCATGATGTCGCCAGTCTTTATCCCATGCAGCTAGTTGTCGCCAAAAGTTATCGGAATGGTCCATGTGTCGACGGTGCGCTAATTCGTGTAAGATGACATGGTCGTGAATCAGCGGCGGTAATAAAATTAAACGCCAATTAAGGGACAACACCCCGCTCGCAGAACATGACCCCCAACGAGTCGTCTGATCGCGGACGCTGACTTGTTCAACTTGGACGCCAACGCGTGTGGCCAAACGTTCCACTGCTAAATTCAAACCCGTCTCCGCTAAGCGACGCACCGCACGGGCCGCTCCTGCTTCAGGTGCTTCACTAGGAAGCGTCAGCACAATCTTATCAAACTCCTGTAAGAGTTGTACTTTCGTACGCCCACCGCTTTCCACCGACAACTCCCACAGTCGGTCGCCGAGGGTAACCCACGGGAATTTTTCAAAATGCGTGACCAACGAAGCTTGCACGGGACGTGCCCGGGCCAAGGCCTTTTCTAACCAAGCGAGATTGTCTTTTAAAAAAGCCAGAGCCGCCGCAGGTGACGTGTGAGAGGGGTAAGATAAAACCACCTTGGGACCAGGCTTTACGGCGATTCGAACCCGACGCGCTCGTTCCGAAACTTGAGGCCAGACCTGCACGGCACGACCGCCGACATGAATCGAAATGGCCGGGATTTCAGACATCCGTTAAACCGTTTTACCTTCCGCCGTGGCTTGTACTTTTTGCGTGTAGCGACGCAGGGCCGAGTCCGGATCAATCTGCGCCTCGCGACAAGCCGCCACTAATTCAAAAAGCTTTTGCCCGGCAGCTTCTTCCGTCAAACCAGCCGCAACTTGCTTCACTTCGGCAACATTCACCGTCTGCCCGGTCGGTAATTGTTTCTTCTGAATCTGTTTCCAAACTTCTCGGGCGGTTAACACCGTGTTCAACGTCGCAGGTAAATCCTTAAATACTGTGACAGGTTTATGCCCTTTTTCTTTAAGCTTAATCTGCTCCCATTGCTTAATCACGGCCTCAGGGTCGCCTAATTTGTCGCCCGTGCCAAAAACATGCGGGTGGCGGCGAATCATTTTCTCGTTCACCTCCCGGGCGACATCATCGAAATTGAACTTACCTACCTCCGAAGCCATCTGCGCGTGCATGGCGACATGAAAAAGCAAGTCCCCTAACTCTTCACGTAGATTGGCGTCATCTTGCCGATCGATAGCCTGCAATAACTCCGCCACCTCCTCGACTAAACAATCACAAATCGTTCGGTGCGTTTGAGCCTGATCCCAGGGACAACCGTCTGGTGCCCGTAAACGGGCCGTGGTTGCTAAAAGTTCGTCAATGCCACTCATTCTTACCATCGAGACCAAGTCTGCGTCGGAGTCAAAACGATTGCCAGCCAGCCCGAGAGCGTTTGGGTGGAGGGGTGGATAAACTGACTGAAATCATGAACGCCAAGAAACGGGAGATTGCCCCGTTCGTGCGTCCTGTGTCCGAAGCCGAACTGACTGCCCTCGCGCCTAAGGCCGGACAACCCACCTTCCGGAGCGCCCTGGTTCATCCGCAACGGCTTGGCGTCATCGCCGAAGTCAAACGAGCCTCTCCTAGCGTCGGGGCGATTCGAGCTGACGCCGATGCCGTCCAACAAGCCCGGGCCTACCAAAAGGCCGGAGCTGACTGCTTCTCGGTTCTCACCGAAACGAATTATTTTAAAGGGACGCTGGACGACCTCGTAAAAGTAGTCGCCGACCAAAGCCATAACGCCCACCCCATCCCTTGCCTACGCAAGGACTTCATGGCCCACCCTTACCAAGTACTCGAAGCCGCCCAAGCGGGCGCTCGTTGTATTTTAATTATTATGCGAGCCCTGACGGACGAAGAGATTCGTCCGCTCTACGCCGCCGCTAACCTAGCCGGGCTGGACACCTTGTTCGAAGTGCACGATGAAGCGGAACTGGAACGCGCCTTGCGACACGGCCCGAAAATCGTGGGCGTGAACAACCGCAATTTATCCACCTTTGAAATCGACTTAGCCTTCGCAGAACGCGTCATCCCCCAAATGCCGAACGACGTGATCAAGGTTGCCGAAAGCGGCATCAAGACCCCAGAAGACGCCGCTCGCATGCGCGCCGCAGGAGCCCAAGCCTTGCTCGTTGGGGAAGCATTAATGCGTACACCGACCCCCGACGTCCTGCTTAAAGCCTTAAGTCACGCATGAGCGACGGACCCTTAACCCTCGCCGAAACGCGTGCACTACTCGCACGTTTATCGCACATGCCTCGTAAATGGTTGGGGCAAAATTTCTTGGTCGATGGTAATATCGTCCGCAAGTCGCTGGAATTAGGCGGAGTCAAAGCACCAGACACCGTGGTCGAAGTGGGCCCTGGCCTGGGCACCTTGACGCGCACGCTACTCGGCGCGGGTGCCAACCTCTACGCCGTCGAGGCCGACCGGACCATGGTCTATCACCTGGAACAAAGCCTGCAGACCCGTTACCCCGAGACGTTTCATTTACTAGAAGGCGATGCGGTCGAACACCCGTTGGCAGGTTTAAAGCATCCCACCGACGGGTCTTTCAAAATTATCTCAAACCTGCCCTACGCGATTTCCACCCCTTGGATGGATGCCATCTGTGCCGGTCCACACCCTTCCATGATGGTCCTGATGCTCCAAAAAGAAGCCGCCGATCGGCTGACCGCCGAAGTAGGCACGGGGCACTGGTCCGCCGTCACCGCCCAAGTCCAATTAGCGTTTGAAAAGGTCCGCGTCCATCCCGTCCCGGCCCAATCCTTCAACCCACCCCCTCGCGTAGATTCTTGTTTATTGGTTTTAAAACGTAGGGCGGACGCGCGACGGTTCAGCCCCCGGGCCCGCGAAGTGGCACGGATGCTCTTCACCCAACGCCGGAAACAAGTCGGCTCCTCTGCTAAAAAACTTTTCGCTGACGCGCCCGATGTAGCCGCTTGGCTCGAAGGGCTCAGTCAATTCGGCCTCAGTGGCCAAGCCCGTCCGGAAACCATCCCCGCGGAGGCTTGGTTAAGCCTTTAAGGTCTAAATCATCCTCAAGGTTGCTTTTCATCTCAACTGTGCTCCATATACCGTATGACCGTTAAAGTTGGCCTTATCTCCCTTGGCTGTGCCAAGAACCTCATCGACTCCGAAATCATGATTGGCCACTTGGCCAAAGCCGGAATGTCGATGACGCCCGATGCCTCCGAAGCAGACGTGGTCATTGTAAATACTTGCTCCTTTATCGACGCCTCGAAGCACGAAGCCCTCGAAGCGATTTATGAAATGAGCGATGGTAAAGCAACCGCTCGAAAAAAAGGTCAAAAACTCATCGTCGCGGGTTGTATGTCCCAGCGCTACCAAGGCGCCCTCCCGGTCGTCGAAGGCATTAAAGGTCGCGTGGAACTACCCAAGGTCGACGCCTTCATCGGCCTTGATCAGGTAACGAATATTGTGCCAGTGATTCATAAAGTAATCGGCGGCGAAGCTGGCCAAACTGAATTCCTTGCCAAGAACACCACGTTCATTCCCGATTTTGACACGCCGCGTTTCCGCCTGACGCCCAAACACACGGCCTACATTAAAATCGCTGAAGGTTGTAACCATCCTTGCACTTTCTGCATCATTCCTCGCATTCGGGGACGTCACCGCAGCCGCACCATTGAATCCGTGGTTAAAGAAGCCCAGCAACTGGTGGCCGAGGGGGTCAAAGAAATTAATCTCATCTCTCAAGACACGACTTACTTCGGCATGGATCGCTGGACGGATGAACGTCCCAATCCACGCAGCAAAGTTGACTCCTCTAAAGGTGAATCCCTGGCTTCCTTGTTACGGGCACTCGACTCGATCAAGGGCGACTTCTGGATCCGCCTGCTCTACACACACCCTGCGCACTGGAGTGATGAATTAATCGCGACCATTGCAGCCTCGAAACACGTGGTGCGCTACGTGGATATCCCGCTCCAACATATTTCGGATAACATGCTCAAAAGTATGCAACGCGAGACGGACGGAAACTATATCCGGGACCTCATTCAACGCATGCGTGCGGGAATTCCCGACATCGTCATTCGTACCACCTTCATTGTGGGCTTCCCCGGCGAAACCGACGCAGATTTCCAAGAACTATTAGATTTCTTAGCCACGACGCGTTTCGACCGAGTCGGCATTTTCAAATATTCTAAAGAAGAAGGCACCCGTGCAGCGAAGATGGAAGAACAGGTGAGCGATAAGGTCAAAGCTGACCGTCACGACCGAGCGATGAAGCTCTTGCAGAAACTTTCCAAGGAACGTAGCAAAGCGTTCGTGGGTAAAAAATTGAAAGTCTTAGTCGAAGCTCCTGGTAAAGCACGCAGCGAAGGCGATGCCATGGAAATCGACGGCGTCGTTTTCGTTCCCCCAAGCCTCCCAGTCGGCAAGTTCGTCGAGGTCACCGTCACTGGAGCCAAGGAATACGACCTGATTGCCGAGTAAGCGGCTTGCTATTCGCGTTCCGGAGCCGTTTCGGCCGATGCGGCAGCTGCCGGGGAATCGCTGAGGCGAATCAGCGCATCGAGCGAACTGAAGTGGCGACTCCAATCGGTCATATCAGGAATGTCACCCACCACGGTGGAGAACAACTCGCGCTTCTCTTGCTTTAACTCTTCGATGCGCTCTTCGACGGTGCCAAGAGCAATCATCCGATAAATCAACACCGGGTTCTTTTGTCCGATACGGTGAACGCGATCGACCGCTTGAGCCTCCACCGCTGGATTCCACCAAGGATCGAGCAAGAAAACATATTCTGCCGTGTTCAGGGTAATTCCAGTACCACCAGCCTTCAACGATGCTAAGAACAAAGCGGGCCCTTTCGTTTCCTTAAACTTCTCCACAGGTGTGGAGCGGTCTTTGGTTTCACCGGTTAACTCAAAAATCGGCAAGGTCGGCAACTCACTCGCTAAGGCCGTTTTGACGCGCTCGAGCAGCGATACAAATTGAGAAAAGACTACCGCCTTCGATCCATTGGCAGCCACTTCCGAGAGTTTAGAAACGAGTAAAGTAATCTTACCAGAATGACCGACAGGACAGTGCGCATTGTCGGGCAGTAAGCCGGGATCGCAACAGACCTGACGTAAACGCATCAACAAGGTCAGCACCGAAGTAGCGTCACGTGACAGCAAGCCTGCCAATTCTCCTGTTAAGCCACTCCCTTGCGTGAGATGCTGATACATTTCGCGCTGTTCGTGCGTCAGCGGGCACGGCAAGACGACTTCCATCTTGGGCGGAATATCTGCCGCGACGTGCTTCTTTAAGCGACGGAGAATAAAGGGGGAAACCTGACGACGCACCTTGCCCAAAGCTGCACTCGGATCCCGTAGCATTACGCGTTCAAAATTCGCCCGCTTACCTAGCAGTCCCGGCATGAGAAAGCGGAAGATGGTCCAAAGGTCGGTAGGGCGATTTTCTAGCGGCGTGCCCGTGATGGCGACGCGGTGGTCGGCTTGAATCGCAGTACAGGCTTGGGTGGTCTTTGATTCAGGATTCTTAATCGCCTGAGCCTCATCTAAAATGGCGTATCCAAACTTCGTCTTCGGCAGGAGTTCTAAGTGACGCCGTAACTGGGTATAACTCGCAATCCAAAGCGTCGCGTGAGGGTGACGTACAAAGTCGTCTTCGGCCGTTAAGACCATGGCCGAAAGTTCAGGGTGAAAGCGTTTAATTTCCCCCAGCCACACGGGAATTACACTCGCAGGGCACACAATAATGGAGCGTTCTCCAGCTGGTCGTGAAGCCAACAAGGCCAAAACCTGTACGGTCTTACCAAGACCCATTTCATCCGCCAATAAGGGGTGCGAACCTAAATCACAAAGTCGACTCAACCACGCCACCCCCTTGGCTTGATAAGGCCGCAAGTGAGCCGGCAAAGTTTCACTCGCAGCGGGTTCTTGCAGCAACTGATCCTTCCACGCTTTTAAATCATCATTTAATTTTAGGGCTCCGACCGCAGCATGATCGAATAACGAAAGTAAAAGGTAGCGTGGGAGTTCGCCATCTTTCGCTCGCCAATCTTCCGAGAAATCGGCCACGGCCGCATTGTAAGCCACCACCCCTTTTCCAGGTAAAATCACCGGACGTCCGCCCGCCTTGAGCAGCAACTTTTGCTCCTCAGCAAGCAAGGGATGCACCCCCGCCTTAAGGCGCCAATTCAGTTTAAACGAGCGGCCATTACCGGTGGACTCTGCTTCTGCATCCACCGCCACCTGCAATTGTTCATTCCGAAAAATATTAAGCGCATCCTCACCAAATAACCGGAAGCGCTTCCGCCACTCCGCCAACTCTTCCCGCACAAAGCGCTCAATACGGCCAATGTTATCAATCATCCAAGCCCCAGAGGTCTTACTATACGCAAAACCAGCTCGGTGAGCGGCGGTACTATAACGGAATAAAGTCTGTCGCTGTTCGTCCGATAATTCATCGCCAGGAATCGCCCCTGGACCAAAGCAATTCCACGCATGACCTCCCCGTCCACCCCATGAAGCGGAAGCTGTAAGGCCATCGGAGGTTAATTGAAAAGCGACTTGAAGTTTTAGGGAAGTACGCGTGCCCGTGTCTTTGCGTTCTGGCTCAGGTGCGGGGGCAGGTGCCGCCACTGGGGCACTTTCATCCACCGGCGGAATTTCATCCGCGAGCAACTCTTCGACTTCATACATCGATGCCACGGCAAACGGGGCCCCGTTTTCTTCTTCGGACAAGGAAGTTCGCCATTCAATTTTCTTATCATTCAACTCTAAAACGGCACGGACAGTTTGATGTTCGGTGCGCGTTACCACTTCAGCCGTTCCGACCTTAAGTTCAATCGATCTAACCAAGCCATCAGTGTAAATCTGTCGACCCGCCTCCAAATCGGCTTTCGAAAACTGCTTTTCCCAGGTTTCAGGCAAAGACGCAAACCACCCTTCCAAAGCTTCAGTGGAATAGGAACGATTAGCCGGACGCGGGGAGGACATCAAACGGTGCCTTATTAAATCTGGGCGGTTTTGCCGATTCAATCCCCAACTCTGCCTTTTTTTGCACACCATCTTGGCTTGTTTCAAAGCCACAATCTACTACGTTTAAGGCCCCTTTACCCGTCACCGAAATGAAACATTTAAGTGCAGGCTCACCTTGGAATGCCGACCTAGTCGAGGCCAACTACGCGCTGTGGTCGCAAGACCCCATGTCCGTCGACGCAGATTGGCGCTCTTTTTTCGAAGGTTTTGAGCTCGGCCTCAGCCTCCCACCCAAACCTGCTAAAGGTTCGGCCACAACGACAAGCACTGCTGACGCCGCCACCCAGTTCAAAGTTCTCAGCGCCATCGAATCTTACCGCACTTTGGGCCACCTTCAGGCGCGTATCAACCCTCTCGCCGACCCCGTCCCCTACTTTGAATTAACCGACAAAAACCTCGGCCTTGATACCATCCCTACGGATCGCACGTTCTTCACAGGAGACTTCTTAGGCGGCCTGACCCTGCCTCTCAGCGAAATCATTGCCAAATTAAAATCGATTTATTGCGGCCCAATCGGCGTTGAGTACCAACACATTCAAGACAAGGCCCGCCGCAAATGGCTACGCGAGCGCATTGAAAACTCTGGTCTGCGTCCTACTTACGAAGCTGCACAGCGTCGTCGCTTCTTACGGACGTTAGTTCAAGCCGAACAGTTTGAACGTTTCTTACACCGTACCTTCGTCGGCGCCAAACGCTTCTCGGTCGAAGGTGGCGAAGTTCTCTTGGTGGCCTTGGAACAACTGATCTGCCGCGCACCTGGTTTCAAAATCAGCGATATCGTTATCGGCATGGCTCACCGCGGTCGCCTCAATGTCCTCGTCAATACTTGCGGCAAAAAGCCTGAAGCCCTCTTCCGTGCTTTTTCGGAAAATCATTTGCCCGACACGAGTACCGGCGATGGCGACGTGAAATACCACTTGGGTTACGAAAGCGAACGCACGGTTGATGGCAAAAAAGTTGCCCTGACGCTGGCCTACAACCCCAGCCACCTCGAAGCCGTTAACCCCGTCG
This sequence comes from uncultured Opitutia bacterium, assembly GCA_903840355.1. Lineage (GTDB taxonomy): Bacteria > Verrucomicrobiota > Verrucomicrobiia > Opitutales > UBA953 > UBA953. The sequence goes on from CAIMFJ010000005.1 coordinate 520,208, forward strand.
TTCTGGGTCGAACGCGCGCCCGTATCGATCTCCAAGAAAACGCCCCCCGCTCCCAAGCGCTCCCCATCCTCATCCACGGGGATGCCGCGTTCTCGGGGCAAGGTATCGTCATGGAAACGCTCAACCTCACGAGCATCAAGGGCTATCAAGTCGGAGGCACCATCCACTTTGTCAGCAATAACCAAGTCGGTTTCACGACGAACCCTGATGAAGGTCGCTCGGGTCGTCATTGTACTGAAATCGCCAAGTTTACCGAATCTCCTATTTTCCATGCCAACGGCGATGATCCTGATGCCGTGGCCCTGGCGACCGAGATTGCACTCGAGTATCGTCAAAAATTCTCGGCGGATGCAGTGGTCGATATCGTTTGCTACCGTCGCTACGGTCATAACGAAACCGATGAACCACTTTTCACGCAACCTGTTCTCTACAAGAACATCACGTCCCACCCCTCGGTCACGGAACTTTATTCTTCGCGCTTAACGCAATCCGGTTCGGCTCCCGACGGCGAATTACTCACGCTCCGCACCGAGTTTGATGTCCTCCTCGAAGCCGCCCAAGCCCGCGCCCAAGAGGCCTTGAAAGTTGAAATCGCGGAGCGTCAAAAAACGCCCGTGGGCTTACGTCCTTTCCAATCGCCTTACGAATACCAAGCCGACACCGCCGTCAAAGCGGAGGTCCTGCAACAAGTCGCTCCCCACCTCTGGCAAATGCCGCCCGACTTTGCACCTAATCCTAAACTCAAACGCTTGTTGGATGCGAAAGCCGAGGCCTTTAAGTCAGGTCAAAACTTTGATTGGAGCTTAGGCGAAGCCCTCGCTTTTGGCACCTTACTCCAAGAAGGTCATTCAATTCGTCTTTCTGGACAAGACTGTGAACGCGGCACGTTCTCCCACCGGCACGCCGTCTTACACGATCCTTCCAACGATGCCGAATATTGCCCGTTGAATTCGATCAGCGACACGAAGATTGAAATCGTGAATTCATCCTTATCTGAATACGCGATTTTAGGCTTTGATTACGGCTACTCTTTAGAAGCCCCCGCTTCACTGGTGATGTGGGAAGCCCAGTTCGGCGACTTCGCCAATGGTGCCCAAATCATCATCGATCAATTCATTGCTTCGGCGGAATCCAAGTGGGGTCAAACGAGCGGACTCGTCATGCTCTTGCCTCATGGCTTCGAAGGCCAAGGCCCTGAACACTCCTCGGCTCGCTTAGAACGCTTCCTGCAATTGTGTGCGGAAAATAATTTACAAGTCGTACAACCCACCACACCGGCACAACTCTTCCACGCCTTGCGCCGTCAGGTAAAAACCGAACACCCCAAGCCCCTCGTGGTCATGACCCCGAAGAGCTTGTTACGTCACAAAGCGTGCGTCAGCCAACTTCAGGAGTTTACCCAAGGTCGTTTCCACTCCTTCCTCGCCGACCCCAAGCCAGCGGCCAAAACCGAACGCCTCATCCTCTGCTCGGGTAAAGTTTACTACGACCTCGAAGCCGAGCGTACCCAACGCCAGGACACGACCACGTCCTTGGTACGGGTTGAGCAATTCTACCCCTTCGATGCCGCCTCTTTGCGCCAATTGTATGCTCAAATAAACAAACCCAGCAAAGTGGTCTGGGTACAAGACGAGCCAATGAATATGGGCGGTTGGTCCTTTATTAGCCCTCTGATTGAGCAAGCAATCGGGGTTCGCGCAGTTTATGCCGGTCGAGATGCTGGGGCATCCCCCGCCGTCGGCTCCAACTCGGTGCATAAAATTGAGCAGGCCGACCTCATCCGTCAGGCCTTCTCGGCTTAAGTCCTAATAGTCAGTAGGAAACGTTACATCCCCTGTTTTTTAACCTACTACCCCGAAATCGACTAAGATTTCGGGTAATTTAGGTTTTTTCCGCGTTGAAACTCGAGCGTAGGGCTTTCAGAGTCGCATCTACCTAATTTTCATGGCTGTTGAAGTTAAAATCCCTCCCATGGGCGAATCCATCACCGGCGGACTGCTAGCCAAGTGGCTGGTCCAGAACGGTGACTCCGTCCGCAAGGGTCAGGCCCTCTTTTCTTATGAAACCGACAAGGTAACATCAGAAGGCACCGCTGAGGTGGATGGTAAAATCACCATAACGACCCCCGAAGGCACTGAAGTGCTAGTGGGACAAGTCGTTGCGAATATTGAAGCTGGCGCCGTCGGTACCAGTTCACCCGCCCCTGCAAAAGCCGCTCCTACGCCAGCAGTGAGCGCAGAACCTAGTGCCAAAGCCGAACCAGCCAAAGCACCCGTCGCCGCTAAGGCAGTCGTGGCTAAAACTGGCGCCGCCGCTGAAGTTTCTCCTGCCGTCCGTCGCCTCGCAGCGGAAACGGGTTTAGATCCCGTCGCCCTCGAAGGCTCGGGCAAAGGTGGTCGCGTAACCAAAGGCGACATGCTGCAAGCCCTCGCAGGTGGAGCCCCGATTAAAGCTGTCGCCCCGGCCCCAGCTGCCGCACCAGCGGTTGCTTCGTCAGCAACTTCTGCCCCCAAAGCTGCACCTGAAGGCCGCACGACGCGCAAGAAGATGTCGCCGCTGCGCCGCAAGATTGCCGAACGCTTAGTCCAAGCCAAATCTGAAACCGCAATGCTTACGACCTTCAACGAGGTCAACATGGCACCGGTGATGGAAATGCGGAAACGTAATGGCGACGAATTCCTCAAGAAATACGGGGTCAAACTCGGCTTCATGTCGTTCTTCGTCAAAGCGGCGGTCCAAGCTTTGAAAGATGTTCCCGCCGTTAACGCCCAACTCGATGGCGATGATATTATTGAAAATAATTTTTACGATATCGGCGTCGCGGTAGGGACCGATAAAGGCTTGATGGTTCCGGTCGTTCGGAACTGCGACCAACTTAATTTCGCCGAAATCGAGAAATCGATTGGCGACTTTGGTAAGCGGGCACGCGATGGTAAAATTCAGTTAGCAGAATTACAGGGCGGCGTGTTCACCATTTCAAATGGTGGCATTTATGGCTCGATGCTCTCGACCCCCATTTTAAATCACCCGCAAGCGGCGATCATGGGCTTACACAACATCGTGGAACGTCCCGTGGTGGAACAAGGCCAAATCGTGATCCGTCCGATTATGTACCTCGCCCTGTCTTACGACCACCGCATCATCGATGGCAAAGAAGCTGTGACGTTCTTAGTCAAAGTTCGTCAGTACATCGAATCGCCTCACCTCCTCTTGTTCGGCGCCTAATTTCTTATTACTACCTCAATGTCTCAATTCGATCTCGTCGTCATTGGTTCTGGTCCTGGTGGCTATGTCGCCGCCATTAAAGCCGGCCAACTCGGTCTCAAAACCGCGCTTGTGGAAAAGGAACCTGCCCTCGGCGGCACCTGCCTTAACGTGGGTTGCATCCCTTCAAAAGCCCTCTTGCACTCAACCGAAACTTGGCGCCACGTGCAACATTCCAAGCACCATGGTATCGTGGGTGCCGACAAACTGACCTTCGACGTGGTAACGATGATGACCAATAAAGACAAGGTCGTCGCGCAGTTAAACAAAGGCGTGGAATTTTTAGTTTCCAAACGCGGCGTGGAAATCGTGCGCGGTTTGGGTCGCCTGGGTAAAGCTGGCCAAGTCCTCGTCCGCAGCACCAGCGGCGAACGCATTTTAGAAACCAAGAACGTCCTCATCGCCACGGGCTCAGTGCCCATCGAATTACCCTTCATGAAGTTCGATGGTGAGACGGTGATTTCTTCCGACCAAGGCATTGCGCTGAAAACCGTGCCACGCAGTTTGGTCGTGGTCGGTGCTGGTGCGATTGGTCTGGAACTCGGCTCCGTCTGGGCTCGCCTCGGTGCTCAAGTCACCGTGGTGGAAATGCTTCCTACGATTGGCGGACCTGCTTACGACGCTGACATTGCCAAGGTCGCTCAATCGGCGCTCGAAAAACAAGGGATTAAATTTGAATTAGGTGCCAAGGTAACTGGTGTGAAGAAAAACGCCGCAGGCACGGCCCTCACCGCGGAACGCGACGGCAAGCAACTCGAATTCCCTGCCGACAAGATTCTCGTCGCCGTAGGTCGCAAGGCCAACACGACTGGCCTCGGTGCTGCGGAAGCGGGCTTGAAATTAGACGAACGCGGTCGCGTTGTCATCGACAGCCATTTCCTCACCAGCCTGCCTAATGTTTACGCCATTGGTGACGTTGTCACCGGCCCGATGCTGGCCCACAAAGCCGAAGAAGAAGGCGTGGCCGTCGTCGAAAACCTCGCCGGCAAATCTGGTCACGTTAACTACAACGTGATCCCTGGCGTGATTTACACCGACCCCGAAGTAGCCTGCGTTGGCATCTCGGAAGCCGAAGCTAAAACCAAAGGCATCGAAGTGAAAATCGGTAAATTCCAATTACAAGCCAACGGCCGTGCCATTGCGACCGATGGTACCACGGGTTTCATCAAGGTGATTGCCCACGCTCAGTCAGATAAAGTTCTCGGCGTGCAAATGGTAGCCAAAGGTGCTTCTGAAATGATTGCCGCCGCTTGTGCTCACATGGAATACGGTGGTAGCGCCGAAGATGTAGCCCGTACTTGCTTTGCCCACCCCACGGTGAGCGAATCCTTCAAGGAAGCCGCCATGGCTGTCAGCAAGTCGAGCATCCACTCGCTGTAATTCGTCTAAGCCTTCAAACTTAAAGCCCGCTAGCAAAACTACCGGGCTTTTTGGTGCCACCTGAAGTAAACGCACCTTGTTCGTTACGAAGGAAAGGAGTCGTTAAAAACTCCTCCCTATTGAGCGGTAGTGAACGAAAAGTTAAAAGGGGCCAGGCTGGCCACGGCACATGAATCAACTGACTGCCGTTGCTTCCTTCCGGACCTGGCGGGATTCGTCAGCAACCCATTGCATGGGGCCTGGCTTACCTTTATTACTAAAGCCCCAATCCGCTCTTTTCAACCACCAAGTTCCGTCCTAATCATTCATTTTTAAGATGTCTGAAATTCCCAAATCCTACGACCCACAAGGCGTCGAACAAACTTGGTACGACCGCTGGATCGCTCACGGTTGCTTCTCAGGTAAAGTAGACCCGAGTCGCGAAGCGTTCGCGGTGATGATTCCGCCGCCTAATGTAACGGGTGTTCTGCACATGGGTCACCTGCTCAATAACACGCTGCAAGACATCATGGTCCGCCGGGCACGCCAAGAAGGCAAATCGGCTCTCTGGCTTCCAGGCACCGACCACGCGGGTATCGCCACGCAATCGCGCGTAGAAAAAGAGCTACGACAAAAAGAAGGTAAAACGCGTCACGACTTGGGACGTGAAAAATTTATCCAGACGGCCTCGGAGTGGCGCGATAAACATGGCGGCATCATTCTGCAACAGCTGCGCAAGTTGGGTGCCTCGTGCGATTGGGATCGCACCGTGCACACGCTAGACGCTGGTTACTCGCAAGCCGTCCTCCAAGCTTTCGTCACGCTCTACGAACGTGGCTATGTCTATCGCGGCAAGCGCATGGTCAACTGGTGCCCTGTTTCGCAAACGGGTTTGTCGGATGAAGAAGTGATCATGAAGCCTTCGAAGGGCTCGCTCTACCGCATGCGTTACGAAGTGGTGGAACAACCGGGCTTCTTCTTGGAAATTTCGACCACGCGTCCCGAAACAATTCCAGGCGATGCGGCCGTGGCCGTACACCCTGAAGACGAACGCTACCGTCATTTAATTGGCAAACACGTCTGGCGCCCCTTCCCTCGTGCGGCAATTCCCATCGTCGGCGACACCGCCGTAGAACGCGAATTCGGTACCGGCGTACTCAAGGTCACGCCTGCCCATGACCGTACTGACTTCGACATCGGCAAGCGCCACCAACTCCCCGTGGTGGATGTAATGAATCCAGATGGGACGATGAATCAACTCGCCGGCCCCTTAGCGGGCATGGAACGTTTCAAGGCACGCCAAGCAGCCGCCAAGTTGCTCGAAGAATTAGGTGCCTTAGTTAAAACCGAACCTTATGAAAACACGGTCGGTTTTTCGGAACGTGCCGATGTGCCCATTGAACCGCGCCTCAGCGAACAGTGGTTTATTCATTACCCCAAAATCGAAGAAGCCAAACGAGCCGTCACCTCGGGTATCATTCGCTTCCACCCAGAGCGCTGGACGAAAACTTACCTTCACTGGCTCGAAAACATTCAAGATTGGTGCGTAAGCCGCCAACTGTGGTGGGGGCACCGTATCCCGGTTTGGTATCGTAAAGGAGCCGATCCTCAAGATGCCAAGAATCGCCATGTGTCGCTGACACCTCCGAGCGACCCTGAGAACTGGGAACAAGATCCAGACGTGCTCGACACTTGGGCTTCTTCTTGGCTGTGGTGCCTAGCCACGATTGGCTGGCGCAAGCCTGGCGAAACAACGCCTGAACTCGCCCATTGGTACCCCACGGCCGCACTCGCAACGGGTCCTGACATCATCTTCCTATGGGTCGCGCGGATGATCATTGCCGGACTAGAATTACATGGCCCAGAAAAGAAAACGCTGACCGACGATGAAATCCGCGCCCGCATTCCGTTCCGTCGCGTATACTTCAATGGTATCATCCGCGATAAACAGGGTCGTAAGATGTCGAAGTCACTCGGTAACTCCCCTGAGCCGCTCGACCTGATTGCCAAATTCGGTGCGGACGGTCTGCGCTTTGGTCTGTTGCTCATTGCGCCCAAGGGACAAGACATTCTCTTCGACGAAGATCGCGTCGCCCAAGGCCGTAACTTCTGTAATAAACTTTGGAACGCTTCCCGCTTCCGCCAAATGTGTGGTCCGATGGCGGATAATTCATCGGTCGCGGCCATCGCCCAACGCATTGAAGCCAGCCACCTCGATGATGATGATTTTGCCATTCTCCAAGGCTTGGCTGAATTGATGGACGTCACCGCCAAATCCCTCGAAGAACATGAATTCACGGCCTACGCCCAAAGTCTCTACACGTTCTTCTGGGGCGACTTCTGCGACTGGTATGTTGAGGCATCCAAGACGCGCTTAGCCGACCCACAACAACGCGACACTTGCTTGGCAGTACAAGACTTGGTGCTGCGTCAATTCCTACTGCTCTTCCACCCCGTAGCGCCCTTCATCACCGAAGAACTCTGGCACCTCTTAGGCTATGGTCCTGCCGCGGACTTCATCCAAAAGCATCACCCCGGCAGCGGCGGCGACTTGCTCCGCGTCCTTCGCGAACACGGCGTCAAACTTATCGCCTCCAAAGTTGCGGATGTGAATAGCCTCCGTGAATTCGTGTCCGTGGTGCGCGCTGTTAAATCACAAGCGAATATGGCGACGCGTCGCGACAGCGTGATTACGTTGGTCTACAAAGATGCTGCCTCCCAAAAATTAGTGACCGCGAATCAGGAAAAACTTTGCCGCCTCGCCGGCCTAGCTTCGATCAACCCCGCAGCTGACTTAGCAGGCCGTCCCGGCTCACTCACCTCCGTTGGTACCTTGGCTTTAGAATTAGCAGGCCAAGTCGATGTCGGAGCCGAAAAAATCCGCCTGCAAAAGGAATTAGAAAAATTAGCCAAAGCGGTCGCCAGCGGTGAAGCGAAACTTTCGAACGAAGCCTTCGTTTCTAAAGCTCCGCCGACTATTTTAGCTGGTGCTAAAAAACAACTCGATGAAGCCAAAGCCCAACATGCCGAGATTGCTCGGATGTTAGCCAGCCTAGGCTAAAACATGCCACAAATCGCCCTCCACTCGTCGGCTCAAGAAGCGGCTCAAGTAGTCGCTCGTCACATTAGTGACTTAATCCGCACGCGGAGTGCCATGGGGAAACACCTGGTACTAGGGTTAGCAACCGGCTCTACCCCGTTGCCACTGTATGCGGAACTCGTGCGTCTGCATCGCGAAGAGGGTTTAAGTTTTAAAAAGGTCATTACGTTCAACCTCGATGAATACGAGGGGCTCGATGGCTCCCAGCCTCAATCATATCGATACTACATGAACGAACACTTATTCAATCGGATCGATATCCCTCTCCCGCAAACCCACATCCCCGACGGTAAGAGTGCCAACCTTGAGCAAACCTGTGCGGCGTACGAAGCGGCAATTCAACAAGCGGGCGGACTCGACCTACAAATCCTTGGCATCGGTAGCACCGGACACATTGGCTTTAATGAGCCACCCTCCGCGCGTGATTCCCGCACCCGCCGCGTTCACCTCGATGCTAAGACGCGCCAAGACAATGCGATTTTCTTTAAGCAACCCGGTGACGTCCCCCATGGGGCCATCACCATGGGAGTTGCCACGATTCTAGAGGCTCGAGAAATCGCCTTACTCGCACTCGGACCCAACAAAGCCGCCATCATCAAGCGCGCCCTCACCGAAAAGCCTCACGCCCTTTGTCCCGCTACGTGGCTCCAAGAACACCCTGCCTGTACGTTCCACTTAGATGCGGCGTCCAGCTCCTTGGTTTAACACGATGTCTCTTCAACCCCGTTTTATCTCATCCATCGATCCACACCTCGTGCCGGCCGCACTGTGGACGCGGGCATTTTTAAAACGGTGTCAGCACACACCCGGGAGTAGCGAACTGCATCTTGCCCTCAGCCGTCCGGATGGCACGGCCTCCCGCTTTCAAACCCTGGTACTCCCTGAAGGCCCCCAGTCGCCCGAAAGCCTGCAACACGTCGAGCGCACCGTTAAATTCCTCCTTTGGGCCCGCGGTGGCAACCAGGTGCTCCTTGCGGGCCCCCATGCCCCCGCTTTCGCCCAAGCCCTGCAAGACATTTACTCCGCGACCGGAGCCCGGGCGTTTGATGCTAATTTCTTTAAGAAGCTTTTCGAAAAGCCGCTGACTTTTACCGCTACTACCGTCGATGCTTTGCCCGTAGCCAGCACAGCGCACCTGCCGCTCGGTCGTCACCTTGAGGGTTGTCGCATCGGCTTTGACCTCGGTGGCTCCGACCGTAAATGCGCCGCGCTCATTGATGGCCAAGTGGTCTTTTCCGAAGAAATTAAGTGGGATCCGTATTTCCAAACCGACCCCCGCTACCACCGCGAAGGGATTGAACATTCTTTGAAATTGGCGGCGGCCCATTTACCACGAGTCGATGCCATCGGAGGCTCAGCCGCGGGAGTCTACATCAATAACCGCGTCCGGGCGGCCTCCCTCTTTCGCGGGATTACTGACGAAGTCGTTTTTGATCGTGAGGTTAAAAACATGTTCGTCGACATCGCCAAAAAATGGAACGTCCCCTTCGAAGTTTTAAACGACGGAGATGTTACGGCTTTAGCGGCCTCGATGTCGCTCCATCGCAATGCAGTCTTGGGCATTGCCATGGGCACGAGTGTGGCCGCGGGCTATGTCGACATTCACGGTAACCTCACCAATTGGCTAAGCGAATTAGCCTTCGTGCCCATGGATTATCGTGCCTATGGTCCACAAGATGAATGGTCCGGCGATACCGGCTGTGCGGTGCAATACTTCAGCCAACAAGGCGTAGGTCGTCTGTTGCCATTAGCGGGCATTCACCTGCCACGTGAGATGCGCCTACCCGAACAACTCGAACACTTACAACAATTGATGAAGGCGCAGGATCCTCGTGCCTTAAAGGTCTACGAAGCCATCGGTATTGCTTTTGGCTACACCCTCGCCCACTTCCGAAGCTTTTATGACTACGAATGCTTATTAATCATGGGTCGCGTAACATCGGGTACCGGTGGCGACATCATAATTGACCGAGCTCGCTCAGTATTAAGTGAAGAATTCCCCGAACTTCGTATCGACCTCGTGGTGCCAGATGAAAAAGATAAACGGCATGGACAAGCGGTTGCAGCCGCTTCCCTGCCTTCTCTTTAAACTATGAAATTAAATCCGAAAGCTGACCTGTGGGTTCCTGATGAAGTTCAAGGTCCCCCGGCTTTTAGTCGGACCACGCATCTGGGCATCGGTGCACACCAAGACGATTTGGAGTTCATGGCTTACGAAGGCATCCTAGCCTGCTACGAAAAACCCACGGAATGGTTTGGCGGCGTCATCATGACCGATGGACGCTCGAGTTCGCGCCGAGGTCCTTACGCCAACTGGACCGACGATCAAATTGTGGCCGAACGAATTCGCGAACAGCGCCTCGCCGCACAGATTGGCCAATACTCCTTCATCGCCCAATTGGGCTACCTAAGCAAAGAAGTCCGCCCGTCGCACGCCCCCCAAGTCGTGCAAGACTTAGTCACCATTTTAGAAGCCGCCCAGCCACGCGTTGTCTACCTCCATAACCCTGCAGACAAACACGACACGCACGTAGCCTGCTTCCTACGTTGCCTGGAAGCCTTACGGAAACTTCCGGCCCACCAACGTCCGGAAAAGGTACTCGGTTGCGAAGTTTGGCGTGGCTTGGACTGGGTGCTCGATACCGAAAAAGTCGGCATGGATGTTTCAGACCGGCCCGACTTAGCGCAAAAGCTCAACGAAGTCTTCGCGACCCAAATCATCGGCGGCAAACGCTATGATTTAGCGGTTCTCGGTCGCCGCACCGCCAATGCCACCTTCTACGATGCACATGCCTCGGATCAAGCGTCGTCGCTTCAATGGGCCATTGACCTAACCCCGCTCATCCACAACCCCTCACTGGATGTGGTGACTTACACCTTAAATTTCGTCGAAAACCTTAAAGCCGATATCGCCCAACGCTTACGGCAAGCTCTCTAATTCATGAAACCTACTTTACTCGTCCTTGCCGCTGGCATGGGCAGCCGTTACGGCGGTTTAAAACAAATCGACCCCATGGGTCCCTCGGGCGAAACGATTTTAGATTACTCCGTCTACGACGCCATCCGTGCTGGTTTCGATAAGGTCGTTTTTATTATCCGTCCCGATTTTGAGGCTGATTTTCGTCAGCGCATCGGCACCAAGTTCGCACATCGCATTCAAGTCGACTATGCGTTTCAAACCCTCGACCGCTTACCCACCGGCTTCACGCCTCCCGCGGGACGCGAAAAGCCCTGGGGCACGACGCATGCGATTCTGTGTGCTCGGGACAAAATCACGACGCCTTTTGCCGTGATCAACGCCGATGATTTTTACGGCCGCGATTCCTATCAAACCCTGAGCCATAAATTACAGCAGAGCGACGTTAACTCGCATGCCTACTACATGGTGGGCTTCACCTTAAAGAACACCTTATCAGCCCACGGCACAGTCGCTCGGGGGGTTTGCCAAACTAACGCGGCTAACCTGCTAACCGACATCCAAGAATTAACTAAAATTACCCCGACACCCCAAGGAGCCGTCCACCGCCATGAAGACGGCACGGTCGTTAACCTTACCGGTGAAGAGCCCGTATCGATGAACATGTGGGGCTTCACACCTGCCATTTTTCCTCAACTAGAAACCGACTTTACGGCCTTCCTCCGTCAGCATGGCCAAGAACTAAAAAGCGAATCCTACATTCCGCTCGCCGTCGGCCAACTCGTGCGCTCGCAACGGGCCACCTGCGAAGTACTGCGAACCCCTTCTGCGTGGTTCGGCGTTACCTACCGCGAAGATAAGCCCATCGTGCAAAACAGTATCCTCGCCCAAGTAAACCAAGGCACTTACCCCCTTAACCTCTGGAGCTAAATTTTATGGCTACCGCCGCGACCTACGACCTCGCCCAACTTACCAGTCAATTTGCCCTGCTCGGCGACTTCGTTTCAGGGCAACCATACGGCAGTGGCCATATCAACGACACCTTCGCGATTGAAGTTAACCAAGGCGGCCGCCCCCTCCGCTACGTGCTGCAGCGGATTAATCATAATATTTTTAAGAATCCCGACGGACTGATGCAAAATGTGGCCCGCGTGTGCCGCCATGCCCAGGCGAAGCTCCAAAGCGAACAACGGTCTGACGCCTCCCGCCGTGCCCTGACTTTAGTCCCCACCCGCCAAGGCAAAGATTGGCTCGTGGATAGCCAAGGTAATCGCTGGCGTTGTTATGTCTTCGTGGAAGGTGCGACCGGACATGACGTCGTGCGTCACGCCGACCAAGCCTTTCAAGCCGCCCGGGCGTTCGGAGCCTTCCAGGCGCTGATGGCCGACCTTCCGGGAGAGCGTTTGGTCGAAACCATTCCCAACTTTCACCACACGCCCAGTCGCTACGCGCAGTTCCAAAAAATCCTCGCTCAAGACCCCAAGGACCGTGCCGCCAGCGTCCAACCTGAAATTGCTTTTGCCCTCGCTCGCGCCCACGAGGTAAGTGTCATCACCGAAGCGATGGCTCGCGGGGAAATCCCCGAGCGCGTTACGCACAATGACACCAAGTTAAACAACGTGTTATTGGATAATACGACCCAAGAGGGCCTATGCGTGATCGACCTTGATACGGTCATGCCAGGATCCGCACTTTATGATTTTGGCGATTTAGTACGCACGTCGACTTCGCCCGCCGCCGAGGATGAAAAGGATTTATCCAAGGTGACCATGCAATTGCCGATGTTCGAAGCGCTCATCCAAGGCTACTTGAGCACGGCAGGCAATTTCCTTACCCCTCGCGAACGCAGCCTGTTACCCTTCGCCGGCAAGCTGATTACCTTTGAAATCGGGCTTCGTTTCTTAACCGACTGGCTAGAGGGCGACGTCTATTTCAAAATTAAACGTCCCGAACATAACCTCGATCGCTTGCGCACCCAATTCAAACTCGTGGCTTCGATTGAAAGCCAACTGCCTGCCATGGAGGCTTTAGTTCGCTAACATGAAACGCGTCCTCGTTACTGGTGGAGCAGGTTTCATTGGCTCACACATCGTGGAGCACTTTCAAGGAAAGGCCGAAGTTGTCGTCTTAGATAACTTTCGCTCTGGGCACCGCCGTAACCTTCAAGGGCTGAGCCATCGTCTCATTGAAGGCTCTATTTTAGAGGCAGCGCTGCTCGATGAGGCCATGCAAGGCGTCACCGAAGTCTATCACCTCGCGGCCATGATTTCCGTACCGGAATCCATGCATAAGCCACGGGAGTGCGTTGAATTAAACTCCATTGGCACCCTGCGCGTGCTCGAAGCGGCCGAAAAAGCCAAAGTCACCAAAGTCGTCTTGGCCTCGTCCGCCGCCATTTACGGCGACAATCCTACGGTACCCAAAGTGGAGACCATGCTCCCAGAGCCCAAGTCCCCCTATGCGGTCACCAAGCTCGACGGCGAGTATTACCTCGACCTGTTTCGACGCGAACGCGGCGTCGCCACCACGTCCTTAAGATTCTTTAACGTATTTGGCCCTCGTCAGGACCCTCGCTCGCCCTACGCAGCGGCGATTCCTATCTTCATCGAAAAAGCCGTCCAAGGGCAAAACATCCCCATCTATGGCGATGGTCAGCAAACCCGTGATTTTATCTACGTTAAAGACATTGTGGGTGCTTTGACCTTTGCGGCGGAAAACACCGCCCTTCACGGGTCGTTCAACGTAGGGTATGGTCAAAAGTTAACGGTCCAGAGCATTGCGGAACAAATTCTGCAAAAGACGGGGTCAACCGCCCAAATCACCCACCTCCCGGAACGCGTTGGCGACATTAAGCACTCGATGGCTTCACCAGCCAAACTTCTCGCCGCAGGCTGGAAACCGCAGCACACCTTGCCAGAAGGATTGGCTGCCACGATTGCCTACTTCCAAAGCCTTAAGGCTTAACGGTAAAATCAAACTTCAGGTACTGATCGGTGCCGTCATTGACGTGCACCCAAAATTGGTAGTCGCCAGCCGGAGGTAAGCGCAGGCGAAACCATAGCGTGGGCTGAGCGTCGTATTCGCCGCCTTCCAGCGAAGGGTGCAAATGAGCATACCCGCGATGCGCCTCATCGGTTAAGCGGGAAAACACCACCGCATGCCCCAAGGTTCCCATCAATGGCTTCAACTTTAAACTCTCTTCATTAACACCACTCAGCTTCACACGACACAAGGCGACTTCACCCGCACGTTGATGGGATAAACTGCTCTCAATAATTTTGAGCCGGGGTGGCGAAACCAACGGAGTTGTTACTCCTACTCCCGGCATCGACGCCTCGGCCTCGGCAAGGACCGACCGATTCGAAAGTGCGGAGACAAAATCCACGTAAGCTAAAAAATTACCACCGGGATTGTTCGCTTGAAAATCCGGAGGGAGTACGAAGGTCCAACTGCCATCTTCTTGGGGCTGTGGGTGTAAATGAACATAACCCTCGCGGCCGGTGATTTGACGCAAGTGTAGGTGCAATTTCTGCATATGGGATATTGCTACCTCATGGTCCAAAACGGGGTGTTGATGAGCCCCTAACACCCAAAGCTTGCCAGACTTACCTGCCTTAACATCAGGCATCTCGACCTTAAGTTCAAAAGGATAATTCAAGGCCTTGGGTCGGTAGAAATTGGCCTCTTCATTTACCCCACAGAACTCCACCCCGTTCTGCATGACTGGTTGGTGATCGCTATGTAAGAGCGCACAGTGGGTGTCGGGGAGATTTCGTAGGGCGATAAAAATCGCTAAAGCGATTACCGTAATAATCCCAACCTGTTTGGAGGCGTTCATTTATGGCTGGGGAGTTGATACATTTGTAAGGTAGCCGCGACATCAACCGCATCAAACATCGCTCCTTCACGACGTTCTAAAATACGTCCTTCCGCCGAGATTAAAATTAACGCCGTGTTATGTACAATCGTACCATCATCCCGCACGGTCAGAATACCGTAATGTCGCATTAAATCTTTAATCTGTGCGGGGTCGCCGGTTAAAAACCGGTGACGGGCTTGGTTAATCCCATAGCCTTTCGCGTAAAAATTCAGAACCCCAGGGCTATCCGTTTCGGGATCAAAAGTAATCGTCAGTAAATGCACCGACTTCAAAGCAGGATTTTTATCTAATTCATCCCCGAGTCGCTTCATCGACTGAGTCGAAGCGGGACACATCTTGGCGGAACGGCAGCTCGTGAAGATGAAATTCAATGCCATCGGGGCACCCAGAAAATCCCGTTTAAACACTAATTTGGCATCCTGATCCCAAAGTGCCATGTCGGGCATTAAATCATTAGGCATACGGGTGACCAAACGACCTTTATCTACCGTCTCGCGATGGAGAGCTTCGCTCACTTCGGCAACACGGCGTAACTCTTCAGCTTCAGCAGGGAAAATAGATTCCGCCCTTAGACCTGCCTCGGCGGCATGTAGTTCGCCTTTAATACGTTTCCCCTGCCAAGAAATCTGGGCATCACCTTCGCCAACTTTTACCGCCAAAGTTTTCTCCGTAGGGGAAATTTCCTTTACCGTCCAAGTATCCCCCCGTTGTTCAAGAACTTGCCCTTCAAAGCGTACTGGTTTTTCAGCAGCGAGGCCGACGATACTCATCGTCCATAAAGCGGCACAGATAATGTAAGTTCGCATGAATCAGATGAGATTACCTGAAGGACCAAGTATCAAATCTACCATCCCATGTCGAATCCCGCGATGCGTCAGATAAAACGCTTCTGCCCCTGTTAAATCTGCTAATACACAGACGGTGATTAAAGCGACCGGCATGATATCGGCCCGGTCAGCCGGAACTCCAGGGACTTGCTTCCGTTCTTCTAAAGTCATCCCACACATCTTGTCCTTTAACTCACGAATCCGCAGGATCGACAAGCGCCCCCCAACCGGAGGTTCGCCCACGGCTTCTAAATACAGGGCCACCACACTAAAGACTCCACCCGCACCCACCATGAGGAAGTTTTCGGCAAGGGTGCGAGGAATCACCGGACCCAGCACTGATTGAATATAATTTCGGATAGTAGCCTGCGTGCCTTCTGACATCTTTCGCTTGCTGTCCGCAAAGAACTCCTGCGTCAGCCGTACCGCACCCAAGGGGAAACTCTGAGCAAAGGTACAGTAATCCCCCTGCATCCGCACGACCTCAAGACTACCACCGCCTAAGTCAAAAGCCAAAAGATTATGGTACTCACGGTAGGCGGGATCTTGACGCACCGCCTTGCCTACGAGGCGCGATTCGACTTCGCCCGAAATGACGATGAGTTTAAGTCCGGTGGCATTTTGAATCGCAGCATCAAATTCTTTGCGATTCTGACAATCGCGTACGGCACTGGTACCCAAAATATAAATCCGTTCCGCCCCCTTACCACGGGCAAAATCCACTAAACGTTGAATCGCCTGCACCGCCGACGTCATCACTTCTGGAGTGATGACCAGTGGACCACTTTGTTGCGGGAAAATGCGCACCGCCTCGGTGGCTCGAGCGATTTCCTTTTGTTGCTGATCAAAGACGGCAACTTTAAGTGAGTTAGAACCCACATCAATCACGGCAATTAAAGACATTTTAGAATCGGTAAGTAGCTTCTAAACCTGCGAAATAGTGGTAACCATCTTGCGTTTCAAATTCGCGAGTCCGGAAGCCAGTGAAATAAGAAATTGAACAACGGTAAACTTGGAAAGAGGCCCCCACGGCAAACTGGCCAATAATCGGAACCCGCGCTACCGAGCGGGATTCATTAAAAACATCTCCATCCGTGGCGTAATTCCGCATGACCACTAAGAGTTCGGAATCGACGAAAGCCCAAAAGGCGAAAGGCCGATCTGGGGAAATATCCTGATAGGCCACCGCGGGGGCATAGGAGGTATTATCCCGCAGGTAACTATGACCCCAAGAATTCTGTAAATTAACCCCCCAGCGAAATTGGGCCCCGGTAATCAACTCGGTACGCATGGTGCCGACTTCGGCTACACCTCGCAGGATTAAATCGCGGTAGCCAGCGCCTGTCGGGTCGAGGTCAATTTTTTTGCGAAACTCCGCATTAAAATTAAACAGCGGTTCATTGGGCAACTGCGTGACCCAACCCGAAGCGGTGGGTTGACCAATGAAACGGTGAAAGAGGTTTTGCACGGCACCCCCAGCGTCGGGACCTACCAAGCCTACCTGCACCTCGATCGCCACGAGGCAATCTTTGCGCCCTTGGCGGTCTAAAATCGTGCCATAGCCATAAGTGGCGTACAGCGCCGCCGAATAAGGCAACTCCGTCAGCGGAGGGTTCACCAAAGTAGTATTGGAGGGGGTGTTTAATTCCTGGCTGATTGCGGCGTAAGCATGCTCTCCCGCATTAAAAGAAAATTTTAACCCCTGAGTGTAATACCGGTCTTTGTTTATAGGGCTAAATTTATCGTTTTCGTCCGAAATCATGAATACGCCCGGTTGATCCCCTAGGGGCAAAGGATTGCCCCACTCCAATGCCTGCACCGCCACCGTCGTGGTACAGAGTAAAATGTTGAGGCCAAGTCGCATGCCGAGTGTGTCGAGCAAAGGCAGGTAACCGACGGGGACAACGCCTTTCTGACTTGTTAAGCACGCCTTCCCGAAGTAATTGACTATCAGGATGTCGCAAACAGTTCCCAAGGCACCATTAGTCCGGACCGATGTCCAGATTGATGGCCTTGCGGTGGTTGTTATCAGTGGCACTTGGAAGCTTCACGATGCCCTGCCCGACATCACGGTTAAGGGCGACCGGGTGAAAGTCTTAGCGGAGGGGCTAGAAGACTTCGACTCCTCGCTGCCAGCTTGGATTTATGGTAACTTCAAAAACATCCGCCAACTGGACCTCAGCCAACTCCCGCCCCGCCTCCAGGCCTTAGTCAATTTGGCCGAAAAATCCACGCACCCCGAAAAATCTGGCGAACACGAAAGCTTGCTTGAACAATTCGGCACCTGGGGCGTCGAAAGTTCGTCGTCTTGGTCGCGTGCCTTAGATCACATTGGACAAACAGCGTGGGGCTTCCTGCGCCTGGTCATCGGACGAGCTCGCATCAATTGGAGCGACTTCTCGCTACAACTACAAACGACCGGGGTCGACGCTTTGCCCATCGTTGCCCTTCTAGGCTTTCTGACGGGTCTCATCATGGCGTATGTAGGGTTAATTCAATTACGTTCCGTCGGTGCCACCGTATACGTCGCGAATTTAGTTTCACTCGCAATGTCGCGCGAAATGGGCGCTCTCATGACGGGCGTGATTGCATGCGGTCGGACTTCCACGGCTTACGCCTCGCAATTCGGGAGCATGAATGTGAATCAGGAAACCGATGCTTTGCGCGTGCTGGGCATTAACCCGGTCGAATACCTCGGAGTACCGCGCATCCTCGCCGTGACTTTAATGGTACCCCTGTTAGCCGTTTTTGCTGCCTTTATTGGCGTCTTCGGGGGCATGGTCGTCGCCTGTGCAGGCGATCTCAGCGTGAGCCAATACCTCACGCAAGCGGTACGAGCGATTACCTTTAAGAGCTTTATGGTTGGTTTTATCAAAGCGATTGCGTTTGGCTTCATCGCAGGTTGGTCCGGTTGCTACCGCGGATCCGTCGCGAAACGTTCTGCCCTCGGCGTCGGCGAAGCCGCTACCTCCGCGGCCGTCCTGGGCATCACCCTCATTGTCATTGCGGACGCTATCTTCGCCGTGATCTTCAATTTATTTAATTTCTAATGACGAGTCCGGCCGCCATCTTGTCTTGTTCCGATTTAAGCATTGGGCACGGCCATCGCGTCATCATGGCGGGGATTAGTTTCGCCCTCGCGCCTGGCAAAATCCTCGCGATTGTGGGCCCCAGTGGTTGTGGCAAAAGCACCTTGTTACGTGCCTTAAGCGGTCTCGATGACCCTCAAGGAGGCAACACCTCTTTGCTGGGCATCGACCTTAACGTCGCCAGCAACCTCGAACGAGAATCCATTTTACGCCGCACGGGTTTCCTATTCCAAGGTTCCGCCCTCTTCTCTTCGCTCACCCTTTTAGAAAACGTCGAGATGCCGCTTAAAGAATTCTCCCAAGCTCCGCGGCGTGAAATTCGACAAATCGCCGAATATAAACTCTCCCTGGTCGGCTTAGCCGATGCCATGGATAAACTGCCTTCAGAAATCAGTGGCGGGATGGCTAAGCGTGCGGGCATTGCCCGAGCTATCGCCATGGACCCTGAAGTCATCTTCTTGGATGAACCGAGCGCGGGACTCGATCCGCTAACTTCAGGGCGACTTGATGACTTAATCCTTAAGTTACGCGACACCTTTAAAACGACCATCGTGCTCGTAAGTCACGAGATTCCTAGCATTTTGAGGACGGCTGACTTCTGCGTTTACCTTGACCCTGACACCGGCAGGATGGGCGCCTATCAACCTCCGCGCGAATTCCTCCTGCCCAACGCTCATCCTAAAGCCCACGCCTTTTTCGCCCGCGCCCAACTGCCTACCTAACCATGCGTCGCACTGCTAATAAAACCCTCATTGGTGCCTTCGTGGTAGGCGGCATCATCCTCTTCATTATCGCCTTCATCCTACTCGGTGCGGGTTCCTTCTCAGGTGAAAAGCCGCATGCGATTGCCTACTTCGATGACTCCGTCAGCGGACTCGATATCGGTGCTCCCGTAAAATTCCGTGGGGTGACCATTGGAAAAGTCTCCCAAGTACTACTGCGCACCGCCCACCAAGCTCCTAACGACTACTCGGTACCAGTGGTCATGGAATTCACGCCCGATTTATTAACCCGGCGCGGACTTGATCAAGCCTTACTCGACCAAAAAGGCCTCCGCGGTTCCTTGGAAAAAGGCCTGCGGGCCAAACTACAACAACAGTCCGTCGTCACGGGTGTACTCTACGTTGAACTGGATTATTTCCCAGACACTCCCGTCAAACTCCGCGACCCAAAAAGCGACACTCCTGAAATCCCCACCCTGCAATCAAACTTAGGGGCTCTGACTCGTGCCGTCTCCCAAACGCTCGATCAATTAAGTCGCGTCGACTTCGTCGCCATCACCAAAAAAGTCGACTCCATCCTAGGCCGCTTAGATCAAGGCACGGCGCAAATTGAGTTTGGCAAAATTAATAATAATTTAGTCCAAGCCTCTGAAAATATTGCCCACCTCACAGGCGACCCCGCACTCACCCGGGCCATCGATGACTTCTCGTCGGCCATGAAATCGGTGGATGGACTGGTGAAACGCTTGAACACCCAAGTCGACCCCGTAGCGGGCGACTTAAAATCCATGGCCGAAGCAGGACGCAAAGCCCTCGAGCGTCTCAATGAAACCTCTGAGAATCTCCGGGCTTTAACCAAACCAGGCTCCGCCACCCGTCGCGACCTCGATCAAGCCCTTTCCGACGTCTCCGAAGCGGCTCAAGCCATTCGCTCCTTAGCAGACTTCATCGAGCGCAATCCCGAAACCATCATTCAAGGTCGCCAACGTCGTCCCGCCACCATCCTCGAAACCCCGTCGGAAGCCACTCCTGCAGCTGAAAAGCCCAAATCCCCATGATGCGCCTGCTCCTCCTGTTCGTCGCCCTTGGTAGCCTCAGCGGCTGTATTATCTTTGATAAGAAAAGTGAGACGACCACTTTCCTGCAGTTCAAGAGCCCCGCGACCGAAGCCCAAAAACTCGAGCCCGCGATTTACGTCGTCCGCCCCAACCTCCCCAGCGCCCTCCGTCGGCCTAACATCATCATGCTGACGCCTGAGGGCGAAGCGGTGATTGACGACGCCCACCGCTGGACCGCTCCGCTGGAACGTCTCATGGCCGAAGCCGTCGCGAATCACTTAACCAAACTCACCGGCCAAGCCACCACGCTCCAAGCTCCTGAAAAAAGTTTCGTCACCCTCATCATCGACGTGGATCACTTCGAACTCATTCCGCCCAAGAAAGCTGTCCTAATTTTACATTATCACTTCGAGCAAGTCGACGGTACTTCGATTGCAGGCGGTCAGGGGACTTGGATTGAACCCATGCACGAGCTCTCCGCACGAGAGTTTGTTGACGCCCAATCGCAAAACCTCACCAAAGCTTCCGCAGCCATCGCCAAAACCTTTCAGAACTTGCCAGTGCCCTCTTCCAAATGAATCCCTCTCCTACCCCCCGTCCGAACGGCTTTTCTGAAGCCACGGGAGAAATCTGCTACGACTTACCCTCGTCCTACATCCCGCATCGGGCTACGGGCCTTCTACACCTGCCGCGTTTTATCGCCAAGGCCCGCAAACACTTGAAAGGTGAATTGCCTAAGTCCTACCAACGTAACTTCTGCAAAGGATTTGACCGCTTCCTATGCCTACACCTCAACGTCGAGCCTGAAAAGGTCGTCGAATGCATCCGGGTAGCCACCGATGAGGCCGACCTCGATGCTCGCCTGCTGGCCCTTTTCCCCCAAGACCTTCGGGTGCACGTCTGGAACCGTGAATTAGTGCAAAAAGGCATGAGCGAGATGGGCCGCCAAGCCCTCCAGGACGTAAAAGATAAAATGGGGATTGGAGCGCGGCACGATTTGATATCTTTTGCTGACATGATTGATTTTGATGAAGGGCGGATTTCGTGAGCACCGCAGAAGCCCACCCCCACTCCCTGATCCTACGTGGAAAGCCAGCCGTGTTGGCTTGCTTGAAATATCACCCCAAGGCCCTGCGTGAGGTCGTCACTACCGCAGCCTACGCTCCGACTTTAGCCGAATACCAAGCCGAACTCCAAGAACTGCGAGTCAAACTTCGGATTGTGGGCCCGATTGAATTAAGCCAAATCGCCCAAGGTCGTTGCGACGATGTTTGTGCCCTAACCCAACGCCCCGAACTCGGCCTAGCCCGCGTAGGCGACTTCACCGATTGGCGCGATGCACGGGAGACCATCGTCATTGCAGATCAATTCGAGCGCCCGGAAGACTTAGCGACGTTAGCACGCAGCATGGCCAGCTTCGGTTTAGAGCGACTCCTCCTCTCTTCGGGGAGCGAAAAACTCGCCTACCATCCAGAAGCCTGGGCCCTCGCTCAAGGTGCCCTTGAAAAAATCAAACTCATGCGCGCCGCAGCCCTCGGCGGACTTCTTAAGTTGGTCGAAGACCGTTGCTGCGTGGTCGCCTTTTCTTCGGAACACGGTCGTAAAATTGACCTCACGACGCCGGTGCGCGTACCCGCGCGCCACCTCGCCTTACTAATCCCTAACGGCGTCCTCGACCCAGATTTACAAGCCCGCACGGAGCACTGCTTTCGTTTCCCTGGCCAACCTCCTTTGAGCCTACAAGAAACCATCCCCATCGCGATCGCTTGGCTCTCAAACACGCCCAAGCCCCGACCTGATGGCTTCCTCGCTCGCAAAAAAGCCCGCCACGCCAAAGGCAACCCTCCTCCTTCCCATCCTTAAACTTCCATGAGCCAGTCTCCTGAAAACGGTGAGAATGTCATTTCTCTCCAGAGCATCAGCCGCAATTTCCTGTCCGCCCTCCAACGTCAGCATGACATGCTGGCTTTTAGTTTGGCAGGTTTTCGTACCGCCGACCCCAAGGCCTACGAATTTTACTCCAAAGTCTCCCGGGTCATGCCCGCGCCGCAGTTACACCTCCCGCCAGAGCAAATGCTCGCCTATGCTCATGGCTTATTACTCCGCACAACCATTAATGATCTTTTGATGTTATCCTCCGAGTGCATGAACCAATGTCATTTGCTCTGCACGTTAATCAAAGAACGTGGCCGTCGGACTGACATCGACGAAGCCGTGGAACGACGCATCGGCGAGAGCCACCAAGCGTTTTGTCGCATGACTTTACAAGATAAGTTCAATAAGCTCGAAGAGGCCTTTGAAATCGTCTGTGAACTCGAAGATGGCATCTTCAGCCTCGCGGCGGCCCTCCGCGTTTTAAGCCGCGGTGGCTTGGTCACCAATGACGACATCACCCCTGATGGTTCGCTCACCTTAGAATTTAAGGCCATGAAAGATTTCGAGGTGCCAGCAGATTCACCCGAAGCACTCGAAAACCCTCCTCCCCCTGAAGGCATCCAAGTTAACTCGCTGACCGCACAGGAGAATCTTCCGACCAAGGGCACGCGTAAGATTTCCAAACTCACCGACACTCAGCGCACCTTTAAACCCGGCGAAATGCTCAACCTCACCGACGTTGAACTACTGGGCCTTAATATCACGGTGGCTAAATTCCTGGATGGTTTATTCCGTTCCGTTGATTTCTACGGTAAAAACGAATTAGGCGAAAATAAATAAACCGCCATGAATGCGACGAGCCAGCCCATCCGCTCTCGCCGCATCTGGCTCTGGGTCAGCGCTGGTTTCCTGTTGCAAGCCATCCCGGCGGCGATTCGCGATGAAGCCTTGCCGGCAGCCTTAAAAAACCTGCATGCGTCCGATACCCTCAATACCCGCATCGTCGCCATTCTCGGACTGTTAGTAGGTATTAAAATTCTCTGGGCACCGTTGATTATTCGTCTCGGCCCAACGCGAAAATTCATCTTGGCGGGGCAATTCCTGATGGCCGTTCTCTTAACTATTCTCGCCGCGGCCGTACACCTTTCCGATGTCGCCACGAGTTTAATTTTTATCCATCTCGTCCTGCTTTCCCTGTTATCAGCAGGGCATGATTTTGCTCTCGATGGTTATTTTGTCGCGAGTTTGGAATCGCATGATCGTTCACGTCATGCAGGCCTACTTAACTTTGCCTCGAAACTCGGCCAAGTACTCGCCGGCCCCGGATTAATCTGGCTAGCAGGTCGAGCCATGAATCAAGGCATCACCCCCACCCAAGCGTGGGGACAGGCCCTCTACCTCGCCGCCGGCCTTACCCTGCTTGCTAACCTTGCCGTGGGCTACGGGTTCCACCACGAACCGGAAAACCACCCTGCCGAGCGCCCCGCCATCCTACCGACCCTGCTTGAGCTGTTTAAGGACGAACGTTTTTTAGCGGTACTGGGCTTAATCTTCTTCTATCGAAGCAGCGAGATTCACATGAGTCTCGTGGCCAAACTTTTTAGTTTAGCTCCAACCACCGAAGGCGGCCTAGGACTGGATAATGAGACCTATGCAATCCTGCGACTGACAACCGCGGTGACGGGCCTCGCCTTAGGTGGCCTACTGGGGTCGCATTTCATCACTAAATATGGGCTTAAGCGCAGCCTCGTACCCCTAGGCATCATCATGCACTTGCCGCTCCTCGGTATCGCTTGGCTAGCCCATCATTCGACCGTCGGACTACCCATCATCACAAGCATCTTCTTGGTAGAATACTTAGTCTACGGCGCTGGACTTTGCGCCCTACTCCTCGCGATGATGCAACTCGCTCAAGGCACGCACGCCGCCATTCGCTACGCAGCCCTTTCCACCTTAGGCCTCTTAGCGGCATACCTTCCTGGTTTTTGGGCAGGTGCATGGTCGACACAGCTCGGCTACCAAAACTACTTCTTAGTAATCACTTTACTCGCCATACCGGGGATTATCTCCGCTTGGAATGCGAAAAAGTATTTCGCCTAAGCCTTAACCTTGGGCTGGACGATTAACTCCTGAGCGTAGCGAGCATCGAGCATTTCTTGGGCAAAGCGCTGGATGGCTTTCGCATCCGTGGCATCCATACGACGTTCCCACTCGGCATCAAAGTTTGCCCCTAAGCCTACCACTTCACGCAGCAGAGCACTTTGCAAACGGGCTCCAACGGCTTGGCGAGCCTGACGGCGGGCCACACGCATACTACGCTTGGCGTCCTCGATTTCCGTGGGGCTAAACTTGCCAGCACGCAAACGCACGAGCTCAGCTTTCATCTCCGCCATGACTTCCTTGGCTTTATTGGGGGCGGTACCGGCAAAGAGGTAAAACATGCCTTGATCGACTACTTCGATACGCGAGGCGCCGACAAAGTAAGCCATCCCCTTTTCTTCGCGCACGCGACGGAATAAGCCACTCGCCATCCCGCTTAACAATTCCTCGGTAATATTCGAAGCAACAGACTGCTCTGGCCCAAAACCACAATGCGGGAAGGCCACCGCTACCACGGCTTGTTCACCCGAGGCGGTTTCGGTGCGCTGTGCTGCAGGGAGGGCTTGATGCTTAGCAAGGTGCTTGGGGGTAAAAGGCACTTTGGGTAAAATCCCAAAACGCTGCTTCACCAATTCCAACGCTGACAAGCGGTCGAAGTCACCACTGATACCGACGACTAAATTCCCCGCGACCACTAGCTGCTGATATAATTCAGCTAAATCGGTGGTTTTAATTTTTTGTAAGGTTTCTGGTGTGCCGGCTAAACTCACCCCGAGCGGGTGATCTTGGAAAAATTGTTTGAGTAAATGCAGCCGGGAACGTTCGACGATTTCGTCCTCGGCCTCCCGGCAGGCTGAAATCGCGGCAGCTTGCTCGACGGCAAAAGTTTCGGGGATAAATTTCGGGCAAAGCACTCCATCGGCCACGAGGTTAGCAATTTTCTCGAAATCAGAACTCAACGCCTCACCCCACAAACCAGCACTCAACTGGGAAGCATGATCCGCAAAAGTGGCGCCCATCGCATCGACTTGGGCCGCAATCTCTTCCTTAGAATGCTTCACGGTGTCGCAAGCCATCAGCGAAGCCATTAAGCCCGTAGCCCCACGTCGCTCCAAAGATTCATAAGCCACGCCCCCTGCCAAGAAGACGCCAAAGCCAGCTTTGGGAATCGTCTTATCCTGCTGCAGCACCACTCGCACTCCGTTATCTAAGGTCAGGACTTCAAACTTATCCGGCAAGGTAACCGTCTCCATCTTCGCAGTCGAGGCGACGACTTTTCGTCCAGTTAAGCTACCGTAGTTCGCAACTTCAGGACGCAACCAAAGTTGGGCTTCCCGGGTTAAATCCTCGGCTCGCAAACTCGCCAAGGTTTCAACCCCGCGGAGCGTCCAAGCAATATCATGTCCGATGGTAGCGGCGTAGGCACTACGCGCCGTGATCCCATGTAATTTCTTCAGACCATTCACCATCGCAACCACCGTCTGCCGCCGGACCTTTTCAAATTCTGCCTGGGTGACGCCGCGCGAAATCAAGGCCGCCACTTGTTTTAAAATTTCTTTTTCAACCAGCGAAATAGAAGTCTGGGCCTCTCCTGACCAACTAAACCAGGCCAGACCTAAATCGTGAATACCGAAGGCCGAAGCATCGATACTGTGAACGATTTTTTGTTTTTCCCGAAGTTCTTTCCACAAAACCGAACTATTACCCGAACCGAGAACACCTAAAAAAGAATCTACCGCCATGCGCCCCTTATCAAACAAGCCAGGCACACGCCACGAAACGATACCTTTAGTAGTATTCACTTCCCGTACTAAATCGTAACGACGCGAACCACCATGGGGTGGCTCACTGGCGGGGTTAACTTCCAAAAGCGGCCTACGGGGGAAACGTCCAAACCATTTCTCAGCTAAGGCAAAAGCTTCTTCGGGTTCAATCGAGCCACCTAAAGCCAGAACCACATTACTCGGCACATAACGACCGGCGTGGTACTGACGTAAATCATCGGGCGTCAGGCGGATAAATAAATCGCGGTGGCCAATCACCGGGTGCCGCAGCGGGTGAGCGCGCACCGATTCTAATAAAAACATCTCGGCCAAGACGGCGTCGTGCTCGTCATCACGCATCGCAATTTCGCGCAGGATGACTTCGCGTTCCATCTTCGCATCGGCGTCATCTAATCGCGGATCAAACACCATCTCGGAAATCACTTCTAAGGCCGTCTCAAAACCCTCTTGAGGTGCATCCACGTAATAGACGGTACGATCGAAAGTCGTGTAAGCATTCGAAACCCCACCACAGCGGTGAACTGCATCGGTGATTTCGCGGTTTGAAAAACGACCCGTCCCCTTAAACACCATGTGTTCGAGGTAATGCGAAATCCCAGAGCCTTCCCAACGCCCCTCGTGAATACTCCCCGTACGCACCCAGGCCTGTACTGTGCAAAGGCCTAGACCAGGGCGCTGGACGTAGATGACCTCGAGTCCGTTATCGAGCACCCGACGCTCCGGCAAAGGACCGGCAATCTGGGTAAAACTCAAACCTTCAAGGTAGGGCATACGGTATCTAGGACGACTATCTGCTGGGGAGCAAGTGTGCTCCGTGCTACGCCAAGCCCATTAACTCGGAGAGGTTCAAGGGGTCCGTCGTCATGGAAAGTTGGCCTTGGGCATCACGCGGCCACTCCGCTGGTGGACGATCCCAATAAAGTTCGACGCCGTTGCCATCAGGGTCGCGCAAGTAAATCGCTAAGCTAACCCCATGGTCCGCGGCTCCCTCTAAATCGACCCCCGCACCTAAAACTTTTTTCACGGCACGAGCTAAATCTGGCTTAGTCGGGTATAAAAAAGCCACGTGGTATAAACCCGTGGTACCGGGCGCTGGCATTGCCCCGCCGCGGCTCTCCCAGGTATTCAGACCGATATGGTGATGGTAGCCACCCGCCGATAAGAACACGGCCTGCGATCCATAGTGTTGGGTGACACTTAATCCCAACACATCACGATAAAAAGCAAGGGAACGGGTCAGGTCGCTCACCTTCAAATGGACATGGCCAATACGCAATCCCGCGGGGGCGATATCTTGCTTCATACACTTACTTAAAAAGGAAAGTTTTGCTTCGCAAATGATTGGCATAATCTGCGGTTGAAAAATGCCTCTAAGGGCTGTATCCCCTGCCCTTAGCCCATGTATATTGCACCCGAAATCCGTCACCAACTCGAAGAAGTCGAGCGCCGGGCGGGCTATTTGTGGAAATTCCTCGAAGTGCCTAAAAAGCAGGCTCACATCGCCCAACTCGAACAGCAAATGGCGGCGGCAAATTTCTGGGACAGCCAAAAGGCCGCCCAAAAAGTTATCTCAGAGTGCAACCTCTACAAGAATACCGTCGGCCCCCAGGTCGCGTTTCACCGTAAAATTGAAGACGCCAAGACACTCGCGGAAATGATCGCGGAGTCTCCCGATGACGGTGCCGAAGCCGAAATGGAAGAACTCCGGCAAGTCTGCCAAGGACTCATCCAAGAAGTCAGCGAACTAGAAATTGCCTCCTTCCTGTCCGGCCCTCACGACAAGTCTAATGCCATCGTGACCGTCAAGGCAGGTGCAGGTGGCACCGAATCCAACGACTGGGCAGATATTCTTTTTCGAATGTATTCCCGCTGGGCCGAACGCCGCGGTTTTAAATTAGAAATCGAAGACCTCGCCGAAGGTGAAGGCGCTGGCATCAGCCAAGTCACCTTCCGACTCGAGGGGCCGAACGCCTATGGCTACATCAAGGCCGAACGGGGTGTGCACCGCTTAGTGCGTATTTCACCCTTCGACGCCAACGCTCGCCGTCATACCTCCTTTGCCGCCGTCGACGTCATTGCCGAAATCGATGACGATATTGACGTCGAAATCAATGAAGCCGACCTGCGCGTCGACGTCTACCGCTCCAGCGGTAAAGGTGGTCAACACGTGAACAAGACCGAGTCGGCCGTACGCCTCACTCACCTTCCCACGGGCCTCGTGGTGGCCTGCCAACGTGAACGTTCCCAAGTTAAAAACCGGGCCCTGGCGATGAAGATTCTGCGAGCCAGAATTTACGAAAAAACCCTCGACGATAAACGTGCCGAAATGGAACGCTACTACGGTGAGAAAGGTGACATCGGTTGGGGTAATCAAATCCGCTCCTACGTCTTCCAACCTTACCAAATGGTGAAAGATCTGCGCACAGGCGTAGAAACGGGCAATATTCAGGCCGTGATGGACGGTGACTTAGATGCCTTCATCAATGGCTGGTTGCGCGCAGGCGGGCCCCGTACTCGTAATAAAGATATCAAAATCGAGGACTAACCCCATGCCATCTCGCGACGTCCTCCGCCACAAACTCCTCGAGCCTCCCCTTTTCGCCGAAAAGATTTGGAAGCTTTCCCCCGAACCTTGGCCTATCACCGAAGCCCAGCTCAAGGAATTAAAAGTCATCGGCGGCGCCTGTTTAAGTTATCAACGGGCTTTAGAGCGTCTCTACGTTCGTTCGTTTACCGATAAAAAAATCCTGCGGAACCGCGAAGTGCATGCGAAGTGGGTCGCCGAATACCTCGATCGCTACAAGCCCGCTGGGTTAATTGAACACGGGCGCCATCGTTCTATCAAAGGACAACACCCGATTGTCCTGCGTCCTGACCTACTCATTACCGAGCAAGGGTTCACGATGACGGAACTGGATAGCGTACCTGGTGGCATTGGTCTGACGGCTTACCTGAATGAAGTTTACGCTGAAGACTTTCCCCAAGTGATCGGAAGCACGAGCATGCCGCAAAACTTTGCCCGCACCCTCGGCTTACTCACGCCCCAACAAAAATTCCCGCTCATTGCGATTACCGTCAGTGAAGAGGCAGCCACTTATCGTCCTGAGTTTGAATGGTTAGCAGGCAAACTGCGCGACCTCGGACACGACGTACACGTCGTCGACCCTTCGCAGATTATGCAAATGGGCGACGGCTCTTACATCCCTGTCGAAGGAGCCCCGCGTAAAGTCGATATTCTTTACCGCTTCTTTGAGCTGTTCGATTTAGCCAATGTTAAAGGTGCCGATGGCATTTTTAACGCCGTAGAAACGGGAGCCTTAGTCCTCACCCCACCGATGAAAGCCTTCCAAGAAGAGAAACTTGGACTGGCCCTCATCCACCACCCTTTGCTGGCTGATTTCTGGAAAGAAAACCTTCCCGAAAATCACCTCGATGCCTTGATGCGCATCGTCCCGCGCACCTGGATCATGGAGCGCTCGGAACTACCACCCACGGCCGTGCTACACGCCCCAACGGTGAATAATCGTCCCATCCGAGACTGGGCGGAGCTGGCGGAAGCCTCCCAACGTGAACGTAATTTAATTATTAAAGCCAGCGGCTTCCACGAAACGGCTTGGGGCGCACGTAGCGTAACGTTAGGTAGCGATGTCTCTCGGGAAGAATGGCTCGAAGCCATCGAAACGGCGGTCAGTGCCGAAAATGAAACCTTCTATGTGATGCAGGATTATCACAAGCCGCTCCGCCTCCCGCATCCAGTCTACCAAGAGGATGGCTCGACCACCACCGCTGAAGGTCGCGTGCGCCTTTGCCCCTACTTCTTCGCCCAAGGTGATACGGTAGAATTATCAGGGATTCTCGCCACTTTCTGCCCCGCCGATAAAAAGATCATCCACGGGATGAGCGATGCAGCCTTATTGCCCTGCCACTTAGTCCCCTAAAGGCAAGACGCTCGCTTGCTTCGAGAAGTCTTTTGCTTCATGTTGGCGACATGAGACTGCTCGCCCTCATTTGGTTTAGTTTACTGACTTTACTAGGAAATTTCACCGCCACCGCGGCCGTGGTGCGCACCAAAGTCGACCTCGTCAACCTCACGCCTGACGTTGTTCCGGGACAAAAAATTCTCATCGCCGCCCGTTTCCGCTGCGACCCTCACTTTCATATCTACTGGAAAAACCCTGGCGATGCGGGCCAATGCCCCTCGATCACTTGGCAAGAAAAGGCGGGGTTAACGCTGAGCGAATTCTTCTACCCGGGCCCACAGTTACTCGACCTGAAAGGGGTGATGAATTTTGTTTATGAAAACGAAACGTTTTTAATTCTCGAAGCCCAAGTCCCAGCCAACGCCCAAGGCACCCTTAATTTAAAGGCTTTAGTCGAGTGGTTGGAATGTGATGACGCTGGCTGCTACCCCCAGCAAAAAAACGTCTCCCTGACTCTTAATGTTGGCAAAGGCAATCCGGCACAGGCCTTCATCCGGAAACTTTACCCCGAGTTAAACCCTTCGCTTACGACCACGGCCCAAGTGCAGGGCGAAACGTTAAGTATTAAACTCCCTGAGGCTTCCTTAACCAAACTCTGGTTCCCAGAGAAAAATATCGTCACCCCAGGCGCCGTCGTCGCCCAAAAAAGCTCTGCGGGTACGCTCACGATGAACCTCAAAGATGCGACGGATTCCTTGCAAAGCGGTCCGCTTTATTTTGTCACGCAAACGTCGGAGGGCGGATTTGTAAAAGTTGAAATCAAACTCGCCACTGCAGCGAGCCCAGCACCGACTCCGACCAACCATCCCCCCGAGGGCCATACGGGCAGTTTAGAATGGCAACCCTGGACCCCTGCGGCACAAGAGACGGCCTTGGCAGCGGGCAAAATCGTCTACATCGACTTCACCGCTCGCTGGTGCGCCACCTGCCAAGTCAACAAACGCGTCTATTCGCAAAGCGACGTAGCGCAGGCGCTCGCCGCCCATGACGTCGTCCTACTCAAAGCCGACTGGACGCGCAAAGATGCCATCATCGCCGCCGAGCTAGCTCATTATGGACGCCAAGGGGTCCCCTTTAATGTTTTCCTTAAAAAAGGCGTCCCCACCGCCCAACTTTCCGAAGCCCTCACCGCCAGCGAAGTCCTCGAAGCCCTCGATGCCGTAAGTCATAATCAGGCCTACCAAGCCCAGACCCAGAGCCATCCGTTTTGGGTTTGGCTTGGCCTCGCTTTTGGCGGCGGGGTCTTGCTCAACCTCATGCCCTGCGTGTTCCCGATGATTGGCCTGAAAATTCTGGGCTTTGCCCAAGAGGCTGGTTCATCCCGCCGGGTCGTGATTCTGAAAGGGTTATTCTACTCCCTCGGCGTACTCGGCAGTTTCCTCATCCTTGCGGGCCTGATCCTAGCTTTAAAAGCCGGAGGGAGTGCGGTGGGCTGGGGCTTCCAAATGCAATCCCCAGGCTTCGTCCTCGGAACTTGCGTTCTGATGATTACCCTCGGACTCAGCATGACTGGCGTGTTTGAAATCGGAGCCGAATTTGCCGGCACGGCCGCGAGTGCCGAATCCTCCCATGGCAAATGGGGCGCCTTCTTATCGGGCGTACTCGCCACGGCCGTCGCCACGCCCTGCACTGCCCCTGGATTAGGTGCGGCCTTGGGCTTTGCCTTAGACAAAGAACGGAGCACGCCCGAAACCTTACTCTTCTTCTTCATCATCGGCCTCGGCATGGCGTTGCCCTACCTCTTGCTGACAATCTTCCCGAAGTTAACGGCGCTACTCCCCCGCCCCGGCGAGTGGATGGAGACCCTGAAGCAAGCGATGGCTTTCCCGTTATTTGCCTATGCCCTCTACCTGCTCTGGGTGCTAAATGCCTTAGTCGAAGAAGCGGCTTGGGTCCGCGACGCTTCCCTCGGCCTCAGTGTCATTGCATTAGCTTGCTGGATTTGGGGACGCTGGGGGGCGCCTCATCGCAGCGACCAAGAACGTCGCCTCGGTAAAATCAGTGCCGCCGCCCTCTACCTCGGCACCTTGGCTTACCTGTTCCACACCTTAAATTAAAAGGTTAATAAAAAAGGCCCGCTACGCGGGCCTTGAAAAACATCTAAGAGAACTTCTTAGAGAGCCGTGACAGGCGCAGGCGTTGGGGCATTGCTACGAGGTGCAGGCGTACCTGCAGGCTTCGCAGCGGGCTTACCGGCGGGAGCAGTTACTGGACCCGAGTAGTTGGCATCGACCACGACCGCTTTACGATCCTTGGCACCAGACTGACGACCCGAAGCATTGGGGTCAGCTTGTTGCGAACCGAGAGCCATGACTTCGGTGTTGTTGGTGTTGCAACCCAACTTCACTAAGTACTCACGCGTCGATTGAGCACGCTTATCGGACAAGCCCAAATTATACTCAGGCGTACCGAAGTGGTCGGTGTAACCCGCAATGATAAGCTTAGTCGTCTTGGCCTTAGCCGCGATGGCGTCGAGCTTAGTGCGCTCTTTCGCATCCACCGTGTACTTATCGAATTCGAAATAAACCGTGGTCAAAATGGCCTCAGGAGGGATGTTCCCCTGACGAATCCGGTCCGCCATGGTACTGAAACCAGACCCGCGAGGGTCAAGCTCACTGCCCGTATTATTTAAGCCATTATTGGTAAAATCTGAGGGAATCTTGGAAGGACCACAACCCACCAAAAAGGCAGCGGCCAAGAGGAGCAGGGAGAAACGCTTCGACATCATAGAAGGAAATAAAAGAAGTCCCTAAGCCGTTGGGCAAGCCTTGACTCGCTTAGTAGCGAGGAACTTTGGGGTCAATTTTGAGCGACCAAGCATCGATACCACCCTTAACATTAGAGACTTGGGTGTAGCCTTTGGACCGCAAAAACTGGGTCGCCCGTAAACTCCGCCCCCCGTGGTGACAGTGAATTAAAACGGGGGCATCCTTCGGAATTTCGGCCAACCGTTCGGGCACAGTAGCCAAGGGGATTAATTTCGACCCGGCGATTTGGCAGACCTGATACTCACTCGGCTCCCGCACATCGATTAACACCGGGGGCGTCGACGAGCGCAATAAAAGGGCGGCTTCTTCAATCGTGATTTCTAAAGGGGTGTCAGTCATGGGAACGTTGCAAAGGGTAGGCTGATAATTTTCGGCTAAAAGAGAAGTGTATTTAGGGGCCGTCCCACAGGCAGGACAATGCGGATCGGCCGTAAAATGGATTACCTTGGAGGTTCCCGCATCGAGTTGCAGCAGTTGCCAGCGCCCTTGGCGACGCTGTCCCAATAAAATCGCAATCGCTTCGGAAGCCATCCAGGAGCCCACGACCCCGCAAGTCGCCCCCCACACCCCAGCTTCGGCACAAGTAGGAACCGAACTGGCGTCAGGCATGACTGGATACAAACAACGATAGCAACCTTGCAGGGGCAAAAAAACCGCCACCTGTCCAGTGGCCTGCAAAACACTGCCATGCACCAAAGGCTTTTGACCCAAGACACAGGCGTCATTAGCCAAAAAGCGCGTCGCGAAATTATCCGTGCCATCGATGACGAGATCGTAGCAGGCTACCAAGTCAGCAGCATTCTCGGGCGTAAAACCCTCGGGGTGTAAAATGATATTCAACCCAGGGTTAATTTCTGCCAAGGACTCGGCCGCCGAAATCGTCTTGGGCAAGCCCAACGTATCAAACCCGTGGATGATTTGCCGATGCAAGTTAGAGATTTCGACTTTATCTGGGTCAGCTAAGCCCAGTACCCCAACCCCCGCCGCCGCCAAGTAAAGAGCCACCGGCGAACCCAGCCCGCCCACCCCTAAAATTAAAACTTTGGCATCACGCAGGCGACACTGCCCCAACTCCCCCACTCCCGGCAAACGCATCTGTCGGGCATACAATGCCTTTTCATGCGAGTTTAGGGGAGTTTCACGGGACATCGGAATATAGGAAGCCACTCGGGCGAACGTGTCAAACCTGCCCCAGCCTAATCAGCGGATTGAAAAATTAAAAAAAACCCTCACCTTGCAGCGTGGCCAACGTCTACCTCGGCATTGATTACGGATCCAAACGGATTGGCTTAAGCCACGCCGACGACTTGGGCATGGCCTTTCCGCTGCCTGCGGCCACGGCCGAAAGTTTCGAAGCTCGGTGCGAACAGATTGGCCGCGAAATTCAGCGACTAAAAGTAACCCAACTCATTTTAGGCTACCCCCTCTCCCTCGAAGGCGAACCCACCCAACGCTGTCGCGAGGTGGATCAATTTGCGGAAAAATTAAAAAATCTTTTTCACTTACCTGTAGCGTTAGTAGACGAAGGTCTCACCAGTCAGGCGGCCGATGAACTAGGTTCCCGTAAACCGCGCTCAGCCCACGAACGCAAACAACAAGCTAAATCAGGCGAACGCGATTCGCGGGCTGCGACGATTTTACTCCAAGATTTCCTGAATCAAAACGGCATCGGCCAACTCTGATTCTATGGCCAAACCCCTCAAAGGTATTTTAAAAGAAGAACGCTTTCTGGCGACGCTGGCTTACGATGGCACCGACTACAAAGGTTGGCAAATTCAGCCTAACGCTCGCTCGGTCGAAATCACTGTAGAAGAACGACTCTCCCGGATTTTCAAAAAGCCGATTGATGTCCATGGCAGCGGACGCACCGATGCTGGAGTACACAGCGTCGGCCAACGCTTTCACTTCGACGCCTTTTGGCCCCACCCGGCCAAGCATTTATTAAATGCCTTTAACGCCTGCGAAAAAGAAGGGTTGCTGCTGACGGACCTGCGACGCGTCCCCGATAATTTTCACTGTCGCCACTCCTCCATCGGCAAATGCTACCGCTACGAAATTTACTTGGGCTGGGCACCGCCTTGGGAGGATCGCTATTGTTTTGCGACGGGTAAGCGCACGCTCGATGTCGAACTCATGCGCCAAGCCGCCAGCACCCTGCTCGGCGTCCATAATTTTTCAGCCTATGGGGCCACCCACGGCCAAGGCATGGCTTACGAAAACCCGGTCAAAGATTTACGTCGCCTAGAAGTCCAACAGCGGGGCAAACGTATCACCATCCAAACGGAAGCCAGTGGCTACCTTTACAAAATGGTGCGCCGTTTAGTGGGAGGCTTGATTCGCGTGGGCGAAGGTCGCTTGCCGCCCGAACGTCTTGCGACCTATCGCGATGAGCGCCAAGTAACAGCCGAAGTGCCGACGGCCCCCGCTCGCGGTCTTTTCATGGAGAAGGTGTTGTACGATCCGGCCAGTTTAAAAATTAAAACTGTTAAGCCGTCGAAACCTTAAGCCGAGATTAAGGTTTGGGCTTCGGTAATTTCCTCGCAACTTCAAGCGAAACCGAGGGTTATTAAGTAAGGTTCCCCGTCTCACTCATCCATGAAAAAGTTCTTATTATTATGTATCATTTGGAGCGGGGTTGCATGGCTGAAAGCCGCCCCCACTCATGACACGCCCCCGAATGTGCTCGTGATCATTGCGGATGACATGGGCTACAATGGAATTAGTTATCATAACCCTAAAGTCACGACTCCGAACTTGGCCAAACTTGCCAAAGAAGGAATCCAGCTCGAACGTTTTTATGCCTACCCGGTATGCAGTCCGGCACGGGCGGCTTTTCTTTCAGGGATGATGCCACGCCGTTATGGCGTAGTCGATGTCGTGGGTCCAAACCAACTCGGGATTCCCCAAGGCACTCCGACCCTTGCCTCGACCCTCAAAGCCGCAGGCTATCAAACCTCGCTCATCGGCAAATGGCACCTAGGGAATATCGCACCAAGCCATTATGGCTTCGACCATTTCTATGGCTTCATGGGCGCAGAATTAGATTACTTCACCCACCTCGACCCCCATGGCCGACCTGATTGGTGGCGCGAAAACAAACCTCTCGAAGAAGCTGGTTACACGACTTACTTGCTCACCGATGAAGCGGTGAAACAAATCAAGACTCGGGATAAAACTAAACCCTTCTATTATCAAGTCGCCTACAACGCCCCGCATACAACGTTAGCTGCGCCTAACGAATTACTCGAGAAACATAAGAGTGATGGAGTTTATGGGGCGGTGCTTGAAGGCCTCGATATGGGTATCGGAAAAATTCTCGCCACCCTCGACGAACAGGGGTTGCGTGAAAACACGCTGGTTGTCTTTTTCTCCGACAACGGTGCCCCACGACGCGTGAGCCCTAACACCCCGCTCAACAGCGGTAAAGACACCGTGTTTGAAGGCGGCATTCGCACCCCCGCCATCGTGCGCTGGCCCAATCATACGCTCCCGGGACTCATTTCACAGCACCCGATCGCTGTGAACGATCTTTTTCCGACCATCTTTGCCGCCCTGAATTTGCCCTTACCCCAAAATCTAAAGTTAGACGGCTCTAATCAATGGCAGGCCTTGCTGAGTCCCCAACCAACGTCGCGAGCGCCCTTCCTCATCGCCTCCCACGACATCGCTTGTTTTGACGGCGACTGGAAACTCATCGAAACCACCGATGGTAAACGTACGCTCTACAACCTAAAAACCGACTTAAGTGAAACCAAAGACGAAGCCGCCGCACATCCCGATATTTTAAAAAATCTCGGCGCCAAGTTAGATGAACTAAAACAAGGACTCCCAGCCGACACTGGTCGCCGCATGGGCCCAGGTGGCCCGGGTGGACCCGGCAAAGGTCGCGGCCCAGGCAAAGGACCTGGAGGTCCGGGCGGCCTAGGCAATGGCGAGGGTGGAAAATAACCCTCTTAATCTGCAATTAAGTTAAGATAAGGTAAAATAAGAACATGCTCACACTCCGCCCCTACCTCCATTGTGCCCTGCTCTGCCTGAGTGTGTTGGCATTGGCCGCTAATTCACCTGCGCCTAATGGGCGTCCGAACAACGACGCGAAAACTCTCACCCCTCCCAAACCCAAAGCACCTAATGCTTTCACGGTATCGAGCCCCGTCGTCAAAGATGGCGGTGATCTTCCTGCAGAATTCACAGGCGACGGCGAGAGTGCCAGCCCACCTTTAACTTGGACCAACGTTCCCAAAGGCACCCAAAGTTTTGCCCTCATCATGCACCACCTCGACCCCGAGGGGAAAACGAAAATTTATTGGGTACTCTATGACATTGATCCCACGGTGACATCTTTGGCGAAAAATTCCAAAGGAGTGGGCACGATGGGCCTCAGCACCGTCCATAACCGCGTCGAATACGCGCCCCCTCACTCCAAGGGCCCTGGAGCCAAGAAATACGTCATCACGCTTTACGCCCTGTCCGCTAAATTAGAACTGAATAAGACGGCCACTCAACCCGTAACGGCCGAAACTCTCACGGCGGCGATGAAAGGTAAAATCTTAGCTCAAGACGATTTAAACGTCATCTACACCCGTCCGGCGAGTAGTACCAGTGACGATGATAAGCCGATGCGCCAAGGCGGTCGCCCTAATGGCGGACCTAATGGTGGCGGCACCCCTCCGTCCAAATAAATTACATTTGGGGTTCAATTGTCGCCGTGAGCGACTATGCAAGGTGCATGTGGCGCCACTTACACCTGCTTTGTCTCGGGCTTTTTTGGCCCCTGCTCAGCATGGCCCACCCAGAGTGGAAAGAAGCTTCCTGCGTCGGCGTCATCGATGAGCACAACATTTTTACGCTGACGTTAAAATTTGACGTACCTTCTTACCTCCTCGGCAAAACACCGAAAGAAGCACCGATTGCCGAACTGGATGAGCTCATGCTCGTTCCGGGAAAACTGCCCCAGCAACACGTCCTGAAGTTACAGAGCTTTCTAGCCCAAACGCAAATTAGTGCCGATGGAACGGTCCTACCCCTGACTTTAATCGCGTTCCCGACAGTCGCAGAAATTAAAGCGCAATCCGCCAAACAAGGTGAGGCCGATCGTTACCCCGTACTTTTAAATGCTAAGTTCCAAGTGGCGATTCCCGCGGGTACGGAGAAAATTACTTTAAGATTTCCCCCAGAACTCGGGGCGGTTTTTGCCAATCTCCGACGTGGTATGGAATTCCAAACCGTGATGGCGATTGGAGCCGGTGAATCTAGTGAGTTCGTGATCGGAGAGCCCCATTTCTCCCTCGGGAATTTCCTCAAAGAAGGCTTTAACCATGTCATCCCCGAGGGCTGGGATCACTGCCTCTTCATGATGGCCATGTTCCTCGGAGCCGCGTCGCTCGGCCAAGCCCTCACGCGCTCGCTCATTTTTACGGTCGGACACAGTATCACGCTTTCCCTGGTGGCCTTGGGGGCGGTAGGACACGTCACGGGATGGATTGAGCCAATCATCGCCTTCACCATCGGCGTGGGGGCAGTCCTGGCCTACCAAGGGAACGCCTCGGAGCGCTCGATGCTGCTCGTCCCTGCGACTTTCGGACTCGTCCACGGTTTGGGCTTCGCCGCCGCCGTGACTGATAAGTTAAGCAGCTGGCAAAACGCTAGTTTAGTTCAAGTACTCATCGGCTTTAACCTCGGCGTCGAGCTTGCTCAGGTAAGCGTCATCCTCGCCTTGGCACTCATCGTCAGGGTCATCTGGCGCACGGGCACCGTGCCGCTTCGCGCCCGGCAAATGCTTTGCTTTGGCATCGCGGCCATCGGCTTTAGCGTCATGCTCAGTCGCATCTGGGAATTAATTTCGGGGCGTTAAATTTTGCCCACCGGACGCTTACCGGCATCCAATTTAGCCCGCTCTTTTTCGGCTAACTCTTTCAATTCCCGCACGAAATCTGGATGTTCTTCGCTCACATCGTGGCGTTCGCCTAAATCGCTTTCTAAATTATAAAGGGCGAAATCGACATGCCCTTTACGGTAAGCCATGGCATGCCCTGCGCGATCGGCGGGTTGCATGCCTTCATAACTCCGATAATCATGAGGCAAATGAAGCTTCCACGGACCACGGCGAATTGCCTCTAATTTATCTCCGTAGTAATAAGCAAAGACCTCGCGGACTTGCTGCGCTTTACCTTGTAACACCGGCAGGAAAGACTGCCCATCAATCGGCAACTCGGGAGATTTAGCACCACAGGCTTCTACTAACGTAGGCAGGAAATCCATGTTGGCGGCTAGAGCATCCGTCACGGAACCGGGCTTCACAACGCCAGGCCAACGGACAATCATCGGCACGCGCACCCCGCCTTCCCAGGTGGTGCCTTTACCTTCACGGAACGGCCCCGCCG
Source organism: uncultured Opitutia bacterium (assembly GCA_903840355.1). Classification (GTDB taxonomy): domain Bacteria; phylum Verrucomicrobiota; class Verrucomicrobiia; order Opitutales; family UBA953; genus UBA953. The sequence goes on from CAIMFJ010000005.1 coordinate 559,314, forward strand.
AGCCCGCGTGCGAACCGAAGTTTAACCACGGGCCATTATCACTGGTAAAAATCACCAAGGTATTTTGGTCCAAGCCCTTTTCTTTTAATAAATCTAAAAGATGGCCGATCATATCATCAATATCGGCCATGGTATCGGCGTAAGGCGTCGCCCCTTTACCTTTAAACTTTGCGGAAGCTCCCAGCGGAACGTGGGGCATCGAGGTCGCTAAATAGAGGAAGAAAGGCTCTCCCCCTTTGGCACGATCCGTGATGAATTTCGCGGCCCGAAAACCTTGTAACGTCGTCAAATTATCCATGTCGGTCCAATCTTTCACCGCCCCAAACACGTGCCCATCGACATACCATGGTAAAATCGGGAAATTCCGCATGGGATCACCGGGCACGTAACCATTCGGCCACATGTCATTAGAATAAGGCAGAATGAATGACTCTTCGAAACCGTGGGCTGGCGGCAAAAACTTTGGCTGATCTCCGACGTGCCATTTACCCACCACGCCTGTATGATAACCACTCGCTTTCAATAAGGTAGCGAGGCTCTGCTCCTCTGGGTTTAAACCAATTTTAGCCTTGGGAGGCAGCGCCAAACCACCCAACCCCACGCGATTGGAATAACACCCACTTAAAAGCGCCGCCCGAGAGGCCGTGCAAACTGCCTGCGTCGCATAAAAGCTCGTGAAACGCATCCCCTCGGACGCCAATCGATCCAGATTCGGCGTGTTATTACGCTTCGAACCATAACAAGTCGGATCGCCCCAGCCCATGTCGTCGCTCATAATTAAAACGACATTGGGACGAGCCATGCCAAAAAACGTGCATAGCAATAGGACCAAGGTTGGGGTGAACCTCATAGCCCTTTTTTAAAAGAATATTTTACAAAACCAAGTAAAAAAGCCACACCTAAACTTTTAATCCCAACGCCTGACAAACCTCCGGACGTTTTTGGGCTTTGGCCTTAAACTCATCGACCGAGAAATCAGCGACGATAAAATCGCCGTAACGAAAACTCGGACACTTGGATTGTCCCGTGCAGGCAATCAATTCGCGCATATCATGCATCCGCGTGACCACATCACGCACGTCCAACTTCACACCCTGTTGGGCAAAAAAGGCGAGCGCCTCGGTGCACCAAGGGCACTGGGGCTTAACATAAAGGATTGGGAGTGCTTGAGACATAAAATTATAATAAAGACCCTAGGCTCCAGAGGCAAGTCCCCCTAGACATTGTCAGACTTGCAGGTCTTAATAAGATACCTTTCATCCCGATTTATGGAAACCATCCACGGTGCCCCTTCTTTTATCCTTCGTTCCAACGAAGTTGAGTTAGCCATCACCGAAACGGCGGGGCACCTTGCTCCTGTTGCTTTTCACCTAGGCTCAAACACGGTTTCCCCCTACGCCCTCGCCCCTTGGACCCCTGCCCAGTCGGACTCCAACCTGCCTAATTTACTCCGCTACTTACGCGGCGACTTCATGTGCTTGCCCTTTGGCGGGCAAGAACAAGGCCCGCCTCACGGCGAAACGGCGAATGCACCTTGGCGCCTCACCCATGTCTCGCCCCACGCCCTTTCGCTCACGCAAGATTCCCGCGACACGGGAGCCCGTGTGACGAAAACGGTTTCGTTGGTTGAAGGCCATCACGCGGTCTATGTTGAACACCTGATTGAAAACCTCTCGGGAGCTTGGAATTACGGCAACCATCCCATCCTCGATCTCTCTAAAGTGCCCGCTGGCGCAGCACGCATCGCCACGAGTCCTTTCCGCTTCGGCTCCGTTTACCCCGGGGAATTCTCTAACCCCGATCAAGGCGAATCTGGGATTCTAAAACCGAATGCGACGTTTACTTCCCTAAAAGAAGTCCCCACGAAAAACGGCACCCTCGCCGACCTGACCCATTACCCCGCCCGCGAAGGCTACGATGATTTAATCATGCTGGTGAATGCCCCAGCGACCGAACAACAACCCTTTGCTTGGACGGCTGTCACCTTCCCGGGCTACATCTGGTTCTCCTTAAAGATGGTCGCCGACTTCCCCTCCACCTTATTCTGGATGTCCAACGGGGGTCGCCCAGGCCACCCTTGGGAGAAGCGCCACCTTGGACGTCTCGGACTCGAGGAGGTTTGTTCACATTTCTGTGACGGCGTAGCTACGGCCCGCGAAAATCGCCTCGCCCATTTAAAAATTCCTACCTGTCGGACGTTCCAACGCCACCAACCCGTCCGACTCCCCATTATCCAAGGGATTGCGGCGGTTCCCAAGGGCTTCGGGCAGGTCCAAAGCATTACCCCAGCTGGCAATCACCGCATCCAAATCACGGGTGAAACGCAGCCCCCCCTCTCGGTGGCGATTAATTGGCAGTTTTTGAAGGGTTAAATCCCCTACTCAATTCTTGTCCCCGCAAGGATAGTCCCCTAAATCGGACGTCCCCCTCCTCTTATGTTCTCCCCTCAGACCACTCATGATTTGACCACGAAGAAAAGCGGCGTCGCTTCGCTCGTGCGCAAAGAGCTCACGCGCACCGGAGGCTTGCTGCGTCTCGCCCCCTGCTGGGTGCCTCGGTCTTTCTTGCAGCCAGGCAAGCGCCTCAAACTGCACCCCGATGATTTATACGCTTTTGGTTTAAACCGTGGTGGTATCGACGAACGCTGGTTCGCTTCGACGACTGAAGCAGCCAACGACAACCGTACGCCTGATGAAGGCCTATCGTATGTGATCATCGACAACACGCGCTTCACCCTCAAACAAGCGGTGCAAGAATGTGGTGCCGAATTAATCGGTAGCAAAATTTGGAGCAAGTATCGCAAGTGGCCTGTCTACTCGAAGTTCTTCGATAACATGGGTCCCATCCCTCACCACATGCACCAAGACGCCAAGCAGGCGAAATTGGTCGGCCAAGAAGGCAAGCCTGAGTCCTACTACTTCCCACCTCAGCACAACAACGTGGGCAACAATTTCCCTTACACGTTCATGGGCTTCGAGCCCGGTACGACCAAGGCCCAAGTGCGCGAGTGCATCGCGAACTGGAACAAGGGTGATAACAAAATCCTCGCCCTGTCTAAAGCTTACAAACTGGAACCCGGCACGGGCTGGCTCATCGATCCCTGTATCTTGCACGCCCCTGGTTCGCTCTGCACCTACGAACCACAATGGGGTTCGGACGTTTTCGGTATGTACCAAAACCTCGTGGAAGGCCGCGAAGTACCCTGGTCTCTCCTCGTTAAAGACATGCCTAAGTCCAAACACAAAGACGTCGATTTCATCGTCGACCAATTGGACTGGGAAAAGAACGTGGATCCTAACTTCAAGGACAACCACTACCTCGAACCCGTGGTTTCGGAAGAAGGCGAAGGCTACGTCGACAAGTGGATCGTTTACGGCAAGGTCGACAAATTCCAATACTTCACGGCGAAAGAGCTCACCGTTGCCCCGGGTGCGGAGTGCACCATCAAGGACCACGGCGCTTATGGTTTAATCTGCGTTCAAGGTTCGGGCTTCATCAACGATGAGCCCCTCAACAGCCCGAAGTTAATTCGTTTCCATGAACTGACGGAAGACGAATACTTCTGCACCGAAGCCGGTGCTAAGGCTGGCATCACCTTCCAGAACACTTCCTCCACGGAACCCCTCGTGTGCTTGCGTTACTTCGGCCCCGAAGTAAACCCACATGCGCCTGCGATGGGTGCCTATAAGAAGAATAAAAAGAAGTAACCTTCCTTCCACCCCAAACGATCATGAAACTACACAACGCCATGTGGCCCGGCCTCGTCGGCAAGGAGCCAGATACCGACCACCCACCTATCGCCCTCGAACGCATGCTAGCCATGACGGCCGCTGCGAACGTGGACGGTAAGAAGTTTGATGGGGTCGACCTCTTCCTATTCAATCCTCACACCGATCCTGATATCAGTGATGATGACCTCAAGAAGATGGCCGATCTGATCGCTGGCCACGGCTTAAAAGTAGGTTCACTCGTGGCTCCTGTTTGGGGTGGTACGGTCGGTGACTCCGCGATGGGCAGCGACGAACAGCAGCAGAAATTCCTCCTCGCCATCGAGAAGGCCTGCCGCATCGCCAAATTGCTCAACCGTCACGGCGTCCGTCAATACGGCGTCATCCGCGTCGACTCCGCTGAATTCGGCGTCGCCAAGTGGCGCGAAAACGAGAAGGCCAACACCGCTCGCATTATCGATACCTTCAAGAAAGCCGCCAAGATTGCGGCGGACAACGGCGAACGCCTCGCTGCGGAAGGTGAAATCTGCTGGGCCGGGATGCACTCCTGGAAAGCGATGCTCGATACCCTCGAAGGCGTCGGCATGCCTAAAGTCTTCGGCTTCCAAGCCGACTTAGCACACACTTACCTCTACCTCATGGGCTACAACGCCCCCGAGGCCGCCTTGCTTAAAGAAGGCTACACGGATGCCGAATTCTGGCCCGCTTACCGCAACATGGTGGGCAAACTTCGTCCTTGGACCATCGACTTCCACGTGGCCCAAAACGACGGCACGGTGCACGGCACGGGTTCGCACGAAAAGACGGGGCGTCACTGCCAAGCTGATGATCCCAACGGCAAACTCAAGATTGCTGAGTGCTCCAAGATCTGGCTCGAAGGCGCTGCCGAACGCGGCATCCAGCATATCTGCTGGGATGGTTGCATGTTCCCCAACGCGACCCTCGAAAACCCCAAGACCTGGAACACCATCTTGGGCACGATGCTCAAGGTTAAACAAGCTCTCTAATCCCCTACCTCACTATGTCTAAAAAAGAAATTCGCATCGGACTCATCGGCTACGGCTTCATGGGTCGGACGCACTCCAACGCGCTCTCACAAGTCTCCCACTTCTTCAAAACCAACCACGTGCCCGTTCGTCAGGCCGTGTGCGGTCGCGATGAAGCAAAAGTAAAAGCCTTCGCTGAACAGTGGGGCTATGCCTCCTACGAAACCGATTGGCGCAAGCTCGTGGCCCGTGCAGATATCGACGCGGTCGACATCTGCACGCCCAATGACTCGCACGCAGAAATCGCCTTGGAGTGCATCAAGCACGGCAAGATAATCCTCTGCGAAAAGCCTCTCGCCCTCAATGGTGACCAAGGTGCTGAAATGGTCGCCGCCGTCGAAAAATCCGGTCTGCCTAACTTAGTTTGGTATAACTACCGTTTCTTGCCTGCCGTGACGTTGGCCAAGAACATCGTCGATAAGGGCGAACTGGGTCGCATCTTCCACTACCGTGCCAACTTCCTGCAGGATTGGACGATTTCGACCGACCTGCCTCAAGGCGGTGCTGGTCTCTGGCGCCTCGACGCCGCCGCCGCCGGTTCTGGCGTAACGGGCGACCTCTTGGCCCACTGTATCGACACCGCTCGCTGGATCAACGGCGACATCGTCGAAGTCTCTGCGATGACCGAAACGTTCATCAAAGAACGCACCCACACCGCCACGGGCAAGAAGCAAGCCGTCACCATCGACGATGCTTGTGCCTTCATGTGCCGCTTCGCCAATGGTTCGCTCGCGATCTTCGAGTCGACCCGCTACGCTCGCGGTCACAAGGCCTTGTACACCTTCGAAATCAACGGCGAAAAGAAGTCCTTACAATGGGACTTACATGACCTCAATCGTTTGAACTACTTCGACCACGGCGTCCCTGGTGACCGCCGCGGCTGGAGCAGCATCCATACCACGGATGGCGATCACCCCTACGCTGGTAACTGGTGGGTTCCTGGTCTCTGCTTGGGCTACGAGCACTCGTTTATCCACGAGTTGGCTGAGTTCCTCAAGAGCCTCGACAACCCCAGCGCCCCTAAGGCCTACCCAGACTTCCGCCACGCGCTCGGCACCCAATACGTTTGCGACGCCGTGCTCGAGTCGGCTCGCACCAAGCAGTGGGTCAAGGTCAAGCAGGCCTAAGCGACCTCGCCATCCATACAAGACCCCCAGTTACCTGGGGGTCTTTTTTTGGACGAGTTTCTAAAACTAACGCTTAATAAAAGGCCGACGTTCCGCAGACGCCGCCTTGGGCGTCGTGGTGCTATTCACCAAGGCATCTTCTCCATCGACCCAGCGGCCCATCACCAAGGAGGTTTCGGAAGTAACCTTTAAATTATAAAGTTTTTTGGCTTCGGCTTGGGCATCGGCGGTGAAATTGCCGTTGGCGACGACCAAGACAATATCACTCCCCTTCAGATTCTGAAAGGCGGTAACAATGATATGCGTCGCACCAAAAGTCTTTAATATGGGAAAGGCCTGTTCGATTTGGCGAGCCCGCATGGGAACCGTGGCAAGCTGGGGTAGCTGACCATCTTCCGCAAAAGCCTCTTTCAAGGCCTCCTCGTAAGCCTGCACGGCATCCTTTCGCGCTAGGGGCACGATATCCACCGCACAATCCGAATCACTCGCTAAGCGATGGGCCATCTGCGTCAGCCGGACAATCGGCAAAGGAGGCAACTTTGCCTCCGCCGCGATTTCTTTACCGTCCTTAAAGGAAGTAATCGTGAAAGAGTTTTCTTCACCACGATGACCCCACCCCGCAGCCTCCAACCGATCCAGAGCCGCGGGGGTAAAGGTACCAATCAGAATTAAACGAACATACTCCTCCTCTTGCTCGTTATCATGGTAAATCGCAATGAGATGGGTGGCCCCAGCGGCCTTATAATCCGCTAAGCGACTGACGATTTGCGAAGCTTGTTTGGGGATTTCTATAGTGGGCGGATCGGTATCATCATTCCGAAAGAATCCTTGATAATACTGCTGCAGGGTCTTGCCCGCCGTTGGACTCGCCAGCGGGATAAACCCAATCGTTGATCCACCATCGAGGGCCGCCTGTTTGGCCTCTTCAGAAGCCTGGGCCGCCTCGGCAATACCATTCAAGGGTGAGTCAGCGGCCAACAAGTAATGCGCCGCTCCAACGGTACCAGCCAACGCCACCAGCCAAGAGCAAATGTGTTTACGCATAGAGATTAAACCCCGCTAAATTTGAAAAGATATCAAATATAAACTAAGCCACCGCGACTTTGTTGCGCGTTAAAAAATAATAAAGACGCCCTTCGTTCGGAAAGGCGTCTTACCTCTAAGTCAGGCCAGTTACTTTTTGGTAACAGGAGCGGGAGCGTAGAAACGGTTCAGCTTATCTAAAATCACATTTACCGTGTCCATACGGTTAATCGGACCGTTATGGCGCCATACAATCTCGCCCCCTGGTGCCACTAAAATCGTGTGCGGGATTGGACCTGGCATATCTTTATCGAGGGCGGCAGCGAGGTCATCCGTGCTGCCGGTAAAGAGGTAGTGATTCGTGGTGCGGCCTTCTTTCTTCACCGTGGACTCCACCTTCTTACTCATCCCGGCGGCTTGTTTAAATAAGAACGCCGTGGCCTTATCTTTGTCTTCCGCTTTATCCAAACTGATCGTCACCAACTCGAAATCGCGCATGTCGAATTGACGCGAGATTTCCACCAAGTCGGGGAACTCTTGGACGCAAGGAGTGCACCAGGTAGCCCAAACGTTAATCAAGCGATACTTGTTCGTAGGATTAGCCCGGAGCTGAGCGAGATCCTCTTTGGTGGCAACTTGCACCGTCACCGGGGTCTTCGCCCAAGCCTCATGCTTGGCGTCATGCAGGGCCTTCTTCTCGCGCCATTTGGTCGAGCAGCCCATGGGCTTGGTGAATTCGACGGGCACTGGCTTACCCGCTAAAATCGCATCAACCGCATTTTGGGCGTCCTTAGACTTCACCGTGCTGTCATCGTAGAAGCGCGAATCATCAAAGCGACCGGCGTAGCGTAGCTGCAGCTTCTTATCAAAAATAAACACGTGGGGCGTGGCCAAGCAGCCATAGGCACGAGCGGTGAGTTGTTTGTCACCGTCGTAGAGGTAATCAAAGGTCCAGTGATTCTTTTCCGCATAGGGCTTCATTTCCGCAAACGAATCACCAAACTCGCCGTAGCCTAACTCATCTTTACTCAAACCGTCAGGGTGATTGGGGTTAATCGCCACCAATTTGACGCCCTTGGGCTTATACTCTTCCCAAAAACGCTGGAGGCGCTTTTCGATACTATGGGACGTGGGACAGTGATTGGACGTAAACAACACGACCAAGACCTCGCCGCCCGTATACTCCGAAAGTTTATGGTTTTTGCCGTCGATGCCGGGCAAATCAAAGTCGGGGGCGGTATCGCCAACTTTTAGGGTGCGAATATCGGGAGGGTTACCGTTGACTAGGCCAGGAGCATCCGCGGCCCATAATCCGACGGAAACCAAGCAGGCCGTCCAAATAAGGTTGAAGGATTTTTTGAACATAGGGGTAACCTTGAGAGTCTATAAGAACTCCCAAAGTTCCACCCAAAACTAATGGCCTGAACGGCTACCCGACTTAGGGGGCGAAAAGCTGCAGTTCCTGAATCGCCCAAGGCTGATTATTCGCGGCATTCGTCAGCGTCAGCTTCAAGAACTTCACGGACTTGGGCTCAAAGAAGACTTCGCTCATGCCATACAAGCCGTGGGTCGTCGCAATGTTAACCCACTTCTTACCATCGACCGATCCCTCGACCTTGTAGCCCAAGGGAAAGGCGCTAGGACGACTCGGTGCCTCCATCCGGAGGCCGGCCACCTTTTGCTCCGCAGGCAACTCAATTTGATACCACATACCCTTCTTCTGGTTTTCTTTAGTCACCCACATGGTCTTGGCATCGGCATCGCAGCCATTGGGGGCCGTGTCCGCTTGATCACTGGCGCCCACCTTCCATTCCTTGCTACCACTCATAGGCTTAGGCAAAGAGGCCTGTAGCGTCGCCACGGTCCAAGGAGCGGCATTGCCCTTCAACTCCGCCCGCACGCGGGCCACGTCGACCTCGGTAACACAGGCACCATGGTTTCCAAAAGAATTACGCACATAGGAGGAGACGGCTGCAATCCAGGCATCGTCATTCATCCCCATGGCTACCATTTGGGCATCGTAGGTCTTGCCCGCAATCGGACCAGTTAAGCCATTCAAGAGCACACGTACAATCGCGTCGCGGTGACTACGTACATCGGCCGAACCACTCAAGGGAGGGGCAATCGTCATGCCAGGTTTGCCACCTTCCATAGCCATGCCCTTGCCGTCATAACCGTGGCAGGCGAAACAGAGTTCGCGGTAAATCGCTTGTCCCTTGGCCAATTGTGCATTCTCAGCTGGCGAATACTCCCGGCCGCCAACTTGATCCGAGCCAGTCAACACAATCGCCCCTAGCTCGCGCACGCCCTTCGAAGTCGAAGCCATCAGCGTAGCTTGCGCAAACTTCTGACCTTCGGGCCAAGCTTTAACATCATTGCTGGCGAGGTACTTGCCCGTCATCACGGCCTGCAGGACAACATTAGCATCTGCGTCTTTACCTAATTTACGGAAATCATCGAGCAACGCTTTGTCGCCGGCCCGCACCAAGGTTTCCCCGGCTCGCATACCTTGGACCCGCAAACGCGCATCCGTATCTGTCAGGAAAGCGCGCACTACTTTAGCGTCCAACGCACCGAGACCTTCCAAGGTCCACAAAGCGTGAATACGTCCTAAGGCATCCGGGCCTTTCAAAGCTAATTCAGTCAAAGCAGGGACTACCGACTTATCGCCGCGCACGATTAATAGTTTCTGAGCGGTGTCGCGCCACCAGCCATTTGGATGAGACAAATGGGCCACCCACTGTGCGGGCGTTTCGTCCAACATCTTTGGCTGAGGACCAGGTTTGAAGTCCTTGTGCACGAGGCGCCAGATGCGTCCGTTGGCCGCAACCTTATCCATGCTGTATTGTTGTACCACCTTGCGCAGGTAACTACCTTCACGTACCCAATTGCCTTCTTGAATAATCCCGCGGTACATATCGACCAAGTAAAGACAACCGTCTGGACCATTGGCGATGTTCACGATGCGGAAGTTGGGATCACTGGAGCGAATGAATTCAGTATGGCCATAGGGATTCGTGATTTTCGTAATCCCATCTTCCACCGAAACCTTGGCACGGCGAATCAAACGACCGACCGGCTCGGAGATTAAAACGTCGCCTTGTAAATCGGCCGGCATCCGGTCGACGCGAACAACTTGTTGACCACAAGAACCCGTGAAGTGATTCAACGTCTTATCCAAGCGCGTGCGCATGGGGCCACCTTGGTGATCAGCCAAACCAATCTTAGGCCAAACCTGCATGAAGTCCTCAGGGTACTGATTCTTCACATCAAAAGCTCCATACAAGATGGGCGTCTGGAAGTGCCAGAGCCCCTTTTCGCCCCCGGCGTTACTCCACCAAATCTTGCCTAAATTATCTTGAGCCAAGCCCCACTGACCACCGCCACCAGGGATGTTTTCCTTTAAGGGTGGCTGTGCCCCATTCCAGCGCAGTCGGTAGGCGTTATAAGTCTGATAAATCCAGTTATCGAGCCCCCATACGAGGCCGCTTTGCTGGTGCTCTAAATTGCCGTTCTTAGGTCCACCCTGAAACCAAAGGTCTTTTTTATCCGCGACGCCATCCCCCTTCGAATCCCGGTAGAGGTAAACATCCGTAGTGTCGGTCTCATTGATGAGCACCCGATCATCGAGCGGCAACACCATGCGAGGTAAGACTAACTTATCCCGGTAGATAACGTGTTTATCAAATCGGCCGTCACCTTTGGTGCTTTCGTGACGCGAGACAACGCTCAAAGGGTCGTGCTCATTCTTACCATCAATCTCCTGCATGTACGTGCGCATCTCCGCTAGGTACATCCGGCCATTACCGTCAAAGGTAAGGTTTACGGGCTCATGAATCCCATCACGCTCGCTGAGTACCAACTCCAGGCGATAGCCCTCGGGTAAATCAATCGTCTTCAACTCCTCTTCGGGGCTGAGCGTCTTCACGGCTGGCTGAGGCGTGAAATCGGGTTCATAAACTTTTTCCGTCGGCGCCGGAGCGGCCCACAGCGCCATCGAGACGGTCAAAAAGGACAAAGCTAGGGACTTCATATAACAGGGGTATGACCTGTTAACAAACCAGCGGTTCCCAAAAACTCAAGTGCTTCAGTCCATTCTTTCCTTTTGCTAATAGGGGCTTACAAAACCCGTCATATACCCCTTTATGATCCTGCGTGGTCCCCAGCGTCCCGATTTACTGTGCGACGAAACTCTTGCCGATATTTTAAGGGCTACCGCCGCCGACTGCCCCACGCAAATCGCCTTGGAATGGCACGACCAACGCTGGTCTTATACGCAACTTCTTCAAGAAGCCCAACACCTCGCCCAGGGACTGCATGCTCAGGGGGCCCAAGTCGACGGCGTAGTAGGCCTCTGGTTACCCCGTGGAGCAGATTTATTAATCAGCCAAGCCGCGATCACGTTAAGCGGGGCGGCTTGGTTGCCATTTGATGCCGACACTCCGATTGAGCGCGTCCAGCTTTGCCTGAATTCCGCTCGAGCCCAAGGTATCCTAACCAATCGTGAACGGGCACAGGCTTTACAAAAGCTCGGTCTAACCGCATGGGCGATTGAAGATTTAAAAGCGCTGCCACGAAGCAACCTGCCCTTGCCAGCGGCTCAGCCAAATTCTCCTGCTTACGTGATTTATACTTCGGGCTCCACGGGACAGCCCAAAGGCATCGTCATCAGTCACCGCAATATCTGCCACTTGCTCCGCAGTGAAAACGCCGTCCTCGGCGTGCAGCGAACGGACCGCGTCTACCAAGGCTTCTCGGTCGCGTTCGACATGTCGTTCGAAGAAATTTGGATTAGTTATTTAGTGGGAGCGACCCTGTGGATTGCACCGCCCACCATTGTGAGTGACCCCGAAGCGCTGACCCAACAAATCAAACAGCAAAAACTTTCGGTGGTGCATGCGGTGCCGACGTTGATGGCCCTCATCGATGATCCCCTACCAGGGGTCCGTATAATTAATCTCGGTGGCGAAGCTTGCCCCGAAGCCTTAGTGGGACGTTTAGTGCGCCCGGGTCGCCTCTTGTTTAATTCTTATGGACCGACGGAAACGTCGGTCACCGCAACCCTCACCGCCCTGCAAGTCGGCGAAGCGGTTTCCATTGGACTGCCACTTCCCAACTACGGCGTGATGGTCGTAGACGACCAACAGCGCTTAGTGCCGGATGGTGAGATAGGCGAACTCGCGGTCTTTGGCCCGGGCCTAGCCACGGGATACCTCGGCTTGCCTGAACTCACCGCCAGTAAGTTTTTGCCGAATCCCCACGCGGCTTCACCCGAGGAAGCCCGCATCTACCTCACGGGCGACTTAGCCAAAATCGTCCCCGGCGGACCCGTTTATTGCCTCGGGCGAGTGGATGACCAAGTGAAGATCCGTGGCTTCCGAGTCGAACTCGGAGAGATTGAAGCTCGCTTAGCTCAAGAACCTGGAGTCGGTGCGGTCGCCGTCGTGCTACGCAAGATTGCTGAAGTCGATCAACTCATCGCTTTCTTAGTCCCCGCGGCTGGACAAACTCTGCAAGTTGCCGCGCTCCGCCAAGCCCTCAGCCTAACATTACCAAGCTACATGGTGCCGGCTGTATTTGAGGTTTTACCTGAATTACCTCGACTGCCTTCCGGTAAAATCGACCGCAAAAAACTCCAGCCCTCCGCCCAAAGTTTAACGCAAGTTGCCGCCTCGAGCGAACCGCGCAATGAGGATGAAGTCGCCCTCTGGGCCGCCTTACAACGCATCGTACCTGGTCAATCACTGCGCCCTGAAGCGGATTTCTTTACCGACTTAGGTGGACATTCCCTCTTAGCCGCTCGCCTCGTCTCACTCCTCCGCCAACAACCTGCTTATGCGAATTTAAGCGTCGGCGACCTTTACCGTGAACGCACTTTAGAGAAATTTTCGGCCATTCTTCGGCAACGACGCACCCATCTTCAGCAAAAGAAAAAGTCCGTCCGACTGCCCGTAAACCGTTGGCGCCATTTCTGGTGCGGCCTAGCGCAAGCCTGCTGCTTGCCCTTCATTGTACTCTGGCACATGGCTTCTTGGCTCGCCCCTTTCTTTACTTACCATTTCAACACTGGGGAACCTGGCGATAGCATTCCCGTAGCGGTCGCTTGGTCGCTAACAGTTTTCATCCTCGTCGAGATTCTTTCCTTCATCATTGCCATTCTCGGCAAGCGCTTACTCGTCGGAAATTTAAAACCCGGACGGTATCCACTTTGGGGCGGAACTTATTTCCGATTTTGGCTTTCTGAAAAACTTTCGACGCTCGCCCCGATCCGACTCTTTCACGGCACGCCGTGGTTAAATCTCTACCTCCGCTTACTCGGAGCCAAAATCGGCCGCCATGTTTTCATTGATAACATCATTGTCGCGGTCCCGGAATTACTGACCATTGAAGAGGGTGCGGACTTAGGCTCCGCCGTCATTATCTCCAACGCTCGAGTCTCACAGGGCTATTTAATCGTCGGCCCAGTTCGCATCGACCAAGGTGCCTTGGTTGAATCCAATACCGTGCTCGAAAATCATACGTGCGTAGGCGCCAAAGCACGCCTAGAGGCCATGTCCTGCCTCGCAGAAGGCGTGCAAATTCCAGCTGGGGAAACATGGGCTGGTGCGCCAGCCCGTGCTACGTCGCGACTCACCGAAGTTCTTCCTCCGCGACCAACTAGTTCCTTCGTCCGTCAAATTTGGCTCTACACATTCTTTGCCCTAGGCGGCTTTGGGATCGCTTGCTTATTCTTCCTGCCTGTTTTCCCGGTCTTCATGCTCATCGATGCCCTCGATGCGCATTATTTTGATATCTTTGAAGAAGATGTCGGCTCCTTCTTCAGTTTTGGTTTCTTCTTCCTGCTATCTATCCCTGCCAGCGCGCTATTGGTACTCCTAACGACCACGCTAACGGGGCTGCTCCGGAAAATCTTACTGCCGACCCAAGTTGTTGGACGCTGGCCCATTCAGAGCGGCGCCTACTTACGCAAATGGCTGATCACCCGTATTCTTGATGCGAGTTTAGAAACCCTCCACGGACTCTACGCCTCCGTTTTCGCTGCGACTTGGCTCCGACTCATGGGAGCCAAAGTGGGACGGCATACCGAAGTTTCCACCGCCACAGGAGTTATTCCTGATTTACTCACTTTAGGTCACGACTCCTTTGTCGCCGACGGGGTGATGCTGGGCGATGAAGAGCAACGCGGAGGCTGGATGACCCTGAAACCTACCGTAATCGGCAACCGCTCTTTCTTGGGCAATGGTGCTTACGTTCCCGATGGTAGCGTTGTACCCGATGACATGCTCATCGGCGTCCAAACGCGCACGCCGCCCAATGAAGCCATGAAACCTGGCCAAGTCTGGATGGGCTCGCCTGCCCTACTCCTGCCCGCCCGCGAAGGGGACTTGGGCTTCAACGCGAGCTTAACGTTTCGTCCGAGCAAATTACGGTGGCTCAGCCGCGCTTTCGTCGAAACCCTGCGCATTGTGCTCCCGATGTCCTTCGTTATCGCCACCGGTTATTTAATTGTACAAGAGACCATCCCCTACGCCGAAGAAGAACAGTGGGGCATGATGACCCTTGCCCTCGCCTTAGCAGGCTGTCTCTACGGCATCTCTTCCTTCTTACTAGTCGTTGCCCTCAAATGGTTGTGTATCGGCAAATACATCCCAACGGCACGTCCCATGTGGTCGCCGTTCGTCTGGATCAGCGAAGCCGTAACCAACGTCTATGAATCCCTCGCGGTGCCTAACTTCCTCGATTTCTTACGTGGCACGCCGCTCCTGCCTTGGGCTTTAAAACTCTTGGGCGTGAAAGTCGGTCAGCGCACCTTCCTTGATACGACTGACATGACCGAATTCGATTGTGTGACTATTGGTGACGACTGTGAGCTCAACTACTCCTGCGGCCCTCAAACGCACTTGTTTGAAGATCGCGTGATGAAAATCGGCCATGTCATCATCGGCCATCGCGTCAGCGTCGGAGCGGCCTCAACCATTCTTTATAATACAGAAATCGGAGACGATGTCCAATTAGGCTCCCTCACGCTCGTCGCCAAAGGTGAACGCCTGCCAGCCCAGACCGCCTGGGAAGGATCGCCGGCGGCCCCCGTGGCATGACCCGTAAAGACCCGCCGCTGCTTGTCGCCACCTGGCCCGCCCAAGTGCCCCGTCCCTGCGAGGTGCCGTGCGTGATTCAACTCCACCATTCTGGACCGAAAACTGCCCAAAGGGCCTCTATTAGAAAAGTTCTGCAAGAGGTTTTACAATCGTGGGACTGCACCCTCCCCTGGAAAGAAACACCCCAAGGACCGATACACCCGCAATATACCATCAGTGTTTCTTACACCGCGACAAGTGTTTGGCTTGCACTGCATACTAGCTCTAAACTGGGAATCGATGCGGTCGTCACCGCGAATTTCCCAGAATTAATCAGCGTGAGTCAAACTTACCTCGGACCTAGCGCGACGCAAAGTATTTTGAGCCACACTCACCCTGCAAAAGCATTCGCACGGGAGTGGACCGTCTTAGAAAGCAACCTCAAAGCCCACCGACAAGGGCTAAGCGAATTCCCGGCACAACTACCTCAACTAGAGCACACCGTGTCATGGGATACCACCGAGGGTATCGCCATCACGGTGTGCTGGTCGCAGCAGTAAGCTTTAAGCGAAGAGTCCAGGGACCATCTTCGCCTTATTACCAATCATGAAGGGGCGACCTGAAGGAGTCAGGATTTCGGTCTCCACGGGTAAACCAGCAGCGTGCGCAATGGTCGCATGTAAGCTCCCCACCGTTACGGGATTTTCTTCGGGAGCGTAGCCCTTGGCATCACTCGAACCATAGGCGATACCTTGCTTAATCCCACCACCGGCTAATACCGTGGAGAAAACCAAGGGATGGTGCCCGCGGCCATTGCCCGAAAGTTCGGGCTTACGACCAAACTCCGTGGTCACGGCAACCAGCGTCGAATCCAGCATCCCCTTGGAATCCAGATCTTGGATTAGGGCCGCAAAGACGCGGTCGAAATCGGTGCCAAGTTCCTTCATGCGTTCCTCTAAGTTAGCGTGCATATCCCAACCGCCAAAAGAAACTTCCACGAAGCGAACGCCATTTTCCACTAAGCGCCGGGCCAGCAAGCAACCTTGGCCAAACTTCGAATTACCATAACGCGCCCGCGTCGCCGCAGGTTCCGCCGAAAGGTCGAAGGCCTTCAAGTCGGTGCTCTTCATCAACTGGAAGGTGGAATCGTAAAACTCGTTATAGGCTTTCACATTTTCGTCTTCGGCCTTGGCCCCAAAACTACCATCTAAAGCTGCTAGCAAATCGGCACGCTTAGCTTGCGTATCGGCATCCGAAAAACTCTTGGCGTTTTGTAAACCGTCATTGGGCGATAAAATTGGCAGTGGAGAAAAAGACGCAGGGAACCAACCGTTACCATGATTGGAGGAACGTCCGACGCATACCGACGAGGGCAACGTTTTGCTACTCGCACCCAAGAAGTGTTGGGCCCAAGCCCCTAACGTAGGGTGTTGAATGACGCCGCGTTGCTCAAAGCCGGTACGCATTAAATAGGCTGCGGAAGCGTGCACGCCGACCTTGGCGGTCATCGAACGAATCACCGCAATCTTATCCGCGACTTTGGCCGTCTCGGGCAAGAAGTCGGTTAATTGAAAACCGGCTTTCGTCGAAATCGGTGCCGCTGGTCCTTTAGTCCCGCCCGTCTTAGGATCAAAGGTGTCGATGTGCGACATCCCACCAGCGAGCTCGATGAAGATTACCCGTTTGGCCTTACCAAAACCTGGCAAACTCGCGTTAGGGGCTTTGGCACTAGGGGCCTCGGCGGCTTCCGCGAGTCGAGTGAAGAAAGGCAAGACCGTTAAACCAAACGAAATCTTAGCACAGCGCTCAATGAAAGCACGACGCGCCAAGGGATCACGCAATTGATTAGCAGAGATAGGGAGGTTCATTGGACGAAAAGAAATTCACGAGTATTGGCGAGCACCCAGGCCAGCTCCGTTAAGCCGAGGCCATTGGAAAGGGCTTTGTTGACCTTTGCCATTTCATCCGCCCGGGGGTGACGCGAAAGGTAAGAAAGGTAGAGCGTATTGACTTGGGCTTCGCGCGTCTTCTCGGCGAGAGCCGCCACAATGGCCGAAGATTGGGCATCGGAAACCAATTTACCGATACCACCGTTCATCATCATCAGCACTTGAGGCACACTACCATCATTGGTGGACGAATCCGCCAGAAGGCGATCCCCTTGCCCAAACACGCGCAGGAAGTGATTTTCGGCTGCGGGTTGAGGCAATTCGCTGGCACGGGCTAAGAGCATGCCAAACCGATTCTTGGGCTTCTCCCCTTCATAACCCGTGGCTAAGCCCGCGGTCGAACCGCCAGCCTTACCCAAGGCACCTTTGGTCATGCCCACGGCTTTCATATTTTCATAAGCTTGCTTCACCGAAGCCGCGGTGATGGCGCCCTTAGGCAGGGACATTTGCTTAATGTCTTCGCCCCGACGCAGGAGGATATTATCCACCACGGCTCCAACATTAGCAACCATCAGGCTATCCCAAACTTGCTCCGCTGAGAGTCGACGCACAACCGGACCGTTAAACAGGTAGGGACCTTTCGAGAGATCAGGCGAAGGACTCGCGGCAGCTTGGTAGGTTTTGGAATTATAAATCACGCGTTGGAATTCCCGCATATCAAAACGGGCCGAGACCATGATTTGGGTTAAGTGCGCCAAGAGTTCAGGACTACTCGACTTGCTTAAATCATCGATATCATTGACGGGTTCTTCCACCGCCAATCCAAAGGCCTTCTTCCAGAGCCGGTTGGCAATATTCGTCGCAAAACGGGGATTTTGTGGACTAGTCATCCAATTCGCAAACTCGCTCCGCAAGTGAGCGGGTTTAGTCGTATCAACCTTATAAATTGGCAAGGCCGCGTCGGTTTTATTCCAGGTCACCAACACCGGGGAAACCAGCGAAAGTGGCTTGGCGTCTTTATATTTATAATCCTTCGGAAAGGTTAGCTTTTGACGATTTTCGTCTTCGAGCCGGAACGCATTCACATCGGCAATCTTTTTGACCATGTTCTTGGGAATCCCCTCATCTTTAGCGACTGCTTTGCGTACCATGCCTATCATTTTTTCGTCCTTCTCATCCGTTGCGCCGAAGAAGGCCGCCATTTGATAGAAGTCGCGTTGTTTCCACTCGGCCAAGGGGTGATCATGGCATTGTGCACAAGCCATATTCGTGCCCAAGAAAGTGGTCATTAAGTTCGCCACGCCATCTAAGGGCATTTCGGCATCAAAAAGTAAAAAGCCCGAAGCACCGTTATCACACAAGCGACCATCGGCCGTGAGCATTTCTTTCACCATCGCATCCCAAGGAGCATTCGTCGCCAGCCGCATTTTCAGCCAATCCTCAAAAGTGAACGCAGGAATCCCTTTAGCAAAAGCATCTTTAACGCGCAGTAAATCCGCCATCCAATCAAACATCTGCATCGTGTAACCTGGCGAATAAACAAGCTTATCAATCAACTTGGCCCGCCGATCAGAATTCCGGTCACTCAAAAAGGCTTGCGCTTCCGCCGCCGTGGGAATGCGCCCGATGGCATCAATGTAAATGCGGCGCATAAATTGCTCATCAGTCGCAGGTGCATTCAGTTTTTGACCTTGGGCCGTTAAAACCGACTCCACAATCCGGTCGATGTCGGCCGCCGCCGAAGTCACGTTACTCTGGGTGAACGAGGACGCACGCATCTTTTGGACGCAATCTTTGGCGAACTCGATATCCTCAGGGGATAAAATATTACCATTAAAATGATAGGTCTGCCCATTCCGGGTCTGCAGGGTGATAAACTCCCCGGATAGCCCGCAGAACATCGCCTCCACGGTATGACCTTGGTTATCATGCCAGACGTGCCAAATGGCGTTAGCTGGGGAGACAACCGGCAAGGGGGTCACCGGCTTGACTGAAGTGATGGCGGGAACGGACTTGTCAGCCTTGGCTGCAAAAGTCGGGATAACCCCCATTAACAAACAGGCTAAAGTAGTTGGGAACCAGGAAGCTAGGGGAAGGCTCATAGGTGCGATAATAGATTAACCCCACATTAAGCCCCTAAGTTTCACCCTAAAAACATTTATTATCAAAATCCTCTAAGTTTGTTTTTACAGATGTTTTGCAATTAGACTGAAAGCCCCTTTGAACCCTACCGTGGCCCCGCCCCTTTCATGAATCCCTCCCGGTTATTCATCCTTCGCCCAGTGGCGACGACCCTCTTCATGGTGGCCATCCTTCTGGGTGGCATCATCGCCTACCGGAGTCTACCCGTTTCCTCCCTGCCCGAGGTAGACTACCCAACCATCCAGGTCGTGACGCTCTACCCAGGAGGTGGCCCCGAGGTGATGTCGTCCTCCATCACCGCGCCTCTGGAACGGCAATTTGGTCAAATGCCAGGGCTGAAACAGATGTCCTCCACCAGTTCAGGAGGCGCTTCGGTAATCATCCTGCAGTTCAACCTCGCCCTGAGTCTTGATGTAGCCGAACAACAAGTACAGGCGGCCATCAATGCCGCCTCATCGTTACTGCCGACAGACCTACCCTCTCCTCCGATCTACAGTAAAGTCAACCCCGCCGAGACTCCCGTTGTCACCTTGGCAGTCTCTTCCAAAACGTTGCCGCTGACTAAGGTTGAGGACTTAGCTGACATCCGTTTAGCCCAAAAGATTTCCCAACTCCCTGGGGTGGGCCTCGTGAGTCTTTCAGGTGGACAGCGCCCTGCCATCCGTGTCCAAGTGAACGCGCGCCAGTTAGCGGCCAAGGGACTTAATTTAGACGACATTCGCACGGTCATTGGGAGTGCGAACGTTAATTTAGCGAAAGGCAGCTTCGATGGCCCCGCCCGCGCCTCGACTCTAGATGCCAATGACCAACTGTCGTCCGCGGATGATTACCGTAACCTCATCATCGCCTACCGCAACGGAGCCCCAATCAAACTCCGCGATGTCGCCGATATTATTGATGGTCCCGAAAATATTCGTCTGGGCGCTTGGGCTAATCACGACCCAGCTATTATCCTTAATATTCAACGTCAACCCGGAGCGAATGTCATCGAGGTAGTAGACAGCATTAAAAAGTTACTTCCCCGACTTTCTTCCAGTTTACCCAATTCCGTCGAAGTTAAATTACTTACCGATCGTACCACCACGATTCGCGGTTCGGTCCATGACGTACAATTCGAACTCATGCTGTCCATTGCCTTGGTGGTGATGGTCATCTTCCTCTTCCTGCGCAGTATCCCCGCAACCATAATCCCGAGCTTAGCAGTCCCGCTCTCAATTGTGGGCACCTTCGTGGTAATGCAGTTCGCAGGCTTCTCGTTAAACAATCTTTCGTTAATGGCACTCACCATCGCCACGGGCTTTGTCGTGGATGATGCGATTGTGATGATTGAAAACATCTCGCGTTACATCGAAGAAGGCGAGACTCCCATGGAAGCCGCCCTCAAAGGCTCCAAACAGATTGGTTTCACGATTATCTCCTTAACGTTTTCGCTCATTGCGGTGCTGATTCCTCTTTTAGTGATGGGCGACGTCGTCGGTCGCCTCTTCCGCGAGTTCGCGATTACCCTCGCCGTCTCCATCCTAATTTCAGCCTTAATCTCGCTTACCTTCACTCCGATGTTATGCGCACGTCTGCTGCGCCACACCCCGGAAAACGAACAAGGATGGTTCTATCAAACAAGTGGAGCTTGGTTTGATAAAATCATTCACCTTTACGACCGAGCTCTGACCTGGGTTCTCAACCGGCAGCGGGCTACTCTTGTCGTCGCCATTGGGACTCTTCTGGCAACCGTCCTCATCTACCTTGCTATCCCCAAAGGTTTCTTCCCCTCGCAAGACACCGGCTTGATTCAAGTTATCACCGAATCAGCTCAATCGGCCTCATACCAAAAAATGGCTGAGGTACAGCAGCAGCTATCCGAAGTCTTCCTCGAAGATCCAGCCGTTGAAAGCATTTCCTCCTTCATCGGTGTCGATGGCGTTAACACCACGCTCAATACCGGCCGGATGCTTATCAACCTCAAGCCGCACGGCTCACGTCCCAACGCCGCGACCATCATCACCCGACTGCAAACGGCGAGCAATAAAGTCGTGGGTATCCACGCCTACCTTCAACCGGTCCAAGACTTGACCATCGAAGACCGCGTCAGCCGCACTCAATTCCAGTTCACCGTCGAAGACGCCAACCAAGCCGAATTATCCACCCTCGTACCACGCCTGCTGGATCGACTCCATCATGTCCCTGAGTTGAGCGAAGTTGCTTCCGACTTCCAAGAAGACGGTCTTAAAGCCTACGTTCGAATCAATCGCGACACCGCCGCTCGCCTCGGCGTTTCCATCGCTGCCATTGATAGTGCCCTTTACAATGCCTTTGGCCAAAGACTCGTCTCCACTATCTTCACCCAAACGAATCAATACCGCGTGGTCCTTGAGGCTAAGCCGCTTGCTCGAAAACAATTCTCCTCTGGCCCCGAAGCCCTCAACGACGTTTTTGTGCTGTCTTCCAGTGGTCAACAAATTCCGCTTAATACCATCGCTGAAGTAGAGGAACATACGGGGGCTCTCGCCGTGATGCACCAAGGGCAATTCCCCTGCGTGACGGTTTCCTTTAACCTCGGACCCAAAACTTCACTGGGTGAAGCCGTAAGTGCCATCTACAAAGCGGAAAAAGATTTAAACCTACCGCCAAGTTTTGTGACGCGTATGCAAGGCGCCGCTCAAGCCTATGGAGCCTCGCTCAATAATACGCTCATGCTCATTCTCGCCGCGATTGTGACGATGTATATCGTGCTCGGCGTTTTATATGAAAGTTTTATTCACCCGGTGACCATTCTCTCGACCCTTCCCTCGGCTGGGGTGGGAGCACTACTGGCCTTGTGGATTTCCGACAATGACCTTGGAGTCATCGCCGTCATTGGCATCATCCTCCTCATCGGCATTGTAAAAAAGAATGCGATCATGATGATCGATTTCGCCCTCGAAGCCGAACGAGTTCACGGCAAGTCACCCCAAGAAGCGATTCACGAAGCGTGCTTACTCCGCCTCCGTCCCATTTTGATGACCACCATGGCCGCCTTACTGGGGGCTTTACCATTGATGATAGGGAGTGGCATGGGCTCGGAATTACGTCACCCCCTCGGTATCACGATGGTAGGAGGACTTATCTTTAGCCAAGTCCTGACACTCTTCACCACCCCAGTCATCTACTTAGCCTTCGATCGTTTGGTTCCTCGGAGCTCCACCCCCGAAGCGATTCATGAGTCTATCTAGTCCATTCATTCGCCGGCCAGTCGCCACGACACTGCTCACCATCGCCGTGGCCTTCGCAGGCATTTTGGGCTTTAATCAACTCTCCGTTGCCCCCTTACCCCAAGTCGACTACCCGACCATCTCCATCTCGGCGTCCTTACCTGGTGCTAGCCCTGAAACGATGGCTGCTACGGTGGCCACGCCCCTAGAGCGAGCCCTCGGACGCATCGCTGGCGTCAGCGAAATGACTTCTTCGAGTTCGCTCGGTCAAACCAACATTTCCCTACAATTTGATTTGAGCCGCGACATCAACGGGGCGGCGAATGACGTACAAGCGGCGATTAACGCCGCCCAAAGTCTGATGCCTTCGGGCATGCCGCGGAATCCTACTTACCGCAAAGTCAATCCGGCTGACTCGCCCATCATGGTGCTCACCATGACGTCGGACACCATGACGCGCCCCCAACTTTACGATGTGGCGGCGAGCATTCTTTCGCAAAAAATTTCCCAACTCGACGGCGTTGGTAACGTCAACATTGGTGGCAGCTCACTCCCTGCAGTCCGTATCGAGTTAAACCCTTCCCGCATGAGTGACTACGGGATTGGATACGAAGACGTCCGGAGCATCATCGTCACCAATAACGTCAATCGTCCCAAGGGGCTTATCGAATTCGGGGAACATAGTTGGCAGATCCAAGCCAACGACCAAGCGGTGCGGGCAGTTGATTATAAGCCACTCATTGTTTGTTACCGCAACGGCGCCCCGGTAATCCTCTCCGAAATCGCCGAAATTACCGATGGCTCCGAAGACATCCGGAATACTGGCATGGCGAGCGGTAAGCCGGCCGTGCTCCTCACGATTTTTCGTCAACCTGGTGCCAATATTATTGAAACAGTCGATAGCATTCACGCCATTCTCCCGCTGCTGCGGGCGTCTATCCCCGCTAATATCAACTTAGAAGTAGCCCTCGATCGAACGCCGACAATTCGCGCCTCCCTCCACGAAGTGGAAAAATCGTTAATCGTTTCCATCATCTTAGTGGTCATGGTGGTATTCCTCTTCCTCGGAAATCTCCGCGCAACCCTCATTCCCAGTATCGCCGTCCCGATTTCACTGATTGGGACCTTTAGCATCATGTACCTGCTGGGGTACTCTTTAAACAACATCTCTTTGATGGCTCTCACCGTCGCCACGGGCTTCGTGGTCGATGATGCGATTGTAGTGCTGGAAGCCATTTCTCGTCGTATTGAAGAAGGCGTTAAACCCTTCCAAGCCGCCCTCGATGGTGCCGCCGAAGTAGGTTTCACGGTCGTCTCCATCACCGTCTCTTTAGTGGCTGTCTTCATCCCACTCCTCCTCATGGGTGGCATCATTGGACGTCTCTTCCGCGAGTTTGCGGTCACGCTCTCCGTGGCGATTACCGTTTCCTTACTCATTTCGCTCACGACAACGCCCATGTTGTGCGCCCTGCTCCTTAAGCCCGCCCAAGAACATCAGTCCAACCGCTTTACGGTTTTTGTTACGAACATTTTTAACGGCATCACTCGTCTCTACGAATCCAGCCTACGCTTTGCCCTGCAACATCGACTCGCCACGATGGTGGTTCTGTTGCTCACGATTTGCCTCAACGTCTACCTCTACATCCTCGTTCCAAAGGGTTTCTTTCCACAGCAAGACAACGGCCGCATTGTGGCCAATATCATGATGGATCAGTCCTCCTCTTTTCACTCGTTGGAGGAAAAGATGACGGTCTTTAGCAATGTGCTGCGCGAAGACGAAGCGGTGGAAAATGTGGTGGGCTTTGGTGGTGGCAGTGGGGGCCGCGGGGGCTCAATGATGTTCGTCACGCTGAAACCTCTAAAGGAGCGCAAGATTTCCATCGATGAAGTGGTGGCTCGACTGCGTAAACGACTCAACCAAGTCGCTGGAGCCTCCCTCTTCCTCATGCCCGTACAAGACGTCCGCATCGGCGGTCGCGGAAGTAACGCCCAGTTCCAATTTACGTTAATGGCCGACCGCATGGAAGATCTGCGCGAATGGGAATCCAAAATTCGGATTGCGATGACGAACCTGCCTGAGCTCGCCGACGTAAACGGTGACACGCAAGACAAAGGCATTGAAACCTATTTAACCATCGATCGAGATGCCGTGGCTCGCTTGGGATTAACCATGAAAGCCGTCGACGCCTCGCTAGGCGATGCGTTTGGCCAAGCCCAAGTGTCTACCATCTACAACCCACTCAATCAATACCACGTCGTCCTCGGAGTCAGCGAACGCTACACGCAGAGTTCAGAATCCTTAAAGAACATCTACGTCTCGGCTCCTAACCCCCAAAATCCTAAGGCCAACATCCAGGTCCCTTTAGCGGCGATTGCCAAATACAAGACCAGCAACACCCCTCTCTCGGTTAACCACCAAGGGCAATACGCTGCCTCCACCATTTCTTTTAATTTACTACCTGGCGAACCCCTCAGCGATGCAACGGACGCCATTGAAGAAATGATGGCTAACCTCAAAGTGCCCAACACGGTGCATGGAAGTTTTCAAGGGACGGCTAAAGTCTTCCAAGACTCACTGGCGAGTCAGCCTTGGCTAATTGCCGCCGCCCTGTTTACCGTCTACATCGTTCTAGGCATTCTTTACGAGAGTACGATTCACCCCATCACCATTCTTTCGACCCTGCCGTCCGCTGGCATCGGCGCCATTGTCGCCCTCATGCTCTGCAATACCGAACTAAGTATCATCGCGATGATCGGCATTATCTTACTCATCGGTATCGTGAAGAAGAACGCCATCATGATGATTGACTACGCCATCCATGCACGGCGCCAAGACGGACTCAGTGCCGAAGAAGCAATCTTCAAGGCAAGCATCCTGCGCTTCCGTCCCATCATGATGACCACCATGGCCGCCATCCTCGGAGCCGTCCCGCTCGCTATCGGTGCGGGCGATGGTGCGGAACTACGCCGACCACTCGGCCTTGCTATCATTGGCGGCTTAATCTTCAGCCAAGTGCTCACCCTTTATACCACTCCGGTCGTCTACCTCTACATGGAACGCTTCTTTAAAAAATCTTCTGTATGAAACTAACTTTACGCACCCTGCTCTGTGCTTCGCTCCTCACGGCTTGCACCCTCGGGCCTGATTACCAACGCCCGAGCACCCCGACGGCAGAAAGCTTTCAAATTCCCGCGGGCTGGAAGCTCGCCCAACCCACTACCACAGTTTCGACCCAAGCTTGGTGGGAAGATTACCATGATTCCGTGCTGAACCGGCTGATGGAAAAGTTGAACGTTAATAATCAAAATATTGCCAATTTTACCGCCCAATACCGCCAAGCGGTCTCCCTCGTTCAAGGAGCTGAAGCTCTGCTCTTCCCCACGGTGAGTGCGAATGCAGCCGCGAGCCGTAGTTCGAGTCGCGTCATCAACGGACAATCCACCGGGACGCAAAACAACACGAGTGTAGGCCTCAATGCGAGTTGGGAACCAGATATCTGGGGATCCGTTAGTCGCGGCGTTGAATCTCAAGTCGCGGCCGCGCGTGCCAGTGAAGCTGCCTTGGCGGCGGCCCAACTTTCGGCCCGCGTCGCCCTCGCGCAAACTTACTTCCAACTTCGTATCACGGATATTCAACGGCAGATGTACGCTGAGACTCTAACCGCTTACAAGAAATCGTTGGACATCACCCGCAACCAATACAGTGCTGGCGTGGCTCGGCAATTAGACGTCGCCCAAGCGGAAACCTTACTTAAATCAACCGAAGCACTCGCCATTGATAATGAGGTAGCACGCGGACTACTCGAACACTCCATCGCCGTGCTCATTGGTGAGCCGGCCTCGAGTTTCCACCTAGAAGCTGAAAAACTAACAAGCAATAGCGCCACAGGTTTAGTGGATAGTGCTACTTCAGAATTAGTTGAAAAGCTACCGGCCCTACCGGTCGGGATTCCCAGCAGTCTCTTAGAACGTCGTCCTGACGTCGCAGCGGCAGAGTTTACGATGATAGCTGCCAATGCCAATATTGGCGTCACGAAGGCTGCCTTCTTCCCTTCTTTGACTATCGCTGCCAGCGGGGGCTACCAAAACAGCGTCCTGCCTGGGCTGTTCGAAACCCCCAACCGCGTCTGGTCGGTTGGCCCAAGCCTTGCGCTTTCCCTTTTTGACGGTGGAGCACGCAATGCAGCCGAACAAAAGGCCATCGCCGCCTATGATCAAACGGCTGCGAACTATCGCCAAACGATCCTCGTGGCCTTCCAAAACGTTGAGGATTCGTTAACGACGCTCAACTTACTCGAAAAGGAAACGGTGGCTCAAATCGCGGCGGTTAAATACTCCCATGACGCCGTGAATATGACGCTCAACCAATATAAAGCTGGATTGGTGAGCTACCTCAATGTGACCACCGCCCAAGCGACCGCCTTGGCCAACGAACGCACCCTCATGACACTCCTAAGCCGCCGCTTGGTTGCGCACACGGGCTTAGTCGCTGCCATGGGTGGTGGCTGGTCCACCGCGGCACTTAAGACGAAGTAATTACTTTGCCGCCGGAGCCATGGGCTTGGCATCTGCATTCGGGGCTGCCGGAGCACCTCCAGCACCTTTGCCGCCGGCACCCTTAGAGCCACGACGTTTGCCAGAGGGAGCGGCCTCCCCGATTTCAACCTTAATCCCGTCGCGCAATTTATCGGCACCATCGATGACTACATTTTCGCCCACGTTTAAGCCGCTCAAGACCGCCACTCGATTGCCATTGGTGGTTCCTAATTCCAGTTTGCGAACTTTGACGATCTTATCCTCCGTCACCACATAAGCAAAAGTACCAATACTGCCATTCTGCACTCCGGAAGTGGGAATAATCAACGCATCTGGGATAACTTCTAAAACCGTGCGAACATTGACAAATTGGTTTGCAAACAGGTCTTCATCTTCATTGGAAAAAACGGCCCGCATCTTCACCGTGCCTGTCGTGGTGTCGATTTGGTTATCAATGCTATCCAGATACCCTTTAGCTAAAAGGTGATGGTTATCGCTATCCCAAGCCTCGACCAAAAGTTTGGTTTTCGCTTCTTTAGCCGCTTTAAAACGCGATACAAACTGGGGAATAAAAACTTGTGGTACGGCAAACACCGCCGTGGCTGGCTGCATTTGGGTAATGACTAAGAGTCCATTGGGATCAGAGGCGTGTACCACGTTACCGGCATCCACCAAACGCAAACCTACTCGGCCCGTCATCGGGGCTTTAATCTTCGTAAAGTCTAACTGGACTTGGGCAGCCTTGACGGAGCCTTGCTCGGCCAAGACCGTACCTTCATACTGCTTCACGAGTTCCTTTTGGGCATCGTACTGCTGCGGTGCAATGGAGTCTTGTTTGAGGAGCGTTTCATAACGCTGTAAATCAATGCGTGCATTGCGCAGCGTCGCACTATCACGATCCACTTGGCCTTGGGCTAATTGCAACGCGGCCTCATAAGGACGCGGATCAATCTGGGCCAAGAGTTGGCCTTCTTTAACAATTTCGCCTTCTTTAAAATCCACGCTCACTAAACGCCCATCGACCTGAGCCCGCACGGTCACCGTGCTATAGGGCACCACCGTACCGAGGGTTGAATTAATCACCGAGATTTCACCTTGGACAACGGGAGCCACCACCACGGCAGCAGGCCGGAGAGCCCCTTTACCAAAGCCCATCCCGCCGGGAGCAGCGCCACCAGGAGTCCCTCCCGCCGTCGCTGCCACTTCTGCTGAAGGTTTCATAAAATACCAAACGCCACCGCCAATCAGGAGTACGGCGCAGATAATTTTATTTCGCAGCGAAAACATAGGTATTAAATTAACAACCAAGGGCTTAAGCCGTGTCAACTAAGGCTCGTGAAGAAATAACGGCAAGGCCCCGTAAGGCCTTTATTTGGCTTTAGGCTTAGGAGCGGGCTTGGCGGGGTGTTCCGCAGCTAAAGGGGTCAAAGGAGCCGCTTCCCCCGACTTACCGACGAAATCTGCTTCCGACTTTAAAATGGTCTCCAAGGGAACCAACTGCCCAGCCGAAATGAGAAAGCGATAACGCAAGGTCAACTTCTCACCTTTCTTAAGATTAGTATGCGGGTAAGCTCCAAAGCGGGCATAATCACGATAAGCCGACCACTTGGTGCCGGTAGGGTTGCTGGGATGATTAATCTCCACGACCCCGTAAGTCTTATCGGCTAACACGTAAGTCATCCCGACCCAGCGATAATCCAGATCTTTATGAGGTTGGGGATGCTCAACGGGGAAGAAATATTGCGTCTTGGTGCCATCCACCTCTTCGGGCGCCCGATAATGCACACCCCCATGCTCAGGATCGGCTTCCAAATTTAAATCCCCGGCCTCGGCCGTAATCGTCGTGGCAAAATCCACTTGTAAAAAACCTGGAGCCGCCAACGCCGCAAAGGTCATGGTGCGTTCCTCACTGACAACCAGTTGACCATTCCGCGCTTTCCAATCAATCAGCGAAACCAGCTTCGCTTCTTGGGCCTGCGCGCTTTGCTCTTTAAATGCAGTGTGAATTTGGCGCCCGGCTCCCATGGACCAAAAGTCCATGCGCTGATTTTCTAACCCAATACGCATCCACCCAAAGAAAATCCCGCGGTGGTGGGTGTAAGTTCCCCCTGGCCCCTTCGTGATGGCCTGCTCGGTGGTAGGATCGACAATTCTTAAATAAGGTTTATAAGTCTCATTCGCCCGGGCCCCATTACTCGTGTCGTTAGCCGTCAGGTAAGAGGCCACGATTTTACCTTGGTACTTCACTTCCGTTTGATCGGCCTTGGTTACTAATTCGAAGCCAACTGGATTGGCTGCGAAGGTCGTCACCGCAAGCAAACTGGTTAAAAGAACGAGACGCAATTTCGCCGAAAACATAAAGAAGGTAGAAAGGATTATGGATTTAAGACAGCACCGACAAGGACTAGTTCCACCCCTGCCAGCGAAGCATAGCGTCAAGTCTGTGCGGCTTCGGCGACTACTTCTTCACCGACGCATAGGCTTTACCAGTCTCCGTCAATTCACCTGTTTTCGTAAAGAGCGCCGAAGTGCCGACTCCCGAGTGATGCCAAGCATAACGCTGCACCCATGAAGTTTTTTCCATGAAGGTAGTGGTTTCCTCAATAAAGGTATTAACCTTGGCTTGCGAAAACTTCGTGGGGTTTTCCGCAGAATCTGCCGCCGTCTGGGGCGCAAACTCGGTCACCCAAATCGGCTTTTTGTAACGAGTATGAATTTCTTCGAGGTCTTTAATAAAGCGGGCAGCATCAGCCCCTTTATACCAATGCAGCGCGATGGCATCAACTTTAGGGTCTGGCTTTAAAAAAGCCGCTAACCATTCACTCTTCAGCGGGTTGCCCGCTAAAGCAGGGGCGACCATAAATTGGGTTTTATTCACTAGGCTGGGCCATTTTTCCAAAGCTTCTCCAGGCGTCATATTAGCCTGCTTGGGATGATCGGGCTCATTAAATCCCAGCAAAAACTTACAGGAGCTTTTTGGTGCCTCACGATGCGCCGAATAAACCATCGGCACAAATTCGGCGGTGGTGTGCAACTTGGTGCTGTCTCCCCAATTATAGTACCAACCTACCTTGAGTAATTCAAGGTGATGGGCGTCCATGTCCTTATGCTCCGCCAAACCAAAACCTTTCTTCGCTACGCTAGTGGGTTTTTCAGTCGGAGTATCGGCGGCACTTACTCCAACGGCATAAACCAACCAAAGCAGCGTGTTGAAAAGGCGTCGCATCTGAAGGGGTAAGTCTAGAATATGCTTTTATTCTGATGACCATTTACAAGCCTTCTTCAGCAGCCACCCACCCCACCGTTCTTATATCCGGGAACCTTTCAGATTTTTCTCTGACCAACTACCACCCCTCTCTTTTATGCCACGTTGCATTTTAGGCCTTCTTTTTAGTTCCGTCCTCGTCTTACAGGGAGCCGATTACTTTCCCCCACCCGATAGCCAAGGGGGCTGGCGGCAATTAGATGACGCCGCTTCCATCCGCCGCTTGGCGGGCATGGACCTCGCCCGGCTAGAAGGGGCTTACGCCGCCACGGAACACACCACGCCTAATGGAGGCTTACTGGTAGTACGCCATGGTTACTTGGTTTATGA
Organism: uncultured Opitutia bacterium; assembly: GCA_903840355.1. GTDB lineage: Bacteria > Verrucomicrobiota > Verrucomicrobiia > Opitutales > UBA953 > UBA953. Next base: position 589,666 of record CAIMFJ010000005.1, read on the forward strand.
AAAATATTTCGGACTGGCTCACCGCAACGCCAACCCCGACATGGCCTCCACGGGCAAAGCTTTCACGAGTATTGCTTGCGGCATCATGCTCCAAGAATTCGCCTCCCGTTTCCCCCAAGGCTTAAACCAAAAAGTTTTCACCCCGGAGTTCCTGCCCGAGGCCTTCCCGCTCGATGATCCGCGCAAAGCAGACATCACCCTAGGGCAATTGCTTTGCATGTCGGCAGGCTTCCATGGCGAAGGGACTTCTCCAGGTATGGTCAAAGGTGAGACGGTTCCGCTGCAGCCCGTTCCTGGGCAAGATATACGCAACCTTGACCAATCTTCCCTGCGCACGCCCCTGTGGTGCGCCCCAGGTGCAGGCTACTCCTATTCCTCCCCTTCACCACACATTGCTTCCATCGTCTTACGCCACGTAACTGGACAAGAGTTGCAAGATTACATTCAACGCAAACTCGCCCAACCCATGGGCTGGGGTCAGTGGAGTTATTGCCTCTATCGTGGCGACATTACGATGACCCACGTTAATGGAGCAGGCAGCACCGCCCTGCATGCGACCGATGCGTTACGGTTTGCTTATTGCCTGCTTCATCAAGGACGCTGGGAACAACAGCAACTCGTGCCCGCTGCTTACATTCAACAATGCCACGAGGCTTCGCCTTACAACCCTCATGGTCCGTTCTCCCTTCAATTTGAACACAACGCCGATGGCCACGTGGCCGGCGCGCCTCACGACGCTTTTTATAAATCAGGGGCAGGCGGCTTTTGCCTCTATGTTATTCCTTCGCTGGATTTAATTATCTATAAACTCGGCGGCAACGATGGACAATATAGCCAAGCACTCACTCGACTCCCCCAGCCCCTGGAAAAAAATCCCCGGCGCACGACCCCCACGCCCTACCCCAAAAATCCTTTCAACGAGGGCTATTCACTCACGCGTATTATGGAGTTAGTCTGCTCCGCTGTGACCGAAAACTAGAATCATTCGACAATCAATGTCCCGCGCATGAGCTGCCAATGTCCAGGGAAGGAACAGAAATAGGGGTAGTTGCCAGGCTGCTTCGGGGCGTTGAAGTAAATCGTGGTCTTCTTCCCTGGCTCTAAGAGTCGGGTATGACAAATCACGTCCGGACTTTCGGGCACATAGTGACGGGCATAACCATCGGGCATCGCGACCATTCGATTGGCCAAATCTCCCACTTTCGCTTCAGTCCCAGCCTGCATTAGTACCCAATTGTGTGGCATGCTATCCGGGTTTTCTAAAGTTAAAGCGACACCTTCTCCGGCCTTCACATGTAGAGTTTTCTGGGCAAATTGCAGCCCCGTCGCCGTAGCTAAATAAATCTCGTGGGCGGGCTGACCGCAAACTTCCGTCTCCCAGCGTACTGGTTGGATTTTACCCAACGAGGTATCGACCCCGGCGTGCACGTGCTCCTTCATAATTTTGGTATAACCAGGGTAATCTCGAAACGGTTCGCCTAAGTGATGCACCGTCAGGAAGACATCCTGCTCCCGCTCGGCGGTTACAGGCACATGCAGGTGCACTTGGTTAGCCGGTGAGATTTGAGGAATTTCCACAAAAAGGGTTTTACCCTGATCCAACAAATGGACGCTGCGAATCGCTAAGATATCGTGACCCACCACCCCTGGATAGCGTACCGAAAACTCGGGCGAACCATAAGCCGCACTGTAACGGTAATTCCAAGTTTGGGCAAAGTAGTGCTTCAGCTCAGTCGCCGCGGCGACCTCCAACGGCTGATGAAAATGCAGGAGCACCCCATTATCGCAAACTTCGTGCCCCACTAATACCGGCACGGTACCACCCGTGTAGCGCAGTCGATCGATAGCTCCATCACGCGGTGCATAACTCCCCCATCCAACCATCCCACTCACATACAAATGCCCATCGACGGGGTTAAAGCGGGGATGTTGCGCCCCAGCGGCAAAATTACCACTGAGCTTCACCGCCGCCCCTTGCCAAACTCCATCGACCAACTGACGCGTCACTATCCAAGCACTGCCCGTCCCAAAGGACAGGTGTATTAAATTATTATTACCCTTAAAATTAGGCCAATTTTTGGCCGACAAATAAACCTGCCCGCCACAGGAATTATCTTCTCCACGGGGGAGCTGTAATAAGGGTAATAAATTAGGAACATCCTTACGTGGGCCACCCGCCCCAAAATGTCCGCCTTCATTACGGCCAACTTCAATTTGGAAAAGTGCGGAAGCGGGAGTCCAATTTCCTTCCTGGCCTTGCGACGTCACCAAGTGCCCATCTTCCGTCACGCCGATGCCATTCGGATTGCGCAGGCCAGTGGCTAAAACTTCCACTTTATTCGGAGGAGTTAAACGCAAGATGCCTTGATTGCCCGACGCCGTGTAAAAACGTCCTTGGGCATCAGCATCTAATCCCACAATGAAATCATGCCCACCAGGCGACGTGGTCATGGCGTTCGTAACGCACTCATAGAAATCAGCCTCATCATCTCCGTTCAAATCATGCAATCGGGTGATTTGATCTCGTCCCAAAACATAAACCTTATCGTCAATAATTTTAACCCCCAAGGCATGGTGCAATCCGGTGGCAAAGCGCTTCCACTTCACGTGTTGCAAATCAGCATCAATCCCCCGCACGAGCCAGACTTCCCCTGTCATCGTACACACCGCGGCAGAACCATCCTTAAAGAAGTCGATTCCGGTAATAAAGAAAAGCGTTCCATAGGGATTCTTCTCAGGTACACCTAAATGATCGGTCGCAAAGGGCTGTTGCTGCCCGAGGACACCTTTAGTTTCTAACCATTGAGGCCATTGCGTTGGCCCACCCTTGGTCAAACTTGCCAATTTTTCGGGCTCATGCTGACCTTCCCAAGCCGTAGCCAAATACTCATGCCCCGCGATAGCATAACTAAAAATCACTTGTTCGCCGTAACGATAGAAACCGTGGTAAACCTGATTTACAGGAGGTTCTTTCACAGGCGTTACCGTTTTACGCACCACCGGACCAGCCATCAAAGCTCCGCCAGCAAACCCGTGACGCATCTCACCTAACTTCAAGAAATCACCTGACCATTCGATGGGAAATGTAAGTGATAATGGATCGAACACTGCATTACGCTGGCCCTGATGCACCCACACGGCTTTGGGAATCGTCAAACCGTCCCCCCGAAAAACACCGCTAAATAACACGCCTTTATCCGCCGTCCCCCAACGGCCATCGCGCCACGTGACGGCATCATTTTGATTCCCCCAGTGCCCTTGCTTGCCACCGTCTAAACCAGGATATTCTGGCAAGAGTGCTGGCGGTGGTTGCACCCCACGGAATGCATAGGCTTGTTTGGCATAAAAATCAAAAATACGGTCGCGGTTCACAAACTCCTTGGCCCACTCATTGTCCTCGGGACGCAACGGAGTTAAATTAGGCGCAAACGGTGCAGGAGCCGGACCTTTCGGAAGACTGGCCTTCGGCGCTTCTTCCTTAAGGGTGCGATACTTGGGCTTGGGCGGAACTAAGGCGTCATCCAACTGTAATGTTAACCACCTCAAGCCATCGAGATTATCCTCTAAACGTGCACGAGCATCAAATTCGGTCGTGTGATTCATGATGCCAATAGGCCCTGCATAACCACTGGCCCGCACGGCCCGTAAAAGAGTGAGATCCTGCGTCCCCACACCCAATGGTAAAATCATCCGACCCTTAGCCGGGGCATCAACGTCCATCCCATTTAAATTAATACAGGATAAGTACGGAGCGAGTTGAGGGAGCAGTTTCGCAATCCGCTCCAACTGCCCATGCCCATGGTGAAAGTTATAAACCAAACTGACATTATTTACCCCCTCAGTTTGGAGGGCCTTTAAAATCAGTAACTGATTCTCGGGCTCACCATACCAACCTTCATGATTATAGAGTCCCACCTTAGCACCAATCTCGGCGGCCGCGAGGCAAATGGGTTTTAGTCGCTTTACTTCCTGTGCCACGCGTGCGGCCTGCTCAGTCGCATCCTTGACCTGCACACTGCCGCCATGTCCTGTCACCCAAAGTTGAGGCTTAAGGGCATGCTTCTTGAACAAAGCTAACGCGGCTTTGGCTTCCTCATTGTACTCGGTCGGAAACCACCAAGCGACTAATTCGATGTGGTGCTTTTCCAACGCCGCCAACTCCTCCTCCCAATGAGCGATGTGTTCGGGGCGATAGTCATAAGCAAACTTATGAATTCCTAATTGCTCCAACATCACCGCACGCTCCTCTGCGTTACGATGCTTGGCATCGTAAGGTACAATACACCACGCTACTAAATTATCTTTCTGAAAAAGCGGCTCTACGGGGGCCGCCAGCGCACTTCCAACCCAAACAGCCAGCAACACGACGAGGCATTTTTTTACGAGGTCCATGAGAATTTTAGACAAACCGTTTATAGATAAGTTGCTACCTTGATTCTTACCTTTTGACATACCCAGTCACCCCCTCAGCGTGGCGGATGTGTCAGTTTCCAGACGTATAGCGATTGTCGGAGGCGGAGCCGCAGGCTTCTTCGCTGCCATCACCTGTGCCGAAAGACTGCGCGGTCGGGGTGAAGTGACCCTCTACGAGGCGACTTCCCACTTACTGGCTAAAGTACGCATTTCGGGCGGCGGGCGGTGCAACGTGACCCACGCCTGCTTCGAGCCCCGCACCCTGGCCGAAAAATACCCTCGTGGGGGACGAGAATTGCTCGGGGCCTTCCACCGTTTTCAACCCCGCGATACGATTGCTTGGTTCGCAGAGCGCGGCGTGGCGACTAAAACCGAAGCCGATGGGCGCATGTTCCCCATCTCGGATGATTCTAGTAGTATCGTTGAATGCCTGCTACAAGCCGCCCGGGCTGCCGGCGTGAAAATTCGCCTCAACACAGGCGTAACTTCGCTAACGCGCTCCGCCCTTGGCTTGCAACTACAACTCACCACGGGCGAAACGGTGCTGACGGATCGAGTCCTCTTTGCCACGGGCGGCAATAAATCATCGGCAGGCCTAACCATCGCCGCGACCTTGGGTCACACCATCATTCCCCCACTGCCCTCGTTATTTACTTTTAATATTCAAGATAGTCGCCTCACCGACCTCTCGGGACTCTCCGTCGCAAAAGTCGCCCTGCAAATCCCTGGGACCAAATTAACCTCCGAAGGTCCGTTGCTAATTACCCACTGGGGCCTAAGCGGTCCCGCGATTCTAAAACTTTCTGCTTGGGGTGCGCGCATCTTGGCCGAAAAAAATTACGCCTTCGAATTGCACGTGAACTGGGTCCCATCCTTAACGCCGACGGCCTTGCAGTCCCACCTCAGCGACCTACGCCAAACGCAGCCACGTAAACAAATTAACACCTTTAGCCCGGTAGAGTTACCCCAGCGGCTTTGGGAACGCCTCCTAACCCACCAGGGTGTCCCCTTAACCACGCCTTGGGCTCACGTGAGCAACGCCACGCTACAAACCCTCTGCCAAATGCTCCACCAGTCCTCTTTCCAAGTTCAGGGTAAGAGCACCTATAAAGATGAATTCGTAACCTGCGGTGGCGTAAAACTTTCTGAAATCAATTTCCAAACGATGGAGAGTCGCTGCTGCCCCCATGTCTACTTTGCGGGTGAAGTCATCGATGTCGACGGCGTCACGGGCGGCTTCAATTTTCAAAACGCTTGGACAACCGGCTTCCTCGCTGGCCAAGCGATGTCGGCTGAAGCTTAGACCCCCAATATCTTCCAGCCTCTTTTCCATCGCCTCCCTCATCCAACCAAACACAAATTTACTTATGTCCGAAATGTCTGAAAACCTAGATGGCCCAAAAATCGGCGAAGTCGTCGAGGGGCAAATGCTCATTGCCGTGGGCATTAACACCACTTTTACCGAAATTCACGACGACCACCGAGCCGCCTTTACGCTCTTGGACCAATGGATGGCTGGACTGTGCCTCTACTCGCTCGAGGATCTTTTTGAAATCGACGCTAATGTCTGGGACGAATTACTCGACTGTGGCTATGAAGTGGGTGAAGGCGAAGTCGATGGTGATGAGCCCGGCCAAGTCATCGCTGTCTACGATGTCTGGGCCGAAGCTTCGGCTCCACTCGGCCCCCTCGAAAATTTAAAAAATCGTCTGACCGAATTAAAAGCGATGGCCCTCGATCAACTGCCCCCTGGACTTCAGAGTGCGGCCGGCACCCATCAAAACCCGCAAGAAACGTTAAAACTCATCGCCCAACTTTCACCCTGATTTCTAGGCTTTTCACGAACGCTTGCCAGTCACCAATCCTCTGCCCACTTTAAGTTTACCTTTGTCATGTCTCCCCAAGAACTAAAACAGACCATCTCCGCGGGTTTACTTTCCTTCCCCATTACTGACTTTGCACCTAACGGGGATTTTCGTGCGGACACTTATGCCCGCCGTCTGGAATGGCTCGCCCCTTATGGAGCCACGGCCTTGTTCGCGGCAGGGGGCACGGGTGAGTTTTTCTCCCTCGAGCCAACCGAGTATTCGCAAATCATCCGCACCGCCGTCCAAACCTGCCAAGGCGTCGTCCCTATCCTCGCTGGGGCAGGCGGTCCCACGCGCGTGGCCATTCAATACGCCCAAGAGGCCGAACGGCTCGGTGCCAAAGGCATTCTTTTACTACCGCACTACCTTTCTGAAGCCCATCAAGACGGAGTAGCTGCCCACGTTGAACAAGTCTGCAAAGCCGTCAAAATCGGTGTCATCGTCTACAATCGGAATGTTTGCCGACTCCAAGCTCATCACCTCGAAAAACTCGCCGCCACCTGCCCTAACCTCATCGGCTACAAAGACGGCCTCGGTGAAATTGAACTAATGGTTTCAATTCGCCGTCGACTCGGCGATCGCCTCAGTTACCTCGGCGGTCTGCCCACCGCAGAAGTCTACGCGATGGCCTACAAAGCCATGGGCGTGCCGGTCTACTCTTCGGCAGTGTTTAATTTCATTCCCAAAACCGCGGTCGAATTCTACCAAGCGGTGAGTCGTAACGACCACGCTACGGTCAATCGACTGCTGGATACTTTCTTCCTGCCCTATTTAGAACTGCGTAATCGCAAAGCTGGCTATGCGGTGAGCATTATCAAAGCAGGGGCCAAAATTGCCGGCCACGATGCGGGTCCCGTGCGAGCTCCGCTCACTGACCTGACTTCCGAAGAGGCCGCCAGTTTAGCGAAGTTAATGCAGGTTCTCGGTCCGCAGTAAGTCCGCCTCGCGATGCCCGCCGTTGCTTCCAACCTCGACACGGCTGTGGCCAAAATCAAATGGCGCGTCCTGCCCCTGTTCCTGGTGATGTTCGTGGTCAACTACCTCGACCGGGTTAATATTAGTTTTATCAAAGAGCAGTTGCAGACCGATTTAATGGGCTTAAACGACGAGGCGTACGGCTTAGGGGCAGGCTTATTCTTCATCGGTTACGCGCTCTTCGAAATTCCTTCGAACCTTATCCTGCAAAAAATCGGTGCTCCGCGTTGGCTCGCTTTCATCGCCCTCATCTGGGGACTCCTTGCGGCCTCAATGGCTCTGGTCCACGATGTTTCGGTTTTCTACGGGTTGCGCTTTTGCCTCGGAGCAGCAGAAGCTGGCTTCTTCCCGGGCGTGATTTTTTATTTAACCTGCTGGCTCCCAGCATCGGAACGCGGCAAAGCGATGGCAATCTTCCTCAGCGGCTCCGCCATCGGCTCCATTCTCTCCGGACCGCTTTCCGGGACGCTATTACAGTGCCATGGTCTTGGCTTCAAAGGTTGGCAATGGATGGTAGGCATTGAAGGCATCTTTTCCGTCGTGATGGCGGTGGTGACGTGGTACTGGCTCGATACACACTACCAAGCGGCGACGTGGCTTTCGACCGAAGAAAAGTCAGCCCTCCAAACATCCTTAAGCACCCAAGATACCGCGACACGTCCCCGCGTGACTTTAACAATGTTGCTGGATTGGCAAATCCTGCTCTTCTGCGGAATTTACTTTGCCATTCAATTAACCATTTACGCCGCGACATTTTGGCTACCCAGCATCATTCGGCAAATGGGACAACTAACCGAAAGCCAAGTGGGCTGGCTGAATTCGCTACCTTGGTTAATCTCCATCATCGGTATGTACCTTGCGGCCTTGGCCGCAAGCCGCTGGCGAAATCCCCAAGCTTGGGTTGCCGCCGCCTTGCTGATTGCGGCCCTGGGCATGTACCTCGCCACCACTGGCAATGCGGTCTTTGCTTACGTGGCCATTTGCTTCGCCGCCCTAGGCTTTAAATCTGCCGCTTCGCTCTTCTGGCCCATCCCGCAAGGCTACCTCGACTTCCGCATCGCCGCCGGAGTCATCGCCCTGATCAATTCCCTCGGCAACCTTGGAGGCTTTGTGGCCCCCTATACTTTCGGTTGGCTCAAAACCCACACGGGTTCGATTCAAGGTGGACTCTATGGTCTGACCATCACTTCCATCCTCGCCGCTGTCCTCGTCTTCTGGACCAAAAACAATCGCAACTCTCCAACTTCCTAAAACGTCTCTATGTCGACCCCTCTCATCACCGAATTGCAAGTTATCCCCGTCGCCGGTCATGACAGCATGTTGCTCAACTTGAGCGGTGCCCACGGGCCTTTTTTCACCCGCAATATCGTCCTCCTCAAAGATAACTCCGGACATACGGGACTCGGCGAAGTCCCTGGTGGCGAAAAAATCCGTCAAACCATCGAAGATGCTAAACCGCTATTGTTAGGTAAGCCAATTGGGGATTTTCGCTCCCTTCTCGAGCAAGTAAATCAAGCTTTCGCTGAGCGCGATGCGGGCGGGCGCGGACTACAAACCTTCGACCTGCGTATTACCATTCATGCAGTAACCGCCCTCGAAGCTGCCTTCCTCGACTTGCTCGGCCAACACCGCCAAGTTCCGGTGGCGGCCCTCCTCGGTCAAGGTCAACTCCGCTCCGAGGTGCAGATGTTGGGTTATTTATTCTACATCGGCGATCGCAAGAAAACGACCTTAGCCTACCGCGATGAAGCCACCTCCGCCATCGCGTGGCATCGCCTACGCAACGAAGAAGCCCTCACCCCCGAAAGCATCGTCCGCCAAGCGGAAGCCGCCCAAGAGCGTTATGGCTTCCAAGATTTTAAATTAAAGGGAGGCGTGCTCGCCGGGGAGTCAGAAGTGCTCGCCATCCAAGCACTCGCCCGCCGTTTTCCTGAAGCACAAATCACCCTTGATCCCAATGGAGCTTGGTCGCTGAGCGAAGCCATTCGCTATGGACGTCAATTAAAAGGCGTCCTCGCTTACGCTGAAGATCCTTGCGGTGCAGAAGCGGGTTTCTCGGGACGGGAAATCATGGCCGAGTTCCGCCAAGCCACGGGCTTACGCACAGCGACCAACATGATTGCTACCGACTGGCGTCAGCTCGGCCATGCCTTAAAATTACAAGCCGTCGACATTCCCTTGGCTGACCCACATTTCTGGACCATGGAAGGTTCGGTCAAGGTGGCCGAGGTTTGCCAAAAGCACGGGCTCACTTGGGGCTCTCACTCGAACAACCACTTCGATATCTCGCTCGCGATGTTCACCCATGTCGGAGCCGCTGCACCAGGCCAAGTCACCGCCATGGACACGCACTGGATTTGGCAAGAGGGCCAACGCTTAACCCGCGACCCGCTCCAAATTAAACAGGGCAAAGTCCGCGTGCCCCAACAACCAGGACTTGGTATTACCATCGACCCAAACCAACTCGCCGCAGCCCACGATCTTTACTTAAAACTCCCCAGCGGAGCCCGCGACGATGCGGTGGCCATGCAGTTCCTCCTGCCCAACTGGAAGTTTGCTCCAAAGAAACCCTGTCTGGTGCGTTAAGCCTTCGAGTCGTCTAGACGGCAAAAATCTGCTGCAAAGGGGCCGCCGCTCCCAAAATAATAAGTTTATAACGGGCCCGCGTCATCCCCACGTAAGCCTTACGGCGGGTGCGCTCATCGTCTAAGTGGTCGACATCAACCAGGATGACCACGTGCGACTCCATGCCTTTAAATTTATAAACTGAAGAAGTACGCACCACACCAGGTGAGGCTGGTTTGGTCACATCATAAGGCTCCAAGGCAAACCCACCTAATTCCGCTACACCCTCAAACAAGGCCTTATGCCCTCCGCGCATACTCAAAATGACCACATCAGAAGCCGCATATTTTCCGTCATTAATTTCTTTCGAAACGTGCTTAGCTAAAACGGCCGCCAAGAGGGCTAACTCTTTGCCGGGTTGATAGACTGCACTTTCCACCCTGGGGCCGTGCATCCCTAAGTCGTCGGTTTCATGTGCGACCCCCAAAGCCGCACAAGCGCGTTCGATAATCTCCTCGGTATTGCGCCAATTACCAGTCACCTCGGTTACTCCTGCATCATCAATGACTTCATTCAGCTCTTGGAGAAGTTCCTCAGGCTGTGATACCGCGGGAGGGCTTAAATACTGATTCGGGTCTTCAAACCAACGCCAGCGACCTTTGGCTAATCCTCCTTTAAGCAAGGCATCAAGCAATTGTAGTCGGGGCAAACTATCCCGAAAATCCTGCCCCTCATCAACGATGAGCACGTCAAATTTTTCCGTTTCGGGAAGTTGGCGTGCTTGGGCAATCGCTTGGCTTACCCGTTGGGTATAATATTCCGTTTCAGCCTGCACCTCCGTTTCAGCTCCCAATAATGTATCGATGTGCGTGTAGAAGGAACCTGCCCGCACATTGGCCATTTTCTCCTGCCTTGCAACGTCCGCCAAAAAGCCTCCTAAGCTGCGATTAAAACACACCAAACCAACTTTAGCTTGGGCTTGATCGGCTAAAGCGCGACGGGCTGATTCAAACGCTAACAAGGTTTTACCAGAACCCGGCCCACCCAAGACCCGCAGACGCTTGCTCTTCTCCACAGTATCGAGGACTCGCAATTGAGATTTGGAAAGTTGTCGCAAAACCTGCTCTAGGTCAGCGACTGAAAGACTGGCAACTGGTTTGATATCGGGACGCAATGCCCGCGCGACATTCATCACTTGCTCCATTGTCAGCGTCGCCGGAAGTTCAAAGCTCTCCAACTGAGGTGGCTGAATCTCCCGAGCCTCCCGGCCTTCCGTTTTAGCTAATCGTTTCTCTTGTTTCTCGGCCTTTTCGACTACTTTTTTCTGCCGGGCCAGTCGATACTGCTCCTCTGCAAAATCAAAAAGCCTTTCGCAGGCATGGAGCAAACTGCCTTCGCCCGTTAAATCTTGCTGATCTAAAAACATTTCATTCGCGAACTCTCCCGTCGTGAAGGTGGCGACGAAATTAGGAAATACCACCGCTCGCCCAAAGAGCGACTTAGCCTCAAGGGAGTCCTTGGGAAAGGCTTCGCGTACCTGATTGCGAATGGAATAGGAATTAGTCCGACATTGGTGAAAAGGACACTTCCATTCCGCCACCCATTGCCCGTGGTCTAAACGATACCAAGCTCCCAACTCTCGCTTCCACTGCCCGCCTTTTATTTCTAATAACAGTCGTCCCCGACTATGTAGCACAATAAAGTCAGCTTCACTCTCGGAGATACCTTCCTGCGGTGCTATTTCCAAACTTGGCAGAATGACATAGTTGTCGGGCAACTCCCTGATGAGCCTTTCCAAAAAACGGCTCTCCAAGTGTGATTTTTTCCGACCGACAATGTAATCGGGGTAAGCACGGGCCATAGCCTCTTGTTACCTTGCGCCTTCTGACCATCAAGCCCCTAACCGCGACGCTCTGCTCAATACCTACGCCCCTGCCCCGTTTAGAGGTCAAAAACTCCCTCTAAAACACCTGCTTTTAACCTTGCCCCCCGCCCCTGAGACCCTTTGCTCCAATCCCTAACGACCTTCTTGGCCATGACTCAGCATAACAGTTTTAAATCCAGCGCCGCCTCCTCGGGAGCCAAGCGCAATGTCCTCAAGCGCTTTGAGCGCGTGGAATTATTGAAGAAACGCGGTGCCCTCAAGGACATCAAGCGCGTGACCAAGCTTCCAAAGACCAAGCCAGACGCCTAAGTCCGGGTTTTGCTCCCTTTTGACAACCCACCCGGACTTCCAGGTGGGTTTTTTATTTTATAACTTCGCTACCAAAGCACGCTCGCCTGCCCCCTCCCTCTCTCCTACCTTTCTCGACCCCCATGGCCCAAGTTCAGCCTAAATACCGACCCTTCCAAGCGGTCCGCCTTCCTGATCGTCGCTGGCCCGACGCCCAAATCACCCACGCCCCCCGCTGGTGCTCGGTCGACCTCCGCGACGGCAACCAAGCCCTCGCCATCCCGATGACTGTGGCCGAGAAGCACGAGATGTTCCGTCTGCTTTGTGAGATTGGGTTTAAAGAAATCGAAATCGGCTTCCCTTCCGCCTCGGACACGGAATTCAACTTCACCCGCGAGTTAATTGAAAAGGATTTGATTCCCCACGATGTCTCCGTCCAAGTCCTCGTCCAAGCACGCGAACATTTAATCCGGCGCACCATCGCCTCGTTACAAGGGGCCCGTCGAGCCATCGTCCACCTCTACACGCCCACCAATCCTGCACAGCGTGAAATCGTCTTCGGGCTGTCCAAAGAACAAGTGCTCGAGATGGCAGTCCAAGGTGCGAAATTAATTCGCGAATTAACCAGCCAACTCCCGCAAACCGAATGGCAGTTGGAATTTAGCCCTGAGACTTTCGTCCTCACGGAACCAGAATATGCACTGCAAGTTTGCGAAGCCGTCGCCCAAGCTTGGGGTGCCTCGGCCCAACGCAAAATCATCCTCAACTTACCCCTGACGGTCGAAGCGGGCACGCCTAATACGCATGCCGACCAGATCGAGTGGTTCTGCCGCCACCTCAGCAACCGTGACATGGCCGTGATTTCACTACACACGCACAATGACCGGGGCACGGGCGTGGCCGCTACAGAATTGGCCTTGCTGGCAGGTGCCGACCGGGTCGAGGGCACGTTATTCGGTAATGGCGAACGCACTGGCAACCTCGACATCGTGACGGTAGCTTTAAACATGTTTTCACATGGAATTGAGACGCACCTCAATTTCAGCAACCTGCCCAAAATCCGCGAAGTCTACGAGCGTTGCACACGCATGAGCGTCCACGAGCGCCACCCTTACGGCGGCGACTTAGTCTTCACGGCGTTCTCGGGGTCGCACCAAGATGCGATTAAAAAAGGCATGGATCGCCGAGCTAAACAAGGCACCGATGCCCTCTGGAATGTACCCTACCTGACGATTGACCCCATGGATATTGGTCGTTCATACGAAGCCATCATCCGCATCAATTCGCAAAGCGGCAAAGGTGGAGTGGCCTATGTACTCGATCGCGAGTTTGGTTTCGACTTACCTAAACTCATGCACCCCGAAGTGGGCAACTTGATCGGGCAATACGCCGATAAATTAGGCAAAGAACTTTCACCGCAGGAAATTGCGGATAAATTCCGGGCTGAATTCGTCAATGTCTCACGGCCTTTAGCGCTGCTGGACTTCCGAACCGAAACGCTTTCTAAAGAATCGGTCCGTTGCCAAGCGGATGTACTCTACCGCGACCAGAAATACACCCTTCAAGGCGAAGGCAATGGCCCCATCAGTGCCCTCGTACACGCCTTAGCGAAACAAGGTTGGGCTGATTTTAAATTAAAAGACTACCGCTCTCATGCCCTTTCTGCGGGCTCAGAGTCCCTCGCTGCCGCCTACGTTGCTTTACAAAGCCAAGACGGTCGCACGGTATGGGGTTGTGGGATCGACCCCAACATCGAGCTTGCCGGACTCAAAGCCCTAGTTTGTGCGGCCAATCGACTCAGCTAGTCGGAGACTCTGTAGCCTTTAAACAACCTGAGGCCTCTCAGGCTAGTTACCTAAGTCCAACGGGCTGGGGAACTAACCTGTTAAGCGCTGTAACCGGATGACCGGTTACGTTAAGGGCTGCAATGAAGGGCTATGCCCTCGCATCATGCCTTTACAAGCGGGACATAGCCACCTACCGATAAGGACTGCATGTCAGCCTCGCGCCTGAACTTTAAACTCGAAGCCGTCGCCAGCGGCTCGCGTGCCCGTGCCGCCACGTTCCGAACGCTACACAACGAGGTCAAAACGCCGCTCTTCATGCCAGTCGGTACGCAAGCCACGGTTAAAGCCCAAACCACCGAAACACTCCTCGATTCGGGTTCTCAAATCCTGCTGGCTAACACCTACCACCTGTTGCTCCGCCCAGGTCCCGAAGTTTTTAAACATTTTGGTGGGATTCACCGCTTCATGGGCTGGGAAAAATCCGTACTCACCGATTCAGGAGGTTTCCAAATTTTCTCGCTGCCACACGCACGCTCGATGGCAGAAGAAGGAGCGGAGTTTCGCAGCTACGTCGATGGGCAGAAATTATTGTTAAGCCCGGAAATCAGCATTCAAACGCAGATGGCCATCGGAAGCGATATCATGATGGTGCTGGATCAATGCATCCCCTCGACGGCGGATAAAGCCACGGCCCTGGCGGCGCTACAAATCACCGAACGTTGGGCCAAACGAAGCCTGCTCGCCCGAGGCGACTCCCCGCAATCGATGTTCGCGATTGTCCAAGGTGCACTTTACCCCGATCTACGTAAACAGAGTGCCGACGGGTTGACGCAATTGCCGTTCGATGGTTTTGCCATCGGCGGTCTCGCCGTAGGCGAAGAAAAACACGAACGGGAAGATATGTGCGAAATCGCCGCCAATATGCTTCCCGCAGATCGGCCACGTTACCTCATGGGCGTGGGCACGCCCCTCGATTTAATAGAAGCCGTACACCGCGGGGTTGATATGTTTGATTGTATTATCCCGAACAAGGTTGCCCAATTCGGCACCGCTTTCACCTCGCGGGGGATTCTACAACTTCGTCGCTCGGTGTATAAATTCTCCGACGAAAAAATCGACGCCTCCTGCACTTGCCCCGTCTGTCAAAAATACTCGCGAGGCTATTTACACCATCTCACCAAAACGCAAGAGCCCCTCGGGTGGACGTTACTAGGTCGACATAACATTTGGTTCTACCATCAACTGATGCGGGACATTCGTGCGAGCATCCTAGAAGATCGTTTTCTCTCCCTCTACCACGAGCGGCGCCAATACCTACAGGGCGAGGATCTCGATAACCCTGCGGTTCACCCCAAAGTGGGCAAAGAGCGGCGCCCGCGCCAACTGGGGAACTACGAGGTGCACCTCGCCGAAGCGGGCTTTGCAAGTATTCGTCAACTTTCTTCGGGCGAAATCATGCACTCACATACACCGCCGTTGGAAGAAGCCAAGGCACTGTATGTGGACCAATCGCGCCTCCAAGAGCGTCTAAAACTTTCGGCCGAAGAAGACCCCTCCCAAGCATCGCCACTCATCATCTGGGATTTAGGCCTGGGGGCCGCTGCCAATGCCATGGCGGCGATTCAAGCCTACGAGGCCGCCGCCACTGAGGGCCCCGTGCGTCCTCTGCACTTAGTGAGTTTTGAAAACGACCTCGATTCACTGCGCTTGGCCATCACCCATAAAAATCGTTTCACCTACCTCCGTCACTCCGCCCCCGATGCCTTACTGGCACGCTATCAATGGGCGTCTCGGCAATTCAAGGGTCTGACGTGGGAATTAAAAGTGGGCGATTTCTGGGACCTCGCTCCGATGGTCAGCGCCAAGCCAGATTTAATTTTCTTTGATTTCTTCTCCCACAAGACTGACACCGCCTGCTGGCAACCGAGCGCATTTGAAAAGTTGTATAACCTTTGCGATGCCACCAAGCCGGCCGAACTTTTTACCTATTCAGCTTCTACGGCCGTACGCGTCGCCTTACTCGGAGCAGGCTTCTACGTGGCACTAGGACAAAGCACGGGTGTTAAAAAGGAAACCATTGTAGCCCTGACACCTGGTTTCAAAACGCCCTGCCCCTACCCCTTACTCGATCAGGCTTGGCTCAAAAAGTGGCAACGATCGTCCGCGCAATTCCCCGAAGGTCTTTCCGCCGAAGCCCAACAAATTTGGACTGAAAAAATCCTACGCCACCCACAGTTTGTGACTGGCGCAGGCTGAGTTAGCGCTGAACGACCCGACCCAAGCTTTTATCGTAATCCCCGCTCCAACGTGAAATCACGAAGGTAGCCACGGCATTACCAATAAAATTGGTCACCGCGCGTGCTTCCGACATAAAGCGGTCCACGCCTAAAATTAAGGCGATACCTTCCACCGGGATGGTACCCACGGTACTTAAAGTCACTGCCAGGGTGATTAAACCACTGCCCGTAACGCCAGCCGCTCCTTTAGAGGTGACCAGTAAAATTAATAATAGACTGATTTGTTGTCCAAGGGTTAACGGGGTCTGCGTTGCTTGGGCGATGAACAAAGCCGCCATGGTTAAATAAATACAGGTTCCATCGAGGTTAAACGAATACCCAGCTGGCACTAAGAGCCCTACCGAAGACTGATGACACCCGGCTTTTTCTAATTTTTCCATCAGTCGAGGCAACGCCGACTCTGAAGAAGACGTCCCGATGACCACTAAAATTTCCTCCCGCAAGTAGCGCAGAATCTTCCACAAACTAAAACCCGCCCAATACGCAAGGGCTCCTAAGACCACAAAGATGAAGATCCCGGTGGTGAGATAGACACATAGAATGAGTTGGCCCAAGTGACTGAGAGTATGGAAGCCATACTTACCCACCGTAAAAGCCATCGCTGCCGCAGCTGCTACGGGGGCTAAGTAGGTGACCAACTTGACCATGCCGAAACAAACCTCCGAGAGCTTCTGCAAGGCATGTACTAAAGGCTCGGCGGTTTTACCTAGTTTGGAAAGGGCGATGCCAAAGAGCACGGCGATTAATAAAATCTGCAAGGTATTCCCTTCCACAAAGGCGGAGAAAAAAGTGTTAGGAATAATATGAACAAGGGTATCAACCAAACCCTGCTTCGAGCCCGTTGCGGTATAGCCGGCGACTGTTTGCACATCCTTCGCATCTAAAACCGCATGCACGCCCTCGCCCGGTTTAAAAACATTAGCGACCACCAAACCAATGATGAGGGCTAGGGTCGTCACGATTTCAAAGTAAAGCAACGCCCGCCAACCAATCCGACCTGCTTTGGGTAAGTTGTCTTTGGAGACTAACCCGACCACGACGGTCAAAAAAATCACTGGGGTCACGAGCATTTTAATCAGGGAGACAAAGGCATCGCCCAAGGGCTTTAAGGTGACCCCCACCTCAGGCCAAACCACCCCCACTAACACCCCCAAGGCAATGCCGAGGAGTACTTGAACGTAAAGGTGACGCAGCAATTGCATGAGGGTGCCTAGAATCGTGAACTTTTAGGCGGCGATGGCAATAGTTGTCGAATGACGCGGCTCATTGACTACCCCTGCGACCATGCTACAAACAGAGTCTACCCACTATGCGTTTTCATTGCATTGTATTTTTGACCCTGTGTTGCCTGTGCAGTTGTGCAAAAAAAACGCCCACCCCAGCCACGAGCTCAGCCGAGACGCCTGAGGTAAGCCTCGAGGAACAAAATGCCGTCTTTAGTTACGCCCTCCAAAACTACCTCGACGAAGCACAAATCTCCGGCGCCGTCACCGCCGTCGCCTCCGCCGATAAAACCTTAGCGCTCGAAGCATTTGGTTTAGCTGACATCCAAGGCCAACGTTCCATGCGCAAGGACAGTGTCTTTTGGATCGCTTCCATGACTAAGCCAATCACGGCGATGGGAGTGATGATGTTAGTTGAAGAAAAGAAATTAAACCTCGATGACCCCATCGAAAAATACCTCCCCGTTTTCAAAGGACAAAAATTACTCCAAGCCAAAACCCTCGTTAGCCCAAAGCGTCCTATCACCATCCGTGATTTGCTCACCCACACCAGCGGTTTAGCAGGAGCATCGCCCACCGCCGCTAATCAGCCAGTCGACACCCTCCCTCTCGAAAAGATGGTAGAGTTCTACGCCCAACAACCCTTAGTCTCTGAACCCGGGACGAAGTGGGCTTATAGCAACAATGGCATGAACACCCTCGGGCGTTTGATTGAAGTCGTCAGCGGTCAATCTTATGCCGATTTCCTTCAAGCCCGCTTCTTCACTCCCCTCGGTATGAGCCATACTTCCTTTTGGCCAGATGCGGAAGATCAAGCCCGACTCGCTAAGCCTTACCGTCGTGAAAACGATCACTTAGTGGAAGCTACGAACTTCCGCTTTAGTACCCCACTCGACAACCGGCAACGTACCCCACTGCCCGCAGGCGGTTTATTCTCGAATGCCCGCGACTTGATTAAACTTTATCAAATGATTCTACGTGGCGGCGAAAGCCACGGCCACCGCTACCTCGCTGCCTCGACGTTACAGCTGATGACCAGCAATCAGTTGGGAGACATGCCCAAAGTAAGCTTCGCCCCAGGGATGCAGATGGGCCTGGGCTTTCACCTGGTCCACGAACCCACTGGCGTCACCGAGAGTCTCAGCCCTGGGAGTTATGGTCACGGCGGGGCTTATGGCACCCAAGCCTGGCTCGATCCAGTCAAACAGCGCATCTATCTCTTGCTGATTCAACGCGTCGATTTACCCAATTCAGACGGCAGTGAAATTCGCCGAGATTTCCAAAAAACGGCTTTAGAATCTTTTGGAAAGTAATTCGCTCCTTCTCGTGCGCCCTGTACTTCTGATTCTCTTCTTTTTCCGGCTGTGCTTTCTATTAGCCGGCTTAGGTCTCTGTGCCTATGGTCTGGTCGTTTCCTGGAAACCCAACCTGCCTTGGATTTGGCCTGCAGGTTACGCCTTTGGTTTCGCCCTTTCAGTTGTCTTACTGATTGCACTCTGGAAATCCTTCAAGGCGCTTAAATAATTCAATCTGACGAATGAGGAAGGAATTTTCAGTCGTCACGAAGTGCGGTGCTATGGCATGCATCAGCCAAAGAAGCATCACTTAGGCGACTTACCGTAGTAAGGAAATTTATCCCATCCGTCATAAGTCGGATCCATGCGTGGATCATGGGTGTCACGCATCCAGGCCTCCAAGTGCATCCGGTGTTCTGCCAGAACCTGAGCATAAGTTGAATCGGCGGCGATATTGGTAAGTTGATGGGGATCCCGACGTAAGTCATAAAGTTCTTCCGCCGGACGTTTCCCGAAAATTCGGGCAAAGAAAGGTCGGCCCAGTTCGTCATCTTGGTGCGCCAGCAAGAAATCCTTGGAAGCAGTCGTATCGACATCGCCATAAGGACGGCCATGCAAAAAATAATTATCGGGGTCACCCGCTGGCCAACGGTCGGGACGCAGGTTACGAATATACAAAAAATCCTGCGTTCGCACCGCCCGCATAGGATAGCTCAAGTGATCGTGGCGCACGTCCGCATGGCGTTCGCGCTCAATGAAAACTACATCCCTCCCCGCGGAGGATTCACCATGCAAGAGTCCCACCAAACTGCGCATGGTCATCGGTGAAGGTGAAGTCACCCCTGCCACCTCTAGGAAAGTAGGTGCCAGATCACCAAGATTAACCAAGGCATCGACTTTTAAACCTGCCTTAGCTTGTTTTCCCCAACGTATCGCCAAGGGAACTCGCGAACCTTGATCATAACAATTACCAAGCCCACGTGGCATTTGCCATCCATTATCTCCAGTGAAAACAATGAGCGTGTTTTCCAATTCTCCCGTGGCCTCAAGCGTCGCCAGTGCCGCCGCGGCTTCACGATCCATCCGCACCACCCCACCATAGTAATTAAGCAAATCAAGTCGGACAGCTTCACAATCTGGCAATTCTGGAGGAATCGGCAACTGAGCTGCATCAAGCCCAACTTGCTTTGCATCAGCGAGAAAATTTCGCGGCCCTCCACGGGTTGCCGTATCGGTATTGCCAAGCCAGAAAAAGAACGGCTGACCCTCACGACGTGCCTTCAAGAACGTCGCGAAATCAGAAAACTTCGGTCCTACCGGATTCTCCTTCCACCCCGAAGCCTCTGCATTACCAGGCCCCCAGGGCTTTCCTTGATAACCAATCGCATAGCCTGCTTGACGAAGTAATTGCGTAATTACTGGAGTATCCTGCGGAAAGCCGCTCCAAAGCGAAGCGCGCTCACCTAATTCATGGACGGCCCGTCCTGTCAATAAACTCGCCCGACATGGCGAACAAGAGGGCGCAGGGTTAAAGACGTGGGTGAACAAAACCCCTTCTCGAGCCAGCCGATCAAAAGCAGGCGTATGGGCGTGTACATCTCCCAAGGCCCCGGCATTCGGCCAACGCCAGTTATCGCCAAGGATAAAAAGTATATTCGGACGGGGCTCGGCACTCACAACTGCCGACACGAGGAACAACCAAAAATAATTAAAGGATTTGAGCATAAATATAACGTGCCAACTTAAGCCCACTTTAACGGCAAGAGATGGCAGCTTTCTATCCTAATTTATCCCAGCTATTACCGAGTCAGTGATGTAAATTTGCTTTTTCATAAGCGGTCTCGGTCATTTAAATCTTTTCGCTGGCGATGCTCTAAAAGCACCATTCTTAGTAAGTGATATTAATATGAAACGCCTCTCCACCTCCCTGCTGTGCTTGGCATTAAGCGGCTTCATCTCCGCCGTCGCCGCGATCAACCCAGCCGAAATTAACCCCCAAGTTAAAACGCCTTTCAACCCTGCGGGTGAAGCTAACCGCGAAGAACTGAACAAGGCGATTCAGGCTTACATGGCGTTGCCACCTCAAGAGGTCACGGCTCACCCTGGAGCGAAAATCTTCCCTGGTGCCGTCGAAGCCAAAGAGCGCATCCAAGCCTCGGTGAACTACGATCCTAACTTAATCCATCGCTGGGATACCGCCGCGGGCAATGCCCCTAATTTAGCAACGAGTGCCGATGTCTGGCAGGAAACCGGCCTCTACGCAGCTCCCGGCGAAATCGTCACGGTTAAAGCGACGGCGCTCCCCGAAGGTCGGACGGTGCGTATTATCGTAGGTTGCCATCGCGATGGTTTACTAAAATTGGATAAGTGGACTCGTTTCCCGATCCTCTCGCGCACCTTTACACTGCAAGCTGGCGAAAACAAAATCGCCAATGCCTTCGGGGGCCAAATTTTCATCCAAGTACAAAACGGAGCCAAAAAAGCGACCAGCACCGCCAAGGCTAAAGAATCGGCAAGTCTTGAATTTAGCAATGCTGTCGCCGCACCGACGTTTGTTCTCGGCAAAGATAATGCGGAGTCCTGGAAAAAATCCCTGAACGCCCCAGCTCCTTGGGTCACCCTCGTCGGCAAAAACGCCATCCTGCACGTCCGAAAGTTCGAAGTCGTTAAACTCGAAAACCCCCAAGCTCTTTTAGAATGGTGGGATAAAGCACTTGGCCTCGAAGATGACCTCGTTGCGCTCCACCGCCTCGCGCCCGAACGCGTGGTGCCTGATTTACAAATCTCGGCAGGTTTCATGCACTCCGGCTACCCATTCATGTGCTGGGTCAAACCTTCTGAACATGAAATCGTAGACCTCGCTAAATTATCTAAAGAAGGTAACTGGGGCTTCTTCCATGAGTTGGGACACAACCACCAACGCACCGATTGGACCTTCGAAGGCCAAACGGAAGTAACCTGTAATTTATTCTCCCTCTACTGCATGGAGAAACTGGTGGGGAAACCCGTCGGACAAGGCCACGGGAGTCTCAAAAACGTCGACGAACTCATGTCCAAGCGCACGGGCACCCCGCCCAACCTAGGTCCGTTTGAACAACTGGCCCCTTTCATCGTCTTGATCAAAGCCCATGGCTGGGAGCCCTTACGCCAAACTTTGCGCTCCTACGAAAAGACTCCAGCACCTAAGGGTTCAAATCGCGCCGCATTGCAAAACCTCTTCGTGGTCCGCTACGGAGAATTAGCCAAAGTCAATGTGGCCCCCTTCTTCGCGAGCTTAGGTTACCCGCTAACGGAAGAGACCCAGCAAGCCCTCAAGTCCTTCCCAGCGTTTAATTACACGCCGGCAGCGAAATAAGCCGGCGTTAGATATTTAAGCACAGAGGCACAAAAAAGGCCCGATGTGAATGTCAGGCCTTTTGTTTTATAACTTTAATACTTACTTGCTGGAGCAGCAACCGGTGGACTCGCCTTCCGACTTACCGCAGCACTTGTCGCCGCAGCAACCCGAACCGCAACACGCCAAGCAGCAGAAACCCTGACGACCCACAAAGGCCAAGAAGAGCGCGGCAACGATAGCGAAGATGACGGTCGGATCCTTGATGCCACCAAACAAGAAGTGGTGGATGGCCGCAATGTTAACCACGATAGGCCCAATGATTAACAAGCCCCAGTTACGAGTGCGAGGAAGGATCACCAAAGCACCACCGATGATTTCAAAGGCTTTAACGAAGCCAAGGTAACCCGAGGTGTACATTGCACCTAAGAAAGCCGCCGCCGGAGTGCCTTCTGGAGCAGGAGGCACAGCAATAAAGTGTGCCCAGAAATTAATTCCGAAGACGACGAAGATGAGGCCAAGGAGGGCCGCAACGATGTGGGAGGCGATTTTCATAGTTTAGTGTGTGGTGATAAAAAATTAGAGAGACTTGTGGCTACCGTCGCAAAGGGCACCCTTCTTAGAGTGCTTACAACCACAGAAGTAAACCGTGCCGTTTTGCTCGGCCTTATAAGGCACAGGAGAAAATGCCGAACCTTTGTGAGCCCCGTCACAGAAAGGCTGACTTTGGCTCTTACCACAGGAACACCAATAGTAAGTTTTGCCGGCCTCCACGAGAACCGGGATGGGAGATTTTTGTGGGATGTGTGGGGCGCTCATAGGGAATGTTGCTAAGATGATGAAGTTTTAAAAGAAAAGCAAATCAACCTAAGTCAAAAAGGAGCGCCTCCACCTCTTGACCCACCTTAAACTGCCATTTGCCAGACTTTTCGGTGCTTACGGCGTCACCTGGATTTAACGTTTGGTCGCCGACAACCAGTTCTCCTTTGATCAACTGCAGCCAAAGCCCACGCCCCGCGGCGAGTTGATGCTCGAATGTACTACCCGCCGGAGCCATGACGCGATAGACCGAAGCATCTTGGCTAATCGTAGCAGAACCTTCGCGGCCATCTTGGGAAATAATCAAGACCTTCGGCTCCTTTAATTTTTCGGGAGTGGGGGTCCACTCTGCATACCGAGGCTTCAAGCCGAGTCGATCTGGCTGCAACCAAACTTGCAACAGGTGCAAGCGATCCGAAGCGGAGGGATTAAACTCGCTGTGCTTCACCCCACTACCGGCACTCATCACTTGAATTTGCCCCGGACGTAATTGGGCGTGATTGCCCATACTGTCACGGTGCTCAATTACCCCTTCCAAGACATACGTAAAAATTTCCATATCACGATGACCGTGCGTCGGAAAGCCGCAGCCTGGAGCCACGATATCCTGGTTGATGACCCGCAAGGAGCGAAAGCCCATGTGCTGAGGGTCGTAATACTCCGCAAAACTGAACGAGTGGCGGGCTTTTAACCAACCATGATCAGCGTAACCTCGTTCTGCAGAGCGACGAATGGTTAAGGACATAAGACATTTTGAAGCTAAAACTTAAAAAGTCCAATAACCTAGTTTAAAGGCCGACATTCAAAGCCTAAAAAGGGTTGAAGTCCCCTCTTACGCAGGTTTTTATGACCAGCCTCGTCGGGCTGTGGCTCAATCTGGTAGAGCGCTGCTTTCGGGTAGCAGAGGCTGAGAGTTCAAATCTCTCCAGCCCGACCATGCCGATTTCCTAAGATTGCCCTCAGCGACCTAGGCATCATGCTGCGTTCATGCCCCATCGCTGGATTTGTTTATTCGCAAGTGTTTGGTGCGGCCTCGCCGCGTTAGCCGAAAACCCCGCCCTGGAATTCGCAGGTCCGGCTCCTGGCGAAGCTCATGCGACGCAACAGGGGCAAACCTTCACTCTGGAAAACCATGCCTTGGCGGCGACGTGGCAACAAGATGGCAAGGTTTTGCGACTGGCTGCACTCACCAATAAATTAACCGGCGAAACGTTCCCCCAACTCGGGACCGAACTGTTTCGTCTTACCACGCAAACCACCCCTCCCAGCGATGGCACTTTTCCCGTCGAAATCAGCCTTACGCCTGAGCGGGTAATTGTCCGCGCGACGCGTGCTGGCAAATTACTGGGCGAGATTGCGAGCTTTCCGCGCAGTGATTTCCCGGGCAACCCACGTTTGATTCGAGTCGGAAAAATGAACCTAAAAGCCGAAGCTAAGGACAGCGGAGGCGAAGCCGGCTCACTCGGAGAATGTCGAATCCTCCAGGTCACCGTAGCCCCTAACACGACCCGAGACTTCACCTTCAAAGCCGCGGCTAACCGTGCCACGGTTCAAGAATTCCCGTGGACGAATGGAAGCAACCCCTTCAGTGCCCGCATCGATAAAGGGACTGATAGTGCCATGTCATGGTCTCCGGCCGTGGCTCTCATTTGGGAAGACGGCCAACGTTTCCTGCTCGTCGGCGTCCGCGATCAACGTGGTACTTTTAATATTACGACAGCAAAGGGCGAACAAATCATCGCTCCCCACTTCGCCGAATTCCCCCAAGGGAATTTACCAGCGTCAAGTTTCTCCCTGCAAAGTCCACCCACTATCCAACGGGTAGCTCAAGGTTTTTCTATCACGGCACGTCTCCAACACCCTTCTGGTCTGCAAGCCCAATGGTCTGCGGAATTACATCACGAGGCCAATTACTTGCGCCAAACGCTGCAACTGAGTAACCCCCAAAACACCCAACGGCTTTATGGCATCGAATTCCTCGATGTGCAAATCCCCCAAACTCAAACCATCGGCAAAGTACCTGGCTGCCCGCTCGCAGGGCATGGTTTCTTCTTTGGCATCGAAATGCCAGGGTCCGAAAATCAAGTCACCGCCGAGCACGCTCGCAGCGCCTTTGCTTGCACGTTAGATATTTCACCGACGCAGACTTACCACTTTGGTTCCGCCACAGGCATCGCCGCCGAAGGCCAATTACGACGGGGCTTTCTCCGCTACCTGGAACTTGAACGTGCCCGACCCAGTCAACCTTTTCTCCACTATAATGGTTGGTATGATTTGGGTTATGGCGTCGATGAAGCTAAGATGCTGCAAGTGGTGCAGGACTATGATCGTGAGTTAGTCAAAAAACGCGGCGTACCCGTCCAAGCCTACCTGATTGATGATGGCTGGGACGCCCCTAATCAGGGATTGTGGGTCGAAAACCCGAAACGTTTTCCGCAAGGCTTTGCGGGCACGAAAAGTAAATTTGCGGCTTATAACGCCCACTTGGCGATTTGGATTTCCCCTTTAGGCGGCTACGGTGGTGCCAACGAACGCACGGCCCATGCCCAGAAAATGGGCCTCATTCCCCCGGGGGCCAAACTCGACCTTTCTTATCCCAAATATCACGAGTGGTTTGAAAACCGTTGTCTGGAATTAATGCACACGGGAGGCGTCAACGCCTTTAAATGGGATAAAGCTGGCGAGGGCGTGAGTCCCCACTTCATGGCCCTGCTCGATGTCGCCCAACACCTCCGTCATGAAAACCCCCAACTGTTTATCAACGTAACCGTCGGCACCTGGCCATCGCCATTTTGGCTTAATCACATCGACACCACTTGGCGCAACGGCACTGCCGATGTCGGCTGGAGCGGCAAAGGCGATGATCGCGAAAAGTGGCTCACCTTCCGCGATGGTTCCTGTTGGCAAAAATTTGTCCAAGCTTCCCCACTCTACCCTCTAAATTCAGTCATGCACCACGGCATCGTGCACGGACGAGCCTTCCAGGGCGATAAGGTCGGTAAATCAGGCAATAACCTAAAAAATGAAATTCGCTCCTACTTTGCCAATGGGGCTTCGCTACAAGAACTTTATATCACGCCTTCGATGATGACGCCGACTTCGTGGGATCAGTTAGCCGAGTCTGCTAAATGGGCCCACGCCCACGCTGATGTCTTACGCGATGCACACTGGGTTGGAGGCAATCCGCTCAAACTAGAGCCCTATGGTTATGCCGCCTGGAATAGCCACGAAGCGACGTTAATGCTGCGCAACCCTGATGACCAAAGTCGGACCATCGAACTCGAAAGCACCGCAGTCTTCGATATCCCGACTACCCAAAAGACCACCCTGACCTTAAAGACGCCTTACGGCGACCAACGGATTAAACAGTTAACCATCCCCGCAGACCACCAAGTGACCGTAGAATTAGCCCCCTTTGAAGTTCTGGTTTTCAGCACGCAGTAGACTCGCTAGCTACTAAAACCCATTGCCAGCCTCGTTTCTTTAATAAAACTGCCGGCACCCCTTCATGAAATACCTCAGCCTCTTCCTCTTCGTCGCGGCCTTGAAAGCCGCGGATGCACCCAACGCCAAAACCGCAGAACCCGAAGCCTTCTTAACGATTGAAGCCGCGGGCCAAGAATACTGGCTGCAAGGCGAGTTTCAGGCGGATAAGCTAGGCGTTGATGTCATCAACCTCGGGAAGGGTAAATTCCATGCGGTGATTTTCCAGGATGGCCTGCCGGGCAGTGGTTGGGATGCAAGTAAGAAAATTGAAGTCGACGGGCAACGCGACGGGAACGTTGTCAACTTTCAAGGAGCTTGGAATGGTCAACTGAAAGACCAAACTCTTTCATTAAAAAACCCCCAAGGCGTGGTGGTAGAACTCAAGCGCATCGAACGACACAGTCCGACAGAAGGGGCTCCAGCCCCTCAAGGTGCGGTCATCCTCTTTGATGGCAAAAACGCTGACGCTTGGAAAAATACGGTCGTCGATGAGCGCCATTGGCTACGTTGCGGGGGCCGTACCTTACAAAAATTCAAAGACTGCGCCCTTCACCTCGAATTCTATTTACCACTCAAGCCGCTCGCTCGTGGCCAAGGACGAGCCAACAGCGGCGTCTACAACCAAGATCGCTATGAAGTCCAAGTACTCGATTCCTTTGGCCTCCGCGGGCTGGATAACGAGTGTGGCGGCATCTACCAACAATATGCGCCGTTGGTAAACATGTGCTACCCTCCCTTGCAGTGGCAGACCTACGACATTGACTTTACTGCGGCACGCTTTGGAGCTGACGGCAAGAAAACCAGCAATGCCATCATAACCGTCCGGCACAATGGCGTGCTCGTCCAAGACCATGTGTCGCTTAAACACCAAACACCCGGTAGCGGTCTGAACGAAACCGACACCCCTGGCCCCATCTACTTACAAGAACACGGCAACCCCGTTTACTACCGCAATATTTGGCTCGTCGAAAAACCGTAAGAATGTCTTAAGGCTGGGTAGGCGGTCGCTGGGCCCCGTGACGGGTTCGACAAGAGGTTATGACCCTGCTTCGGGCCAAACCTCCCATTTTCTTGCCAAATCGCAACCCGACTGGATTTTAGGTGTCTGTTAACCATGCCCCTCCGCCCCTCCCTTTTGGGCTGCCTCACCTTGGCAACCCTCCCGTTGCTTGCTGGTGAAGTCAGCTTCACCAAACAAACCCTGACCAACGACTTTGTCGCCGAGGGCTGTACGGTCGCCGATTTCGACCACGACGGTCACCTCGACATCGCGGCTGGTCCCTACATCTGGTACGGACCCGATTTCAAACGGCGTTCCAATTATACCCCAATGCCAGATCACCCCGCAGGCATGACCAAGACACCTTACAACCCGGCCACGGGCTATTCGGATTTCTTCATCATGCACAGCTACGACTTCAATGGCGATGGCTGGCCCGACATTTTAGTCTACGGACTTCCCGGCGAACCGGCCTACCTTTACCTCAACCCCCAAGGTAAAGGCGGCGACTGGGCACGTCATAATATTTTTGATATCGCCGATGGCGAATCCCCCAGCCTCAAAGACCTCAACGGCGATGGTAAACCGGAATTACTCGTCCACACGAGCGATGCCAAAAAAACCGCCGAAAACAAAGGCGGCGGGCAATTAGGCTTCGCGGAAATCGATTGGCAGCATCCCACCGGTAAAGCTCGCTTCCACGCCATCACCCCAAAGTCGCCCGAAAACGGTGCGAAGTATTTTAAATACACCCACGGCTACGGTGCCGGCGATGTCAATGGAGACGGGCGTATCGATATCCTCACGAAAGACGGCTGGTTCGAACAACCCGCTGACCTCAGCAAAAATGAACCTTGGGTCTTCCACCCGGCGCACTTCGGCGACGGCGGGGCCCAAATGTACGTCTTAGATGTCAATGGCGACGGGCGTAACGATGTCATCACGAGCTACAAGGCCCACGGCTACGGTCTGGGCTGGTTTGAACAAAATGCCGACGGTTCTTTCACGGAACACAAAATCATGGGTTCGACGGCAGCCGAAAATCCTCAAGGCGTTGTCTTCAGCCAAATCCACGCGATGCAAATCGCTGATATCAATGGCGATGGTCTTCCCGATATTGTCTGTGGCAAACGTCGCTGGGCGCATGGCACCAAAGGTGACGTTGAACCGATGGCCGACCCGGTGCTTTATTGGTTTGAATTAAAACGCGACGGCAAGGGCGGTGCGCAATTTATCCCCCACCTGATTGATAATGACAGCGGCGTCGGAACGCAATTTTGGACCGGCGACATCAACGGCGATGGCAAAGTCGATATCGTCGTCGCGAACAAGAAGGGTGTCTTTGTATTCACCCAGAAATAATCCCTGCCTCGACAGATCGGATTAAAGTTTTCGTTTCTATGAGCCTCCCCTCGCGACGTTTCCTGCTCACGCTAGGTTTAGCCCTGAGTTTGCCCGTAACCTGGGCCATTAATAAAAACAACGCAGGACCAGCGGATGCCAAGGTGAAGTTTGAACTGCCGCCGCCCAAACCACTCTCTCCTGAGGAAGAATTAAAAACCTTCCAAGTGCCCAAGGGATTCCACCTCGAGTTAGTGGCCAGTGAGCCGATGATCGAATCCCCCATCGCCCTCAGCTTCGACGAGCAGGGTCGTATGTACGTGGTCGAAATGCGCGGGTATATGCATGATATGAATGGGGCGGGAGAAAAAGAACCCACCGGACGGATCTCCTTACTCGAAGACACCCACGGCACGGGCAAAATGGATAAGGCGTCGGTCTTCGTCGACGGGCTCGTCATGCCTCGGGCCGTCCTCGCCATGAAAGGGGGAGCGCTGGTAGGAGTGCCTCCTAATTTAACTTTTTATAAAGATACGCAGGGCAAAGGGACGGCCGATGAAAAGACGGTGGTCGCAAGCGACTTCGGAACGCCCGGCGGCCAACCCGAACACATGGCTAACACCCCCATCGTCGCGATGGATAACTGGATTTATGGGGCGGCCTACTCGATGCGCCTCAAAGCCACCGGCAACACTTGGCAGCATGGCCCAGGCTTAGGACGTGGTCAATGGGGTCTCTGCCAAGATAATGTCGGTCGGTTATTTTATAACTATAATTCGGACCTACTGCGAACGGATCTACTTCCCGCCATCGCCTACGCCCGGAATCCCTTGCTCCGCAATGCCCTAGGCATCAACCATCAAGTCATCGTCAGTCAAACGGTCTACCCTTCGCACCCGACTCCAGGCGTGAATCGCGGTTACGAAGCACGGTCTCTCCGCCCCGACGGCACTTTAGCAAATACCACCGCGACTTGCGGTGCGGTCATCTACCGGGGGGCCGCTTACGATAAAGAATATCAGGGTAATGCGTTCGTCCCCGAACCCGCCGCTAATCTAGTGAAGCGCTTGGTGATTGAAGAAAAAGACGGCGTACTCAAAGGCGTCGACACCGCCAAGGGCATCGATTTCCTGACTTCAACCGACGAGCGGTTCCGTCCCGTACAATTAGTCAACGGACCCGATGGCTGTATCTACATTGTGGATATGTACCGAGGCATCATTCAGCACACGGCCTTTATTACCCACTACCTGGTTGAAAACATCAAGGAGCGTAAATTAGAGCAGCCCTATAACCTCGGTCGCATCTGGCGCCTCGTTCCTGACCATCAAACCAACCCGTTAAAAGTCACCGTCCCCACGGCCACGGCAGAACGGGTCAAAATGCTAACTCACGCCGATGGCTGGGTGCGCGACACGGCCCAACGTTTATTAGTCGAAAGTGGCGATACTGCCGCGGTTCCTGCCTTACAGGAACTCGTCCTCCACCACACCCAAGCCCTGACCCGCCTCCATGCCCTGTGGACTTTAGAAGGCCTCAACGCCCTCACGCCTGAAACACTTCGAACGGGCCTGCACGATGCGGACCCTCAAGTTAAAGCGG
This sequence comes from uncultured Opitutia bacterium, assembly GCA_903840355.1. Lineage (GTDB taxonomy): Bacteria > Verrucomicrobiota > Verrucomicrobiia > Opitutales > UBA953 > UBA953. The sequence goes on from CAIMFJ010000005.1 coordinate 619,844, forward strand.
CAGCCATTCGGATGCTCCCCAGCGAGCTTGTGCCCGACCTCTACAACTTAGTCCATGAGACCGATATCGTTGTCCTCTCGCACCTCGCCATTCGTCTCTCCGCCGCCAACCAACCTGCCGCTGACGAAGCGTTGGCCAACTTGTTGAGTGTACACGGACAAAACGCCCTCGTTCGCGAAGGCGCTTTGACAGGCTTACGCGGCCGCGAACACACGATGGCTAAAACCATCGCCCAACATTTTAATCCTAAAAATGCGGCCGCCAGTGATAGTGCCTTGGAAGGTTTAGCGGCCTTGGTTTCGCAAGCCGGCAAAGCCGGGCCCTTTGAAGACATGTTACAAGTTGCCGCGGACTTAACTGGCTCAGCCGACGCGCAAACCGCCCTACTCCGTGGCTTAGCTCAAGGCAGCAATGATGCTAAAGCCAAGAAACCCAAGGTCGTAAAAACATTATGGTTCACGCAAGCCCCCGCCGCGGTGGCTACCTTAGAGAATACTTTAAGCAAAAATGCTAATAGCCCCGCTGACAAGAGCCTCAAACTCATCCAAGATCGCATCGCTTGGCCGGGTAAACCAGGTGCTCCGACCCCACCCAAAGTAGTTCCTCTAACGGCTGCACAAAAAGAATTATTCGAAAAAGGTCACAACACGTTCCTATCGCTTTGCGCCGCCTGTCACCAACCCCATGGCTTCGGCTTAGATGGACTGGCTCCCCCACTGGTCGACAGCGAATGGGTGCTGGGTAAACCTGAAAACCTAGTCCGCATCGTTTCTCACGGCCTAGGTGGGCCGATCAGAGTTGGCAATCGGACGTGGGACTTGGCCATGCCACCCTGTCCACAACTTTCTGATGAAGAAGTTGCCGGCGTGCTCACCTACATCCGACGCGAATGGGAACACACCGCCTCGGCCGTGGAGACGAAACTAGTCCACGACGTGCGCACCCAAGAAACTGGTCGTACCAATTCTTGGACCGCAGAAGAACTCCGCCCAACCGCTAAGACGGCGACCCAGAAATAAGTTGCCGTGGCGACATTCGCTCGGCACAGCAAAGGGAACTTTGCCATGGATTGGCTCGCCCAAAATACTTTGCTACCCAGCGACCTCGGTCTGCTGGGTCTGGCTTTCTTAGGTGCCATCTGCATCGGACTCTCCAAAGCGGGGCTGGCTGGCACGGCGACGTTCAATGTCATACTCATGGCTAAAATTTTTGGAGCCAAACCCTCCGTCGGCATCGTCCTCCCGTTACTCGTCACAGCCGACATCATGGGCTTCTTGCTCAACCGCCAAGGCGGAAGCTGGCGCCAAGTCCTACCCATGGTGCCAGCGGCGATCCTCGGGGTTTTAGTCGGCTGGCAATTGCTTACCTACATCGATAACACGAGTGCCCGCTGGCTCATTGGCCTAATCATTTTAGGACTCTTAGCCTTCAACCAAATCCTCGCCCGACGCGAAGACCTGTTCCGGGCCTTAACCCAAAATCGCGGTTTTACTTGGGGCATGGGTTTACTGGGCGGCACGACCACAATGCTCGCCAATGCTGCTGGCCCGATCATGACCGTTTATTTCTTAGCCCAACGCTGGGATAAAAAAACCTACTTAGGGGTCTTCAGTCGCTTCTTTCTTTTTATTAATCTTTTTAAACTCCCCTTCAGTCGTCACCTCGGCCTCGTGAATGCGCCCTCCTTGTATACCAATCTGGTCCTGCTACCCGGGGTGGTCGTCGGGATTGGCCTAGGGTGGTGGATTTTGCAAAAAATCCCGCAAAAGTATTTTGAAAAAGTCCTAACGGTTCTCACCGCCCTTGCCGCCCTCTGGTTAATCCTGAGCGCCAATTAAAGGCCTGCATCAGGGAGGCCTGCCGCCCCCACCCTCTTTCTATAATATTCGTTCAGAACGGACGCTTGTAGGTTGAAGTTTAGGGTTTTCAGACATCATCAGCACGGGCGACTTACCCCGCCACACCCTGCCGCTTATGTTTGCCTTTGGTCTCACGATTTTTTGGGGAGCGTTTTTGCTCTTCCTCGTTCAACCCCTTATCGCCCGCTACATCTTACCGTGGTTCGGCGGAGGACCGGCCGTGTGGACAACCTGCATGCTCTTTTTCCAAATCGTGCTCTTAGGCGGCTACGCCTATGCCCACTTTATCATCAAAACATTCCGACCCCGCCAGCAGGTCCTCTACCATCTCATCCTCGTCGGCCTTGCCTTAGCCTTCCTTCCCATCATCCCAAGTGAGAGTTTAAAACCCACCGACGGATCTGCCCCGACGCTCAAAATCCTCCTGCTGTTACTAAGTTGCTTAGGGCTGCCTTACTTCGTCCTCTCTGCAACAGGCCCACTATTCCAAGCTTGGTTCGCCCAAGCCTATCCAGGCGTTTCGCCTTACCGCCTATACGCTCTGTCGAATATCGGCTCCCTGTGCGCCCTCTTTTTCTACCCCTTCGTACTAGAACCACGTGCCGGACGACAACAACAGGCGATCCTGTGGTCGTGGGGCTTAGTCGGATTTGTCCTACTGGCCGCTTGGTGTGGACGAAAAATCTGGAGCCAACCACACCCTAACACATCCACAAATAAAACTGCAGACCCAGCGACTCCCTGCGACGCTCCGACCTTCTACACGCGCCTGCAATGGTTCTTATTACCAGCCATCGCAGTGATGCTACTTTTGGCGGTCACGAATAAAATCTGCCAAGATATTGCGGTCATTCCTTTCTTGTGGATTCTGCCCCTAAGTCTCTACCTGCTTTCTTTTATCATCAGCTTTGACAGCCCCCGTTGGTATCGTCGTTGGTTTTGGCTCCCCCTGTTAGGGCTATGCCTCGCCATGAGTACGTGGCTACTCCTCGGCTATCACACGGGCGTCACCGACTTCTGGTTCGACCCCCTACCTTGGCTCATCAACCGCGCCAAAGACGTTTCCCTCTTCAACGAACTGGGCTTACACTTAACCACGCTTTTCGTCTGCTGTATGGTTTGCCACGGTGAGGTTTACCGCCTGCGACCTGCGGCTGAGCGACTCACGAGCTTCTACCTGTCTTTATCTGCCGGTGGTGCCATGGGCGGGCTTTTCGTCGCTGTCATCGCTCCTTTGATTTTCGTTAATTACTTCGAACTGCATGTCGGACTTATCCTGATCGCCATCTTAACGATGGTGATTTTATACCGCGACCCGACGAGTCCACTGCAACAAGGTCGTCGCCTTTGGGCTTGGATTACCCTCGGCCTCATCCTGCCCGTTTTCATCGTCGCCCTGGTGTTTGATATCCATGAAACGGTACGGAACTCGTTAAAACTCTCTCGCAACTTCTACGGTTCGCTCAAAGTCACGGAGCATTACCCTGGGGATTCGATTAATCATCAATTAGTCTTACAACACGGCGGCACCACGCACGGCTTGCAATTCCTCGCCCCCGAGCGCCGTCACCTCGCAGCGACTTATTACACACCTTCCAGTGGCGTCGGACGTATTTTGCGCACCGATCGCCCCGAAGGCGGGCGTCGTATTGCCGTCGTAGGACTCGGCACAGGTAGCCTCTCCGCTTGGGGGCAAAAGGGAGACACGTTTTGCTTCTACGAAATCAACGATGATATCGTAAAATTAGCCCGCGGCACCTTCACCTTCCTTCAAGACAGTGCTGCGAAGGTAGAGATTAAAATGGGCGATGCCCGCTTAACCCTCGAACGCGAGGCTGACCAGAAATACGACCTCATCGTCTTGGATGCTTTTAGTAGCGATGCCATCCCGGTTCACTTGCTTACCCAAGAAGCACTCGCCACCTACCAACGTCACCTCCAACCCAATGGCACCTTGGCGGTACATATTTCTAACCGCTCGCTCAACCTTGAGCCCGTAGTGCTGATGCTGGCGGCCCATTATCAATTAAACTATGCCATCGTTCGCGACGAAGAACCTGACTCGCTCGAAGACAGCAATAACAACCCTGGCGTCTACGCTTCGGACTGGGTGCTACTCTCCCGCAACGACTCCTTGCTCAAGCGACCGCTCATTCACGATGTCGCCTGCAAACCACGCCCCTACCCAGTCTTTAAAAATAAGCCCGGCTTGAAACTGTGGACCGACGATCAGAGCGACCTACTCAGCATTCTCATCGTGGAACCCGAATCTTTCCTCGCTTGGTTAAAAGAACATTAATTTATGAAACATCTCTTATGGTGGCTTCTAGCCCTGCCTTGTCTTGCCAGCGATTCACCGACGATTAATTGGTCAAACTGGAGCCACCAAGGGAAAATGGTGGTGGCAACCGATCCTCAGTGGGCCGAATTCCCTCCCCAAGCGCAGGTCGAAAACTTCCCACTCTTAGTACGACTCCACCGAGATTGGTTTAATTTCAACGAAGCCCAAACTCACGGTGAAGACCTCCGCTTTACCAACGAGGCCAATGAGCTACTCGCTTATCAGATCGAACAATGGGACCCCGTCCGCGGCGAAGCGGCGATTTGGGTGCGCATTCCCGTCATCAAAGGTTTTTCGCGCCAATACTTACAACTTCACTGGGGCAATCCCCAAGCCCCTGCTGCCTCCGATGGAACGGCCGTGTTCAATCCACAAAACCACTTTCTCAGCGTCTGGCACTTAGGCTCAGAAGTGAAAGATGAAACCGGGTTACTTAAAAGCCAAGACACGGGCACGCAACCTACGCCCGGAATCATTGGTATCGCCCGACACTTTTCAGGGAAAGTAGGTATCTCCGGTGGGGATAAAATTACCAGCTTCCCCACCGGCTCCAGCCCTCACTCCACCGAACTGTGGTTCCGACCCGAAAAACCGAACAGCCGACTGGTCGCTTGGGGGAACGAAAAACCTCAAGGCAAAATGGTGATGCAATACGCCAGCCCCTCTCACATTCGGACCGATTGCTATTTCTCCGACGGCAATGTGGAGAGTCCACCTTTCCCCGCAGGAACATGGATCCACGTAGTCCACACCTATCAAAAGGGTCAGGCTTGCCTTTATATCAACGGTGAACTCGCCGCCAAAAACGTCGGGCGTAGCTCCCCGCTCAACCTGCAAAGCCCCCTTCGACTCGCCATCGGGGGTTGGTATAATCAATATGATTTTACGGGCGATATCGACGAAGTTCGCGTTTCCAATGAAGCGCGATCCGCAGCGTGGGTGAAACTTTGCTACGAGAATCAAAAACCCCTCCAAAGCGTCCATGGCTTAATCATGCAAACGGCACACCCTGCGGACGTGTCGCCGCGACAAGCCGAAATGGCAGAGGGTACCTCGCAACTTTTCACCGTCCAACCGGGTAATGCCGAACAAATTAAATGGTACCTTCGCGAAGACGGCGAAACGACTAAGACGCTCGTCGCCACCAATGTCCTCCATTATCAATTCTCCGCCGGACGTGTCACCCAGTCTAAAATCCGCCAATTAAGTGTAGAACTTCTCAGCGCCCGGAGTTCACAGATCTTCACCCTCCCCCTTAAAATTTCCAAAACGATTCCCGACCCCGTAGTGAAATTAAAAGCACCCGAGACCTGGAATGGGCGTGATCACATCACCCTCACGGCAGAGATTTTAAATGAAGCGGAATTAAAAGCGAAGCACGGTGCAGAGCTAAATACTCATTGGAAAGTAGAACCCTTCGCCGTCACCAAAAACGCCAAGGGGACGCAACTCGAACTCTTGCGAGCCCAAAACAGTGGTCCGCTGACCATCACCGCCCTCGTCGACAATGGCGGCAGCGTGATTCAAGCCTCAACCACCCTGCAAGTTCAAGAGCCCGCCCAAGACCCTTGGATAACGCGTCCACCTGAAGCGGATGAAAAACCTGAAGACCATCAATTCTTCGCCTGCGATGACCAACATACCGGAGTTCTCTATTATCAAGGGCACCTAACGCAGCCGGCTGAAAAACTAGTGCTCACGGTGTGGTCCGAGGACCAAACCTTTGCGCAAGTAACCCAAAAACCCGACGCCCAAGGTCACTACCTCTTCCAAGTTAAACTCCAACCCGGACTCACGCATTATCGCACCGAGCTCGTCGCCACACAAAACGGCCAGTCAGAAAAGTTACACGAAGCCCACGACCTCGTCTGCGGCGATGCCTATATCTTAATGGGTCAATCGAATGCCGTTTCAACGGACTGGGGCAAAGAGGAACCCCCTGCTTTCACCAGCGAATGGATTCGTACCTTTGGAGCGATGGGCAATCAACCCCAAAGCCCCCACTTATGGGGACCCGCCGTCTACCGCACGCGCGACGCGGGTAAATTACAAATCGGCTACTGGGGCATGGAATTAGCACGACGACTCGTAGCCCAACACCACATCCCCATCTGCATCATCAACGGAGCAGTCGGTGGCACGCGTATCGACCAACACCAACGCAATCCCAAAAACCCAACCGACAACACCACCCTCTACGGCCACTTACTGCAACGCGTGCAGGACGCTCGCTTAACAGACGGCATCCGCGGCATCTTCTGGCACCAAGGCGAAAACGATCAAGGGGCCGATGGTCCAACAGGCGGCTATGGTTATGAACATTATCGCGAACTTTTTCTGCAATTAGCGAGTGATTGGAAAACCGACTACCCTAACGTGCAACATTACATGATTTTCCAAATCTGGCCAAAATCATGTGCGATGGGTATCAATGGATCTGACAACCAACTGCGCGAAGTCCAACGCAACCTGCCCACGGCCTTTTCGCACCTGAGCATGATGTCGACCCTTGGCATCGAACCTCCGGGAGGTTGTCACTTCCCGCCTGCAGGCTACACGGAATTCGCCCGGCTGCTCTTCCCGATTGTTGAACGCGACTTTTACGGGGTCGTGCCGTCACAACCCGTCACCCCGCCCAACCTTCGCCGCGCAGTTCTTAATAAAAATCAGAACGAAATCACACTCACCTTCGACCAACCCGTGGCGTGGAGCCCTGAGTTAGCCACGCAGTTCTACTGCGATAACCAAGCAAATCTGATTACAGAAGGGGCCGCCCAAGGGCCGACGCTGGTTTTAAAACTTAAAAATTCTCTTGAGACGAAACCTTTACCCCGTTCCCGACATCTCATTACCTACCTCGACAGCAAATCTTGGAGTCAAAAAACGCTCCTGCGTGGCACTAATGGCTTAGCAGCCTTTACGTTCTGCGAAGTCCCACTTGAAGAAACCAACTAAAACAACCCTGACATGCCTAAACTCTGGCTCACCCTGCTCGCCTTAAGCGCCACCCAACTCCACGCCAATTACGCCGAGGAAGCTTACGAAGCGACCTTCAAACTCTACAACGTAGCCAACAGCGGCACCTGTAGCCTCTACCAACGACCCGCCCCCGATACGGCGATTTATCTCGTCACCACCCAACACCAAATGAACGGTGCCAAAGGCGATACAAGTTTACTCGTCCTGCGTGAACCCCAGCCCGACGGCTCGTACCAGCGGCACGACTTCAAATTAACCATTCGCAAAAACGATCAACCAGCTTGGGTGCGACATCCCAAATTCGATTTAGCTGTTTTAAAAATCGACCACATCACGGGCACCTACAAAGCACTCCCCACTACTGCGATTGCCAATGACGAACGCCTTCGGGCCGCCAAGCCCGCCATTGGGACTTCTTTCTTACTTTTTACTTTTCCTCACTCGGTTGAATCCGTTCGTGCTGGTTTTCCCGTCGCCCGCCACGTTTCGTTCGCTGCCCCACCCTTACTTTCCTCGGACGTTTACCCAACTTTTTATGCGGACTTCCCTGCCACGGCTGGCGACAGCGGAGGCCCAGGTATTCTGGAAGATCCGCAAGGTCACCCCCTGATTGTCGGCATGTGCTTTGAACGCGAAAACCATGACGAAAAAGTGGCAACGGAAGTCACCAGCACCGTGGTGAAGCACCCGCTCTACTTAGGAAACTTTATCCACGGCAAGTACCTCCTCGAAACCATTGAAGCTGCCGCCAAAAATTAATTCTAATACCAAATCCCATGTCCCGATCCCTCGCACTACTTCCACTATGCATCGCCCTCTGGGCTGCTGATCCAGCGCCCACACCGGCACCCGCGACCCCCGCACCCAAAGCTCCGGCCAAGAAACCTACCGTCTTGGCCGTGCGTCCGACTTTTGCGGATGTTGCCTATGGCCCTCACCCCAAGCAAGTGCTCCACTTTTGGCAGGCCAAGAGCGACCAACCAACGCCCGTGCTTTTTTACATCCACGGTGGAGGTTGGGTGAACGGCGATCGCACCAGCGTGAATGGTTTAATCAAGCCCTGCCTCGAAGCGGGCATCTCCGTTGTCTCCGTTGAATACCGCTTCATTGCCGAAGCCACCACCGATGGTGTAGTCCCACCCGTCAAAGGCCCCATGCTTGATTGCGCCCGGGCCCTCCAGTTTGTTCGGAGCAAAGCTCAAGAATGGAACCTTGATAAGACCCGCGTCGCCGCCAGCGGCGGGTCAGCCGGGGCTTGCACGAGCCTATGGTTAGCTTTTCACCAAGACCTCGCCGACCCCAAAAGTGCCGACCCTATTGCCCGTGAGTCGACCCGCTTAACCTGTGCTGCGGTCAACGCCCCCCAAACCTCGCTCGACCCAGAGCAAATGCGCGCCTGGACACCCAACAGCCGTTACGGAGCTCATGCTTTTGCCGTGAAGGGCACCTTCGATGATTTCGTCAAAGCCCGCGAAAAAATCCTCCCTTGGATTAAGGAATATTCTCCTTATGAATTAGTCACCCGCGACGCCCCCCCAGTCGGGCTTTACTTCCCCACCCCTCCCGCCTTGGGCAAAGAAGAGAAAGACCCCACGCACACGGCTAACTTTGGCGCTAAACTCAAAGAGCATTGCGATGAAATTAAAGCCCCCTGCGAATTAATTTATCCTGGTGCCCCCGACGTCAAGCACCCCGCCGTCATTGATTTCATCAAAGCCTATTTAAAGCCTACGGGTAAATGAGAAAGCTCGCCTGCTTGCTCTTGAGTTGGGCCATCAGTGCCACAGCTCAATCGACTTTCACGGAACTCTGGTCGGACTTTGATCCCCGTCGCGACCCCCTCCAAACGGAAGTTATTAAAGAGTGGCAAGAAGGTGACCTCACTTTGCGCTCCGTTCGCTTCCTCGTCGGAACGTTCCGCGAGCACCCGGCTCGACTCGCAGCGTTCTACGCTTTTCCCACGCACCACGAGCATCGCCTTCCAGGCGTGATGCATATCCACGGCGGTGGTCAGCGGGCGAGTTTGGATGAAGTGCGCATGCTCGCAGCCCATGGCTATGCGGGCTTATCGGTGAACTGGGGTGGTCGCGAAATGGAAAACGCGCCTCCGGAATCTTTGAACACCGATTGGGGCATCGTCGACCCGACCCAGAAAAATGTCGCAGGCTACAACTCGACGCTACCTGGTCCCAAACAATTCTACACCGACCACCCGAGTCCTAAAAATAATAATTGGTACTTACTCACCTTGGGATGCCGACGGGGACTGACGTTCTTGGAACAGCAACCCGAAGTGGAGCCCAACTTACTCGGAGTGCATGGCTGGTCGATGGGCGGTAATTTAACGATGTATGTGGCGGGCACCGATAACCGTGTTAAAGCCGCCGTTCCTGGCGTCGGTGGCTCAGGTTGGCGCTGGGAAAAGCAACCCTTCATCGAAGGTAGCGCCGCCCAAGAGCAAATCGCCGGCGATTTAGAAACTTTTAAAAACACCCTCAGTTTCGAAAGTTACGCACCCCACATTCACTGCCCCATTTTACATCGTAGCGGAACGAATGATTTTCACGGACGGATGGACGATGTTTATCGGACTAATCAATTAATTCCCGCAGAAACACGCTACAGTTTCACCCCACATCTCAACCACCGGAATTCGCCCGAAACCTCGGTGACGATGCTCCTTTGGTTCGACCACTTCCTCAAAGGTGGCCCCGCCCTACCCGCGACGCCCGAAAGTCATTTCGTGATTCAAGCAGATCAGGCTGTCTACTTCGAAGCTAAACCCTCGCAGGACTTACCCATAACGCATTGTGAAATCCTTTACAGCGTCGACCCCGACCCGCGCGCCCGCTTCTGGCGTCATGCCACAGTTGAAGCTGTAGAGGGCAAATATCGCGCTCCCCTCCTCAACCTCCTACCCGGGCGCCCCGTCTACGCCTTCGCCAACTTCTATTATAAACTTCCCGCTGCAGCCAACCTGCAACCCATGCCTGGCTTCCCTAAAACGATTCAAGAAATTTGCCTGAGCGGTATCTTACAGAAAACCCCCTCCGACCAACTCGCCATCTCCACCACTCCTAGCCCGCAGATGGTCATCGCGAACTTTCCGGAAGCTTGGCAGGATTGGTTCACCCTCAACGGCGAACATCACACGCTGTGGCAACACTGGACGCGCAAGGTGACCGACCCCTTATTCCGTGGCCCTCAGGGTGCGGACTTACAAATCACTCTGACCATGGCGGCCGAAAATCATTTCACGGTGGTCCTCACTGAAAATGAATGGCGCTCCTATCGCGGCCCTAAAAAAACGTACACCTGTACCCGCACGATTCCGGGACAAAATGCGCCGCAAAAACTCATCCTTAAACTCAGCGACTTCCAAGACAGCCAAGGCAAAACACCCGCTTCGTGGCAACAAGTCGACGTCCTTGGGATTTGTGCTCAAAACCCTGAAAGTAAAGTCACTCCGATTGGCTTAACTTGGCAAGGTCCGCTTCCCACCTTCCACCAAATCGCGTGGATTAAAAATTAATCTTCTTTCCATGCACCGCTACTTCTTAACCGTCCTAATGGGACTCCTCAGTTTCACCCTGCAGGCGGAAAACTTAGAGCCCCACGGCATGCCGCGCTTACTGAGTCCGTTAGATTATCAAATCTTCCAACGGAGTTCCAAGGACCAAGGCATGGTCCACCTCGAGGCTAATGTGGGGGTGAAAGAAAACGTGGATGAATATCGCGTACGGATTGTAAACTCCCAAGGTCAAACGCTCGCCACAGCAACAGGCAGCATCGAACCCACCATTAAAGATTTCCAAGAGAAGTCACTGCGGGCGATTTTCAAACTCGACCTCGTGGTTAAAACGGGCGGTTGGCATCGCGTCGAAGTAACTTTATGCCGCGATCAACGCGTGGTAACGGAGTTTACGCCGGTCCACATCGGCATCGGCGAAGTTTTCCTAGTCGCGGGGCAATCGAACTCCGCCAATTACGGAGCCGAGAAAACCTCCGCCCAATCCGACTTAGTCCGCACGTTCAACGGACAAGACTGGCAAGTCTGCAAAGACCCGCAACCCGGAGCATCTGGCAATGGCGGCAGTTTCATGCCCTCGCTGGGTGATGCCCTGCAAAGCCAACTACACGTCCCAATTGGTTTTTTGGCCTGCGGGATTGGCTCCACGAGCGTGCGCGAATGGCTACCCACGGGCAGAAGCTTCGCGCATCCTCCGACCCTCGTGCACCGCGTCCACGAAATGACCGACGGTAAATGGGAAAGCGATGGGCAAGCTTACCAAACCCTCGTGCACCGCTTACAATCCATGGGCAAGCACGGCCTCCGGGCGGTGCTCTGGCATCAAGGCGAGAGCGATGCTAATCAAAAGAATCCACGTTGTACCCTCTCAGGCGCCAACTATCGCGACTACCTCGGCATCATCATTGGACAGAGCCGACACGACGCTGGCTGGGAAATCCCTTGGATGATAGCCCAAGTGAGTTATCACTCCCCCGATGACACGGGCTCGGAAGACATCCGGGAGGGCCAAGCCGCCCTGTGGCACGATGGCATTGCCTTGCAAGGTCCGGACAGCGATGCCCTCCGGGGGCCACTGCGCGACAATCATGGCCAAGGCGTCCATTTAAGCGGCGAAGGTCTCCGGGCTCATGCCCAAGCTTGGGCCGCCAAACTCGTCCCTTGGATTGAGTCCCAACCTTAATCCATAAGGTTAATATAAATTGCACATTCCCCACGGAATCCTTCTCCTCGGGGAACATTCCGGCACATCGGCTGACCTAAATCTGGGTCTGTCTTAATCCGGACCCTTGTATGACTTTTCGCCCCCTAAGTCTTTTCGTCCTCCTCTGCTCGACCTTCTGCTGGACTCAGGCCGTCAGCCCCGAAGAGGCCGCCTATTATAAAAAAGAAATCCGACCAGTCCTCACGACCTTCTGCATCGAATGTCACAAGGAAGGAAAACAAGTAGGTTTCTTAGCCATGCGCGACTTAAACCAAATCAATGCCCACCGCGGGGCATTGCGCAGCGCCATTTCCCAACTCCGCAATCGCACCATGCCTCCCGCCCAGGAGGAACAACCCGACGAAGCTGATCGTATCCTGGTCTCTGACTGGTTAGAAAAAGTTTTACGCGAATCAGCCAAAGAAATGGGACCCTATGCGGGAGCCGTGACGGCTCGGCGTCTGAATCGCCTCGAATACGACAATACTATCCGGGACCTCTTGGGTCTTAAAATGAAATTCTCCGAGACATTCCCCTCGGATGGAGGCGGGGGTGAAGGTTTTAATAACAACGGTGAAACCCTCTTCTTGCCGGTTATCTTGATGGAGCGCTACTTAGACGCCGCGGAAGCGATCACCGATGAAGCGGTGATTATCCCCGAGCAAACCCGCACTTTCGCACCAGCGGACTTTGAAAAACCCGCCACCGGCGACCGCACAGGGCACTTACACGCGCAGGAAGAAGCCTCTATCTTCTTCCCCGTGACGATGAAAGCGCCGCATGTCCTCACCCTACACGCCGAAGCCATCAATGCTCCACAAGCAAACTTAGTACTCAAACTTGATGGAATCGCGGCCCAAAGTTTTACGCTCAAAAATCAAGACGCTAAACCGGTCGAACTCCAAGTGGAGTTATTTCGCGGCTGGCATCGTATTACCCTGGTCGTGGAAAAGGGCGAAATCAACCTGCGCGATTTAGTTTTAAAAGATAAACCCAAAGCCATCACCGCCGATCGCCAAGAAGCCCACCGGCGCCTCTTTGGCGACATCAGCTCCGCCTCCCTTCAAACTAAGTCGCCAACCGAAAAACGGGCCGCCGCCAGCCAACTGCTCAGTCGCTTTGCTCGCCTAGCGTTTCGTCAACCCGTTAACGTCAGCGATTTAGAAAAATATCTCCAACTCTATGACCGTTCGGCCAGTCGGGGTGAACTCTTCGAGACTTCGATGAAATTGGCCTATAAAGCCATCCTCGTCTCCCCACGCTTCCTCTATCGCACCGAAAAAGACCACACCGAACCGGGCCTGCGTCCCATCACGGACCACGAACTCGCGACGCGTCTTTCCTACTTCTTATGGAACAGCACGCCCGATGCGACGCTCAACCAATTAGCCGACGCAGGACAACTTAATCAACCCGAGGTGCTCAAGGCACAACTAGAGCGCATGCTCGCGGACCCTAAGTCTGGCTCCTTTATCGAGAACTTCACCGAGCAATGGCTCGGAACTAACGCCGTGGGTGATACGGTATCTTTCACCGGCGAAGAATATAAAGGCATCTTCACCGTGCAACTCGCCGCCGACTTACGCCGCGAACCGGTCCTCTTGATGGATTATATTCTCAAAAATAATCGGAGTCTCTTAGAACTCCTTAACGCCGACTACACGTTCATCAATGAACGCCTCGCGAAGCATTATCAAATCGAGGGCGTGCACGGAGAAAATTTCCGCCAAGTCACCATCACCGATGGACGACGCGGCGGTCTCTTGGGTTTAGGTGCGGTGCACATGCTAACCTCACACACCAAGCAAACCAGCCCAGTACTCCGGGGGACTTGGGTGCTCAACACCCTGCTCGGCACGCCGGTGCCACCACCCCCACCTAACGTCCCACCCCTGTCCCAGGCTTCCAGCAAAAAGAAGGGCGCAAGCCTACGCGAGCAACTGGCGGTCCACCGGGCCAATGCTGAATGCTCTGCCTGCCACAATGTCATCGACCCCATCGGTTTCTCCTTGGAAAACTTCGACATGATGGGTCGTTGGCGTGAAAAAGATGAAAAGGGCAAGCCTATCGACCCCTCAGGGAAAACCGCCTCAGGCGTGGCATTTAAAGGCTTTGCGGACTTCAAACAGCAATTGGTACACCAAAAACGCGAATTTGGCAGGCAAATCATCAGTAAGGTCTTGGGCTACGCCTTAGGTCGCAGCTTAGTCGATCGCGACGATGGGACGATTGAGGACCTCCTGAGCAAGATGGAGACCCAAAACTATCAAGCTAAAGTCCTGCTGCAGGAAGTCATCCTCAGCGCCCCTTTCCGCAACCGCAACGAACTCGAGAACCATTCCCCGATTGAAAAGCCTAAGCGAACGACTAAGGCTATCGATGAAGAGCGCCAAAAGCGCTAACCCTCCCCACCCTATGTTCCGCCCCATATCCAGACGTACGATGCTCCGCGGTTGTGGCGCCGCTTTGGCGCTTCCGCTCATGGAAGCCATGACGCCTAAGTTGAAAGCCGAAGAGCGGTTAGTGAAACCTCCCCTGCGCTCCGCCTTCTTCTTCATGCCCAACGGGGTCAATGAATCGCGCTGGCGTCCCGCTGGTACGGGTGAAAAATTTGAGCTCTCGCCTTCCCTGCAGTCGCTGAAAAACGTTAAGGACCAAATCATCGTCCTTGAAAATCTGACAAATAAACGCACCGCTGGTCGCAACGGCCACTGGCCCAAAGTTCCCGCGTGGCTGCATGGTGGTTTCGTTCGTCGCAGTACGGGACAAGACATTGATGTCGGAGGTGTTTCCATCGACCAAGTGATGGCCGATGAAATCGGCAACCGTACGCCGCTTCCTAGTTTCGAACTCGGTCTCGAACCTACGCGCACGGGCGTCGACAATGTCGGGGGCGGTTTTGCGATGCTCTATGGATCGCACCTTTCTTGGCGCGACCCCCACACGCCCGTTCCTAAAGAAATCGTCCCGCAACTAGCCTTCGATCGCCTCTTCCGCACCGCCTCCGCGGGTCCCGTGGTTTCAGGCTTCAACCCCAATCAAGCCGCTGTCACGAATGCCCTGCAACGCGATGACATCAGCGTGTTGGACATGGTGAGCGAAGACGCCTGGTTATTAAAAGGCAAAATCAGTGCGAATGATAAAGTAAAACTCGACGAGTACATGGAGTCAATTCGCGCCGTGGAACGTCGCCTGGAAAATACGCTCAAGCCACAAAAACGCTGGATCAATGCAGGTCGTTTCGACTTACCCCGCCCCGGCCCAGGCATTCCCCCTGACCACCGCGAGCACGTACGGTTGATGCTCGATATCCTCGCCTTGGCTTTCTGGTCTGACTCCACTCGCATTAGCACCTTCATGATTGGCGACGCCCAATCAGGCTGCCGTTTTGACTTCTTAGATGGCGTTAAAAGTTACTGGCACGGGCTTTCACACCACCGGAACGATGAGAACACTATGGCTCAGTACACCAAAATCATCGAATGGAACGTGAGCCAATTTGCGTACCTGCTGAATAAACTCCAAAGTCTCTCCGAAGGTGAAAGCACCGTCCTAAACAACAGCCAAATTCTCTTTGGTTGCAGTATTCGCGATGGCAATAAACACGATATCGCCGACTTACCGCTCATCCTGGCTGGGCGTGGTGCGGGCACCATCCGCTCCGGTCGCCGCCTACTCTCCCCGGCCGAGACCCCCATGTGCAACCTACACATGGCACTCTTGCAAAATGTTGGTATCAAAAAGATCTCCTTTGGCGACAGCAACGGAGTGCTTAACCTGAGCTAAGGCTCAGGGGGGTCTTGAGGGTCTTTCCTCTGGTCGGGCTGGTGAGATTCGAACTCACGACCTCTTGCACCCCATGCAAGCGCGCTACCAGACTACGCTACAGCCCGAGAAAAGGAAGGTTCGTTAAGCCCCACCGCTCGCCAGTTGTCAACCCGACAAACTCATAAGGCACTACCGACCGAGTTACCCCCTGCACTTTCGCCCATAATATGAGAATCCTGCCTTGGCTCTGCTTCCTAGGAACCCTTTTTACGGTCTCCGCCGCCCCGCAGAAGCCCAACATCGTCTTTGTCCTGGCCGATGACCTCGGCTACGGCGAAGTTGGTTTTAACGGCCAACAGAAGATCCTAACCCCCTACGTCGACCAGTTAGCCCGCGAAGGCATGGTACTGACTCACCACTACTGTGGCAACGCCGTCTGTGCTCCCTCGCGCGCAGTCTTGATGACGGGCCTCAACCCTGGCCACGCCCCGGTGCGCGATAACGATGACGTGGGTGAAGGCGAACAAGTCCCTCTCCCGGCCCATATCACGACCCTGCCGGGTATCCTCCGCCAAGCGGGCTACAAGACTGCCGCCTTTGGCAAATGGGGCTTGGGGAGCTTCGAATCTACGGGCAACCCGATGAAGCAAGGCTTTGACCGTTTCCTGGGCCTAACAAGCCAGTGGCAAGCCCACAGCCATTACCCGCCGGCCATTTGGGATGATCAACAATTCATCCCGCTACAAAACGGCCCCAAAGGCGTCCCCGGACACGCGGGCTTTCCCGCAGGTGCTGACCCGCAAAATCCCAAGGCCTATGAGTCGTTCATTGGCAAAGATTTCAGCGAAGACCATTTCATTCAAGGAGCCGAAGCCTTCATCGCCCAACATGCGCACGAGCCGTTCTTTATTTATTTCGCTTCGCCACTGCCCCACGTCTCCCTGCAAATCCCGCCCGAAGATTTAAAAGTTTATGAAGGCAAGTTTGCCAACGACCCACCCTTCGCGCCGAAAGCCAAAGGGTCCTATGTCCCCAATCGCACCCCGCACGCAACCTATGCGGCGATGATTACCCGACTCGATAAAGACGTGGGTCGACTGATGGCAGCTTTAGAAAAAGCGGGCGTAGCGCAAAACACGATTATTGTATTTTCAGGTGATAATGGCGCGACACATGACGTCGGTGGCGTCGAAACCAATTTCTTTAATTCATCGGGTGGCTTGAAAGGATTAAAAGGCTCACTCTATGAAGGCGGTGTACGCGAACCAACCGTGGTGCGCTGGCCTGCCTCCATCCCCGCCAACTCGCACGCTCATCACCTTTCAGGCTTTGAAGATTGGTTGGTCACTTTCGCCGAATTAGCTGGGGTATCTTTAACCGTACCCACCAACGGCGAAAGCCTCGTGCCCACCTTCCACGGACAAGATCGCCCACGTCAAAGCCCCCTCTACCGCGAGTTCCCTGGCTACGGACACCAACAAGCCATCTGGATTGAAAATGCTGAGGGTAAATGGAAAGCCGTGCGCACCAACATGCTCAAAACTTTAAAAGCCACCGGACAAGTCGTGACCGAACTTTACAACCTTGATACCGACCCCAACGAAACAACGAATCTTGCCCTGCAGAACCCCGCTTTAGTCCGTCAATTGGAAGCGCAAATGGCGGCCTCGCACGTCCCCGACGCCCACTTCCCGCTCGCGGGAGTTGACCCCCTGCCTGAAACCACCACAAACAGGAAATAACCCCTGCCTATGCGTTTCCTCTTACTCTGGATAAGCATCGCGGCGATGGCTCAGAGTCAGGCGGTCATCGACCCAGCAGATTTAAGCCTCGGGCGCCAACTGCCCAATTTTACTTACACCGACCTCACAGGCAAAGTCCACCAACTCGACGAGGTCAAACAACGACATGGCGTCGTCTTCGCGACCACGAGTGCGACTTGTCCTATTAGTAAAAAGCAACTTCCCAGCCTCATTGCGCTAGCGAGTCAATTAGCGGACCGTGGGGTCGATTTATTTTTCTTAAACCCCATGCGCTCGGAAACGGCAACGGAGATTGCCGAGCAGTGGCAACAAGCGGGTGGTCAAAGTCCTTACATCCACGAAGCGGATCAACACACGGCGAAAATTCTAAATCCGCGCTCCACCACCGAGGTCTTCTTCATCGATTCCACGCGTACCCTTCGCTACCGCGGAGCGCTCAACGATCAATACGGCGTGAACTACAGCCTCAATCAACCTCGCCACGCTTACCTGTTAGCGGCCATCGACGCCGTGCTCAAAGGCCAAAAACCGCACCCCAGCTTCACCGATCCCGTAGGTTGTGAACTGGATTTCACACCTCAAACGGCGACCGAAAAAACCGCCCTCACCTACCACCGTGACATTGCACGAATCCTCCAAGATCACTGCGTCGATTGTCATCGCACCGAAGGCATCGCACCGTTCCCTTTAGACGCTTATAAAAAGGTTGTCGAACGTGCCAAAGCCCTCCGGCGCGTCATCACCAACCAGCAAATGCCCCCTTGGTTCGCAGCCCGCGACCCCCATACCGCCCGCTCTCCTTGGACTAATGATTGCTCGCTCGGTGAGCGGGATAAAAACGACTTACTGGCTTGGCTCAATGACCCCGAACACCCCGAAGGTGACATCGCCGACGCCCCCTTGCCACGCCACTACGAAGGCCAATGGACCATTGGCAAACCCGACGCCATTTTCCCGCTCAGCCGAGCCTATGACATCAAGGCCACGGGAACGATGCCCTACCAAACCGATGTCATCGAAACTACTTTTAAAGAAGACCGCTGGGTGCAAGGTTATGAAATCTTGCCGTCGGCAAGGGGCGTCGTTCACCACGTCATCGTTCGCATGCACCCTCCGGGGGCTAAAATTCAAGCGGGGGGAGCCGAAGATTATTGGGCGGCTTACGTCCCTGGCAACAGCGCGCACCTTTACCCCGAAGGCTTCGCGCGCAAATTAGTCGCCGGTGCTAAGTTGAGTTTTCAAATTCACTACACACCCAACGGCCACGCGCTGAAAGAGCGACTCCAACTGGGACTGCTCTTTGCACCTCAACCGCCCAAATTCGAAATGCGCACCATTGGCGTGCCCAAGGTCACGCTCAACATTCCACCGCAAGAGGCTAATCACGTCGAAACCATCACGCGACCAATCCCCTTTGACCTCCCGGTAACCGCCTTGATGGCGCACATGCATGTCCGCGGCAAAGCGTTTAAATTTGAATTAATCTCCCCCGACGGAAAAACGGAAACGCTCTTGGATATCCCTCACTACGACTTCAACTGGCAATTGCGTTACGACTACCAAGAACCCCACACCTTACCGCGGGGCAGTAAATTAAAACTCACGGCCGTGTTTGACAACAGCAGCAACAATCCGGCCAACCCCGATTCACAAAAAATCGTACGCTGGGGCGACCAGACGTACGATGAAATGATGATTGGGTATCTAGAGTACTTCGTACCCCACCCCCGATAAACAAGGCCTAGCGAGGTCCGCCGCGGCGACGCGTGCCGGGACGACCAAACGGACGATACTGTCCTTGAGCTGCCCGTTGACCACCAAAGCGACCGCCTTGCGGATGTTGGTGTCCTTCTTGGGAATGCTGTGGACGGCCGCCGCGTTGTTCAGGGCGCTGGAAATCTTCAGGAGCGCGGGGTGGCGCTTGTTGCGTGTAATCAAAGCCCTTGAGTTTACCGCAGTGCAAGTGCTTACCAATAATCCGCTCTAAGCGGCGTAATTCGCCAAAATCTTCACGCGTCACGAGCGTGATCGCCGTCCCCGTTGCCAAGGCACGACCCGTCCGACCGATGCGGTGGACGTAATCCTCGAGTTGATCTGGGAAATCGAAATTCACCACGTGGGTGATGCCGTCGACATCGATACCGCGCGAAGCAATATCTGTCGCTACTAGCACCCGGATTTCGCCATTCTTAAAAGCTTGAAGCGCACGCTGACGTTGCCCTTGCGAACGATTCGCGTGAATGGCCGCACAAGGAATGTCTTCTTGGCTTAATTTACGACAAACGCGATCGGCGCCATGTTTAGTGCGTACAAAGACCAAGACCATTGACATGCCCTGCGCCTCATCTTTCAGCAAATGATGCAACATCACTTGCTTTAAAGCCCCTGGACATTCGTATAGGAATTGCGTCACCGTCTCCGCAGGATTCGAACGACGTCCGACTTCAATCGTCTTCGGCGAACGCTGGAACTGGTGCGTTAAGGATTCAATCTCGCGGGATAAAGTCGCCGAGAATAAGAGCGTCTGGCGAGTCTTAGGCAGGGCACGAACGATTGTATTAATCGCGGGCAAGAAGCCCATGTCCAACATCCGATCGGCCTCATCGAGTACGAGGTATTCCAGCGCACTAAAATTACCATGACCTTGGCTGCCCAAGTCAAGCAAGCGACCAGGGGTAGCCACCAAAAAATCACAGCCGGAACGAAGGGCGGCAATCTGCGGACGCTCGCTCACGCCCCCGTAGCACGTAGCCACGGTGAGACCGGCGTAACGCGAATAGGCTTGGATGTTTTCCGCAATTTGCACCACCAGCTCGCGCGTGGGGGCCAAGACTAAGCAACGCACCTGCCCCCGCTGAGCACCTGACTTCGACCGTAAAAGTTTCGTGATTAAAGGCAGCGTAAAAGCAGCCGTCTTACCCGTACCTGTTTGGGCAATCCCAATCACATCGGTCCCCTCCAAAACGGTAGGGATAGCCGCTAATTGAATGGGCGTCGGAGTGGTATAACCCTGATCGGCCACGGCTTTAAGGACTGCGGCATCTAAGCCAAGCGATTCAAATGACATCGGGGCACAGTGGTCAGCCCTTTTAAAAAGGGCGAGATTATTAAAAAACACCACACTCCACCACGCAGACACCACTTAACCTATCCCACTTCATCCCAACCAGCGACGTGAGCGGGCGACGCCTCCACACTTGCCGTCTTTAATTTTAATACTAAAAGAAGACCAACCTCATGAGTCTTTTTACCCGGAAAAGTATTAGCGAGTTACAACAACAAGCCGCCGCGGCCGGCGAAACGACTTTGAAACGTTCTCTTTCCGCCACCAACTTGGTCATGATTGGCATCGGTGCCATCATTGGCGCGGGGATTTTTGTGCTCACGGGACACGCTGCCGCCCAAAACGCTGGCCCGGCGGTGGTGCTTTCTTTTGTGCTGAGTGCCATTACCTGCGGACTCGCCGGACTTTGCTACGCCGAGATGGCTTCCACGGTGCCAGTCGCAGGGAGTGCTTACACTTATTCCTATGCGACCTTAGGCGAACTGATGGCCTGGATCATCGGTTGGGACTTAGTCTTAGAATATGGCGTCGGAGCCGTGACGGTCGCCGTGGGCTGGGCTGGCTACCTCAAAGGTTTTCTCGAAGGCTTTGGCTTGCACATTCCAAGTAGCATCGCCGAGGCGCCCTTCGACTGGGTCATCAACACGACCACGGGCGAAGGCCACTTCGTAAGCACCGGAGCAGTCCTTAACCTGCCTGCCCTCTTCATCGTCCTCGCCGTCACCGTCGTCTTAGTCATCGGCATCGAAGCCTCGGCTCGCGTGAACGCCTCCTTCGTCGTCCTTAAGGTAGGCATCGTGATTCTTTTCATCGTCCTTGGACTCGGCCACGTTAACCACGCAAACTGGATGACCGCCGCCAATCCTCAAGGGCTCTTTATTCCACCTCAAACCGGACCAGGACAATTCGGCTGGGACGGGATAGTCCGGGCTGCTGGCGTAGTGTTCTTTGCTTACATCGGCTTCGATGCCGTTTCCACCGCGGCGCAAGAAGCCAAGAACCCGCAACGCGATATGCCGATTGGCATGCTGGGGTCGCTCGCGATCTGCACCGTCCTTTACATCTTAGTGGCCTACGTGCTCACCGGCGTCGTGAAATACGACCAACTCAATATTGCTCAACCGATTGCCAAAGGAATCGACGCCATGGGACACCCGTGGTTAGCACCGTTCATTAAATTTGGCGCCATCTTAGGACTGAGCTCCGTGGTCTTGGTGATGATGCTCGGACAAACGCGCGTGTTTTATTCGATGTCGAATGATGGTCTCTTGCCCCAAGGTTTTGGTAAAGTTCACCCTCGTTTTCGCACCCCTGCACGCATCACCATCGTGACGGGCATTGTCGTCTCCATCGCCGCCGCCCTCGCTCCCATTGGTTTAGTCGGTGAACTCTGCAGCATCGGCACCCTTTTTGCCTTTGCCCTGGTTTGCTTGGGCGTGATTGCCCTGCGTCTGCTTGATCCCGACCTCCACCGCCCCTTCCGCACGCCTTGGATTTGGTTCGTGGCCCCAGCGGGGGCAATCTGCTCGTTCTACCTTATGCTAGGCCTGCCGAGCGATACTTGGATTCGCTTAATCGTTTGGATGGCCATCGGCTTGGTAATCTATTTTGCCTACGGTAAAAAGAACGCCGCCGCAGTGCGGGAAAAGGTTTAAGCATCAGGACGCGGGCGATAAACTCCATCGACTTCACTTTAGGCTTTAATAAGTTTCCGATTATGGACTTCAGCCAACTCATCCAAGCCGGCACGGCCCATGCTTGGTTGTATGTTCCCGTGGCCATTGTTTTAGGTGCCTTGCACGGACTCGAACCTGGGCACTCCAAAACCATGATGGCGGCGTTCATCATCGCCGTTCGTGGCACGGTCCTCCAAGCCGCCTTACTCGGACTCTGCGCGGCGATTTCGCACTCGCTCATTATTTGGATCTTAGCCGCCATGGCACTGAAATATGGCAGTCAGTGGAATGTCGAAACCACTGAACCCTACTTTTTGCTCATTAGCGGTCTGGTCGTTGTGGGAATGGCCGTGTGGACGATTTCCCGTCTCAAACAATCGCACCACCATCACCACCACGATGAAAGCAAAGCGCTAACCACGCCCGATGGCGACTTGGTGCTTGATGTCTTTGAAGCGGGTGTGCCTCCCGTATTTCGCATCAACTTCCCCGCACAAAAGGGCCTACAACCACTCGAAGTTAAAACCGTGCGACCCGACGGCACCGCACAAGTTTTCACGTTTAAAACCTGTAACACTTTCTGGGAGTCCAATACCACCATTCCCGAGCCCCATGAATTTAAAGCCGTAGTTAGTTTAGCTGGTCCTTCGGGCCAACACAGAGTCGAAGTCGATTTTGTCGAACATCACCATCACGATGACCTTGACGAAGACGCGCACGCCCAAGCCCATGCCGCCGATATTCAAAAGCGCTTTGCCAATCGTGAAGTAACCACCGGCCAAATCATCCTCTTTGGTCTCACGGGCGGTCTCATGCCGTGCCCAGCCGCGGTTTCGATTCTCATTGTCTGCTTGCAACTCAAGGAGTTCACCCTCGGGTTTGGTATCGTGGCCGCCTTTAGTTTAGGACTCGCCCTGACTTTAATTTCCGTCGGAGTGCTGGCCGCGTGGGGCATCAAGAAGATGACCGAAAACTCTGGATGGATGAACCAACTCGCCTCGAAAGCTCCGTACGTTTCTTCATACCTCTTAATCGCCTTGGGTTTAGTTTTCGTTTTCCGCGGTCTTGCGATGATGAATTAGCCCTGACGGTTCTTTTGGTAAAGCCGACTGTAGACAAAGCCTGCGCGGTAAGTCTGACACTTCATCAGTTGCCAACCTAGGTTGTGAAAGGTGCTTTGTAAGTCGGGCAAAGCCTTGGCCGTGATTCCAGTACGCCAACGAAAGAAAGTGTACATCAATTTAAGCCAACCTTGCGCATACCAGCGACGCCACCCTCGAGCCGGCAGACCAAAATCCACCTCCAACCATAAAGCCGACGGAGCCATGAGCTTATCCATTTGCTGCACCACCTGCTCGGCCTCGGGCTGAGAAAAACAATCGAGGAAAAACGCGGTCACAATAGCATCGAGCCTTTCCCCGCCTAAATCCGCCACCAAAACATCTGCGTGGTAAAATTTTACCCGCGACAGGTCTTCGGGTCGCAATCTCCGCTGGGCCTTGGCAAGCATTGCGGCGCTTTGATCCACTGAAATGATTGTGGCTTGAGGGGCTAGTCCGACTAAGCGAGCCAACAAGCGACCATCGCCATCCCCCAATAAGAGCACCCGACGACAACCATGTAGTTCGCCTAAAAACTCAAAGCGGGCCGTTTCCAGTAACCCACCGAAAGCCGCACGCTCGAGGGCTTCATAAGGTTCGGCCAAGCGATCAAAGGACTTTCCGGCAGGCGGTGACATCGAGGTTGATACGGCGATAATTCAGGACACCAAGCGAATCAAAAGCCCCAAGACCCCTACCTGCCGACGCCGCCCCAAGTGTGAACGAGCCCACGTTACCCCTTGTAAAACCCTTGAAGAACCCCTTTCTTGATGGTTTCCAACGATTTGGGCTTTGACCGCCCAATTATCCAGTCATTAAGCATACCCCTTCACTCTGTTCGTCCTACCGCACTATGAAACGCACTCACCTCTGCAACGCCCTCCGCCCAGCCGACGCTGGCAAAACCGTCACCCTCGTAGGATGGGTCGACACTAAGCGCGACTTAGGGGGCGTTACCTTCGTCGACCTCCGCGACCGCGAAGGCATTACGCAAGTCGTCTTCCGCCCTGGCCAAGGCTCGCTCCAAGAAAACGCCCAACGCCTCAAGTCGGAATCGGTCATCGAAATCACCGGCACCGTCACTGCGCGTACGGCCGACACCGTGAACCCCAAACTCGCAACGGGCTCCATCGAAGTCGTGGCCTCGCACCTGACCGTGCACAACCATTGCCAAGACCTGCCTTTCCCGATGGACGACGATAAGGCCGATAAGGTTAACGAAGACCTCCGTCTGGAATACCGCTACCTCGACCTCCGTCGCCCCCGCAACCTCGGTCTCCTCAAGTTGCGCCACCAAGCCGCTCGGGCCATCCGCGCCGAAATGGACCAACAAGGCTTCATCGAAGTAGAAACGCCGACGCTCTTTAAGAGCACGCCCGAAGGCGCTCGTGAATTCCTCGTCCCGAGCCGACTCAATCCCGGCGAATTCTACGCGCTCTCGCAATCCCCTCAGCAATACAAACAAATGCTCATGGTGGCCGGGGTTGAACGCTACTACCAAATGGCCCGTTGTTACCGCGACGAAGATTTACGTGCTGACCGTCAGCCTGAGTTCACGCAAGTGGATATCGAGATGTCCTTCATCGATCGCGAGGACATGTACGCCTTAATTGAAGGCATCCTGAAGCGCACCTGGAAAGAAACTCTTGGCGTCGACCTGCCTACGCCCTTCCCTCGCATGGCCTATCAAGAAGCCATGAACCGTTTTGGCATTGATAAACCCGACACCCGCTTCGGCCTCGAGATTCAAGACTTCACGGCTTTATTCAAGAACTCTGCTTTCAAGGTCTTCCAAACGGCGGCCAACACGCCGGGTTCAGTGGTGCGCGCCATCAATGCCAAGGGGCTCGCTGATTTAACTCAGGGCGAATTAACCAACCTGGAAACCATCGCCAAGAGCCAAGGTGCCAAAGGCCTGGCCTTCATCAAATGCGAAGGCGGCGAATGGAAATCTCCCATCACCAAATTCTTCTCTCCCGAAGAAAAAGCGGCCCTCGAAAAGCAACTCAACATTACCGACGGAGACATCATCTTCTTCGCCGCCGCTCCTTGGGAACAAGCCTCGAACATTCTCGGCCGCATTCGTCTGGAATCCGCTGCCTTATTGAAAGCTAAAGGCCGCCTCAGCCTGCCGACGGATCAATACAATTTCCTCTGGGTCATCGAATTCCCCCTCATGCTCTGGGACGAAGAAGAAAAGCGCTACCTCTCGGCCCACCACCCCTTCACGGCTCCCGTGGTCGAAGACGAACCGCTCCTCGCTACGGACCCCGCCAAGGTGCGTGGTCAGCACTACGACATCGTGCTTAACGGTGTCGAACTCGGTGGTGGCTCAATTCGAATTCACAACCCGGTCGTACAAAAACGGGTGTTTGAAGATGTCTTAAAGATCCCCCAAGACATTGTTGAAAGTCGCTTTGGTTACATGCTGAAAGCCTTCTCGTACGGTGCGCCACCCCACGGTGGTATCGCCCTCGGCTTTGACCGCGTGGTGGCGATGCTCGCCGGTCGCAGTTCGATTCGCGACATCGTTGCCTTCCCCAAGACGCAACGTGGCCAAGACCTCATGGCCCAAACGCCCGGAGCCGTCACGCCCAAGCAATTGCGCGAACTCCGCATTCGCACGGTCGAAGAAGAGCCCAAGGCCTAAGCCGAGGTTCACCAAATTTCTTCCCGGATTTGCCGCGAGTTACACCGCGGACAATGCTGCGTCTTGCTCATTTCATTCCCAATAGCGTAAAGGCCACCCGCGATCGGGCTGACCATCCAATAAAAGACTTCGGTCATGAAACTGCCCTTCCGCTGTTCAACCGTCTTCGGAAAATAACTTTTACAACGTAAACAGTAGAAACGATCCGTTCCCGCCAGTGACGCCGGTGGCTTAGCGACGGACGGAGGAACGGTGGGGGCTTGGAAGCGACTGCTCACCAACTCCCAACGAGCCATGCCTTCTTGCCAAAAATAATCGGTCAATAGCACCGTCCCAACTCCCAACAACACCGGCATATCTTGCAAAGGATACTTGCCGATAATGGCCCCGCCCCGGGATACATGGACGAAATCCGACATAGCTTCAGTTAATATGACCAAGGGCCCAACTGTCGCAAGTCATGAACTGGTCACCAAAAGCTCTAAAAGCACCTTTTTCGTTTATTTCCACCTCTTAAAAGCCGCCGATAAATTAGACGGACAATATAAACTGAGACGCTATAAAGATAACCCTCCCCCTATGCGCCGTCTTATTTTTACCCTGCTCGCCTCTGCGGCGCTGCTGCTGGCTGATGAAATTCCTACCAAGGAAGCTAAGGTCACGGAAGTCACCGTTTACGCCGATCGCGCTGAAGTGATGCGTCAAATTAAGCTCAACTTAACCGCCGGTGAACATACTCTGATTTTCGATAACCTTCCTGGCTCGACCGACCTCGGCTCCGTTCGCGTTTACGGTGAAGGAGCTTTCACCTTAATTGATATTCGAGCGGAAACGCTGCAAACGCTCGAAGTGGACGACACCCGCATCCGCACCAAGCAAGCCGAGATTAATCAAGTGCAACGGCAGCGGGATGAACTTTCCAAAGCCAACAACCGCGTCGAGAGTCAACGTGCCGCCCTCGACAAAGTACTCGCACGTCTCACGAGCGTCGGGAAAGAATCGATCAACCCTGAAATGGACCCTGCCAAATGGGCGGCTTACCTGAATTTTCACACGGCCGAGCTGGCACGTCTGAGCCAAGAATCGATTAAAAACCAAAGCCAACTCAACGACCTTGCCAAAGAATCGGACCGTTTAACCCGTGAATTAAATGAGTTAAGCCAAACCCGTTTCCGCTTCCATAAAGTGGCCCGGGTCAAAATCGAAAACGTGCAACCTGCCGACATCACCCTCACACTTGCCTACCTTGTAACCGGTGCGGGCTGGGCGCCCTCGTATGATCTACGAGCTGATACAAAAAACAAGAAACTCCAAGTAGCGTATAATGCCGAAGTACGCCAAACCACCGGGGAAGACTGGCAAAGCGTCACCCTAAAACTTTCCACTGCCCAACCAGGGCTAATAGGCCGCGAACCCGAACTTTCACCTTGGCATATTGAAAAACTCACCCCGTTGCCGGCAGCCGAACCTGTGGCCGCGGGTGCACCAATGTCAGTGACGAGTTCTCAAAACCTAATAACGGGAGATCGAGCCAAACAACAGAACCAAATGTTTGCGCAGACTGCAGGAAAGCCGGGGCAGGATGGCTCAGATTGGGGCTTCTCTCGCATAACTGGAAACATCCAAGTCGTCCAAGGCGGCACTTCCGCTACTTTCGCCATCGCACGTGAATACGACATCTCCGCCAACAATAAGCCCGTTAAAGTTGCGATTGCTGAAGATGCCTTCCCGGCGACGTTCCGTTACACCTGTGTACCTAAGCTCGCGCCTAACGTCTACCTGAAGACAAATGCGGCCAATAAGACGGACTACCCTTTCCTTCCTGGCCCCACTTCCGTTTACCTGGACGGTGCCTTCGTTGCTAAATCGTACCTCGACCTCGTGCCAGCAGGCCAAGAGTTCTGGACCTACCTCGGCGTGGATCAAAACATCACCGTCGAACGCAAGGAACTCGCCAAACGCGAAGAAAAAGGCGGCCTCTTTAATTCCAAAACCGCCCGCACGGTCTATGACTACGTCTTTAAAGTAAATAACGCTAAAACGCTCGATAGTGATTTAGTGATTTGGGACCAACTCCCGGTCTCCAATCATGAAGAAATTAAAGTTCTTCTCGAAGAACCCAAGTACACAAAAGACACCGATGACTTTAAGATGAACGAACAGAAATTTGTCGAGTGGCACCTGCGACTTAAACCCTCTGAGAAACGCGACATCCCCTTCCGCTTCATCGTCGAGCGCCCCGAGAACTTCCCCATCGTTGGTCAATAATCCCCCAAAAATTCCTAACTATGAAACTTTCCATTCTCAGCCTCGGCCTCTTTACGGGCTTACTCTCAGCTGCTGAAGTCACCACCGAAGCGGCTAAAATCAGCCAAGTCACCGTCTATGCGGACCGCGCTGAAGTAGTCCGCAGCATCAAACTGAACCTCCCTGTAGGCGAGCATTCATTGATTTTTGATAACCTACCCAATTCCACGGATATGGACGGCATCAAAGTCGAAGGCCGGGGCGACTTTACCCTCATCGACATCCGAACCGAGACCATACAAACCAAAGAAGCGACGAACGAAAAGGTCCGCACCCTCCAAGCCGCCCTGCAAGCCCAAGAACTTAAGCGCCAAGAAATTGTCGCGGAAGAAGCCCAACTGGCGTTCCGTCGGAGTGCACTGGATAAAATTTTCAATCGTCTCACCAGTACAGGCAAAGAGTCTGCCAATCCCGAGATGGATCCGACGAAGTGGCAAACTTTTCTCGCCTTCCAAAATGAACAATGGACGGAACTAGATCGTCAAAGTTTCGTCCTCGCCGACCGCCGGGAAGTTGTGCGTAAAGAGACTGATCGTTTAAATCGGGAATTAACAAGCGCCCGCGGAGCGGGACAAAAAGTTCGTCAAATGGCTCGAGTCCATGTCGACGTGCATCAAACCCAGGAAGTCGAACTGAAACTAAGTTACCTCGTGATGGGCCCTTCATGGCATCCGACCTATGATTTACGGGCGGACACCAAGGCCAAAACGCTCTCCATTGGGTACCACGCGGAGGTCCGTCAATTCACTGGGGAAGATTGGCACAACGTGCAACTCAAGTTGTCCACAGCCCAACCTAGCATCGCTGGTCGCGAACCACAAATGAACCCTTGGTTTCTTTCCAAAGCGGAAGTCGTCGCTTTTGGTGGCATGGCAGCCCTTACTCCAGCTACCGAACTCGATGGTGTGTCTGATTCCAAGATGCGGAGACTTAGAATGTCTAACAGCTTAGCCAAGGCCTTACCCGCAGACAAGAGCATGGGAGAGGAAGTCGAAAAAATTCAAAATAAACGTGCTGTTAAATTCGAAGATGCTGAGATCACCACGGGCGGCACCGCAGCAACGTTCACCATCACCCGACTCTCGGACATTCCCTCCGACAACAAGGTCGCCAAAGTTTCCGTTACCGAAGCCCAGTTCCCTTCGACCTTCCGTTATACCTGCGTACCAAAGCTCTCACCTTACGTTTACCTCAAAACCAAGGCGGTTAATAAAACCGACTTCCCGTTCCTTCCTGGACCCACGGCTATTTTCCTCGACGGGGCCTTTGTGTCGAACGCATCTCTCGACCTCGTCCCTGCGGGCCAAGAGTTCTGGACTTACCTCGGCGTCGATCAATCCGTTTCCGTGGAGCGTAAAGAAATTGGACGCCGGGAAGAGGTATCTGGGGTCTTCGGAACCAAAACCGCACGCACCGTGATTGACCAAGTTTTTAAAGTTAAAAACGGCAAACCTACGCCCATCGAATTGGTCATCTGGGATCAATTGCCGATCTCTAACAATGCCGACATTAAAGTCGTCATCGAAGAACCCGCTTACGAAAAGGACACCGAGAATTTAAAACTTAACGAGTCCAAATTCTTAGAATGGCGCCAGGAATTAAATCCCGGTGAAAAACGGGACGTCCCCTTCCGCTTTGCGATTGAACGCCCCGTGGATGTCACCGTCATCGGTCTCTAAACCATTCCGAGATGACTGCATCCGAACCCGAGGAACGTGCCCACCCCAATGACCCCTTGCATGGGGTCACCTTACAAAAGGTCCTCGAATTTATGGTCGAACGTCATGGCTGGCATGGCTTGGCCGACCAAATCCGCATTCGCTGCTTCGAATTTAACCCCTCGATTAAATCGAGTTTAAACTTCCTACGCAAAACCCCTTGGGCCCGGGAGAAATTGGAACAGTGGTACATTTACGAACAACGTAAACGTCCACCCCAAAGCCGAGTTTAAGCCCCGCCGTTCAAAATCCGCTCAACGGCCCACCAGAGGCCGGTGATAGCAATCATGACCGAGCCAGGAATGACCACCCATTTACGGTACTTGGCTTCATCACGCATCCAGAAGGTCAGGATAAAGGCCAATGCGATGACGGAAAGCTGCGCCCCTTCCACACCTAAGTTGAAGCCCGTCAAGGCCACCCAGAAGCCGTCGTGCGGAATGGGCTTTTCGACTAAGCCCGCCGCAAAACCAAGTCCGTGAATCGAGCCAAAAACGAAGACAATCAACAGACGCCAAGGCGTATACCGCGGGCGGAAAATATTTTCGAGTGCCACCGCCGCAATGCTCAACGCAATCACAGGCTCCACAATACTCGCGGGCACCCGCACCAAACCCGAAGCCGCCAAACCCAGCGTCAAGGAGTGAGCTAAGGTAAAGGCCGTCACTTGAGTTAAGACCGGCTTCCAGGAGCGACTTAATAAAAATAAACCGAGCACGAATAGAATATGATCCAAACCCTCAGGCAAGACGTGCAAGTAGCCGGCTTTTAAAAAACTATTAAAAACTTCCCAGCGCTGGCTCTTCCCACCTTGGGCCGCAATACTACCCTCTGTCGCGACGACAGGCTTGGTATTGGTAAGCGAGGTCAAATCCAACGTGAAGCTCGTCTCTCCCGGAAAGAGCACGGCAAAGCGTTCATGTGGCTCACCATTCACCGCGTTTAAAAACAGGACGGAGACTTTATGGTTCGGCATCGACTTCACCTTCCATCCCGTCAAGCCCGCGGGGATTTTCGTCTTCCAACGACCGACGACGACCACCGCATCTTCGGGGGCCTTCAAAGGCTTACTATCTTCAGCAATGAAATCGAAAGTGAAATCGGGTTGGACTCGACCCAAGGGCTCGAAGGTAAACTCAATTGAACGATTAATGTATTCCTGACTCCGTCGAATGAGTTCCTGCTTCTGCGCCGGAGTCATCGTGAGGAAGGTTTTATACTCTAAGGACGGGGCTTCCGAAGGGGTTGCATCCCAATTACGGGGGTTAATCTCGATCGAGATCTCCGCTTGGCCGTCGCTGTTAAAACTGCCTCGAACAGGGATTTCCGGAATCGAATGAGCCCACAAAACCCCAGTTTGCAGGGCAAAAACGCTTAAAATTAGGACTTTTAGCCAAAGGGGGAACCTCGCCATGCTTGGCAAGATGGATAGACCCATAGTGTTTTCAACCTAGATTGTGGTTTGCTTTCTTTCAAAAACCCCTCAACACAGAAGGTCTTACATACCACTATGAAGAAATTCCTCTCCATTCTCTCCGCCCTCACCCTCGCCGCCGCTGCTCAAGCTGGTTGCGGTAAGACCGTGACAACCGAAGGCACCCTCAAGTCCTACGACGCTGAGAAGAAAGAAATCGTCGTCGCTCCTAAGGACGGCAAGGCCACCAAGATCACCCTCACCCCTGAAACCAAGGGTGCTGAAGACATCAAGGCCTTAATCGGTAAGGCTATCACCGTTGAAGCTTCGGTCCACGCTAAGACCAAGGCCCTCACGGTTGCTGCTGCTAAGTAATTTAGCAACTCACCGAAACTCAAGCCCGCTGACCTCAGCGGGCTTTTTTGTGCCGTTTTTAAAAAGTGCAGGCTTTCACCGGCCAACATCCTATCCATACTCCTTCAAGAATGCCTGCCAGCCCGTCCGTGCCAAAACCTTTCCCTTGGGGCCTCATAATGATTCTATTGGGCTTAGTCATGATCTTGGTCGCAGCACTCACCTGGGCTCATTTCCACACTGGAAACAGTCTACCGGGAATGCAGCGCTACTTGGATAAAAACGTTAAAGGGGGCGAACGGAGTCAGGCCTACTTCTACATCGACGATTGTCTGTGCCCCATGCTGCAACGCTACTATCAGGACATGGGCGAATACCCTTCGACAGCGGAAGGCATTGCCGCCCTCTTCCACGCTCCGCAGGGGAAAGCGGATAAGTGGCACGGGCCCTACATTGAAACAGAGGACGACGAACTACCCGCGGATCCTTGGGGTACCACCTATCAATACCAATGCCCCGGGATACATCATCCCCAAGGCTACGATGTGTGGTCACTCGGCCCTGATAAAAAGCCCGGGACGGCTGACGACCTGGGTAATTGGTAAGCACGGCGCACTTAAGATACTTAAAACGGTCCTCCCCTTAAGAGGGAGAAATATTACAATTGTTCATCCTGGCAGTTAATGGGTGGTGGTGCGTTGACGCGGGCTAGGTAGCGCTCATAAAGGACTTGCCCCGCATGAATCTGCTGACTTTTGCCCTACGTCGACCCATCACGGTACTCACCGCCGTTTTAGCGATTATTTTTGCGGCCATCATCGGCGTTCAACGACTCGCCAAGGACGTCTTCCCGCCACTTAACGTTCCCACGATTTATGTGGCCCAACCTTATGGTGGTATGGATGCGGGACAGATGGAAGGTTTCTTAACTTACTACTACGAATACCACTTCCTGTATATCACCGGCATCGAACACGTCGAGTCGCGCAATATTCAAGGGGCTGCCATCATGAAACTACAGTTTCACCCGGGGACTGACATGTCCCAGGCGATGAGTGAAACAATTGGCTACGTTAATCGTGCCCGAGCCATGATGCCTCCCGGCACGGTGCCGCCCTTCATCATGCGCTTCGATGCGGGGAGCGTCCCCGTTGGACAATTGGTTTTCTCCAGCGAAACGCGTACCGTAGCGCAACTGCAAGACGCGGCCCTCAATATCGTCCGACCGCTTTTCGCAACCCTCCCGGGCGTTTCGGCACCACCTCCCTTCGGTGGCAGTGCCCGCACCATTCTCATCAATTTAAACCCGGACCGACTCCGTAGCCTCGGCGTCTCCCCCGAAGAAGTTACCGCTGCCCTCGCAGGGGCCAACACTATCGCTCCGAGCGGCAACTTAAGCCTTGGTGACTTAAACGTCCAAGTGCCCATCAACTCCACCGTCAAAAGCATCAAAGATCTCGAAACGGTTCCGCTGCGACTGAATCAAAATCCCCCAATTTTATTGCGTGATGTGGCAACAATCAGCGATGGCTCCGACGTGGTCACCAGCCACGCCTTAGTCAATGGTCGACGCACGGTTTACATTCCCGTGACGAAACGAGCTGATGCCTCGACGCTCGCCGTCGTTTCCCTCGTAAAAGAAAACTTAGGTCGCTTCCAAAACGCCGTACCCAGCGATGTTAAAGTGAGTTACGAAATGGATCAAAGCCCCATCGTTGAACGAGCCATCCACGACTTACTCCTCGAAGCCATCCTCGGAGCGTGCCTGACCGGGCTCATGGTCTTAATTTTCTTAAAAGATTTCCGTAGCACGCTCATCGTCGTCGTCAATATTCCGCTCGCCCTCTTAACGGCTATCTTAGGGCTGTGGCTCTGCGGCCAAACCATCAACCTGATGACGCTAGGTGGCCTGGCCTTAGCGGTGGGTATCTTAGTCGACGAAGCCACGGTTGCGATTGAAGCCGTGCACCATGAGTTAGAACAGCAACAACCCCTAGCGGGGGCAGTCCGTCAAGCGATTGCACGTACCGCGGTACCACGCTTCTTGGCGATGCTCTGCGTGATTGCGGTCTTCTTGCCTTCTTTCTTCATGGAGGGAGCCGCCCGAGCCTTATTCCTGCCGCTCTCGCTCGGGGTAGGTTTCAGCATGGTGGCTTCGTTCGTCCTTTCTACCACCCTCCTCCCCATCCTCTCGATTTGGCTACTTTCTGGGACCCACCGTAAACCTGAAGCAGGCTTCTTAACCTGGCTTACGGCACAGTACCACAAAGCGCTTCAAGGCACCTTGAAACAGGCGGGTGCCTTAGTCATCGGCGGCTTAATCCTCGGCCTCACACTCGTGGCGCTGCTCTACCCGCAATTAGGACGCGACATTTTCCCGCCCGCCAACAACGGGCAATTGCAATTAAGAATCCGGGCCGCCTCCGGCACCAAATTAGATGCCACCGAAAAACTGGCACTCCAAACCTTAGAGATCATTAAAAGCGAGTTGGGAGCGGATAATATCGCTACCACCTTAGGTCTCGTCGGCGTCCACGCACCCAACTACCCCGTAAACTTAGTCTATGCTTGGAACAGCGGCACCGATGAAGCGACACTACAAGTGCAACTTAAGGCCGGAAGCAAAGTCGACCTCAACGTTGCCAAAGAAAACCTGCGACACCGTCTCGCCCGCGAAATCCCTGAACTGCGGGTTTCATTTGAGCCCGCTGATATTATCAGTCGCGTAATGAGTTTTGGTTCGCCCACCCCAATTGAAATTGCCGTGAGTGGCCCCAACTTAGCCGACAGCCGGGCCCATGCCGAAAAACTACGCAGCGAATTGGCAAAGATTCCTGAACTGCGCGACCTGCAAATCGCCCAAAACCTCGACTACCCCACGCTAGAAGTTAACCTCGACCGCGAAAAAGCAGGCCGTCTCGGAGTTCGCATGAGTGAAGCCTCGCGCTCCGTGGTAGCGGCCACCTTCTCGACCCGCTTTATTCAACAAAACTACTGGGCCGACCCTAAGTCAGGGGTAGCTTACCAAGTCCAAGTGCAAATTCCCGGTCCAGCCACCCACTCGGCAGAAGATTTGGCCAACTTGCCCATTGGTAATAATGATCACCAACCGCTGCTACTGCGTTCCGTGGCGACGTTAAAACCGAGCACCACCGTAGGCGAATACGATCGCTACAACATGCAACGACTGGTTTCGCTCACCGCTAATTACCAAAACACTAACCTCGGTAAAATCTCCGAACGGCTTAACGAAGCTATCGCCGCAGCGGGGGCACCACCCGCCAAAGTTCACGTCGACGTCCGCGGCCAAATCACCCCGATGCAAACCCTGCTCGATGGGCTCCGCCAAGGTCTCCTGCTCGCGTTACTTGCGATTGCCTTCTTACTGACGGGGTACTTCCAAAGTTTCCGTGTCGCCGCGAGCGTCCTCTGCACTCTCCCTATCGTACTCCTGGGTGCGGGCGTCAGCCTCTGGGTCACCCATTGCACCCTCAACATTGAAAGCTATATTGGCATCATCATGGCACTCGGCGTGGCAGTCGCGAATGGCATTCTCCTCGTCACCGCCGCCGAAGAAAGCCGCCGTCAAGGCAAGGCCCCTCGTGAAGCGGCCCTGCAAGCAGGCCAACTACGCTTACGTGCCGTGTTGATGACCAGTCTAGCAATGATGGCGGGGATGATTCCAATGGCCCTCGGCGCCACCGAAGCCGGCGAACAAAATGCTCCCCTCGCTCGAGCGGTTATCGGCGGCCTTATCTTCGGCACGCTAGCTACCCTCTTCCTCATCCCCTCGGCCTACGCTTGGTTATTCCGTCACCAAACCACGGCCAGCACCACGTCCTTAGACTCTGAAGACCCCCAAAGCCCCTATTTTACACCATGAACTCTGCCAAGTTGCTTTCACTTTCCTTGTTAGGTTGTGGTCTCACGACCGCCGCTTGGGCCGTCGATTTCGAAACGACCCAACTCCAAACGGGCGACATCACTCGCAGCATTCAGTTGCTCGGCGAAGTAAAGCCCTACCAACAAATCACGCTCTACGCCAAAGTGAGTGGCTATGTCCACCAAGTGAACGTCGAAATGGGTGATCAGGTCAAAGCAGGTCGCTCGCTGCTTGAATTAGAAGTCCCTGAACTCGTCGCTCAAGAGGCCAAAGCCCAAGCGGAATTAAAACTCGCAGAAGTCGAAGCGAAACACGTTCGGGAAGCGGCTGCCAAGGCACCTGAACTTGTAACGCAACAAGCGCTCGATGTGGCTGAGGCACACTTGCTCGTGGCGCAAGCCCAACACACCCAGATTCAGACTTTAATCAATTTCTCGCACATCACTGCTCCCTTCAATGGCACCATCACACGTCGCATGGTCGACCCAGGTGCTTTCGTTCCTGCCGCGACGAGCAATAATCCAAGCTCTCAAGCTGCCCTGCTTACCCTCACCGATGCTTCCCGCCTACGTATCCAAGCGGCCGTGCCAGAATACGAAGCCTCGCTGGTGAGCCTTGGGCAGGCTTTCACGTTCACCATCGATGGCGCCAAACCTCGCACGCTCCAAGCTACGGTCACCCGTCACTCCCACAGCCTCGATCAGACTACCAAAACTTTATTGGTTGAAGCTGAAGTGGTCAATCCCGACGACGCTTTACAGCCCGGCACTTTTGCGAACGTAAAGTTGGGTATCGAAACCCATCGACACACCAACCTCCTGCCCATCGCCGCCGTAGTGATGGAAAAGGCCACAGCGGTTGCCTTTGTTTACCAACAAGGCAAAGCCTCGCGCCGCGTGCTCAAAGTCGGCTTCACGGATGGCGTGCAC
Source organism: uncultured Opitutia bacterium (assembly GCA_903840355.1). GTDB lineage: Bacteria > Verrucomicrobiota > Verrucomicrobiia > Opitutales > UBA953 > UBA953. The sequence goes on from CAIMFJ010000005.1 coordinate 656,382, forward strand.
TACGAAGTCCTCTCTGGCCTCGGGCCAGAAGATAAAGTTTTAGTCGTGGGTACCGCCACCGTGACCGATGGCCAAGCCGTGAACCTCGCTGCTAAATAACATGCGTTCGGCCCTATTATTAATCTTACTAACGTCAGGAATTGCTGCCCTGAACGCGGCAGAAACCCAGCAAGAAACCGTCGACCTGCCCACCGTCTTAAAGTTGGTCGGGGCTCAAAACCTGGAAATCGCAACGGCCCAAGAAAAACTGCGGGAAGCCCAAGCCCGAGAAGACAGCACGCTGTGGCAACTTTTCCCCACCATCTCGCCAGGCGTGGCCTACCAAAATCATTCAGGCATGCTCCAAAGTTTCGGCGGACCGGTATCCGACGTGAACAAGGAATCCATTCAAGCCGGGGCGGTAGTACAAGTTCGTCTTGAGTTAGGAGAAGCGGTATACCGACGTCTCGCCGCCCAACAGCTCTCCCTCGCCGCCTCTCATCAACTAGAATCCCAGCGGCTACGGAGCATACTAGAAGCCACCACTGGGTACTTTGAGCTCGTCGGAGCTCAGGCAGCAGAAAAAATCAATGCCGAGGCCGTGAAGATTGCCGAGGACTTCCATCGCCAAGTCCAAGCCGCCGTGACGGCCGGACTCACCACCAAGGGCGACGAGTTGCGTGCCTACGCCCAACTGACGCGCACTCGCTTGGCCTATCAAAAGTCTATCGATGCACGGCGAGTCGCCGCGGCACACCTCGCCCAAACCCTGCGGTTAAATATTACCGGCGAACTTCGGGCGACCGATCAGCACCCCGCCCCCCTTGCGTTATCCCCCGGAAGCAACAACTTGAGTGACTTGGTTAATTTGGCCGTACAGCATCGGCCTGAAATCGCCGAAGCGGAAGCCCTCGGCTCCGCCGCTCAGGAAAATTATAATGCGGCACGGTATGCTCCACTCTACCCTACGTTAACCGCCCAAGTTTTTGGCGGCGGCTTGGGTGGTAGCACCTCGTCGAGCCAAACTAGTTTCGGCCGAAGCACCGACACGCTCGTCGCCCTGACTTGGAAAATTGGCCCAGGCGGTATCTTTGATTCTACCCGCGAACGAGCCGCCCAAGCCGCCGAGGCCCAAACACGCCTCGGGCAAGAACGCGTCCGTGAAAGCATTACCCGTGAAGTCGTTGAGGCCCTGAGCAGTGTCCAAGTCCTCCAAGTTCAACTCCAAGATGCGGCCAAGGGCGTCAAAGCCACCCAAGAAGGCCTGCAACTGGCTTTAAAACGCCGGGAGTTTGCCGTGGGAGCTGTCCTTGAAACGCTGCAATCGCAACAGGACGCCCTCCAGAGCCAACAAGACTACCTGCGCACCGTGACGGAGTTAAACAAGGCTCAATACCGTTTAAAAAGTGCCTTGGGCGAATAACCCCCTAGGTCCTTTAAGTTGTCTTTAAGAGCAAAGGTCCCACGATGTGGGGCCTCCTGCTTTATGTTGCGCTTCAGCCTGCTTTTACTCCTGACCACCGGACTCCTCTCGGCGGATTTACTAGAAGACAACCGCGACACGAAAATCGCCCCGCAAGCCGACTTCTGGCTTCACGCCAACACCCACTGGAACCAAGACCATCCGTTGAGCGATGACCGTGCTTCTTATTTTTCTTACGACCTACAACAGGACCTCATCAGCGACCGACTCATCAGCCTTCAAAAGAAACTGGCCAAACAAAGTTCGCGGACGCCCGCCCAAGAGAAAATCGTCAACTTCTGGTACTCCGCGATGCATTTTGAAAAAAATCCCACGCAATTACCCACGGCCGTGCAGCGGGTGTTAGCTCGACTCGAAGATGCCACGACCCCGCAACAACTTTTAGAAATTGCCGGCGATTTAACCGATGCCGGCGTGGGTAGTTTTATTGGTATCAGTGCCGACCAAGATGCCCGCGATGAAAATAAAGTCGTGCTCTACTTAAATCAATCTGGCCTGAGCCTGCCCGATCGCTCCTTCTACCTCGGCACCGAGCCCCAGACGCTCAAAGTCCGCGAGGCTTTTCCCGGACACGTGGCCCGCATGCTTAAACACTTAGGTTATGATGACGCCCGGGGCCAAGCGGCGGGTAAAGCCATCCTCGCCTTTGAAACGCGCCTCGCCGAAGTATCCCGCACCTTGGACCAACTCGAAGACCCAGAGAAGAATTACAACCTGATGACGCGAGCCCAGCTCGACGCCCTCTGCCCAGGTCTGCAATGGGGACCGGCCTTGAAACGAGCCGGAGCCCCCGAAACGGCGACGATTGTCGTAGGTCAACCCGAGTTCCTTGAAGCGTTTGCCAAGATCCTACCTAGCACGCCTGCCTCCGTTATTCACGACTACTTGCGCTTTCAAGCCATCAACGATTTTGCCCCCGTGATTAATGCCCAAACGGCCCAGGACTCTTTCCAATTCACCGGCGTCATCATGTCCGGCACTAAAAAGCAACGTAGCCTCGAACAACGGGCGCTGAAAGAAATCGACGGCAGCTTAGGTGACCTTGTCGGGCGCGAATATGTAAATCGCTACTTCCCTCCCACCCAACGGGAACGGTTTCGGATCGTCGCAGAAAACATCCGCCAAGCTTTTACCGCCCGACTGAAAAGCAACACCTGGATGGATGCACCGACTAAAGACTGGGCGCTGAAAAAACTTTCCGTGGTTAAACTCCGCGTGGGCTACCCTGATAAATGGCGCGAGTATGAAAACGTGACCATTGGCCGGGATAATTTAGCGGATAACCTCGCCGCTAGCGATCGCTGGGAAACAGCCCGTTCCTTTGCCCGCGTCGGCGGCACCCCAGAACGCGAGGAATGGAGCATGCGCCCTTACACCGTCAACGCCTACTACAACCCCATGAATAACGAAATCGTCCTTCCGGCGGCGATTTTGAGCGTCCCTGGCTATGAGGGCGACCAACTGGACGATGCCGTACTCTACGGCTACATTGCCACCACCATCGGCCATGAACTTACCCACGGCTTTGACGATTCGGGCCGTCATTATGGAGCTAAAGGACGCCTAGAAGAAGGCTGGTCCGTCAAAACCGAAAAGGCCTTCCTCGCGCGATGCGACAAGTTAGTCCAACTTTTCAGCCGCGAAGAACCGCTGCCTGGCGTCCATGTCAACGGTAAGCAAACCTTGAGCGAAAACATTGCTGATTTGGGCGGCCTCGAAATCGCCCTCGATGCCTTCCGCCAAACTGAGACCTTCAAGTCGGGCAAGAAACTCCATGGGCAAACCCCCTTGGAGCGTTTCTTCCTCGCTTACGCCTACAGCTTTGCGGGCTCGATTCGCAAGGAAGCGATGAACACGCAATTACTTTCGGACACCCACTCGCCGATGATCCAACGCGTCAACACCGCCCTGAGCAATGTCGACGACTTCCACACCACCTTCGGCATCAAGCCCAGCGACCCCATGTGGCTCGCCCCCGCCGAGCGCGTGAAGATTTGGTAGGTTAGCCTTAATTCTTTAAAGGTATATCGCCCTCATAAAGAAAGAGGGCGCGAAAAATTGCCTGTTGTGTATTATACTATAATTATATTA
>CAIMFJ010000006.1 GCA_903840355.1 uncultured Opitutia bacterium
CCTGGTGCTCATCGACGAGCACACCAAGCAGTGCGTCGCTCACCATGTAGCCCGGCGCATCGGCGCCGACGACGTCATGGCCGTGCTCGCCAAGGCCATCGGGTCCTACGGCGCGCCCGAGCACATCCGCTCCGACAACGGACCCGAGTTTATCGCCCGCACCGTCCGCGACGGCCTCGCCCTGCGCGGCATCAAGACCCTGTACATCGACCCCGGCTCGCCCTGGCAGAACGGCTTCATCGAATCGTTCAACGCCTGCGCTCGCCGCGAGCTCCTCGACCGCGAGCAGTTCTACACACTCTCCGAGGCCCGGGTCGTGTTCGCCGGCTGGATCGACGACTACAACGCCTACCGTCCCCACGGCGCCATCGGCTACCTCACCCCGGACGAACTCATGGGCAGGGAACCTGGCCTACGGCCCAGTGGCTTGACACAAGAACCCTCCAAAACTACCTTACCTGAAGCGACCCAACTGTAACATTACGGTTGGCCCCACAAACCGTCCCCGATCACTTGCCCTCAGAGGCGGGGGAGGGGGCTCTCGAGGGGCTGTCATAGCAACAGCGTGAAATTGCAAAGTGGCCTCGTGTAAAACTACCCCGGTGCCGGACCACGAGGCTTGAAGGGGGGGTAAATATAGGTTTCCTCTCCCGGGGGGTCTTTAGGGGTGTCGGAGAATGGGACCTAAATCGGGACCTTAATAGGACCTAAATCCCGCAAGAAGGGTGCCGAAAGGTGCTCGGAATCCTTAGCAAACTCGCAGATCGGAGGAAAAGCGGACTTAGGCCCCTATTATCAAGGGCTTTCTAATCCGTAAGTCCTTTACTATCAGAGCCAAAAGAGGGTGGGCCCACCGGGATTTGAACCCAGAACCAAGGAATTATGAGTTCCCTGCTCTAACCATTGAGCTATAGGCCCGTGGGAGCAGTTAAATTAAAAAGAATGATAAGGGAAAGCGGATTCGTTCTATTAGAAAGTAAAGTCCGGGTGGACTTTAGCATTTCGTCGATCCGCCCCGGTTACTTCGTGCTTTGGAGTCGTATCAAGTGCGCTTCAAACACTCGTGCGACCGGGGAGAGGCGCCGGCCGTTCGGGTAGACCACGTGCCACTGTGAAGCGATGGGAAAACTGGATACGTCTAACTCGACCACTCCGGGCGTGGGGGCGTGTCGTAAGGCGTGAATGGAAACGACGGCCAGCCCGAGGCCACCCGCCACGGCTTCTTTAATCGCCTCATTACTGCCAAGTACTAAGCGCACTTTCGGGGTGAAGCGTTGCGCCTTGAAATGGGCGTCGGTTGCCAAGCGAGTGCCTGAGCCTTCTTCACGCATGATGAAGCGTTCGTGGGCAAGTGACTTTAGTTCAAGTCCCTTCTTGCGGGCTAGGGGATGTCCTTTGGGGGCAATGATCACGAGAGGGTTCGGCAAGAAGACGCGGTCTTCCAAGGCAAGGTCCTCAGGCGGGCGCGACATGATGTAGAGGTCGTCTAAATTATCCCGCAGCCGGGCAATCACGCCATCGCGGTTCAGTATTTCTAGGGCGATTTCAACTCCAGGGTGAGCGGCACAAAATTCGCCGAGGAGTCGGGGGATGAAGTACTTGGCCGTACTGACCACGGCGACCCGGAGGCGTCCGCGCTCCACTCCTTTTAAGCCGGCAACCTTTTGTTCAAAGGTTTCCCATTCATTTTGCATCACCCGGGCAGTAGTCGCCAATTCCTTGCCCGCTTCCGTGAGGTGTACGGTGCGCCCGATGACTTCATACAAGGGGAGTCCGATTTCTTCGGTGAGTTCTTTAAGGTGAATCGATGCCGTGGGCTGGGTGACATTGGCTTCGCGCGCCGCCCCGCTAATGCTGCCGGTGGATACTAAGGCGCGAAAGAGCTGCAGTTGGCGGAAGGTGATGTTCATAGGTTTTTACCTATAAGTAAGATTTTTAAATTAGTCTTTTAACAATAGGTCAAGGTTCTATCCCCAACGTCGCATGAGCAATCTACTCGACCCTTCCATCCTCTTCTTCGTGTTTGGCGCCGTCGCTGGGCTAATCCGATCTAACCTTGAGATTCCGCCCCAGGTTTCGCGCTTCTTGTCGCTCTACTTGCTGATGGCTCTAGGACTCAAGGGCGGCTTCGCCTTGGCGAAGTCGGGCCTGACGGTTAACGTCGCTACGGGCTTAGGGATTGCGGTCCTGCTGGCCATCCTCGTCCCCATCTTGGGTTATTTCATCCTCCGTCGGGTGCTCAACGGGTTTGATGCCGTCGCCCTGGCTGCAACGTACGGCTCGGTGAGTGCGGTGACTTTCATCACGGCGACGCAACACCTCGAAAACATCGGGATGCCGTTTGGCGGCCACATGTCGGCCTCGATGGCGCTGATGGAATCGCCCGCCATTGTCATCGGGGTTGTCATCGCCAATCTGCTTCGTCGCCAAGCTGGTCAAAGCACCGGGGCTCCGGCGCTTCGGTTGGGTAAGGTCTTGCATGAATCGTTCACGGACGGGGCTCAGCTTCTACTACTCGGAGCCATGGTAATTGGTATCCTCACGGGTGAGCGTGGCCAAGCGGCGATGCACCCCTTTTCCGTCGACCTCTTCAAGGGCATGCTCGCGTTCTTCCTCTTGGATATGGGATTGTTAGCCGCCCGGAATTTCAAAGAGGTGCTCGGTAAATCTAAATGGGTGTTGGCCTATGCGATCCTGGGGCCCCTCACGCACGCGACCATCGCTCTCTTGCTTTGTCGCTTCGCCGGCGTCTCGGCTGGAGATGGGGCCTTGTTGATGACCCTCGCCGCGAGTGCTTCTTACATCGCGGTGCCTGCGGTGCTGCGCTTCGCCATCCCTGAAGCCAACCCGTCGCTTTACTTCGGGCTATCTCTGGGACTGACGTTCCCCCTCAACATCGTCTTGGGGATTCCGTTCTACGCTAAAGTTGCCGCTCAATTCCTCTAAAACTTCTTCCTATGCAAACCTCCCTCCTCGTTAAATTATCCTTCGTCTTCTTGGCGTCCGCTGCCTTGGCCGTGACCACGGCGGAACAGCAAAAGGCCTTAACGCCTGATGCGGTTTTGCAGGACTTGATGGCAGGCAATGAACGCTTTGTTGCCGGCAAACTCACGGAGAAAAACTGGCCAGCTCAAGTGCAGGCCGTCGAGCATGGTCAAAACCCGAAGGCGGCGATCCTCGCCTGCATCGACTCGCGGGTGCCCGTAGAAACGGTCTTCGATCAAGGAATCGGCGATGTGTTTGTCGCGCGTGTGGCGGGCAATATTATTGGCAATCAGACTATCGGGTCGCTGGAGTTTTCGACCAAGGTGGCGGGAGCTAAATTAGTGGTCGTCCTGGGACACGAGAGCTGTGGGGCGGTGAAGGGCGCGATGGCTCAAGTTAAGTTGGGTCACCTTACCGAAGTGCTTGATCAGATTCAACCCGCGGTGGCTTCGGTTCATGAACATGGCACGCAAGGGTTGAGTGAAGCGCAGGTGGTGGATGCAACCGTGCGGGCCAATGTGTTGCGGTCTGTCGCCGAATTACGTCGGCAGAGTCCGGTCTTAGCCGAGATGGAGAAGAAAGGCGAAATCCGTATCGTTGGGGCTTATTACTCGCTGCACGATGGTAAGGTAACCCTCTTGTAAAAAGAGGTCATGACTTGGGTAGGGAGGCTGCTGCGACAGCCTCCTTTTTTTGACGCCTATTCTGGGTAGGGACGTGATTACCATCACGTCCGTTGGCAGAATCCGACTGATCAGTAAATCGATCCCAAAAGGCACCAATCTACATCTCATTTATCGACCCAAGGACGATGACGCAGCATCGTCCCTACCTTAAAATCATGACTTGGGTAGGGAGGCTGCTGCGTCAGCCTCCTTGTTCGTGGGTGTGTATAATGTTGATTTACCGACGTACGACCGTGGGTGAAAACGGACGACATGGTAATGTCGTCCCTACCCGATGCTTATCATGACGATGTCTTGGGTAGGGACGTGATTGCCATCACGTCCGTTGGCAGAATCCGACTGATCAGTAAATCGATCCCCAAAAGGCACCAACCACATCTCATTTATCGACCCAAGGACGATGACCCCGCATCGTCCCTGCCTTAAAATCATGACTTGGGTAGGGAGGCTGCTGCGTCAGCCTCCTTGCCCTTAAATCAATTTAAGCTTAGGCAGGGGTTCGCCGTTTTGACGGCGGCGAATCGATTCCACATATTCGTCCTTAAACTTGGGTACCGCTGATTGCACCGGCCAAGCCACGGCTTCACCGTGAGCACAAATCGTGCGACCCGCGACCTGATTGGCGATGTCGAGCAAGAGCGGGACATCGCTTTCCATGCCACCACCCGTAGTGATGCGCTTGGAGACCCGGCTCAGCCACAGCGAGCCTTCGCGGCAGGGCGTGCACTGACCACAGGTTTCGTGAGCGTAGAAAGCGTTTAAGTTGGAGAGCGCTTGAATCATCTCGACGGAGTCATCGATGACAATTGTCCCACCCGTACCCAAGCCCGTGCCACAGGCGGCGATGCTATTCGAGTCCAGAGGGATATCTTCTAAGGCCCAATCAAACTCGGTGCCATTGGGCAACTTGCCCTTAAAGCGCTCGCCGAATTTCAGAATCTTGGTCGAGGAGCCACCAGGGATGATGGCTTTGAACTGACGACCCTCTAAGGGGCCACCGCAGAGATCGTATAAGAGTTCTCCAAAAGTCGCTTTACCGGCTTCGATTTCGTAGAGGCCAGGGCGTTTGACTAAGCCACTGACGCCCCAGATGTGCGTGCCGCTGTCGCCCGGGATGCCAATCTTGGCGAACTCAGTACCGCCTAGAGCAAGCACATGCTTCACTTGGGCCATCGTCTCGGCGTTGTTCACGATGGTGGGGCAGTTGTAGAGCCCGAGAACGGCAGGGAAGTAAGGGGGCTTAATCCGGGGGTAGCCACGCTTACCTTCGAGGGATTCAATCAAACCCGTTTCTTCGCCGCACACGTAGCAACCGCCGCCGCGATGCACCACGACTTCGCAAGAGTAGCCCGAGCCGAGGATATTCGCCCCGAGGAAGTTCTTGCTCTTCGCTTCCGCAATTGCGCGTTCTAAAATTTTGGCACCGTGTTGGAATTCGCCGCGGATATAAATGAACGCCTGCTTGGCTTGAATGGCCCACGCCGTGATGGCGATGCCTTCAATCATTTGGTGCGGGTCTTGGTAGATGATTTGACGATCCTTGTACGTACCGGGCTCCGATTCGTCAGCGTTGACGACGAGGTAGGCTGGCTTGCCAGACTTACGATCGAGGAATTTCCACTTCATCCCCGTAGGGAAGCCAGCACCCCCGCGACCGCGGAGACCGGACGTTTCGACTTCTTTGCAAACCTCTTCGGGCTTCATCGCCACGGCTTTTTTCAAAGCTTCGTAGCCCCCGTGTTTGAGGTAGCAATCGAGGTCGACGGTGTAACCTGGCTTTCGCAGGTTAGCGTAAATGATAGGGCGTTCAACAGCGGCCATGACAAAAGATTTGGTAAGAGTTTAGCCCTTCCACTCGGGCGTGTTGGGTTGCGGAGCCGTTTTGCCGTAGTTCGGGTCTTGGAGGGACGCGCGAATTTTTTGCACGAAGTTTTCGGCCGAAGCAGGGGTGACGTTTTCGTGTAAGGTGTGGTCGACTTGGACGACCGGACCGCAGCCGCAATCGGCGATGCACTCCACGAATTCTAAAGTAAAATTACCGTCGGGCGAGGTGCTGCCGCGCGGGCATTGCAAAGCCTTTTCTAAACTTTCCATTAATTCATACGAACCGCGCAAGGCACAGGAAAGCGTCCGGCAAACTTTGACGTGGCGACGTCCGATGGCATGTTGGCGGAACATCGGGTAGAACGTTACCACTTCTAAAACTTGCATCGGGGTGACGCCGACTTTTTCGGCGACCCAGGCCATGTCCTCGGGCGTGATATGCCCCCGGTCCTCTTGGACTAAGTGCAGTAGGGGCATCGTGGCGCTGCGCTTCTGCGGGTATTGTCTGATGATGACATCAGCTTGCGCGAGCGTGGAAGGTTGGAGAGGTGTCATGGGATTAGCGGTCGCACTCGCCCATCACGAAGTCGAGTGACCCGAGGATGGAGGCGATGTCGGTAAGGAAGTTGCCCGGCACGATGGCAGGGAGGATGGAAAGGGAAACGAAGCTCGGGCCGCGGATTCGCAGGCGGTAGGGGACGCCACCACCGTTGGAGACCACGTAGAAACCTAAGGCACCCTTGGGATTTTCGGCTTCAAAATAAACTTCACCCGCAGGGATTTGCGGACCTTCGGTCACGAGCATGAAGTTTTGAATCAACTCCTCCATCTTCGTCAGCACTTTGGCTTTAGGAGGTAAGAAGATTTTCTTGGCATCATCGGCATACCATAAGCCGCCTGGCATCGTCTTCACGACTTGGCGAATGATGCGGACCGATTGACGTAATTCTTCCATGCGCACCAAGTAGCGATCGAAGCAATCCCCCTTCGTGCCCACGGGGACATCGAATTCATATTGTTCATAGCCACTGTAGGGCTTGTCTTTGCGTAAGTCGAAGGGCACGCCCGAAGCGCGTAGGTTAGGACCGGTGAGTCCATAAGCTAAGGCCAATTCCTTGGAGATGGGCGCGATGCCTTCGGTACGTTCTAAGAAAATGCCGTTACGCGTGAGCAATTTATCCACTTCATCGATAGTGCGCTCTACGCCGTCACAGAAGGCACTGACTTTAGCGAGCCAGCCTTCAGGGAGGTCGCGGGTCACGCCGCCGATGCGGGTGTAGCTCGTTGTGAAGCGGGCTCCCGTGAGTTCTTCAAAGAGCGAGTAAAGTTTTTCGCGCTCGTTGAAGGTATACATGAACACCGTCCACGCACCCGTATCCATGGCGTAAACGCCGAGGCCGAGTAAGTGCGAGGAGACGCGCGCCATTTCGCAGCACAGCACGCGAATCGCTTCGGCCCGGGCGGGGAGTTTCAAGTTCGCTAATTTTTCGACCGCAATCGCGTAGGCGACGTTGTTGGCCAAAGGAGCTAAGTAGTCCAATCGATCCGTGTAAGGCACGAATTGATTGTAGGTCATGTTTTCGGCAATTTTTTCGTCACCGCGGTGCAAGTAACCAATCACTGGGTCGCATTTAACGACCTTATCGCCGTCGAGCTCGAGACTCAGGCGTAAGACGCCGTGGGTGGCCGGGTGCGATGGACCCATGTTCAGGGTCATGTTTTCGCCGCGCAATTCTTCAGCGCGCGCGGCGACATCGCCGAGGGAAATTTCTTTAGTAATTTTCACGCAGAAAAAAGTTTAGCGTTTGGGATGTTTTTCGGTCCACGATTGATCGCGTCCGCTGGGTTCACCTTCCGACATTTTGCCGCCGTCGGAGACGAAGGGCCCGCCCATCATCGGTGCAGGTTCAACGCCTTGGCCGGTCACTTCGGCAACATCGGCCGCCGGTAAGGGTACTTCAATACCAGCGAGCGGGAACTCCTTGCGGAGGGGGTGATAGGGGTAGCTATCCCACATTAAAATCCGACGAGGGTCGGGGTGACCAGCGAACTGAATCCCGAACATGTCATACGCTTCACGTTCATGCCAATTGGCCCCGGGGTGCAGCGCTGCAATACTTGGCACGCTGTCATTCACTGCGGGCACGTGCAAACGCACATACTGTGCTTTTTGCGTATTGAGCAGGTGAATCACGACGCCGAAGCGCGGTTGGCGCTCGGGCCAATCAATCCCGCAAAGGTCGGCTAATAAATCAAAACCCTCTTGATCGCGGAGGAATTGCACCACCGCGAGCAAGTCAGTCGTCGGCACTTCAAACGTCGCCATATCGGTCGACGTTAAAAGTTTCAGGGCAGGGAAGCGTTGCGTAAGAACCGTGGATTCCATGGGGCTTAGCGCACGATTTTGGTTTCGATGGTGCGACCGCGGAAGGTGCGACGCAGCGAGCCGCCTTCTTGGCGGATTTTTTCTTGGAGCAGCATCATGCCATCGAGCAAGGCCTCGGGGCGTGGGGGGCAGCCCGAAATATAAATGTCCACGGGGACGATATTATCGACGCCTTGGAGCGTGGCGTAGGAGCGGTACATGCCTCCCGAAGAAGCGCAGGCACCCATGGCAATAACCCACTTGGGCTCAGCCATTTGGTCGTAAATGCGACGGACCACTTCGGCCATCTTGTAGGTCACGGTTCCGGCCACGATCATACAGTCGGCTTGGCGGGGGGAGAAACGCATGACTTCCATGCCAAAACGCGAGATATCAAAGCGGGAACCGCCTGCCGCCATCAGCTCGATGGCGCAACAAGCTAAGCCCATCGGCATGGGCCAGATCGAGTGACTGCGAACCCAGTTCACGACGGCATCGGCCTGGGTGACGATGACCTCGCCTTCGACTTTGCTGTTATAACCGAAATCGGATTTGACCATGGTGGTGTGAGCGAAGTTAGGAGTGGCACCCTTGGGGGCAAGTGAGAAGGGCAAAAAAGGCGTTATAATTGCCTCTAATTGAGGTGATTGCCAAAACCGGGGGGTCGTGGGTGGGGTCTGGTGATATTTTTTATACGAAAGGGTGACGATTATCCTAGGATTGCAGGCGGTCGGGCATCTGGTAGCAAAGTCCGACCCATTTATGCTTACTTCTTTACGACGTTGGTCCCTCCCCTTGTTGGGGGTTCTTTTGGTGGGGGTGACGGCAATCGGCGCCCCTGCTCCCATCCGGGTTTTAATCTGGGATGAACAACAGCCTGACCAGAAAAAGGGTTACGGAGACCATTTTTTGGGCGAAACCATTGCCGCCCGCCTGTCCGCCCAGCCTGGTTTAGTGATCAAACCCGCTTCCTTGTCCGATGCTGAGCAAGGGCTGAGCGAGGCCACATTGGCGACTACGGATGTGGTCGTACTTTGGTGTCACCGCCGCGTCAAAGACCAGTCGACGGAGCGGATGGCTGCCTTGGCCCAGCGCGTGATGTCCGGCAAAACTGGTTTCATTGCCCTCCACTCGGCTCATTGGTCCAAAACTTTTGTACAGCTTATGCAAGAGCGTGCCAAGGCCGATGCCTTAGCCCAAGTACCCGCCGCCGAACGCGCCGCCGTCACATGGGAGTACTTAAATGAGAATCCAATTTACGGAAAAATGCCTCCGAAAGGATCGCCTAATTCGCCCTTCGTCACGCACGAAGGCAAGGTTTGGAAATTGACCTTACCACATTGTGTTTTTCCGACATGGCGGGCTGACGGCGCACCTTCTCATGTGCGTACGTTATTGCCTGATCACCCCATTGCTCAAGGACTCCCCGTGACTTGGGATATTCCGCATACGGAAATGTACGGTGAGCCTTTCTGGGTGCCGAAGCCAGATGCGGTTATTTTTGAAGAGAAGTGGGATAAGGGAGAATTTTTCCGTAGCGGTTCATTATGGAAAGTTGGTGCGGGCGATGTCTTTTATTTCCGCCCCGGCCACGAGACCTACGGCGTCTATCAACAAACCGAAAATCTCCGCGTGATTGAGAATGCGGTTCGTTGGATGGGTGCCGAAGTGCAGAAGCGATGAATCGCTTAAGAGCCTTTATTTTATTAGTTATTATGACTCTTAGCCTCGGGGCTGCCGAGGCGCTTCGCCCCTATTATGGGGCGGCTCCTGGGGCTTTGGGATTTGCGCAAAGGCGTTTGCAAGAGGGCGATGCCACCTTGCAGTCCGCCTACAAGAAACTGTTAACCGATGCGGATAAGGCCTTGGAGGTAACGCCGCCTGCGGTTGTGGAGAAAAAGAAAATACCACCCAGCGGGAACGTGCATGATTACCAGAGCTTGGCACCGTACTTTTGGCCTGATCCTACGAAGCCTCAGGGCTTGCCCTACTTGCGACGGGACGGCGAAGTAAATCCAGAGTGTCGGCAGTTGGACGCAAGCGACGTCGAGCGATTGCGCCTCGTCGGTTCTAATGTCGAAGTCTTGGGTCTCGCATATTATTTTTCACACGACGAAAAATACGCCGCTCACGCAGCGCGTTTTTTGCGCACTTGGTTTTTAGATGCTAAAACCTGCATGACGCCGCACCTTGCTTACGCTCAAGCCGTTTTAGGGGTGAATGAGGGTCGCGGAACGGGCATTTTGGATGGGTTGAGTTTGGCCCAAGCCATCGATGCCGCTGTTTTGTTGTCGGGTAGTAAAGCGTGGAGTCCAGCCGATCAAACGGCCTTGGACGCGTGGGCGGGGGCTTATTTTACTTGGTTAACGACGAGTTCGGCGGGCCAGGAAGAGGGCGCGTCCAAGAATAATCATGGCACTTGGTATGATGTTCAAAAAGTTCGTTTGGCACTCGCTCTAGGCCGGACGGAGGTCGCCCAAAAAACCCTGCAGGAGGCCTTGGCGAAACGTTTGCCGGTGCAGGTAGAGATCGATGGTCGCCAACCTCTCGAGTTGGCTCGTACTACCTCATTTCATTACTCGTGTTTTAATTTGAAGGCTTGGACTGAGTTGGCCGTTTTTGGTGAATACGTCCAAGTCGACGTGTGGCATTATCATACCGCCGATGGGCGTCATCTGCGCCAAGCTTTGGAGTTCTTGTTACCGTATGTCGGCAGTCATCCTAAGCCTTGGCCCTACCCGCAAATCCACGCCATGAAGCCGGAAGATTTGTTTTGGTCGCTTCGTCGCGGTAGCCAAGTTTGGGCTGCGCCCGCTTACGAAAAACTTTTGGAGGAGTTGGGGGGAAAGACCGCCAAGCGACTGCCACTCCTCGTTCCGTTGGGCTTACCTACTGAGCCCAGCCGATAAGAATCGCCGCTCGGAAGAACAAGTAACCCAAGGTAATGGTGATGGGCAAGGTCAGGACCCAGGCCCAAACGATGCGTCCGACTAAGCCCCATTTGACGGCATCAAAACGCTTCATCGCACCCACGCCTAAAATCGACGTCGAAATCACGTGCGTGGTTGAAAGCGGAATGCCCATCTCCGAGGCCCCCATGATGGTGATGGCGGCCGCGGTTTCGGCTGCAAAACCGTGCACCGGTTGAAGTTTTACCATCTTGTGCCCCATGGTGCGAATGATGCGCCAGCCTCCGGCCGCGGTCCCGAGAGCCATGGTGATTGCACAAAGTATGATGACCCAAGTAGGAGCATGGTCTACTTGCCCTTGGGCGTTGAGTTTAGGGCGAATGAAATCCAGCCAGGCGGGCAGATGGTCAAAGGCATGGGATCCACTCCCCACAATTAAAGCGAAGGTGATAATCCCCACCGTTTTTTGGGAGTCATTCGAGCCGTGCGAAAAGCCCATCATGCCGGCTGACAGTAACTGCAACTTACCGAAAGTCTTTTGCACTTTGCTCGGGCGCATCATCCAGCGAACGATGATGGAAGTTAATAAGAACATGAACAACACCCCGAGCGTGAAGCCGATAAAGGGGGAGATGATCATCGGTTTAATCAATTTAGGCCATAGACCCACGGCCTTGCCATGGGCATCGACGCCGTCCCAGAGCAGGCGCGACCACGTCATGTGCGTTTGTCCTAACACGCCGCCACAAAGCCCGCCGATGAGGGCGTGCGAGGAACTCGAGGGAATTCCAAACCACCAGGTGATGAGGTTCCATACGATGCCGCCTAGTAAACCGCAGGCGATGGCGAGTTGGTCGACTTGGAAGCCCCCGGCTAAATCAATATAACCCGAGTAAATCGTCTTCGCGACCGCCGTGCCCCAGAACGCACCCACGAGGTTCATCCCCGCCGCCAGCATGATGGCTTGGCGAGGCGTCAGCACGCGCGTGGAGACGACGGTAGCAATGGCATTCGCGGCATCATGGAAGCCGTTGATGTATTCAAACACCACGGCCACCAAGACCACGATTAACATCAACAAGAAGGGGTCCATTACCAGCGAACGATTTAGGCGTATTTAAGGGCGATTTGGAACACGACCTTACCCGCATCGCGGCAGTGATCGATGGCCCGCTCGAGTAATTCGTAAATATCTTTGAGCACCACGACTTCCTTGGCGTCGACGTTGCCTTGGTAGAGGTCGCGCAACAAGCCCACCATCAAACGGTCCGCGTCGCCTTCGATGGTTTGCAAGGTTTCGTAGTCATCCTGAATTTCTTCGACATTGCTCAAACTGCGGAGGCGAGCGACCAAGCGCGCGGTGACTTCAGTGGCCTGTTCCAGCATCTTGACTTGTTTATCCACGATGTCGGTGGAGAACTGCGAAGGGCAGATGGCGAGGCGTTCGCCAATCTTTTCGCAGGTCTTAGGAATCTTATAAAGGGCGTTCGCCAAGGCTTCGATGTCCTCACGCTCCAAGGGCGTGACGAAGGTCCGGCAAAGTTCTTGGGTAATCGAGAGGCCGATGCGCTTGTCGTTGCGGCGGGCGACCACGAGCTCGGTGAAGCGTTGCGTGAAGTCGGGTTTGCCGACTTGGGCGTAGAGCTTCGAGAGCGACTTCGCACTCTTCGCCGCTTCGTCGGCACTGGCTTCGAGTAATTCGTAAAACTTTTCGTCTTTACCGAGAACTTTCTTGAGGAAGTCTTTCATAAAGGTGCGTGTAGGTTGGCTTGGCTTCAAAGGTGGGGGCTAGCCGCTCGCAAGCCCCGTTCGTCACCAATCCGTAACAATCTTAACATCAGTCTGTTACGACTGTTACAATTGTGTGACAGAACGCTACCAGCCTTTGTTGCCTATCTTCGTCACAATCGCCATCCGTTTGTGACTTCAGGGCGGTAGGATTGGCTTCCATGAATTCAAGCGTTCCTGTTGCTCCCGGAGTTTCACCCAAAGTTTTCTTTCGAACGCTGGTCCTCTCCGATCTGCACTTAGGCACTAAAGATGCCCAAGCCCGTGAACTATTAGAGGTCTTACGCGGGGTGAAGTGCGAAAAATTAATT
This sequence comes from uncultured Opitutia bacterium, assembly GCA_903840355.1. Taxonomy (GTDB): domain Bacteria; phylum Verrucomicrobiota; class Verrucomicrobiia; order Opitutales; family UBA953; genus UBA953. Next base: position 12,869 of record CAIMFJ010000006.1, read on the forward strand.
TTGAATGGTGACATCATCGACCTCTGGTCGCTGCAACGGAAGAACTATTGGTCGCCCGCCCACACCGCCGTGGTGCGCCGTATCATGAAGATGGCCGAGAAGGATGGGACGAAGGTCATTTACTTGCGCGGTAACCACGACGACTTCATTCGCCGCTTAATCCCCATCACCTTTGACCGCATCGAGCTCGCAGAAGAGCATGTGCACACGGATTTACACGGCCGTCGCTACCTCTGCATTCACGGCGATGCTTTCGACACCGTGACGGCTAAGATGCGTTGGTTGGCGGTGTTGGGAGACGTCAGCTACCAAATTCTTTTAGACGTGAACCGCGTTTATAACCGCTGGCGCGCCTGGCGCGGGAAAGAATATTTTTCGTTATCCCAAGCGATTAAAGGTAAGGTTAAGTCGGCCGTGAATTTCATCTCGAGTTTCGAAGAGCACTTGCAAACCTTGGCTAGTCGCCGTGGTTGCGATGGCGTTATCTGCGGTCACATTCACAAAGCGGAAGACCGCATGATGGGCCAAGTTCGTTACTTAAACTCCGGCGATTGGGTCGAGTCTCTGACGGCGATTGTGGAAGAAACCGATGGGCAGATTCGCGTCGTCGATCACGTCGAATTGCGTCGTCGTATTGCCGCCCAACGTGCGCAGTTTGAGGCCAGCCAAACGGCTGAAGTCTTGAACTTGCGTGCTAACCCCGAACCGGTGGTTGCCTAAGTTTATGGAAAAAATCCCGGTGCTCTCAGCTGGCTTTGGCGAAGGGCACAACGCCGCTGCCCGGGCGGTCGTGGCAGCTTTAAATCGCCACCCTTCAGGGAGTGTCCAAGGCGACTTTCATGATCTGTTTTTAGAAGCTTACGGTCCCGAGAAGGCTAAAAGTCAGCGCGATCGTTACATCCACTTGGCCAATAACTACCCGCGGGTGTGGGGTGGTTTATACCATGCTTTAGATAAGATTCCGCTGGTTTCGTGGACGGTGCCCTTGGTTCGACCAGTCGTGCAGGCGTGGGGCGAAATGTTAGCCCAAACGCAGCCCAAAGTCATCGTCACGGCCTACCCGTTATATAATTATTTTTTACCTAAAAACTGGAAGTTGTCGGACCCTGAACGTCCGCGCGTCATCACCGTGGTCACGGATTCCATGACGGTAAATCGCGCTTGGCACCGGGCTTACTCCGATTGGTATGTGACGCCGAATGAAGCCACGGCGGCGATTATGCGCCGCCAAGGCGTGCCTGAGGAGAAAATCTTGCCTTACGGTTTCCCAGTTTCGGACCGCTTGCGGGCTCGTTCTCAAGTCACGGCCACGGAACGTCCCCGCGTATTATTAATGTTAAATCCCGGCCGCCGCGATGCGGTGGAATGGGCTCAAACGCTCTCGGGACTAGAGATTGATTTAACGATTACGGTCGGCAAGGACGCTGATTTTAAACTGGCCGTGGAGCAAGCCACCGCGGGCCGCGCCGTGGTCTTGGGTTGGACGGATAAGATTCCCGAGTTGATGCTTTCTAGCCATGTCGTGGTGAGTAAAGCAGGCGGGGCCACGACGCATGAATGTGTCGCGGCTGGGGTGCCGATGATTATCACGCAAGTGATTCCCGGCCAGGAAGCGGGCAACGCCCGTTTGATTGTGGATCATGGTGCTGGGGCGTATGGGTTGACCCCCACGCAAGCCCGCGATGTTTTGCAGCAGGCTTTTGCTCAGCAGGGTCAAGTGTGGTCGCAATGGAAAGCTGCCATCACCGACTTAGGCGATGCCGACGGTGCTGACCGGATTGCCGACCTTGTGGTGCGCGAGCTAGCTACCAAGCTGGCCACTGCGGCTGCTTAACCGTGGGTCTCGAGGAACGCCTTCACTTCCACTGCAAATTTATCGCCGATGCCGGGCACCGCTGCGAGTTCTTCCAAACTCGCCTTACGCAGGTTTTGAATCGAACCAAACGTTTCTAACAAAACGGCTTTTCGTTTAGGGCCGAGTCCGGCGAGTTCATCGAGAATCGATTCACGCAGTTTTTTGCTGCGGAGTTCGGCGTTGAAATCGTTGGCAAAGCGGTGCGCTTCATCGCGCACGCGCATCAGTAAGGCCAAACCCACATCGTGGCGCGGTAATTTAATTTCTCGCTGATCAGGGCAGACGATGGTTTCTTCGCGTTTCGCCAGACCGATGAGCGGCGGAGGCGTGAGAGCTTCTTGTTGAAAAGCCTCGAGGGCTGCCCCGACTTGTCCGTGTCCGCCGTCGATGATGATAAGTTGCGGAAAGGCCCGATTTTCTTGGTGTAAACGGCGGTAGCGCCGGCCGACTACTTCTTGCATGGCCCGGAAGTCATCGTTGCCGGTGAAGGATTTAATTTTGAAACGGCGGTAGCCCGCTTTGTCCGCTTGCCCATCGACAAAACGCACCATCGAAGCCACCGCGAGCGTGCCCGAAATATGAGAAATATCAAAACACTCGATGGTCGTGGGGGGCGAAGGTAGGTTTAACGTTTCGGCGAGCGTTTGGAGTGCCGATGATTCGTCGCGTCGCGGGAGCGGGTTCTCGCGCAAGAAGCGGCGAGATTTTTCGGTCGTTTGTCGGAGGGCTTCGAGTAGGTCGCGCAACTCCGCGGCTTTTTCATAGTCGCGGGTTGCCGCGGCAGCTTGCATGTCCGCCGCTAATTGCTCCACCCACGCCGCCGCTTTACCTTCGAGGAATTCACAGGCGGCTTGCACGCGCGTGGCGTATTCGTCGACGGTGACTTCGTTGGGATGTTTTTGAATTTGAGCCCGCAGGTCGTTGTAGAGTCGCCAGCGACCATCGGGGAGGAGTTGTGGGGTCGTTTCGTTGAGGAGGATACCGAATTTTTTCCGCATTTCTTGGAGCGTCCGGCGGACGGCTTGCTGGTGCGGAAAGGGTCCGAAGTAGCGTGCCGCGTCGGTGTTGCGGAGGCGGACAATCCGGAATTTGGGGATGGGGTCGTTGAGGTCGACCCGGACTTGGGGGAACTGTTTATCGTCCCGAAAGAGGATATTCCACTTCGGCCGCCACCGCTTTATGAGCTTACCTTCTAAGAGGAGCGCCTCGGTTTCGGAGCGAACCTCATGCCATTCGAGGTCGGCGACTATGTCCATCATGGCGGCGACTTTTGGGGTCAGGCGGGGGCGGGGGACGAAGTAAGAAGCGAGCCGTTTCTTAAGATCTTTGGCCTTTCCGACGTAAACGACCAGCCCTGCCGCGTCTTTCATGAGGTAGACCCCGGGGGTATGGCCGGCACGCCGGGCTTTCGCTTTCGGCGAAAGTTCTTCTCCGTCAGTTTGCATTTTTCAGTGAGTACTTTTATAATGAGTCATCTCTTGAAGTTTCGCCAATGTTTTCCTGCTTTTCAAAATCCCGCCACCCTCGCCAGGTTTTGGTCATCAATATTGGCGATGAGCTTCTCGATGGCTTAAACACGAACGGACACTTAACTTGGCTGGGAGAGCATTTGGCCCGTCGGGGTTTAGCGATTAGCCGTTCAGTGGTTTTGCGGGATAATTTACAAGAAATTGCCCAAGAACTCCGGACCAGTTGGGGGCTCTACGATGTTATCGTCACCACGGGGGGCATTGGACCTACCACCGATGATCATGCCCGTGAGGCGGCAGCCACGGCCCTAGGACTGAGTTTAGAACATGTACCGAAGGCGGAAGCCGCCCTGCGGGAACGTTTTGCGAAATTAGGCCGCACGGTGTCCGAGCAAGATTTGCGTCAGTGTTACGTGCCCACCGGAGCCGAAGCGGTGGACAACCCACGTGGCACGGCACCGGGAATTTTCTTAGCCAAGGACGAGCGGATTTTAATCATGCTCCCTGGCCCCAAGCTCGAATTACAGCCGATGTTCGAGAACGAAATCGTTCCCCGACTTCGTTCTTGCGGTTGTGCTTGTCAGGGTGAGGCCTACGTCCAAGTGCGCACTTATGGAATTGGCGCGGTGCCTTTGGAGAAAATTATTCGCCCCCTTTTAAAGCCTGGAATGGTGCTGACGTTTGGTACGCATACCGGGGTAGTGGATGCGCGCATCTCATCGGGTGGCAATGGTGCCACGGCCGAAGAATTATGCGAAGTGGCACGCAAAGTGCGTGATACGTTAGGGCCTGATTTTGTTTGTACCGGCCATGCCTGCTTGGCTTCTTTGGTCGTCGAGCAGTTGCGTTGTTTAGAAAAAACCGTGGCGATTGCAGAATCCTGTACGGGTGGCCTTTTGGCGAACGCGTTTACGGATATCCCTGGCGCTTCGAAAGTTTTTGCGGGTTCGGTGGTGTCGTATACCAACGACGCTAAAGTCAATATCCTCGGCGTCCCTGAATGCCTCTTAGCCCAACACGGCGCAGTATCGGCAGAATGTGCGATTGCGATGGCCACTGCGGCGGCGGAAAAATTTGGTTCGGAGTATGCCTTGTCGGTGACGGGTTACGCCGGCCCAGGAGGCGGTACGGAAGCGGATCCAGTGGGCACGATTTATTTTGGTTATGCATCACCTACGGGCGTCTGGTCGCAACGCGTGGTGCTGATCGGTGATCGCGGTCAAGTGAAGTTGCGGGCGGTTAATACCGCTTTGGATTGGATGCGTCGCAATTTACACAAATACCGCGTCGAAGATTTAATCCACGGCTCCTAAAGCGAGCTGACTTTGATTGCAGTTGCCAAGGTCGCCTCAGGTCTAAGATTGAGGGCGTGCCGAGTTATTTTGCCATTATTGCGGGCAAGGATGAGTACCTCGTTGATCAAGAGGCTCGGGAGTGTTTTGCCTACGCCCAAAAGCAGGCTGGCGCGGATGCCGAGATTGAGAAAATCCCCGCGCTTTTAACCCGGGTTGATGATGCCAGAGCGATCGAGGTGCAGTTTGTAGATGCGCTGAAAACCATGGGCATGTTCGGCGGACAAAAAGTGATTTGGCTGCAAAACTTTAATTGGGTGGCGGATTCGGTGCAGGCGAAGTCCGAAGAGGTTAAGGAAAGCTTAGACATCATGTTGAAGGCCGCTCTCGAGGCGGCTGACGGGATTTATATTATTATTTCCGCCACGCCCTATGATGGCCGCCGCAAAGACCTTTCGGCCTTAAAGGATAAAGTGGATAAATTCGTCATTCACTCTCCGGCACCTAAGTCGCCCTTTGATAAATCTGACCTTCAGGCAGAAGGGCAGTTGGCCTTAGTGGAAGATTGTTTCAAGAAAGGCGGCGTGAAATGGACGGCCGGTGCGCCGGAGGCGATTGTAGCCCAAGTCGGGCAATCGACCCGCCTCGTCGTGACAGAAAGCGAAAAAATGGTTACCTATGTAGGCCCCGGTGGCACGGTGCGGGAAGCCGACGTCATGCTCATGGTGCCGCGTTTCGGGGAGGGTGATTTTTTTGAACCGATCGAAGCATTGATGGCCCGGGATTTGGACTGGGGGTTGGCTTCCTTGGAGCGCTATTTCTTCAACGAAGATTCGGGCCGCCCCTTATTAGCGGCCCTGCAAAATCGGCTGAGATTACTGATTCAAATCAAAGTTTTGGCTGAAGCGGGTGAGTTTCGTTTGAGCGAAGCCGGTTTGCCCAAAGGCCAATTCGAGACAGCGAGTAGCCGACACGGTGCCAAGTTCGGCTCGGCCGCTAAATCTTCGGCGAACCTTTTTTCGCAAAATGCTTGGTATATTAGCAATAAAGTCGCCCCTGCCGCCGCCTGCTTCACCCTGAGTGAATTGGTCGATTTACAGTTGGCGTGTGGCGACAGTTTCGATGCCGCCAACCGTGGTCGTGATGAGGCCTCGGTGCGTGCTTTGTTTTTGCGGGCGCTTGCGGTTCGTCGCGCAGTGTGATAAGGTGACATCGTTTTCCATGGAATCTGATCAAGTCCCCAATGTTCTGGCCGACCGTTACGCCTCGCCGGCGATGCGAGCCTTATGGTCCACGCGCGGCCGCGTTATCCTCGAGCGCGAGTATTGGGTGGCCGTGATGAAGGCCCAGCGCGACTTGGGTTTAGCCATTCCCGCCGAAGCCATCACCGCCTATGAGCGGGTCAAGAATCAGGTAAATTTAGAATCGATTCGGCAACGTGAGGAAACCACCCGTCACGACGTCAAAGCCCGCATCGATGAATTTTGTGCCTTAGCGGGTCACGAACACATCCACAAGGGCCTCACGAGTCGGGATTTAACCGAATCGGTCGAGCAATTGCAGGTATTTCGCTCCTTGGAGTTAGTGCGTACGAAATACATCGCGGCTTTAGCGGCTCTGGCCCGCCGGGCACAGGCAGATCGAGATCTTTTAATCACCGCCCGGACGCACAATGTGGCCGCGCAACCCACCACGGTCGGGAAGCGTTGGGCGATGTTTGGCGAAGAATGTTTACGCGGCGTGGCCCAATTGGACGCCGTCCTCGGAGCTTTCGCCGCCCGTGGTTTGAAAGGTGCTGTCGGTACGCAATTAGATCAACTCACCTTGATGGCTGGCGATGCCAAGAAAGTGGCCCAACTCGAAGCCCGCGTGGTGGTGCACTTGGGCTTGCCTCATTCGCTGAATGCCGTCGGACAGGTTTACCCCCGCTCGATGGATTTTGAAGTCGTGTCGGCTTTATTGGCTGCCGCGTCGGGACCTTCTTCTTTTGCCAAGACCCTACGGCTCATGGCAGGTCATGAATTAGCCAGTGAAGGTTTCTTACCTGGCCAAGTCGGTTCGTCGGCGATGCCTCACAAGATGAACGCCCGCACTTGTGAGCGGATTAATGGTTTTCATGTAATTTTACGCGGACACCTAGCCATGGCGGCATCGCTCTCGGGTGAGCAGTGGAATGAGGGCGATGTTTCTTGTTCGGTCGTACGCCGCGTCTTGTTACCTGATGCCTTCATGGCCATCGACGGCTTATTAGAGGCCTTCTTGACCGTCTTGAATCAAATGGAAGTGAATGCTCCGGTCATTGCCCGCGAGTCCCAGCACTATTTGCCCTTCTTACTGACCACCACCTTTTTGATGGAGGCCGTTAAAGCGGGGGCAGGACGCGAAGCCGCCCACGAGGCGATTAAGGAACACGCCGTGGCCGTGGCGAAAGATTTGCGCACGGGTAAAATCGACAAGAACGACCTCGTGGCCCGTTTGGCGGCCGATCCTCGTTTGAAGGTGCCTAAGGCCACTTTAGAGTCCGCGATTGCTCGTGCCTCGGAATTGACGGGGTCGGCAGGCCAACAAGTCGATACCTTCGTGCAGTCCGTGGGCGAGTGGGTGCGTCGTTTCCCCGCGGCGGAGCAGGTGAAGGCTGGGCGAATTTTGTAGGCAAAAACCACGAGTAGGGCAGGGGACAGGGTTTTCCTGTTGCCAAGGGGCGAGTCGCTTCCCACAACCCTTTTTTCAACCTGTTTACTCCTATGTCCTCCTTACAAGGCAATCTCCTCGTCGCACAAAGCGGCGGTCCCACGCCCGTGATTAACGCCAGCCTCGCCGGAGTCATCGCCGAAGCCCTCAATCATGAGGATGAAATCGTCGAAATCTATGGCGGCATGAATGGCATCCAAGGCGTTTTGCATGAAGAGCTCATCGATTTAACGCAAGAGACCCAGCAAACCCTCCGTGCGCTCCTGCACACCCCTGGCGCAGCTTTAGGTACCTGCCGTTACAAGGTGAAGAAGTCTGAAGACTTCGATCGCATCCTCCAAGTTTTCGAAGCGCATAACATCCGCTTCTTCCACTACATCGGTGGTAACGACTCGCAAGACACGGCTGCTAAGATTGCCGCCTTGGCACAAGAGCGTGGCTACGAGTTGCGCGTCGTGGGCGTACCCAAGACGATTGATAACGACTTGCCCATCACCGACCACTGCCCTGGCTTTGGTTCGGTTGCTAAACACCTTGCGATCACGGTGCGCGAGATGTCTTTGGACAACGCTGCCATGGGTCAAAATGACTTCGTCTCGATCCTCGAAGTCATGGGTCGTAATGCGGGTTGGTTGGCCGCTTCTACGGTGTTAGCGCATCGCAAGGAGAAGGGTGACCACTCGAAGAGCCAGTCGCCCAGCACCCAGTATGGTTGCACCGCGCCTCACATCGTGCTCTTGCCTGAAGTGCCTTTCAATTCGGATGCCTTCCTCGCTCGCGTTGAAGAAGTCTTGAAGGGGAACACGCACTGCTTCGTGGTCGTCTCCGAAGGCGTTCAAGATGCCGCGGGTAATTACCTCGGTGCCGACACCTCGAGCACGGATGCTTTCGGTCACGCCGTTTTAGGTGGTGCCGGTGAATACTTGCGCTCGTTGGTAGAAGGTCGCTTTGATGGCGTGAAGGCTCGTGCTTCCAAGTTGGGCATCGCTCAGCGTGCCGCTTCGCATAATGCTTCGAAGACCGACGTCGATGAGGCTTACCTCTGCGGTCAGGCTGCCGTGAAGGCCGCCCTCAATGGCTCCACGGGCCAAATGGTTACCCTGGTGCGCTCTGGGAAAGAACCCTATGGCGTGACCACGCACCTCGAGCCTTTGGCTAACATCGCGAATGGCGTGAAGGCCTTCCCTGAGAAGTTCATTGGTGAAGATCGCATGTCGATCCATCCCGACTTCGTGCGCTACGCGCTGCCACTCATCCAAGGTGAGTTGCAAATTCCTTACGATCAAGGACTTCCAAAATATGCTCAGCTCTCGGCTAAGCGCGTGGCTCGTAAGTTGGAAAAGTACGAAACCGCTTAATTTCTTAAGTCGGATTCGTGGTTTAAAACCACCGCCCCTAGGGGTGGTGGTTTTTTGTTTTAAGGGGTTGCCTCCGGTGAGGGGCACACTAGGGTAAAAACCTGCCCCTTTTTGTCATGATTCGCTCATTTTCATCCCTACTTTGCTGGCTCGGAGTGATGCTCTTTCCCTTCGTCGCTTCCGCTGCGTTGCAAAACGGTAAAGTGGAAGTCGGTGTCGTCAAAGGCACGGCCGCTTTGATTGATCCCCAAGCCAAGACCACGCCGCTTTCTAAAGGAATTGTTTTTCAAGAAGGTTACAAAGTTGAAACCAGTGCTGAATCGACGGCAGAGCTGATTCTTTCGAATGGTTCGACGCTGATTGTTAACCCTGACACGTCATTGGAAGTTCGGACGTTCAAACAAGTGCCTTCGGAGCTGATTGTTGAAGGTCAGTATCAAAAGCTCGATAAGGAGCCCAGTCCCTCCGTCACCGAGATTTTAGTCTTCCATGGTAAAGTGATCGGCGAAGTGCGTAAGTTGAATCCGCAATCTTCTTACACCATCAAGACGCCTGCCGGCGTGGCCCGCATTCGCGGGACGATCTATACGGTGGAGTACGTCGTGGATTCTAACGGCGTGGGTTCTTTAAGCATCGGTTGCGTGCGCGGTTCCGTCGAAGCCACGGTTTCCAACACGACCAATGGTCCAATCCCCGTGTTGCCTGGTAAGACCGTTTCGGTGAGCGGCCTTTCAGGGGTCTTAACCTTAGCGGGTTCGAATATTCAAAGCGGTAACACGACCACGACGAATCAAGTTCCCACGCCCGGTGTGAATGTGCCCAATATCCCCATCATTCCTGGTTCTGGTACGACGACCTTGGCGGGCAGTACCCCACCTCCTCCCATGACGGTAGCTTTATTGGATATGGATTCGAGTCAGTTGGCTCAAGTGGCGACGAGTTTAGCCAATGCGACTTCTTTGCCAGTGACCTTTGCTAATGACGTGAAGGATATGGCCAAAGTGGCTCCTAGCCCAGGTCAGGTTGTACCAACGACTATCGGTGGCAGCGTGCCCAATCAAGGCCCTGCCGCTGGTAATGTAGTCACGCCCCCTTCGCCTGCACCTAATACCTCGACCGGCGGTAGTACCTCGACGACTACCCAGTTGATGCAACAAGTTTCTGACGTCGTGAATAACGCCGTACAAAAGCAACAACAGCCTGATCCTTCGCCTTCCGGTGGTTGAGGTGGTTGGTGATGGTTTGCCAAACCCGACGTCTTGTCGGGTTTTTTATTTGAGAGATAATCTTTTTACCGGCTCGCTTTAAAAACCGTTTTCATCACTTTCTTCCCATGGCCATCGCGGGTAAACTTATTACATTGGAAGGAGGCGAAGGAGCCGGGAAGTCGACGCAGTTGGCCCTGTTAACGCAGCAGTTGGAAGCGCATGGCTCAAAGGTCTTGAAGTTGCGTGAGCCGGGCGGAACGTTGCTTGGCGAGCGTTTACGCGAGGTTTTAAAATCACCGCAAAGTAAACTAGAACCCACCACCGAAGCGTGCCTGTTTGCCGCTTGTCGAGCGCAGTTGGTCGGCGAAGTGATTCGGCCCGCTTTAGCGCAGGGGAGTGTGGTGCTCTGCGATCGTTTCATTGATTCGACGGTCGCTTACCAAGCGGGTGGCCGTGGCTTAGATCGAACTTTGATGGAAGCGCTTAATCGCTTGGCCTGTGGTTCGCTCCGTCCCGATTTAACGGTGCTCCTCGACCTTGATCCTGCTCAAGGGTTGGGTCGAGCGTCCGTGCGTGACCAAGGTCAGCCTGATCGTTTTGAGGTTTTGCAGGATGGCTTTCATCAGCGCGTCCGCGATTTTTATCACAACTTAGCTCGCGAGGAGCCGCAACGCTTCCTCGTCCTAAACGCCCACCAGCCACCTGAAAAAGTGGCTCAACAGATTTGGCATGAAGTCCAGCGTCGCTTCTCCTAATTTAAGTGAGTTGCCAGCGGTGAAGGTGCTCATGAAGGCCCGGGCTCAAGGTCGGATGCCTCATGCGGTTTTACTGACGGGCGCTGATGGTGGATTGCTGGAGCGTGCCGCGGTGTTTTTAGCCGGCGTGCAACTGGAGACGGGTGAGCCGTTGGCTCATGCGGATTGTCGCGTTTTGCGTCCTGGTAAGCGGTCGCGTATTATCGATATCGAGAGCGTGCAGGAAGTCGTGGCAGCCTTGCGCCTGACGTCTACGACCGCACACCGAGCCGTGATTATTCACGAGGCGGATCGTTTTAATGCCTCTTCGGCGAATGCCTTTCTTAAAAGTTTAGAAGAGCCTCCGCCTGGCACATTGATTGTTTTGCAGACCGTTAATTATTACAGCGTAATGCCGACGATTTTGAGTCGTTGCTTACGTTTTCACCTTGGCGGTGAAACGCCCCTAATCACGGATGAGGCTTGGAATAATTGGCTACGTGATTTCGATCGCTGGTTGGGTGTGTTGGCGGCACCGACAACGTTGCCGAAGCCCGTGGACATGATTCTGCCGATGTACGGCCTTTGTGCCCGCTTTGAAGGTTTGTTGGCATTGTTCGTTAAGGAAGCGTTGGAGCAAAATCCTCCGCCCATCCCAGATGACCCTGCTGATAAGGATGATGTCGAGGAAGCCCACGAAGCTTCGATTAGCCGCGGCGTTCGCCTACGTATGTTAATTTCGATCCAAGAGCGACTGCGTCTCCTTGGACGTCAACATCCTGACTGTGGTCAGGCCATCAGCCAATCCATCGAAGCGATGGAACAGATGCGGGTGCGTTTGGAGTTGAATTACCAAATGATGTCGGCGCTCGAGAACTGTTTCTTAAGAATCTCCCGCCACTTTGCGCATCGTTCACGTGCTTAATTTTATGAAAAATACCTTACGTCTCTGGTTGGCTTTTTTACTCACGATGGTCGTGCTTCCGGCTGAAGAAGCCGTGGTGCGCCGCCGTCCTGAAGTGGAGAGTGCCATCGCCAAAATGTCGCCGACGATTGTCCGTATCGAGGTGATTTCGGAAGAGGGTTCGGATGGTCGGATGTTGCGTCAACACGCCGTGGGTTCGGGTTCTATTATCGACCCGCAAGGGTATGTGATCACGAATTACCACGTGGCTGGTCGTGGGGCGACTTTCCTGTGCCGTTTGGCTGACCGTGAAGAGTTGCCTGCGACTTTGGTCGGTGCCGATGCCATGACGGACATTGCGGTGATTAAACTCGATTTATCACGTCGCCGTTCCCAAGCCCCCTTGCCAGTCGCTAGTTTTGCGGATTCTTCTGCAGCGCGCGTGGGTGATACGGTTTTATCGATGGGTTGCCCTGCTGGTTTAACCCAGTCGGTGACGTTGGGTATCATTGCGAATGATGCGATGGTGATGACACGCTTTGTCGGGGGGATGAATTTGGATGGTGAATCAGTCGGTGAATTAGTCCGCTGGTTTGGTCACGATGCCGTCATCTTCGGGGGGAATTCCGGCGGTCCGCTAGTCGATGTCACGGGACGCATTGTGGGGGTCAACGAAATCGGCGTCGGGAGTTTAGGTGGAGCGATTCCGGCCAACACTGCCAAGGCTGTGGCTATGGAATTAATTCAAAAAGGTCATGTCGTGCGCGGCTGGCTGGGTATTGAAGTGCAACCGCTGCTACGCTCTTTAGCGATTCAAGGAAAACATGGCGTGCTAGTGCGCGGGGTGATTGAACGTTCGCCGGCGGCGGGTAGTGGTTTGCAACAAGGTGATATTTTACAAGCGGTGCAAGGCCATGCGGTCGATGCGGATTGCGATGAACTCATGCCTGCTTATTATGGTTTGGTTGCGAGTCTGAAGCCTAGCGTGCCGGTTGAAGTGGTCTACACACGTGATGGCGTAGAACATAAAGTTAATCTCACGCCCATTGAGCGTACGGCTAACTTGGCACGTGAAGTTGAATTAACCTCTTGGGGTTTGACGGTGCGCAATTTGACGCGGATTACGGCCTTGCGTGCCAAGCGCCCGAATACGGATGGAGTCATCGTAGACTCGTTGCGGGCGGGTGGTCCTGCGGCTGAAGCGAAGCCAACTTTGATGGAGAATGATATTTTGCTCAGTCTCGGCGGGCGTCCCATCAAGGACGTCGACGCACTCCGCACGGTTTCGCGGGAACTTTTAAAAGATAAGACGGAACCAGAGCCAGTTTTGGTAACGTTTGATCGCCAGGGGTTAGAGATGGTCGCGGTTGTTCGGATTGGGCCCGAAGTAGACCCTGCCATCGCTCCGCGGGCCGCGCGGGCTTGGGCAGGCTTGAGCACGCAGGTGCTGACGGCTGAAATCGCTAAGGCGATGGGCTTGAAGGGTAAGGCCGGGGTTCGGGTGACTCAGGTTTTAGCTGGGACCAATGCCGAGCAAGCGGGACTCAAAGTCGGCGATTTAATTTTAAAATTAGATGATAAAGTCATTCCCGCTCGTCGCCCCGAAGATGCCGAAGTCTTCAGCTCGCTTTTGCGAGAATACCCCGTGGGTTCGGAGGTGAAGTTGGATGTGCTCCGTGCCGGGCAACCCATGGCGATTAATCTTAAGTTAGTTGAACGCCCCGTGCCGCCTTCCGAACTCCCTACCGTGAAGGATATTCGATTTGGTTTTTCGGCTCGGCAGTTGAGTTACGATGATAAGACCCAGCGTAAAGAATCGCTGGATACCGAGGGGGTCATTGTGACCAAGGTGGAGCGTTCGGGTTGGGCGGACTTAGCTGGCTTACACACGGGCGATATTGTCTTGTCGATTAACCAGACTAAAGTCGTCGACAATGTGACGCTCAAGCAGACCTTGGATGCCTTATTTGCCTCTAAGCCACGTCACGTGGTGCTCCAAGTGCGCCGCGGTCTCACCGGGGCCTATTTAGAGTTCGAGCCCGACTGGTCCGTTCTTGAAGCCGCTAAATAAAAGACTTATTTCCTTTCTATGAAACTGCCCCTCTTTGTTCTTCTAACTCTTGGTACGGTCAGTGCACCGCTTTTGCACGCCGAGCAGAAGATTGAGGATACGGCTCGTGCTTTGTATAAATCCAATGCGGATTCCGTCATCACCATCCGCGCAACCGTCGCCTTGACGATGTCGGCTGGCGATAACCCCTCGCAAAGCCGCGATCAATCGGTGGAGGAATTAGGTACGGTCGTAAATGCCCAAGGCTTAGTCATGGTTTCGGCCTCGTCCATTGATCCGGCTACGGGTGCCGACGGTCGCATGGTGAATGTGCGCGGGAATCAGGTTAAACTTTCGGTTACGAGCGAGGTGAAGGAAGCCCGTTTAATCATGCCCGATGGCACGGAAGTTCCCGCCACGGTGGTGTTTAAGGACCGCGATTTGAATTTAGCTTTCTTGGCCCCCGAAGCAGGAGCTGAAGAAGCCAAGGATGTTAAGTTTCACCCCATTAACCTCAGCGAGCCACAGAATTTAGGTGTCTTGGACGAGGTCGTTGTGCTCACGCGGATGGATCGTTCCCTGGGCCGCGTGTCATCGGTAGAATGCGATTACGTTCGTGCCCTCATCGAAAAACCCCGTCGCTTTCTTTCGATTCACCTACCCACGGTCGGTTTGCCGGTTTTTGGTTTAACGGGCAAGTTTGCGGGTTTCACGACTACCCGTTTTGGCAGTGCCGGGGAGGGTGGCAGCATTTCGATGGCTCCTGTGGTTTTACCAGCCTCCGATGTCATCAAGGCGATTGAGCAAGCCACGGCCAAGCAAAAGGCTCCGCCTGCACCTGCTAAGAAATAACCCTTTTCGTGTAACTTTTTCGGGTTTCATGGGGTTTTAATCTTAAATGTCTGCGGACGAGTCATTAGCTCCTGACGTTGACGACGAGGAAGATAAGCGGCTGATGGCGCTTGTCGCCGAAGGCGACGATGATGCCCTGCGTTTACTGGTACATCGCCACCAAGGGCGCCTAGTGGGCTATTTGAAGGGGGAAGTCGGTTCCCAAGCCACCGCCGAGGAATTGGCTATGGAGGTCTTTATTCGCTTACACCGGGCGGCATCCCGGTGGCGTCCCGAGGCCAAGCTGAGCACCTATATCATTCATATAGCTCATAATTTAGTTTTAAATGAATGGCGTCGGCGGAGCCGTAAGCCGACCTCGGCCCTCGATGCGACGCCGGAAATGGGGGATCAAAGTCATGAGGCCTCCCGCCGTTTGACGGAGTTAGACGAGGCCTTTCAACGTGCCATTGCCCAATTACCCCCTGAGCAAAAAACCGCCATTTTACTCCTCGTCCAGCAAGAGCTGCCCTACGAGGAGATTGCAGTCATCATGAAAGCCCCTGTTTCCTCGGTAAAAACTTGGATTCACCGGGCCCGCGCCCGACTCAAAGATTTACTCAAAGATTTTTATGGACCCGCTTGAAAATTGCAACTTCCCCGCACCTTTGGGGTTTCAACCTATGAACTAAGCCATGGAACCGCACTCCGAATCTACTTTCGAACGTGACCTCACCACGGCTCTCCGTCGTCCCGTTTTGCCTCCCTCGGCGGAATTCACCACGCGCGTGATACGAGCGGTTCAAGCCGATCGCCGCCGCCGTACGGTGATTCGTTGGGGTTCGATTGTGACTTTAGCCGCCGCCTGCTTTGTGGGGGCACTCATGGTTTACGCCCCCGCCTCGAATGATACTTTGTTTTCGGAAACCCGCGACCTAGTGGTTAAAGAAGAGGCCGCCCAAATGAATGACATCTTGGGGTTGGCCGATGACCTTTCCCTGCTCACCCCCGTGGTGAAGAAGCCCTCCATCGTCGACGTACTCACCACGCCTGGATCCTAATGCGTATGCGTCAAATTTTTGCCTACCTTTGTTTAGCTTCGATGGCCTTTGCGGCCGATACGACCCCTGCAACGACCACGACGAAGCCGAGTGATAATGAGCCTTCGGCTGAGGAGTTGCAGACGATTCGGAAGATCTTGGAGTTGCCTCCAGAGCGCTTAGCCCGCGTCCGGGCCGCCTTAGAGCGTTTGGAACGTATGCCTCCAGAAGCTCGTAAAGAATATGCCGCTTCGCTGGAGAAATTAGAAAGTGCTTCGCCCGATGAACGCCGCAAGATGTTCAAAGACATCCGCGAAAAAGCGGGTTTCAATGGCCGCGTGCTGGAGCGTTATTTGAAGTCCTTGCCTCCGGAAAAAGCGAAAGAGGAAAACGCGCGCATTCGGGCCATGTCGCCTGAAAAGCGTACCGAGTTTTTACATTCCTTAGCCGAAAAATTTGGTCCCGAAATGGGCAAGGGGAAGAACGACGAGGGTTCCGGTAAGCGCCGTAAGTTTGATGATGCGAACAAGCAGCCGACGGAAACCACCGCACCTGCTACCCCCGCTCCCGCGACGCCGGTCCCTGGCGCTTAAGACTTAATTTCTAAGTCTTTAATGTCGTGCGTTAGGCCGTTTTTCCAACGGTCGTGCGCCCATAGCCAGTTAGCGCATGCTTCGTCATCAGAACGGATTTTTTGCTCCAGCCAGGCATTGGATTCTAACGTTAACCGTGCGGAGTCTTGGGCGGTGAGTTTCTGGATTCGCAATTCACATTTCCAAAAGCCCAAACGCTCCGTCCAAAAAACCCAACCCGTGGCATGAAAGCGTTGGGCGATGAGTCCGGGTAAATCCGTGACGGCACAGGGGCGACCAAGGAATTGAATGCGCACCCCACTCGAGGTGTTTTGATCAAAGAGCACCACGGCATTTTGGCCTTTACGCATGGCTTGCATGAGTTGGCTAAAGCCCTCTTTGCGTGAGACGAGTTTGACGCCAAAACGTTCGCGCATGCGCTTGACCCACGCATCGAGGCTCGGCTGATTGAGCGGACGGTATAAGGTGTACCATTCGACATGGTCGATGCCCTGACCCACAAATGGGATCGCCGTCATCATCTCCATCAAGTTAAAGTGCGGTACGAAGAGGACATTGCCTTTACCTTGAGCCACGTTTTGGGCCATCGGGACTAAGGTTTGCGAGTCGACCGTCACGCGGCGTCGAATTTCAGCCTCCGACATCATAGTCGAGGCCAAAGAGTAGAGAGCCATTTCGGCCGTTCGCGAGCACGAGGTGCGTCCTACACGCCGCACCCAAGCGAGATCTTTTTCTGGAAAGCCGGCAGCTAAGTTGCGTCGAATGAGCTTACCGCGCATGCGCCAAAGTATCCATCCTAAGCCCCAAGCATTTAATCGCGCAAAAACTTCGGGAAGTTTGGCGAGGAGCCAGGCGTAGACGGATAGCAGAAAAATCATTCCAGTTTAAAGCCGACCTTCTTGACGGAGGACTTCCGTGATGTCGGGGACGAGAATTTTGCGGCGGCCGAGTTCATCGCGGGCAAAATATTTATCGGGTTGGCGAACTAAATCAAACGGCTCGCTCGGCAGGTTGTCTTCGTCGAATTCCATTTCATCGACGGCATCAATCTCATCAAAGATATGCGTGCGACGGAGCGGAGCTCCCTCGACGGCTTGCATGACGTTGGGCAATTGGCCGTTCTTGAGGAAATTCATGAACAGGCAGGGGTAGAAGTCGTCTTGATAAGGGCGGAGAAACTGGCTCGCCCACGCTCCAGGAAGTTCCCAGCGCTGCCGGAAGATAACCGTATCCGAAAAGTGGATGCAGGATTCATACCATTTTTCGACATCAGGGTGGCGTTGCGTTAAGGGGCAATCGACCACGGTAATGATGCGTTGTAACTGCCATGGGGCTTCGAGGGAGCCTGGCTGGAGGGTGCGGTGCAAAGCCTCCATCTGTTCAATCATAGGGAGCCCGCCATGCGTGATTAAAATGGCCGCCGTTTCATCACCCGGTGAGGGGATGAGGGCTTGTTGGTTTTGGAACTGCCACGTGTCCGTAGAACCATCGGAGTCGCGGGCTTCTTGAAAAATCCGGATGTGCTTGCCTTCGGGCCAAGCGTTTTCGGCCAGCACGCGAGCGGTCGCTCGGCGTCCCGCACCTTTAGGGCCTAAGATAATAACTAAAGGGGTCATGCAGGTCGTCCACAGCGGCCGAAGCGGGTGTTCTGAGCACGATCCCGCATCCAGTGATCCACGGCGACGAGTGCGGCCATGGCTTCCACAATGGGCACGGCGCGAGGTAAGACGCAGGGGTCATGGCGACCTTTAGCGGTTAGCTCGGTGGCTTGCCCATTCGGGCCGACAGTCTTTTGCGGACGCAACACCGTGGCGGTGGGTTTAAAGGCCACGCGGAATAAAACAGTTTCGCCGTTGGTGATGCCACCTTGGGTGCCACCCGAGCGATTAGTTGCCGTGCGAATCTTGCCACCTTTTTTGATAAAGAGGTCGTTGTGTT
This sequence comes from uncultured Opitutia bacterium, assembly GCA_903840355.1. Lineage (GTDB taxonomy): Bacteria > Verrucomicrobiota > Verrucomicrobiia > Opitutales > UBA953 > UBA953. The sequence continues at coordinate 30,832 of CAIMFJ010000006.1, forward strand.
CGCTGCCGCGCAAGAGGGTGCCGCTAAAGCCGCTGCCGATTTCAAAACCTTTCGTCGCTGGCAACGACAACATCGCTTTGGCTAAGTCAGCCTCAAAGCGATCAAACACCGGCTCACCTAGTCCAGTGGGTAAATTTTCAATCGCGCAGCAAATCACGCCGCCAACGGAATCGCCGTCTTGGCGTGCCGCTTTAATCAACGTTTCAATTTTTTCAGCCGTCGCGGGGTGAGGACAACGCGTCGGCGTAGCTTCAACTTGTTTTAGCGTGGGAATTTTGGCGGACGCGGGCATTTGGTGTGCGCCAACGCTTTCGACCCAAGCGGTGATGCGCACTTGATGGGCATGCTGTAAAACCGTTTTCGCAATCGCTCCCGCCGCGACGCGGGCGGCGGTTTCGCGGGCGGAAGAACGACCGCCCCCTTCGACGGCGCGAATGCCGTATTTTTCATCATACGTGAAATCCGCATGCGAAGGGCGATAGGCCGCCTTCATTTCTGCGTAAGCACTCGAGCGTTGATCCGTGTTGCGAATGATAATCGCAATCGGCGAACCCAACGTGAGACCTTGAGCCGAAACGCCGGAAAGGATTTCGGGCTCATCGCCTTCTTTGCGTTGGGTGGTCAGGAGGCTTTGGCCAGGACGACGTCGGGCTAATTCGCTCCGAATGAAATCTAGATCGAGTGGGACGCGGGGCGGGCAACCATCGATAACGACGCCGAGCGCTGGGCCATGGCTTTCACCAAAAGTCGCAATGCGAAATTGTTGTCCGAAAATATTACCCATAAAAAGTGCTATAAAAAGAAACGCCACCTGACCGGAGGGTCGGGCGGCGTCCTAAAGGCGGTTCCGCCCGAGATTAGCGGCGGAGGTTCGACGAAATCTTGGAGATGATTTGTTGGCTTTGAGGCAAGTTGCCGAAGTTGCCGTATTTCACGGTGACTTGGGTGTAGAATTGCTTGGTCACGGGATCTTCCGTCTTAGCCACATCGACGCGGATTTCTAAGTCACCCACGGTGCGAGCGTAGACGGCCACGGCGAGGAGCTCGTTGTTGGCGCCACGTTCATCGGTTTCGCCAGTGCGGAGGGTGCCGCTCATACCATCAAAGGTGCGCTTTACCGCATTAAAAACGGTTTCGGTGTCGGCGTTGTAGCGCGTGGTTAGCGTACCCAAGACATTGGAGAAACTCGCTTCGTGCGTATCAGGATTGTCCACCCCGATCTGGGTGTTGCAACCCGTGAAGGCGAGGGCGGTGGCTAAGAGTACGAGGGAGGCAGCGTTCTTCATGGTGAGAGTGTGCGAATTAAGTGCTTTTAGACAAAACACAGCAGGGCGGAGTTGGCAAATGATTTCGACCCCACGTTTTTAAGGGTCTAAGGGCTGCTTTGTAATTAAAAATTGGATACAAACGTACCGATTAACCAAATTTTGCAGGCGGAAGGATGCCGCCTGGCGGGCGCGATCGGACGGTTCGGGGGACCGGAAAGAGGGTCAAAACGACGTAACTATTCACAAATACCTTATTATCAGTATTTTACGTATTTTATGAATTAAATCAGTCATTTAAAGTGATCCGGGCGCTGTGAATAAGAAAATGGGGGAAATTTCTTGCCGAGTGGGGAGGAGTGGGGGAAAGTGGGCGTATAGGGCGAATCTTCCCACAACATGTCTATTGGCGCAAACAACGGTCTCTTCACCGGCATCCATAAAGGAAAGCTGGATGAGAAGAATCGTGTCACGATTCCCGCGCCCTGGCGTTTTGATTCCGCCGGTGAAATGACCTTTTTGGCGATGTTCCACCCCGCCCTCGGAACGATCATTGTTTTTCCTCCGATGATGGTGCAACGGATTCGCGATGCGGCGACGCAAGTGACCGTGAGCGATCCGGATAAATTGAACGCGTTGCGCTTGCTCGGTGAAAACAGCGTCCAGGTCACGTGCGACAAAGCAGGCCGGATTACGTTGAACGAATACGTCATCGCCCAAGCCGGCTTGGAACGCGATGTGGTCTTTAGCGGTAGCTTTGTGACGTTCCAAATTTCCGCCCCCGTGCCTCCGAAAGTGGAACGCGAATCGGAAAGCACCCGTACCATCCTGCGTGCCCTGCGCGAGCTGGGTATCTAACCTGTATCCAAAAGTTACTTACATAACTCACACGTTATTCACAATCCTAGATGACCAGTCACCTCCCAGTCTTACTCGATGAATGCATCGAGTTGCTCGCCCCGCGAGCGACGGGAGTTTATTTGGATTGTACGTACGGTGGAGGTGGACACACGGAAGCTCTGTTAGCGGCGGCGGCTTGTCACGTGAAGTCCTTAGATTGCGATCCCGCGGCCGCTCAACGCGCGACGGCGACGGCCCAACGTTTTCCGGGTCGCTTTGAATTCATCGCCCAAAACTTTCGTAACCTTGACTGCGTTCCGGGCTATTTTGACGGGGTGCTGATGGACATTGGGGTGTCCTCGTATCAGTTGGATATTCCGGAGCGTGGTTTCTCTTTCCGCTTTGCCGCTCCGAATGATATGCGCATGAATCCATCACGCGGACGGAGTGCAGCCGAGTTCCTTGAACACGCCACGCGTGATGAGTTGGTGCGAGCCGTGCGTGATTACGGTGAAGAGCCTCGTTGGCATCGTGTCGTGAACGCCATTGAAGCGGCCCGGGGGACGGGGCGCCTCGCCCAGACCACCAGCTTCGCCGAGTTGGTAGCGGAAGCTGCTCCACCTCCTCCGGGACCACGCGGGGTGCATCCAGCGACCCGGACTTTTCAAGGAGTGCGTATTGCCGTGAATGATGAGCTCGAAGCCCTCGCCGAAGCCTTGCCCAAAGCCTTTTCCAAATTAAACACGGGCGGCGTTCTCGCCGTCATTTCCTTCCATTCTTTAGAAGACCGCTTGGTCAAACGTTACATGAATGGAGTCTCGGGTCGTCCCGTCGATCGGGATGACTCTCGTAATCAGGATGAACGTGTGAAAAACGCTGACCTTTTAACCCGCAAAGCCGTCCAACCATCGGAGGCTGAACAAGCCCGTAACCCGCGGAGTCGTTCCGCTCGATTGAGGGCCGTGCGCCGTCTTGCTGTATGAGTAACCAAAGAATTTTAACCATCTTTTTTGGCGTCGCTACTTTATCCGTGGCCGCCTTGGGCTCCATCCATGTGATGAAACTTCGCATGGAGGCCGATGCGATTGGCAATCGTATCGTCAGCTTGGAGCGGACGCTTGCCGAATCGAAGAAGGAGTTGGTCGAACTGAAACGCCAACGCGATCAATCCCAAGACACCTTGCAGTTACAACAACGCATTGGGGATACCTTGAAAGGCCCAGCGGTTGATCAAATTATTTGGATTCATTTGCCCGTGACGTTGGGGACCAACCCCATTCTCTTGGCGAAACCAAACCCGCGCTTATCCGCTCGCGAAATCGCATTTCGTCCTCCCGTAGGACCCGGAGGGAATAATTCCCGATGACCCTTCCTCAGGCCAGGCGAATGCGTTACCGTTCGCTGGCCTGGGTCGTGTCCGCCTGCTTTCTAATCGTCTTGGGTCGACTGGTGTGGTTGCACTGGGTCGTGGCACCGCAGCTTCGCGCGGAGGCCGCTCAAGCTCGCCGCATGCAAAAGGTCATGTGGGCACGTCGTGGCGAAATCCGCGATGCGCAGGATAATGTCCTCGCGGTATCGGACGATGTGTGGGACGTGGGAGTGGATCCAGAATCGCTGACGAAAAAGGATCTGCCACGGGCCGCTGAAGTGGCAGCTATTTTAAAAGTTTCGCCTGTCGATGTGCTCAAGGCCTTTCGTACGACGAAACGCGTCGATGCCGACGGCGAAGAGCAAAGCATCCGCTGGGAAGTGTTGGCTCGGGATTGTGATGAGGCTACGGAAAAGAAAATTCGAGCTCTAGGGATTAAGGCATTGGTGACCGAACATAAGTTTCAACGCCATTACCCGAAGGGTCAGTTGGCTGCTCACGTGTTAGGTTATGTGAATAAGCAAGGGGAGCCCTCAGCCGGAGTAGAGCGCGTGATGAATGAATTTTTAGAAGGTCAAAACGGCTGGATTGAGTCCGAGCACGATGGTCGTCACCGCGAAATCGCGAGTATTCGCTTACGTGAGGTGACGCCCGTTGATGGGAGTACTTTAGTTTTAACGATTAATAGTTTAATCCAAAAAACTTGTGAAGATGCCCTGGCGGCGGCGGCGGCTCGTTACAATCCGAAGGGTGGCATTATTATTGTGAGTGAGCCTAAGACGGGCCGTATTTTGGCGTTAGCGAATTGGCCGACGTTTGATTTGAACCGTTACTTTGATCCGAAGGCGGCACCGATGGATAGTCAGCGTAACCGCGCAGTCTCGGATATTTACGAGCCGGGTTCCGTTTTCAAAATTGTTTCTATTTCGGGGGCGTTAGAGGAGAAACTCATCACGCCTAATTCACAGTATGATTGCGGCGCTAAGATTGTGCCGTATCGCGGGCGGATGGTGGAATTGCCGGGAGATTCCCACGCGTTGGGCGTCGTCGATGTGCGCCACATTGTGAAAGAATCTTCCAATCGCGGGACGGTACAAATCGGGATGTTGTACGCCGAGCGGATGGGCGAAGACCGTTTTTACTCGCTGATTCGTTCCTTTGGCTTTGGGCAAAACACGGGATTGATTACTGGAGCCGAAGTGCCTGGTTTATTAAAGAAACCGAGCACTTGGGATGGGATGACGATTTCTCGTTTACCGATGGGCCACTCGGTCAGCGTGACGGCGATGCAAATGCACACGGCGATGTCGGTCATCGCTGCCGAGGGCTTACTGATGCAACCCCAGTTGGTCTTGCGCGTCGAAGACCCCAAGACGCGTGCCCCGATTCTCTTATACACGCCCCGCGTGCGCGGTCGGGCAATCACCGCGGCCACGGCGGCCGAAGTGGCGACGTTACTCCGCGGCGTTTGTGGTCCTGGGGGCACGGCTCCGATTGCCGATATTCCTAATTACGAAGTCGCTGGCAAAACTGGTACGACGCAAAAGCTGATTAACGGTAAGTATTCCACGACTCAGCACGTGGCCTCTTTTTCGGGGTTCTTCCCCGTGGGCGATCCGCGCTTGGCGATTACGGTCATCATTGATGAGCCACAAGGCGAGGGTGTTGGGTATGGTGGTAAAGTTGCCGCCCCTATTTTTCGCGAGGTGGCCGAGAAATGTATTCGCTGGCTCGACCTGCCTCCAGCACACACCGCCGCTCACACGGTAGCGAATGCCGATGCCCGTTTTGGCGCGGCTAACCCAGTAGCCACGGCTACGAACCACCAGGAGAACGACCGATGACGCCACCTCTTTCGATGACTTCGCCTCTTACGGAACCTCCTACTTTTAATGCTTTGCTCCAAGGGCTACCTGTCCTGAGTCGGAGCGGAGATTGGTCCGTGAAGATTAAAACCATGGTCACGGATAGCCGCCGCGTGATTCCGGGTTCGCTCTTTTTTGCGCTGCCTGGTCTGCGTGCCGATGGGCATAGTTTTTTAGATGATGCCATCGCCCACGGTGCCCATGCGATTATTTCGAGTCAGTCGGTGACGAATTTGCCCGCAGTGGCAGCGGCTCAAGTAGCGGAGCCGCGCCAAGTTTTGGCCGAGATTGCCCGTCGCTTCTACGGCCATCCTGAAAAGAATTTATCCTTGGTTGGGGTAACGGGGACGAACGGCAAAACGACTGTGACCACGCTGGTGCGTCACTTACTCCAAGACGATGGTTCGCAATGGGGCCTGCTTGGTACGGTACGTTATCACTTAGGTCGCCGGTCGATTCCTTCTTATAAGACTACCCCGGACTCCGCTGACCTCGCCCAATTTTTCCGGCAAATGTCGGACGCGGGTTGCCAAGGTGCTTGCCTCGAAGTGAGTTCGCACGCTTTGCATCAAGAGCGCGTGCATGGGTTTAGTTTCCGTGCCGCAGCTTTTACGAATCTCACGCGCGATCACATCGATTACCATGGCGACCTCGCCACGTACCTTGATGTGAAGACGATGCTGTTTGATGGTCGCAATGGTGGTGGGGTCCCTGAAGTCAGTGTCATTAATATTGATGACCCCGCAGGGCGTGTTTTGGCCGAAGCCTGTCGCCGTCGCGGTAAAGTGCTGACCTATGGTTTGGCGGCGGAAGCAGATTTACGTGCCACGGACTTAGTCCTCGATACGACGGGGAGCATTTTCACCCTTCATTATCAAGGTCGCCAAGGGCGTTTCCTGTCCACGCTGCCCGGCGATTACAACGTCTCTAATATTCTTTGTGCGCTAGGCTTGGCGGCCGCGTTGGGGCGCGATCCGATGTGTTTAGCTCCTGCCTTACAATCTTTCCCGGGGGTGCCAGGACGGATGGAGCGCGTCGAAGCGGGGCAAAATTTCCCGGTCTTTGTCGATTACGCGCACACAGATGACGCTTTGCGCAATGCATTGAAAATGCTGCGTCGGATCACCCCGGGTCGGGTGCTTTGTGTTTACGGCTGTGGTGGTAATCGCGATCGCGGCAAGCGTCCAGCAATGACGCAAGCGGTGGTCGAACACGCCCATTTGGCTTGGGCCACTGCCGATAACCCGCGCAAGGAATCGATTGAGAAAATTTTCGCCGACATGCGGGATGATTTAGGTCCCTTGCCTTCGGTATCGTTTATTCCCGATCGCCGTGAAGCGATTGGTTACGCCCTCGCTGCAGCCCGTCCGGGAGATTGTTTAATTATTGCCGGGAAGGGACACGAAACGACGCAAGAATTTGCAGATACGGTTGTACCTTTTGATGATCGTCAAGTAGTGCGTGAAATCTTGGAGGCTCGGAGGGGCTCGATGGCCTAATGCCTGCTTTTGCCCCCAGTGATTTAGCCGCTTGGTCCCAAGGGACTTGGTCGCACCTGCCTGCGGTGGCCCCGAAGGGTTTGAGCGTCGATACGCGGACGCTGCAACCTGGCGAAATTTTTGTGGCCTTACGCACGGCCCGTCGTGATGGACATCAATATTTAGCTGAAGCACGGACGCGCGGAGCTGCGGCCGCGATTGTCTCCACCCAACAACCCGACGAACTTCCGCAGCTGGTGGTGGGGGATACGAATGTGGCCCTGCGCCACATCGCCGCTGAATGGCGGCAACGTTTTGTCGGTAAAGTCGTGGGCGTGACGGGGAGTGTCGGGAAGACTTCCACGAAAGAATTACTCGGGGCGATGCTCGGATCCTCGGCCTTTGTGACCGAGGCGAATTTAAATAATCTACTCGGTGTGCCGCTGATGCTGTTGCGCGTGGAACCCGCCCAACATCGCACGGCGGTGATTGAAGCGGGGATGAGCGTGCTGGGCGAATTAGCCTTGTCGGCTCAAGTGATTCATCCCGATTTAGCCATCGTAACGGCCGTAGAGTCCGTGCACTTAGAGGGCGTGGGTTCTTTAGCCGCGGTGGCCCAAGAGAAGTCGCAATTGGTAGCGGCTTTGAAACCGACTGGTTGGGCGATTATTCCCGCGAAATTATTGGAGTGGCCGGAATTTGCAGCGCACGCGACTCGCACGATTGCGGTGCAGTTTGCCGACGAGCCTGCTCCCGCCGTGAAACCAGGCCGTTTAGTGCAGGCCGCTATTTTGCGCGACGTCGAAGGTCGCCAAAGTCTTTCTTTAGACGGCAAAGTTTATCCCTGTGGCGAACTTTCCCAAGGGCTCATGCGTAATGCAGCCTTGGCTTTGACGGCGGCATTAGAATTAGAGGTCGCCCCCGAAGCCTTAGCGCAAGTTTTGGCGACGTGGATGCCTCCTGCCGGTCGTGGGAGTGTTCACCGGATTGGTAAGACGACTTATTACGTTGACTGCTACAATGCTAGTCCGGCCTCGTTGCTCGATTCCGCCGCCTGCTTCGATCGCTTAAGTCGCCTCGACCCTCGTCCGCGTCTTTTCCTCTTAGGGGGTATGGCCGAGTTAGGTAAACTCTCGTGCCACCTGCACCATGAGTGTGGCGTGCGTTTACCCGTCCGAGCAGGTGACCTTGTAATTGCTTACGGAGGGGATGCGGCGGCTTATCTACCCGGTTTGCCTCAAGGGGTGCAATCGCACGTCGCAGCTACCTTAGAGCAAGTGCAGGCCGATCTTTTTGCCCACCGTGGTTTCATTTTTGTCAAAGGCAGTCGTTCTCATGCGTTGGAACGGGCCCTTCCACCTTTCATCCGTGATACTTTAAATTTCCACTAGAATGCTTTATTATTTGAGCGAGTTAGAGAAATACTGGGGACCGTTTCGGTTGTTCGAGTACATTTCAGTACGCGCGATTTTAGCGGGCGTGACGGCTTTGTTTTTTGGGCTCATTTTTTCGGGTCCGATGATTCGCTGGTTGAGCCGGGTCCGTCAGCCCGAGCGTTCAAAGTCTTTAATGGGTGAGTTGGCCAAAGAAGGTGGCAAGGTGCCGACGATGGGTGGCTTGCTCATCGGGGCGGCGATGTTGCCGGCGGTTTTATTATGGGCGCGTTGCAACGTGCTGGTTCTCGCTTCCTTGGTCTGTCTCGTGGGAATGGGGGCTGTGGGTTTGATCGATGATTGGCTCAAAGTCAGTCGGGCCAGCTCGGATGGTATTTCGGCCCGCACGAAATTAGCTGGCCAAGGTCTAGTAGCTTTAGTCGCAGTGGGGGTTGTATTGTTAGATCCGAATTACCGCCCGAGTCTGGGTGAGATTTGGTTACCGATTTTGAATGGGCCGCTCTGGTCCGTGAATAGTTTTGGTTTACCGGCGTTTATTACCTTAGCCGTGGCTGCGGCCTTTATTATTTTTGTCTGCGTGGGTTCGTCGAATGCGGTGAACTTAACAGATGGTTTAGATGGCTTGGCGATTGGGTGTGTGCTGATCACCACGATGATTTTGGGCAGCGTGGCTTACTTGGTAGGACACCATGAATTCTCGAGTTACTTACGCATCGGCTATGTTGCTGGCGCGGGCGAGTTGGCAGTGTTTTGTGCCGCCTTGGTTGGGGGTAGTTTAGTCTTCTTGTGGCATAATGCCGCCCCGGCTGAAATTTACATGGGTGACGTTGGTGCCTTGGGCATCGGTGGGGCTTTAGGAGCGGTGGCTTGCTTGATGCATCAGCCGTTCTTGTTAGCGATTGTCGGTGGCGTTTTTGTCATCGAAGGACTTTCGGTGATTCTACAAGTCGCTTACTTTAAGCGCACGGGTGGTCAGCGGTTATTTTTGATGACGCCCATTCACCATCACTTCCAGAAGAAGGGCTGGCCCGCGACGAAGGTCGTGGTCCGTTTCTGGATCATCTCCGTCCTATTTGGCTTACTGGGGCTGTTGTCCCTTAAATTACGATGAGCGAAATTCCCGAATCTTTACGCCGTCGTTTAACGCGACCTACTGCGATCTTTGGTGATGCGGTGAGTGGTCGTGCCGTCGCGGCGGCGTTGGCTTCGAATGGGTTTGCGTCGGTGATTTATGACGAGAAGGGCGCGAATCAGGTATTTGGTCCGGAGCAAGCGGCCTTGCATGACTTATTAATTTATAGTCCTGGTTTTGCCCAGACCCATCCGTGGATGTTAGTGGCGCGACGGGCTGGCTTGCAGTGTCTGACGGAATTGGATTTCGGGGCACTGCTCTGGACGGGACCCGCGATTGCGATCACGGGGACCAACGGCAAGACGACTTTAACCGAATTCTTATCGTTCGCCTTTAAGCGAGCCGGCATTGATGCCTTGGCCTGTGGTAATGTAGGTTTACCGTTTACTTCGCTCTCGAGCACGCAATCGAACGTTTCGTTTTTGGCGGTAGTGGAAGTGAGTTCTTTCCAAGCGGAAGACTTACGTCACTTTACCCCCGAAGCGGTTTTGTGGACGAATTTCGATGAAGATCACCTCGATCGACATGGGGATTTAGAGTCCTATTTCCGAGCCAAATATAAACTCATCGAGCGCATGATGCCCGGAGGTATTTTAGTCGTGGGTGAGTCGGTTGTTTCGTCCGCCGCTGCGTTTGGCATCGAAATCCCCGAGCATGCTTTCATCGCAAAACGCACGGATGAAAATCTCCCCGTCCCCGCAGGTTCTATTTTTGAAGCTTGGCCTCAGCGCGAAAACTGGGCGGTGGCGGTGAAGTACTGGCGAGCTCGTGGTTTAGCTGACCGTTACCTCGAAGAGGCGGCACGTTTATTCCGCGCGGCGCCACACCGCTTACGCAAAGTAGCCGAGGCTCAAGGGATTGAATTTTGGAACGACTCCAAGGGCACGAATTTCCATGCCGTACAAGCCGCCCTCCATCAGTTTAAAGTTCCTGTCCGCTGGATTGGCGGCGGAAAATGGAAGGGTGGCAATTTACAACGTTTTGCGGAACGGATCGCCCCGCAGATTGAAGCGGCCTATCTAATCGGCGAAACGGGACCTGAATTACATCAACATTTCACGGCGTTAGGTAAGTCCAGCCGTTGCTTTACTTCGTTACAAGACGCCGTGGTTGCTGCCGCTAAAGAGGCCCATGCGCCTACGGCGATTTTATTAAGCCCGGGCTTTTCTAGTTTCGACCAATTCCGCGGCTATGCCGAGCGCGGTTTGGTTTTCGAACGCGCTGCCACGGCCCTCGCGAACCGCACCTAATTTCTCAACTAAAACCCACCCACCCAAAACATCCTCAACTATGCGACCTATTATTACTGTCTCCGCCGTCGTACTCCTCCACTTGTGCGTCGTCGCGGTGCTCGTCAGCCTCAACGGCTGCCGCAGTACCAGCGGCTTTGAACAAGATGGCGACCTCGCGGCTTATTCCGCTGGGGCTCGTCCCGTCGGTTCCAGTGCGACGCGTTTTGCCCCGGCCACGCCTGTGGCACCGACGACCACGCCAGCACCTGTACCTACGGATCGCATCAGCACGCCCGCCCCTACGAAAGTCACTCCCGCTACGGCGGTGGGTCCAGGTGGCACGTATGTCGTTAAGCCCAACGACAGTTTATTCGTCATCGCGGCACGCGAAAAAGTTTCGGCCAGTGCTTTAGCCGCCGCCAACGGTTTACAACTCAACGCCGTGTTACGCGTGGGCCAAAAACTAAAAATCCCAGCACCCGGCGCTACGCCTAAGACGTTAGCTCCCAAGTCTTCTGCGACGGGTAAAACTGAGTCAGCCAACACCGGTGCGGTGGATAATGGGCCTACGTTCACGCCCGTTAAATTAGTGCCTCTCACGGGTAATGGTGCCGCCCCCGCGGATGCTGCTGCTACTCCCGCTAAGTAAGTCCTAACGCTCGATGATCATTAAGGTCAAAGCAGAGAATTCCGGTGCCCTGGGTGGGTATGCCTTTTCGATTGCTGCTTTGGCCTTAATGCTCGCGGTGTTTGGCTTGGTGGTACAGTACAGTGCGGGGATTTCGTTATCGGCGAGTAATCGCACGGCGGCCTTTGAGCGTCAGTTGATTTACGTCCCGTTTGCGTTCATCGCTGCTTGGTTCGCTTATCGTTTAAACTTGGACATGGTCCGGCAGTATGCGTGGAAAATCTTTTTCATCGCCATGGGGGTGATGGTCCTCGCCCGGATTCCTGGTATCGGCGTTTCGGTGAATGGCTCTTGGCGCTGGATTGATCTTTATATTATCCGCCTCCAAGCCTCGGATTTAGGTAAACTGGCCTTAGTTATTTTGATGGCTCACTTATTGGCGGGGATGCAGCGTCATACGTTACCTGCTAATTTTAAAATCTTCCAGTTCAGCGGACGCTCGCCGTATTTATTCACGCGTGCAGGTTGGGTGGATTTTCGCGAAGGCTTTTTGCGTCCCAGTTTTATCCTGCTCGCGATTTGCTTTGGCATCGCTTTAGGCCCGGACCTGGGGACCATCATCCTGTGCTGTGCGGTCGGTGGCGCGATGATGTACATTTCAGGGGTACGTATGTTGTACATTGCCCCAAGCGTACTCTGTGCCATCGCGGGTTTCGTGCTGCTAATTTTAAATTGGGGCAATCGCTTCCGCCGCATTTTATCTTTCTTAGATCCTTGGGGACGTCGTGGGGATGAAGCTTACCAACTCTTTGAAGGTATGGTAGCGTTTGGCGTGGGTGGCGTGACGGGGAAGGGCGCCGGTAATGGTTTACAAGGTCGGGCTTTTTTACCCGAAGCCCATACGGACTTTGTTTTTTCGGTGATTGGCGAAGAGTATGGTCTCATCGCCACGAGCACGATTGCCCTCATCTACCTGACGATTTTTATTTTGTCATACCGGGCGATGCGTCAGTCGACGGACCTCTTCCGCCTAAACGTGTGTTTGGGCGCGACGTTGTTCTTAGTCTTGCAAGCCTTGGTGAACATGGGGGTCGTCACAGGTTTGCTTCCCACGAAAGGCATCTCGCTTCCTTTTATCAGTTATGGTGGTACGAATTTGGTCATCATGGCGTGCATGATTGGGTTGGTGCTGAATTGTATTCGCGCTTCGGTCGAGCCCCCCTTCACGCCTAAGGAGGCGCGGCAATGAGCCGGATTCTTTTAGTTTGTGGTGGCACCGGCGGTCACCTCGCCCCAGGCATTGCCTTGGCCCAGCGTCTGACCGAAGAAGGGCATGAGTGTTTGCTGATGGTCAGTCGGAAGACGGTGGATGCGCGGATGACGGCGAATTACCCTCGGTTAAAATTTATCGCAGGTTCGGGTCGGGGTTGGGGTTCGGGCCTGTGGAATAAAGTTTTATTTTTTCCCGCCTTGTTAGGGGCGATTAGTAACGCCTGGCGGTTGTTGGGGAGTTTTAATCCCGACACGGTGGTATGTTTCGGTGGCTTTATGAGTTTAGGACCAGCCCTCGCGGCTTGGTTGCGCCGTCGTCCTTTGATTGTCCATGAAGCCAATCGTAAGACGGGTAAGGCGGTGCGTTTGATTGCACGTTTTGCGGATGCGGTGCATTTGCCACCAGGGGTGCGCATTCCAGGGATTGCCGAAAGTCGGCAGCATGATTCAGGCTATCCAGTCCGTCAGGAGGTGCGCCCGGCGGCCCGTGATGCGGCCCGTCGGGCTTTAGGGTTTCCTTTCACCGGTAAACTTTTGTTGGTCGCAGGTGGCAGCCAAGGGGCGCAAAAACTCACGCGTTGGGTCGAGTCGGCTTGGCCCGAATTAGCGACCCGCGGTATTCACGTTTTGGCTTTAACGGGTCCGAATGGCCAGGAAGTTGAACGACGCGAGGGGAGTGCGGTTTTAAAATTCTTACCGTTCAGTCACCAAATGGGCCACGTATATTCGGCAGCGGATTTAGCCGTGACGCGGGCGGGTGCGGGGACGTTAGCTGAATTGGCTAGTTGTCGGACGCCAGCCATTTTAGTGCCGTTGCCCTCGGCCGCCGAAGACCACCAAACTGCCAATGCGGTGTTCATGACCAAAACGGGGGCCGCTTTGTTATTAGCCGAACGCGACCTGCCGGAGTTAACCCCCTTGGTGTTAAAAAACATTTCCGATGCGGAGGCATTGGCCGCCATGCGCAATGCTTTAGCTTTAGCCGACACGCGTAATCGTTGGGAAGATCTCGCCCAAGAAACTATCACTCGAGCCCGGGCTTTTCGCCCGCAACCCGCATGAGTCGCTCGGCTTGGTTATTAGGCGCTTGTGGTATGGGCGTTGGCCCCTTGGCGATTTATTTAAAAGGGGAGGGCTGGGAAGTTTCGGGTTGGGACGATGCTCCCGGAAGTCCCATGGAGTTGCCTTTAGCGAACGCGGAAATCCCGTTGTTGCGTGATCCTTGGACGGCAGGTCGTCAGCCTACCATCGTGGGTCGCTCGAGTGCGGTTAAACCGGGTCACCCCGCTTTGCATTTAGCGCAGCAACATCAAGTTGAAGTCTTGCAGCGCGGCCAACTCCTCGCCCGCAGCGTGGCCCAACGTCGCTTCGTCGCGGTGTGTGGGAGTCACGGTAAGACCACGACCTGTGGGATGATTGTGGCGGCGTTGACGCAAGCGAAGGCGGATTTTGGTTATGTTTTAGGCGGTCTTTTTCGCGATCCACAGTTTCCTCCCGCACGGGCTTCGAGTACCTCGCCTTGGGTGGTGGCAGAAGTGGATGAAAGCGATGGCACCATTGGGGCTTTTTCGCCTGATATCACGGTGGCCGTGAATTTAGATTGGGATCATCCCGATTACTACCGCGACGAAGCCGACTTGGAGCGAGTGTTTCGCGCGCTGTTTGAACGCACGCGCACCGCAATTTTTATTCCTGCAGGCAATGAACGTTTGGAGCGTTTGACCGCGGGCTTAGCGATTCCGGTGTGGCGCGTGGGTTTGCAGGGCGATTATCAAATTCAACCCGTAGCGGGTGATCACGCTTCCTCGGTTCTGGCACTCAGTGGTAAATTTCCCGCCGGACAAGTCGAACTGCCAGTTGCGGGGACGTTTAATCGAGCGAATGCGGCGATGGCTCTGGCAGTCACGCATCAAATCACGGGGCAATTAGTGCCTGAACCTTTGGCAAAGTGGCGCGGGATTCGTCGCCGCCAAGACGTTTTGTTTGAGCGCCAAGGGCTGCGCGTTTTAGCCGACTACGCGCATCACCCGACAGAGATTGTCGCCTTGTTGCGTTGGATTCGCGAGACCCACCACGGACGTTTAATTGTGGTTTTTCAACCGCACCGTCATACCCGTACCAAGCAATATGCCGTGGAATTTCGCGAGGCCTTGAGTGCGGCAAACCACGCCATTGTTTTGCCGGTCTACTCGGCAGGTGAAGCGGCCATTGAAGGAGGTCACTCGGAGGCCGTGGTGGCGGGCTCACGTCACCAATTGCTTGGCGACCGTTCGCAACTCCCGCGATTGCTTCAAGAACTGGCCGACGGAGAAGAGAGTGTCATCGCTTTTGTTGGGGCGGGTGACATTGAGCGCGATGCGGAAAATTTTGCTAAAGTCTTACGCCATTCTACGGACCTTGTTTGGTCGAAGGATTTGCCAGACTTAATCAGCCAGCAACTCAGTCCAGAAACCGTGCTGCGGGCGAATGAGCCGTTAGCCCGCCATACCACATTGGGGTTAGGTGGGGCGGCACGTTGGTGGGCGGAGCCAGCTCATGTAGAAGACTTAAAGGTGCTGTTAAAAGCCGCGGGTGAGTTGGACTTGCGGACTTTTATTTTAGGACGTGGCTCCAACCTCTGGGTGTCATCCGAAGGCTACGAGGGCTTGGTTATTCATTTAGCGGCCTCGCACTGGGGGCAGATTGAATTAGTAGAACCAGGCAAAGTACGCGTCGGAGCCGGGGTGCGTCTTAAAGAACTTTGTGGTTGGGCTGCTAAGGCGGGTTTAGCAGGCTTTGAATTTTTAGAAGGCATCCCTGGCACCATCGGAGGTTCCTTGCGCATGAATGCGGGGGCCATGGGTGGGTGGATCTTTGATTTAGTAGAATCCATTGAATGGCTCTCCCCGCAGGGCAAGGTACGGGTAGCCCGTCGCGACTGTTTTGATGCCCTTTACCGGGATTGTCCGCAATTGCGGGGCACGGTTGTTTTATCCGCGGTTTTAAAAGCTAAAGCCCAAGCCAAGCCCGAGGTCATTCGCGAACAAATGGAGACCTGGGCCCAACGTCGGCGTCAAACCCAGCCCCGCGAAGCGAGTGCTGGCTGTGTCTTCCGCAATCCCCCTGGAGCGGCGGCGGGGCAGTTGATTGAAGCGGTTGGCTTGAAAGGTCACACCGTCGGTGGGGTGATGGTGTCGCCCGTGCATGCCAACTTTTTAGTCCAGCAAGGGGAGGCCCGCCCCGAAGATTTTATTCAAGCCATGAAGGATGTCCGCCAAGCGGTGCGACAACAACAGGGGATTGAATTAGAGCCCGAAATCATTGCACTCGGCCACGAATGGAAGGAACTCCTATGAGACCTAACCCGCAAATCGTGGTGCTCTGTGGTGCCATCTCGCCCGAGCGCGAAGTCTCGCTCCGTTCGGGTCGGGCCGTGGCTGCGGCTTTACCGGGCTCGGTCTTAGTAGAATTAAACGAGAACGCATTACCGTCTTGGCTGCAAGGTCCGGGCTACGTGGCTTTCCCTGTGATCCATGGTGATTACGGTGAAGATGGACAGGTGCAGGCCGAGTTGACCCGACGTCAGGTGTCTTTTGCGGGCTGTGATGAGGTTACGAGTCGTTTATGTATCGATAAAGTGGCGACTAAGCGCGTCATGCGCCAAGCGGGCGTCCCGGCGATTCCAGAAGTCGCTTTCAGTGGGCAAAACCTCCCGACGGCCGAGACCTTGGTGCAGACTTTGGGTGAGGAAATGGTCATCAAGCCTGCGGATAAGGGTAGCAGTGTGGGGTTGTATGTTCTAAAAGGACGCGAGCAAATCATGGCCGTGCTACAAGAACTTTCCCCGACTGGCCAGTGGATGGCCGAACGGCGTTTGCGAGGTCGTGAGTTATCCTTAGGAATCTTAAACGGTCAGCCGATGGGCATTGTTGAAATTGTCCCCATGCAGGGAGTTTATGATTACCGGACCAAGTATACCGCAGGGGCCTCGAATTACCTTTTCCCCGCCCCGATAGATGCCGGGTTTACGGCCGCGATCCAAGCCCAGGCCGCCAACTTGTTCCAAGCGTGTGGCTGCCGCGACTTTGCTCGGGCGGACGTGATTTTAGAGCCCGACGGTAAATTCTATTTTCTCGAAATTAACACCATGCCTGGCATGACTGAAACGAGCCTCATGCCAAAAAGTGCTTCTTGTTTGGGCCTTGATTTTCCTGCCCTCGTGCAACGGATGATCGCCCCCGCTCTCCAGCGTGCTCACGCTACGTCTGCCTCATGCTAAATTTCTTCAAAAAGTTTTTTGGTAAACGCCGCGACGCTTACATGGGTCCGGAGCATCATGATTGGCGCACGATGGTGCCGCAGAATGTGTCGCGCTTGCCCGGAAGTGATTTAGGTCGTCGGCGGGTTGTTCGTTCGCGCCTGCCCTATGCACTGACGTTCCTCTTCTTCGTTCTTTTGGCCGTGGTTCTTTGGTTCTCAATTGATGAGGCCACACCCGAAAGTAAAAACGCTCTGCTCCGTTTTAATACCGATGGTTTTTTGAATGTAGGTTACGTTCAAAAAGTTTTAGCCACGAATCCACAAGGCACGGCTCGGGAAGTGCGGGCGATTCGGGCCGATTTGGAAGCCGATAACCAAGTGCTCAGCGCTCAAGTTGCCCGGCGGGCAGATGGTTCGTTAGATATTAATTTGAAAGAGCGCGTGGCGGTAGCCCGTGTGGCCTTGAATGCTCCGACTGGCGGACCGTTGGTGATTCGTCTCGTTAGTCCCGAGGGTCTGACTTTCTCGGGTCAAAATTACCCAGAGCAAGCCATTCGCAATTTACCGGAAATTTTAGAATTCCGTTTCACGGGTTCGGGAGATCAATTGAACATTGATGGCTTAGACATTGTCGGGGAGTTCCTGTTAGCCGCCCGGACGCAATATCCCAATCATTATAAGCAATGGGCGGCGGTTTCGTTGCGCGATTGCTTTGGGGCGCAAGGCAGCACGCCCAGCTCGAGTTTGCACGTTATTATCCGTCCAGGTACGCAACCCCTCGATCGTCCGGCGCTCAATGAAATCGTCTTTTCCACTGGCGATTGGCGCTCGGAATTACTGCTACTTTCGCGCCTCGATCTCGAGGGCCTTCTTCGCAAGCCCGCCGCCACGGCTCCAGCTTACGTTTTAAAATTATCGATTCAGAATCGTACTTCCTCTCAACCCATTCCTGAACCCCGCCTCGTTCCCGTTACCACCCGATGACTCCGAAACCGCTCCCCAGTATTATCACGGTGATTGATATCGGTACGCACAAGACGACTAGCTTGGCGGGACAAGTGGTGAACGGCCAAGCCCGGATGATTGGCTTTAGCGAACGTCCGACCGATGGCGTGGTGAAGGGGATGGTTACGGATTTGGAGAAATTACAGCTCTGCGTGCATGAAGTGGTGAATGATGTGGAACGCACGATGGGTCGGGCGGTGGACGAAGTTTACCTTTCGCTCTCCGGCCCTGATGCGGAAGGCGAGCGCGTGCATGGCTATACCAGTGTGCCCGCCCATGATGGTAAAATTACTAATAAGGATTTGAAGGAAGCCATCGAGAATGCGAAGTGCAAGGAGCCCCCATCAGGGTGTGTTTCGATTCTCTATATGCGTCAGCCTACCATGGTGGATGGGAAGCCGGTCGGCAATCCGGTGGGCATGACGGGCCAAAAAATTGAAGTAAATTTTTGGCGGGTCACGATGAAGCACACCGGTCTTGCCATGCGGGTGGGGATGATCAACAGCATGGGGATTAAGGTACATGATTTTGTCTTAGCTTCGCATGCAGCCGCCTGTGCCGTCGTGACGGATACAGATAAAAAAGGGGGAGTGCTCGTGATTGATGTTGGTGCGGGGACCACGAATTGGATTTTATACTTTAAAGAACACATCCTGTGCGCTGGAGCGATTTCGGTGGGTGGGGAGCACATTACGAATGACCTAAGCATTGCCTTACGGATTAGCCGCGAAACCGCCGAAGACTTGAAGGTGCGTTTTGGTTCGGGGGTGCATCGCGATACCGATGCGAATCAGACGATTTGGAAAGATGGCGATCGCGGGGTGGGCGATCAGCAATTCAACCGTGGCACCATCACTCAAGTCACGGCCCTGCGTTTCCAAGAGACTTTAAACTTTGTGAAGCGTGATGTAATGACTCGGGTGGGTGAAATATTTAAAAATCCAACGCCCGAACTTAATCAGAATTTTATCCCCTCGGGGGTAATCATCACCGGGGGCACGGCGAATTTACATGATGCCACGGAAGGAGTGGAGAAAGTCTTTGGGCTCTCTGCGCGGGTGGGTACACCTAAGTTTGAAAACGAAAGTTTCCGCAAACCCCAGTATGCTGGAGTTGTGGGTTTGATGACGGCAGCCATCGCGGATGCTCCAGCTCCCAAACGTGCCCCCAAGGGTTTCTTGCCTTGGCTCAAATCGCTTTTCCGCTTCTGAGCTATGTCCACCTCTCCTGGCATTTTACTCATCGGGCTCGGTGGAGCAGGTTGTGCGATGGTCAGTCGTTTAGCGCCACGTTTACCTGCGGAAATTAAAATTCTATTAGTAGATACCGATACTCGTCCTCTGGCGGAAAATCCCGCCCTTGAAAGTGTCCAAATTGGTCGAGCGGTCTGTCGCGGGATGGGTTCGGGGGGTGAAATTGGTTTAGCGAAGACTTCTGCAGAAGCGGATGATGCGACCTTGCGTCGGCAATTGAATGGTTTTCCGCTCGTGGTCTTGGTGACGGGTTTGGGCGGGGGTACGGGTAGTGGTGTGGCGACTTACCTTGCCAACCTAGCTACGGAATTAGGCTCGACGGTTTTAGCCTTTGCTACCTTGCCGTTCTCGCATGAAGGCGAGCGACGCCAACGTCAGGCTAAAGAAGCATCGGAACAACTTTTCCTCAAAACGCACGGGATGGTTTTAGTGCACAACGATTTGTTATTACAGCAATCGGGTGCCGAAGCTCCTTTAGCGACGTCCTTTAGTGCGGCGGATCGTTGGGTTGGCGGAGCCTTGCAAGGTTTGGCCAGTGCCTTTGAGCCTGGTGCCTTGGTGCCTGTAGACCCTGCGGCTTTGCGTTCCCTCTTTGCCAACCTCGCCTCGCCGACGCTGTGTGCCTTTGGTACCGACGAAGGGGAAGGCGCTGCGACGAAAGCGGCCGCTGCGGCCTGTGATTGTCCTTTGGCACACGGCCCAGGCTCGGTGATGAAAGTCGGTTCGCTCTTCGTGTATGTGGTGGGCGGGCCGTCGTTGACGTCGGGTGAGGCTTTTGAAGTTGTGGCTGCGGTGCGTAAACGCTTTGGCGGTGAAATCAGCACGCTCTTGTGTGCTCGTGTGGACCCGAATGCCGGTTCGCGCGTGGAAGTGGCCGTCTTAGGTGCTTCGCTACCTCCACAAAAGAAAGCGGCCAAGCCCCGCAAAGGGGCTGCGCCCGAAGCTGAAGCCCAACCCCTCTTTGATTTTGCGACCGAGGCTTCGATGCGCCGCGGTTTATTTGGGGGCACGCCCATGACCTTTATTGATGGGCAAGATGTCGATGTGCCGACCTACATCCGCCAAGCGGTTAAATTGATTCCCAATCCTTAAGTTAAGTCGCTTCCCGGTTGCACCATGAGCACTTCCTCTTTAGGTCTGGAGCTATGTCCGCGTTTGATGTTGCCGCCTTGCGTCGCGATTTCCCGATCCTTGCTCGTCAAGTGCATGGCCGCCCTCTGATTTATCTCGATAACGCGGCGACGTCGCAAAAACCCCAGGTTGTTTTGCAGGCCTTACAGCATTATTATACGCAGCAAAATGCCAATGTTCACCGCGGGGTGCACCGTTTGAGCGAAGAAGCCACGACGGCATATGAAGAGGCCCGTCATGCGGTAGCACGATTCTTAGGACTGAAAGAAAGTCGCGGCGTGGTGTTCGTGCGTGGAGCGACCGAGGGGATTAACCTCGTGGCGAGTTCTTGGGGTGGGGCTAATTTAAAGGCTGGTGATGAAATCGTGCTGACCACCATGGAACACCACGCGAACATTGTTCCTTGGCAGGTGGTGGCTGAACGTACTGGCGCGAAAGTAGTCGTGGTGCCGATTAACGCTCAAGGCGAAGTCGACTTGGCTGTTTTCCAAAGCAAACTCACCCCTCGTACAAAACTTGTGGCGGTGGCGCATGCTTCGAATGCCTTGGGCACGATTAATCCTGTGGGGGAGATGATTCGTTTGGCTCGGTCGGTGGGCGCCAAAGTTTTAATCGATGGCTGCCAATCGGCGGCTCACTTCGCCATTGATATCCCCGCACTTGATCCTGACTTCTACGTCTTCTCGGGGCACAAAACGTTTGGTCCCACCGGTATTGGCGTCTTATGGGGTCGTCCGGAATTATTAGACGCCATGCCGCCGTATCAATTTGGGGGCGATATGATTCGCCGCGTGGATTTTGCTGGGACGACTTACCGGGAAGCCCCCGAACGTTTCGAAGCCGGTACGCCAGATATTTCCGGGGCGATTGCGTTGGCCGTCGCGTTGGATTATTTGAAGCCCATTCTTGTTTCACCGGCCGCTCAGGCTCACGAGCAACTCTTGTTAAAGACGGCGACGGAGCGGTTAAAAGCCATCAAAGGCTTGCGCGTGATCGGGGAAGCGAAGCACAAAGTCGCGGTGTTATCCTTTGTGATGGAAGGTAGTCACCCTCACGATTTAGGCACCTTGCTGGATGCGGACGGTATTGCCATTCGCACCGGACACCATTGTTGCATGCCCTTGATGAAGTTCCTCGATTTGCCCGGCACGGCGCGGGCCTCTTTTAGTTTCTTCAACACCTTGGAAGAAGTTGATCAGCTCGCGAAATCGCTCGAACGGATTCGCAAGATGGTAGCTTAAGCAGGCGGAGGGACTGCTTGGCCAGCGGTGCGACGGAGGATATCGAGGATTCCCTGGATTTCCCAGTTGCGCGAGGCTCCCACTAATCCGAGGCGCAATCGGGCCTCATGGAGGTCTTCCGGGAAATTTCCCGGCGGCCAGTTGAGCCATTTTTCCAGTTGGGAGTTTTGTGGGTGATGCGTGAGGGGTAGGAGGGCGTTGATGCAGAGCGTGTCGGTGCGTCCATCGGGAATGACTTGAGCTAGAATCTGATCGATGAGGGCTCGCCGGTGTTCGTTGAGGGCGATTTCAGCTGGGGTTTCGCTCCAAGTGCGGACGGCTTCATGCCATTGGGGACGTCGTCGCAGTAATTCGAGGTATTGCGATAGACGCCGATGCGGGTGTCCAGCGGGGCGCAGGCCGCGCAGTCGCCACCGCCCTGTTTTCTCGAGGTAAAGTTTGTCGGTACCCAGGAGAATCATTTCGGACGGCTTATAAGTTTGGGCCAGTTCGGACATCGGGGCACGGTTGCCGCCGAGCCCTAGGGCTTCGAGACACAGTTCATGGCAGGCCTGCTCCCAGCCGCGAGTGTTGATGCGCGTTTGGGCATGTTGGGCCTTGGCCTCGAAGCGCTGAATCGCGCGACGGCGTAAGCCTTGGGCAATGTTAGGTTCAAGGTGCAGGACGCGCCGGGCAACGTCGCCAGCACGCCCTCGCAAGTCGAGCAGTGCATCCTCTTCGGCTAGGTCTTCGAGGTCGCGGGGCAAGTAGGGCAGCAGGATAATCGTTTGTGGCTCTTGCTGTTGGGCGGTTTGAATGGGCTTGGCGCCTGGCAGCAGTACTGCGTGAAGGATGACCCCATTGAAATTCGGATTACGCTGGTGGCCGTGGGCGTTCCAATCATCCCAGCGCAGGTGGATCTCGACATCCCCGCGTCGCCGTTGCCCATCGATTTTCAATTCAGCTCCCAAAAAGTCTGGCCCCCCACTTCGATTCCAATCTCCAGGGTTGAGGACTTCGATGGGCGTGCCTGTGAGGGTGAGCAGCGGGCCGCGGACTTCGTGGGCGGCCCAGAGTCTTTGAATCGCTCGTTCGCCGATGGCAAAGCGCCCGTAGGGGCCCTCGATTTCTTCCACACGCACTAGAGGATGCATCCTGCGAGCAGAGAGGATGCCGAAGGTTTGCAAATGACAGATAACTCCCAAGGGGGTTATGCTGAAGTCGACCACAACTTTCTCCTAGTTTTGGTTTGGGGGTCGATGCGCGAATCGAAGACTTCGGCTTGCTTCACTTAAGCGTGCTAGGATGATGCCGTTATGTTGCGTTGGATATGCTTGACGGTTTCTATGACCTTAGGGGCCGCGGACCCGGTTTGTCCTCTGTCAGGTTATCATTATTTTTGGGGAGATGAGTTTAATGGCACTAAACTCGACACCACTTTATGGACCTATCGCACGGGCCCGCGGCTTTGGAGTCTGCAGCGTGAAGCTAATGTCACTGTCGCGGACGGTCATTTATTGCTGAAGGGGCAAAAGGAAGTCGCGGGTGATTTAAATTATACTGCGGGTGGGATTATTAGCCGAAAACTTTTTCGATATGGTTATTATGAAGCCAGTTTTAAAGTCCCGAGCGGAGCTGGGTGGCATACTTCATTTTGGGTTTTGCGCCATGAGGGAGGCGATGTCGGTCCGCGGTTGGAGATTGATATCTGTGAGAATGATTCCGTGAAGCCGATGGATTATGGCATCAACCATCACCAGTGGGTCCCGTCACCTCATGTCCAGATGGGCGGTAAGCATATCAAGACGCCGGACCTCTCGGCGGCGTTTCATGTTTGGGGTTGTGAATTTACGCCTACGACGTTGCGTTATTATTTTGATCACCAGCTTGTGCATACCTTTGACGCCACCAAGGCCCAGCATGGCGATGGCAATATTTGGCTTACGATGATTGCGGCAGGTTTAGGTGGCACGAAAGCGGTCGACGATCAGAAGCTCCCGGCGTATGCCGAATACGATTACGTCCGCTTTTTTGCCCCGGAACCTTCGCCAGCGGAGACGAAGCCAGTACCCGATTTAAAGCGCTAGAAGGGTGGTTTTAGGAGCTTCTAAGGCCCTGTCCGAATCCGCTTGAGGATAAGCACCACTTAACTTTGGATACTAGCACGGAGAGGTGGCAGAGTGGTCGATTGCACCTGACTTGAAATCAGGCGAGCCGCAAGGCTCCGGGGGTTCGAATCCCTTCCTCTCCGCCATTTTTATGGATTTTACTACCACAACGCCACTCTGCACGGGGTGGCGCAGTTTGCAATGTCTTTGCGCCAAGTGAACCAAAGTGCTCCAACTTGAATCCAGAAAATCGTTCAGGTTCGAAGTCGATAGGGAGGGACTCATTCATGGTTAACCAGCATCCCCTTCTTTGCGTCTAGTTCTGCGCCTCTTGCTTACGCAAGGGCGAGAGATAGCCACCTCCCCCGTGTAAGGAATCTCTTTGGAGTCTTGTTCTTCCGCTGGGTCTTTAGACACGGCGACGAGCGCCGATTAGTTTAACTCAAACGGAAATCAGGTCTTACCTTTCAATCAGTCGGATTCCGTATGGGCACAACTAGCCTTAAGCGGAACGGCGAAGTTCACTGCGTTACCGAACCTTTCAACCTCGCTTCCAGAGTCATTCGAAGCCTCACATTTATCGAGTATCTTAGAGTGATCGGGTCACGCTAAATGGGGCCAGTTGAAATGTTACTCGGGGGGTTGCCCAACCACCAAACCACCCCCATAAACACCACGACAATGAGCAAGAAACGGCACACGAAGGAGGCCCAGATCAAGGCCATCCGCGAGC
>CAIMFJ010000007.1 GCA_903840355.1 uncultured Opitutia bacterium
CGATCACGGTCGCTTCCCTCGCGGGTGCGGGCACGACGAGCTTCTCGTCGGATGCTAACATCACGGGTGGTATTGCCACGGGCACGGTGAACGTCGCGGGTCTCCTCACGTCCGCCATCTCGGGCGGCACGGTGAACACCAACACGTTGGCCGCGTCGTCTATCACGGGCGGTACGATCACCTCGACCTCGAACGCGAACATCACCACGCTGAACGGTGGTAACGTCACGGTCGGTGGCATCGCCACGATCGGTACGCTGACCTCCGGTACGGCTAACTTGAACGGTGCGACCGCTACGGTCACCACGCTCAACGGTGGCAACGTGGCACTCGGCAACACGGCCTTGTCGGTCGCTGCCGGTACCTTCGCGGGTGTTATCTCTGGCGCGAACGGCTCGGTCACGAAGACGGGTGCGGGCACGCTGACCTTGAATGGTGCTAACACCTTCGGTGGCGCGCTGAACTTGAACGGTGGTACGATCATCCTCGGCAACACCGCTGCGGTTTCTTCGGCCTCCAGCCTCAACATCCTCAGCAGCTCGACGATTCAATACGCTTCGGGTATCACGACGGACTTCACCACCCACTTGGCTCCGATTGCTTCGGGCGTCACCCTCACGGTGAACACCAATGGCAATAACGAAACCTTGGCCTCGACCCTCGCAGGCGCGGGTAACTTCGTGAAGTCGGGTACGGGTAATCTGACCTTGTCGGGTACTAGCACGCTCTCGGGTAGCCTCACCCTGAACTCCGGTACGATTACCCTCGCCAGCGCCGGTGCGCTGGGTTCGGCGACCGTCTCGGTGGCTTCGGGTGCGACGCTCGACTTGGGTAACGTTAACCCCACGGGTGCGACGATCGTCTTGAACGGTGGCTCGGTGGCGAACACCACGTCTTACACCGGTTCGATTGCCTTCTCGGGTACGAATGACATCACCAGTTCCGCTTCGTCCTTGCCAGCAGGCGTCTTGGTCACGCTCGGTGCGGGTCAAACCATCAATGCAGCCGGCTTCAACCATGACTTAGTCTACACCGGTGGTACCATCAGCGGTCTCGCAAGCTTTGCGAACAACTTGACGGTCCAAGCTGCGCTCGATGCTTCGGCCACTGGCTTGTCCACCGGCTCGGTCAGCATCGCTAACGGCGGTGTGCTGAACCTCGGTTCGCTCTCCGTTAATAAGGATATCACCTTCGCGGGTGGTTCGCTCTCGGGTACGAACTACACGGGTAACTTGACGATGTCGGGCACGGTTTCGATCTCGCCAGCGGTCATCCCAGGTTCGGCCCACGTCACGGTGACGCCGGGCGATGTGGTGAGCGTGACGGATAACGGCTTGAACAATGCCATCACCATCTCGGGTGGTACCTTGAACTTCGGGACCTACACCTCGACGGCTCCTGTCAGCTACGCGGGTGGTGCCATCACGGGTTCGGGTTACACGGGTAACGTCAGCTTCTCGGGCGCTCAAAGCTTCACCGCGGGCAACCTCGGTGCGGGTACGCTCCAGATGACGACGGGTAACACGGCAACCTTCGGCACGGGCTTCAATAACGCGGTGAGCTACTCCGGCGGTGCCATCGTCAACGGTTCCAACTACACGGGTATCTTGACGGTGAACAACGCGGTGAACTTCAGCGCGGCTACGAACCTCGGCGGTACCATGGTCCTCACCAGCGGCTCGACCCTCAGTGGCGTCGGCTCGGTGGGCAACGTGGTCGCTCAGTCCGGTTCGAGCATCAAGCTCGGCACGGGTCCTGGCACCTTGAACACGCAAAACTTGAGCTTCGCGGCAGGTTCTACCTACACGATGCAAGTCAAGGATAGCTCGGCTGCGGCCGGTACGGGTTATGACGTGACGAATGTCGCGGGTAACCTCGACCTCTCGGCCTTGTCCTCGGTGAACAAGATGACGCTCAAGATTGTTTCCCTCGATGCGAATAACAACGTGGGCAACGTAGCGACGCAGAACTTCGCTTGGAACAACGCTCAAAGCCTCACGCTCTTTACCTTCACGGGTAACTTGAACTTGGCGAACGGCGTGGCCATCACGGATGTGTTCTCGATCGACGCCTCGGGCTTCACCTCCACGCGTGGCGAAGCGGCTGGTTCTGATTGGTTCCAAATCTCGGCCAACACCGCCGGTGGTGCCATCGTCTTGACGGCCATCCCTGAGCCTTCCAGCTACGGCTTAGCCCTCGCTGGTCTGGCTGTGGCCGCCGCCGCGATCCGCCGCCGTCAGCAAAAGAAGTCCGCGAAATCGGCCCAGTAAGCGACGACTAGCCTAAAACGAGGGCGACCCACCAGGGTCGCCCTTTTTGTTATCCCCAAATGGTCCGAGAACTGCTTGGATGGTAAAGAATTGCATCGTCCTCCCGCCTTTTATCCTAACAACTTTGGCTGACTCATGAATCGTCTTTTCGTCGAGAAAAAACCTGGCTTCCGCTCCGAGGCGGAACACTTGCGCGCTGACTTGCAGGTTTCCCTAGGGATTTCAGGGCTGACGGGCTTGCGACTGCTGCAGCGCTACGATGTGGAAGGGGCCACCGAGGCGGCCATCCGCCAAGCGATTCCTACGGTCTTTGCCGAGCCGCCCGTGGACGATGTCTACGAGGAGTGTTTCCCGCTTGCGGCTCATGAAGTGGTTTTTGGCGTCGAATTTTTACCGGGGCAATTTGACCAGCGTGCCGACTCGGCCGCTCAGTGCCTGCAAATCGTCTGTGGGGGTGAGCGTCCAGCCGTAGCCGCAGCACGCCTTTATGTTTTGAGCGGTGACTTGAAGGAGGGTGAGGTGGCCCGAATTAAGTCCTACCTGATTAATCCCGTTGATTCTCGTGAAGCGAGTTTGGCTAAGCCAACTTCCTTGCGTCGGGCAGCACCCACGCCCGCCGCGGTCGCGAGCTTAACCGGGTTTTTACAATTAGACGCCGCGGGTTTAGAGGCGTTGCGTAAATCCTTGGGCCTAGCGATGTCGTCCGCCGATCTTAGCTTCTGCCAAACGTACTTCCGCGATGAGGCCAAACGCGAGCCGACGCTGACCGAAATCAAACTGCTCGATACCTATTGGTCCGATCACTGCCGTCACACGACTTTCCTCGCGAGCTTGCAAGCGGTCGAGTTTGCCGATTCGCCCTTACTGAAGCCCTTTGAGGCAGCGTGGTCGCGTTATCAAAACGTCCGCTTAGGTCTCGGCCGGAGTGGTAAGCCGATTTGCTTGATGGATCTGGCGACCTTGGCGGCGCGCGAATTAAAGCGCACGGGTCAACTCGATGACCTCGAGCCTTCCGAAGAAGTGAACGCAGCCTCCATCGTGGTGCCGATTGAAATCGATGGGCGGTCCGAAGAGTGGTTGGTGATGTTTAAAAACGAAACGCACAATCACCCCACGGAAATTGAACCTTTTGGCGGGGCGGCTACTTGCTTAGGCGGTGCCATTCGCGACCCGCTCTCGGGTCGGGCTTACGTGTATCAAGCGATGCGCGTGACCGGCGCGGCCAATCCCTTGACGCCGTTAGTGCAGACGTTGCCCGGTAAATTATCGCAGCGTAAAATCACCACCGGTGCCGCGGCAGGTTACTCTTCTTACGGTAATCAAATCGGTCTCGCGACGGGTTTGGTTTCGGAACACTATCATCCTGGCTATGTTGCCAAGCGAATGGAAATCGGCGCCGTGGTCGCTGCCGGTCCACGTCGTTGCGTGCGCCGTGAAGCCCCAGTGCCGGGCGACGTGATTGTTCTCGTCGGCGGCCGGACGGGTCGCGATGGGGTAGGGGGCGCGACGGGTTCTTCCAAGGAACACACCGAGACTGCGCTGCAGAATTCAGCTGAAGTGCAAAAGGGCGATGCGCCTACGGAACGCAAATTGCAACGCCTCTTCCGCCAAGAAGCGGTGAGCGCTTTGATCAAGCGTTGTAACGACTTTGGGGCGGGCGGGGTGTCGGTGGCGATTGGCGAATTAGCGCCTTCGTTGCACATTCACCTCGATCGCGTGCCCTTAAAGTATGACGGCTTGGATGGCACCGAAATCGCTTTGTCGGAATCGCAAGAACGCATGGCCGTGGTGCTGAGCCCTCAAGATGTCGCCGCGTTCTTACAAGCTGCGCAGACCGAGAACTTAGAAGCCGTCGCAGTGGCTGAAGTCACGAACACCGGTCGCCTCATCATGGAATGGCGCGGTCAACGCGTGGTGGATATCGCGCGCGACTTCCTCGATACGAATGGCGTGATGCAAACGGCGACGGTGAAAGTGACCGCTCCGGATGCGGCCCGTCACCCCTTCTTGCCACATGCAGTGCCCACTGCGACCAGTTACCAAGCGTGTTTAACCGCTTTGCCGCAGGCCGCGCAGCGCGGGATGGTCGAACGCTTTGATGCTTCGATTGGTTCCAACACTGTGCTCCATCCTTTTGGGGGTGCGACGCAGACGACGCCGCAAGAGGCGATGGCCGCAAAGTTGCCGGTGCTGCAGGGCAAGACGGATGACTGCACCATCATGGCTTACGGCTTTAATCCTGAGGTCGCACAATGGTCTCCAGGTCACGGAGCGGTGTGTGCGGTGGTGGAGTCATTGGCTCGTTTAACCGCTGCGGGGGGCAATCCCGCCCGGGCACGTTTAACGCTCCAAGAATATTTTGAAAAGTTAGGCCAAGATCCCTCGCGCTGGGGCAAACCTTTCGTGGCCTTGCTCGGGGCCTTCGAAGCGCAGTTAACTTTCGGCACGGCTGCCATCGGGGGGAAGGACAGTATGTCGGGTTCCTTTAAAGACCTTGATGTCCCGCCGACGTTGGTGTCGTTCGCCATTGTGCCAGGCAAAGCCAGCCAAGTGGTGTCGGCAGAATTTAAACAAGCGGGTTCGACGGTAGTCTTGATTGAAGCCCCGCGCACGGACACGCACTTGCCCAACCTGAGTTTGGTACGCGAACACTTAGTCGCCGTCCACGCCTTGATGGTCGCGGGTAAAGTTCGGGCCGCCACGGCGGTGCGTCAGGGTGGCATTGGCCACGCCTTGGCTCGCATGAGCTTTGGTGGGCGTCTCGGGGTGAATTTAACGCAAGCCCCCGGCACTGACTTCTTCGTACCTTCCTATGGTTCGCTGATTTTAGAAGTCGCCGCGGCTTCTGACCTCGGTGCCTTGCCGCACCGTGTGTTGGGTCAGACGACGGCCCAAGCCGACATCGCTTGGCCCGGTACGAAGGTTGCCATCGAATCTTTGCTCACGGCCTCGGAAGCGGTCCTGGAACCGATTTTCCCCACGAAGGCCAGCGAGCCTGCGGGCGCGCCCGAGAAACTCACCTTCACCACGCGCTCGGGGCTTAAACCCAAAGTACGTGTGGCCCGACCGCGCGTCATCATTCCCGTGTTCCCTGGCACGAATTGCGAATACGACACCGCACGCGCTTTCCGCGAAGCGGGTGCGGAACCGGAAATTTTAGTCCTGCGTAATTTGCACGGCCAAGCACTGAGCGAATCCTTGCAGGCTCTGGCCGCCGCCTTGCGCCGCTCGCAAATCCTCATGATTCCCGGAGGTTTCTCCGCCGGCGATGAACCCGATGGTTCGGGTAAATTTATCGCGGCCATCTTCAAGTCCCCCGTGGTGCGGGAGGCGACGATGGAGCTCTTGAAATCGCGCGATGGTTTGGCCCTCGGGATTTGCAACGGGTTCCAAGCGTTGATCAAATTGGGCTTGGTGCCGTTTGGCGAAATCCGCGACGTCGAAGCCAGCGCCCCGACGCTTTTCTACAATCGCATCGGGCGCCACATCTCGCGCTACGCTTACACGCGCGTGGCTTCGGTACAATCGCCTTGGCTGAGTCGCATGGAAGTGGATCAAGTGCATACCATCCCGCTCTCGCACGGCGAAGGGCGCTTCATGGCACAGTCTGCGGTGTTGGCTGATTTGGTGCAGCGCGGCCAAGTGGCGTTCCAGTATTGCGACGCTCAAGGTCGTCCGTCCAACGCCATTGAATTTAACCCGAATGGTTCCGACGCCGCTGTCGAAGGCATCACGAGTCCTTGCGGACGCGTGTTAGGCAAGATGGGGCACTCGGAGCGTTGGGGAGCTCACGTGGCCAAAAATATTCCGGGCAATAAATTCCAGCCGCTCTTCCAAGGCGGCGTGGATTACTTTGCCTAATTATTTGGCCCGGAGTTTTTCAAACGCCGCCAACGCCCGATCTCGACCTTCGATCAAGCCCACCAAGGGCTTAGGGTAATCCTTGTCCAAGGTAATCCCCGCGGCCTTGAGCACGTCGGCGGGCGCATTCCAAGGTTCGTGAATCCATTCGGCCGGAACGTGTTTTAATTCCGGTACCCAGTGGCGCACGTAATCGCCCTCGGGGTCGAACTTCTTGCCCTGCAACACCGGGTTGAAGACGCGGAAGTACGGTGCCGCATCGGCCCCGCAACCACCGGCCCATTGCCAGCCCAAGGTGTTCGCGGCCAAGTCGGCATCGACGAGGGTGTCCCAATACCACGCGGCGCCTGCCTGCCACGGTTGGAGGAAATGTTTCACCAAGACTGAAGCCGCGATCATGCGCACGCGGTTGTGTTGCCAGCCCGTGTGCCATAACTGACGCATCCCGGCATCGACAATCGGGTAACCCGTGCGACCGCGTTGCCACTCGCGCAGGAGTTTGGGGTCGGGCGACCACGGGAAGGCGGCAAACTCGGCGCGCAAGGGTTGCTCTGCGGTGTGCGGGAAATGGTAAAGTAAGTGGTACGCGAATTCGCGCCAGCCGACTTCGGCGATGTACTTGATGCCGCCAGCGGAGGCGTCTTGGCTGGCGGCGCGCACGGCCGCTACGATTTCGAGCGGGGAGATTTGGCCCCAATGCAAGTAAGGTGAAAGTTGCGACGTACCATCGAGCTTGGGGATGTCGCGGTCTTGCGGGTATTGCTTAATCGCTTCGCGGACGAAATTTTTCAATCGATGCTCCGCGCCGGTGCGCGTGGGTTTCCAGTGCGTTTTAAAACCGCTGTCCCATTTAATCTTGGGCAGGAGTTTTAATTTGGCGAGGGGGACGCTGGGGAGCGACGAGCTGCTGGAGGGGAGTCGCTTCGGGGCGGGTAGGGGCTCTCCGAATTTTAAATTCGCTAAACAGTTTTTCCAGAACGGCGTGAAAACTTGGAACGGATTGCCCGACAGGTTTTTAATCTGGTGCGGATCGTGCAAGAGGTTGCCGTTGAAGGAGTCGACCGTGATACTTTGATTGCGCAGGACGGTTTTGATTTCGGTGTCGGTGGCGAGGTGGTGCGGTTCGTAGCGGCGATTCCACACCACGCGGGTCGCGCCCGTTTCGGCGAGGAGCGCTTGCAGGACTTGGAGACTCGGGCCTTCGCGTAAAATCAGTTGGCCACCCAGGGCTCCCAGTTGGGCGTCTAAATCTTCCAACGCGTGGTGCAGCCACCAACGCGACGCACCCCCCGCGGGCCAACGACCATCCCCCACGGGGTCGTGGATGTAGACGGCGATGACAGGTCCGCCTGCTTGCACGGCGGCGTGCAGGGCGGGGTTGTCCGCCAAGCGTAGGTCTTGGCGGAACCAGACCAAGGTGGGGGTGGAGGACGGCATCTTGGGCTGGATAGGGGGGTAATGGCCCTAAGGACGCCCTTTAGGGACGTTTTAGGGCCAAAGGCTTACCAAGCGTAGGACTGCTGCTTTTTGACCCGGCAGGCGAATTCTACGAGTAATTGGACGCATTGCTCGACGACCTTGAGGTCGACGACTTCCCCAGGGGTGTGCATGTAGCGCAGGGGGATGGAAACCAGGCCGCAAGCGACCCCTGCATGAGCCATTTGAATGGCACGGGCGTCGGTGCCCGTGGGGCGTGGCGCGGCTTCGATTTGGTAAGGGATGCCCAGGGCCTCGGCGGCTTCGACTAATTGGTCGTACACGAGTGGGTTGATGTTCGGGCCGCGGCTGATGATGGGGCCACCCGAGAGCGAGGCGCGACCGAACTTGCGGTTGTCGGCATCGGGGTGATCGGTGGCGTGGCCGACATCGACGGTGATCGAGACGTGTGGGTTGATAGCTTGGGCGGCGACTTGGGCACCGCGCGTGCCGATTTCTTCTTGGGTCGTGGCGACGGAGGCCACGCGGGCGACGAGGCGTTTGTCGGTGGCCAAGCGGCGGAAGGCTTCCATGCAAACATAGGCACCCGCTTTGTCGTCAAAGGCGCGAGCCACGCCAATCGTGCCGCGTAAAATTTCGGGACCGTCGGCGTACACTGCGGGGTCGCCGATGCGCACGATGCCCAAGGCTTCGGTGCGATTGTTCACGCCAATATCAATCCACATGTCATGACGCTCGGGGACGCGCTTGCGGTCTTCGGGCGAGAGCAAGTGAACGGCGCGTTTGCCCGTGATGCCTAACACTGGACCATTGCGCGTTAAGATGTGGATGCGGCGACCCGAGGGAATCACGTGGTCGTGGCCGCCGAGGAATTCAAAATACAAAAAACCTTTTTCATCCACGTGCGAAATCTGTAGGCCGATTTCGTCGATGTGGCCGGCAAACATCAACGTCGGGCCACGTTGGCCATCGAGGATGGCGATGCGATTGCCGAGGGCATCGCGCTGGTAGTGGTCGGCCACGGATTCCACGTAGCTATCGACGACTTTTTGGGCCGCGAATTCGTGCCCCGTGGGCGATTTGGCTTCGAGGAGTTCTTGGAGAAAGGCGGGGTAACCCGAGGCAGGAGCAGATTTTTTGGCCATGCCGGATTGGTAGGGATAAAATCCCAAAAGACAAGCGACGGCCCCAGTCCGCACGGGCTTTAGGCCACCGACCTTATTTTTCGTTGTTTTTGGCGGTTCCGACAAAGGGTGGACGTTCAAAGGTCAGGCCATCGCCTAAGACGCGCGGGTCGCCCGCCTCCCGTAAGGTTTGCAAGAGTTGTTGGGCTAGGGCCTCGCGGATTTTTTGGTAGGCGGGGTCTTGGGCGACGTTCTTGGTTTGTTCGGGGTCGCGTTTTAGGTCGAACAGTTCCTCGCCAGGACGGAGGGCGAAGGCGAGGTTGTACTGCCATTGCCATTGTGGGTTATCGAATTGATCCACGAGCCAGGCTTTCGAAGGGCTGGCATCCATGTCGGCAAAAGCGGTGTAGGTGTTGCGTTCGATTTTTTCTCGTCCCGGGAAGTCTTGGCGACTGGTGAAGTTCGGTTGACCTAAAGGCCAACGGTCAGGAGCAAAATTGCGGACGTATAAGAACTCTTGGGTGCGCAAGGCCCGTTGCGGGTAGGGTAAGTTGCCTGGGCGAGCGAAGGCGACATGCCGTTCGCGTCCTGTCACTACCCACGTGCGAGTGGGGTCGATTTGCCCCGAGTGTTTCGCCCAGAGCAGCGGCGCAAAACTTTTGCCGTTCATCACCGCGGGCGGGGTGACGCCGCCGAGTTCTAAAAAAGTCGGAGCTAAGTCCATCAAGTTGATCAGGTCGTCGACGACGCGTCCCGCTTTGATGCCAGGGCCCCAAGCGATGAGGGGTACGCGGACGCCAAAGTCATACAGATTGCATTTGCCTGCGGGGACGCCGGGCATCCCGTGGTCGCCACTGATGATAATAATCGTTTGCTCTAATTGCCCTTGGGCAGCGAGTTCTTGCAGTAATTCACCTACCCCCGCATCCCACGCTTGGACCTCGCCCATGTAATCGGCGAAGTCCGCCCGGATTTCAGGAACGTCGGGAATGAACGAAGGAAGTTTCCCTTTAAGGTCATCGGGGTTGATGCCCCAGAGTGCTTGCCCGGAATTTTTTTCGTAGGGGCGGTGGGTTAGCGTCGGACCGAACCAAAAACAAAAAGGTTGGTCGGCAGGTTTAGCTTTTAAGAAAGTCCGAAAGTTTTCGCGGATTTGGCCGAGTAGTTTGGCCTGAGCTTGCGGCCAAGTAGCGCCTTCCTTGACGAGTTGCGTGGCACTACTGGAAAAACGATTATAGGCCCGACCGGCTTTTTCATAGGCATATTGCTGTCCGCCATAGGGAGCGTCGGCGGGCGTGCCGGGACTCCACACTTTATAACTTTTTCCTAAGTGATAACCCGCATCGCGTAAGAGCAAGGGGTAGGTAGGAATCCGGCTATCCCAGTGGGCGCCTTGCAAAATTGCTCCTAAGCCCGTGCGGAAAAAATATTGGCCGGAGAGGAGGGAACTGCGACAGGGCGTGCAACTGGGGGCGGTGACAAAGGCGTTGCGAAAAATGACCCCTTCATGGGCTAAGCGATCGAGGTGCGGCGTTTTTAAAACCTGATTGATACTTGGCGTGTGATCTAACTCGTCATACACGTGCGCATACCGGCCCCAATCATCGGCAAAAAGGAAAAGGATATTGGGTCGGGTAGGGGCAGCGAGGGCGACACCTGTGTAGCAAAGACTTCCCAGCCAGAAGAGGTAGTAGGCGATGCGGTGCATGGTTTATTTCACGGGCTCTTTTTCAAAGTCGGTCGGCAAGACCCAACCGGTGGTGAGTTTTTCGCCGCGCAGGTAGCGTTCGTAGAAATGAAGATTTTTAGTATCAGCGGTGGGGAAGGCTTCGTAGTCGGCTCCATGCCCGAGGGCTCGCCAGTCGCCTCCTTGACGTAATTCTTCCCACATTTGCAGGTGAAAACTTGCCAGCTTACTTTGCTGCGTGGGGTCGGTGGCGAGGTTGGTGACGCAGTCGGGATCCGTCTGGAGATTGTAGAGTTCGACTTGCGGCCGTAAGCCGAAGCAGAGTTGCCAATAGGGGTCGTGGCCGTTTTGCCGGTGGGCTTCTAAGATAAAGGTTTTAGAAGGACTGCCGTCGGTATCTAAATACCCGGTCTCAGGATTGCCCGCCGGCCAGCGGCTGGGTTCGGTGTTTTCTAAGTAGAGAAAATGCTCCCGGACTAAACCCCGAATGGGATAGCCCGCATCGTGCGGCCGCCCGATGTCGTTGCGTTCGCGGCCGATGAGGACGTGGTCGCGGTGGGTCGGGGTTTCACGGAAAACATCGAAGAGGCTTTGGCCGCTCAACGGGGCTAAGGGCGTGCGGCTGGCTTCGAGGCCCGCGGCTTGGAGAAAGGTGGGGACGAAGTCGGTGAAGCTGACAAAATCTTCGACGATGCGACCGGGGTGTTGGATGCCGCGTGGCCAACGCACGGCTAAGGGCAGGTGATTGGTGGCTTCGTAGGCCTGACCTTTCACGCGCGGGAAGGGCATGCCGTTGTCGCTGGTGACAATCACGAGGGTTTGATCTAAAACCCCCGCCTGCTCGAGTAAGGATAAGATTTTACCCAAATGGGCATCCGCATGTTCTACTTCTAAGGCATAATCGAGTAAGTCGGTGCGGATGACGTCGTTGTCGGGCAGATAACCTGGCACGTGGTCGATGTCGGAAGTTTTTTTGCCCGCGACGCGCGTGCCACTGCCGTATTCATAGTCGCGATGCGGTTCGGCGGGGCCGAGCCAGAAAAACCAAGGTTGTTGGGGCGAGGTTTGCTGGAGGAAGGTCGCAAAATTGGCGGCGTAATCCACGTCGCTCATCCCGGTCGCTGGCGGCTTGGTATGAATCTTATTAAACATTTGTCCCGCGAGGTTGCGCGGTTGGCCGTTGGTTAAGAGCGCGCGGCCCGGCGCCCACACTTTACCGCACGAAGCATACTGGTAGCCCGCTTGTTGCGTGAGCACTTCGGGGAAGACTTTTAATTCAGGCGGAAAAATGCACTGGTGATTGGCAGCCGCTCCTAATTGCCAAGGGTAGCGTCCGGTCATGATACACGAGCGTGAAGGCGTGCATTTACCCGTGGGCGTGTAGGCCTGGGTAAAGAGCAAACCCTCGCGAGCGACGCGGTCGAAGTTTGGGGTTTTAACCCAACGACACCCATAGGCACCGGCATGCCCCATGCCCCAATCATCTAAAATATAAAAAAGAATATTCGGTCGCTCCAGCGGCGGGGCGGCCACGAGCGTTGACAGGAATAAGCAACTGCAAACGAACCAGCGCATCGGAGGGGGTTAACGCACGCTAAGCCTTGGCCCAGCGGAGGCAACGGTGGAGACGTCGGTGCGGGCTTATTTTAAGGGGCAACCGGAGGTTAATTCAGTCGGGGCTCCCGTGAAGGAGAGCTTCTTGTCCGTGGTGCGACCTAATTGGGCCAAGCTGGCGCTGAGTTCTTGGAGAATGCCGGCACTGTAGCCGGGGTTGGCCTTGGTGATGAGGCCGTTGGGCGCTACCAACACGGTGCCGGCACTGCGTTCGGCTCGATAGGCCGTACTCACGTTGCCGTCGGGATCTGCAATGACAGGGAAGTTCGGGCCAACGGTTTGGGTCCAAGCCGCGGCGGTGGCGTCGTCGGCATTGATCACGCCCAAGACTTTCGCACTGCCGGCGTAGGCTTGTTGGAGTTGATTGATAAAGACCGCCGCGTCGCGAGAGCACGGACATTCTTTTTCAATGAAGTAGAGCAAGAGTGGCTGACCCGCGGCGTAGCTGGTGTTCGTCACGGTGCGGCCTTGGGCATCTTGCCAACTGAAGGGGGCGGCTTGCGTTTGCGTGAGTTGCGCGGCGACTTTGATCAACTGGGCGGTGAGGGGGTGTTCCGTTTTGGCACGAAAGCGAATGGTGCCGTCTTTCTCGCGCTTAATTCCCTCGGGATTCGCGGAGACTAAGAACTGTCCCATCATCCCGCCATCTTCATGGTTCGCCATGTGGCAGTGATACATGAAGGGGTCGGTGTCGCTGGCGAAATCTTCAAATTTGGCGACGAGCGTGACCCACCCACCGCGCGGCAGGTAAGCGGTGTCTTTCCAGCCTTGTTCAAACTCGGGCACGGTACCGTCGCTGCGGGCAATGATTTTAAATTGCACGTCGTGCACGTGGAAGGAGTGACCAAAAATATTATTATTGGTGATGGTCCAGGTTTCGGTGGCTCCGAGCTTCACCACGAAATTATTCTGGTGCATGTCGAAGGACTTGCCATCGAACTTAAAGAACGGCCGGCCGTCGGTAACGCTGATTTGACGCTTGGCGCTGGCCTCCGCTGCCACAGGGAAGTGGTTGGTTTTGAGCGTTGCGGGGAGTTGCGTGATGCGCGGGTTGGTGGCGTTGCTGATGAGGCAGTGCAGCACCCGGAAATCTTTATTATTTAAGAGACTCCCATTGGCCCCGCCTTGATCGGGCTCGCCGCCCGGAAAACCAAAACTCTGATTGGAGTTATACGCCATGAGGTCGAAACTCGAGCCAGGTTTGTCGGCACTGAGGTCGACTAAGATTTCCGCCCGTTCTCCGACCATCAACCGAATCCGTTTCAGCGGAATGGGTTTGTCGACCAAGCCCCCATCGGTGGTGATTAAATAAAACGGCCGTTGGTCGCTAAATCCTAAAATATAACCGCGTTCGATTTCGGCGTTCAGAATGCGGAGGCGCACCCACTGGGCGGGTAGTTTGGTTTGGGCGTCCATGACGCCATTCACGAGCCCGTAGTCGCCGTATTTATCGTTATCGCCAGCGTAGGTGAATTGGTTGCTGTTGTTAAAGCGACGACTCGTGAGCACCAACGGAATATCATCGACGCCGTAGGTGCGGGGGAGGGCGAGTTTGGCTTCTTCCGCGTCGCGGATGATGATTAACCCCGTGGCCCCAAGGGCCATTTGCTTCTGCGTGGTTTCGTGCGGGTGCGGGTGATACCAGTAAGTGCCGGCGTTATTTTTAACGATCCAACTCGGCGTCCAAGTCGCGCCTGCGGCGATCACTTGATGCGGCCCGCCATCGGTGAGCGCGGGGAGGTGCAAGCCATGCCAATGGACGGTGGTGGGTTCGGTATAATTATTTTTAAAATTAATCTGCACCTTTTCGCCTTGGTTGAAGACCAACGTCGGCCCCATGAAATTAGCCCCGTTGTAGCCGAGTGTTGGCGTGGCAGTTTCGGCATACTTCATCGTCCCCGCCGCTAAGGTGAGGTTGTAGTTTGGTCCCGTGAGCAGGGGCGGAATCCAGAGGTCTTTGAGCGTGTGCTCCGTGATGACTTTGCCGGAGGGGCCGCGTCGGCCCCCGCCGGGTCCGCCAGGTCCGCCGCCGGGAGGACCATCGGGACGACCTCGGCCAGGCGGGCCGCCTTTGCCAGGGCCAGGAGGTCCGTCGTTATTGCCGTCGCGGGGGCGCGGGGGCCGGCCGGGGTTATTAGGATCGTCGGCCTGTTGTCCTGCCAAGGGGGCAGACGAAAACACCACCAGCATCGCTAAGACCGCGACGACGAGGCCGAGCCAACGCCAAGTGAACTTCATGGTCTAATCATAACAAACCCCGCCTTAATTGGACATTAAGACGGGGTTTGGGAGCGAGTTAACCTGACGACTTATTTGCTTAAATCGTGCAGCTTCACGTTCTTGAACCAG
The DNA here is from genome assembly GCA_903840355.1 of uncultured Opitutia bacterium. Taxonomy (GTDB): domain Bacteria; phylum Verrucomicrobiota; class Verrucomicrobiia; order Opitutales; family UBA953; genus UBA953. The sequence goes on from CAIMFJ010000007.1 coordinate 14,343, forward strand.
ACTTCGTCGCCGTGCTCTTGGAGCAAGATGTGGCCTTCTTCCCACTCGCCGAAACCTTTACCATACTTGGGATCGGAGTACTTGCTGAGCTTCACGAGCTGACGGAATTCGTCGGTGTGACGGTTATACGACACGACCAAGCGACCGTTGAGCCAGTGTTCGACGTGGTTGCCATCGCTGATCACGTAAGCGTTGTTCCATTCGCCAATCGGATTCACGCGCTTGTTTTGAGCGGTGATTAAATCGTAGAGCGAACCGCAAGTACGGTTGCCATTACGACCTAACTTGGCGTCAGGGTGGACGGCGTCATCGAGCATTTGGAATTCAGGACCAAACGCCGAACCTGCACCTTTGTTGAGGTCAGGCTGGACATAGTATTTTAAACCGCTGTTCGCCCCGGTGGTTAATTTGAAGTCTACGCTGACTTCGAACTTCTTGTACTGCTTAAGGGTGACGATGTCACCGGCAGCAGCCGATTCCTTGCCACCCGAGGAGGCCGTGCGGAGCGTGCCGTCCACGACGGACCAACCCGATTGCGGGAAGTTCGGACCCTTGGCGGAGCGCCAGCCTTCGTGCGTCTTACCATCAAAGAGCAAGACCCAGCCATCTGCTTTTTCCGTGGCACTGAGAGTGTTGTCGGTAATCGGCGTAATATTGACGTTACGGAATTGGACCGTAGCCCCCGCGACGTCTTTGTTCTTACCAATGCCGTGCACTTGGAAGGCGATGAAGCCCGTCAAGTAGCCATCGTCGCGCACGTCCACGCGCTGCTCGCCATTGAGCCAGGTGCGGATGCGGTTGCCGTTGGCTTCAACTTTAACGTGATTCCACTCGCCGACTTTCGTCAGACGACGACCTTGTTCTGAGAAACTGACCGAGTCACCACCGCCAAAACCAGGGACGACCCAGCCGCGACGGCCTTCTTCGTAGAGACCCGCCGTCCACTGACGAGGCTTCTTGTCGACGGAGTTGAGGTTCTTGGTGTTGGTGTCGATTTCAGCCTGATAGCCATGCACGCGGCCCGCGGGAACCTTGGCGGTCTTGCCCTTGGCATCGGTGTAGGTGACGTCGTGGTCGAACGCGTGCGAACGGATTTGCACGCCCGAGTTCAAGCGCTCGTCGTCGAGGAAGTCATACTCCAAGACGAAATTGCCGTACTCTTGGTCAGTGGCTAAGAAGCTGTTGGGAACGTCGACAACTGCGGTGCCCGTGAGGATGCCGTTGTTGTAAGCGTATTGGGCTTTGCCGCCTTTAATGGAGAAGCCCGTGAGGTCTTTGCCGTTGAAGAGCGGTTGGCTGTCGCTGGCGCTGTTCACGCTTTGGCAGGCCACAAAACTGAGGCCACAGAGCGATAAACACGCGAGGGTGGTGAGGGTTTTTTTCATGAGTTTTGGATTTTGGAAATAAAGAAGCGAAGTCACCGGTAGGTGACTTCGCTTCTGAAGGTTAATTAAAACGTGGTGGGGATTTCGAAGCCCTTGCGGCCCGTGCGCTTGGCCACGAGGTCGGCGTTAGCCGCAGCGGCGTTGGCACCGGTGAAGAGTTCCGTCTTCGTGTCCACCGTGAGGGGTGCACCGAGGATGGCCTTGGTTTCGTCGAGCTTCACGCCGTTCACGCCGAGGTGATCTTGCATGCGCGAGAAAGCTTCAGCGAGACCCGAGCTGGACTTGATGGCGTCGTTGATTTCGCCCGCGCTCTTCTTCGCGCCTAAGCGGAAGGAGATGTTGGCGGAGTGAACTAAAGCCGTGGACAAGAAGCACTCGCGCACGGGGGCGTGAATGTTTTCGGCCGAACCCTTGCGGATGCACTCCACCCAGTTGGCGTGGTGACCCGAAGCGCCGCCGCTTAAGTCGACTTGTTCAATCGCCTTACCGTAGGACTTCACTTGGTTGCCGTCCTTGTCGTAAACTTGAGCCGAGTTGTAATCGGGCACCACGATGGTGGCGTTTTCGCACTCGACGATGATACCGATTTCAGGCGAGCGCTTGAACTTACCGAACTTGTCGGAAGGACCGTCGATCTTGCCATTCGCCGTTAAGCCACGGACTTCCGTGATGAGCGGAGCGTGGGCGTAATTGTGAATCGAGATGAAGGTGTTGGGCGTTTCGGCGCAATCGGAGTAACCGAAGCGACCGCCCACGGAGACGACTTCCGGAGCCACTTCATGGGTGTTCAAGAACCAGCGAGCGATATCGATTTCGTGAATCGCTTGGTTGCAAAGGTCGCCACCACCGTAGTTCCAGAACCAGTGCCAATCGTAGTGCACGGCACCGGTGCTGGTGGTTTCATTCACCTTGTCGGTTTGGTTGCCGCGGATGGATTCTTGGATGTCCGCAGGGCCGTGCCACAAATCGTAATCAATGTTGGCAGGGATTTCATGCTTCTTGGCTGGACCAATGGACTTGCGGCGCTTGTAGCAGATGGCGCGAGCGACTTTTACTTTGCCGTACACGCCCGCGTGCACGTCTTTGATGGCAGCGCGGATGCCTTGCCCCGAGCGGCTTTGCGTACCGGCTTGGACGATGAGCTTATCGAAGTGCTTCGAAGCGGCGACGAGTTGTTGGCCTTCGAAGATGTTGTGCGAGAGGGGTTTTTCGACGTAGAGGTGCTTGCCCGCTTGTAAGGTCCAGATACCTTGGAGGGCGTGTTGGTGATTCGGAGAAGCAATCGAGACTGCATCGACTTCGCCGCTTTCCAACATCTTGCGGATGTCGGTGAAGCCCTTGGCGTTCGGGTGGCTCTTCAAACCTTTGGCGACCACATCGGAGTCGACATCGCAAAGGGCCGCGATGCGCACGCCTTTGATCTTGCCGAGCTCTTTGAGGTGCTCGGAGCCGCGACTGCGGAAACCGACCACACCCACGCGCAAGTCGCCGTTCGCCCCAGAGACCTGGGCGTACGAGCGAGCACTGAGGCCGAGGGCGGCCGCAGCCAAGGCGGAGTTTTTAATGAAGTGACGACGATTGAGTGGAGACATCATAATGACTGTTGGGGGTAATAGTGCGGAGCATAAGGAGACAGCCGGAAGGTCGAGACTGTTTCCCAATTATTTGCTCAATTTTACCGAGTGGCCGTCCAGGAGTGCGGCGGGTGTGGTGACGTGATTTTACGACCTAAGATACTGGAACACAGATACTTAGATTATTATTATGAGCAAACCCCGGAGGGGAGCCGCCGGGGTTTGCTGAAGTTTAAGCTTATTTAATGGTTCTTAAGTACTCGCGGATGGCCTCAAATTGGTCCGGGCCTTTGCCTTCGAGTTGATCCGTAATGGCGGTCACGCCTTCAGGGTCAGCGTACTTGGGCATCTTGGTTTCGGGGTCGATGCGTACGGGCGCCAAGACCCAGCGTTGGAAATAACCTTTGCGCACGCGTTCAATCGTTTGGACGAAGTTGATGGCCGGAGCTTCAAACACCGCGGTGGGTGGGCGGTCGCCTAAGCCGTGACACGCGATGCAATTAAAGCCCCCATCGTTGCCGACGAGCGTCTCGCCAATTTTGGCTTTTTCTAAATTCGGTTCGGGCTCGGCAGGTTCCACCGTGGAGAAGCCATGTTGGTGGGCGAGGCCGCTCGCTAAGTTAGCCGCCGTGGCGTGGGCGAAGCCGGGCATGCGACCGATTAACCAAGTGCGGGGTTTGTAAGCGACTTCGCCCGCGATGAACGAAGTCATCCACGCTGTCTTTAATTTTTCGCCCTGCCACGTGAGGGCGGGAATGGGCGCATCGGGCACGGGATCGCCTTCTTGGTGTTCCTTCGCTGGAACGGCGTCGCGTAATTTTTTGCACTCGTTATCCAATTGTGCCCAGCGACTGATTTTACCGTCACGGGCGTGACACGCGGTGCATTGGAGATTTTGGATTTGGCGCTCCGCAAATTCGGCGGGGGTGTCTTGTTGCAAGGAGTTTAAATCAGTGGCGAGGAAACTGAGCAGGGCTTGGCGTTGGGCGGCGGCGAAATGGAAATCGGGCGCGGTACCGCGGGCTGCAGGTTCTTCAGCTAAGCAACCGCGGGCGGGGTTTTGTAAAATTTTGCTGAGCGGAGGTTGGGTCGTGGGAGGCATGCCCGCGTGGCAATTCAAGCAACCCGAGGTGGCGAGTAACGTGGCGCCGCGCGTGGCATCCCCGACGAGGGCGGTGCGCTTGACCATGCGTCCACGGGCGAGGAGGTAATGCGCCAGTTGACGGGCTTCGGTTTCGCTTAATCGGAAATTGGGCATCCGCGTTTGGGCGTAAGTGGCGGCGGGGTTTTGGAGGTAGGCCATCAGCGGTTCCACTTGGCCGTGGTATTTGTCTTGGATGTGAGCGAGGGGAATACGGTCGCGCGTGGTCGCGTCGGGAGTTTCGTGACAAGCTATACAACCCAAGTTGGCAAAGAGGGCACCGCCTGCGGCCGCTTGGCTCAAGTCTTTGGTCCCTTGGGCCGGGGTGGCCCCTTGGGTTAACATCGCAGCGAGGTCGGCGGCTTTTTGAGCAGCGTCGGGACCCGAAAAGAGTTTCGGCATCAAGGTGTGCGGCCGAATGGCGGCGGGGTTATCAATCCATTCCGCTAAAAATTCTGGGCGATATTTTTTGCCCAAATCCGCGAGCAGCGGGGCGCCGGGGTTGAGTTCGGGCAGGCCGCCCGTGCGCGGGATCTTCGTCGCATCGGCATGACAAGCGGCACAGTTATACTGCGCGAAGAGGAGTCGACCGAAGCGTTGGGCTTGAGCTTTTTCTAAGCCGGGATTCGTCGCGTGCGAGAACACCATAGGCGGCACGGGTTCGAGCGGAAAATTTTTCGACGACCAGTTGAGGCGGATAAACGTGTCGCCTTGAGCGGCACTGGTTAATTCAGCCGTGAGGGTATTCGCTCCTTGGTTGAGTTCTGCGGTCTTCGCTTCCGTGTCGGTGAGCAAGACTTTGCCGTTGAGCGTTAGTTTGAACTTACCGTTGGTCTCGACGCTGAAGTTAAACGTGCCGCGGACGGGGGATTCGATGTTGCCTTCCCATTTCGCGGTGAAGGGCCCCGCGGCCAAAAAGGGCGTGGGGCATTGTTGCGCGGGGACGTAGAGGGCGAGCAGACGATCCACGCGGGTATCGCTTTGGCCTTGGCTGGTGAAGGTGACTTGCAGACCTGGCTCGGCGGCCAGAGCGGGTAAAGCCGCACTCGCCAAGAGTGCCCAGAGGAGCGAAAAGGTGCGACCGAACATGGGCTTAATTGCGACAGGTTTCGGCGGGTTGGCAAGTATCCAGCACAAAAAAGGCCCAGCAAACGCTGGGCCTGAAAGGGAGCCTGGGGGGTTGAACTTACTTCACCAAGCTGCGGTAGTCTTCGCCTTGCTTTTCGGGCACGACGTTAATCGTGTGGTAAACTTCGTCGGGCAGGCGCGTGCCATCTTCGGCCTTGATGTTCATCTTCACGCGAATCTGTTCGACCGGCTTTAAGCCAGCGATTTGCAGCGAGAGCGTCTTGCCGTCGGCCGAGAGTTTGACGCCTTGCACGGGCACGGTGTCATTGCCCTTGGTGCCATCGAGTTTGTATTCATCTGAGCCATACGCCCCCGTCCAGTGGTAGTTGTATTGCACGACGGAGTAGTTTTGCACGTCTTCAGCGGACTTGCGATCGAGCTTGCCAGTGAAGCCAATCGTGATGCCAGCCGTGGTCACGTGCAACGTCTCGGGCAGGGTGACGGACTTGCCCGTGTAGCGCACGCGGTGAATGGCACCATCTTTCGCACCGTTGGTTTGCCAGCCGCGGAGACCCGCCGTGTAGAGTTGGCCATCAACGGGGTTGAAGCGACCGCGCATCAAGCCCGTGGTGAACTTGAGGGGGAACTTGAACGTGCCGCCTTGCATAACGTCGCCCACGGTTTCTTGGAGGACGCCGAAGAGCGAAGATTTGCCGTAGGAGAGGTACATCATGCGACCTTCGAAGGGACCCCACTTCTTGCTCGTGACCCATACTTGGCCGCCGTTGGAGTTATCAATGTCGTAAGGAATCCAGCAGAGGTGCGGGCTGTATTTCGTCGGTGCGGGCGTGCGGTGCGATAAGTCAGGGACTTCGATGAAGTCGCCGGGCTTGGAGTAGTGGATGTAGTCCACGGGCACCCAAGTGCCTTGATTGTCACCGTTGGAGATTTCGCCGTTAGGACCTACGCCCATACCGTTAGGAGCGCGGAGGCCGGTGGCGTAGACTTCGAACTTCTTACCGTCGGGCGAGACCTTGAAGATGCAACCATTGTGGTCGCTGAGGGGACCCCAACCCCGACCTCCGGGATTCACGGGACCGCCTTTGAGGAAGTAGAAGTTGCCTTGCGAGTCGGTTTGTAAGTCGAACGTGAACTCGTGGAAGCCTGGGGTGACTTGCACGTCGTTATTAAAGTTCTCGTAGAAATCCGCTTCGCCGTCGCCGTCCAAGTCGCGCAGGCGCGTGATTTGGTCGCGGCCGAGGACGTAGACCACGTCGTCGACAATCTTCAAGCCGAGGGCGTGGAAGATGCCCGTGGCGTAGCGGTGCCACGTGATCTTAGAGAGTTTTTCATCGGCGAACTTGCCGACCCAGACGTCACCATTCCACGTGGAGAAAGCGATGCGGCCGTCCTTGAAGAAATCGATGCCACCCACGCGAATCCAGGAGTGGTAAGGATTTTCGGCGGGGACGCTGACGTTGTCGACGAGGTAGGGGGCGTTGACGATTTCAGCGAGTTTATCTTTGAGAGCTTCTTTCTTGGCCGCATCGGTGGCCTTTTCCAACTGGGCTTTCACGAGGTCGGCTTGTTTGGCTTGATCTACTTCGCCTAAGATCCCTTCCGTGATGACGTCCTCTTTCCAGTGGGCGGGGCCGGCTTTGGTGAAGGCGCGTAAGTCTTGAGCGGCGGTGACGCCTTGCGCAGCTTTCGTTAAAGCCTCCGCGCTGTTCTTATCGCCGTGAGCGAAGGAGACTTTAATCGCGGTACCCGCCGCGGCTTGAAGTTTTAAGACCAAGCTCTGGTCGACTTGAGCCAATTGACCTTGGCTGGTGCTGACCACCGTGAGTTGTTCGGTTTTAACTTCCTTCATCTTCCCATCCGGACCCTTGACTTGCGAGAGCACGTTGAGGGTGACGCGAGCGACGTTGTGGTTGATTTCGATTTTACCGCCGTAGCTGAGGTCGAGCAATTTCACCGACTCGTTCAAGTTGCCTTGGGCGACCGTGAAGGAGCGGGAGAGGACGTTTTGATCGCCCACCTTTTCGAGGTCGTGCGATTCGAGAACTTGTGCCGTGCCGACCGAGTAGACGAACGTCACGCGATCGCCATGCAGGTAGAGCCCTTGGTATTTAGCGTGGTCGCGAGGGAGGGGGCCGAGCGGAATCGGCGACATCACATTCGCGGGGCCAACGGGCAATTTGCGAGGCTCGGCAAAGCTACCTTGGTAGCTCCAGCCGGGGCCGGGGTTGCTTTCATTGTAGACCACGGCGTTGGTGGCGGGACCAGGGTTAGGTCCGTGCGAGCCATCAAAGGCCACGCCCTTGAGTTTTAACCAGCCACCCGTCCAGGCCCCTGAGAGACGGAGGGTGTCGGTATCAAAAGCCACCCCGGCTTCTTTATTCCCGAGGTTAACGACAATTGCCTTGTTCGTGGCACAGCCGATGTTGCTAAAAGTCCCTTTGCCTTGGGTGTTGTCGATGGAGGCCGACAAGAAGCGACCGAAGTCGATGGCTTCCCACTTGCTGGGATCCTTGGCGGGCTTGGCGGCAGGCTTCTTGACTTCGTCAGCGGCCTGCAAGGTCAGGCAAGCCAGAGCCAAGAGGCTTAATTTGAGGAGGGAGGACGGCGCTTTGAACATAAAAGGGGAAACGACGGGGGTGGCTTGGTTTTGAGTTAAACCTAACCTTTTGTCTACCGTATTGGAGTGGTTTTGACGGGCTTTGTTCCCGCCCAACCTACTTTAGGAAGCTTTTGTAGCAGCCCACGAGGTGTTCGTTGAAAACCCCGACCGCCTGTAAAAAGGCGTGCATGATGGAGGGCCCCACGAAATTCATCCCTTGGCGACGGAGTTCTTTAGACAGCTGGAGCGCCAACGGCGAATGACCTACGGGCTGGCGACGGTGACGGCGGATGGGCTGATGGTCGACATGCTCCCAGAGCCAGTGCGCAAAACTCCCGTGTTCTTTTTGGATTTTCAAAAACACGCGCGCGTTCTGCACCGCCGCCGCGATTTTACCGCGGTGGCGAATGATGCCAGCGTCTTGGCAAAGTTGGTCGATTTTACGCGGTGTGAAACGGGCCACTTTAGCGGGGTCGAATTGGGCAAACGCCCGACGATAGGCGGGACGCTTTTTTAAAACGGTGAGCCATGATAAACCCGCTTGAGCACCCTCAAGAATGAGTTGCTCAAAGAGCAGTCGATCGTCGTGCACGGGTACCCCCCATTCTTCATCATGGTACGCTTCGTAAATTGCGTCGCCTTCACACCACCCACAACGTTGCCGAGGGCGGGACGCCATCTTAGGCTTTGGTGGAAAGGCCGCGCAACCAAGCGATCCACCCGGCGGGTAAGCCCCGGGCGAGAGCTCCCCGAATAATTTTTTCGTGGTAAAGTTTTGAGGGCAGGTGAGGGCCGGTCGGATCAATGACTTTAAAAGCGTGGCATTCCAGCGGGCAGTCCTCCACGCCACCTTCCAGCACCGTGAGCGGGATGCGTTGGTAGGCGGAGCCTTCGGCTTCGATTAAGCGGGCCCAGTCGTCTTGGGTCATTTCATACACGCCGCCCCAAACGCCAGGCATGACTTCATCTTCTACGATATCTGCCGAGCCGCCACCCCAGGTGGGACTCGGATGCGTGAAGGCTAAGCGGTGTTTGGGTAAAAAAGCTTTGCCTCGATACTGCGCTTGGGGGCAGCGTCGTTCCATTTGGGAAGCATCCAAATTCGAGGCGTACGCAAAGTAAAACCGGCTCATGAGAGACGTGCATCCTGACGACTTTGGAGGTCGGAAGCAAACCCGATAGGTTTTTTGTGAGGAAGTTTTTAGAACTTCCGGGTGTAGGCGATGTAGACCGAGCGGGGTTGGGCGGCGTAGCCGTAAGCCGTGGGCGGGGCACTCTCGTTCGTTAGGTTTTCAATCCGGAGGGAGATTTCCGAGCGCTCGTTGATCACGCGACGAATCCAACCACGCAGGTAGACCGCATCGGGTAGGTTCACCCGCACGCCCTCCGCAAAATCATAATCGGAACGCACCGCTAAATAATTCGCAGCCAGGCCGAAGGTCCAATCGTCGTCCGGAATGATTTCCACGCCTGCGTTGAGGTCCCACTTGGGCCGACGCAGGAGGCTTTGTCCCGCCAAGACGATGGACTGGTAATCCGTGAGGGCTTCGGTTTCGAGGTAAGTCGCGGACCCAAAACAGCGGATTCCTTTAGCGGGGCGAACTTCGCTGCCGAGTTCGATCCCGCGGGTGCGAGCCTTGGCGATATTAAAAGTCTTATAGTTATCGGCGGGGTTGTAGTCGATGAGGTTGGTGAGGTTGTTTTCAAACGCCACCAGAGTCCAACTGAGAGCGTTCGGCAGGGCGCTTTCGTAGCGCAGGCCAATTTCTTCGCCGACGTTACTTTCAGGCTTTAAAGGCTGGTTACCCGAAGTGCCGTAAGCAAGGTCGTTGGCGGAGGGGGCTCGGTAGGCCGAGGCAAGCTTGGCGTGGAATAAGAGCTCTTTCGTGATTTTATGGCGGTAATTCAATTCGCCCGTGGTCTTCTCGGCGAACTGATTAAAATTCTCCTGCCGCACGCCCACGATCCATTCATCTTTGTCGGTGGCTTTCCAGTTGACCCGCGACCACACGCCCAAGCCTTCAATCGTGTCGGTCCAATTAGACGAGGTGCCTAAAAAGTCGACTTGGTTGTAATGGGTTTGCTCATACGTCAGCCCCAGTTCAAGGGTGAGGTTACGTTGGGCTTTCCAGTCGGCCCACGCGGTGATTTCATCGCGCTCGAGTTGGTAGCCCATTTTATAGAGCGAGGTGCCATAGATGTCGGTGTCGTTGGTGTAGCTCGTGACGTTGGAGCCGCCGTGCGACCAGAAGACGTGGGCCGCGAGCGGGCCGTTATTGTAATGTAGGCCAGGCGAAATCATCCACCCCGTGTCTTTTTCCCAGTCGTTTAAGTTGGCTAAGTGCGTGGGGGTGGCTTGGCCAGGAAGGCCTTCTTTGGCGAGGTCGACGCTGCCGATGACTTCAGCCGTGAGTTGCGGGGTGAGTTGCCAAGCGGTTTTGGCGAGGACGGTGGTCGCATCGCGGTAACTATTCGGACGCCAGCCGTCATCATGGCTCGCCGTCACGCCCACACTGGTACCATTGGTGGCGGGGGTGTTGCCTTGGGCATTGTTGGTGATGGCTTGGAAGCCCGCAAAGATCCGGCCGTAAGAACCCGTTTCGAGGAAGAGGGTATCGCTGGGCTTCGTCGCGAGGGGGTCGACGAGGCGTAAGTTCACCACCCCGCCCAGTGCATTGGCACCGTAGAGGATGGAGGACGGGCCGCGCATGACTTCGATGGAGTCGAGACCCAGGATGCGGTAACGGCTGATTTCATAGCTCCCGGAAAAGCCAGGTTGCAGGCGGCGACCATCGAGGAGGACTTCGGTTTGATCGGAATTGGTGCCTCGGATGAAGAGGGAAGCGACCGTGCCTTCGCCTTGTTGTTCAGGGGCAAAGACGCCCGGGATGCCTCCGATGGCTTGGGCAATGGAGATGAGACCTGCATCCGTGGCGTCGCTGGCTGGGACGCGCGTCACTGAGGGCGAAGTTTCCGCTACAGGCACGGGTTGGCGTGTTTCCACCACGACTGTATCCGGCAACTGCGTGGTGATTTGACCCAAGAATAGCGTAAAAACACACAACATAGCTTAATCAGTCACGTGGATGTTTAAATTATCAACCGAAAAGGGCTGGAGGAATGGCCGTATTGTGTCATACTAAGTAGTGATGGCTGCAGAAACTACCAACGTTCCGAATCTAGGGCCTATCCGACAATTCTGCGTCTTCGTCGAAAACAAGGTCGGACGTTTGAACGAGTTGGTGGAATCACTTGGCCAAGCCGACGTCCATATCATGGCGTTGTGTTTAGTGGATACGACGGATTCGACCTTGATTCGTATTGTAGTCGATTACCCCGAGCAGGCGGAACTGGTTTTGCAACAACACAACTTCGCCCACGATGATGTGCCGGTCTTGGCGATTGAATTGCAATCCGAAGCGCAACTGAAGGATGTGACGTCTATTTTGCTCAAAGCCGAAATTAACATCCACTACGTGTATCCCTTCCTGTTCCGTCCGCAAGGGCGCTCCGGTCTCGTCATTCGCACCGAAGCTCAAGAACTCGCTGCGTCGGTTTTACAAAGTCACGGGATTATCGTGCTTAGTCGCCACGACATCGCCCGCTGAGTGGTTCAGCTCAGAGTACTTTAATTTCTTTTAACCACTCGAGTGACTGCTTTTGCCAAGCGTCCCACGAGGGGCCTTTGTAGCCATTGAGGCCGTGGCCGCCGTTGGGGAGTTCGAGCAAGACGGCGGGAAGGTGGTGGGCTTTTTCGGCTTGGTAAAAGAGTCGACTGTTTTCAAGCGGCACGAGTTTGTCGTCGATGGCGTGCGCCAAAAACGCGGGCGGCGTTTGGTCGGTGACGTGAAGTTCGTTGGAGAACTCTTGGCACAACTCGGGGGTGGGATTAGGGCCGAGTAAGTTTTTCTTCGACCCACCATGCGTTAACTCGCCCATGGTGATCACGGGGTAAACCAAGATGGAGAAGTCGGGACGCGAGCTGTATTGGTCGATTTTATGCCCGGCCTCTTTTTGACCCACCGCAAAGTGGGTCGTCGCCGTGGCGGCTAAATGCCCGCCGGCCGAAAAGCCGATGATGCCTACTTGCTGGGGATTGATGTTCCACTCGGTCGCATGCAGGCGGGCGAGGCGAATGGCTTGCTGGGCATCGAGTAAGGGCACCCATGGCCGGCCAGCGGGTAGACGATACTCGAGAACGAGGCCCGTGATGCCGTTGGCGTTGAGCCATTGCGCAATGCCTTTACCTTCACCGCCTAAGACCAAGCCGCCATAGCCTCCGCCTGGACAAATGATGAGCGCGGGGCCGACGGGTTTTTCTGGGCGATAGAGCGTGAGGGAGCACTTGGTGGCCGCGGAGAACTTACCGTTACCTTCGGGGGCCTCGCCTTCCCAGAGCGGCATTTTTTCGGGAGCTGGAGCGGCGGCGTGCAGCCCGCTGAGTCCGCAACAGAGCAGGGCGGTGTAAACTTTGAGGAGGTTCATGGGGGAAGGGAGTAGGCCAAGAAAAACCCCGGCAGTGCCGGGGTTTGAGGAAGGACGCTTATTTCTTGGCTTCGTAGCCAGGGAGCGGCTTACCGTCGGCGTCAATCTTGTTGACGGTCCAGAGCAAGCCACGGGTGACGAGGGCTAAGTAACGGTCGTCTTGCACGGTGGCGTTGTTGTGGCCGATGGTGGTGCTGAAGATGCGGGTCTTCTTGGGGCCGTATTCATTGGTCCAAGCGACAATCTTTTCGTTCACGCTTTCCTTGGCAGGAATCACTTTGCCGTCTTTGTCTTTCTTCTCCGGAGTCTTTTGGACTTGGGTGCCGTTGGCGAGGGCCTTGCCGGTGATGACTTGGACGTTATTGTAGAGTTCTTCGTTCACCGTGGTCCAATCTTCGAGACCTTTGGTGATGGGGCTATCGTGGTCGGTGAACTTGATCGAAATCGGCAGTTGTGCACCATGGCCCGTAGATTGGAGACCAAGCATTTCGTACCAGTGCGAGTTGTCGTCGCCCACTTTTACGGGTTGTTGGAACTTGCCCCAGCGGTAGGAGTGCATGGCGCAGTGGAGGTTGACCGCCGGCACGCCTTCGCGGTGGGCCTTCAAGATGTTTTCGAGGTAGGCAGGATCGGTGATGTCGGCCGCACACTCGTCGTGAACCACGACGTCGAATTGCTTGTACCAATCGGGCTTATTGTAGATTTCAAACAGAGGCTTGGTGCTCTTGGTGGCGTCGTAAACGACTTCGACCGTGGCGTTCAAGCGGCTTTCGATGCCTTTCTTGAGGATTTCTTTTTGATTGGCGTAATCGTGGCAGCAACCACCCGCGACCAGGAGGACGCGCAGGGGTTTAACGTCTTCGGCTTGCAACAGGGAAGCCGTGCAAGCGACAAAGGCCAAAGCGAGGGTGTGGGTGATTTTCATGGGGGTGCTTAAAATTGGGGCAAAGGCCGGGTTGGGAGCAAAAGAAAAAACTATTTTTTTGCCGGCATAACGGCGTTTTTCTCAGGTTTAGGGGGCTCGACTCCGGGCGAGGGTTCTTTGGGTTCTAGGGTGATGGTGTTCACGAGTCGGCATTGCGGCCGACGGGCTTGGAACTGTTTAAGACCCGCGGGCGTGACTTTCGTTCCCGCGACATAGAGGGCTTGTAGGTTAGGAGCATCGGCGAGGGCGAGTAAGCCCTGGTCGGTTAAAGCGGTGTTCACGAAGGAAGCACGCTGGAGGAAAGGGAGTTTTTTCGCCAAAACTTGCGCCGTGGCATCGCCGACTTTAGTGTCCGCCAGCATCACGAATTGCGTCTTGGTAGCTTGGGCTAAAACTTCCGCCGCCTGATCATCCAAGGTCGTTAAGGCTAAATCGAGTTCGGCGACTTCTCCGAGGAGCGAGGTCAGACTCGCCAATTGGGCTTGGCCAAATTTTTGGCCCAAGGTGTGGGCGGAGATTCGCCAGCCTTTGGCTTCGAGTTCGGAGAGGGGTGTGATGGCGAGACCGAGTTGATCGGCGATTTTTTCCATCGCCGCTGCCGACTGGGCGTTCGGAGCGAAATGCGGTGTCGGAGCTTTAATCACCGTCGCGGGCCGACAGGCTTGCGCCAGTGCGGCGGGGATGGGCTGTTGACTCACCCAGAGTTTGAGGGCCTTGACTTGCGCATCATTGAGTGGGCTTTCGTCCTTGGGAGGCATGACATCCTCGTCGTGGTGATCGAGGGTGATGCGTTTGATGACTTGGCTTTTCTCCAAGTCGCCCCACACGACCCCGGCCCCATCATGGCCGCCTTTTAAAATCGCTGGTAGCGAATCGAGGCGGAGCTTCCCCTTCACCTTTTTCTCGCCGTGGCATTTTTCACAATGTTCTTTCAGCACCGGGGCAATCACTTGCGTGTAATCCTGAGTGACGAGGGGACTCGGCGAGCTTTCCGCCGCCCAGGCCATGGGGACTAAAAAACCGCTGGGAACAGCGGTTTGGGTCGTGGTTTGTTTCGTCGATTCTTTATTCGGTTTAAACGGGAAGTTTTTCCCGTGTACCATTTCGCCTCCGATGTGAGCGGCTAAACTCATCACGAGGATGGTGACGATTTGCAAGGCCACGCGGACTTTGAGGGACGCTTCGAAAATCACGACCCATGAAGCACTGGCCAAGAAAGATGCCGCGACGCCGGCCCATAAGTGATTGCGCACATCCGCACTGTTTTCAAAGCCGTTGAAGTGAGCGTGGAAAATGCCGAACAACACCGCAATCCAAGTTCCCACGGCGGCGACCAGTGCGAGACGTCGGGTCGCGAGGTTGGCTTCGGCGTGGCGATCCCAGAGGTCGAACATCGGCACAATCAACAAAAGGGCTGCTGGGAGGTGCAGGGCGAGGATGTGGAAGTTGCCAGCGATGGAGAAAAGCATCGGCCCGCGGTTTTCCTCATCGGGTGGCAAGAACCAAGCTGCCAAGACGAGGAAGAGGTTGGGTCCCAGTGCCATCATTACCCGGGCGTATTTGGTGAGAGGGTGAGCGGATTTCATGAGCAAATCGTTTAGGCGAGAATTTCTTTTACCACTTTACCACTGGTGTCCGTCAAACGGAAGTCGCGACCTTGGAAGCGGTAGGTGAGTTTTTCGTGGTCGAAGCCGAGTTGGTGGAGGAGGGTGGCTTGAAGGTCGTGGACGTGGGTTTTGCCCGCGACGACTTCATAGCCAAATTCATCGGTTTCGCCGTAAGTAAAGCCAGACTTAAATCCACCGCCTGCCATAAACATGCTGAACGCATTGGGGTGGTGGTCGCGGCCGTAGAAACGATTAGTGCTGCCCGAGCGGTTTTCCCACATGGGGGTACGACCGAATTCGCCGCCCCACACGACGAGGGTGTCTTCGAGCAGTCCGCGTTGCCGAAGGTCACGGATGAGTGCCGATGCCGCTCGATCCATGGCGAGACATTTAGAGGTGAAGGATTTGCCGAGTTCGGAGCCGGCCCCATCGCCGTGCGAATCCCAGCCCCAGTCGAAGAGTTGGATGAAGCGGACGCCGCGCTCAGCTAAGCGCCGGGCGAGTAAACAATTATTAGCAAAAGATTCTTTGCCAGGTGTGGCCCCATACATCGCCAACGTGGCTTCTGATTCTTGGGCGATGTCCATCGCCTCAGGGGCAGCCATTTGCATGCGGAAGGCGAGTTCGTACTGCGCAATGCGCGTGAGGGTTTCCGGGTCGCCCGCACTCTGGTATTCTTGCTGGTTTACTTGATGGAGCGCATCTAAGGCTGCCCGGCGAATATCGGTGTCGGTGCCTTTCGGGCTGTTCGAGAATAAAATCGGTTCGCCCGCAGAACGACACAGCACGCCTTGATAAACCGAAGGTAAGAAGCCGGCGGTCCACAGTTGTTTGCCGGCATCGGGGTTGCTGCTGCCCGAGAGCAAAACGATGTAGCCCGGGAGGTTGTCGTTCTCGGAACCGAGCCCATACGCAGCCCAAGCACCGAGGCTGGGTCGTCCAGCGATTTGACTGCCCGTGTGGGCCATTAATTGCGCGGGGGCGTGGTTAAACTGTTCGGTCCACAGGCTGCGGACGACGCAAAGTTCGTCGGCTACTTGGGCGAGGTGTGGAATGCGGTCCGTCATCTCAATCCCCGACTGGCCGTGTTTCGTAAAAGGATAGAGCGGACCGAGCACTTGCGGACGTCCTTTGATGAACGCAAATTTCTTGCCAGCGATGAAGGAGTCGGGCGCAGGCTGACCGTGAAGTTTCGCCAACGCAGGTTTGTTATCAAAAAGCTCTAATTGCGAAGGTGCCCCGCACATGTGCAGGTAAATCACGCGCTTAGCTTTAGGTGCAAAGGGTGGGGCGTGGGGCGAGAGCGGGTTGGCTTTGCGGAGGGATTGATCGCTGCCGCGGAGACCCAAGGTGCCTAAAGCCATCGCACCTAAGCATAGCCCAGCGTTGTTTAAAAATTCCCGACGCGTGTTGAGCCGTACCTGAGCGAGTTGAGCTTCGTGGAGTAAGCGGTGGGGGTCGGTCGACATGTTAGTCTTTGTTGAGGGCTCGGTCGGAGTTGAGCAACACGGTCACCACTTGCCACCAAGCGGCTTCCTCGATGCTGAGTCCGGCTGCTTGAGCGAGGGTCGGGTTCGCTTGGTAGTGTTGCTGGTTATAATGGAGGAAATTTAGATAGGTGTCGAGTTCGTGGGGGCGTGGTTGGCCGACGATAATCCGTTGTAGCGCCGTTTCTAAACGCTGCCGTTCTGCGGTGGGCTCCGCCGCCAGTTGCTTGCCGAGCGCTTTGGCGGCTTCCACGAAGGCACTTTCATTCATCGTCACTAAGGCATGCAAGGGCGTGTTCGTGTTGATCCGTTTCGCGACGCAGGTATCGCGTTCCGCGGCGTCAAAGACCATCGAAGCGGGGAAGGGCGAGGAGCGCTTCCAGAAAATATAAAGGGTGCGACTATACTTTTCCGGCCCTTGGGTCGTATTCCAGGTCTCGCCGCTGTAAGGTTGTTTCCAGATGCCCGGCGGCTGTTCGGGGAAAATGCTTGGACCGCCTTCTTTCTTGTAGAGCAACCCAGAGACGGCGAGCGCTTGGTCCCGAATCATTTCCGCCGAGAGACGCGTGCGGGGACCGTGGGCTAAGAGGCGATTGAAAGGATCCTTGCTGCGCAATTCTGGCGTCGCTTGCGAGGATTGCTGATAGGTCGCGGAGAGTACGATTTCGCGCAACAAGCGTTTCACGCTCCACTGCCACTCGGTGCTGAATTTGACGGCTAAGGTGTCGAGTAATTCAGGATGCGAGGGTCGTTCACCGACGGTGCCGAAGTCATCGGGCGTGGCGACCAGTCCGATGCCGTAAATTTCTTTCCACAGGTGATTCACCAAGACGCGGGCGGTTAAGGGATGCTGGGGAGAGGCAATCCAATGCGCTAAGTCGAGGCGGTTGCCGCCTTGTAGCAAGTTGCCCATTTCTGGCGGCGTGTGCGGTTTGATGGGGTCGCCTTTTACATTCCACGCCCCGCGCACGAGTACATGGCTGGCTCGTTGCATCCCAGCCTCTTGTTCTCGTATTACCGGAAGGCGCACGGGCTTAATGCTGGCTAATTCTTTTTTCAGATTAGCGACCTTGGGATCCTCAAGGTTTTGGCGGAAATCAAAATCTGCTCCGGTGGCCAGGGAGGGATTGCTGGAAGTACTGAGTTTGAAGGACCCCAGTGCGAAGCCGACATAAGGTGGCACGTTGTATTCAAAATCTAATTTCAATCGCAACGCCGTCGCGCCAGCAGGAGGCACGGTGGGCGTGCGAAGGTGGGCGATGAGTTCGTGGGGTTTCTTTTGACGTGGAGCCACAGCCCAGCCCATCGTCTTGAGATTCTCGTTGCGCAGGGTTTGCAAGGGATCAAAGCCTGCTTGGCTGAAATCTGCTTGGGCGTAAGCAAGGTCGAGGGGGATTTCACTACCGTTGGTCTTGAAATGATAAGTCTCTTGCGCGGGACCGGTGGCCACCGTCGACCACACGATTTGGCCTTGATGGTTGCGCAAACTGAGATGCGCCCCCGTAAAGCGTTCGGCCGTACCCCCGTCGGTGCGATTCCAAATCACGACTTCCGCGATTTCTTGCTCTTGGGCTAACGTGACTTCGAGCCAAGGGTTGGCACTGTCTTGGGCGTGGGCGAGGTCGCCATCTTTGCCGGTGTGTTGGCCGTTGATGACTTTTTCCGCTTCATAGCCTGCGCCGTAAACCGAGGACAGTTTGGCGGTGGCGGCGTGTGGACCAGCTTGCGTGAGGTTGTGGCCTTGGCGGTCGAGGAGTTCGACTTCAGAAAGGTTGAGCAAGCGGTGGTCACCGGGAAGTTCGATGTGTAAGGTTTGGCCTTTGACGGCCCCAGACGCAGGTACCACCCAATAAGCCTGCAGTGCACTGATGACGAAATTCCCATCGGACGTTTTGCCAGCCCCGGCGTTTTTGTCGGCCACCACACTCTGGAGGTTGAGGGCGGTGAGGGCGCGTTGGGCACTGAGGGCGAAATCGACGGTGTAGGCGTCAGCTTTTACTTCCGGTCCGTCTACTTGCACGGTGTTTCCAGGTTTAGCTGAATTCTTAGAATTCGCCGTAAAAGCGAGCATCGCGGCGTTTTCCCACTTAGCCTGTTTGGCTGTGGGCATCGCGGGCTTAGTGCTTTTCGCACCTCCCAGCTGGGCGATTTTTTCTTTGAGACTTTCCAGACGCTGACGTTGTTCGGCAGAGTAGAAGTCGATGTTCGGGGCGTCGTCATCGCGATCGGCGTCCTGTGAAGTGTTGAAGTAAGCAAAGAGACCGTAGTAGTCGGTTTGGCGGAACGGATCGTAGGGGTGACCGTGGCATTGCACACAACCCATGGTCGTGCCTAAAAAGGCGGTGCTCAGCGTGCTTACCCGATCCATCACGGCGTAGGAGCGAAACTCTTCGTCGTCGGTACCGCCTTCGGTGTTGGTGCGGGTTAAGCGACTGAAGCAGGTGGCGACTAAGTCGTCTTCGGTGGCTTGAGGTAGTAAATCCCCCGCGATTTGTTTCACGATAAACTGTTGGTAGGGCAGGTCTTGGTTGAACGAGCGAATCAACCAATCGCGGTAAGGCCACATGGGTCGATTGCGGTCTTTTTCATAGCCCTGCGAGTCATTGTAGCGGGCGAGGTCCATCCACCAAGCCGCCCAACGTTCGCCGTAGCGCGGTGAATTCAGTAAGCGTTCCACTTCATGTTGGTAAGCCTGTGGAGAGGTGTCGGCGAGGAAGCTGGCCACTTCTGCGGGCGTAGGCGGCAGGCCCGTTAAATCAAAACTCAAGCGACGGACCAGGGTGGCTTTGTCGGCGGGGGCTGAGGGGTTGAGTTTTTCTTTTTCCAGTCGTGCGAGAATAAACGCATCGATACTGGTTTTGATCCACGCCGGGTGGAGCGTCTCGGGTAAGGCTTGGGCGACCGCGGGTTCATAGGCCCAATGTTTTTGCCAAGGGGCGCCTTGCTTAATCCAGCGGGTGAAGACTTCGATTTGGGCCGCCGTTAAGGGTAGCTTGCCTTTCGGCATCCGCTCATCGGTGTCATGCGTTAGGAGTCGCTCCAGTAACTCGCTTTTTTCAGGATGGCCGGCGACGACGGGGATCTTGCCGGATTTCCCAGGCACGCGTATATCGTTTTCAAATTGTAAAGAAACGCCGCCGCCTTTTTTGACTCCCCCGTGGCAACCGATGCACTGGCTGTTGAAAATGGGGCGGATGTCGCGGGCGAAATCCACCACCGGTTCGGCGGCGGACAAGTCGAGGCTCCCGGTCAGCACGAGGCCGAGCCAGAGCAGGACTTGGGGCGGGAGTCGCATGGTTAAAAGTTGGGTTGAAGCCGTCGGGCTGGCAAGTGTCAGTCCGCTTGCTTTAAGACACAAAAAAAGACCACGGGTTGCACCGTGGTCTTGGCTATTAAAGCTAGTAGAAAAATTACTTAGCTTCGATGAAAGCCTTCAACTTGGCCAATTGAGCGGCCGTCAGAGGCTCCGATTTGCTCTTCTTGGGAGGCATCGCAGCTTCGTCTTCGCGATCCTTGATGCCGAGTTCAGCACCCTTGTAGATTGAGCTCTTGCTCGCGTCGCCCCAGGTGAAACCAGCGCCGGCGTCCTTACCACCCTTGGTGGCGGCGTCGAGGGTCATGAGGTTCAAGCCACCCTTAGGCTTCTTGGCAGGGTCTTTGCCGTGGCAACCGATGCAGCTCTTTTCGAGGATCGGGAAGATGTCTGCTTTCCAAGCCTTTTCGCGGTCAGCGCTGGACTTAGGAGCATCCGCCGCCAGCACGGAGGCCGCAGCGATGAGGGGGAGGAGGGCGAGAATACGCATAGGGTTGTGAGGGTCTCTGGTGTAATAACCCCGGGATAAAAGGAAAGTTCCAGTTTTGACTATTTTGCGGGGGGATGGGGGGCGACCCAGGGCCGGCATAATTCTTGGAGACGAGGGGGGATGATGGCCTCGACCCAGACGCCTTCGTTTTCCGACCGGCTGCTTAAAATGGTGGCTCCTGCATGTAATTTAGCCAGTAAACCATACTGCTGATGGGGGAGGAGTAGGGTCATGGGGTGGTCTTTGGCCGCTGCGCAGGACTCGAGTTTTTCTAGTAGAGTTTGCAGTCCTTCACCGGTTTGGGTGCTGACGAGGATGGCCCCAGGGTGGTCGGCCAAGGCTTCCGCCCGTTGTAAGGAATCGGTGATGAGGTCGGCTTTATTTAGCACGGTGATGACCGGACGTTCCCCGGCGCCGATTTCTTGCAACACCGCCAAGGTCGTTTGCGCGTGCTTGAGTCGTTCGGGTGAAGCGAGGTCGACCACGTGAATGAGGAAGTCGGCTTGGACGGCTTCTTCGAGGGTGGCTTTAAAGGCTTCGATTAAACGGTGCGGTAAGCGGCGAATAAAACCGACCGTGTCGGTGAGGAGAAGGGCACGTCCCGAAGGCAAGGCCAAGCGGCGCGTCGTCGGATCGAGCGTGGCAAAGAGTTGATTTGCAGCCAAGACTTCCGCTCCGGTCAGGCGATTGAGCAGCGAAGATTTGCCGGCGTTGGTGTACCCCACAATCGAGAAGGTGGGCAAGGGGACGCGTTGGCGTTGTTTGCGTTGTGTAGCGCGTTGGGCCACGACGTTGGCTAAGTCGCGGCGGACTTTGGCGATCTTGTCGCGGATTTTACGCTGGTCCATTTCCATCTGCGTTTCACCTGCGTCGCGTTGCATGGCCCCGCCCCCGCGTTGCCGATCTAAGTGGGACCAGAGTCGTTTGAGGCGAGGCAACATTTGTTGCAGTTGCGCGAGTTCGACTTGCAGGACCGCTTCGCGTGTTTTGGCCCGTGCGATAAAAATATCTAAAATTACTTCCTGCCGATCAATGGTGCGAATGCCTTGGCTGTCTTTCTCCCAGTTGCGTTGTTGGGCGGGCGAAAGTTCGTCGTCGAAAATAATCAACCCGCAGTCTTTCTCGCGCGCTAAGGCGGCGATTTCTTCCATTTTACCCGAGCCGACTAAGTGGCGGGGGTTTTCTTCGCGCAGGCGAGCGATGACCGAGCCGCGGATTTCGACGCCGAGGTTGGATACCAACTCATGCAATTCGGCGAGCAGGTAGCCCGCTTCTTCGGCGGTTTCTTGCGGGCGTTGTAAGCCTACGAGGATGGCCCGATTCGCCCGAGCTAAGACGGCGGGGTCGTAAGGGTTGAATGGCTTAGAGGGAGAGTCCGACACTGGTGCGAAGGTTTAGTCTGACCGTTTTACCTAGGCTGCCAAGGTTAACTCGTGCGGCTTTAGCGGAGCCAGAGTAGCGGCTGCGTGATAGCCCGATTCCGTTGCACTTCAGGGTCGGTGGGGTCGGCTTCTAAGGTAGCCCACAGTTTTAAGTAGTCGGGGCGTTGTAGTGCCTGCCCCGCGAAGAGAAGGTAAATCGGCCGAGCGGGCCAAGCGTCCCAAGCTTGTACGTCGGGCTTGAGCGGCCACTGACGTTTATCGCGAATGTAGGGCGTGAGGTAGGCACAGGCTTGCGCCATCCCGCGAGCGTCGGGCAAGGTGTATTGCCATAAATTGAGTTGGGGCGTTTGTAAGACGTGAGCCAACGTCGCCATATTATCCAATTGGAAAATGGAGTACCCATAGGGCTTAGTGCGGGCGAGTTCGCGCGGGAAACTACCATCGGTCGCCATTTGTTGACCGATGAAATTAACGGTGAACTGGTGACGGCATGCTTCGAGGGCTTTAGCGTCTTGAAGGTAATCGGCGTAGACGGCGATTTGGAGCCAGAAGGCCACGGCATGGTTATTTTTCTCGGCCGCTTCTTCCTGGCCATTCGGACTTGTCAGCATCCATTGCTCCAAATCCGTGAACCATTGCTTTAAGGCTTTTTGCCGACCGGGATCGAGGGCTGGCGATGTGGCCAGAATTTTCAGGGCAGGCGGGATTTCAATCAGGTGCAGCGTGTCGATGATACCAATGCCGCGCCCGGGGCTGCGACCTGGAATGGCTTGGGCATATTTTAAATGCGGGTGCATGCCCGTTTGCGCATCGAGCAAGAAAGCATCGATGAACCGCACCGCTTGTTGGGCGTATTTCTCCTCGTGCGTCAGCTGGTAAGCCACGGCGAGGGCGGCGACGTGATCGCGAAATGTTTTCATCGCCAAACGATGTTGGGAGAAATTTTCGGGATTCGTTTGGCCGTCTTTACGAAGGTACGGCAGCCCGTTGGGCTTGCTGGGGTCGGGCCACCAGTAGTCGCCGTTGGAATAAAAATCCTGCGGTCCGCCTTCGCTTAATTTCGTTGGAAATTGCGTGAGACTCACCGGGGTCGCCTGCATGGCTCGCTCGGCGGCGCGGAGGACGCGTGGTTTTTCGAGGGCGAAGATTTCGTTAGACGTCAAACCCTCGTCGGCTGCCTTTAACACTAACGCGCCGAGTAAGAGGGTGCTCCACAGCCAGCGCATCTCAGGGGTTTAAGTTCGCTTGGACCCAATCGATGTTCATCAAGCCGCCTTTGCCAGGGTTGACGAACACGAGGACTAAGTCGTGACGGCCTTGCACGGGAGCGAAGGTCGTCGTGCCTTCTTGCCACTTATCCCAATTGCCCGTGACGGGGACGTCGACGGTGCCGAGGAGGGGCCCGGTAGCTTGATCGAGGTGGAACTCGACTTTGCCGCCGACGCCAGCACTCGCGGTGCGCGCGGTGAACGATTTGATATTGGCGAAGTTAACGTTGGCGAAGCGCAAGGTGTGGCCGTGGTTGATCGCACCGTAACCTTTTTTGCCGCTCGCATTGGCACCTCCGATAATCTTGGGCCCTTGCGGTTCGGCATCTTCCGCTTCCATGCGTGGGAGTCGCAAGGTGACCGTAGTCTTGCTGGAGAGCGCTCCAGCAGGCGGGGCCCCGGCGTCGGTGTAACTGCCCTCGATGATGAATTGGGTTACTTTATTATTAGTGGGAGCGGTGATTTGACCCGTCAGGCCGCGCACTAAGTTAGGACCACTCTTGCCAGGCTCTAAACTGAGAATCCAGCGGAGCATGATGGCCACCTCGTCTTCAGTGTGCTGCGGGTGGGCGAGCATCGGCACCTGACCCCAGACGCCGCTGCCGCCGAGGCGCACTTTTTTATTCAAGACTTCAGGGGCTTCAGGTTTGTTGCGATAACGGTCGGCAATGGCGAACAGGGTGGGTCCTACTAAGGGTGTCTCGATGGCGTGACAGTTAAAGCAATCGCTTTGACGCATTAGGTTGAGCCCTGGATCGGTGGGTTCGCCTTTGCCGTCGGAGGTAACTTGCAGCGTTGTGACCATGGCCCGGGCGCTAAACTCGAGGGGCTTCTTTTCTGAATCACCATCTTCGGTGTCATGCACTTTGAGTGTGTAAGTGATTTTCTTACCGGGGATGAAGAAGTCGCCTTGGTGCGGTTCTACAAAACTCACTTCGGGGGGAGTATTGCCTGCGATGATGGGCAACGAGGCCGTCGCGGTTAAGTTTTTCTCGTTAGTGACGGTGAGTTCGACGTTGAAATTGCCCGCCTCGGTGAGTTCGACAGCCAGGTTTTCCCCTTGGCCCAAGACTTTGCCGCTGGGCAATAACTTCCATTGATACTGTAAGGCTCCGCCGCTGGGGTTTTTAGAACCCGTCGCAGAAAGTTTCAGTTTCAAGGGCAGGGCACCCGCAGTAGTCGAGGCGACTAATTTAGGTTCGGGAGGCAAGTCGCCGCGAAGGTAGGAAATTTTATAAATACCCGAATCATGGTTGGCACCCCAAGTCTCGCCGTAATCCATGAAGTAGAGGCAACCATCGGGTCCAAAGATCGCATGCACGGGACGACGAATCAACGCGGCTCCCTCATCGAGCGCGGGCTTTAATTTGCGGTATTGTTCCGCCGTATTCCCCGTGACGATTTTCTTTTCCGTGAAAGGTTCGAGGCCGACGAGGTCGGATTTTTCATCTAAGCGGGCCCACTTGATGAAGGGACGTTGCCAATCCCAGAAGAGTAAGCACCGGTTAAAATATTCGGGAAAGCCGTTGGTCTTTTCGAACGATGGTTGCCAGTAGAAAACCGGTCCCGCACAAGCGGTGCGGCCGCCTTCGCCGAGTTCGGGCCATTTCTTGGGCTTGCGGTAGGGCCAATAAATGAAGGCCGGGACGGCAGGTGGCAGGTCGCGTAAGCCGGTGTTATTGGGGCTGTCGTTATGCGGGTGCGCCGGGTCGGCGATTTCACCAATTTTACCGGTCGCAAAATCCACTTTCGCATACGGGAAATTATCTCCCACGAAATAGGGCCAGCCGAAATTACCGGCCTGACGCGCTTGATTAATCTCGTCATAACCTCGCGAGCCGCGCGGTCCGTCTTCGTAGGCATCGGGACCTACTTCGCCCCAGTAAACGTAGCCCGTGTGGCTATCGATGGAGAGGCGCCAAGGGTTGCGACAGCCCATGGCGAAAATTTCGGGACGCGTCTTGGGCGTGCCCACGGGGAAGAGGTTACCTTCGGGAATGGAGTAAGTGCCGTCGGCGTTGGGGCGAATGCGATTCACCTTGCCCGCTAAGCTCATCGTATTGGAGGCCGATTTTTGGGCGTCCCACGCCATGCGTCCAGTACGTTCGTCGGCGGGCGAGTAACTCAGGCTGTCGCCAAAGGGATTGGTGTTGTCGCCTGCGGACCAGTATAAACAACCATCAGGGCCGAAAAGAATCGTGCCTCCGTGGTGACAACATTCTTGGCGCTGTTCTTCATAGCGCAGGAGGACTTTTTCGGACGCGAGGTCCAGTTGGTCGTTCACTAACGTGAAGCGCGAAATGTTTTGGCCGTTGAAGCCGACAGGGGAGTAGAGGCAGTAGAGCCAATGGTTCTCGGAGAA
The DNA here is from genome assembly GCA_903840355.1 of uncultured Opitutia bacterium. GTDB lineage: Bacteria > Verrucomicrobiota > Verrucomicrobiia > Opitutales > UBA953 > UBA953. The sequence continues at coordinate 39,450 of CAIMFJ010000007.1, forward strand.
CTTGGGGTCCAAGGTGAAACTCAGAAACCCGTTTTCCTGTTCTTTGAAGACCGTGAGCTTGCCCAAGATTTTAGTCGTCTTGGTTTTAAAATCATAGGCCTTGAGTAGCCCGCCGTATTCATTGAAAAATAAACGTCCATCCGGAGCCATCGTCATGGTCATGGGCTGCGGGAGGTCGCCGATGAGCTTCTCGACCTTGAAACGTTGATCCTCGGGTGGCGTGGGGGCGGCCGAGGTTAGGGCGGGGAAGAGGCTGCTCGCGAGGAGTAAGCTGGTATGCCAAAGGCGACGAGTGCGGGACATGGTAGAGGAGGAGCGGCGGGGTGGCCGTCTGCCTCACAATATCAAGTCCTAGGCGGAGGCAAGCCTCTCGCCTAATTCGGATTCCAAAAAAAATTGGGCTTAGATTAAGCCCAATTGCATTTTACCCTCTTCGGAAATCATCGTCTGCGTCCAGGGCGGATCCCACACGATGTCGACCTTGGCTTCATTAACGCCTGGGATAGTTAACACGCGATTGCGGGCGTCTTCGGCGATGACTGGTCCCATGCCGCAACCGGGGGCGGTCAGGGTCATGGCCACGGTCACGCAATGGCGGTCGGCCGAGTTTTCAAGGGGTTCGACTTTGAGAGAATACACCAGACCCAGGTCCACGATGTTAACGGGGATTTCGGGGTCGAAGACCGTTTTGAGCTGATTCCAAATGGCTTCCTCGCTCGGCTTGCCTTGATGGCCAGGGTGTTCGGCGGTGCCGGTTGAGCCGTAGGCATCGGTCTTACCTTGATTCTCGGAGTTCTCGGTGGGCACGGCTTCACCGAGGGCGTCGGCATCCGCACCTTTAATGCGAAACATGCCGTGGTCGCAGACGACGGTGAAGTTGCCGCCGAGTCGGTGGGTAATCGTCACGCGCGTGCCGGCTAATAAATTATCCGGGAAGCCCGCGGGAATCACGGTCACGGCGACGTCACGGGTCAGGTAACGATCGTGGGGACTCGGGGCGTGGCGTTGGCCAGTGGTGGTGTCGCTCATAAATTAACTACGGTGGAATTTTTCCTGCATCAGCGTCCGCAAGAGGTCGCAGGCTTCGGGGTGAGAGACCTTGCTTAAGACTTCTTCAAGGAAGCCTTGGGTGAGGAGCTCTTGGGCGACTTTAAGCGGAATCCCGCGAGCTTGCAGGTAGAACAATTCTTCGGGCGAGACTTGGCCCGTCGTGGCCCCGTGGGAGCATTTGACGTCGTTGGCCTCGATTTCTAATCCCGGTAGCGAATCCGCTTCCGCTTCTGGGGAGAGGATTAAGTTGCGGTTGGTTTGATACGCATCGGTGCGCTGCGCATCGGGTTCTACTTTGATCAAGCCCGAGAAAATGGTGCGCGATTTGCCGAGCAGGGCGTTCTTAAAGAGTAGGTCCGATTTGGTATGGGGCGCGGCGTGAATTTGCAACGTCCGTTGATCATACTCTTGGCCGTCGGTGGCTACGGTGATGCCGTAGAGGTTCACGTTGGCCTCAGGGCCTTCGAGGCGTACGGTATTTTCGAGGCGCGCGCGCCGCGCGCCTAGAGCGGCGTTGATGGCCACGATTTTAGCCCCGCGTCCGCCACAGGTGTTGTCGACTTGGAACGACTGCGTTTGCTGGCCCCAGCCTTGCACGGAGAGGCGCTCTAATTTTGCTTCTTGGCCCGTGTGGACGTCGCAACAGGAAATCGCTAACGCGCGACTGTCGAGTTGGGCGCCGAAGTGGAAATCCAGAACCTGCCCTTGAGCACGGTCGTCGGCAATGACGAGGGCGTGGGGGAAGACGGCACTGTTTTCTGCGAGGGTCCATTGCACCGAGACGAACGGTTGGGCGACGTGCACTCCAGTGGGGATGTACAAGAAATAGCCCGAGCGGAGCCAAGCTTGGTGGAGGGCTTGGAATTTATCGCCTCCTAAATTCACCGGGTGTTGGAGGAGATGCTGCTTAAGAAGTGCCGGGTGATGTTTAACCGCTTTCTCGAGCGATTCGAAAATTACGCCTTGCTTCGCAAGCTCAGGCGAAAGTTGCGGTTCGAGCACGCAGTGACCATCAATGTGAACCATCAGACCCGCAGGGTGGCTGATGAGTTGCGAACGTTGGAGTAACTTAGCGACGTCGGCCTCGCTGGGGGCAGGGGCGGGGGCATAGCCTTCGAGGCTCAAGGTGCGGGTGTCGGAGAAACGCCATTTTTCCTGTTCGCGCGTGGGCATTGGGAGCGTTTGGAAACGCTGCCAGCCTTGCTGACGCAGGTGGGCGAACCAATCCGCGCTGTGGAAAAGTTGGGTCTCGCGCGTTTGCGCGGGGGCGTCGAGGATGCCGAGGGTGGTCGTGGGAGTGTTCATCTTATCCGACCGATCCTTCCATTTGCAGTTCGATGAGGCGTTTGAGTTCCACGGAGTATTCCATGGGGAATTCTTTAACCAAGTCGTTGACGAAGCCGTTCACCGCTAGGGACATCGCTTCGCCTTCGCTGAGGCCTCGTTGCATCATGTAGAAAATCTGCTCTGCCGAAACTTTCGAGACACTCGCTTCGTGCTGTACGGAATTCTTTTGCCCGCGCACCGAGATGGCCGGGTAGGTGTCCGTGCGACTGTGTTCGTTGATGAGCAAGGCATCGCATTCGGTGTTATTCCGGCAGTTTTGGAAAACTTTGGGAATTTGCACCAAGCCGCGGTAGGTCGAACGTCCGTTGCCCACCGAGATGGATTTAGCGATGATGTTCGACGTGGTATTGTGCGCCGCGTGAATCATCTTCGCCCCGGTGTCTTGGTGTTGACCGTCATTGGCTAAGGCAATCGAGAGCACTTCCCCGCGTGCGCCTGCGCCGCGAAGTACTACGCCAGGGTATTTCATCGTCAGGCGCGAGCCGATGTTGCAATCGATCCAGCGCACTTCGGCGTTTTCTTCCGCAATGCCGCGCTTCGTGACTAAATTAAACACATTAGCCGACCAGTTTTGGACGGTGATGTATTGAATCTTGGCACCTTTGAGGGCGACCAATTCCACCACGGCAGAGTGAAGGGTGGCGGTTTCAAATTTAGGGGCCGTACAACCTTCCATGTACGTCACTTCGGAACCTTCATCGGCGATGATGAGCGTACGTTCGAATTGCCCAAAGTTTTCCGCATTGATGCGGAAGTAGGCTTGCAGCGGCTGGGCTACCTTAACGCCCTTAGGAATGTAGATGAAGGAGCCGCCCGAAAATACCGCCGAGTTTAGCGCGGCGAATTTGTTGTCGCCCGCAGGGATGACTTTCCCGAACCACTTGCGGAAAATCTCGGGGTGTTGGCTGAGGCCCTCGTTTGGACCGCAGAAAATCACGCCTAACTTTTCTAACTCCTCCTTCATGCGCGAGTAGGAAGCTTCCGAGTCGAATTGGGCTTCCACGCCGGCGAGGAATTTACGTTCGGCTTCGGGAATCCCGAGGCGTTCAAAAGTTTGCTTCACGTCATCGGGCACTTCTTCCCAGGTTCGACTCGGTTTTTGGCTTTTGGCGAGGTAGTAGCGAATCTCTTGAAAATTGATATTATTCAAGTCGCTCGTGGCCCAGTGCGTTGGCATGGGCAGGCTTTCAAAGATTTTGAGCGCTTTGTGGCGAAACTCCCGAATCCACTCATCTTCGCCTTTAACCTTGGCGATATAGTCGATGACCGTGGGGCTCAGACCGATGCCCGCATCAAAGGCATAATCTTCCTTATACTTAAAATCACCTTTGGAGCGATCGATTGCCAACGCATCGCGTTGGGCTTGGGCTTCATCAATTTCGGCCATGGTACTCAGTGCGTGGCGAGTTCTTGTTTCACCCAATCGTAGCCTTTGGCTTCGAGTTCGAGGGCGAGTTCTTTGCCGCCGCTATGGACGATGCGACCGTCCCACATGATGTGCACGCGGTCGGGCACGATGTATTCCAGCAAGCGTTGGTAGTGGGTGATGACACCGAAGCCCGTGTCGGGACCGCGGAGGCGATTCACGCCTTCGGAGACGATGCGGAGGGCGTCGATGTCTAAGCCCGAATCGGTTTCGTCGAGGACCGCGTATTTGGGCTTCAGCATCGCCAATTGCAGGATTTCACAGCGCTTCTTTTCGCCGCCGGAGAACCCTTCGTTGACGAAGCGGGAGGTGAATTTGCGGTCCATTTTCAACTCGTCCATCTTGGCGTAGAGTTGTGCGTAGTAAGCTTTGGCGTCGAAGGGAGCGCCTTTGGCTTGGCGGGCGACGAGGGCGGCGCGGATGAAGTTTGCGATGGTAACACCCGGGATTTCGCTCGGGTATTGGAAGGCTAAGAATAAACCTTGGCGGGCGATAACATCGGGCTCCAGTCCGAGGATTTGTTCGCCGTCGAGGAAGACTTCGCCGCTTTGGACGGTATAGTCGGGATGCCCCGCCAAGATTTTGGCGAGGGTACTTTTGCCGGTGCCGTTAGGCCCCATGATGGCATGGACTTCTCCGCGAGGGATCGTCAGCGAAAAGTTTTTGAGAATCGCTCGTTCGCCGATGGAGGCGTTGAGGTTCTTGATTTCAAGAGAGGGCGTCATGAGAAGAAATTAAGCGTGGGGAGGTGGTTCGGTGGTCGAGGCTTGGCCGTGGAAACTGATTTCGATGACTTCCGAGTTGAAGCCAGGGGGCAGAATCGAGCGCAGGCTGTTCAAGACCTCCGGAGGCAATTCGATGTCGTGAACCCGGCCCGTCGCTTGATCGCGGAAGTGGGCATGGGGGGCGAGGTTGGGGCAGTAGCGGGTGGGCTCGCGTTCGTGGTTCACTTGGCGGACCAAGCCACAGGCCACGAAAGTTTCGAGGCAGTTATAGACCGTGGCTAAGGACATCCCGGGCATCGTTTCCCGGGCCCGTTGAAAGACCTCGTCGACCGTAGGGTGGTCGCGCTTGGAGATGAGGACGGAGAAAACGGCTTCGCGCTGGGGGGTCAGCTTTTGCCCGCCTTTGTTGAGAGAAGCCATGAGCTTCTCCCGTTCGTGCTCATTGAGATTTTGAATCATTCTAACCGCCTAATCAGTTGGAATGATTCCAAGTTGCAAGGGGAATTACGAAAAATAACCGCCTAATTTAGGCCAATTTTACCATCTAGGCCATTTTGACCCTCAATTCGGCTCATTGCATAGATTTGGGTCAATTCTTCGGCCACCAAGCCGAGGCGTTTTTCAGGCGACAGGCACTCTAACAACTGCCGGCGGAGGGCGACCCGTTCGACGAAACTCGCGGCGACAGCATCGGTTAGGGCACCCGGTTGATTGGCGAGTGACTGGAGTCTTTGTAAAAGTAAGACCGCGTCTTCCCCAAAGGGGCTGAGCATTTTTTCCGATAACGATAAAATCCGGGCAATCTCGCGGGTGGCGGACATGGGTTCGGCCAACGCTTCTTCAATCGCTGGTTTGATCTCTAAGCGGGGGAAGGGCGTGGTGCGTTCGACTCTCACCACCCGCGCGCGGCGGAGGCCTTCGAGGATGAGGTGCGACGTGCCGTCCGCGTTTTCGACATGGCTTTGAATGCGACCAATGCAGGTGATGGCACAGGGCGGCTCGGGGTTTTGGGCGTTGACTTGCTCTTCATCTAATTGCGAGACCGCGAATAAACGATCGCCCGCCAAAACCTCTTGCAGCATTTTCCGATACCGCGGTTCGAAGATGCGAAGCGGTAAAAGCTGCTGCGGAAAAAAGACGCAGTTCCCCAGCGTCATAACTGGCACGATAACAGGAGAACCCATGCCTGTCATCTAAAGCGGAAACCGGCTTTCCGCAAGCGCGACACCCTTACTTTTTCGGGGCGGGAACGGTCGGTAAGATCGGCGATTCAAAGCCCACTAAGTCGCGTGGTTTGACGTCGCCACTCCGGCGTTGGGTGCCCATCCAAGTGGGGTTGTAGGGACCCACGAGGGAAATGTTGAGGTCGGGTTTGATGGCTTTTTCCAGACCCGTGGTCCAGAAGCAGGCGTTGACGAGCATGCGACGGAAGCCGTCGTTCGCTAAGTCGCCCGAAGCACCGTAGGTCGAAGCAAACACCCGACCTTCTTTGCCCGAAGTGGATTTGTAAGTACGCACCCAGGCCCCTGGCATCGGAGTCTTGGTCTTATCATCGGGGGCATCCGGCGTCATGCCCGTTAAAGGGTGAGCCATGGCTAAGACCGTGCTACCTTCGATGGGGTGAGCCACGTAGGCCCCGATTTCAGCCCACATGTCTTTGACGCCCGTGAGCACGGGGTGGGACGCTTGGTCGGGGACGATGTCGAGGCGGGTGCTCGACTTGTGGTTGGGGCCGTAGTGACCGACCCAGGTTTCGCCTAAAATTTGGCGCCCGAAGCCACCGACGAAGTCTTCGCCTTTGTAGTTATAAGAATACTTGTAGAAAGGACTTTCCTTCGGGAAACGAAAACCGTGGGTCGCCGTGCGTAAGCCGATGACGGCGCCGCCGCGGTTTAAGTAATCGATGATCGGTTGCATCTGTTCGGCGGGCAGGCCTTGGAAGCGCGTGAAGATGACCATCAAGTCAGCGTCCTTGAGGGCTTCCGTGCCAGGAATGTTGTTGGGCTCGCCCATGACGATGTTACCCGTCTTGGGGTTGATGCCGAAGAGAACCGTGCAATGAAAGCCGTGGTGATGGGCTAAGATGCGAGCTAACTCGGGTAGCGCTTCTTCGGATTTATACTCGTGGTCGTTGGCAATGAGCACGACCTTTTTACCGACGCCGGCACCACTGGTACCTTCGTAGGTTAAGGGCGCCTCGGCAGCGGGGAGCACCACGCTGAACAAGGCAAGGAGGCAGGGGAGGAGGGTTTTCATCATAAAGGGGTAATCGGGCAGTCAGAGGGATTTAGGCAGTGTGTGCGGTGAAGACGAAACTAATTCCACTCGTCTAAGAACAGTTTTTTGGGGTCGGGTTCCGCCGTTTCGGCAAAATAGACGGCCATGCGTAAGGCCGCCAAATAATAGCTTTCCAAAGGCTCTCGATGCCGGGCTTTGATTTCTGTCAGCAACGATTCTGGTGAGCGCCCCGCTAACTGATCGATACGGTAATAGCCGGCATCGAGCAAGTCGCGAGCCACATCGACCGGAAACCGGGAGATGCGCATGAAGGGGCTGCAGACCGCTTCGCGGCGCCGCTCAGCGGCACGTTGGCGAGCCGCTTCGTCCATGATTAGAGTCGAGCGAGAATCGCTGCACCCATGGCACGGGTGCCGACGGCGGGGCCGCCGCCCGCGATATCCGCGGTGCGAATGCCTGCCGCGATGGTTTGTTCCACCGCCCGCTCAATCGACTTCGCTTCGGCTTCGAGGCCAAAGGAGTGACGGAGCATCAGGGCCGCCGAAAGGATTTGGGCGCAGGGATTGGCTTTGTCTTGGCCCGCGATGTCGGGGGCCGTGCCACCCGAAGGCTCGTAGAGACCGTAGCCTTTGCCGTGACGGTTTAAGTCCAAGCCCAACGAGGCTGAAGCCATCATGCCGAGCGAACCACAGATGACGGCCATTTCATCCGAGAGAATATCGCCAAACATATTTTCGGTTAACAACACATCGAACTGACTGGGGCGGAGCACTAATTGCATCGCCGCATTATCAATATACATGTGGGTTAGCGTGATGTCTGGGGCCGTGGCCTTGACGCGTTCACCGACCACTTTGCGCCAAAGAACGGAGGTTTCTAAAACGTTGGCTTTGTCGACGAGCGTGAGGTGCTTGCGGCGGGCGCGAGCGGTCGCGATGGCGACATCGGTGATGCGCTCAATCTCGGATTTGCGATACACCATCGTATCGATGGCTTCGATGTCACCACCAGCGATTTCTTGAGTCGACTTAGCTCCAAAGTAAAGGCCACCGGTGAGTTCGCGAATGCAAACCATGTCCACGCCTTGCGGGATGCGGTCGGGGCGGAGGGGAGACGTATCAATGAGATTCTTTAAGAGCAGGCCGGGGCGAACGTTGGCGTAGAGTTTGAAATGTTTCCGGAGGGGCAAGAGCGAGGCCCTTTCTGGTTGTTCCTTGGGCGGTAACTTTTCCCACTTTGGACCGCCGACCGAGCCGAACAAGATGGCGTCCGCCGCTTGGCAAGCAGCCAGGGTGCTATCGGGTAAAGCTTTGCCGTAACGATCGATGCCGGCGCCCCCGACTTCATGCGTCGAGTGTTCGAGCGTGTGGCCCGCTTTCTTGAGGCAAGCCTCGAGCACAGGCAGCGTGGCCGCCATGACTTCAGGGCCAATGTAGTCGCCCGGTAAAACAGCAATTTTAAGGTGCATAGACGCAGGAAGAGGAAGCGAAGATAAGCAGAAGGGCAGGTTGCAGGGCAAGGAGAAGCATAAAACTTCATTAAGAAATATCTTACCTTGGACGTTGCGGAGGGTTGCACCTGACGGAGATTTTCACTTATTACGCCCCTTCTCCTTCCTTCTTATGTCACACGCTCCCCTGGTTCTTGGCAAATTTTCTCTCGGTATGGGTGATCGCTTCGCCCATGAAGCGGAGGCCCAATTGGCGGCCTGCATCTTGGCGGAGCAGCATGGCGTCGCCCTGACGCCGGTGTGGAATAAATCCAACCGCGAGCATAATATTATTGGCTCGGAACCCACGGGCACCCGCCAAGCCGCCGATGCCGCCGTGCGGACTTTAGGGTGGAAGGGTGCTTATTTCTTAGATGCCGACCATATCGGTCTCAAGACGGTAGATCGCTTTGTGGCGGTTTCCGATTTCTTCACCATCGATGTGGCCGACTTCATTGCCCAGCCCGCTGACCCCGCTGCGGTTCAGGCGTTTGTGCAACGTCACCCTGAATTAGTCGGTACGTTGACGATTCCTGGGATTGAGCGTCCGATGCAGACGACGCGTGCCGACGTGGAGCGTACGGCGGCGAAGTTCCTGTTGGCCGTGCAAGAGGCGGGCAAAGTTTATCGCCACATTGCCGCGGTGAAGGGGGTCGGTCGTTTTGTGCCAGAGATTTCGATGGATGAAACGGATAGTCCGCAAACGCCTCCCGAGTTATTGGTCATCCTCGCCGCGATTGCGGATGAGCAAGTGCCCATCCAAACCATTGCACCTAAGTTCACCGGTCGCTTTAATAAAGGGGTCGATTACGTGGGGGATGTGGTGCAATTCGAACGCGAATTTAATGAGGACCTTTGCGTGATTGCCCATGCGGTAAAGCATTATGGTTTACCCGCGAATCTTAAGCTCAGCGTCCACAGCGGCAGCGATAAGTTCTCGATTTATCCGGCGATTCGTCGCGCCTTAACGAAGCATGGGGCCGGTGTACACGTGAAGACGGCGGGTACGACTTGGCTGGAAGAAGTCATTGGTTTGGCCGAAGCGGGTGGTGCTGGTTTAGCTTTGGCGAAAGAAATTTATGCCGAGGCGTTGAGTCATATCGACGAGCTCAGTCAGCCCTACGCCACGGTGATCGATATCGACCGTCGCCGTTTACCTTCCGCCGCTGAGGTGCAAGGTTGGACCAGCGCTCAATACGTCGGAGCGTTGCGTCACGACCTCAAGAATCCCCTTTATAATCAGCACCTCCGCCAACTCTTGCACGTCGGCTTTAAAGTCGCCGCCAAGATGGGCCCGCGCTACTTAGAGCAACTCCAATCTTGCCGGGTCTCGTGTGCTCGCAACGTGACGGAGAACCTCTTCGAGCGTCACATTCGTCCGCTCTTTATTTAGTTCTCAGGCTAACGGCGTGAGGCTTAGAAACCAGCTGCCGACTTAAAGGAGTCGATGGCTGGTTGCGAGGCGCCCAGGGCCTTGGTGTACGCATCTTTCGCGGCGTTAAAGGCATCGGCTGCAGTGCCAACGTCCGCATCGCTCTTCTTCTTAGCTTCTTCTAAACGACCATAGTTATCCTTGGCCACTTTGAGTTTCTCTTGCGTCTGAGCGGACATGGCACGGTTGCGCTTGATCGTAGGGGAGGCGGCCTCCGTTTGCAGTTTGTCCTCGCGGGCTTTTTCGCGATCGATATCTTTGCCTAGGTTGTCGTTGTCGCTTTTGACTTTTTGGTAAGCTTCCAAGGCGCTGCGGATAGCACTGTAGAGGCTGCTAAGGTTGGCCGTGTTGGCGTCGGTGACGGCTTTGCGCAGGGCATCAAATTTATCGGCGGAGACTTTTTTGGAGGCGGAATCTAAGAAAGCCGTGCCAAAAGCACTACCGCCGATGGCGTCGACGCGGATGTGGGGAGGAGGGGGCGGAAGATCTTTATCGCTAATACCTTTGTCCGCCGCCGCGGCGGGTGTGGTCGCAGGGTCAGCCTTGCCTTTGCCTTTCGCCGCCGTGGGGGTGGCGTTGGGATCGGTCTTGGTGGCGGCGTCTAACGGAGCCACGAAGCTGAGGGCCAGGGCAAGAATCCAGGGGGTGATTTTCATAGTAGAAAGTTAGTAAAAACTTTAACCCGCTTGGCAGGTAAAAGTTGCAGGGGGCAGGGTGATTTAGGCTTTATTCCAATCTTTGGCGAAACTTTCCGCAAAATAAGTTAAAATCAAGTCTGCGCCGGCCCGGCGAATCGACAGTAAGCTCTCGTTGCGGGTTTTCACCAAGTCTAACCAGCCTTTTTCCGCGGCGGCATGAATTTGAGCGTATTCCCCGGAAACTTGGTAGGCAGCGAGCGGGAGGGTGCTGGCTTCGCGAATTTCGCGGAGGATGTCGAGGTAGGCCCCCGCAGGTTTAACCATCAAAATATCGGCACCTTCGTGGGCGTCTTGCAGGGCTTCGCGTACGGCTTCGCGGCGATTGGCGGGGTTGATTTGGTAGCCAGCTTTTGAAATCGGGCCGTCTTCGGGTTTGCGTTGGCTGCCAATCGCATCGCGGAACGGACCGTAGTAGGCCGAGGCAAATTTGGCGGAGTAGGCGAGGATGCCCGTGCGCGTGTGTCCGGCGAGGTCGAGTTGGTGGCGGATGGCGGCGACGCGGCCGTCCATCATGTCGGAGGGGGCTACGAAATCAGCGCCCGCTTGAGCCGTCAGCAGAGCCATCTTAACGAGCAGCTCCACCGTCTCATCATTGGCCACGTCTTGTCCCGAGGTATCGAGCACGCCGTCGTGCCCGTGGCTGGTGTAGGGATCGAGGGCGATGTCGGCAAAGACCATCGTGCCGGGAATTTTTTCTTTAATCGTCCGAATTGCTCGCAGCGCTAAGTTCGCAGGGTTGATGGCTTCCGTGCCACTAGCATTCTTGTAGCGTGGGTTGATTTTGGGAAACAGGGCGACGCCGTAAATCCCGAGCATTTGTAATTCTGCGCACTTGGCGGCCAGTTGGGAGAGGGGGAGGCGCGAAATGCCAGGCAGGGAGGCAATCGGTTCGGGGTCGGCGTCCTCGGTCACAAAGAGCGGTTGAATCAAGTGACGCGGTTCAACTTGGGTCTCGGCCAGCATCGACCGGATGCTGGAGGATTGGCGGAGGCGACGCAGCCGTTCGACTTGATGAGGATGGCCCTGCATAGGGTTCTATTTGAGGTCAGCCGCTCCCGAGGGCAACGGCGAAGCCAAGGGGAGGCCGCATAGAAATCGAGCCAAGGTGTGACATTTTGTCTAATTTGCTCGTCTGACACAGGCCCAGTCGTGTCACCGCACCCTGATATTCTTAATAAAACAGCATTTTTCCGTTGGCATACGCCCTGCCATTAAAAGGTACACCCATTCTTTAACCTTTTAACTAAACCAACCACACTATGAGTAAAATCATTGGCATCGATCTCGGTACAACCAACTCCTGCATGGCCGTTCTGGAAGCAGGGGAGGCTATCGTGATTCCTAACTCCGAAGGCGCTCGTACGACGCCCTCGATCGTCGCGTTCACGAAGAACGGCGACACGCTCGTGGGGCAAGCTGCGAAGCGTCAAGCAGTGACCAACCCCAAGAACACTGTCTTCTCGGCTAAGCGCCTCATCGGTCGTAAGTTCGCTGAAGTGAAGAACGTCGCCGCTAAACTCCCTTACAAGGTCGTCGAAGGCAAAAATGGCGACGCCGCTATTGAGTGCGAAGTCGAAGGTAAGCCTCGCGTCTTCACGCCCGAAGAAATTTCGGCCAAAGTGCTCGCGAAATTAAAAGCCGACGCGGAAGCCTACTTGGGCGAGAAGGTCACGCAGGCCGTGATCACGGTGCCGGCTTACTTCAATGACTCGCAGCGCCAAGCGACGAAAGACGCCGGTACGATTGCAGGCTTAGAAGTGCTCCGCATTGTGAATGAGCCCACCGCTGCTTCCTTGGCTTACGGCCTGGATAAGAAGGGCGACGAAAAGATTGCCGTCTATGACTTAGGTGGTGGTACGTTCGACGTCTCGGTGCTCGAAATCGGTGGCGGCGTGTTTGAAGTCAAAGCGACCAACGGTGATACCGAACTCGGTGGTGATAACTGGGACGAGCGCTTAATCCAATGGCTCGTCGACGGTTTCCGCGCGGAGTCCGGCATCGACCTCTCGAAGGACGCGATGGCCCGCCAACGTTTGAAAGAAGAAGCCGAAAAAGCGAAGATCGCGTTGTCGTCTTCGAACTCGGTCGACATCAACTTGCCCTTTATCACCGCGGATGCTTCGGGTCCGAAGCACTTGAACGTCACGTTGTCCCGCGCCCAAATGGAGAAGGTTTGCGATGACCTCTCGGAGCGCACCAAGAAGCCTTTTGAGGCCTGCTTGCGCGATGCAGAATTGAAGATGTCGCAAGTCGATGAGTTGGTCTTGGTCGGCGGGATGACCCGCATGCCGAAAATCATCGAAATCGCTCGTAGCCTCGCTGGCAAAGAGCCTCACAAGGGCGTCAATCCAGACGAAGTGGTGGCGATTGGGGCCGCGATTCAAGCGGGTGTCTTGAAGGGTGACGTTAAAGACGTGCTCTTGCTCGACGTGACTCCGCTCACGCTCTCGATTGAGACCATGGGTGGCGTGGCCACGCACATGATTGATCGCAATACCACGATCCCCACGAAGAAGTCGCAGATTTATTCTACGGCGGCCGACAATCAGCCTTCGGTGGAAATCGTCATTGTCCAAGGTGAGCGCCCGATGGCGCGCGACAACAAGTTGCTCGGGACCTTCAAGTTAGACGGCATCATGCCCGCTCCACGTGGCACGCCGCAAATCGAAGTGACCTTCGACATCGATGCGAACGGGATCTTGCACGTCTCCGCTGTCGATAAAGGCACGGGTAAGGAGCAGAAGATTTCGATCACCGGTTCCTCGGGTCTCTCGAAGGAGGAAGTCGAAAAATTGCGCAAGGAAGCCGAAATGCATGCGGATGAAGATAAGAAAATCCGTGAGCAAGCGGAGGCCCGCAACCAACTCGATGCCGTCGTCTTCCAAGGTGAAAAGCAAATCAAGGAAAACGGCGACAAGTTCCCAGGCGACACCAAGGCCAAAGCCGAGGCAGCCATCAAGGAGGCGCAAGAGCTCTTGAAGAAGCCAGAGGCGACCGCGGAGGAGTTGCAAAAGGCCCATGAAGCCGTCTTGGCTCCGTTGACCGAAGCGGCTCAAGCCATCTACGCTGCCGCCAGCAAGGAAGCCGAAGCGAACCCTCAAGCTGCGGACGCCGGTGCGGCCAAGAAGGCGAAGGGTGGCAAGGAAGTCGACGGCGACTTTGAAGTGGTCGACGATAAGAAGTAAGCCACGACGACAGTCGTTTAAACGGGAGGTAGTTCGCAGAACTACCTCCTTTTTTTGTGCCCCGCACAATTCGGGGCTAATAATTGAGGGGGAACTCAAGAATTCACTTCCCCCGGGTCGGCATCTTTTTGTAAGTAGAAGTGTGAATTCCTCGGAGCAACTTTTTCAACGTGCCCTGACTATGATCCCAGGGGGCGTTAATTCCCCAGTGCGGGCCTTTCGTTCGGTGGGCGGTACGCCGTTCTTCACCCGTTCGGCCCAAGGTGCCCGTTTGACCACGGTCGACGGCCAAGAGCTTATCGATTTTGTGCTGACTTGGGGGCCTGCCATTCACGGGCATAACGATACGGAGATTCGGGACGCGGTCCGTGAGGCCCTCGATCGGGGGACCAGTTTCGGCACGCCCAATCCTTCCGAGGTGGCGATGGCAGAATTAATTTTGGCCTGCGTGCCTGCGGTGCAAAAAGTCCGGATGACGAATAGCGGCACGGAAGCGACGATGTCGGCCATTCGTCTGGCCCGTGGTTTCACCGGTCGTCCGAAGATTATTAAATTCTCGGGCTGCTACCATGGTCACGTGGACTCGCTTTTAGTCAAAGCGGGCTCGGGTGCTTTAACCCAGGGCAATCCTGACTCCGCCGGCGTGACGCCTGGCACGGCCGCCGACACGATTGTGGTCGAGTATAATAACTTGCCCGCCTTGCAGGCGGTCTTTGCCGCGGAACCTCAAACTATTGCGGCCGTCATCCTTGAGCCCTATCCCGCCAATGTCGGGCTGATTTTGCCGGCCCCTGGTTTCTTACAAGGCTTGCGCGACCTTTGCACAAAATACGGTACGGTGTTGATTTTTGATGAAGTGATGACGGGTTTCCGTTTGTCCTTAGCAGGCACCCAAGGTCTGCATAACGTGGTGCCAGACTTGGTGTGCATGGGCAAAATCATCGGTGGCGGTTTACCCGTCGGTGCATTGGGCGGTCGGGCGGAAATCATGAATCAGCTCGCACCGTTGGGACCAGTTTATCAGGCCGGCACTTTGAGCGGTAATCCTTTAGCGATGGCGGCGGGTTTGGCGGCGGTGCGTAAATTACAACGCACCAATCCTTATCCCCGATTGGAGCAGTTAGGGGTCCAAGTGCGTGACACTTTATTGGGTGCGGCCAAGGCCAAGGGGATTCCCTTGCAGGTGCCGCAAGTGGGTTCGATGTTCTCCCTCTTTTTTAACGAGCGCCCGGTGCAAAATTACGATCAAGCGATTGCATCGAATGGTGATTTATACCGTAAGGTCTTTCGTTACGCTTTGGACCACGGCGTCTACTTGGCCCCTTCGCCTTATGAAACGGCGTTTTTGTCGACCGCTCACGAGGGGCGTGATATCGAACAAGCTTGCACGGTGTTCGCTGCAGCCGTTAAAGCCCTCTAAACTTTATGCCTAAACTTGCTTTTATCGGGTCGGGTCGCATGGCCAGTGCGATGGTGCAAGGCTTGCTCCGTTCGGGGGCTTGTCAGCCTAGTGATATCACGGTCATCGGAGGGCAGGACAACACGGCGTCGGAATTATCTCAAGCCACGGGGGTGCGGGCGGTGACCTCGCCGCTGGATTTATTAGCGGGTGCGGATGCGGTGGTGTTGGCTTGCAAGCCTCAGCAGTTTGCGGGCTTGGATCCAGCGTATGCGATGTTGGCTCGCGGGAAGTTAGTCTTGTCGATTTTAGCTGGCACCCGTCTAGTCAGTCTGAGCAAATTTTTTAATGGGGCTCGCAATGTAGTCCGGGCGATGCCGAATACACCAGGTGCGGTCGGGCAGGGTATCACCGCGCAATGTTCCGTTGTCGCACTGAGCCCTGAAGACGCCCTCATCGTGCAGTCGATTTTGTCAGGTCTCGGTCGGATCTTAGAATTACCCGAAGCGATGTTTGATGCCGTGACAGCGGTTTCAGGCAGCGGCCCCGGTTTCTTCTTTGAATTCTTGGCAGCCTATGAGGCCGCGGCCGTGGAATTGGGTTTTACGCCTGAGCAGGCCAGTCTCCTGAGTCGGGAAACGTTCCGTGGCTCCCTTGGTTTGTTAGCGGCCACCCGTGAGACTCCCGATAACTTGCGGACGCAAGTCACTTCCCCAGGCGGCACCACGAAGGCGGGTTTAGATGCTTGGGCATCGGCTCAATTTCGTACCACGGTAGCCAACGCTCTCATCGCCGCTCAGCGTCGCTCGGCGGAGTTAGGCAAAGCCTAAAACGGCGGCGGATTTATTTTTCCAAGACCACGTGGTCAATCTGCTGACCCTGCTGGTCGATTTGTCGGAGTTCAAAACGCTTTTTGCTTAAGTCGATTAACGTGAACGAGTGAATGCCGTCGACGTATTTGGCGTTGAAGGGGGCGTAGTTAGCTTTTACTTCGACCGGAAGTTTCGAGAGAACTTTTTCAATATTACCCTTATAAAGCGTGGCCCCGCCGCCGCCGGAGACGAAGTAGACGATCCCGTGGGCATGCGTGTTTTTTTCGCCGTCAAAGGCTTCATCGATTTTGAAAACGCCGTTGACGTAGGTTGGCGCTTCTTTTGGGGTATCCTTGGTTACGTGTTCATCCTTGGCCTCTTTGTCGGGGTCTTTCTCTTTTTCTTTCGGCAATTCAAGGGGTACTCCGGATTTGAGGGGAGCTGGGCCTGGCGTGGGTGCAAAGGTGAAGGGCTTGCTGCGTTGGTAATTATGCACGTGCCCGGCAAAGACGGCATCGACGCCACACGCTTCAAAAATCGGGGCCCAACGGCGGCCTTTTTGTTCGCCATAGTGTTGCGGAGTAATCTCGAACATCGGCACATGCATGCTGACGAATTTCCAAGGTTGGTGACTGGCCTTTAAGTCTTTTTCCAGCCAAGCCGCCACGGCGGGGTCGTCGGGTTTGCCGCCGCCACCATTATTGATGACGACGATGTGGGCCGGGCCAAAATCGAAGGAGTAATGAGCTAAGGCAGGGTAGTGTGCACCCGCATCGTGTCGGAATTTTTCGCCCTGAGTCGTCGGCGGCACCGGGGTGGTCCATGCCCCTTCGCCGGGGCCATTTTGCGGGGCGTTGAAGAAGTAGAAGACTGAGTAAGCGTCGGGCAGGGTGGGGCTGAGTTTGCCGACGGTGGTGTCGTGGTTGCCGAGGACGGCGTAGAATGGAATCTTGCCCATCATGGCAGCACCCAGTTTTTCGGAAGGCGCTTCCGCTTCGTTATAAGTATTCCAAAAATACTTCATGTAATGGTAGGCCCGACCGGAAGGGTAAACGATGTCGCCGAGCATCACCATGAACTGAGGCTTGGTTTCGTGGATGTGATAAGCGATCGCGTACTGGTCTGCTTTGCCGTTGGCGAGGTCACCCACCATGACAAAGCGAATCGGTTGATGGGCACTGGCGCGGGTGTGGGCCGTGTTCTGGGCTACAACCTTATCGCCTAGTTTAAGTGTGTAGGTGAATTCCGTGTCTAAGGGCAGTCCCGTTAAGGTTGCCGTGTAGCGGCGATAATGTTGTTCCGCTTCAGGTTTGGCAGGGGGCTTGGTCGGTGCGGCAGCAAAATCCAGCGGGGTTACTTCAACGTCGGCGCGGGCAAGTGTGGTTGTGTTTTTGGCGGCATATTCTAACCGATAATTCCCTGGGGTGGCATCCGTCACCCACAGGATTTTAATTTCATCGGTGGCTTCGAGCCCGCTTTGTGAACTCGGTTGCAAGTAGGGCTGTACGAGTAGGGTTTGGGCACTCGCACTGACTCCGAGAAAACAAAGCAGGTGGCGCAGCATAAAACCCTTTAAAATCAGGTTAACCGCGAATTATTTCGTCGCGGCCCAAACTTTCAAATCATCAAAGCAACCTGATTGACCTGCCACGCCGAACTCGATTTTGGATTTGGTGGCGTGGGCGATGCCAGGAGATTTCAAGTAGGCCACCGGCTTACCTTCGATGCACATCCGCATTTCGTCGCCGACCGTTTCTACCGTGAGGTTATACCATTTGCCTACTTCGAGGGCGGGTTTGATGGGGAAGGTGGCTTGGCGACCTTGGAGTAACTTGGCGACTTCGGCTTTCTTGCTCGGGTCGTTCTTCATTTCGTAAATATCGTTCCGCATGTTGCCTTCTTTTTCGTCGATGATGGTCGCGCTGAACGTTTTGTCCTTTGGGTTGTAGCGCACTTGGGCTCGGCAGATATGGCCGTAGTGGCAGCCCGTGTATTTCCGATCGTCGAACTCGACATCCATCATCGTGGCGCCTTCGAAGCAAATTTTGCATTCCACAATGCTATCGCTAGTCGGTAATTCCAGACCATGCACGGCGGCGTGGGCGGTCACGGCGGGCTTGCCGTCGGCGGCGGGGATGTTTTGGGCCCGGGTTTGCGTACCCTTGAGCGCACCCTTTTCGAGGGTAAAGGTTTGGACTACTTGGTGCCAGCGTTTGTCCGGTTGGGCGCCTTCGAAATTATCTTCAAACAAGAGGTCCTTTTTCTTCCCGATTGGTTCGGCAGGAATGCTGGGGGTGCTGGTTTCGGCAAAAAGGGACAGGGCAACGAAACCTAAGAGCGTAGCAGGATGCATGGGAGGTAGGGGGTGATGAAATAGACATCCAGAATACCCCGAGGTTCAATCCAATTGCATGTGCCAGTGGAAATTCTGACGGGCGAGGTTGACCGTTCTGGGCTGGCAATTAGGTTAAGGCTATGCACCGGGCGTTCCGCTATTACGACCTCATCATGGGGGCTTTTGTGGCCGTGCTCTTATGTTCTAATTTAATTGGGCCGGCTAAAGTTGTGGAATTGAAACTGCCGTTTTTCGGACTGACGCAATTTGGGGCCGGCAATCTCTTTTTCCCGCTTTCTTATATCTTTGGCGATATTCTGACCGAGGTTTACGGGTATGCTTTATCGCGCCGGGTGATCTGGACGGGCTTTGCGGCGATGCTCTTTGCGACCTTCATGGCCTGGGTCGTGCTCGCTTTGCCCGTGAGTGCACGCGAGCCATTTAGTTTGCAGCTGCAACCGGCGCTCGAACTCTGTTTTGGGGGCGGGTGGCGCATTGCCCTGGGTTCTATCATCGCGTTTTGGATCGGGGACTTTTTGAATTCGTATGTCTTGGCGAAGTTGAAAATCCGCACGCAAGGTAAGCACCTCTGGTTGCGGGTGGTAAGTTCGACGATGTTGGGGCAGGCCGTGGATAGCTTGGTCTTTTACCCTCTGGCTTTCGGAGGGCTTTGGACCGCGGATACGCTGGGGCGCGTGATGCTGACTAATTGGAGTTTCAAAGTCCTCGTCGAGATCGCGATGATTCCCTTTACCTATTGGGTGTGCGCTTTTTTGAAGCAGGCAGAGGGCGTCGACAAGTACGACACCGACACCCATTTCACGCCGTTTACTTTAGAAGATTAAGGAACGCTGAGTTCTTCTAGAAGGTGGACTAGTTCTCGCCCGTAGCGCACATAGGCCTCAAAGCGTTCGGCTGGGGAAGCTTGGGCTGCTTGGGCTCCAAGGTGCACGATGTTGGCCACGTGGGGTTCAATCGTGGCGCCCGCTCGGTAGCCCGTGGCAATGAGGTCTTGGAGGATGAGTCGAACTTGGGCAGAGCCTTGGCCAGGGAAGGTAAAGGCTTGGCTCTTCGTCCCCGGACCAGCGGCTTGGCAGTCTTTAATATGCACGTAGTGGATGAACGGCCGGATGGTATGATAAAATTCTAGCGGATCTTGGCCGTAAGCGACCGTGTTACCGATATCGAACAAGTAGCCGACGTTAGGATGATTCAGTTCTTCCATGAACCGCCGGGCATTCAAGGCGGAGGAGCCGCCCCAGCCTTCGCAGTTTTCGTGTAACAGGACGATGTCGTGGTCGGCGGCGATCTTGGCCATCTCACGGTAACGACGCAGGCCTTCCTGACGCCACTCGCTTTCAGCGGTGCCAGCTTGCATCCAACTCATCGTTCGTACCCACCGCGTCTTCGCGCGGTGTAGGCGGGGGATGAGGGTGCGGAGGTCGGTGAGGTCGACGTTGAAGTCCCCCGTAATTGGTCGACTCCAATTGCCAATGGCCGAGGCGAAACTGGAGACCCGGAGTCCTGCCGCTTCGATCGCCGTCATCGCTTGGGCGAACGCAACGTCCGTCAGGGCGGGGCTGCAGGCCTGCTGCCCGTCGATGAGGCGTAGTTCGAGGGCCTCCCAGCCTAACGTTTTTTGGGCCTTAATTTGGCCTGCTAAGTCGTTCGCCGCTTCGTCCGCTAAGCCGGATAGGGGGAAGGGGAGTGCAGGTGCCATGGTGCGGATGCTGTCGAGGGGGTGGCGGGCTTAAAGAAAAAATCAAAAAGTTCGTCACGCGAGCAACCCTGCCCCTTTTGCGGAGTTTAATGTATATGAACTTAGCGGTGCTCCTCTCCGGTCTAAGCGTCCACCTCCTGATCCTGGCTGCGGTGGTCAATCTTTGGTACGTGAGGAGTTTTAAGAAAGATAAGAAAGAAGGCCTCCCGGCGGAGGGCTTACCGAAAAAAGTTACTGACCATGTGTCGCGTTAGTTAAGAGTGGGCCGATGAAGTTCTGGTATCAGGTCATTACATGCGGAAGTTGGCTGATGGTGAGCTTGCTGGGGGCCTCCGAGCAGCCTGAGCGGGTGCTTTTTATCGGCAATAGTTACACCGGGGTAAATCAGTTGCCCAAAGTCTTTGGGGAAGTTGTGAAGAGTGCCACGGGTGCGGCACCCGTGATTAAGTCGGCGACGCCAGGCGGGCAGACTTTATTACAGCAACTCAGCCAGAAACCTAGTTTGGCTTTAATCGATGAAGGTAATTGGGATGTCGTGGTCTTGCAGGGACAAAGCCAAGAGCCGGCATTAGCGGAAGTGAGTCCCAAACTTCGCCAAGAATTTTTGGATAGTGCCCAGCAACTGGCGGGGCGGATTCGCACCAAGAGTCCGCGAGCCCGCCTTTTCTTTTACGAAACTTGGGCCCGTCATGCGGATTATTGGCAGAAAGATCCGCAAGCGACTCAGGTGGGAGCTAACCCCGTCGAGATGCAGGCCCGTTTGCGACATTGGTACACGGCGGCTGCCGACTTAGTAAAAGCTGAGGCGGTGGTGCCCGTGGGCGATGCTTGGGAGTTGAACTACCAGAAGTCTCCCTCGCATCGTTTGCATGCCCCGGATAATTCGCATCCTAACTTTGCGGGGACTTACTTGGCGGCTTTGGTTTTCTATAAGACGATTTACCATCCCGCAGATTTAAAAATCGCTTACCGTGAGAAGTTATCGGCCGAAGAGGCGCAAGAGTTGCAAACCTTGGCCCAAGCGGTGAAGCCCTTGCCCTTGGGGGTTAATAAACCCGCGGCTCGCTAAGAAGCCCGTTTTCAGGCTGGAACTCAGGGGAGGATTCTCTGTCTATGGGGGCATGCGATGCTTATCCCCCTTCGTTAGTTTATTGGTCGCCTTGGGCCTGCAGGCTGGCGACTTAAAGGTTTCGACGATTTTTTCCGACCACGGCGTGCTGCAAGCCGGCGAGGCCGCGGTTTATGGTCATGCCAAGCCTAACGCGAAAGTAGAAATCTCGTTTGGGGATAAGACCGTGACCACGCAGGCTTCGGATGCCGGCTTTTTTAAGACTAATTTAAAAGGCTTAACCCCCACCGAAGAAGGTCATGATCTGATTATTAAATCAGGCGAGGAAACTTACACCGCACACGACGTGATTGTGGGCGAAGTCTGGATGGGTTCGGGTCAGTCTAACATCGACATGACTGTGGCGGGTACTTTTGACGTCAAAACTGCCGTGGCCCGTCCACGCGATAACGGTTTACGCGTCTTTTTAGTCGCCCGCATTCCTGCGGCTCAGCCTGTGGAGGATGTAAAGGGCTCGTGGAAAATCGCCGACCCCACGACGGTTCCAGGTTTTTCTGCTACCTCCTATTATTTCGCTTATGCCTTACGTCAGGATATTAAACAACCGGTGGGGATTATTGTGAGCTCGATTGGTGGCACGCGTGCGGAAGCTTGGGGTCCTAAGGGTGTCTACGATGACGTTCCCGAGGCCAAGGGTTGGGAAGAGAAAGAAGCGGCTGCGGTTAAAGCCCGTGAAGCCAAACACGATCCCAGAGTTGCTCCCGTCTGGTCCAATGGCCCGCACATGAATTGGAATGGGATGATTTATCCATTAATTGGCTACAGTTTTAAGGGGGTTTTCTGGTATCAAGGGGAGTCAAATGCTGGTCAGGGCGAGGATTACAAGTGGGTTTTGGGCTCTATGATTAAGTCTTGGCACAAGGCTTGGGGGAGCGATTTCCCCTTTATGATTGTGCAATTGCCCCGATTCATGGCTAAGAAGCCTTTGCCTGTGGAAGAGGGTTGGGCTAAAATCCGTGAATCGATGGAGTGGATCGCTGATCATGTCCCTAGTGCGATGATGACGGTGAACATCGATTTAGGAGATGAGAAAAATATTCACCCGAAGGATAAATTGGCCATCGGTCAGCGCTTAGCGGCCTTAGCACTCCAACGGGTTTATAAATTACATGAAACCGGCAGCGCCCCTCGCGTCGTTGCAGCTAAACTCCAAGGGGATGCTTGGGTGCTGACTTATGATCGCCCCGTGGTGTTGCGCGGGGAAGGGAAGGGCTTTGCGGTGCTGGGCACCGACGGCAAGTGGTCGTTTGCTCAAGCCAAGGCCGAGGGCAAGACGGTGACCGTTTCGGCCGAAGGCGTGAAAGCCCCCACCGAGGTGCGTTATGCTTGGGCTAATTTCCCAGAGGTTTCGGTGTATGCGGATAGCGCAGATGCCCTGCCTGCGGGCCCTTGGCGGAGCTCGAAGTAAGGCGTCTGGCTTAATAATTTTTTAATTAAAATTGAGTCGGTGTCAGCGGGGGTTAAGGTCCTAAGCCTTAACCCCCTTTTGTTTTCGTGAAAATTACCCGCATTTTTGCTCACCGTGTGGAATTGCCTTTGCGTGAGGGAAATTACCAATGGTCGGGCGGTAAGTCCGTCCAAGTTTTCGATAGTACGATTGTAGGCGTCGAGACCGACACCGGCTTGGTGGGCTTTGGCGAAGTGTGTCCGCTGGGGCCATTCTATTTGCCAGCTTATGCCGATGGCGTTCGCGCCGGTCTTAAAGAAATCGCGCCGCATTTGCTCGGTTGGGATCCGCGTGAATTATCCAAATTAAATCACCGCATGGATGCGGCCTTGAAAGGTCACGCTTATGTTAAGTCCGGCATTGATATCGCTTGCTGGGATATTTTGGGACAAGCCACTGGAATGCCGGTGTGTGAGTTGCTGGGCGGACGTTTCGGCGCCAAGGTTCGTTTGTATCGGGCGATTTCCCAGGAAGATCCTGCCGTGATGGCTCAGAAGGTGGCAGGCTATCGCGCGGAAGGTTACACCCGCTTTCAATTAAAAGTCGGCGGAGATCCAGATACGGATATTCAGCGCATTCACGCGGTGCGAGCGATGTTAGCACCTTCCGATCGTTTGGTGGCGGATGCGAATACGGGTTGGACGCAACATGAGGCCGTACGCGTGGTGCGCGCGGTCAAAGACGTGGATGTTTATATTGAGCAACCTTGTCTGACTTACGAAGAGTGCTTGGCGGTGCGTCGCCTCACGAATCACCCGTTTGTCTTGGACGAAAACGTGGATGGCATCGACATGCTTTTACGCGCCAAAGCGGATTTGGCGATGGATGTGGTGAATTTGAAAATCAGTAAACTCGGTGGGCTGACGAAGACTCGCCAAGTTCGCGATCTCTGCGTGAGTATGGGTATTGCCATGACGCTCGAGGATAGTTGGGGTGGTGACATCACTACGGCGGCGATTGCCCACTTAGCGCATAGCACCCCGGAAGAATACCGTTTCACGAGCACTGACTTTAATAGTTACGTCACCGTCAGTAACGCCCAAGGTGCCCCGCAACGCGTTCATGGATTCATGGAAGCCAGCCAAGCACCCGGCCTGGGAATTAAGCCCAACTTCTCGGTGCTCGGCCCTCGCCTCGTTGACGTGTCCGCCCGTTAAACTCCGATGCGCTTCTCTCGCCTCATCTCCCAAACTTTTAAGATTTTGAGTTGGGGTTGGCTGAGCCTGACGTTGGGGGCTGCGGAATTAGCAGATTATCATCTACTCGGTGATTTTAATTGTACGGCGTGTCACGCTGTGAATGCAGTCCAGTCGAGTTGGGTGAATCAACATCAGGCCCCTAATTTACAAGAAGTAAGCCAACGGTTGAATCCGCGATGGGTGCGAGATTTTTTGGCCGATCCGGCACACCCGCACGGCTGGAAGGTTGGTTTGGAAAGCCAAGGTACATTGGCTGAACAAGCGGAGGCCTTAACGCAGTACCTGTGGTCCAAGCATCCTCAAGAGTTTCGGTGGACGAGTCCAGATAAGGGGGCCATCCCGCGGGGTGAAAACCTTTATCATACGATTGGCTGTGTGGCCTGCCACGCTCCGCAACAAGGGGCTGCGTTGGGAATTCCTTCGGTGGCGTTGCCCAACTTAGCGGAAAAATGGAGTTTCGAGGGCTTGCGACGTTTCTTGCAAGACCCCTTGGCTACTCGGCCCAGCGGCCGAATGCCAGCGATGCACTTAGTCGGGAGTGAAGCTGCGGACTTGGCACATTATTTGCTTCGCGACGTCAAAGTCCCTGCTCACGTTGAGCTCGCGCTCTACCGTGGTCGGTTGCGCAGTTTAGAGGATCTCGACACCGCCGAAGTCGCCCGCTCCATGCCACTGGAAAGTTTAGCCATGCAGGGCCCGATGAAAGACCGAGGGGTTGCGTATCGACTCACGACGTGGGTGGAAATTAAGACTGCTGGGAATTACCAATTCTATTTACAGGCAGCGGGGGCGAGTCGCCTAAGCGTCGATGGCCATTGGATCATGGGTGAGGGCAGTTGGCAGCGGGATAAAATTAACGATCACCGGGCCGTCGTGCTGACTGTGGGGAGGCATGAACTGAAAATAGACTACGCCTACCGAGGTAATAAGGACCCGCAAATGAGTCTGGAGTGGGAAGGTCCCGGACTGGTCCGCGGCCCGTTACCTTCGGGCTTGTTGAGCAGTGAGGCCACGCCAGTGACCTTACCGCCAAGTTTTAAGTTTAATAAAGATTTAGTCGAGCAAGGTCGGCAGCTTTATCAGGAGCGGCAGTGCGAGCGTTGCCACCGCAAGGTCGACGCCGCTTCCGCGGCTCCGGCATTACAAACCTTGTCGGTCGACCGGGGCTGCTTAAGCCTGACGCCCTCGCCAGGGGCTTGGCTGTTTAAACTACAGCCCGCTGAACGTCGGGCTTTGCAGCAAGCAATCCAAGCCTTGCAGCAGCCTCAATTAGGTGAAGCCCCCGTGGCGCAAAAGTTACCTCAGGCTTTAATCGATTTTAACTGCTTGGCGTGTCACCAGCGCGATGGCTTAGGCGGGGTCGCTCCCGAACGGAATGGTTACTTTACTTCTAATGGAGATGACTTGGGTGATGAAGGCCGGTTGCCACCCAAGTTGAATGGAGTAGGTGATAAGTTACGTCCCGAGTGGCTCAAGCGGCTTTTGGATGAAGGCGCACCCGTACGTCCCTACCTCAACACCCGCATGCCTCAATTTGGAGTGACCAATGTCGGTTCGTTGGCCACCTGGTTCGTGAGTTTGGATCGCCAGCCGCAGCCCTTGGTTCCCGTGACGGATAGTCATGAAGTACAACTCGATGCCGGGCGCCGCTTACTCGGCACGAACGGGTTATCCTGCATTGTTTGCCATCGTTATAATCGCCAGCCCGCTCACTCGATGCAGGTCTTGGATTTATTAACCGTCCCAGAACGTTTGAACGAAGATTGGTTCCGGCGTTTTCTAAAATCACCGGATAAATTTAATCCCGGTACGCGCATGCCGGCCCTTTGGCCGAATGGGCAAAGTTTACTTCAAGATTTATTGAAGGGTGACACCGCTCGGCAGCAGGCGGCGATTTGGACTTATTTAAGCGAAGGCCCGAAGGCGAAGTTCCCGGAAGGGCTAAGTCGCCAAAGCATGGAATTGGTCGTTGGGGGCGAGCCCGTGGTTTATCGCGGCAAGATGTGGGAAGCGAGTTTTCGTGGGTTGGCGATAGGGTTACCTGGGCAAATTAATTTGGCCTATGACACCGAGACCATGCGGTTAGCGTTGTTGTGGCACGAGCGCTTCCTGAACGTCGCCCCTCATTGGCAAAGTCAGGGCATGGGCCGGATTCGCCCTTTGGGTAAAGACGCGGTGATTAATCCTCCTGGGGTCGCTTTTGCCAAGTTAGCCGACCCCGCAGTTCCTTGGCCTACGGTGGAGAAGAATCCAGTGCAGGCTAAGTTTAAGGGGTACGCGTTGGATGACCAACAGCAGCCTACGCTGATGTACCATTTGAGTGAGGCCACGATGGCTTCGGAGGTGATCGAACGGAATTGGACTGAGCACGTTGGCAATCAAGTGATTCTCCATCGTGAAGTTAAATTAACCGAAGCGTGCCCAGCTGGGGTATGGTTCCGCCTCGCCGTCGGCAAAATCACGCCCCAAGCCGATCGGCATTCGTGGCGGTGGAATGACACTTTAACCTTGGAGCTACCCGAGCCCCTGGCGTCGTCAGTGCGCGTCCGCGGGGAGGGTGACCAAGCTGAACTCTTAATCCCGATGGCAGGGGTTAAACAATTACTCATCAACTATGCGTGGTAAAAAACTCCTAACTGGTTTGATGATGTTGAGTGCCGTGCTCGGGCTGGCACAGACGAAGGCGAAGCCGAAGCAAAATCTGAATACGGATGATCTGCCCGATTTAGTGCCGAACGAGCGCGAAGCCCTCTATTATAAAATTACCGATATCCCACAGCCTGCAGATTCGGTGGCCGAAGCGGGTAGTATGGCCGTGATGCCTGATGGACGTTTGGTGGTCGGGACGCGCCGTGGGGAGGTTTATTTCGCCACTGGGCACGATGCACCAATACCGCAACCTCAGTGGAAATTATTTGCCAAAGGACAGACCGAAATTTTTGGCATCGCCCCTAAGACCAATAACCAGATTTACATTGTACAACAAAGTGAAATCACGCGGTTGACGGATACGCGGGGGACTGGCCGAGCTGATTTATTTGAATCGGTGAGTGCCCCTTGGGGATGGAGCGGCGAGCACGAGTATACCTTTGGCTCTTGTGGCTTTGATCGCGATGGGGCGATTTGGACCACGCACTGTTTAACAGGCAGTTACACCTCCGAGAATAAATTCCGAGGTTGGGCATTTCGCCACTTTGAAGATGGTCGTTCGGAACCCATGTGCAGTGGATTGCGCAGTCCTTCTGGGGTAGCGTTTAATCGCGATGGCGAAGCGTTTTATACGGAGAATCAAGGCCCGTGGAATGGAGCCTGTGCTTTAAAGCATTTAAAACCTAAGGGCTTTATGGGCCATCCGATTGGCAACGTGTGGTATCCCTTGGCGCCCAACATGGGGCCACGTCCGGCCGAGCCTACCAACAGCCAAGACTCGCGTTATTATTTAGATGCCGAGCGCATTCCCCAACTGGTCTTAGCGGCGGTGATTTTTCCCTATAAAAAAATGGGGCAGTGTGCGACGGCGATCATGCCGGATAATTCTGCAGGCAAGTTTGGGCCTTTTAGCGGACAGCTCTTTGTCGCTGATTACACCCTAAGCATGGTCATGCGTGCCGATATGGAAAAGGTGAAGGGTGTCTATCAAGGAGCCTGTTTCCCGTTCCGGAGTGGGTTTAGCACGGGTATTATTGGCGGTACGTTAACGCCAAAGGGGCAAATCTTTGTCGGCGGCAGTAAGCGAGGTTGGCCCGTGCGAGGTTTGAAGGAGACGGCCTTGCAACGTCTAGAGTGGACCGGCGTCGTGCCGTTTGAAGTGCTGACGATGCACGTCACGCCCGATGGCTTTGAGCTCCACTTCACGCAACCAGTCGATGTGGCTAAGGCACAAGACGTCAAAGCCTACACCTTGGAGACTTACACGCACCATTATCACAGTGCTTATGGTAGTCCCGAACTTGAGACTTTAGACCACGAGATTAAAGCTGCCACTGTGAGTGCGGATGGTCTAACGGTCCGATTGGTAGTGGATCATTTAGTGCGGGGTCACATCCACGAGCTTCATTTGCCTGGGGTGCGCAATCGGCAGGGTGAGCCGCTCTTGCATGACGCGGCCTACTACACGCTGAATCAAATTCCGAATCCCTAGACGGACTGTTCAGAAAAAAGCATTTCGCGGAAAAATTATCAAACGCACTTTAAGTCGCCCGCTGGCTTGCGTGGCGGCGGTTTTATTTTTTGATAATCGCATGCGACGAGCCGTTTGCTTGGTGAACGTTCCTCATGAAGGCCCAGCCCTGTTGGGTTCCCTGTTGGCTGAGCGCGGCTTTAAGGTGCAAGTCGTCGAGGTCTTTCGCGGTGAAAGGTGGCCAACTGATTTAAACGCGCAGGACTTGCTCGTTATCATGGGAGGCCCGATGGGAGTGTTAGACTTAGGCCGCCCGGAGTACCCTTGGTTGCAACCCGTCGTGCAGCTCATTCAACAACGCTTGGCTCAAGATGCTCCCTGTTTAGGGGTTTGTCTCGGTGCCCAACTCATGGCGCATGCCGCGGGGGCAAAGGTGGCCCCGATGGTCGACTCCGCCGGTCAACGGTTGCGTGAGGTCGGTTGGGGCCCGATGCAATTACACCTCGGTGCTGATCCCGTGCTGCGTGGTCTGCCTGCTACCTTGGAAGTTTTGCATTGGCACGGAGATGCCTGTGCTTTGCCTGCGGGCGCGGTCCTGTTAGCTTCGACCCCAGTTTGTCCGGTACAGATGTATCGGCTGCAACGTAGCTTTGGTTTGCAGTTTCACCCCGAAATTGATGGACCGACCGCCTGTGTGTGGGCCGAGGAGGATGCTGCCTTTGTGCAAGCGGCGAATGGTCCCGACGGCGTGCCGGTGTTAAAGGCCGCTTCGCCGGCGGCGGCGGAGCGAACCTACGCCACGCGCCGTAAACTTTTGGAGCAAATCCTTGATGCCCAGTTAGCGCTTTAAGGCTTCAGCGAGCAGGGGTGACCACGGGTCTTGGCCGTTCACGCTTAGGATTTGTTTTTCGCTGAACGGAGTCGCCCCATTGGCTTGGAGAACTTTATTATTAGTCAAATCCAGTTGGAGACTGAGTGGGTGGGTGGTGGGACCTACTTGGTAGTCGAGCGTTACGGCGGTCTCGCGTTTGATAGTCATCTTCGTATCCCCTAATTTTTTAAAATGATTATAAAATTCCCGGAAGGCTTCGGGCGTCGGGGTGAATTTCGTTTCGGTATATAAGGCGATGAGGCCTTTGCCGGGATGCGCTCCTACGCCATGTTCAATCGTGATGCGTGCCGCTTTGACCGCATCGCCATCGCGAATGAGGCGAATGGGTAAAGAGGTTTCGGCGAGCCAATCGTGTTGGGCTTGGTCAATACGTACGGCCACGGTGACATTTCCCATCCGGATAAAAAATGGAAGGTTAAGTTTCAGTTCACCGCTCTCAATTTTGGTGTCGTCATTCACGTAGACTTCGGCGGCGGAAGGGAAGACTAGGTGTGACCAAAGCCCTTTAAGCACCGGGAAGGGACGAAGGTGTTTGGGTTTCTCGGTGTCGTCGGCGGCTACCAGCATCACTTGATTTTGATATTGGACGGTGGCCAAGCTGGGCCGCAGGTGAAGCGCTTTGCTATGACCCCCGCTATCGGGCTCTTTGATAATGCCGTACGGGTCATTCCGGGATTCCATCGTGAAGTAGAGCATCGGGTCGCGGCGCGTGCCGGGGAATTGCACGGCGAAGACTTTGTCGTCGTAGGCCTTGCTGGTACCGCAGGTGCCGACGCAAAAATTTTCGGTAATCCAGTTGGTAGCAATTTCTGCGCTATTGGGAGACCAACGTTGAATCACTTCACGGGGGTAGGTTTCGCGGAGGGGGGAGGTCCAGGTCGTCGGAGGGGCGAAGACACGAGATTGTCCTTCAGCGGTTAAGGCTTCGGGGTTGAGCGACGGAATCCAACCAGCATTGCTCAAGTGTAGGTCCGTAGCTCCGATACCTAAGAGGAAATTATAATCTCGGCTATGTGAACCCCCGAGGCGTTTAGCCGGCTCGAACCAATTCATCACCACTTCGGTCCAGAATAGCTGCAGAAGCGTCTTACCCGCCTGCTGATCGGCGGGGTCCGTGGCGAGGCGTACCAACTGAATCGCACAGTCCATGTCCACCCCGGTGTAGGTCGTGCTGTTGTATTCGGTGATGCCGTTTTGCTTGGTCCAAGCAAACCACTCTTGCAGGTGGGTGCGGCCTTCCTGGGTCAGCGTCGGGTCCTTGAGGAATTGGCCCAGCAGAATTAAATTACAGCTCTTCATCAAAAAGATGTTGGTGTAACTGGGTTTGACCGGCTGTTGGCGGCAGCCCTGCGCGGCATCAACCATCAGGGCGTGGAATGCTTGGGCGTTCTCCCCCGATAACTTGGAGCCATATTGCAGGCCCAGCACGAGGGCGTTTTGGCAGACAAATTCGACCGCATTACGATCATTGACTTCGCTTTGGCCGCGGTACCAACGAAAGTTGCCAAAGTTCTTATTTCCGGGGCGAAGTTCTTGTTGGGTGCGCAGCATTTGCAGGGCCTTGGCAATTTTAGCATCGGGTTCGCCTAATACTGCGGCTTCGAGGATATAACGCATTTCGGAGCGCGCGTCCAAGTGGTCGTCGGCCCGTACGATGGCGGCATACATCTTATCGAGGCTCTTTTGTTGTTCGGGAGTGGGGGCACTCTGAAGGCCGAGGGTACTGAGGAGCAGGGCACAGCCCAGCCAGTAGCGGGGGAAGAGCCGATGGAGGAGGGAGGACGACATTTTATTGTATAAATTCATCATGATAATCTCTTTGCCAGTAGCGGGTGGTCTTCGTTAAGACCAAGGCGTATGGCAGCCGACTCTTTACACATTGCCCGGGCAGGGCAAGAAATTGGCACTTATAACTTAACGCAGGTGACGGCCATGTTGGCGAACGGGCAGTTACTGCCGACCGATTTCTATTGGCGGCCGGGGATGGCGGATTGGAAGCCCCTCGCCAGTCTGACGCCTAGTTCGCGGCAGCTGCCATTTCCGCGGCCCACCATCGAGAAACCCAATTTGCTCGATACGATGTTAAGTCGGCAACATCGCACCGAGGGCTTAGCCCTCTTTTGGGACTTGTTGGCCTCGTCTCCCGCCGAGTGTATCGTCAGCGAAGCGGCCCTTCAAGAGATTGAAGCTAAAACAGGGGTTAACGTGCGGAGTCGTTGTCAGGATGAATTGAAGGCATGGTATAAGGCAGCGATTGCCGACTATCTGTCGGATCAACAGTTTACCCCGCAGGAGCGGATTAACTTGGACAACTTAGCGCAGACGTTTGGTTTTAAAGCGGAGGACGTGCAGGCCTTGAATAAAGAAGGCTTTGGGTTTTATTTCCAAAGCGGTTTACAGACCGTGTTAAATCGTCAGGCCGCGCTGCCCGATAAGGTAAAGCAAATCCAAGCCCTCATGCACGATTTGCCCCTGGCTCCCTTGGACGCGGCTTCCATTCGTCAGGATGTTCTAGGAGATTATTTTATGAATCAGTTGGAGCAGGGTGTGCAAAAAATTGGGGATGATGAAATCCTGAGTCCCGAAAAAGCCGCCCCAATCCATCGTTTTACCGAGGCTTTGGGTAGTAGTTTAGAAAGCTTTGGGCCTGACCTTGCCAAGCGGATGACCCGAGCTGAGTCAGCGTGGCAGTTGTATTGCGGTCCTTTAACTGAGGTTAGTTGCCCCTTGGAATTAGGACGGGAGAAGTGCTACTGGACCTGTCAGGTAGACTTAGTCGAAAATCGCCGCGTCATTGTCCGCCGTAATTACGGGGGCTTTTCGGCGAGTACGAAATCCTTCTTTGGCGTGCGTTACCGCATGGGCAGTTTTGATGTCCAACGTATCACGGAAGATCAGATGACGAAAATTGACCACGGCACAGCCGTTTTTACCGAGGGCCGCGTGCTCTTCAATGGTGCCTATAAGAACTTTAATTTCAAATACAGTAAAGTCGTCGACATTACCGAGTGGAATAACGGGATTCAAATCAGTCGAGACAGCGGGGGTGATGTTTACTTTATTTTCCCGGAGGGCTCCCACCAGGCCACCTTGCTGCTCCGACGGTTAGTGCACCAAGCTAAGGGAACTTAGCCGCCTTCGCTTTTGGGTAAATCGAGTGGACGCAGGTAGTGTTGCCCTTTGCCATTCGGCAGGACTAAAAACAAGCCGCACGCTTGCGTTTGGGCCAATGCAATCATGGCGGCCCATTGGTTTTGCGCGACGCCGGCGATGATGAGCATGGGCTCCTCGCCTTGAACTTCGATAGCCGTGCCTTTGTGTTCGATGGCGAGGTTGTGTTTTAGCCAGCGCCCGAGTTGTTTGGCCAACATACGGGTGTCGGATTTGCCTGGCTCAACTTTGGACTCATCGATGATAGCCCATAAGGGGAGTGCGAAGGTGTGCTCCATGGCAGATGAGTGTTAAGAAAGAATTAACGAGGCGAGGCCGAAGCGACGAGTGGCCTAGTAAGTGTAGGTGCAAAAGATTCTTACCACATCGTTGCGAACTTGTCACTTGTTAAGGCGTTCAGGCTTCTTAGGGCTGGCATTATTATGAAGTGAAACTTAATTTCGGGCTTTCGATTTCGTTATGTCCGACAAAAAGCACGCTCCAGAAGATGCACATCGTACCGCCCAGTTATTGCGCGGCACGGAAGAAGAGGCCTTCGCAGCAGTGGGCAGCCGGCGCGAGGGTTTAACGGGGGAGGAAGCCGCCGCTCGGTTAGAGGAATTTGGCCCTAATTCTGTGAGCGCTCGTCGGCCCAATGCCATCATCGAGTTGCTCAAGAAATTTAAAGAACCCTTGGTCGTGCAGTTGATGGTAATTTGTATCCTCTCCTACATTTTTGAGGATGACCAAGCCCAGGCGATTGTGGAGGCCTCGCTCGTCGGTGGGATGATCATTGTTTCAGTTTTCTTATCTTTCTTTCAAGAGAGTCGGTCCGCCCAAGCGATTGCGAAGTTGCAAGCGATGGTGAAGACCACTTGCGATGTGTTGCGGGGTGGGGTGGAGGTTACGGTTCCCATTGATGAAGTAGTCCCCGGCGATGTGGTGATTTTAGCGGCTGGGTCGATTATCCCGGCGGATTGTCGCGTGATTCAGGCCAAAGACTTTTTCTTATCCCAATCTGCGTTAACGGGGGAGTCAATGCCGGTAGAACGTGTCGTCTTAGCGAAAGTTGACCAAGAATTAGCGGCGCAAGATTGTCCGAATGGTTGCTTGATGGGTAGTAACGTGCAAAGCGGTTCGGCCCGGGCCTTAGTGTTGTCGACGGGCTTACACACTCAGTTTGGGGCGCTCAGTGCCCGCTTGGTAGAGCGTAAAGACCTGACGGCGTTTGAACGTGGGACGCGGGATTTCGTTTGGTTGATGATTCGTTCAATGCTGATCATGACCACCATCACGTTTGGTCTGGATGCTTGGCGGACGCATAAGCCGATGGATGCGTTCCTCTTTGCATTGACGGTCGCCGTGGGCTTAACGCCCGAAATGCTGCCGATGATTTTGGCCGCTTGCCTTTCGAAAGGTGCACAGACTTTGGCACGCTTGAAGGTTGTGATGAAGCGCTTGGACGCGATTCAGAATCTGGGGGCGATGGATATCTTTTGTACCGATAAAACCGGGACGCTGACCCAAGATCACATTGTACTCCAACGTCACGTCGACGTCATTGGGCGCGAGTCCGAGGACGTTCTGCGTTACGCTTGGATGAATGCGTATTACCAAACTGGCTTACGCAACCTCTTAGACCGGGCGATTTTATCGCGGACGGATTTGGATGTCGAACGCAGCTGTCGCAAGGTCGATGAAATCCCCTTCGACTTCCAACGCCGCCGGATGTCGGTAGTCGTGGAGCACGAAGGTGATCACCTGTTGATTTGTAAGGGGGCAGTGGAAGAAATTTTAGCTGTCTGTGAAAAGTACCAAGTGGATGACGAAATCCACACCATGATTCCGCTGATTAAGGACGAAATCATGGAAGAGTATCGGGAGCTTTCTAAGCAAGGCTTTCGCGTGATTGCCTTGGCGTATCGCGAATTTGATCGCAGCAAGGAAGTCTTCGGTACGGCCGATGAAAGCGGCCTAGTGTTGTTAGGCTATTTAGCCTTCTTTGACCCACCAAAGGAAACCGCGGCAAAAGCCATTGAAGGTTTGGCGGCGCGTGGGGTGCGGGCGAAGATTTTAACGGGCGACAATGAACTAGTGTCGCAAAAAGTCTGTGCCGACGTCGGGATGCCCGTGAAACGCGTGCTCACCGGGGCCCAATTAGCGGCGATGGATAAGGCGACTTTTGATGCGGCTGTTTTAGAGGCGGACATCATGGCCCGGTTAACGCCGATGCAAAAGGAGCAGGTGATTCGCTCGCTGAAAGCCCAAGGACACACGGTGGGTTTCATGGGTGACGGGATTAATGACGTCTTGGCCTTGAAGGCCGCTGACGTGGGTATCTCCGTCGATACGGCGGTCGATGTGGCTAAAGAATCCGCCGATGCCGTGTTATTAGAAAAGTCGCTTTTGGTTTTGGTGGACGGGATTGATGAAGGCCGCCGCGTCTTCTGTAATATTGAAAAATACATCCGCATGGGGGCTTCGTCGAACTTTGGGAACATGCTCTCGGTTGTGGGTGCTTCGGCTCTCTTGCCGTTTGTGCCGTTAAGCCCGATCCTCGTTTTATTAACCAACTTCATTTACGACTTCTCGCAGACTGCGATTCCTTTCGACCGGGTGGAATCCGATTTGATTTCGAAACCCCGTCAGTGGGATATTTCGGGCATTCGCAGTTTCATGCTCTGGCTTGGTCCAGTCTCTTCGTTGTTTGACTACCTCACCTTCGGCTTAATGTGGTTTATCATTTGTCCCGCGGTGTGTGGTGGCAGCTGGTCGGCGCTTACCACGGATGAATTGCGGAATAAGTTTATTATCCTGTTCCATACCGGTTGGTTTATTGAGTCCATCGTGACCCAGACCCTGGTGGTACACGTGATTCGTTCCGCCCGCATGCCCTTCATTGAAGCCCGCGCTTCGTGGCAGTTGTCCCTCACCACCGTCTGTGCGGTGGCCTTTGGCTGCTGGTTGACCTTCTCGCCTTGGGCCGGCCGTCTGGGACTCAATGGTAATGGCTTAGGCTCGACCTTCTGGACTGCCTTGTTAGTCATGACGATCTCTTACATCGCCTTGGCTCACTATGTGGCTCGCCGCCGTTTACTTCGCCAACTCTAATCCTTTTTCTAAACCATGCGTATTTTGCTAGAAGCCCTGCAAGCTGGTCGCCTCTTTGAGCTCACCGAGACCTCAAAGCGCAGCACCTTCGAGTTCTTAGGCCGCGTGTTAGAAGCGATTCCCGAAATCCCGGATGATTCCGGCGTGGTGGAAGCCATGTTTGCCCGCGAACAACTGGGCAACACGGCCATTGCTCCTGGGGTGGCCTGTCCGCACGCCCGCGTCGAAGGTACGAGCGATAATATTTATTGTGCCTTAGGTTGGTCGCAGCAGGGGATTGATTACGAAACGGGTGATAATAACCGCATTCACCTCGTGGTGGCTTATTGGATTCCTGATGGGCAACGCGTCGGTTTCCTTAAAGAAATGTCGGGGTTAGCGAAAGCCATTGTCGCTACTGGTGGGATTGAAACCCTAAAGAAGTGCGAAACCCTCGGCGAAGTCCGTCACGGCTTACTGGATTGGGTTACCGTCGCACTTAATGAGACGACCCCTGATGCGCGGGCACGCATGTTGCGCCTTTCGGCCAAGTCGGTCGAAGAGGGCAAGAAAGACACCCCCAACGGTTAAGCCGTTTGGGGCGAAGCTCTCGGAGTTTAGCCTAACTTAATTAATTCCGACGTCGCAGGGATGTCGGAAATAATTTGTTCGGGATCAGGGCCGACGCCGATGTAACGCAGGTTAGGCAGGGTGCCTAAGGTGTGGCCGTGCGAAGCGAGGCGGACAATCTCCTTCATGGTGAAGGCGATGTAACGTTGGGCTTCGACGGGTAAGCCATGGAAAGAGCGCACTTGCGAGATGTCCTGTCTCCAGCCTGGTAGCGTGGCGTAAACGGGGCTCAGTTGGCGGCGTACGTGATCTTGGCGTGGGACGCTTTGATGGGTTTTGCCTGCTTGATCGCGGTAGCCCGTGCAAACTTGCAGGTCGCCACCTTGCCAAGGGCCATGGGGCGAGAGGGCGTCGAGTTTGTTGATGACTAAATCATCGTAGCCACCGTAGCGGAGGGTGTCTGCTTTTTCGACTAAGTCAGACCAGCCTACCATGCGTTGTCGTCCGGTGCTGGTGCCGAATTCTAATTTGGCTAACGCTTGTTGCAGCGGGTGCGACTCGGGCATCTTCGTCAGGAAGACGTGCGTGCCAACCTTGGTGTCATAGGCTTTGCAGCAACCTACGGTATGGATGGCTTGAACCGGAATGCCGGCGGATTGGAAAAATTCGGGCGTGTAGGTGTGCGACGCCGTGACGTTGGGGGCAAAGCCGGCACGCTTATCGAGCCAGAAGGCTTGGCCGAATTCGCCGATGATGCGACGGTCGGCAGCGAGATCTCCGAGGATGCGCTCACGGACATCGCCGATGCAGTGGCGTAATTTTTGGCCGGCTTCCCAGTAATCGGCTAATACCGCAGCTTCGTTAAACGTGAAAGGCGTGGGGCCGGCGTAACGCGTGAAATCAAATTCTTGAGCCGAGAAGATACCTGCAGTAATCGCCCCTTGATTGGCCCGTAATTCTGCGTCCGTCAGCTTTTGGAAAAGCTGAGCCCATTTTTCCGGGGCTAAACGACACACGTGTTGCACGATGCTGGCGGCCCGGCGCAGGCGCGCTTCGAGGCCGATGGCGTAGTTTTCGCTCGTGGCGAGAAACTCGGCGTAGTGCGTTTGGAATTGGCCGACTTCATCGGCGTAAGCTGGCGTGATGCCGCGACCCGTAGAACCGCGGGGTTCGTGACCTAACACATTCACGCGATAATCTTCCCAAGCTAAGTCGAGAATGCGGTGCGAGACATCGGACACCATGCAACGCTCGTCGATGAGCAAGCGAG
The DNA here is from genome assembly GCA_903840355.1 of uncultured Opitutia bacterium. Lineage (GTDB taxonomy): Bacteria > Verrucomicrobiota > Verrucomicrobiia > Opitutales > UBA953 > UBA953. The sequence continues at coordinate 76,173 of CAIMFJ010000007.1, forward strand.
AGAGGACGGGGAAGCCTTTTTGCTCCACGGGCAGCGCTTCCCAAAGGGCTTTGCGTGGGTCGGCGACTACACCTGAGCCTAGTGCCAAACAGGCCACATCGTGTTCGGCGACGCCACCTGGCAAGAGATTGAGTTTTAAGCCTGCGACCGTGTGGCCGGAATTCGCCCCGCCATTGACTTTCAGGACGGTGCCAACCACTTCGCGGCGGCCGGTGAGTTTTTGTAACTCGCGGACGATTTCGGGAATCAGTCGACCCTTACCTTCATCGCCCATGCTAACGCCAACATCGGCAATGAGGTTACTTTTAAAAGGCGTGAGTGCCATGGACAGGAAAGGAGGGCGGACAGGGGGAACTGTCCGCGTAAAGGGAGCAAAAGGTGATTAGGCCGAGGGACCCTTTTGGCTCTCGTAGAAATCGTTGATCTTCTTGGAGACGTCGCGGAAGCCCGAGTCAGCCATGTAGATGATCTTATATTCATCCACGGCTTCTTTCATCTTACCGGACTTTTCATACGCATGACCCAATTCGTAGATGACGTCCTTCTTGAGGTCATTCATGAGTTGGATTTCGGCCTTAGCGACCGTCAATTGTTCCACTGCTAAGTCGAACTTGCCAGAGGCAATAAAGGCCTTGCCAATCGAAAAGAGGGCGGGCTGGCGGTACTTGGGATTACGCTGTGCGTATTGTAATTGTTGTACGGCCATGTCGACGCGACCGACTTCGAGGAGCAAGTTGCCGTACTCGTAGCGGAACGAATAGTCGTTGGGGTAGCGCGTGACCAAGTCGCCTGCCGTCTTGAGGCGGTAGTCCTTGAGTTCGGTTTCTTGCTTGGCGAGTTCGGCTTGAGCGGCCGTGTCTTGAGGGTTCGCCGCGATTTGGTCCTTTAAGCCCTTGATGACTTTTTCGAAACGCGTGACGACTAAGTCGTTTTCTTGGCGCTCCAAGGAAGAGTCCGCTTTGCCGAGGGTTGTTAAGCGACCGCGTTGTAACCAAGAGATAGCCGAGTCGAGATCGCCCGTGGCGACGAATTGGCGAACGATGTCGCGGTAGAGGTCCAAGCTGTCGGGCTGTTGGCTGATTTTCTCGGCCAAGATGGTGATTTGTTCTCCGGCCGTGGCAGCGTCGGTAACGGTACGAGCGGCCTGTTCGAGGCGCAGGGCTTCGTCCTTGTCTTTGAGCTTCGATTGGAAGTCGCCTTTATCTTCCCAGTTACCTTTGCGCATCGTCTTGCTGACGGAGGCTTTGCGGACGGCTTCTTGGAGGTCGCCGTTACCAGGGAAAACTTTCAAGCCCATGTCGGCAGCGGCGAGGGCTTGGTCGTATTCATGACCCGCAATCCAAGCGTTGGCTAAATCGATGTAGTGTTGAACGTTCTTGGGGTCGTTGAGGGCCAGTTCTTCGTAGGCGAAGGCGGCTAACTCATAGAATTCTAATTTAAGACCCGCGAGGGCAAGGGTGCGATTGGCGTTCGCGTCGGTGGGTTTCTTGGCCAAGGCGGCTTCGGCTTCGAGCACGGCGGCGACGGGGTCGGCTTCGACGGCCTTAGCGATTTTGCCGCTGGTGAGGGTGCCGACGATACCATCGAAAAGGCCCTTCTTGGTGCCGAGGACGGCTTTTTGGGCGCGGCGCAGGCAACGGCGGACCTCAATGCAACCCGGGTTGCGAGTGAGGATACCGGTCAGGATTTCAATCGCGTACTGGGGGTTAGTCTTGATTTGCTGTTCGGCGCTCGTGATCTGCTTTTGCAGGCGAGGATCGAGTTCAGTAAGGGCGACTTTTTTCATGGGAGAGTGGTGGGGCTTGACCTGCGAAAAGTGACGACGACTTTGCTGGGGGTCAATCCCTTGGACGGGAAAAACGCAGGTGGCGGCGGAGGGCAGGTCGGAGGGGGGTGGCGATAATTCGCCCGACGCAGTCGGGGTGCCCGCAATTGCAGGGGTTAAATAGGCTTTCTGCCAAGGTAAAACCGTAGTCAAACGTGATTTCGGTGCCGGATGGAATCGCCGTTTTCGCCACGAGCCAGGCCTGATCTTCGGACTCGAAATAGACGAGTTCGGCATTGGGGTAGCAGGCGTGGTTGGCGGCGCGAGCAGGGTTGGTGGCCGCTTGACCGTCAATCCATAGCCCAGGTTTCACTTCCAAACTGTAGGTCTTGTTTTCGGTCGGGGTCGGCGGCGTAGTCGTACGTTCCCCTAAATAAGGGGCGATTTTCTCGTCAGCGGCGAAAGGACGTAAGGCAAAGAGACCTAGCCCGGCGATGGGCGACCGTCGCGACTCGACGTCCCCGGCGTTCATGCTTCCGCTTTTAAATCGCGGGTCATCAAGGCCGTGACCCCTGCTTGCGGGTCGAGACCTTGGTAGAGAATGGCATGCAGGCACTCCAAGATGGGCGTGGTGACGCCGCGTTGCTTGGCTAGTTTATAAAGCGTCTCGGTGGCGCGATGGCCTTCGACGGCTTCGCGTCGTGCCGCGAGTTCACCGAGTGCCTTCTTGGGGTTGAGAGCAATTTGTTCGCCGAGGGCTCGATTACGACTCCAAGCCCCGTGAGCGGTGGCCATTAAATCGCCCACGCCGCTCAATCCTAAAAATGTTTCACTCCGTCCACCTAAGGCTTCGCCGAGGCGAAGCATTTCTTGCAGGGCACGAGAAAGGAAAGCCGCTTTCGCATTGGAACCCAGTTTCAAGCCATCGCAAAGTCCCGCTCCGAGGGCGTAGACGTTTTTTAACGTACTGCCGATTTCGACGCCTGGGAGGTCGGTGGAGGTGTAGAGCCGGAGGCTGGGTCCGCTGATGGCGCTTTGCACTTCGCGCAAGGTGTCATCAGCTCGGGCGGCCGCGAGCACGAGGGCGGTGGGCAGGCCGCGGGCAACTTCTTCGGCGTTGCTAGGGCCGCTCAGCGTGGCGACTGGCAAGGAACCAAAAGCTTCGGCCATTAATTCCGTCGGACGTTTTAACGTGGTTTGATCGAGACCTTTACAGAGTGAAATCGCCACGCGCACCGAGGAGTTTTTAACGTGCGGGCCGATTTGGGAGAGCAGGGCGGGTAGGCCTTTGGACGGACAGGCGAGGAAAAGAATATCGGCCTCCATCAACGCGGGCAGCGGCTCGAGTCCAATTTGCAACGAAGGGTCAAATTTAAAGCCCGGCAAGTAGTCGGTGTTTTCGCGCGCACTAGAAAGTGCGAGGGCTTGTTCCAAACGACGCGGCACGAGCGTGACTGTTTGCCCTTGTCGGCTCAGGTGTAAAGCCATTGCGGTGCCCCAAGCGCCCGCTCCAAAAATAACGCAATTCATCGAGAAGTTTTAGGCGTGCGAACTTTTTTAGCCCAGCGTTGCAGGGCGGTCACGGCACTACGGTGAAGGTTGGCTTCGGGATGAGCGAAGGGCGGAGGGTTGGCGGTGAAGCCGAGTAAATCGTGAATCACGAGAATTTGCCCATCACAGTTTTGGCCTGAGCCGATGCCAATCGTCGGGATTTTTACTTGGCTCGTGATGGCCGACACTAACTTTTCGTCGACGCATTCTAGCACCATTGCAAAAGCGCCGGCGGCTTCAATGGCTCGGGCATCTTGTAGCACCATCGCTTGGTCTTCAGCGGTCAGTCCGCGGCGCCGGTAGCCTGTCGTGTGCACCCGTTGCGGGAGCATGCCCACGTGTCCCATGACAGGAATGCCCGCATCGACGAGTTTAGCGATAGTGGGGGCGAGGCGCGTGCCGCCTTCGATTTTAACCCCTTGGGCTCCGGCTTCTTGAAGAAAACGCCGACAGTAACCCAATACTTTAGAAAAAGAATCGTGGGCGAGGGCAAAGGGAAGGTCGCCGATCACAACTGGATCGGGCTTCGCACGTACGACGGCCGCCGTGTGGTGGAGCATCATGTCGAGGGTCACGCCGACCGTGTCGGGCATACCCAAGACCGCATTGCCCACGGAATCGCCTACGAGGATAAGGTCGGCACCCCCTTCGCTGGCAAGGCGGGCGGTAATGGCATCATAGGCCGTGAGGCAGACAATGGGCCGCACCCCTTTGAGGGCACGAATGGACCGGGTGGTGGTCTTCACGGGGCGAAGTTATGGGTTGCGGAGTCGCTTGTAAAGCGTGGGGAAAGGGGTCAAGTTGGACGCCATGTGGCGTTGGCTCAAAGATCGCTTCCGCAAAGTCGATTACCGGCCGAGCGGTTATAGTCATAAGGATTTAAGTCCCGAGACGAGTCTGCCCTTGTCTCAACAAGTGAAACTATTGTTAATCCAGCGAGGTTCGATGGGTAGTCCCACGGACAAGCCCAGTTTTTGGTTTCGGCACCGCAAGTGGATTACGTTGGTGCTAGCCCTTTTGGTGGGCTGGCTCATCGCGGAAAGTATCTTGGCTTGGAATTTTTTTGAAGTCAGCAACTAGCTTGCTTGGCGGAGCTTTAACTTAAGCGGAATAAATTTAATATGATCCGGCCACTGAACCTTTTGGTCGTGGTCGCGTAGCCAGTTTTGTCCCAACGTTTGCAACCATGCCAAACTGCAGTGGAGCGTGCGACAATGTAGGATGAAGTGCCCCTCGTGGACGGACCAAGTCAGCCCTTGAATGCTTAAGGTCACAGGATCGACTTCACCCTGTAAGTTCAAGGTCAGGTTTAAATCTTCAGAGCTCAGGGTGCAGTGTGTCACCGTGCCTGCGCCGCCTAGTTTGCGAGTCAGGAAATCCGCGATGACTGTTTCAAGGGCGTTCACGAGGCCGAGAAGCCAAAGAGGTCGATGTCCAACTGTTTGGCGCGCTGGATTACGGCGGGCTTATCGATTAAAATGACTCCATCGACTTCGAGAGCTGCTTTTTGCACGCCACCTTCGGCCATGCTTTCTAAGGTGCGTAAACCGAAGCAGGGTACATCGAAGCGGAAGTCTTGTTGATGCTTAGTGGCTTTAAAGAGCGCCATGCTTTTACCGCCCGTCGCCGCACAACGTTTTAGCATTTGGTCGGTGCCTTCAAAGGCTTCAACCGCGATGACGGTCCCTTTGGCGGTGACGACGGATTGGCCGATATCGAGTCGGGCCATTTCGCGAGCCATGCGGATGCCGAACTGTAATGCTTCATCGTTAATCCCGCAGGACCAGCCCGTTAAACAACCTGGCGTAACCAAGTGGTCGTCGAGGAATACTCGGGCGTCTAGCATGTTGACGCCAATCTTTTCGATTTCGGCCGAGATGCCGCCGAAGATGGTTTCGGCATTCCGCTCTTTAAGACTCGCGAGCAAGGTGACCAATTTGAAATCGGGCACCATGCCCGAGAAAAGTTTTCGCGGGGTGACTTGGCCGGCCATGACCGCGCCCTTGGCCCCTAGGGCCGTGAGGGAGTCGAGCAGGGTTCCCAGTTTGCCGACGGGGACGCTGCGATGGTTTTTACTGTCAAAACGAGCGATCAGTGCGGGGTCAGTTTCGTCTTCAAAGGAAACCAGTTTCACGGGCACGCCGCGGGCGAGGGCTGATTCAGCGAGCAGAGCGGGGTAGCGTCCCTTGCCCGCGATGATGGCAATGGGGTCAGAAGCTTTGAACGATGAAGGCAAGAAGCGCGAAGCGGACGCCATGGGGGCATCGTTTCGATTGTTGGGCTTGGCTCAAGCCTGCTTTAGATTGCCAGTGAGGATAGTTTATCGGAGAGTGGGGCATGCCAGCGTCGTTTGGTATTTTGGGCGGAACTTTTGACCCTCCTCATCTGGGACATGTGGCGGCGGCGGAAGCGGCGTGGCGTCAATTGGGCTTGGAGCAGGTGTGGGTGATTCCTGCAGGCTTGGCTCCGTTGCGTGAGGCCAGTCCCGTTATTCCCGTGGAGCATCGCTTAGCACTTTGTAAGCTGGCCTTTGCAGCATTGCCTTGGGCGGTGGTCGACACGCGAGAATTATATCGCCCGGGCCGCAGTTGGTCGGTCGATACCGCCCGAGAATTGGCGGCTGAATTTCCGCAGGCCCGCCGCGTCTGGATTTTAGGGGCGGATCAATTGGCACGTTTGCCGCAGTGGCGCGAAGTGGAGGCATTGGGCCGTTTGGTCGAGTTTGCCGTCTTGGCTCGCGATGGACTCAGTGTGGAAGTCCCGGAGTCGATAAAACATTGTGTGCGTTTAACCGTCTTGCGGGCTCCGGAGGTCAAAGTCTCTTCGACTGACTTGCGTGCCGCGTTACGGCGGGGTGAATTAATCCGAAACGGCTTGCCCAGCGAGGTCGGTCGTTACATCGATGAGCATCACCTTTATCGACTTTAATTATGTGCGCCTCCAAAAAACCAGCTCGTAAGCCTACCACCTCCAAGGGGCGCTCCGGTGATAAAAAGAAAGCCCCTCGTGCAGTTGTGCGTAAGCAGCCAGCCGTTTCGAAGGCCAAGGGTCGTTCGACCAAGCCAGTGGTGGCCGTCAAAGCCCCGGCGTTAAAGTTGCCAGCTTACTTAGTGGCGGCGGTCAAAGCTTTGGATGATAAGAAAGCGTTCGACATGCGCATCTTGCAGCTCGGCCAATTGTCCTCGATTGCCGACTTCCTGGTGGTTGCTTCGGGTACTTCGGAGCCTCACTTGCGCGCTTTACGGATTGAATTAGAAAAATCTTTAGGCGAAGCCGGTTCGCGTCCGCGCGGTTCGGAGTCTCAGAAGGAAAGCGGTTGGACGGTGGTTGATGCCGTGGATGTGATCTTTCACCTTTTCCGCGAAGATGTACGTCGCAGCTACGCCATCGAGTCGCTGTGGAAAGATGGTTTGGATGTGCCCGTCGGCGAAGTTTTAAAGGCCTAAGCGGGCGGTGGAAAGCACCCGATGGTGGTAGCGGGCAGAATTGAACTGCCGACCTAGGGCTTATGAGTCCCTCGCTCTAACCAACTGAGCTACGCTACCAAAATCGAGTTCGGGGAGTCCATTAAACTGCCGTCCCTTCGTCAAGCCGATTGAGGTAGGGTCTTTGAATGGGTCATAAACCAAAAGAAAACTACCCAGATGGTAATCCCAAGGGAAGCTAGGAAGTAGACGAGCTTTTCCTGCCCTTGGCGAATTTCTGTCAGGCCCGCATCATCGAGGAGTTTGCCTAATTTACGCACGAAATAAATCGGCAACAAGCCGCCTACCAACGTGGTAAAGCAAAGCAGTACGAACTGGGAGAGCGGTGGGGTTTCTGGGATAAAGGTCGTCCACTCATGAAGCTTCACCCAAAGCCATACCAAGAGGGCGAGCACGGGTGGCATGAGGAAAGTGGCGCCACACCAAAAATAACCTTGGAGCACAAAACGCTCGAGGGCTTCGGCGTTGGCGTTGCGCGGCTCTTTGTTTCCTGCGGTGAGGTTGGTGTTATTACTCGCCCCTGGAGGAGGTGGTGGGTTGTCCGAGGTGTAGCCTGCATGAACTGGCGAGGGGTTGATGCCGGTCGCGCGGAAGTAATCGCGCAGCGTTTGCCAGCGACCTTCGACTTCAATGTTGTGTAGCAAACTGATTTCGCCTGCCTGCAACATTTCGCTGATGCGGCTGAGCGAGTACGGGCCTGAGACCGAGCCTTTCCAGCGTAAACGGTATTGAGAGGTTTGGCTCATGTTTTACAGGTCGCGACCTTGCAGGAGCGATTCCCAGCCGCCTTCAGGGGGAATGAGATTAGTAGGCACGGTGGCGGCTTTGACCGCCTCCTCGACTGAGCCAGGGTAGCGCAGTAAGGGCGTGAAGGGGGCGGCTTCTGCCACGCGGGTGGGCGTGCCATCGAGACCGATGCGGAAGAGCACCGTGGCGCGGCCTTCGGTGTCGAGTCCGTAGAGCGTCGTGTTGAGTACTTTGTCGCGGAGGTTGGGTTTGCCGTTTTGGCCGACCATGCCGGCGAAGATCAATTTATGGGAACGCAGGGTGACGAAGACGCTACGCCAGAAGCGAGCTTCATCGGCGTAGTTTGTGGCGGTGTTGCGATTGAGGTAACTCTTCAGTTCGCCCTGAATGTCCGCCCATTTATCTTTGAAGAGAAAATCGTAGCCCCCCATGGAGTTTTGTGTGATGCGACGCAATTCCTCAGCGTCGCGTTGGGCCGAGGGTGAGTAGATGATGCCCGAGATTTCGGGGCGCAAACTCGCCACCTTGAAGAGTTCTTGTAAGTGGTAGGCGCGGATTTCGAGGTTAGGGGAGGGGTTACGACGAACCCGATCGAGCGTGCGTAAGATGGGCTCATTGAGCTTGCCGGTTTTGACATCGTAGAAACGCCCGAATTGACGCAGGTATTCCATTTCGGGAATCAAGACGCCTTCTTGCAGGTCTTCGCCCGACTTGGCGCCGTTGGTAAATTCCCGACGACTCCAAGTGCTTTCCAAGACAATCCCTTCGCGGGTTAATTCTTTGCCTTTCAGGACGTATTCGAGGCCGTCGGTGATGACGTGCTTATCCAGCGTGATTTCACCTACAATGTAAGCAGAGCGGGTGATGGTGACCCCTTGGTTGGAGTATTGGCGCACGTTGAATTTGCGCAACGAGCGGGCCACGGCGTCATCGGAAAGTTGGCGTAGGATTTTACTTTCACCTTCGAGTAAAGTCTCCGGGGTGAAGTTGGCATTCAGGTCAAGGGAAGTTGTGGCATCCCACATCGCACCGACGCGAGGGGCCAAGATTGCACGTGGGAGTTTAGCTAAGGTCTCGGCCTTTTCTAAAATAATGCCGGCACGTTTCGATAATTCAGACTTCTCGTTCGAACTCGCTTTGGCGTTCAGAAGGGCATCGAGGTAGGATTTTAAATCCGCCGCGTCCGTGAGGGTTTTCAAGGAAGTGGCTACTTTGCGTTCATCGCGTAAGCGTTCTTCGGCCCGGTCTACTTCGGCGTCGGCGGCATCGAGATCTTTAATGCCTGCCTTGCGGAGGTTAGAGAGCAGTTGACGCAAGTGATCCACGGCCTCGACCGCTTGCACAGGGTTGGTTACATTTTCTTCATCACCGAGAGATTTTTTAAGACTCGCCCGGTCCTCCGTGAGTTCGGCTTGGGCCTGTTCGCTGATGCGTTCGCACGTGGCTTTGAGGGCACTGGGGTCGGCGAGTATGGCCTCAAGGCGTTTCTGGGCGGCGGCTCCGACCTTTTCGATTTCTTCTAAGTAAGCGTTCACGCGCGGAGCGGTGACAGCGAAGTTATTGAGCGAGACGCCTTCGTGGCGGCGGGTTTCAAGGTAGATGGCTTCCGCGCGGAGTTTTTGTTCGATCGCTTCTTGTTTGCTAATGGTATCGCGGAGTTTCTTTTCCTCTTCTACCATGCTGGGTTCACTCGCGAGGGTGGGGTTTTTACTCTTATACTCTTCGAGTGCCTTGAGCGCTTCAGCGTTACGCCAAGCACTCGCTAATTCGTGGGCTGACACGAAGCGTTCTTCAGCTTCGTTGGTTAATTTATTTTTATAATGCCACCAGCCGAAGCCGGCGAGAACGCAGAGGAGCCCGATGACCCATGCGGTGACTAACACGGAGTAGCGTTGGCTAAGGCGGGTCCGGGTGATTTGGCTTAGGGAGCGAGCCTCCTTTAGCATGCCTTCGGGCAAACGATCTTCAAAGGGGGTGGCCCGTTCAATCCACTGTTTTAAACGAGCGATGAGAATGGCAGGCGATTTAAGTTTAGCGGATTCTTGGCGCAGTTTATTCCATTCATCAATCAGCGCTTGGGTATTAGAGCGTAGCGTTGCTTCCTTTTCCGCTTCGGCGGCTAATTCTCCGGCCCAGGCCTCTAGGTCGCTCAGTTGTTGATTTAAGTCGGCAGGCAGGGTGACTTGGTGGTCTCGTTCGAGAGCCCGGGCACGGCCGATGAAGCTCGCACTCGCTTCCCAGTGTTGACCACTCCGAGCTTCTTGGGCTTCGGCGATGTGCTGTCGAATTTGTTCGAGGGCTTTAGCGCGCAACCAAGTCTGCCGTTTGCCGAGGGCTTCGTTCCAGCGCTCATCTTCCGTGAGAGTATTGGCACCGAAACGCTCCATGCGATCCATGAGGTGCACGGCTTCTTCGGGCTGATTCGCCACGAAGAGTTGATTCACTTTGCCTAAGGACTCGCGTAAAAACTTAGCCGACAGTCGGGTCAGTTCTGCCCGGGCATTAGGGTCGTCGGGGTTGATGCGAACAATGGAACGCAAAACGGACAGTGCACGATCTTCATCGCGCGTACGAATGGCATCACGGTAATCGCGATAGAGCGGGTGATTTTCGCCGATGGCTTTACCGTAGAGACCCTCGACGGCGATGACATGTTGACTGTCGAGGGGAAGTCCAGGAGGGAGGCCACGTTCGCGGCAAAGGGCGTTCCAGCGTTCCGATTCTGCGAAACTCAGGTGGGCGCAAAGCCCGAGCAGGTCGGGGTCAGATTCGGCGACTTCAAAGGCGGCATGGTCGTTGCCACTGCGAATGAGGGCGACGCATTGTTCGAGCCGTTCGCGCGTGCGAAGGCAAAGAGCGGCGTATTCGCTGGCGAGGGAGCGAGCCTCTAGGTCCGGGGTATTGAGGTCGAGTTGGCCGCGGATACGCGCGATGAGTCGTTCAATCTGCATGGGTATTAGCGAAACTCTAAAAGGCTGAGGATGACATCCCCTTTGGGGTCGACCGTTTGGAGGCTCCAAGGTGCGCCTGCTTTAACGTTATCGCCAGCTGTGAGGGCTTCCCGGCGGGCCATGATAATGCTATTCGAAGGCGTGCCGGGGCCGAATTTGCGTTCCAGACGGATGATGTCGGTTTCGAGTACCGAACGGGTGGCACGGATTGAAGGTAAGTCGCGATCGGGGAACTCGTGACCTTCGGGGTAGAGTCCGGGGATGGCGTTGACGATGATGAAGCAGTTCACGACTGGTTCGGCCCAGGGGGCGGCATGGACGACACCCGTGGAACTCTCGCATTGCAGTGCACCGAGCGTGAGGTTGAGCGGTTTAAGATTTTTCAGGTCAGCAAGCAGGGCGATGGCAAAGCGTTCGCCTGACGCCAGTTGAATTTCTAAAAGACGATTACTGGTTTTTAACTGCGTGGCCGTGTTGTCTTTGAAGTTGAGGGCAATCGAGCTATTGCGCGTCCCTACGCCAATGACGATGGCAGGGAGACGCCCTGGCTCAGGGAAACTTTCAATCCAGTTGGATTGGGCACCGCGCCGAATTTCGCCGCGAATAAAGGGCGTAGCCGTGTCACGTTGATGAAAAGACGTTAGGTTTAATAAACGCAACCGCGCATCGATAGATTTGGCCGAAGTAGCGCCCGTGGATTGGATGTATTGATTTAACCGTTCCGCCGCGTTGGGGTTTAGTTTGAATTCAGCGGACGAAGGTGACGAAGCACCCATATCGGCGGTGACCCATTCACCGATGAGAACGAGGGTGGGGCGAAGGTCGAGGGAGGCGACCAGTTGGGCGCGATCGGTGATCTCGGTGAGACGTTTCCAGCCTTCATCTTGGGTTACACCGAGTTTTTCGCCGACGCTGATAGCTTCTAGCGCTTCCTTGGCGATTTCTTGGGCAATTTTAGGGTCGGCCGTAGCTCCAGGGATTTCGAGTCGGGCTAGCAATTGTTGGGCCGTGGCGGCGGCGTATTTAGATTTAATCCGCGGCAGGTGTTGGTCGCTGTATTTACGCGAGAACTCTGGGGAAATTTGGCAGGTTTGCATCCATAACTTTGCCGCCATCACATAATCATCACGCGCAAGGTAGCTCGCTACATCGTTCAAGGCACGATTCGCTCGAATGATTTCATCGGCTTTCGCGGTGTCGATCGGAGGAGGCGTTGGAATCTTAACCACGACCGGTGTCGGTGCGGGGGCGGGGGCGTGGAAATAGCGCCATCCTAACCAACTAGCGAGAGCCACGAAGAACAGGGTGAGACTGATCGTGAGGGCGTAATTCGATTTAGCCTCGCGGGGTGCCGGTGCGTCAGAATTTTTTTCGACGTTCGTTCGCTTGGGGGCTGCCGTGTTATTGCTGCTCGTGACGCCCATTGCTGCTTGGCGGGCAAAATCTCCGCTGGGAGCGGGCAGGTTGGCGGCTTGGGAAAAATCGATTTCGACCCGACCGCTTACGGGACCAATCGACCACGCAAAACTTTCGGCCCCCGTGATCGTAGCATCCGTGGTGAACGTTGCTGACCAAGCGGCCTTCGTTAGCAAGGCGGCCGATTCCGCAAAGAGTCGCAGCACTTGGGCTGTTTCTGGAGCATGCGTCAGCGTGACCGTTCGCGCACTCGAGTTTTCTACTAACCAAGCCGCTTTCGAGCCGGTGCCCGTCAGTTCGCGCCAAGCCATCGCAGGGATGAGCGGGGTGGGCGGGGCGAGGGGCAAGGGTTTATCTTCGCCTTCGAGCCAAGTAGGCGTTTCGGACCATTCATCACGCCAGCCTTTCCAGCGCAGGGCGAAGGAAGCAGACGGGGGGAGGACCATCGCCTCTTCTTGCGTGAACGCTAAGTGATGGGCTAAGCGATTGTCGCGTTGCGTGTAGTCGAGTCCGCGAGCGACGAAGCGTGAGAGCACATACCAGGTTTTGCCTGAGGCTTCGAGGGTGCGGAACGTGAAGGTCTCACCCGTGGGTTGATGGTGAGGGGTGCCGATGGCTTCGAGGAGTTGAGCCAAGCGATCGGGCATCGCGCGATGACGTGCCACCGTGCAAAAGCCCGAGCGGCCAGCGACGAGGCCTTGGGGGGCGGAGGTGAAAATTAATTGCAGCGGCATGAAAAGGGTGTCGTTAAAAATTACTTACAGGGAAAAAGTTCCGGCGACGAGAGGTGCAGAATCCAGTAGACGGGTTCTTCCACGTGGGCCGGCGCCAGTCGTTGCGGGTCGGGAGCAATACGGCCTTTGTTGGCACCGCTTTGAATCATCACGGGCGTGTGTCCAAAGGACGTCACGGCAAAGTAGCAGATTTGACTAGCCAGGCTTTCGGCGGCGGCGACTAAGCCGGGGCAGAGGTTGACTAAGACCGTGCGTACGCGATCGGAGTTGCGTTGGATGGCGGCGAGGTCGAGTTTGCCGTCGCTCAGGATTGACTCGAGTGGCGAGGGGAGAAGTCCTGACCAAGTATCGCATTTGCCCACGACGAAGGCCAGTGGCGTGGCGATGCGTTCTTCGCGCGACAAGCCCATGACGCGTTTGATGCGCGTTTCCATTTCCGCGAGGATGCTGTCTTGTTGGTCAATTCGACCCTTCAAGGACAGTTGGGGGTCTTCGACGCCGATGAGTTTAGATTTAAAGCGGGTGTTAGCGGTGGGGTCGAAGAGGAAGATTAAACCCGCTGAGTTGGCCACATGCATCGCTCCGGGCGAGTCGTGAATATCAATGCCAGGTTCGAAGTGTTCTCCGGCGTTGTCGTAAAGAATGATTGAAGTCTCGCGGCGGGGTTGGTCCGCTCGGCTGAGCGAGTAGATGAACGGACGCGGCAGCGAAACCATGCGACCTAAACGAGGCAGCTTTTCATACGTGGCTCCTTCCAAAGCAGTTTTGCCCAGCAAGGCGTCCTCGGGGGTCATTGCCGAGAACAACGTGTTGCGCATTTGATTGAGCAAGATGTTGCCGCTGGGGTCGCCGTCTTTGAAGGCGACGTTAAAGTTTTCGGGAAGCTTTTCCTGCAGCTCGTGGGTGAGGACCGCTAAGTAGTAAGACTTGCCTGAGCTCGGGGCGCCGATGAGCGACATGATGCGGTGCGGCATGTCGAGAAAGCCCGGGGGTAATTGGCGGCGGCAGTGCGGGCAGGCGATATCGGTGCAAGCCAAGCCCATCGGATCGAGGGCCAGCCCTTGATCATTGAAGCGGGTGGGGTGGAAGCGCAGGCGGGCATCGGAGCCGAGTACGGGATCGCCGCGTAAATCTTCATGCACGGCGATACTCAGGGCATCGCCCGCATCAAAACGCGTCCAGCAAACTGGGCAAAGGTGAGCGCCGCGATTTTGTTCGGCGGCGAGTATGGCGGTGTTAGGCCGCGGACTCACTTCGGTATGCGTGGTGAATAAAGGAGCCACTTGGCTGAGCGTGAAACCCACTTCCAGTCCTTGAGGTGTGCAAGCGAGCGTGTTGGGAGCGCGGCCCAACTCACGAGCTTTGTCGAGTAGTTGTTCGGGAGCGAATTCCCCTAAAAGATCTCCGGTGGCTGCGTCGAAGAGGGCCCACGTCTTAGGCTGGATAGCCGGCAGGCTTTCGTTGCCAGAATTTGAGCAGACGCAGAGCAAGGTCTCGTCGAACTGCAAGGTAGCCATCTCGCGCAACGTCACCCCTTTGCGCAGCGGGGCACCGTTGAACAGAACCAGTTGGGCGTGAAGGGGGGTGAAAACCAGCCCATGGTCCGTTTGGCTGATTTCTAGGTAGGGTTTAGGGCTCCCCAGGGGGAGAAGGGTCGGAAACCGGTCGGTGGAGCCCTGAACGCCGTCAAGGCAGTTAACCCACTGTAGGGTAGGGCTTTTCTTATTCAACGTGAGCATGGTTTCCGAAAAGGGAGGGGGAGGGGTAAAAGAGAACAGTTGAATTCTATTGATATGTCAGTAGCATTGTCAGTTAATTCCCCGTCAAAATCCACCCCTAACTATGGAAACTGAAGCCGACCAGATTGCCCTGGACCGAGCCCGTAAAGGGGACTTGTCGGCTTATAACGAGTTGGTGCTGCGTTATCAGGGTCGGATTTTTGCTAAGGTATTCTCCCTGTTGCGTAACCGTCAGGACGCCGAGGAAATCACGCAAGACACCTTCATCCGGGCCCACCGTGTTTTAGCTTCCTTCCGCGGAACGGCGACTTTTTCGACCTGGATTCACCAAATTGGCACGAATTTAGCCCGTAATCGTTACTGGTACTGGCGTCGCCGGAAGCGCGATCAATCCATGTCACTCGACGCTGACCTCGGCGAAGATCCTGGTTCTACCCTGCATGATATCCTCTCGGATGGCAATCAGGGGCCTGGTCACGAGGCGCAGCATAACGAATTTGTGAAGAAAGTGGCCGAGTGCATGGAACAATTGAAGCCCGAGCATGCTCGTATTCTTACCATGCGCAACGTGCGTAACATGTCCTACGAAGAAATCGCTGAAGAGCTAGGGCTGTCGATTGGTACGGTGAAAAGCCGCATTAACCGGGCTCGGGAGGCCTTGCGTGACTTGATGGGAGAGGAGTTCCGCGAATGAGTAATTCCGAATTCGAGATGCTCGTCGTGAGTTACTTGGATGGCACGGCCACCAAGGACCAAGTGATTCGTTTGCGTAATGCGATTAAGTCCTCGGAGGACATGCAGCGTCGCTTTCATGCTCGGGTACGTTTGTACCAAGCCCAAGTCGCCTTTTTAAGTCAGCGCCAAGAGAAGTCCCCTTCGTGGGTTATGGCATGCTTAAGTCGTTTCGCCCAACGTTTTGGCCGCCCCCTAGCTCACCTTTGTCTTTTAGCCTTAGTCTTTGTGGAGTTACGGGTGAGCATTCCTGCGGAGTATTCTGGTTGGCTTTTCTACGTGGAAGATATCGTCGAAGAGCAAGAAACCAACTTCGAGGACATGCCCGTGAAGTTCATGATTTCAGAGGTCGTTAACAGTGAATTGGACCTACCCACGAACGACATGCCCGATGCGATGGGGATGCCTAATGTGGTGATGCCTGAGGTGGTTTCGCCTGTGGATGAAACCCTCGTTAACGAGGCTTAAGTTCTTAATCCTGCCTTGCACTCTGCGGTTAGCTGGCACCATTTTAACATTGGATGCAGGCAGACCCACATAAGCCCGAAGTCAGGCTCCAAGGTACGGCCGCCGCTCCCGGTGTGGCCCAAGGGCTCGTGTACCTGCTTTCCCAAGGGATGGAGATTGTGGCCTGCCAAAAGGTCGCCGATCTCGATGCCGAATTACGGCGGTTTGAAGCGGCCTTAGTCGCGACGCGTAAAGAAATTTCAGCGTTGCGGGATGATGTTAGCAAAAAGTTGAACGCTTCTGAAGCGACCATTTTTGATGCACATTTATTGGTCTTAGAAGATGTGGCGTTGATTGATGATGTGACGCGTGAGGTACGGAAAACCAGCTTCAATGTAGAGTTCTGTTTCCAGGAAGTGGCACAACGTTACGTGCAGATTTTTGAAAAAATGGAGGATACGTTCCTCCGGGAACGAGCGGCGGATATTCGCGATGTGACGAGTCGGGTGTTGCAACAATTACTTGGCACCCAGCCCGAGCGTCTGGGGCAGGCCGCCCAACAACACATCGTGGTGGCACGCGATTTAACGCCCACCGAGACCGCAGGTTTGCACGACGATGGGATTTTGGCTTTTGTCACCGAAGACGGTGGACGCACGAGTCACTCCGCCATCATGGCCCGCTCGCTGGGTATTCCCGCCGTGGTGGGCGTGCAAGGTTTACTCGAAGTCGCGTACGACGACAGCATGATGTTGGTCGATGGGGAAACGGGTTTGGTGATTATTAACCCCTCGAAGGAAACGTTGGAGAGTTATCGTGCGAAGGAGCAAGCCATCCGCACGCGTCGCGATCGGGTGATGCAAGAAATCGCCTTGCCCGATGTGCTTTCGGATGGAGGCAGTTTTGCCCTTTTAGCCAATATTGGCAGCCCTTCAGAGATGGCCGATGCCCTGCATTATTGTGCCCATGGCGTGGGGCTTTATCGTACCGAAAATTTATATTTACGCTTGGATGCTTGGCCGTCGGAGGCCGAGCAATATGAAGAATATGCCGAAGCAGTGCGTCAGGCTAAAGGCCGCACGGTGACGTTCCGTACTTTAGATTTAGGCGGCGACAAACGTTTGGGTGAATTAGCCGCCGAGGCGAATCCGTTCATGGGCTTTCGGGCTATCCGCTTATGCTTAGAACACCCAGAGATTTTTCGTCCGCAGATTCGCGCTTTAGTGAGGGCGGCAACGCTGGGTCCGATTGCGGTGATGTTCCCGATGATTTCGGGCGTGGAAGAGATGCGTCAGGCCAAAACTTTTTTCCGCCAAGTGGAGAGCGAGTTGAAGGCGGAGAAAGTCTTGCCCGCGCACCCTATTAAGTTGGGAGCGATGATTGAAATCCCTGCCGCCGTTTCGATTGCGAATGCCTTGGCAAAGGAGTGCGACTTTTTCAGCGTCGGTACGAATGATTTAGTCCAATACCTCTTAGCGGTCGATCGGGGCAACCCGCGTGTGGCGGCGTTGTATGATCCTTGCCACCCGGCGGTGATTCATTCGTTGATCCAGATTTTTGGGGCCGCGGCGCAAAATCGCATTCCTGCGGCTGTGTGCGGTGAATTAGCTGGCGACCCCGTGTGGGCACCGTTGTTAATTGGCCTCGGGGCCTACGAGTTGAGTATGTCACCCTCGGCTTTACCCGAAGTACGCTTTGTGCTGCGCCATTCTTCAACCGAAGATTTAGAAGCCCTCTGTGCCCGCGTCGTGGCGGGCGGCGATCCGTCCTTGACGCGTCGCTTGCTCCAAGAATTTGCTGCGAGTAAACTTAAATCACGCTAATGCCTGCTTCGTCTCCTTTGCCTAATCCCTTGATTGCGGCGATGTCCGCTTACGCGCCAGGTGAACAGCCTCAGGGGGAAGGTTGGGTGAAACTGAATACCAACGAAAACCCTTATCCGCCCAGTGCCCAAGTGGTGCAGGCGTTGCAAGAAGCGGTGGGGGTGAAGTCGGCTAATTTCCGTTTATACCCCTCGCCGGATTCAGCTCCCGTGCGTGAGGCGGTATCGCATTTGCATGGCTTGCCTGCGTCGCAAGTGGTGGTGGGTAATGGCTCGGATGATATTTTGAATTTATTGATTCGGGCTTATGCTGGACCGGGTAGGGCGGTGGGCATGCTCGATCCGAGTTACTCGCTTTACACTGTATTAGCCGCGGCACAAGGTGCTCCCTTGGTTAAAGTCCCTTTGCAGGCCGATGGGAGTTGGTCGGCCGAAGCGATTGCCCAGAGTGGTGCGACGGTTTTCTTTTTAACGAATCCTAATGCTCCGTTGGGCTTTGTTTTTGCTGCCTCTCAGGTGGCGCTTTTAGCCGAGCGGTTTGCGGGCTTATTGGTGGTCGATGAGGCCTATGCTGATTTTGCGGGTGTGGATTGCGTCGCGTTGGTGAAGAGTCACCCCAATGTTGTGGTTACACGGACGCTCTCGAAGGCTTATGCCTTGGCTGGCTTACGCGTCGGTTACGCACTTTGTCCGGTCGGTGTGGCGGAAATTTTACACCGCGTGCGCGATAGTTATAATTTAGACCGTTTGGCCCAAGTAGCCGCCGTAGCCGCTTTGCAGGATAAAACTTGGCTCAAGGTGACGGTAGGCAAAGTTTGCGCCACGCGGTCCCTGGTTGGGCAACGACTGCAATCCTTGGGTTGGAAGGTTAATCCTGCGGCAGGTAATTTTATTTTTGCCGAGCCCCGTTCGCGGACGCGTGAGCCGTCCTTGGCCACCGCGGCGGACGCGTTTGAGTTTTTGCGTGCCCGCAAAATTCTCGTGCGTCGTTTTCCGCATCACCCGCTGACTGCCACCGGCTTACGGATTAGCGTGGGCACCGAGGCGGAAATGCAGGCTTTTTTAGCGGCGGCGGAGGCTTGGTCGCAAGGGTGAGGTTGACAAAAGGCGGTCTCCCGAGGATTGCTAAAGCATGACTGCAGGAGTGCGCCAAGCCAACCTTCGCCGCGATACGGCAGAGACTAAAATCACGTTGAGCGTGAATTTAGACGGCACCGGGCTGGCCGAGGTGAATACGGGGATTCCATTCTTCGACCACATGCTGGTCCTGTTGGCCCGCCATGCGATGCTTGATCTCAAGGTCACGGCCCAGGGTGACACCGACGTTGACTATCACCACACCGTCGAGGATGTAGGCATTGTTTTAGGCCAAGCGATTAAAGAAGCTTTGGGCGATAAGGCGGGCATTCGCCGTTATGGTTTTTTCATTTTGCCGATGGACGAGACCTTGGCGCGTTGCGTGATTGATTTGAGCAACCGTCCTTTGATGGTTTATCAAGTGGCCGTCACCAATTACATGGTGAAGGATTTTAACATCGCCCTCGTGCGTGAGTTTTTCCAAGGCCTAGCGAATGCGCTGGGCTGTAATTTACACCTCAAGTTGGAGTATGGCGAAGAGCCGCACCACGTGGCCGAAGCCCTTTTCAAGGTCTTTGCGCGGGCCTTGCGCGTCTCGCTCGAAATCGATCCCCGTCAAGGCGGTCGGGTTCCCAGCACTAAAGGTACGCTTGCTTAAACCGTGAGTGTTTCTGTTGCAGGCCGTCGACCGCGCGTTGCCGTGATTGATTACGGCATGGGTAATTTGCGGAGCGTTACTCGGGCGCTTGAAGCGGTTGGGGCAGAAGCTTTCTTGGCAGATACCACCGCCAAGGCTGCGACGGCTGAGGCGGTCGTCTTCCCTGGCCAAGGGGCGATTGCGGACTGCATGGATTGCCTCAAGAGCACTCAGTTTGACGCTTTCCTGAAGGAGTGGATTGCGGCTGATCGACCCTTTCTCGGAATCTGCCTAGGCCTTCAGGCGTTGTTTGAACGTTCGGAGGAGGGCAATCGCCAAGGTCTGGGCATTTTTCCGGGGGTGGTTTCCCGGTTTCCTTCGCAGCCAGGCCTACGCATTCCCCACATGGGCTGGAACGAGGCCACTTTTAAGCCCGGTAGCCCGCTTTTGACGGGGCTAAGGGGGGAGGGGGAGCCCTTTTACTTTGTCCATAGTTACCGGGTGGTTTCCACGGACCCTACCTTAGTCTGGTGTGAGACCGATTATGCCGGTCGTTTTGTGAGTGGGGTGCGCCGGGGACGGGTTTATGCGACCCAGTTCCACCCTGAGAAAAGTCAGGTCAAAGGCTTGCAACTCTACCGCAATTTCCTGACTTTGACGGACCGCTGAGGTATTTTTTACCTTGGTACCCCTTTTGCCATGACCCTCAAGAGCGCAACACTTAAACTGGACGCGAAAGAAATCGTCCTCCCCATCGTCGTCGGCACCGAAAACGAATTAGGCGTCGATGTCCGTAAACTCCGCGATGAAACGGGCTACATCACGTTTGATGATGGCTATGCCAACACCGGCGCTTGCGAGTCGAAGGTGACGTTTATCGACGGCGAGAAGGGGATTCTGCGTTACCGCGGTTACAGCATCGAAGAATTGGCCGAGAAATCGACCTTCATCGAAACGGCTTACCTCTTGATCTACGGCGAGCTCCCCACGGCAGCTCAATTAACGACTTTCAAGGCCCGCATCTTAGATAATTCGCAAATCCACGAAGGCTTGCGCATCGCCCTCAGCGGCTTCCCTGGTAACGCCCACCCGATGGCGGTCTTGTCGGCCACATTGAATACGCTGGGGTGCTATTACCCTGAGCTCGGCACCAATGAGCGTGCCCATGACATTGCGAAGTTCGACGAAACGGCAGCGGTGTTGATTTCGAAGGTTCGTACGTTAGCGGCCCTCGCACACCGTTCGAAGGAAGGGGAGCCTCCCGTTTACCCCAAGCCCGGTTTGGATTACTGCTCCAACTTCTTACACTTGTTGTTCTCGCAGCCCAATGCTGATTACGCCGTGCATCCTGAAATCGCCCGGGCGCTGGATTTAATTTTAATCCTACATGCTGACCACGAGCAGAACTGCTCCACCTCCACGGTGCGGATGGTCGCTTCCGGTGGTGCCAACTTATTCCCCTCGGTTTCCGCCGGGGTGTGTGCGTTGTGGGGTCCCTTGCACGGCGGTGCTAATCAGGCCGTGATTGAAATGCTTCAAGAGATTCATGCTTCGGGCGACGACGGTTCGCGCTTCATCGCTGATGCCAAGGATAAGACCAAGAACGTCCGCTTGATGGGCTTTGGGCACCGTGTGTATAAGAACTACGATCCACGTGCGAAGATCATCAAAGCACAGTGTGATAAGGTTCTTAAAGTCTTAGGCATTAATGACCCCTTGTTGGCGATTGCGATGCGCTTAGAAGACGCCGCTTTGAATGATCCTTATTTCAAGCAGCGCAATTTGTACCCCAATGTCGATTTCTACTCGGGGATTATTTTGAAAGCGATTGGGATTCCGACGGAAATGTTCACGGTGATTTTTGCCATCGGCCGGATGCCAGGTTGGATTTCGCACTGGAAGGAAATTGCCGAAACGCCGAAGCAAAAGATCCATCGCCCACGTCAGATTTATACGGGCTCGACCGAGCGTAAATACGTAGGGATTGCACAGCGTGGCTGAGACTTCCCAAGCCTTACCAGCGGGCGTACGGATTGCGGTTGTGTTACCTGCTTTCCGTGAAGCCGCGCATATCGCCGATGTCATCAAGGGCTGTCAGCAATACTTGCCCGATGTTTTAGTCGTGGATGATTGTTCGCCCGATGAGACCTCAGCTCGTGCCACTGAAGCGGGAGCTCGCGTGGTACGTCACGAGGTGAATCGAGGCAAAGGTGCAGCGTTGAAGACTGCGTTTGCGACCCTCAAACAAGCGGGTTTCACGCATGCCATTACGTTAGATGCCGATGGCCAGCATGACCCCAAGTGCATTCCCGCTTTCGCGGCCGCACTCTCCCAGCCCGGTGTCGAATTAGTTCTGGGCAATCGTTTTCAAGATTCGCGCGGTATGCCCCTCGTGCGGCGCCTCGTGAACAGTTGGATGTCGTGGCTGATTAGCCGGATTTGTCGCTGCCCCATTCCCGATTCGCAGTGTGGCTATCGAGGGGCGCGCTTAGAGAACCCTTGGTTATTAAACGCCAAGGCTGATCACTTTGAGTATGAGTCGGAAGTCTTAGTGTTGACGGCGCGTGCAGGTGGCAAAATTACCAGCGTACCCGTGCCGACTAAGTATGGCGATGAACGTAGCAAGATTCGCCCGTGGCAGGATACGCTGCGTTTCTTCCGCTTGCTCTGGCGCCTTCGTTAAGATCTTGGGAGCGGGGTATTCCCGCTATTTTCGTCGTCATTCCTGGAACATCCCTGGGGATGTGACGGGGATGTCTATGCTAGCTCAGCTAAACTTACGGGGCCTTGGCGGCCGAAACGCGGAAGACGGCGCGACCTGGGCTATCGCCCGTTTCACCAAGCAATTCGCATTGGCCTTTGACGGAGGAGGTCGCCGATTCGTTGAGTAATTCGAAGTCCCGTTTTTCGCCGATGCAGAGAATCGAGCCCTGTTGTTTTACATAATCACCCAACTCCTTCTCAATCGTCAGTTGGCGGAGCGCGTGGTAAGAATAGAACGGGTAGAACGGACGGAAATTACCACCAGGGTTAGGTCCGGCAGGTTTTTGTTCAGGTACGAAAATCGCTTCGGGCTTTTCGTGTAAGTAGAAATTAGCGGCTCGACCGAGGAAGCTGCAGGTCACGATTTTTTCTTGGGGGCGTCGGACTTTGGCGACCACGGTGCAGATGGCTCGACTCCCGACGGTGCCGTCGAGTCGATCGGCAATCCAGAAGAAGGCCGTGAACACTAAGACAATGCTGAAGACTGGGGCCGTGATTGCCCAACCAAGGCTGCGATTAAACAGGGCCCACAAGCCTGCTAGCGTTAACGGAATCCCGAGGGCCAGTAATTGAGGGTAGAACGGTTGCGAGTGGGGGTGGTAAACGGGTAGGTACCAAATCAGGGCGATGCCTTGAATGAGGGTCACTAACCCCACGGCCCAGCGTTCGAAGGGACCAAACCCTTCGGTTAACCAACGCTCTAAGGTGCGCCCCGCCAAGAGGGCCACCGGCACCGTTAAAAAGAAAATATAACTCGGTAGTTTGCTCTGCGCGATGGTCATGAACACGTAGCTCGGGACGAGCCAGCAGACCACCATTGTGAAGCCCAAGTGCGTGCGGAAAGTGGCGCGGAATTTAGCCGCCGTTTCCCACAGCGCTGCAAACACGAGCGGAATCCAGGGCAGCGAGCCGCCTATGAGCATTTCAAGGTAGTAGTACCAAGTGTTATTCCCTTGGTGTTCCGCATGGAAGAAACGATCCCAGTTTTCGTGGATGAAGAAGGAGTCCCAGTAGTAGCCCCAACCCGTAGCCGTCGAAGTAGGACCAGATTGGTGTAAGCAGAACATCGCCAAGTACCAAGGAGCGGCGATCAGGAACCACAGCGGAAGGCAGACTGCTAAGCGTTTTAGGGTCCAAGGCGATTTTTTACCCGTTAGCCCTTGGTACATCAGGCCGGCCATGAACACAAAGGCCAAGCCTTGGGGGCCTTTGGTGAGCATGGAAAGCGCGGAAGCGACGGTGAGGGCTAGCAACCAGCGCAGTGGGCGTTCCTCGTCATGGAATGCTCGCCAGAGGAAGTACATGCTCGCCGAAATAAAAAGCGTGTGGGAAAGGTCCGTGAGCATCAGGCGCGACATGACCACGAACAGCCCGCCTGAGGCCAAGACCACGGCCGCTAAGAAGCCTGCGAGTGGGGTGAGTAATCGGCGGCCAATATACCAAGTCAGGAAAACCACCAAGCTGGCGGCCAAGGCTCCCGGGATGCGGGCACCCAATTCATTGTCACCAAAGACCACCTGCGAGACGCAGGTCTCCCAATAAAAAAGAATCGGCTTTTCAAACTGAGGTTCGCCAAAGACTCGCGGCGTTACCCAATCGCCCGATTGCACCATCTCCCGGCTCGTTAGGGCGTAGAAGGGTTCATCGGGGTCAATCAACCCAAGGGTGCCTAAGCGCCACCAAAACAGGAGGAAGACGAGGACGACTAAGAAGATGGCTTGGAAGCGGGTCGAGTGGAGCCACGCTGGCAAGGGGGAGGACGTCTTAGAGTCGGTCATGATTAACTGATTTGGACAAGGGTGTAGCGTTCGAGGGGGCTGGCAAATTTGCTAAAACGTCCGGCGCTGAGGGCCATTTGGGTTTCATGGCATTGGATGGCCGCCAGTTTTTGAGATTGCTCGTGGGACGAGAGGGTTAAGGCGTCGGAGGCGACGTGCCTCCGGAGCATTTTTTGCGACCAAGGCCGATGGATACAATAAGAATAAACGAGGCAGTGCAGGCCGATTTGGCGGATGGCATCGAGACCGTATTCATGGGTCGCTTGGTGGTCGGGGTGGCGGTCAATCTCCGAGGGTACGACCACGATTTGGGGCTGCCATTCGCGAAAAACTTTTTCGATTGCAGGCTTAGGACCTGGCATTTGGGCTTCCCAGAGGGCGAGGATGCCTGCGTCAGGGAGTCCGAGCGATTCCGAGGTGGCTTGGCCTTGGCTTAAAA
The DNA here is from genome assembly GCA_903840355.1 of uncultured Opitutia bacterium. Taxonomy (GTDB): domain Bacteria; phylum Verrucomicrobiota; class Verrucomicrobiia; order Opitutales; family UBA953; genus UBA953. The sequence goes on from CAIMFJ010000007.1 coordinate 100,256, forward strand.
GGGCGAGGGCTTTTTGGCCTTCGAGTCGCCGGCGGGCCCCCCATCGGGCGCGTTCGGGGGCGTCGATAAACCAGCGACGTTCCACGAAGCGTTGGGGCCAAGGGTTGTTGTCACCATCGGTTACAAAAACCACATGCACTTGGGCACCTCGGGAGGTGGCTATTTGGATCAGTCCACCCGTGCCTAAGGATTCATCGTCGGGGTGGGGAGCTAGGATGGCGATACGCGTCTCGGCGTTGATCTCATCGAGAAGTCGTACGGGTGGTGACTCGCTGTTAGCCTCCATCTAGCTTTGTCGATGAAGGCGAGGGCTCGGTTAATCAAGCGGTTAAAACATCCGCGGGTAAAAGGGGGGAGGGCTAAGCGTTTCCGCTTAGCCCTCCGTTGGGTGTCATACACTGTAAGCCGGATTCTGTCCGAGGCGGCTTGCGCCGTTCCTGTGCGCATCCATTTCTCTGTCCTTGCGGACCCGCCTTGCGGCGGTGCGACAACCCGGGACCTTGGTGGGCACCTCGAATGGTCCCTGTTCGTCTTGCACCGGATTGGGTTTACCGTGCCCCCGCGGTCGCCCTTGGGGCGGTGGGCTCTTACCCCACCTTTTCATCCTTACCGTTTCCTTGCGGTCGCGGCGGTTTATTTTCTGTGGCACTTTCCGTCACGACTAACGTCGTGCCCCGACTTGCGGCGGGAATCCTGCCCTGTGGTGTCCGGACTTTCCTCGCGGATTGCTCCGTGCGGATGCGCGTGTATGACTGTCTAAGGATTATCGTGGAAACGGGCCTAAAGGGAAGCGTAAAAGGGTGGTTTTCTGACGGTTCAGGTCTGGGGCTGAGGTTTCCGGCTTGGAAACGGCCACGTGGGTTATTTTGTTTTAGGAACTACCCCCTCCTTATGCGTTCCTGGATTTTAAGTTTAACCTTGGGCTTGGCTTCCGTGTTGGCGGCCGAAGAACCGAAGGTCACCAAAGTAGCCTGTATCGGTGATAGCATCACTCAAGGTTCCGGCACCAAGGGTGGCATGTCTTACCCGAATCAGTTACAGAAACTTTTGGGGGAGAAGTATAAGGTCGGTAATTTTGGAGTCAGCGGCCGGACTTTGTTAAAGAAAGGCGACTTCCCTTATTGGAAAGAAAAGGCTTACCAGAACGCTCTGAAAATGGAGCCCGATGTTGTGGTCATCATGCTCGGCACCAACGATACTAAGCCCCAAAATTGGAAATTCGAGTCGGAGTTCAGCGATGATTACAAAGAGCTCGTGAAATCATTTCAGGCGTTGAGCTCGAAGCCCAAAGTATGGGTGTGTTTGCCCGTGCCGGTGCCTGGCAAGGGTAACTACGGCATCAACGAAGAGAATGTGCAGAAAGAAATCCCGCGCATTGAGGCGTTGGCCAAAGAACTCGGTTGCGGCATCATCGACATGCACGCTGCCTTAGATAAGCACCCAGAATTTTTACCTGATCGCGTTCACCCCAATAATGACGGCGCTGGCGAGATGGCGAAGGCCGCCGCGAAAGCGATTACGGGGCAGTAAGTTTTTAGGCGAACGGTTGCGGTTTCGCCCCGATTTGCACCAGCACGGTCCACGCCGCTCGGCGTAATTGTTGCCAGCGTTCCCACGGGTGCGTGGGTCCGTGGGCAATGAGTTGCAGGGTGCTCCGCCATTCTAACAGGGCCCGCTCCAAATCGCCCGCTCCTGGGCCACGACCTTCTACTTCGGCCGGAGGTAGTTTGTGGTGCAAGGCAAAGGCCCGCATCACTTCGGCACAACCTTCGCCAAAGCCGATGGGGAGACCTTCGCGTAAGTAGCCTTCGGCGGTTAAAGATTTATAAGTTAAGCGGCAGCAGGCACCGAGGCGACTCGAGTTGCGAGCCGAGGCCGCCACACGTTCGCCCGCCCGCAATTCCGCGAGGTCCCAAGCCAGGGCTTCCGCGTCATAGCTTAAGTCTTCGAGCGCGGCGGCAATGGCTAAGCCTTCGCCATGCTGAAAGAAGGAAGCGATTTCACCGCGCTGGGTGGGTTTAGCGGCTCCATCAATCAGTCCCAGTTTGCGCCACAATCGCCCCGCCCGGGCGGTGTGCAGGGTGCCGCCGCCGAGTACTTCGGCCAAATTAATATCCTGTTTTTCGATTTCGCGCCACTCGGGGTTGATGAGCGGGAATTGATCCGCATCTGGCCAGACGCGAATATTGGCGCGGGAGTAATCCAGTTGGACTTGTAGCGTGTCACGTTGGATAAAAATTTCGCCAAACGCTTCGCCGCCATGCGTCAGTTCAGGCAAGAGCGGGAGGATTTCTTTTTCCAGTTGTTCGAGGGTCCACCGCAGGGAGCGTGACTGATATTTTTTATAGGATTTTAAAGCCTTGCGTAGCCACTCGGCGGGGGTGAGGTGGTCGTGTGTTTTATCGGTCGGGAAATGTGCCAGCGGGATGGTGCGTCCGTAGCGGAGGCTGCCATCGGGCAGGTTTAATTTGCACGGCGTACCGAAGGGCAGGGAGCGGAGGGAGTCTGGTTTAGTGAGCGCTGGGTACCAGGTGTCTTTAACGCGGTAGAGGGCTTTAGTTAGCGGTACCATCAGCGTGGGCCGTTCGCGTTGCCAGAGGCCGCGGTGCCCTTTGATTTCGCGGATGAGGCGGCGGGCTCCGGGGTTCACGCTCACGGTGGGGTCCTCGAGTTCATCGAGGGTTTGCAGGGCTAAGTCTGGGGGCTCCCGGGTGAAGAGGTGTTGCGCTAATTGCTCGGCCGCCTGTCGGGGCTGAGCCGATTTTCTCATTAGAAATAAGAAGGCCGGCCAATCCAGCCCTTCCGAACGCCGCAGTTGCAATGGCTTAGCTTCGCCTAACCGCGGGCTATCGCCCGTCCACAAGGCATACCCTCGTTCATCGAGCCCGCGGCGTCCCGCCCGCCCAAACATTTGTAGGAGTTCATCGGGCCGCACTTCGCGTTCGGTGTGGTCCGTTGCATAACGTCGGTCAGTGACGAGTACGGAGCGAAGGGAGAAGTTGATGCCGGAGGAAAGGCCCGTGGTGGCGACGACGACTTTGAGGCGACCTTCTTTGGCCCAAGGTTCGATGAGTTCGGTGCGCTGCTCAAAGGTGAGGCCGCTGTGGTGTAGGCCGACGCCTTGGCGGAGTAGGCGGTATAAATCTTCGCCCGCAATTTTACGTTGGGAGGCACTCAGGTTGGGTCCTTGTCCGAGTGGGAAGCTTTGTGCTAAGTCGCGGGCGATTTGTTCGGCCGCCCGGCGGCGGGGAGCGAAGACGAGGATGGGACCGAGATCGGCTAAGATCGCACGGATGATGGCCCGTGTTAGGGGTCCTTTGGTGCCCGCGGGTTCGCGGGTGTTCAAGGCATCGAGCGCAATTTCTTCAAGCGGGATAGGGCGGTGATGTTCTTGGATGAGGGTGACCTTTCGACCGCGTCCGCGCAGCCACTCGGCGACGGCTTGGGGGTTGGAGACGCTGCCGCTGAGTAGCAGCAATTGGGTTTCAGCTGGGGCCAAGGCGAGCACGGTCTCGTAGGCCGGCCCCCGGCGGTCATCGGCAATCATCTGATATTCATCGACGACGAGTAACTCAGGGTGGCGCCCCTCGAGGAAACGGAGGCGTTGGGTTTCCAGGGTGGCCACGACGACCGAGGCGCCAAGGTTTTCGGAAATATCCCCCGTGGCGATGCCGACATCCCAGCCTTGGGCGAGCCATTCCGCCCTTTTATCATTAGCCAAGGCACGGGTTGGAACGGTGTAGACCGCTTGGCCGCGGTGGCCGTTTTTGACGAACAATTCAAACACGTGCGTCTTGCCGGCGCCCGTGGGGGCTTGTAGCACCACGTCTTCGCCGCGGGTGAGGGCGCGCAGGGCCTCTTGTTGCCAAAGATCGGGGATGAAGAGGTGGGCGTCCGACATGGCGAGTTTCCAGCAAAAGATTTATCGGCTGAAACGCAAGTCGCAGGGGTTTGCGGTTGCGGCTTTTCGTTGCCTCGTGCTACGACTGTCGTCGCATGGCTATCAGTAACGATCTCGCTCGCGGCTTACGGAAAGTCGATAAAGACCTCGACTTCATGATGCGCTGTTTTGTCGAAGTTCTCGAGCAGCTTGGCCATAAAGATTTAGCGGGCACGTTGCCCTGGATGGGGAAGCGCAAGTTGCGCGGCGTGCAGCTTTTTTCTTACCGCGGCGTGCAGGCCTATTCGATTGCCTTCCAGTTGTTGAACATGGTGGAAGAAAACGCCTCGGCGCAGTCGAAGCGTCTGCGTGAAGATAAAAACGGTTTAGCTTCGGAGCCTGGTTCTTGGGGGCGGGCCTTGAAGTCCTTGCACGAAGAAGGTTTGACGGATAAACAAGTTGCCAAGCGCTTGGCGCGCATCCGTATCGACCCAGTTTTAACCGCGCACCCGACCGAAGCGAAGCGGGCGACGGTTTTAGAAATTCACCGCGAAATTTACAAACTGCTTGTCCGGCGCGAGAACAACATGTGGACCGTGGCGGAGCAACAAGCCATCCGCGAGGAAATTACGGTGGCCTTGGAGCGCCTTTGGCGCACCGGTGAAATTTACCAACAGAAGCCCGATGTGCAGTCGGAACTGCGGAATATTATTTATTTCTTGTCGAAGGTTTTCCCCGACGCGGTGATCAGCATGGACTTGCGTTTGCGCCAAGCCTGGCAGGCCGAAGGGTTTGCCCCTGAGCGCATTGACTCCCCTGATGCTTTGCCGCAGATTGCCTTTGGTACTTGGGTGGGTGGGGACCGTGATGGCCATCCGTTGGTGACGGCGGAAGTGACGACCCGTGCGTTAAACCTATTCCGCTCGACGGCGATTAATATTTTACATGAACGCTTAGACACCTTGGGCCAACGACTCTCCTTGGGCGACCATTTGCAAGAGCCTCCCGCGGTCTTCATTCGCCAAGTTGAAAAGCATGCCGCCGCGCATGGCGAAGCAGGTCAATTAGCCTTGAGCCGCAATGTCGGCGAAACCTGGCGTCAGTATATCAACTTAGTCCGACTGCGTTTGCCTTCGCCCGACCGCGAGGTGGAACCTAATCAACACAAGACGCCCGAGGGCGTGGTAGCTGATTTATTATTCTTACGGGAAACCTTGCTTGAAGTCGGTGCCAGCCGCATTGCCCGGGCGGAACTTGATCCCTTGATTCGTTTCTTGCGGGTCTTTGGTTTCCACATGGCGTGTTTAGATATTCGCCAAAACAGTGCCTTCCACGACAAGGCCATCAGTCAACTCATGGCGGCGGCTGGGGCCTCGGAAACGAATTACCCGCAGTGGGATGAGGCTCGTCGCTTAGGCTTCTTGGATTCGGAACTCCGCTCGACCCGTCCGTTTATTCGGGAAAAGGCCAGCATTGGTCCAGAAGCCGATGCCGTCCTGAGCTGCTACCGCGCCTTGGTCGTGCACATTCATCATTTCGGTTCGACGGGCTTGGGGTCGTTGATTGTCAGCATGACCCGTTCGGTCTCGGATTTGCTTTCGGTTTACTTGTTGGCGCGTGAGGCAGGTTTAACCGCTGGCGGTTCGGATAGTCCGTATTGCTTGCTGCCCGTAGTGCCGTTGTTTGAAACCATTGCAGACTTGGAGCGGAGTACGAGCATCTTGGATGCTTTTCTCTCGCACCCCGTGACGCGTCGCACCTTGGAAGCGCGTCGCGATGCGGGCGTGACGGACGGTTTAGTGCAGCAGGTCATGATTGGTTATTCCGATTCCAATAAGGATGGTGGTATCTTGGCGTCGTTGTGGAACCTTTATCGCGCCCAGCAGAACTTGGTTGCGGTGGGCGCGAAGCATGGTGTCCGCATCGTCTTCTTCCATGGTCGAGGTGGTACGATTTCACGCGGAGCCGGGCCAACGCACCGTTTCATCAACGCCCTACCTCAAGGCACGATTAACGGCGAGATGCGCGTGACGGAGCAGGGTGAAAGCATTTCGCAAAAGTACGCGAACCATATCACCGCCGTGCATAATCTGGAACTCCTAACGGCTGGGACCACGCAAAATACTTTGTTACAAGAGGTGGTGGTTCGCAACGAAGTCCCACAAGCCAAGGTGATGGATCGCTTAGCCGAGTTTTCGCGCGAGGCCTATCAAGCACTCATCCATACGCCTCGTTTCATTGAATTTTTCCGTCAGGCTACACCGATTGACGTCATCGAAGCCAGTCGCATTGGATCGCGTCCTTCGCGTCGGACGGGGGCCGCTTCGTTGGAAGATTTACGCGCCATCCCTTGGGTGTTTGCTTGGAGCCAATCACGTTTCTACCTTTCGGGTTGGTATGGCGTGGGGTCCGCCTTGGCACGCTTGAAAGAAGAAGACCCGAAGGGCTTTGAGTTGATTCGGAAGCTTTACGACGAGTGGGCACCGCTGCGCTATATGCTCAAGAACGCTTCGACGAGTGTCATGGCCGCTAACCGTAGTATGATGCGCTTATACGGTAATTTAGTGACCGATCGTAAGTTGCGCAATGCCTTCCTGAAGCGGATTTTAGATGAGCATTCTCTAACGCGAAAGATGTTGGATGAACTCTCCGATTCGAAGTTGACCGAAGGTCGTCCGCGTTTGCGCAAGGTCATCACGCTTCGGGAGTCCGCCATTGATTTATTGCATGAACAACAAGTAGCCTTGCTCAAGGATTGGCGCAAGAAAGTGGCCGATGGGGAACGCAAAGAAGCGGATGCTTTATTGCCGCAGATGTTGCTTTCCCTCAACGCCATCGCTGCTGGTCTGCAAGCGACCGGCTAACGCTTAGCGTGCGGGCAGGTTATCGGAGGCGGGGATTTCGCGTCGCAGCATTTTGCCGATTTGTTCACTGAGCCATAAATAATGGTCGGTGGGCACATCGCTTAAATCCACGAACGGACTGGCCCCCTCGGGTCGTCGGCCCCCACATTTCATAATCGCCGTACCTTCATCGATTTCGTCGAACATAGCGATGTAAAGGGCATCTGCTCCTGCTTTCTGGGCTTCGATTGCTTGGCGCCAGAAGAATTGTCCACCCAAGCGAGGGATTTGATTGGGGGCGGAGTTTTGGCCGCGGAGGGCTTGTAAGTTATGCCAACTAAAGCCTGGGAAAATCACGGGTAGGTAGGCTTTCTTTGCTTGAGTGCACCATCCCAAATCGGGCTTCCAGACGCGTTCCGCTAGGATGTCTTGAGCGGCTTCTGGCTTGCCGATACGCCCCACGGTCCACGGGCTAATGATGTCAGCCATGCGTATGATATTCAGCAATCCGGGGTCGGTGATGGCATCATTCTTTTGCGTGCGCCAATAGGTTGGCACGCCCACCATGACTGAGGCTGCAGTCTTTTTTAAGGTTTGGAGTAGTTGTGTCCACTCTGTCAGTGCGGCGGGGCGGTCGTTGAAGCCCAAGCCCCACGTCACGACCAAGGGTTGGCCATGGAATTTCTGGATGCACGATTCTTGGGCCCAACCCTGGCGGAGGAGGGTTTGCCAGTCTTCGCTCACCACGGTGAACGCTTCGGGTTTTAAACCCGAGAGGTCGTACATCACGGTTAACGTCACCCCTTCGGCCTTGGCCGCGGCAAGGCAGTTTTGCAGGACGACATCCATCGACTTTTTTTGGCGGGGAGAATTTAAGCCGACGGCGAAACGTTGGAGGAAGGCACCATGAATGCCGTAGGCTTTCATCCATTGAAAGTGACGTCGCACCGTAAGCGGGTTGACGCTACTAAACAGTGGAGCCGTTTCCCCATTGCTGAATTTAAACGGTGAAGGGTAGAGTTCTGACGGCGTGAATTCTGCGAGGTCAGGCCAGAGATCAAAAGCGCATGCACCAGGTGCAAATTTCTTGCCCGGTCCAAAGTGAGTCCAGCCCAGTCCAGAGTCATCGCCTTCGGCCCGAAACCAACCTTGATAGCCACAGAAGACTTGCCCACTTAGTTCCGCTAGCGGAGTTTCGGTAGCAGGCAAACGACCTGCGATTCCTGCGATTAAACTCAGGAGGAAGGTAAGTCGACGCATCACCTTCTAACCTGCTCTAAAAATTCCAGAGGTCGGTCAAAAACTTCGTCGCTAGACGTGCTAGCAGGACGATGTTCCAGAAGATCAATTGCAGCCCGAGAGACGGGCCAAAATTCATGTTCAAAACTTGGGCCGAGGCGCTGGTGACTAGCAGGATGACGGTCGCGGCGCAGAGCGAAATCATTAAGGTTTGCACGGATTTTGGCACGAAAGCCGAGAGGCTGGTGTCCGCCATGGCGATGGCTCCAAAGGTGAGGAGCAGGGAGATTAAACCGACTAGTCCGATGCCGAGAAGGGAACTATCTTTACCGAAAAAGTGTTTGGCGGCGAGTCGACCGAGTAAGGGCACGTAGATGACAATCATCACCAAGGCTAACCAGAAGCCCATCTCACCGTACTTTTGTCCCAGAATTTTTTCGGCGTATTCAACGGAAACACCATCGAAGGTCAGGGCAGGAAGTTTGATGGGCGAGACGCTCAGCATACCTTAAGGATTTAGGCCAAATCGAAGATTTGTCCACGATTAAGGCAGCTGTAGCTCGACGACGATTTCTTTGCCACCTTCGGGGGCCAGTGTTTTGCTTGTTGCACCGCATTGCAGCGTCACGTTGCCGGCGTGGAGCGGTACCATGAAGGATGCGATATCATTGAGGTCTTTGGCTTCGCCTTGAGTCCAAATTTTCACGGTGGGACGGCCCATTTGTTGGGCCTGGACTTCAGTGGCGATACGATGCCCACCTTGGTATACGCGAACCGAAATCAGGCATTGGTCGCTCGCGATGGTTTGACGTGGTCCGCCGACGAGGCGCAGGTAGGCCTCGGTACGATTAATCCCATAAACCTCTTTGGAGTTTAGGTTCCAAACCAAGGGGAAGGCCAGGGCGGTGGGTTGCCAAGACGAGGCGTAAATCCAGGTCGCTGGTTGGGCAGGATTAGCGTGAGCCACTCGTTCCATGAACCAAGCATGGTCCCAGCCCTGAGCATCAGGGTTGTATTCCGTCACCCGCCAACCGCGGTCCCATAATGCCAGGGATGCAGGCGAGGTTGGGCTATTCACGCCTGAAGAATCATCTGCCCCCAGCCACACTTCGACCCAGTTGTGGTTGCCATGGATGGTCGCCCACGTGGGTACGCCAGCGATACGAGCGGGAATACCGACGGAGCGCAGGGCGTCGCAGAGTAAAATCGAGAGACCCGAGCAAGAAGCCATCCCTTGTTGCATCGAATCCAAGGGGCTTTGATTGGGGGCACGGCGTTGCGTGTTATAACGTACCCCGAGGTTTTTTTCGATGGCTTGGTTAAGCAAGCGGGCCGCGGCCTCGCGGGTTGGGGCGTCTTTGACCATGGCCCCGAAACGTGGCGTGAAGTCCGCTCGCCACGCGTCGCGAGGTTCGTCGAGGCAGGCGTAGGGTAAGACGTCATTCAGAAACAGGGGCCAAGGCACCGCGGCGGCCCAGGCGTGTGCATGGCGAGCTTGCAAGGCGAGCGTGATGTTTTCTTGTAGAAAAGCGGGCGTTACGCGGGCGTGATCGCGGGGTGGTAAGTAGCGCAGCAGGAAGGTCGCACAGGCTTTGATTTCTGGATCGGGATTTTGTAAGAGCGGTTGCCAGGCTGGATTCGTGGCGAGGGAAGCGAACCAAGCGAGCGCGGCGCGATCGGTGGTCGGGTCCGCCGTCGGGGCGCCCAAGACGATGGCTTCATCGGGAATTGGGCAGGTTGGAGGTGTCACTGCGGGCGCAGCCCAAGCGACGAGGGTGACCGAAAAGAGGCAGAGCCAATAACGCAGCACGCAAGGCAATCTAGGCCTTAAAGCCCTGAGCGCAAAGGGTATTTAAACCGTCCATGCCTCACGTCCAGAGGCCCAAAGGTCGTAATTTAAGGGCTTTTTTCCCGAAGGCACCATCCGGTAAAACCCACCAGCGGCTTGGATGAGGGCCAGTCCGGCGGCCACATCCCAGAGGTTTGTCCCCGCTTCGTAATAACTATCGGCGACCCCTTCGCTCACGTAAGCAAGTGCTAAGGCGGCGGAGCCAATCATGCGAATTTTCTTATATTGCCCGACCTGTTGATGGAAGCGTTGCATCGCCTCGGGCGACTTATCGGCGGCGGCGGGGAAACCGGTCATCAAGCAGGCATCGCCGATGCGATCGACCCAAGCTGGCGTGTATTTTTGGCCGTTGATGTAGAGCCCTTGGCCGGGCATGCCGAAATAAGTTTTATCGGTATTAAAATTATAAATCACGCCGAGGGCTGGCTTCGACCCGTGCATCAAGCCTAAGGAAACGCAGGTTGAGGGCTGACGTCGCAGGTAGTTGTAGGTGCCGTCGAGAGGGTCGACTACCCAGTAGAGCTCTTGGCTATCAAAGAGGGAGGCATCTCCGCCAAGTTCTTCGCCGATGATGGGCAGACCAGAGGCTTGGAGTTTTTCGCGCACTAACGTTTCCGAGTCGATGTCGGCCTGCATTTTCACGTCATCGGCCGTTTCGGCATTCACTTTGCGCGAGGCCCCTTGCAAGAGGAGTTGCCCTGCAGCCCAGGCGGTCTCGATGGCTAGAGTTTGAAGGTGGGCGGGAAGATTCACGGACGCAGGTTAAGTTATTTTCCGGTCGTTCGGCTACTTATAATTTTAGCAGCAAGAAGGTCGCTTAGTCGCCAAGGGTGGGGCAGCGAGGTCGACAAGTTGGGCGAGTTTGGGTGGGAGGGCGGTACGCCGATAATGTGCCCACCGCCCAGCTTTGCGTGAGGTGACGAGGCTACATTTTCTCAGCATGGCGAGGTGACGTGATACCGTGGGCTGGTTTCTTTTTACAAACGCTTGCAAGTCGCAGACGCAAACCTCGTCGCGCCCGATCCGGCTCAGCAATTGAAGTCGAGTTGGGTCGGAAAGGCCGAGGCAAACTAACGATACACTAGGAGTGGGTCGTGCAGTCTTGACTCGTGGCATGCCTTGATTGATATATATGCTTAAGCGTATGCAATCTTTTAAACCTATTCCGACTTCATTTGAGGTCTTTAAGAGAACTTTACGGCAACATGCCAACCTAGGGTTGCGCTTTCGTTTGCCAACTGGAGGCTTAACTCCGCTGCACGTGCATTTCACGGAAGTTGCCCGGCATGAAAAGCGCTTTGTCGATTGTGGAGGCGTGCTGCGGACCGAGGTGACGGCCCGAATTCAGTTATGGTGTGCAGATGATACGGAGCATCGTGTTGGCACGAACAAAGCTTTCCAAATTTTAGAGCGTGGAGCTGATCTGATTGATACAAAAGATTTGCCTTTAGAAGTAGAATACAACTTCCCACTTCTTACGATTTTTTCGGTTTTAGGTAGTGTGGTTGAAGGGCAGGAGCTCATCTTTTTGCTGGGAGCTAAAATGACGGATTGTTTAGCTCCCGATATTTGTTTGCCCTCGACGAGCAATTGTAAGCCCGGGAGTGGCTGTTGCTAATTTTACTATGAAAAAACCCTTAATCCTGATTCTGTGTACGGGGAATTCCTGTCGCAGTCACCTGGCCGAGGCGATACTGCGTCGCGCCGTCGGTGACTTGGCCGAGGTTGCCAGTGCAGGCTCGAAGCCCGCAGGTTATGTACACCCGGTGGCTTTAGAAGTTTTGAAAGAAATTGGCCTCGATGCTTCACACCACCGTTCCAAGCATCTTGCTGAATTCCTGAATAGTCAGGTTGATACCGTGATTACCGTTTGTGGTAATGCAGATCAAGTTTGCCCAGCTTTCCCAGGGCAAATGAATCGTCATCACTGGGGCTTCTCTGACCCTGCCCATGCGACGGGTACTCCAGAGGAAATTCGTCAACAGTTCCGAAAGGTTCGCGATGAAATCCGGCTGGTGTTTGAAGCCTATGCCGCGGGGTTGAAAGAGGGGCGTGCCCTTGCAAGTCTATGAGTCCGATGCCTAAGTGGTGGGCTGAAGGGGTCGGTACGGCGCTTTTGCTGATGGCAGTGACGGCCTCTGGCGTTATGGGCGAAGCCTTGGCAGGAGGTAATGCGGCCGTCGTCTTGCTCGCTAACAGTTTAGTCACTGGCGCCGCGCTCTATGTCATCCTTTCACTTTTGGGGCCGATCTCTGGGGCTCATTTGAACCCCCTTGTCTCGTTGATGGCCTGGTTTACCAAGGCCCTCACCACTCGGGAGTTCTTTGCTTATGTGATTGCCCAGTTGCTCGGCGCCATCGCTGGAGTCTGGCTGACGCACCTCATGTTCCGTTTGCCATTATGCCAATGGTCGACCAAGCCTCGAGCCGAGCCCGCTCTTTGGTTGAGTGAGCTAATCGCCACCGTAATTTTGCTCTCGCTGATTCGATTGGCCTCGCAGCGTCAGGACCCCAAGACCCCGGTCTACCTCGCTTGCACGGTCTTTGTGGGCTATTGGGCGACCTCTTCGACCTTCTTCGTCAATCCTGCTGCAACCCTCGCCCGGTCATTGACGAATACCTTTGTGGGCATTCGGCCTATCGACATCGCCCCCTTTATCGCGGCCCAATGCTTGGCCCTAATTTTGGTTTTAATCGTCGGTAAACGCTGGCGTCGGTAGGCACAAAAAAGCCCCGCTAGGTGCGGGGCTGTCTTGGGGTGGTACTTCTGATTAAGGAAGTTCCGTAGAGCCCATCAGGAAACGATCGCACTCGCGGGCAGCACCACGACCTTCGTTGAAGGCCCAGACCACGAGGGATTGACCACGACGGCAGTCGCCAGCGGCAAAGACGCCGGGCAAGTTGGTCGTGTACTTCTCGTGTTCTGCTTTGATGTTCGTGCGGGCGTCGCGTTCGACGTTCAAGGAATCAAGCAAGGGCTGTTCAGGTCCGAGGAAGCCCATCGCCAACAAGACGAGTTGGGCAGGACGCACCTTCTCCGTGCCAGGAACGTTTTGAGGGAGGAATTGCCCCTTGTCGTTCTTGGTCCATTGGACTTCGACCGTGTGGACGGCCTTCACGTGGCCTTGCTCGTCGACTTCAATCTTCGTGGCCGTCGTCAAGTAGACGCGAGGGTCAGAACCAAACTTTGCCGCAGCTTCTTCTTGGCCGTAGTCGACCTTGTAAGTCTTGGGCCATTCGGGCCAGGGGTTGTCCTTGGCACGCGTGGTCGGAGCCTTGGGCATGATTTCGATTTGTTGTACCGACTTGCAACCATGGCGCAGGGAAGTGCCCACGCAGTCCGTACCCGTGTCACCGCCACCGATGATGATTACGTCCTTATCCTTTGCGTTGATGAAGTTATCGGTCGGCTTGCCATCGAGGAGGCTCTTCGTGTTGGCATGGAGGAACTCCATGGCGAAGTGCACGCCCTTGGCTTCGCGGCCTGCAACGGTGAGGTCGCGAGGCTTGGTCGCACCGGTGCAAATCACCACGGCGTCGAAGTCCTTGCGGAGCTTTTCGACAGGGAGGTCTTTGCCCACGTTGACGCCACACTTAAAGGTGACACCTTCGTTTTTCAGTAAATCAATCCGGCGCAACACGACCTCTTGCTTGTCGAGTTTCATGTTGGGGATGCCGTACATCAAGAGACCACCTGGACGATCGGCGCGTTCAAACACCGTGACGTTGTGGCCAGCGTAGTTCAATTGGGCGGCGGCGCTGAGGCCGGCGGGACCGGAGCCGATGACGGCGACCTTCTTGCCCGTGCGTTTGGCAGGAGGGCGGGGGAGCACCCAGCCATTTTCCCAGCCCTTGTCGACGATTGAGACTTCGATGTTCTTAATCGTGACGGCAGGACGATTCATGCCGAGTACGCAGGAGCCTTCGCAAGGAGCGGGGCAGACGCGACCAGTGAATTCAGGGAAGTTATTCGTCTTATGCAGACGCTCTAACGCTTCGCGCCAGAGGCCACGGTAGACTAAATCATTCCACTCGGGGATGAGGTTGTTGATTGGGCAACCACTTGCCATCCCGCTGATGAGCTTACCCGTGTGACAGAAGGGGACGCCGCAATCCATGCAACGCGCGCCTTGGGTCCGGAGTTTCTCGTCGGAATGGTGGTGGTGAATTTCTTTCCAATCCTTGATACGCGTGAGCGCATCGCGGTCAGAAGGGAGTTCCCGTGGAAACTCGATGAAGCCAGTTGGTTTTCCCATGAGGTGCGAAAATAAAAGGTGAGGTTGAGGTTGGATTAACCGCCGCCGACGCGAGCTTCGTCGCGGGCATTGATTTCAAAGGCTTCTTGGAGGGCGGCATCGCCGCTGAGGCCCTTGGCTTGGGCGGTAGCGATGGCTTGCAAGACGCGTTTGTAGTCCTTGGGCATGACCTTGACGAACTTCGGCAGGGTTGCGTCCCAGTTATTTAAAACACTCTTCGCCTTTTCGCTACCCGTGAGGTCAGCGTGACGTTGAATCAAATCGCGCAATTCAGCGGCATCGGCAGCGTCAGGCTTTTCCAAGCCCACCATCTGCTTGTTACAACGTACCGCGAAATCGTTCTTCTCGTCCAAGATGTAAGCCACACCACCGCTCATACCGGCCGCGAAGTTGCGACCCGTAGAACCTAAGATGACGACCTTACCGCCGGTCATGTACTCGCAACCGTGATCGCCTACGCCTTCGACGACGGCCGTCACGCCCGAGTTGCGGACGCCAAAGCGCTCGCCCGCGACGCCACGGAAGAAGGCTTCGCCAGAGGTGGCACCGTAGAGCGCCACGTTGCCCAGGATGATATTGTCTTCGGCTTTGAAAGTAGCCTTGGCGTCAGGGTAGATGACGATGCGACCGCCCGAGAGGCCTTTGCCGACGTAGTCGTTGGCATCGCCTTCGAGTTGAATTGTCACGCCCTTCGGAATGAAGGCACCGAGGCTTTGGCCTGCGCTACCTTTGAACTTCAATTGAACGGTGTCATCAGGCAGGCCGTGCCAATGCTTCTTGGTGATTTCGTTGCCTAAGATCGTGCCGACCACGCGGTGCGTGTTGCGGATAGGCAATTCGACGCGTACAGGCTTGCCGTGTTGGATTGCAGGCTGGCACTTCTCGAGGAGAACGGAGAGGTCGAGACCCTTTTCTAAACCGTGGTCTTGGACTTCGGTGCAGTAGCGACCGACGACTTCCTTGCCCATGTCAGGCGAGTAGAGGAGCTTGGAAAGATCCACGCCCTTCGCCTTCCAGTGGTCGACCGCGTGACGTGCTTCAAGGACGTCCGTACGACCAACCATTTCGTTGAGCGTGCGGAAGCCGAGGCTGGCCATGATTTCGCGGACTTCTTGAGCGATGAAGCGCATGAAGTTAACCGTGTCATTGGGGTCGCCTTGGAAGTTCTTACGCAATTCAGGATCTTGCGTGGCCACACCGACAGGGCAGGTGTTCAAGTGACAAACGCGCATCATGATACAACCGAGCGTCACGAGCGGAGCCGTGGCGAAGCCGAATTCTTCAGCGCCGAGGAGGGCAGCAATGACGACGTCGCGACCGGTCTTTAACTGACCGTCGGTTTCGACTGCGATGCGGGAGCGAAGCTTGTTAAGAACGAGGGTTTGGTGGGTTTCGGCGAGACCGAGTTCCCAAGGCAAACCAGCGTGCTTGATGGAGGTTTGAGGCGAAGCGCCTGTGCCACCATCGAAGCCGGAGATGAGTACTACATCGGCGTGGGCTTTAGCCACCCCAGTAGCGATGGTACCTACGCCCACTTCCGAAACCAATTTCACGCTGATACGAGCGGCGCGATTGGCGTTCTTTAAGTCGTGGATTAACTCCGACAAATCTTCGATCGAGTAGATGTCGTGGTGAGGAGGAGGCGAGATGAGGCCGACGCCCGTGGTCGAGTGACGTACCTTGGCGATCCAAGGGTAGACTTTGCCACCAGGCAGCTGACCACCTTCACCGGGCTTAGCGCCCTGAGCCATCTTGATTTGGATTTCGCGCGATTGGGTTAGGTAGAGACTCGTGACGCCGAAACGACCCGAGGCTACTTGTTTAATCGCAGAATTCTTGGAGTCACCGCGGTCATTGGTCCAAGTGTAGCGTTCGGGGTCTTCGCCGCCTTCGCCCGTGTTGGACTTACCACCGATGCGGTTCATCGCGATGGCCAAACTTTCGTGAGCTTCCTTGGAAATCGAACCATAGCTCATGGCACCCGTCTTGAAGCGCTTGAGAATGTTTTCGACTGGTTCAACTTCTTCGACAGGAATCGCTTTCTGGGCCTTAAATTGCAACAAGCCACGCAACGTGAAGATTTGCTGCATTTGGTTGTTCACCAAGCCCGTGTAAGTCTTGAAAGCCTCGTAATTGCTGGTCCGCACGGCCTTTTGGAGCGTGTGGATGACTTGGGGACTGAAGAGGTGAGCTTCCCCTTCGTTGCGCCATTGGTAATCGCCGCCGACTTGCAAGGTAGCGGCCGTTTCCACGCGATCGGTGTAAGCCAAGCGGTGGCGGGCGAGGGTTTCTTCGGCGATAGCGATGAGGTCCGCACCTTCGATGCGCGTGGCCGTGCCGGTGAAGTATTTATGCACCAACTTTTCTTGCAGACCCACGGCTTCAAAGATTTGGGCGCCGAGGTAGCTTTGGATTGTGGAGATACCAATCTTCGAGGCCACCTTAACGATGCCCTTGGTGGCGGCTTTGACGTAATTCTTGCAAGCCGTGTAGTGGTCGACGCCAACGAGCAGACCTTGACGAATCATATCGTCGAGGGTTTCGAAGGCCAAGTAGGGGTTGATGCCCGCACAGCCGTAACCGATGAGGGTACAGAAGTGGTGGACTTCGCGAGGTTCACCCGACTCGAGGATGAGGCCTACTTTGGTGCGCTTACCTTCGCGAATTAAGTAGTGGTGCAAGCCGGCGACAGCGAGCAGCGGAGGAATGGCCGCGCGATTACGGTCTACGCCACGGTCGGAAAGGATGATCAAGTTGATACCCGCATCGATATGCAGGCTCGCTTGACGGCATACTTCGTCGAGAGCGGCTTCTAAGCCCTTGGCGCCAGACTTAGCGTCAAAGAGGGTTGGAATCGTGACGGAGCGGAATTGGCCCTGAGCTACGTGACGCAGTTTAGCCAATTCTTCATTGGTTAAAATCGGAGTTTGTAACTCGATGAGGTGCGCACTGGAAGGGGTGGGGTCGAGTAAGTTGCGCTCGGGCCCGATGGTCGTCACGGACGACGTCACGATCTCTTCACGGATACAATCGATGGGAGGATTGGTGACTTGAGCGAAGAGCTGCTTGAAGTAATCGTAGAGCAACTTCGACTTGTTCGAAAGGACAGCGAGCGGGATGTCGGTGCCCATGGAGCCCATGGCTTCGACGCCATCTTTCGCCATGGGGACTAACAATTTGCGGAGGTCTTCGAAGGTGTAACCGAAGGCCAATTGACGTTGTAACGTCGTGCTATGGTCAGGACCTGGGACGTTGGGCGCATCGGCGATGTCGGCCAATTTAATCAGGTTCTTATTTAACCATTCGCGGTAAGGCTTTTGGGCCGCGATTTGTTGTTTGATTTCTTCGTCGGCGACAATGCGACCTTCTTGCATGTTCACGAGGAACATCCGGCCCGGTTGCAAGCGGCCCTTGGCAGCGATGTTAGCGGGGTCGATTTGGAGCACGCCGGCTTCGGAACCCATGATGACGTAGTCATCTTTGGTGACGTAGTAGCGCGAAGGACGGAGACCGTTACGGTCGAGGGTAGCGCCAATCATCGTGCCATCGGTGAAGACCACCGAGGCGGGGCCATCCCAAGGTTCCATCAAGCAGGATTGGTATTCGTAGAAAGCCTTCTTTTCAGGGCTCATCGACTCATTGCCATTCCAAGGCTCGGGAATCATCATCATCATCGCCTCGGGCAAGGAGCGGCCGCCCATGACGAGCAATTCGAGCACGTTGTCGAACATCGCCGAGTCGGAACCATTGGGGTTCACGACGGGGATGACTTTATTAATATCCTTACCAAAGAGGGGGCTTTCGAGCAACGGCTCGCGAGCCTTCATCCAGTTCACATTACCCCGCAGGGTGTTAATTTCACCGTTGTGGGCGATGTAGTGGTAGGGGTGGGCACGTTCCCAGCTGGGGAAGGTGTTGGTCGAGAAGCGCGAGTGCACCAAAGCCAACGCCGTGTCCATGGAAGGATCGGCGAGGTCAGGGAAGTAGGGGCCCACTTGCTCGGGCATTAACATCCCCTTATAAATAAGCGTCCGGCACGAAATCGAGCAGGCGTAGTAGTAGGTATCCTTGCCCGAGGCGCGGATTTGGTAGTGAGCTTGCTTGCTCACGATGAACAGTTTGCGTTCGAAGTCTTGATCGGTGGCGCAGGAGGCGGGGCGACCGAGAATCACTTGGCGAACACAGGGTTCGCTCTTCACGGCGGTTTGACCCAAGCTCTTGTTAATCGTGGGGACCGTGCGCCAGCCTAGGACCGTGAGGCCTTCAGCTTGGGCGAGTTGCGTGAAAGTCTTTTCGCTTTCGGCGCGCACTTTCTCGTCGGGCGAGAAGTAGAGCATGCCCACGCCGTAGTGGCCAGGCTGGGGCAGGGCTTGAATGCCGATGCTCTTAGCAACTTTGGTGAAAAATCCATGTGGCAACTGGATGAGGATGCCGGCGCCATCGCCAGTATTCGTCTCGCAGCCACAGGCACCCCGGTGATCGAGGTTAATCAAAATCGTCAGGGCCTGCTGGATGATATCGTGGGATCGTTTCCCTTTCATTTGGCAAACGAAGCCTACGCCACAGGCATCGTGTTCAAATTGAGGGTCGTAGAGACCTTGTTTTTCAGGGAGTCCAGTTTGGCTCATTCTTTTTAGTTGGTGCAAAAGTGGTCGAAGTTGACGTTTTTAGGTGTACTAGCCTTGGCGACTTGAACAGTCGCAAGACCATTAAATCTAGTGGGCAATAATTCCCCTCTGTCAAAGGCAACTTTTCGATTATAAAACGGAAAATTGGGCGGGGGGAGGTCGCTGCCGAGACGTCCGCAAAGTGGTGGGCTCAGTTTGCCCAATTTTGCTATATTTTATGTAAAAAAACCGTCAGAGGTCATTTGCGGTCCTAATGGTCACCCCAGGGCGGCTTAATTCGGTCTCTCCCTTGACTTTAGGCGGTATCGCCCCGACTACCTTCGGTGAGACATGAAAGCCGACAAGGACCTTTACCGTGAGTTACGTGAATTGCCCGCCCTAGAGCTTTGGCAGGTCCACGTCCCACGGTTTGACCAATTAAGCCCTAAGGAGCGCGGGCAACAGGTCGCCTTGGTGCGGGCGGTGGGGGTCGTCTTTGCCGATTCCCGTAATCCCGAGATGAAGGCGGCGGTGAAGCAATGGATGAAAGGGCTGCTCCAAGATCCCAACGAGAAGATTCGTCGGTATGCGGCCGCCGCGATTCCGAAGTTGGGGGGCGATGCGGAAGCGGAGAAGCAGTTATTAAACTTATTAAAAGACCCTCAGAGTGAGCGGGAGAAGAAGCAAGCCGCCTCGGCTTTAGAGAAAATCGGGGGGCAGGAGACTTTACAGGCCGTCCAAAAAATGGGCGAGAAGTTGGTTTCGGAGCAAAAGGTGCGGGCGAGCGTCGCCCGACAAGAGGGTCCCAGTTCGATTAAGGTCGATGCACCCATTCCCAAAATCCCGGGTTTAAAAATCCACCTCCGTTGTCGCACGGGTTTGGAGTCCATTGTCGCTGATGAAGTGCGAGAAGGGGAGTCGCGCCAGGGTAAGTTCCGCGTCTTGGAATTGCGGGCGGCTTGCGTCGTCGTCGAACCTTTGGCATCTTTTACCTTAGCGGAGTTATACCGCTACCGTTGCTTTGATACCGCGAGTTTTGTCTTGGGAGCTATTTTGCAACCCACGGCAGCCACGGCGATTGGCGAGTTAGCCAAGATGATTGCGTCGCCGTTGACGGAGAAGTTGGTGCAAAGTCTAACCGAAGGGGCCTGGCGTTATCGCCTTAGCTTCCTCTCGGAGGGGAATCACGAAGCAGCGGTTGCTCAAGTCACCGAAGCGGCGTTCGCGCTGAATCCTCGGCTCTTAAATGATGCTCGGCAGTCGCCGTGGTCGGTGGATGTTTTCTTTAATAAAGACCGCGGTGCCGTGGAGTTACGCCCGCGCCTTAATCCCAATCCACGTCTGTATTACCGCACGCAAGCGGTGAAAGCTGCTTCGCACCCGCCGTTGGCGGCCTGTTTGGCTCGGGTAGCGGGGAAGCTCGCCAATGAAGTAGTCTGGGATCCGTTCTGTGGCTCCGGGTTGGAGCTCATCGAGGCCGCCTTATTTGGCAAAGTCGGGCAAGTGATTGGCACCGACATTGATCCTGCAGCGGTGGCGATGGCGCAGGCAAACTTTCAAGCAGCCCAACTGACTTCCACCACGGGCAGTTTTCATGCGGCTGATTTCCGCGAGTATGCGAAGTTCCCTGAACTCGCTCGCGGTCGGGTCTCGTTGGTGATTTCCAATCCCCCGTTAGGTCGCAAGGTGCGCGTCCCGAATATGCATGGAATGTTTGCGGACCTCTTTAAAGCGGCGTCGGACGTGCTCCGTCCTGGGGGTCGACTAGTCTTTATTAACCCTCTGCGTTTAGAATCCACGGATCCTAGTTTGCGGCGGGAGTTGCGTCGGTCGGTGGATTTAGGTGGGTATGAATGTCGGTTGGAAATTTACCGTAAGTATTAAACGGATACACCCACCCGAAGAAATCAATTCTTCGGGTGGGTGTCAGAAATGGTGGAGGTGGTGGGAGTCGAACCCACGTCTTCCGGCCCTTACGTCGTAACTTCTACATGCTTAGCTTTTTGATTAATCTCGGCCGCGTTTGGGCAAGAGCACCCGCACGACCTATCTGCCTTCTCGCTTACCCCGGAGATAGCAACTAGAGGAGGGGATCGCCCACGTTAACCAAGCTGAACCAGGGCTGTAGGCGTACCCTGGGGCTTGTCGCAGTAATTAGGCTGCGAGAGCGAGAACGTTGTCGTTCTCGAACGTAATGGTGTTTTTAGCAGTTATATGCTGCCAATGGGATTTAAGAGGTCACTGACTACCCTCTGCATGCCGTCGCGATATCTTGGCTGGAATCGAATCCGGAACACCCCCGAAATGATAAGTCGGTCATTTACGGGTCCGACTGAGAAGGAACACCCTTAAACTTGCTCAATGAGGCGGGGAAGTCAAGGGGGTGGGTGAGATAAAGATAGTTTAATCTCCACTCTTTTGACCGAAGAAGGTAGGTTGCGAGGGTCCATGAACATCTTCACTGCCGACTTAGCCCTCGCGATGACTCGCCTGGCTGGCCTGATTTTCTTGGGGTGGTTCATGGCCCGCCAAGGTTGGTTGGGGGCATCGGCACGGCAGCCGTTGATGCGCTTGGTGATTTGGGTCTTCTTTCCAGCGATGATTTTCAATCGGGTTTGTGGCAACCCGCTGATTCACTCGGGGACGACTGCCCTCCTTTATTTAGGCGTAGGCTTTGGGATGATCTTTGCGGGGTTTATGGTCGGCCGTCTGGTGGGTAAATTGCTCGGACTGCCAGAGGGAAGTTTGCAACGCACGTTCACGTTCGCGATGGGGATTAATAACTTTGGTTACCTCGGTATTCCCGTGACCGCAGCCCTTTTCAGTCATGAAGTCGTGGGGGTGTTGTTGGTGCATAATGTAGGCGTTGAAGCGGCGATTTGGACGGTGGGGGTGGCGTTCTTATCGGGCAAGAAGGGGTGGAAGGGGGTGTCGAATTTAACCCAACCGATGCCCGTGGCCCTCTTGATCGCGTTGGCTCTGAATTTTACGGGCTTGGATAGCACCGCTCCCGTTGCCTTCTTGGCACAGTTCTGTTACGCCATCGGTGAGTGTGCTATTCCCGTCGGCACAATGCTCACCGGTATTTATTTATATGAAACCTTGCACGGCTTTAAACTCATCGCAGAGCCTAAAATCTCTGCGGGTATTGTTTTAGTGCGCTGGATGATCATGCCCTGTCTTTTACTTTTGGTGGCGCAGTATGCCATTCACGATGAGGCTTTGCGCAAGGTGATGTTGGTTCAGGCAGCCATGCCGGCGGGTATCTTTACGTTCCTGATTGTTGAAATGTTCCATGGTCAGGTTTTGGTTCCCTTACGTTCTGCGGTCCTCACCATGATTTTCTGCCCCGTGGTCACCCCGCTGTGGCTTTATTGGGGGGCACGTTGGTTAGGCATGTCGGCCTCTTAATGAATTTTTGATAAGGCTCAGGTACATCTGATTCTTTACACCGTAAAATCGTTGGTCATCTTAAGAGCTTCGTCTGCCGTGCGTTGCCTTCTGTTCATCTCCGCCCTTTTCCTGAGTGCTTGTGCCTCTTACATGGAGAAAGAGGTGCGAGTTAAAACGGCGAATGAAGAGGGGGATTATGAGATGGTCGCTCGGGTCGCCGCGGCGTCGGCCGAGAGTTCCTCGCACGATGCGTTGATTTGGAAATTAGAGGAAGGGTTAGCGTTACGCTCCGAGGGTAAGTTAGCCGAGAGTGCCAAAGTGTTTGAAGACGTGGAGAGTCGTTTCCGTGAAGAAGAAAATAAGCCAGGCTTTTCTGCCACCCAGACGACCGCCTCGCTATTAGTGAATGATTACTCGGCCGATTATCCGGTTAAGCCCTATGACCGAATTTACGCTTCGACTTACCAAGCCCTCAATTGGCTCGAATTGGGTAGTATTGCTTCTGCCCGGGTTTCCGTGAATCGCCTAAGGTTTGTAGAGGAAACCTTTGGTTCTAGTCAGGTTTATTTGCCTCCGAAAAAAGATGGTAAGTACGACGTTGATAAAGCAGTTAAGAATGAACGTACGCAGGACGGTCTGCGTCGTATTTCTGAAGATCTAACCCCCCTGAGCGAAGAGGGGACATACGATGATGCTTTGAGTCACTGGTTGCAGGGGATGTTTTACTTACGCTTGGGCGTCGATGGTGCGGATTTAGAAAAAGCCCGGAAAGAATTTACAGCGGCGCAAAAGTTGAATCCATCGTGCAAAGTTTTTGCCCAAGAATTGAAGGACGTTGAAGCAACTTTGGCGGGCAAGTCTAAGTCGACCCGCGTGGTTTATATTCTGGAAGAAACCGGACTCTCACCGGTTTGGCGCGAGCAGCGGATTGACATCCCGCTCTTCGTCGTGGGTGGGCAAGTCCCGTTCGTTTCGGTCGCTTTACCAGCGATTAAGGCGAACTCGAGTGGTTATAATTTGGGCGTAAAATTGGAAGGACAGCCCGTGAATCTCGAACTCGCTTCTCGTCCTGAGTCCCTAATCGCGAAGCATTTTCAGGCTGCCTTGCCTGGTATCCAAGCCAAGGCCTTTACGTCTGCTGCCGTGAAAGCCACGGCGAGTTACCTGATTAATAAAGCCAGCCAAGATAGCGCTAATCGTCAGAATTCAGGCTCTGGAGCGGCACTTTTATCAGTCTTAACTCAGGTGGGTACTTCCGTTTACACCATCGCCACAACCCATGCCGACCTCCGGAATTGGACCGGCTTGCCCGCGCGCTTTTGGCTGGCTCGCGTCGAAGCCTCAGCAGGGCAGGTGCTGACCATTGCGGGTCATCCCGAAAGTAAGTTGACCCTCCCAGACGGGCAGGTTTTGCTTGTGACCGTTAAATCTGCGGGAGAAAATAAGCCTATTAAAATCCGCACCACCATTCTCGTTCCATGAAAACTAAACTCTCTCTTCTGGCGCTCGTTTTTGCCTTGTCGTCTTGCACGACAATCATCGAAACCGGCAATAAAATTGAAAAGACTCTTTCTCCGCCTGACGCGGTGAACTACGTGACCACGAAGCCTGATGGTGGTTTTACGCCCCAGATTAACGATCAACGCTTTGGCGACAAAATTCAAATGCTCGCAGTCCGTAAGTCCAAATTGGCTTCGGGCTGCATGCAGGTGCAATTTGATTTACGCAACGGTTCGTACTTAGGCCAAACCGTCAACGTGAGCTTTGAATGGCTCGGTGCTGATGGTTCGATCACTGAACGCCAAGGGAATTGGATGACCACTCCTTTGGAGCCTGGCGCCCTCACGACCATCACCGCCGTGGCCTTAAAGCCTGAATCCACGGAATGCCGCCTCCGCGTCCTCGCTTCCCGCTAATTACTTCTCTATGAAAAACACGTTCACTGCTCTTGCTCTTGCTGCCATTCTCGTGGGTTGCGATACGCCTGCGACCTACAAGGACGCCGATGGTCGCCAATTGGTCGTCAGCCTTGATAAGGTTGATATCCAAGATTTCGCCACCGCGGGTTCGACGATGTTGCAGTCGATGGTCACGTCGCCTGCCTTTAACCGTGCGGGTGCGAACCCGGTGCTTCAAGTGGGCCAAATCACCAATGATACGGGCACGAATTTCGACACGAGCATGTTGCTGGTGAAGATTACCTCGCCTCTCGTGAATGCCGGTCGCGTTCGCTTGCTGGAGAGCGACCCCGTTGCTACGGCAGCCCGCAATAACACGCCTGGAGCCAGCGTGCCCGTGGCAGACTTCGTGCTTAAGGGTAAGATTTTAGAAGACCGCGCCAAGTCGGGTTCCACGAAGCAATCTTCGTTCGTCTTCCAATTAACCTTGGTTGAAGTGAAGACCAGCCTCGCCGTCTGGCAGCAAGAGAAGATTGTGACTAAGCAAGGCACGATGAACTCAATCGGTTTCTGATATACCCTCGCCAGTCTAACGGTTTTAACCCAACCTGCATTTTAACGAATGCAGGTTGATTTTTTAATCGTGGGACAAGGACTCGCAGGCACGCTGTTGGCTCAAGCCTGTCGTACCCGAGGAGCTCGGGTGGTCGTAGTGGATAATCGGTGGCGTTCCGCTGCCTCACAAGTAGCCGCGGGCTTGATGACTCCGCTCACGGGCAAGCGGTTTACCCTGACGCCCGATTACCCACGTTTGTTTCAAAAAGCCCAAGCTGCGTTTTCTAACTTGGGAGTCTTTCAGCTGCAGGACGTTTACCGTCTATTTGTCGATGCCGAGCAACGTCAGCGGGCCCAGCGACGCATGACGGAGCCTGACTGTCAGCCTTTCTTGGCTGCTTGGGGTGAGCCAGGCTACCAGCAGGCTCGCGGGCTCACGGATCAATGGGGTGGGGTGATGTTGCGGGGGGCTTGGGTGCAGTTGCCCAAATTCTTAGCCGAAGCCCGGGCTCAACTCTTAGCGGCAGACGCGCTGGTTGAGGACGATTTTTCAGTGGAGCAAATGACGTTGGAGAACGGTGCGGTGAGTTGGCGCGGTCTCCGGGCTCGGGGGATTGTGTTCTGTGATGGCTACCAGTCTGCGCAGCGTGGCCCGTTTAAATATTTACCTTGGCAGCCCGCCAAAGGTGAAGCCCTCGACGTGATTGCTGATTTTCCCCAGCCACCTTTCATTCTTAATCGCGATGGCTGGGCTTTGCCGCTCGGTGGTCAACGTTGGCGCACGGGTACCAATTGGGCTTGGAATGAACTCAATGAAATCCCCACCGAGGTGCAGCGGGAGAAGTTATTGGGACGTTTCCGTGGTTTCTTTGGCAGCGCCGGGAAGGTTGAAGTCACGGCCCACGTCGCCGGCGTTCGACCCTGTACGGCCGATAATCACCCGTTCCTGGGCACGCACCCTCAGCACTCGCCCGTGCATTTATTCAATGGCTTAGGCCCACGTGGAACCGTCTGGGCACCCGCTTTAGCGGAGCAGATGGCGGAGTATTTATTAAAACAGCAGCCGCTAGATGCCGCCTTGGACTTGCAGCGCTTTAACGCGACTTCTTTTTAGCCGGCTTTTTGCTGGGCTTGGCGGGCTGAAAGCGGCTCACCAAATAGTCAACGGCCAGCAGGTAGCCCGAGAACCCTAAACCCGTGATGACGCCCTCGCAGGCCGAAGCGGTGACAGATTTGTGGCGGAACTCTTCGCGCTTATAAATATTTGAAATATGAACTTCGACCACCTTGGCCCCGCTGCCCGCCAAGCAATCGCGTAAGGCGACGCTCACGTGCGTGTGCCCCCCGGGGTTGATGACGAGGAATTTCACACCCTCGTCGGCCCACTTGGCGATGGTATCAATCAGTTTACCTTCGTGGTTAGATTGGAAGAAGCGGGTTTTTACCCCGGCCGCCCGGGCATGGTTGGCGATCAACTTTTCGAGGTCGGCTAAGGTTTCATGGCCGTACACTTCCGGCTCGCGCTTGCCGAGACGATCGAGGTTGGGTCCATTGATGATGCCGATTTCCATGTAGCAGGATTAAACGCTGGGCCGACGGGGGCAAGATGGAATCCGCCTTCGGCGGGCCGGGCGTGGATGTTTTGACAGGTGAGATTTGCAGATTTTAATGGGTCTATGCTTTACCTCATGGCTTGGTGTTGGGCGATTTTAGGAGCTACGGAACCGGCGCCTTTACGCGTGGTTTTACCTTCAGATCAAGTGGTCAAAGTAACGACCGGCGAAACTTTCGAAGTGGTTTTAGAGGGTAACATCACGACGGGGTATGCTTGGTCGGTGACGCACTTGCCCAAGGGTCTTGTGCAAGTGGGCGAAGTGAAATATTTAAACCCAACGGCAACTCCTGGGGAGCCCCGGCGAGTGGGTCGAGGGGGTCAGTTTGTATTTACCTTTCAGGCTAAACTGGCGACGCAGGGTGCGGTTAAATTTGCGTACGCTCGCCCTTGGGAGAAAGACGTACCACCCGCCGCCACGGCAGTCTTAAATTTTATAAGCTCTGAAAAATAAAAACCCTCCGCAGGGTTGCTGCCGAGGGTTTGTTTCTGACGCCAGGGGGCGTCTTACTTGAGAATCTGACGTAAGACGTAGGGCAGGATACCGCCGTGACGGTAGTACTCGCCTTCGATGGCGGTATCGATGCGGGCCACGAGGGGTATGCGATCAACGCTACCATTAGCACGGTGAACAACGAGCGTTACGGGAGTCTTGGGCTTGATGGGGTCGGCGAGGCCTTCGAGGTCGAAGGTTTCCGTGCCGGTGATTTGGTAGCTCGCGGCGTTCTTGCCGTCGGTGAATTCCAGGGGCAACACGCCCATGCCGATTAAGTTCGAGCGGTGAATGCGTTCGAAGGATTGGGCCACCACGGCTTTGATGCCGAGTAGTGCCGTGCCTTTTGCCGCCCAGTCGCGCGATGAGCCCATACCGTAGTCGATGCCACCAAAGACGATGAGGCCTTCTTGGCGTTGAGCGTAGGTTTGGCAGGCATCGTAGATGGCCTCGATTTTACCTTCGGGTTGTACCGCGGTAAAGCCGCCTTCTTTGCCACCAGCCATAGCGTTCTTCACTTGCGTGTTCGCAAACGTCCCGCGCGTCATGATGCGGTCATTACCGCGACGCGAGCCGTAGGAGTTGAAGTCCTTCTTGGCCACGCCCGCATTAAGCAGGAATTTACCAGCAGGGGTGTCTTCTTTGAACGAACCCGCGGGCGAGATGTGGTCGGTCGTGACGGAGTCGCCCAAGATAGCCAACGGACGCAGTTTGCGCAACGAGGGCACTGGGGGAGGCGTCATCGAGAAGTTCTTAAAGAACGGAGGCTCTTGAATGTACGTCGACGAATCTTTCCACGAGAACCGGGCCCCCGTGCCGCCTTGGACGCCTTTCCACTCGGCGGTGGCGTTGGCGAGCGATTCGCTGGCGTATTTCGATTTGAACATCTCGGGCTTCAAGCCGCGAGCCACGTGCTCGGCGATTTCGGCTTGGGTGGGCCAAATGTCTTTCAGGAAAACAGGCTTACCATCCTTGCCTTGTCCGATGGGCTCTTGGTCGAGGTTGATGTCAACGCGACCCGCGAGGGCGAAAGCCACGACGAGGGGAGGCGACATCAAGAAGTTCGCTTTGACTGCCCCGTGAACGCGGGCTTCGAAGTTGCGATTGCCCGAGAGGACTGAGGCCGTGACGAGGTCGCCTTGCTTGATGGCGGCTTCGAGGTCTTGGTCGAGCGGACCGGAGTTGCCGATACAGGTCGTGCAACCATAGCCCACGAGGTTGAAGCCGAGTTGATCGAGGTAAGGCGTCAACTTGGTTTCGTTTAAGTAATCCGTTACCACTCGCGAGCCAGGGGCCAGCGAGCACTTCACATTCGCATTCACTTTGAGGCCCTTCTCGATGGCCTTCTTGGCGACTAAACCTGCCGCCACCATGACGGAAGGATTCGAGGTGTTGGTGCAAGAGGTGATAGCCGCAATCACGATAGAACCGTGGGCTAAGCTACGGTCGGTGTTGGCGATTTTGGCCGTGGCGCTGCGATCAGCAGCCGTTTTACCAAAACCATTTTTCTCCTTGGGAGCCGTGAAGAGTTGGTTGAAGGAATCTTTCAGCTGAGGCAGGTCGATGCGGTCTTGCGGGCGCTTGGGACCCGACACGCAAGGCACCACCGTGCCGATATCGAGGTCGATGGTTTGCGTGTAATCGATGCTTCCAGCCTTCGGGATGCCGAAGAGACCTTGAGCCTTGAAGTATTCGCGAACGAGCTCGATGTGCTTTTCGTCGCGGCCCGTTTGGCGTAAGTAGTCGAGCGACTTGTCGTCGAGCGGGAAGAAGCCCATCGTGGCGCCGTATTCGGGGGCCATGTTGGCAATCGTGGCTCGGTCGGCTAACGAGAGCGCTTCGGTGCCTTCGCCGAAGAACTCCACGAATTTACCGACGACTTTCGCCTTACGCAGAATCTCCGTTAAGCGCAGGGTTAAGTCGGTGGCCGTGACGCCTTCTTTGAGGCGGCCGGTTAAGTGGACGCCGATGACTTCAGGCGTTTGGAAGTAGACGGGCTGACCGAGCATCCCCGCTTCAGCTTCAATGCCGCCCACGCCCCAACCCACCACGCCGATACCATTAATCATGGTCGTGTGGGAGTCCGTGCCGACGAGGGTGTCAGGGTAGAACACGCCGTCTTTCTTGAAGACTAATTTAGCCAAGTGCTCCAAGTTGACTTGGTGCACAATGCCGATGGCGGGAGGTACCACGCCGAAAGTCTTGAACGCTTGCATGCCCCACTTGAGGAATTCATAGCGCTCGGTGTTGCGGCCGAATTCTTCGCGTAAGTTTTCGAGGAACGAAGACGCCGTGCCTGCACGGTCAACTTGCACCGAGTGGTCGACGACTAAGTCGACGGGAACGAGCGGCTCAATGACCGCGCTGTCTTTGCCCAATTTAGCAACCGCTTCGCGCATTGCTGCAAGGTCGACCAAGAGCGGTACGCCCGTGAAGTCTTGTAACACGATGCGGGCCACGACGAAGGGGATTTCCGTGTCGACGGGCTTGGCTGCACGCCATTGTGCCAACGTCTTCACATCTTCTTCCGTCACCGCAACCCCATCGCAATTCCGCAGTACGGATTCGAGTACGAGGCGGATGGAAACGGGCAGACGGGAGATTTTTCCGAGCCCCGCTTGTTCTAGGGCAGGCAGCGAGTAGAGCAGACCAGTTTGACCACCGGCCGAGAACGGACGCAGGGCTTTGAAGGGATCGTGAGCGGGCATAGGTAAAAGGGAGTTAAACGAAGGAGGGGAGGAGTGGAATAGCCAAAAACAAACTAAGGCAGAGGGGCAAGGCAGATGATGGATTTCACGGGTAGTAAAATAAAACAAAAACCCCGCCAGAGCGGGGTTTGAGGAGACGGTAAGAACCAGTCTTAGCCTTCGACGGCTTTACGAATCTTAGCGAAGTTCGGCAAGGTCGAGGGGTCGCGCTTTACTTCGGAGTGGACAACGTTACCGGCCTTATCGACCACAAACACCGAACGCTTAGCGACATTTAAGAAGCCCAACTTTTCAGGGATAACGCGGGTGTCCTTAACTTTGAAGGCTTTAACGGCCACGCGGTTGAAGTCCGAAACAAGCGTCACCTGGATGTTATTGGCTTTAGCCCAAGCTTCTTGAGCGAAGGGGCTATCGACCGAAATCGCGATGACATCGGCGCCGAGGGCCTTGTAGTCGTTGAGGTTACCCGTGACTTTGCAAAGTTCTTCCGTGCAGGTACCCGTGAAAGCGAGGGGGAAGAACAAAATGATGGTCTTACCCTTGCCGACATTGCGACGCAGCGAGACGTCGACTAAGCCAGCTTCGGTTTTTTGTTTCAGGGTGATGTCCGGGATGGGGAGGCCGACTTTGAGGGGCATAGTGTTAGGGTTGAGGGTTAGACCCTTAAAAATGCCCACTTTTTAGGTGAGGGCAAGATTGGAGGCGTGAAATTTGCCTTATTTAACCATTTTGCCATGGTTCGACCTCGAAAATCGGACTTTTTAGGTCTTAAACCTGCCTAAAATTGTCCTAATCCCAGTCTCTTAAACCATTTCCGCTGTTTGCGCACCAAGGCCCAGGTATCGAGGTTAATCCGTTCTGCTAGGCCCTCCAAGGCCACTTGGCGCCCCGATAGGAGCCAGTCCATGGTGGCACGGTAGCCGACCGCCCGGGCTGAAGGCAGTTCAGGGTCGAGGTTGAGGCTCAGCAAGTGCTCGGCTTCCTGGATTAGACCGTGCTGGAGCATTTGGGACGTCCGTAAGGCGATCCGCTGTTTCAGTTCTTCATCTGGTCGCTCAATCACTTCGTGGGTGACGGTAAAGTTCGCGAACGGGCTGCTCCGCTGCAGAAAGTCCTCCCGTAAACTGTCGAGGCTACGTCCCGAGGCCATTCGCCGTTCGAGGGCCTTAACCACGCGAATGGGGTTTTGGGTGTCGAGCCAAGCCGGAAGGGGGGCGGCTTCGAGGGATTGTAGTCGAGCGAGCACGGCCGCTGGGCCTGCTTGCTGGAGGCGCCGCACTTCTTCAATCACCGCATCGCTTACGGGCAGGTCGTCCGTGACTGGACCAAAAAAAGCTGCGAGGTAAAATCCACTACCGCCCGTGATCACCACGCGCTTACCGCGTGCGTGCACGTCAGCGATGACCGTTTGGGCCATCTGGATGTATTGCTGGACCGAGTAGCGCTGCGAGGGGGCGACTAAATCGATGCCGTGGTGCTTAACCAGTCGCTGTTCCGCGGCGGTAGGCTTGGCCGTGCCCACATCCATCCCGCGATACACACAGACCGAGTCACACGACAAAACCTCGGCATCATGTGCATGCGCCCACGCGATGGCTTGAGCGGTCTTGCCGACGGCGGTGGGCCCGGTGATGACATGTAAGGCCGGGACGGCTGACATGGTTAAGACTGAAAAATCAGGTAACCAATCGGGGCGACTAAAATCAACGAGTCCACTAAGTCTAAGGCTCCGCCGATGCCCGGGATGCTTTGGCCGGAGTCTTTGATGTCTGCCCGACGCTTTAAATAGGATTCTACTAGGTCAGAGGGGATGCTGAGCAAGGCCAGGGGAATCGCCCAGCAAGCTGCACGGAGCGGACTCATGAAGGGGAGACCCGCGGCTTGAAACGCCCACGCTAGCCCAGCCGCCACCAGCATCGAGAAGCCGAGGCCGCCGATGCAACCCTCTACGCTTTTTGCCGGGCTGACTTGCGGGGCAATCTTATGTTTTCCAAAGGGAATCCCGATGACTAAGCCACCTACATCGGTGAATTTGGTTACCGCTACAATCCATACGGCCTCCCAAAGCCCTTTGAGTGGCTCTAAAACTTGATTTTTATCATGAAAGGGCGTCAGGGCTAAGAAAAAACTCAGCATCAACGGTACGTAGAGCACGCCAAACAGCGTGGAAAAACGCAGGATCCAAGTTGGGGTATAGGTAGGACGAAAGAGCAGGCTGATTAAGCCTACGGCCCACAGGATAGCTAAGTAAGTAAAGTTGAGGCTGAAGTGGATATAGTTGAAAAATACCGCCACCATCAGAGCAGCGCCGAGGAATAATCCCAGCCCCTTGCGGGGGGTCGCCCCTGCTTTTTGTAGAATGTTATAAAGCTCGCTCTGTGCTAGCAAGGTGAGGGCGAGTAGCATGAGGAAACCACCGAGCGGGGCTTCGTGCCAATGATTAAAACCAGCGAGGATGATTCCCACCATTAACCAAAGACCCAAGGTGCTGAGGGCACGTGTTTTCATGGGGTGGGAGGCGTTTGCAGTTGCTCGGGGGTTTGGCCAAAACGTCGTTCACGTTTGGCGTACTCGGCCAAGGCGAGGTGAAGTTGTTCCTTGGTAAAGTCAGGCCAATGGACGGAGGCAAATACAATTTCTGCGTAGGCCGATTGTAGAAGCAGAAAGTTGCTTAGCCGGTGTTCACCAGAAGTTCGAATGATTAAGTCGGGATCAGGGAGTCCCTTGGTTTCAAGGTGCTCCGCAAAACTCGCCCAATTAATTTCCGCGGCGTTTAATTTTCCTTCGGCGGCTTTCTGGACCATCGCCTGTACGGCTTGGAGCGTTTCTTGGCGGGCCCCATAGTTTAAAGCTACCACCAGCGTGAGGCCGGTATTCTTCGCACTTGCGAGGATGGCGTCTTGGAGGGGGAGGCGTACAAAATCTGGCATCGCCTTTAAATCTCCGATGACGCGCAGTTTGACATTGCGACGTTCCAGGCGCGAGAGGTGGGCTCGCAGAATCCATTCACCGAGTTTGAAGAGCCCGCTGATTTCATCGGCGGGGCGTTTCCAGTTTTCCGCTGAAAAAGCGAAGACGGTCAGGGTGGAGATGCCGAGGTCGACACACGCATCAACGATTTCAATCAGTCGTTCGGCGCCGCGACGATGCCCTTCGAGTCGTGGTAAACTGCGCGAGGCGGCCCAGCGTCCATTGCCGTCCATGATAATCCCGATGTGCCGCGGTAAGGCAGACGAAAGGGCGGATGGTGGGGTAGGCGAGGACACCGGGGGCAGAATGTCTTACGGTCTAGAACTCTGGCAATCGCGAATCAACGTTCGTCGGCCGCAATCAACACGCCAGGGAAGCCGGCTAAACGAGCGATTTCGCACACTTCAATAAAGACCTGCATCGTTAAAGAACTATCGGCCTTAATTAAAACGGGTCGACTCGCCCCACCAGCCGCGGCCACGCGACGGAGTTCGGCGCTTAGTCCGCTGCGATCCACGACGCGTCCTGCGACCACAAACACACCTGATCCGCGGGCGGATACCAAGGTGACACTGGTAGAGGTGCGTGCAAGGTCGCCGACATTGGTTTTGGGCATTTGAGGTTTGCGGCTCACCGCGGCTAAACGCTCATTGAACCCCACATACAGTCCTGGGGCGTAAACAAATTCCGAAGCCATCACCGCCAAAAGTCCGGCACACACCAACGTCAGGGCGACGGGTAAGAAATCTAAACCACGTTCCGCGGGGCGAACTTTTTCGAGTAATCCGAGCGGGGTGCGCATTTAGGCCATCGGGGTTTTTTCTTCGGGCAACTCGTGGCTGACGAAGGTGATGATCGAATGCGTTGCGATTTCCATTTCCATGACGATGGAACGCACGCGTCCAACGAGGAAGTGGTGGCTGAGCGAGCAAGCGGCCGCGATGAAGAGGCCGAATCCTGCCGTCGCTAGCGCCGCTTGCACATCGCTTAAGAGCCAATCGGCTGAAGCGTAAACACTCCCTTCACGCAGGGCGGTGGCGAGGTGGAAGCCCGAGAACAACG
Source organism: uncultured Opitutia bacterium (assembly GCA_903840355.1). Lineage (GTDB taxonomy): Bacteria > Verrucomicrobiota > Verrucomicrobiia > Opitutales > UBA953 > UBA953. The sequence goes on from CAIMFJ010000007.1 coordinate 133,620, forward strand.
CACCCGTGAGGGCGAGTAAGGGGGCGACGCGTCCGATGGCGGAGATGGTGCCGAGGCGACGTTCCAGCACCGGCAATTCGAGTAAGCCTGCTTCGATGGCTGCGGCTCGCATGGCGGCTTCGCCTTGGGCTGTGCGTAAAAGAGCGGCTTTGACCACGCGAGGCACGGGACCAGGCGATTCTTCGCAAGCGGCGAGGGCTTCGAGGGGGCGACCGGCCCGCAAATTATTGCGCACGCCTTCAATGAAGTCGGAAGATAGCACTAAGCCGCGATGCAGGAAAATCGCCCGTTCGACCACGAAGACGAGGGCCAAGAACGAGAGCAGCAGGAGCAACCAAATGAAAGGGCCTGCGTCGAGAGGGAAGGAGAAGGCTCGGTTCATAGGCGTGATTTATTTGGTGGCGGAGAGTCGCAAGGACGCAAGTTTGCTTTCAGCGGTGGTTTGGCCGGGGAGGCGAGCTTCGCCGCTAGGTAAGTTGCGGTTTAATTCAGGAATTAATTTATAAGCGGCAATGGCTTCTTCGCGGTCGCCGTCTTGTTCGCAGGTTTGGCCCAAGAGAAGGATGGTGCGTGCGAGCCAAATTCGCCCATCTGAACCCAAGTGACTGAGCTTATTCGTTTGTTGGCGGATGAAGCCCAAAGAGCGCACGAGAACGAGGCGTGCTTCTTTACGCGTGGCTAGCATCTCGCTGTTTGATTCGGTTTTGGCCCGTTCAAGCAAAGCCGAGGCCCACCCGTATTGGGCTTCGAGGTGCAAGTCTTCGGAATCTTTGGACCAAGCTTCCGAGACGCGTTCATAAGCCGCGGCCGCCCGGGCCACGCGTTGGCGATCGAGCTGGCCATTGCGGTCGCGCCGTAATTCAGCCAAGCCCAGTAAGGCCCCAGCCCGAGCAATCTCGGCTTGCGGACGCGAGGGATCGGAGGGTTTGTCGCGGATTAAACCTTCGAGCACTAAGAGCGCTTTATCGAAATCGCCCAACTGTTGCAGGATTTCCGCGCGCTTCATCGCCACGCGAAAGAGCAAGGGACTTTGCGGGTAGGCTTCCGTGAAATTCTCTAAGAGTTCTACCGCATCCTTGAGTTTACTTTCCCCGTCCGTGGCCGCTTGTAGGGCCGCTTCTTCGGCGGCTTCGTAAAGTCCCAGCTGGGCAAAGTCGGCGAGTTTGGGGTCGTCCTGGAATTCTTTGGCGAGGGCTTGGAAACGGGCTTGGGCTTCGGCGTGTTTGCCCATGCTGGCGAGGTAACGACCTTCGACTAAGTAGGAGGCTGCGGTGGCAGGAGTTTTACCGTATTTTTTCCGGATGTTGGCTAACTCTTCAATCCCTTGAGGTGAACCTACGCCTAAGGCTGTACGGGCTTTCAGTAAGGCCACGTGTCCGCGCAATTCGGGGATGCTCGCTTGCAGTTCGGCGGAGGCCTCGCTGGATGGTTTTTCGAGTCGGTTGGCAATGCTGTCTGCGAGTTTGGCGGCTTGAATGGGACGGTGGTTGGCGAGTTCGATGAGGGCGTGTTGCCAGTCGAAGCGCAGGGCGTAATCGAACTTCGCATCGGCAGTGATAGAAATCAGGCGCACGTAAAGCAGTTCGGCTTCGGGGGCTTGATTGGCTTTGCGAGCCGCTTCGATCAAGTTCCACGTCGCTTCCCATAAGCGCTCGCGGGGGATGGGTTTGGCTTGGTGGGCGGCCGCTTCAATCGTTTGGGCCGTCCGCGTCCAGATGGCCACTTGATCGCCTTGTTCGAGTAAGCAGTGGATGCGTTGGTGGAAAGCGGTGGCGGCGATGTCGGGAGCCGAGGTTTCGTTTTGAATGGTGGCGTAAGCTTTTTCAGCGAGGACGTAGTCTTTCGCTAAAAACAAACAATCCGCCGCCACGGTGCGCAGGACGTCGCGTCGTCCATCGGTCGTGCCTTCCGCCAGCGTGGTCAGGTAAGTCGCTGCCAGACGATAAGCTCCATCACCCCAAGCCGCGAGGGCGAGCGTGCGAGTGGCTTCGCGGGCGAGCGGGCTGGCGGGGACGTCGTGCAAGAGGTCTTCGGCGGCCTTCCGAGCTTTTTCGCGGCTACCAGCAATGAGCATCAGTTGAGCTCGTGCGAGGTGAATGGCGTCGAGCACATTGGGGTCACGCGGACAAACGTACGAGAGTTGTCCCTCGTTTTGGCGCATCAAGAAATCGTAGAAGTCATTGGCCAAAGCTTTCGCTTGAGCCGGGTCGGGCAGTTTGGCTTCCAGGGGGGCCGCGGCGGTGGCGACGAGGGCGCGCAGGGCCGTGAGTCGGATGGCGGCGTTAGCTGGATTTTGGGCCGCCTTTTTCAGTGCTCGAATGCCGTTCGGAGAGTTTTGTCCTAAAATCAGACCAGTTAATAAATCAGCTTCGGCCTGGTGATTGGGCGAAAGGGGAGTGCACTCCGCAAGTACTCTGGCTGCTTCGTCCGGCTTTTTCAATTGGGCGTAAGCGAGGGCTAAGTTGCGGGCGTAAGCAAAAGCTAACGGTGAATTTTTATACTGTTGGGCTAAGTCGGTTAGGGCGTTCAGCGTGCGATCTTCCACGCGTCCTGCGATGATGGATGCCCGGTAGCCTAAGATTTCGATGCGTTGCCGTTGTTCTTCCGACACCGCCGTTTTGGTGGCGGCTTCTAAGCTGAGGTTGATGGCTAAGTTGTCGCCCTTGGCGGTTGCAATCATCCACTTCAAGGCGTGTCCCCAGGCTACTTCCTGCGCCGGCAATTGTTCGGGTTCGAAGCGAGCCGTCGCTTCCGTCGCGGCGGTGATATTATTTTCTAAAAGAGCGACCATCCCTTCGCGCAGTGCTTTGCGTGGGGAGTCGGGGATGAACTTGAGCGCAGCGGCGGCTTCGGCGGAGCGGGTGCGTTCGATGTAAGCCGCGGTTAAGCCCAAGGCGGCGTGTTCCCGGTCTTTGGCTCCCAATTTGGGGTCAGCGAGGATTTCGCTGTAGAGTTGGGCCGCGGTCGAGCAAAGTCCGGCCGCTAAAGCTTCATCCCCTAATTCTAAAGTCGTTCGCTTCGAGGGGACTTCGCCTGCAGGCAGTTCGGGACTGCGATTCAGGACGGTGGGAGGCAGGTCTTGGGCCAACGAAGTGCTTGCGGCGCAAACCGCTAAGCAAAAGGAGGTGACCCAGAAAAGCCGAAGCATCAGTCGCAGTGTGACTGGACTGACCAAACGGGCAAGAATCGAGTGCCTTACTTTTTGTCGAGGCCGAAGGCGCGGTGGACGGCACGGACGGCTTCGTCGGCCTTAGCGGGGTCGAGCGCCACGGAGATTTTAATTTCCGAGGTCGTGATCAATTCGCTATTCACGCCTACTTCGGAGAGGGCCTTGAAGAGGGTGCCCGCGACGCCGGGGTGCGAAATCATGCCAACGCCCACGATGGAGAGTTTGGAGATTTCACCTGCCGAGCGGACCGTGCCCGAGCCGAGGCGCTTGAGGGTTTCGCCCACGACTTTTTCGACGCGCGAAAATTGGTCGGTGGTCACCGAGAAAGTTAGGTTCGATTTACCCTCTTTCCCGAGGTTCTTGATGATCATGTCGACGCTTAGGCCCGCTTCTCCGAGGTCGTCGAAGAGGGTTGCAAAGGCCTGAGGGTTGTCAGGCAGATCATTGACCGTCACGCGCGTTTGGAGGCGGTCAAGGGCAACGCCAGCGATGGCGGCGTCTTCGAGGGTTTTGGCGATGGCTTTCACAATGGTTCCGGGTTGGTCGTTAAAGGAGGAGCGTACTTCAAAGGGTACGTTGTATTTTTGGGCGAATTCGACGGAGCGCGATTGCATGACCTTCGAGCCGCTCGAGGCGAGCTCGAGCATTTCCTCGTAGGAGATTTCAGGCAACTTGCGGGCGTTAAGGACGATGCGAGGGTCGGCGGTGTAGACGCCGTCGACATCGGTAAAGATTTGGCAGAGGTCGGCTTTAATGGACGCCGCAACGGCGATGGCGGTAAGGTCCGAGCCGCCACGACCGAGCGTGGTGACTTCACCTTCTTCGCTGAGGCCTTGGAAACCGGCCACGACGACCACTTTGCCTTCTTGCAGGCGAGCATGGAGGTCGCCACCGGTGATTTTAGTAATCCGTGCCCGCGTGTGCAGGTTGTCGGTGAAGATACCCGCTTGGGCGCCGGTACGAGATACCGCAGGAACGCCAATCGCATGGAGGGCCATGGTCGTGAGGGCGATGGTTTCTTGTTCTCCTACGGCCATCAGCACGTCCATCTCGCGCTCATCAGGCAATTTTTGCAAAGCCTTGGCGCGGGCAATCAATTCGTTGGTCACACCGCTTCGGGCAGAAACGACCACGACCATTTGGTTCCCCTTGGACCATTGTTCTTTAATTTTGGCGGCAACGTTTTGGATGCGGTCGACATTGCCGACCGACGTACCGCCGTATTTTTGCACAATTAAAGCCATACTTTAGGTTTCGGGAGAGAAGATGCGTAGGACCACCGGTTCTTCGAGGACGGTTTTCAGGCTCTTAAGACCCTTGAGGACTTTAGCCATTTTCGCTTCGCTGACCGGGTAGGTGGAAAGGGTGACCGTACCGCGACCTTGGTTCGGGTGTTCGTATTGAATCACGCGAGCAATGGAGACTTTGTACTTCGAGAAGATGCGGTAGATACCTTCGGAGACGCCGGCTTTGTCGAGCAAGGACAAGCGCAGGTAGAAGGGGGAAATGATTTCGTCGAGATCGCCCATCCGCACCGATTTACCCAGACGTTCGCGTGAGGCGAGGTCATCGCTTGAAAGCCCTTGGCGCGCCCCGCTCGTGAGAGCTGCAATGGCATCGACAATGTCGCCGATGACCGCTGAAGCCGTGGCGTCGCCACCCGCTCCGCGGCCCGCTAAAGTAGTTGCACCCACCACATCGCCGCGCAGGGTGATGCCGTTGTTGACGCCCGAGACGCGTGCGAGGATTTCGCGATTGGGTACTAGGGCAGGGTAAACTCCCACCGTCATCCAACCGGCATTGAAGTCGCGACGAATCACGGCGAGGTGTTTCAAGGCCAAGCCGAAGCGCCGTGCAAAATCAATGTCCGCAGGACCGATGTTGCGGATGCCTTCCACGAGGGCACGTTGCCGGGGTGCCCACTTGCCGTGAGCGAGCCAAGCGAGGATGGACGCTTTATGGAAAGCATCGATGCCTTCGACGTCTAAGGTCGGGTTGGCTTCGGCATAGCCGAGGGCTTGGGCTTCTTTCAGGGCATCGGCAAACGAAAGACCATCTTCGCCCATGCGGGTTAAGATGTGATTACACGTGCCATTGAGGATGCCGACGATGAGGTCGAAGCGATTAGCCACGAGGCCTTCACGCAGGGCTTTGATGATGGGAACGCCCCCAGCGACGCTGGCTTCGAAGAGGAACTGACCGCCATGCTTACGCACCGCCGCAAAGATTTCGGGGCCGTGTTCACAGAGCAGCGCCTTGTTAGCGGAGACAACGACTTTACCCAAGCGCAGGGCTCGGAGCGTTAATTCACGGGCTTTCGTGGTGCCACCGATTAATTCGCAAACCACATGCACCTTGGGGTCATCAATGACCTCGTAAGGATCGAGGGTGATTTTGTTTTTGGGGATTTTAACCGAACGAGCTTTACGCAGGTTGCGAACGGCCGCCCGACGCAGGTCGAGGTTGACGCCCAAGCGCGAAGCGAGGTCGTTTTGTTTTTCGCTCAGGTGTTTCCACACGCCTTGTCCTACGGTGCCAAGTCCGAGAAGTCCGATGCCGATGGTGCGGGGAGAAGTCATGAAAATTATTTTTTACTGAAACGATTTTCTTCACCTCGGAGGAGCCGTTGCAGATTGGAACGGTGCGTCCAGAGGTTAAAGGCCGCAAGGGCTGCGGCTAAAACGAACTTAGGTTGGGGGAGTTTTAGCAGCCAGCAGCTCACGGGTAACGAGAACCCGAGGGCTAAGGAGGCGAGCGAGACGTAACGCGTTAAGAAAAAGACGATGGCCCAGAGGACGGCGCCGATTGCAATCGGCGAGGGCAGGAGCACGAGTAGACCTCCGATGGTTGAAGCCACCCCTTTGCCGCCCCGGAATTTTAGGAAAATCGAGAAGCAGTGCCCCAGCAACGTACCCACGAAACTGGCCATCAAGAGGTAGAAGTCTTCCGGCTTGGTGCCGTCTTTGAGGATTTGCAGAACCGTCGAGTGTTCGCCGGAGCAATAACTCTGGAGCGAAGCGCCCAGCCCACCATGTCCCACCCAATTGATGATGAACAGCGGCAGGATGGTACCCCAGATGCCTTTCATCACATCGAGTGCAAAGACCAAGGTGCCAGGCCCTTTGCCGAGGACGCGTTTAACATTCGTCGCTCCAGGGTTACCGGAGCCCGCTTTCAAAATGTCGACGTCGTGCTGACGTGCGATGATGACAGCAAAGTTAACGGAACCGAGCAGGTACCCGAGCAGGCCGCAGATGCTCAACTCCCATCCCATGTCTTAGGCGTCGATCAGTTTAGCACTGACAATCGCTGGATTGCGCAAGATTTCGGCTAAAGCCGCAGCGCCAGGAGCGGTGTCGAGTTGGTAAACAGCGAGGGCGTAATTTCCACCCGTGCGGCTCAGTGCCATGTTGGCAATGTTCACGCGCTCTTGCGAGAGCAGGGTGCCGAGAGCGCCGATGATGCCAGGCTGGTCATGATTTTCAATCAGCAGCAACTTGCCTTCGGGAACGAATTCCAAGGTGCGACCATTGATGGAAACGATACGAGGCGATTGGGCCTTACCCAAGACCGTACCGGCGACGGAGACCGACTTGCCGCCTGCGAGTTGGGCTTCGACCAAAATTAATTCTTTGTAGTCCGCTTCGGCCGACGAGCGCACCGATTGGATTTCCACGCCTAGTGCTTTCAACTTGCTGGGAGCGTTGACGTCATTGACGGCTTCGCTGATGCCGCGCAAGTAACCGCGTTGAATCGAGCGCGAAATCGCCGAGGCACCTTGTTCGGAGCCTGCCCCAAAAGTCGTGAGACGCAGGGATTCCACGCGACCGGGGGCCGCGAGTTGACGAGCGATCGAGCCTAACTTTTCAGCCAAGCTTAAGAAGGGACGAATCGAGGCTAAGGTTTGCGAATCAACCGAGGGAAGATTCACCGCATTGGCTGGCGAGCCACCGCTGAGCACCGTGATGGTGGCTTCGGCGACTTCGACGCCAACATTTTCTTGGGCTTCAGCCGTCGACGCACCGAGGTGGGGCGAGAGGTGAGCTTTGGGGAAAGCGCGTAAGGGGTGGTCTTTAGCGAGGGGCTCTTCGACGAAGACGTCAAAACCGCAACCACCGCACTTGCCCGAGGCCAAGGCGTCGGCGAGGGCTTTTTCATCGACGATGCCACCGCGAGCACAGTTCACAATCTTTACGCCCTTCTTCATCTTCGCAAACGCTGCGGCATTGACCATCCCTTCGGTTTGTTCGGTCAGGGGCATGTGTACCGTGATATAGTCAGCGAGTACAAAAATTTCATCGAGCGTGGCCATCGTCACGCCGAGCGCTTTAGCACGAGCTTCCGTGAGGTAGGGGTCGTAAGCCGAGACTTTCATCCCGAAGGCGAGGGCGCGCTTAGCGACTTCGGCACCGATACGACCGAGGCCGAGGATGCCGAGGGTTTTGCCAAACAACTCCGTACCCGAAAGGGTTTTGCGATCCCACTTACCTTCGCGCATCGATTGCACCGCTTCAGGAACGGGACGAGCGAGTGAGAGCAGGTGTGTGAAAGTTAATTCCGCCGTGGCAATCGTGTTGCCCGAAGGCGTGTTCATCACGATGACCCCGCGATCCGTGGCGGCATCGACATCGATGTTATCGACGCCTACGCCCGCACGACCCACGCAGACGAGGCGGTGGGCGTTGCTCAGGACTTCCTTGGTGATTTGGGTCTCCGAGCGAACTAAGATAGCGTCAACATCGCTAACCAGTTTCAGGACTTGTTCCGGCGTAGAGCCGTAAGCCTCAATGACTTCATAGCCTGGTTGGGCTTTGAGCAGGGCGACCCCGCTGGGAGAAATTTTGTCGGCGACGAGTACCTTAGGCATAGTGGTGACGTATAAACACTGTTTTGAGTCATAAAGAGGTACGCTTGGCAATGGCAAGCCACTACCCCTAATCTTGTGTCATAAGGACACATTATAGCCGCCTGTGGGTGTAATTCACCAATTCGTAGCAATCTGGGCTCATTTCCTCCAAAAATCGACAGGGGTCGAGCGGTCGGTAGCCTTCGCCCGAAGCTGCAAAACTGGGTGAAAAGAGGAATAGGTGGTTCTTGGCCCGGGTGCAGGCGACGTAAAAGAGTCGGCGCTCTTCCTCGACATCACCTTCTTCGATGGCTCGGGTGAGGGGGAGTAGCCCATCGGCCACACCTAGTAAAAAGACGACCGGGAATTCCAAGCCCTTGGACTGGTGGATGGTCGTGAGGCGCAGCATGTCCTCCTCAGGTTCAGCTTTTTTATCCGAAGACTCACCGTTGAGCAGGGCGACTTGGGCGACGAGTTCGCCGATGTCATTAAACTTAGCGGCAAAGCCAATCAGCCCCGTCAGGTCTTGCTCACGATCCCGCCAATCGGGGAAAAGCGTTTTAAGATGCGAGCCGTACCAACCCTCTACGCAGACGCGCACGGTTTCGGCGGGCGTGCGGGCGACCTTGGTGTCGTTCGAGGCTGGGCTCGGCGTGAATAAATCCTCCGCCGGCGCAGGGGCGGGCGGCTTTTTCATCTGCGCCGCTTCCATGCCATCGAGCATATCTTCGAGCGTGATGGTTAAATCATTAAAATCGTCTTTGGCCGTCTCGGGTACTTTCTTGAGCACAGACGGATGGCGTAGGGCGCGCACCATGTCGATGGATTGGGCCGCTACAATCTCTTGGGCGGCCGCGGTGATGCGATTGGCCGCCACGGGGCCGACTTTCGGTAAGAGGCACAAGAGGCGGGATAGCGCCACTTGATCCAACGGATTATGCACAAAGCGCAGGTGTGCGAGGATGTCTTTGACGTGGATGAGGTCGAAGAATTTATGCCCACTGGTGATGACGAACGGAATGCCTAACGCATTTAGTTCCATTTGTAATTCGAGCGATTGGTAGTGAGCTCGATACAAAATATGCATGTCCGATAACGGCACGCCTTCGTGGTGCAGTTGGAGGATTTTGCGACCGACTAATTTTGCTTGTTGGGAAGTATCAGCGACCTTGAAGACCTTGGGTAACTCACCGCTGGAACGCACCGCTTTCAGGTGCCGGTTAAAGCCCTCGACCCGTGGGCGGTGACGCAAGATTTCATTAGCAAAATCAAGGATTTCAGGCGTCGAGCGGTAATTCGTATCGATGTGGTGGAATTGCGTATCGGGGTGACGTTGGGGGAACGTGACAATATTCTCCCAGTCGGCCCCGCGCCACGTGTAGATGCATTGTGCATCGTCGCCCACGGCCATGATTTGATGCTCGCTGGCGAGCAGGTCGATGATGCGACTTTGCAAACGATTCGTATCCTGAAACTCATCGACTAAAATGTGACGGAAACGTTGGCGGAAATGATTTAACGCCGTTGGGTCTTTTTCTAAAATCGTTAACCACAGCACCAGCAAGTCATCGAAGTCGCACAGGTTGCGTTCTAATTTTGCTTTCTCGTAGTGCTCGCAAAACTTCAGTAATTTTTCGGGGCCGCCTTTCATCCAATCCAGCCGCTCCGCTAAAACTTCGGGCAGGGGGCGCAGGGTGTTGCGGGCATGGGAGTAGGCGTCGAGGATGACCGGGGCTTTGGGGTTGGTTTTATCTTTAATAAAAACCGGCTCGAGGTCCTTGAGGACTTCCGAGAAAAGTTGTTCCGACTCCTTTTGATCGATGATGGTGAAGTCGGGGTTGCGACTGGCGACCGTCGCGTAACGGCGCAGGATGCGTTGACCGATGGAGTGAAAGGTCCCGCCCCAGAATTGACCGCGGGGGATGCCGGTGAGGTCTTCGACCCGCTCGAGCATTTCCTTGGCGGATTTATTGGTGAAAGTGAGCAGGAGGATGTCCCAGGGGCGGGCGCCTTGGTGGAGGAGCCAAGCGACGCGGTAAGTGAGGGTGCGCGTTTTACCTGAACCAGCTCCGGCGAGCACGAGGGCTGGGCCAGGCGGTGAGGTGACCGCAGCGAACTGCTCGTCGTTTAATTCCGCCCGAAAATCGATAGGTGGCAGGCCGTCCACGGTGGCTTACGACAGGCTCTTAGGCCGGCGGCCGAGGAGGTCGAATTTCACGGCTTGCTCATCGGCTCGGTAGGATGAGCGAACCAGCGGACCCGACTCGACGTGCTTCACGCCGGCTTCCAGGGCGAAGGCCTTCCAGCGGGCAAATTCATCGGGGTGCACCCAGCGATCAATCGGCGTGTGTTCTTTGCTAGGGGCGAGGTATTGGCCGATGGTCAAGATGTCGACTTGAGCCGCCGCGATGTCTTTGAGCAATTGGGCGACTTCGTCTTGTTGTTCGCCGATGCCGAGCATGATGCCCGTCTTCGTAATAAAACCACGCGACTTAGCATGTTTAAGCACCCAGAAGGAGCGGTCGTAGCGTGCGGTCTTGCGCACGGGGCGTTGCAAGCGTTCGACGGTTTCTAAATTGTGGTTGAGGATGTCAGGGTAGGCATCCAGCAAGGTGTCGAGGTGCTCTTGTTCGCCCCGGAAGTCGGCGGGCAGCACTTCAATGGTGGTCGTGGGGTTGCGATGGCGGGTGGCTCGAATGGTCGCGGCCCAAACCGCAGCCCCGCCGTCTTTTAAGTCATCGCGGGCCACCGAAGTGATCACCACGTGACGTAGACGCATCTTTGAAATCGAATCGGCCACGCGGGCGGGTTCGCCTAAGTCCAGCTCGCTGGGGCGTCCGGATTGGACGGCGCAAAAGGTGCAGGACCGGGTGCAGACATTCCCTAAAATCATCACCGTCGCATTACCTTGCGACCAGCACTCTCCCATATTGGGGCATTGGGCTGATTGGCAAACGGTGTGCAGCCGATGCTCGTCCACGTTTTTCTTGGTTTCGAGAAAATCGGGACCGGTCGGTAACTTGGCACGGAGCCAGTCAGGTTTGCGTGCAGACTCAATCATCGGTAGCGGTATACCATTACGCTCTTTACCGATTTTTCAACCTAACAAAGGAAAGAGTGAAAAACTAAAGCCTTTACCGTGTGGCCGAGCTGGTGGGTTGCCGTTGTTTTTTGACTAATTCGTAGCAGACCACATGTCGCTGGGCCGCTTGGACCCAATCGAACTGGGCCGCCATACCGCGCTTCTGGACAGCTTGGTACTCGGCACTTTGCTGGTAGAGTTGTACCGCCCGCTCCAAGGCCCAAGAAATTCCGCCGACGTCGGCATCTTTAAAGACAATCCCCGTGCCTTGATTTTTTTGCCAAGGACTGACCGTGTCAGCCAAGCCCCCCGTGGCCCGCACGATGGGGACGGTGCCATAAGCCATGGAGTAAAGTTGATTGAGGCCGCAGGGTTCAAAGCGACTCGGCATTAAGAAGAAGTCGGCGCCAGCTTCAATTTGGTGCGAGAGCTCATGGTTGTAGCCAATCTGCACTGCGCAATCGTTGGGGAAATCGTGGGCTAACTTCCGAAACTCTTGTTCTAAGATCGGGTCGCCACTGCCGAGTAAAACGAATTGAATTTTTCTCTGACGAAGCAACGCGGGTAGTGCTTGGGCTGCTAAATCAAGGCCTTTTTGTTCCCAGAGGCGCGAAATCACGCCCACGAGCGGACCCTTGGCTTTCGGATCAAGTTTCATCTTTGCTTGCAGGGCACTCTTACAGGCCGCTTTGCCTTGTAGTTTAGTCTTAGAGAATTTTTCCGCGATGAGGGGATCGGTTTGCGGATTCCATTCTTCGGTGTCTACGCCGTTGAGAATACCTTCTAAGTCTTGTTGGCGGAGGCGCACGACATCATCGAGCCCGAAGCCAAACTCGGGCGTGAGGATTTCTTGGGCGTAAGTTGGGCTGACGGTGATGATGCGGTCGGCAAAGAGGATGCCGCCTTTGAGGAAGTTCACCGCCCCGAGGCATTCCAAGGCTTGCGCATTCCAAAGATTTTCCGGCAAGCCTAAGTAACTGAGCAAACGTTGGGGCTGTAGGCCTTGGTGTTGCAGGTTGTGAATGGTCAGGACCGTTGGACATTGCCCCAGCGGGGAGTTTTTTAGTGTCGTCTTGAGCAGCACGGGCACCAACCCCACCGTCCAGTCGTGGCAATGAATCACGTCGGGAATCCAGCCGGTAGCGAGGCAAGCATCGAGCGTCGCCCGGGCAAAAAAAGCCGCCCGTTCTCCCGCATCTTCACGGGGTGGGTAGACTTCGCGGGCACCATAAAAGTATTCGTGTTCGATGAACCAGATCTTGGCCTTGGGACCTAGTTCGTGTTGACGCACGCGGCATGCGGCGGCGCGGGGGTCGCCATGCACCCCGACTTGCAGGCTCGGAATGGCTATCTCCATCTTGTCGCGCCCTGGAATCCCGCCGTAGAGCGGAGTCCCCACCCGAATTTCGTGTCCCAGTAAAGCCAGGTTTTTAACCAGAGCTGCTGCCGCATCGCCTAACCCGCCCGCTTTGGACCAGGGTGCAATTTCCGGAGTGAGGTGAAGGATTCTCATGCAACAGGTTCGGAGGAGGATTTACCAAGCCGGTTCAGTAAGGGCACGCAAGCCACCAATAAAACAACGGCTAAAAACATCGCAACATTTCCGGCGAAATCATGCACCGAACCTAAGAAAGAGAAGCCCGGTTGGTGCATTTCGACACCGTTAAAGTCTTTTTCTAAGGCTCGCGAGCCGTGTTGCATCGCGTAGTAAGCCAGGAAGGTGTTGCGTCCAATATTAAGCAACAACGCGGTGACAGCGGCGAAAACAATGAGCCCCGTGCGACGTACGTAGCGCCCGAAGGTGCTGCCTTCGAGGAAGACCGCACCGAGGAAGGCTCCGGCGAAGATGCAGGCGGACAGGGAACGAATGCCCGAGCAAGCGTCGGCAACGCCGACCGCGTCGCCGTTCGGAAAGACGATGGTGTTGCCGCGCAAGTGGACGTTTTGTTCGCTCACGCGCAAAATACCGGTGACGATTTCAGTCACGTTCGTGAGGAGTTCCACTTTGATGCGGTTATCAACCAAGTAGAGGAACGGGCCGGAGATTAACCAGACGCCTGCGGGGAAAATCATGAGGTGAACGGCTTGCCAGCGAGCAGCGGAGCTGGGAGCGAGGTCTGCAGGGCCTTTGACGGATAAGAAGGTGAAGGCCAAGGCACTGCCGAATAAACCAAAAGCGATGAAGAGAGTAGGGCTGGCGCCGGTGCCGTAAATGGCGCGTCCAGCGACGCCTAGACTGAAAATGAATAACGCCAGTAGTCCTAGGATTTCTACGGTCCTCAATAGCCATGAAGGCGTCGGTACCCCTAGATTAGTCGGTGCCGTGGTGAGCAACGGGCGCAGTGTTTCCCAGCGATCCCAAAAAACGTAAGCACAGAAAAAGGGCACTAAGTAACCGAAGGTGTAATCTTCTTTGGTGCTCCAAATGGCCCATTGATCCCACGTCGTCAGTAGGGCCATACCCAATAATAACCCGCCGTACCCGAGCGTCACCTGGTCGAGTCGCGTCGGCTTAGAGTTCTCAACCGTTGCGTCCATCCCTAGAACTTGGGCACAGCGGCCAAGAGGGTTTGGGTGTAGGGGTGCGTGGGGTGGTGTAAGATTTGGTCAGGCGTACCGCGTTCAACAATTTGGCCTTTGGACATGACCAGAATGTAGTCGCTGACGTGTTCGACCACTGCGAGGTCATGGCCGATGAAGAGGTAGGTTAAGCCCAGTTGAGCTTGGAGATCTTGTAGCAAGTTAATCACTTCGGCTTGCACGGAAACGTCTAAGGCCGATACGGGCTCATCGCAGATAATTAATTCGGGCTCGACCGCTAAGGCCCGGGCGATACCGATGCGTTGGCGTTGTCCGCCCGAGAGTTCGTGGGGGTGGCGACGCAGGTAGTTCTCAGGTTTTAATTCCACACTTTGCAGGAGCTGAGCGCAACGGGCTTCGCGGTCAGCGGCACTTAGGTGGGGAAAGTGGATTTCCAGTGGCTCCGACAGGATGCCTAAAATATCGGAACGAGGGTTCAGCGAATTATAGGGATCTTGGAAAATCATTTGGATTTTCTTACGATAAGGTTTGAACGCCGATGTCGATAGCGGTGCGAGGTTCACGCCCTCATAAAAGATTTCTCCTGTAGTGACAGGAGCTAGACGCACAATCGCTTTACCAGTGGTGCTTTTGCCCGACCCCGATTCACCGACTAAACTCACGGTTTTGCCGCGAGGGATGCTGAAGGAAATATTCGCCACCGCTTTCTTCGGTTCTGGCTTTTGGAAGAACCACTTAGCTCGTCCGGGGTAATGCACGGATAAGTCGCGAACTTCTAAGAGAGGCGCTGCAGAACTCATGAGGCTTTCAATTCGTCTTTAAGGGTCGTGAGGCGACGGCGCCGTTGGCCCAGTCGCGGGATACACGCAATTAAGCCCTTCGTATAAGGGTGTTGCGGTTGGTTCATCACCTGTTCGGCTGGCCCTTGTTCTACGATGTGGCCGGAACGCATCACTTGGACTAAGTCGGCGAAATGGGCCACGATGCCGAAATTGTGGGTGATGAGGATGATGCTCATGCCGCGTTCCACTCGTAAGCGGGACAGGAGATCCATAATTTCTTTTTGAATCGTCACGTCGAGGGCCGTGGTGGGTTCATCCGCGACTAAAATCTTGGGGTTGCACGCTAAAGCCATCGCAATCATGACGCGTTGCTGCATGCCGCCCGAAAGTTCGTGCGGGTATTGTTGGGCCACGCGGGCGGGCTCTTTAATGTGAACCGCTTCGAGCGAGTGGATGACTTCGGCGGATACATCCGTCACTTCGGGACGGTGGAGTCTAATGGCTTCGCCAATTTGGTAGGCGATGGAGTAGACGGGGTTGAGCGAGGTGCCAGGATCTTGGAAGATGTAGGCAATCTCCCGCCCCCGCACCTGAGTTAGTTCAGCTTCACTCAACTTTAGGAGATCGCGACCGTTTAAAAGTACTTCGCCTTGAATCACGCAATTAGGCTCTGGGGGGAGCAGTCGGGTCAGCGCCATCGCCGAAACCGATTTGCCAGACCCTGATTCACCGACGACTGCCAGAACCTGCCCAGCTTTTAATTCGAAGTTAACGTCCTGCGAGGCCACGGTAACGCGGTCGCCCGTGCGAAAGGTGACCCCGAGACCTCGAACTTTGAGCAGCGGTTCTGCGGACATGGTTGACGGCAAGATAGGTGTAAGGAGCGAGGGAGGAAAGGAAGAATCACTCGGAGCGCCAAGTGTCCTGGATGATAGCCCTTGGGGGACCTTTGACCTTGCCACTGCGGAAGTCGGCCAAGGATTTTTCGCGTTCACTCGGATTTAGCCAAAAAAGCCCATAAGCCGTAGGTTCGTCCGCCGACCGCACATCAAACCAAGCTGGGAATTTTACCCAATTCCAGTAGCCCATGCGGTAGCCTGGGACGCGCCATCCTGGAATGAAGTCGGCTTCTTCATGGATGAGGTGCTGGATGCGGTAGGAGAGTTGGATGAGTTGTTCTTCTTCGGTGCCTTCTCGGAACTCATCAATGAGTTTGGAAAGCTCAGGGTTATCAATGCCGGTGATATTATTAGTCTGCCGCTTGGTCACCTGGCGACCATCGGGTAAAGTTTCGACGGCATTGTCGCGGTGGTGCGATTCCCAGAAAGCGGGGAAGCGGCTGGAGACCGACCAAGCCCAGAAACAAATGTCATGATTTTTCTCCATTACTTTGCGGTACATCGTGGTGTGCTCGAGTGTTTCGGGCACGTATTCAAGTCCGCACCGTCGAGCTGATTCAATGAGCGTGGCCAGCATCTTGCGTCGATCGCTGGTGTCAAAAGTGAGTCGGAACGACAGGCGTTGGCCTTGTGCATTGACGAGAATACCGTCGCTACCGGCTTGGGTGAAACCAGCTTTGGCAAAGTATTGGCGGGCGAGTTCGGGAGAGTAGACGCGTGCCCGTATTGAGCGATCGGTGTAGCGTCCTAAGCCTTCGCTGAATTGATTGAGCCGTTCGTAGTCGCCGCGGTAGAAACCATCAATCACGCGTTGAAAGTCGGTGGCGTGCTGTAAGCCGAGTCGCACATTGCGATCCGAGAGCAAAGGTTTTTGGGTGTTAATGTAGAGTCCGTAAGGTGGGCGGGGGACGTCGTTGAAGAATTGGGTCTTAGTGAGGTAGCCCAACTGGTAAGCGGGTTTGTCATTCGCTCCATACCAATAGCGGGGTAGCCCCATGAGCATGAAGTCGAGGTCGCCGTTCATCAGCGATTCGTAGGCACTGTCGTATTCGCGGATGACGGTGTATTGAATGGCGTCGGGGTTATAGCGGTAACGGTAGAAGCGACGTTCATCGCCCCACCAATGTGCTACCCGACGCAGGGTGACGCTTTTATTGCGCTCAAAATCGCCGCTACGAATTTCGTAAGCCCCCGTGGTGGGCGAGAAGCGGTCATTGTAAAGCTGTTCAAAGTTAGGTCCGAATTCCTTATAGAATTGTCGCGGTATGGGGCGGAGGTCGCCGAGCCAGCTGATTTGCTCGGGGCGCTTATGTGGGGCGTGCACGGCGAGGGTGTGGTCATCGTATTTTGTAATCCCCGCAAATTCCTTGCTGTAGAAATCGCTGTACCAAGGTGCATTGCACAATGGCGAGCGGTGGAAGTAGAAGGTGTAAAAGAAATCGTCCGTCGTGACTAATTGCCCATCCGTGAAGCGGGCGTTGGGATCGAGTTGGAAGTAGGCGGTGAGGCCGTCCGCCGACATCGCCCAACGGAGGGCGAGGGCGGGAATGGGGTGGTCGGTGTTGGGGTGGGCCGCGAGGAGTCCAAAGTCGTTGTTGTCGTAGAATTCACCACGCAACCCGTTGTTAGAATTAGGCCCCACCCGTCGTAAGGTCGGTGGCGTGCTGGGGATGAATTGGTGTAAAACGCCCCCGCGCACGGCTTGGGGGTCAGCGAATTCGGCTTCCTGGGAGCCGTCCTGCCATTGGAGGTTGGTTGGCAGGTCTTGCGGTTTGGCGAAGTGGAAGAACTTAGGGTATTGCTGATAAAACGCTTCGGCCCGAGGGTCTTGAAACACTTCGGCGGCGGGCAGTAAGCTCCAGCAAAATAGGCTGATTAAAAGAAGTCTCATTTTTGGGCGCGTTTTAAATCAAAGGCATCCTGTAGGGCATCGCCCATCGAGTTCATCATGATCATCAAGCCCACGAGACAGGTGAGCGAGGGGACTAAAATCCACCAGGCATCCCAATTCTCTTTAGCTTGGTGTAAGAGGTCGCCCCACGAAGGTTCGGTGGGAGGCAGGCCGAAGCCGAGGTAATCGAGGGCCGAGAGTGAAAAGACCAAGCCGTGGAGGCTGAAGGGTAGGGTGGTTAAAATTACCGTGGTGCAATTGGGTAAGATGTGCCGCCAGATGATGCGCCAATGTCCGGCACCTAAGGTTTTCGAAGCGAGCACGTAATCGCGGGCGGCGACTTGATAAGCGGAGGCGCGTAGTTGCTGGGCCAATCCCATCCACGAGAAAGCCACTAAAATCAAAATCAGAATTTTTAAGGACGGTTCGAGTAAGCTCGATAGGAAGATGATGGCGTAGAGGAAGGGGATGTTGGACCAAATTTCCATCACGCGTTGGCAGACGATATCAAACCAACCTCCGAAATAACCCATGGCGGCACCCAGGACCAAGCCGATGCCATAGACGACGGGGAGGTAGAGGAGTGAAGCGAGGAGTAAGATGCGAAATCCCCCATAAAGACGGGCTAAAACATCATGTCCGGATTCGTCGGTGCCCAGCCAATGACCATCGAGTCCAGGCGGGCAGGGCGAGGAAATCATGGTGTATAAGTTGCCGCGTGCCGTCCAATCTTGGGAGGTAGTGGCTGGGAAAGTGCCGACGAGCTTACCATCGAGGAATTTGGCCCGTGCCACGGTGTTGCCTTGGTTGATGATTTTGGCGTCTCCATTTAAGTCGCCATTCACAATACTCCAAGTGCGTTGCCGCGTGCCGTCGGGGTTTAGGATGAAAATTCGGCCCTCGGCGATGACACCACGTGGGTCGCACCACTTACCTTGGGCGTTGGCCCTGACGCTGGGGATGACTTCGCAGACCTCATCGGGTGCAAACGGGATGAGGGGCATGACGACCCATCCTCGATCCTCAACCGCGAGTTGTTGTTGCAGTAAGCGATACTTCGGCTCCGCCTCACCTTTAAGTCCTAAATCTTGAGCGGAGTAATAGCCGTGAAAGACGGGGAAATACCAATGCCCATCCACCTTCATCGCTAAGGGGCGTGGTCCGACTAAGAGTGGCCCCAGTGCGGCTAAACCAATGAAGATAACGAGGGTGACGAACGAGTACCAACCTAAGCGATGAGCTTGGAAACGTTGCCAGCGCCGTGCAGAGAGGGAGGAGGTGGCGTTCATGAGGGTCGATCGAAGCGGATGCGTGGGTCCGCCATGGCCACGCAGAAATCAGAGACGACGTTGCCTACCAACATGGCGAGGCTCGACAGCGTGAGGAGTCCTAAAAAGACCGGGAAATTACGGTGCATCAAAGCATCATAACCTAGTAGGCCCATGCCCGGGATGTTGAAGGTGACTTCAATTAAGAAAGAGCCGGTGAGGAAGAAGCCGAGGTTGTGGCCAAACGTAGCGGCCAGGGGGATGAGGGAGTTGCGGAGAGCGTGAACAAAAATAATGCGCATCGGTTTAACGCCTTTGGCTCGAGCGGTGCGGACGTAATCGGCTCCGAGGCTTTCCAGTAAACCGTTACGCGTAAATAGAGTGAGGGCTGTGAAAGCTCCGAGCGTATTGCAAATCAACGGCATCGTGGTGTAGCGTATCCGTTCCGCCCACGTGAGGTGATTCCAGTCAAAGCCCTTGGTCGGAAACCATCCGAGTTTATAACAGAAGAACTGGAGAAAGGCGACGGCCAGCACGTAACTCGGGACGGAATAGAATAGGAAAAGGATTTGCGAGGTGATGGTATCGAAGGCGCTGTCCCGCTTTAAGGCCTTAAATACTCCGAGGGGAATCGAGATCGCGTAGGCGAGGAATAAGGCCCAAAAGCCGAACCAGATTGAAAGCGGGAGACGGCTTTTAATTTCTTCCCAGACGGGTTTGTCGCTCTCGGTCGAGGCACCGAGGTTTAATTGGAGTAGGCCTGAGAATGTTGGATGGTAAACCACGACCCGTGGCGCTTTTTCAGGGTCGTCGGGCAAGGGTGCCCGCTCGGCTACCCAGCCAGCTCGTGGCAAATGACTGGGGCCAAGGACGACAAGTCCCGTGGGGCTGTCTTCAACGGTTAATTTTACCGTGGGCGGTTCAGAAGTTAGACTGTTCGCCTTGGTGTCATCGGCGACTTCTACTTCGGCCCGATTGTGTTGATCGAGACGGGCGATGGCCCAACTGTCTGGTCCTGGCATGACTCCGAGCCAAATCGCATAAGCCTCGTAGAGGGGTTTATCGAAGCCGTAGTGACGCTTTAAATTATCTAACTCTTCAGGCGACGCTGGACCTGTGGGGCGGGCGTGGGTATTCGTGCGTTTTTGGTCGGCCTGTTGTCGCTCCATCATCGCCTGTTCAATCGGGCCGCCGGGGACAAAGCGCGTGAAGCAAAAGGCGACAAACGTGATGCCGATGAAGGTCAACGGAATCAGCATCAACCGCTTGAGGATATACTCGCGCATTGGGGTGTCGTTAAGGGCAAGCAGATGGGCTCAGGGGTCAACCCTGAAAGGACTCGGCTTGCACCCCGAGCTAACTTTACTTCATGCTCCAGCCTGTGAGTCTCCTCGCCTTCCTTCACATGATTGCCATCGGTCTATTATGGATCGTCGGTAGTGCGGGGGTTCTTTTCGGGATACTTTACGCCTACCGTTATTGGCGCCGTGATCCCTCGATGGGGCCCGGCTATTTGGCGGTACAAACGTTGTGCCTTATTTTTGTCCGGTGTTTTTACCGGGTGCGGGCGAAGGGGTTGGAAAACATTCCGGCAACTGGCGGTGCCTTGATCGTCGCTAACCACGTTTCGTATGTCGACGTGGTGATTTTGGGAGTCTTGAGTCGGCGCCCGATTCGCAATTTATCGTGGGAAGGTTTTGAACGGGTGAAGGGATTGCGACTGATCATGCGGATGATGGGGACGATTCCGGTCGCCGAAGATAAAGCTAAGGAGGCGATTCAGCGTTCGGTGGAAGTATTGAAGCGCGGGGAATTGGTATGCATTTTTCCGGAAGGGAGTTTGACGCGTAATGGTGGGGTGATGGAACTGCGCAAGGGCTTTGAATTAATCGCACGTCGGGCTGGCGTGCCGATTGTCCCCGTCGCCGTGGATGGCCTATGGGGGTCGATGTTTAGTTTTAGCGGCGGAAAATTCTTTTGGAAATGGCCCAAGCATTTTCCTCGTCCAGTACAAGTGGTCGTGGGTACTTCGTTTGGAGCCGCTGAACACGCGACGACGCGTTTGCGTTTATTAGAGCACGCGGCCGAAGCGTTTGCGATGCGTCCAGCTTTGGCTGGTCATCTCGGGCGGGAAGTGGCTATCGGCTTGGCGAAGAAGGGTGGGCGGCCGGCGATGGTGGATCGTACGGGGGCACGCCTCGAGTGCTCGGGCGATTTATTGCTAGCACTGGGATGGCTGTTTGCAAAATACTTGCGACAACGAACCTCGCGTCAGCGCGTGGCGATTATTTTGCCTCCGGGATTAGCGGCCACGGTTGCTAACTTGGGTTGTCTCTGGGCACAGAAGGTGCCGGTGAATCTTAATTTCACGTTAGGTCGCGAGCAGATTCTTTCTGGTCTGCGTCGGGCAGAAGTGGATGTGGTCATCACAGCCGCAGCCTTCCAAGCCAAGGTCCAGGAGCGGGTGCCGGATTTTCCGTGGGGCGATCAGGTTTGCGATGTGGGCGCCTTCTTAACTCAACTTTCTAAAGCCAAGGTCATGGCCGCGCTCGCCATGCTTAAAGTGACCCCTGCTTTCTTGGTGCCGACTCTATGCGGGATTACAGGGCAGGGTGGGGATGCGGAAGCGGCGTTGTTGTTTACGAGTGGGAGTTCGGGCGAACCGAAGGGGGTCGTGCTCACTCATCGCAACTTGCTAGCGAACTTGCGGCAGATTGAGGACGCGGATATTTTACCCGAGGATGCAGTGCTGCTTTCGAGTCTGCCCGTTTTTCATAGTTTTGGGTTTACGATTGGGCTTTGGTATGCGCTTTCACGTCCCGTATTATTAGTCACCTTGCCTTCGCCGCTAGATAGTGCGGCCGCGGTGAAAGCCATTCGCGAAGAAAAAGTCACCGTGACGGTGGGCACGCCCACGTTCTTACGTCCCTATTTAAAACGAGCCACCGCGGAAGACCTAGCGACCTTAGAGTGGGCGGTGGTGGGCGCGGAGAAATGTCCTGAAGATCTTCGCACCGCTTTCTTAGATCAACTCGACACTAAAATGCTAGAAGGCTATGGCATCACGGAGACGAGTCCGGTGTTGTCGGTGAATTTGCCGAACCGTCAAGATGCCGAGGCTTCAGGCGGCGTATGGGTGGGCACGAAGCCTGGTTCGGTGGGGCGTCCTGTGATGGGCGTGGCGGTGCGTTTTCGCGATGTCGAAACAGGGGTTTTGCTGCCCGTGGGCCAGACGGGATTGTTGGAAGTTTGGGGCACGAATATTTTCGATCGCTATCTACATGATCCCGAACGCACGGCTGAAGTGAAGTCTGAGGGCTGGTATCGTACTGGCGACTTAGCTCATCTGGATGAAGCTGGCTTCTTGCACCTGAGCGGCCGCTTATCGCGATTTTCGAAAATCGGTGGGGAGATGGTGCCGCATGTGACTATCGAGGAGCTTCTCCGTAAAATTTTAGGCTTAACGATGGTGGCAGAATTAAAAATTGCCGTGAGCAGTATGAGCGATGCAGTCAAGGGGGAGCAATTAGTGGTCTTGCATACCGAAGACCTTGATGTGGAGGCGATACGAGCGGCTTTGGCGGCCGAGGGGGTTTCGAATTTGTGGATTCCTAAAGTGTTTAAGAAAATACCCGCCGTGCCTATTTTAGGGACGGGGAAGCTAGATTTACACAAACTCCGCGAATTGGCACAGGGCTAAAGCGGTTTTGGCTCGCTTGTCGCTTAAGAGCCTTTGTCCTTAAGCCATCTTTATGTCCAAGAAGAAAACCACTTCTAAGAAGTCTCCCGTCGTTAAGAAGCAGTCGCCCCGGCCGACCGCGGTGAAAGGCCCCTCCGCCGCTGCGGTGAAATCTTTTCGCGAGGCCATCTTGCGTCACCTCAAGAGCACCTTTGCCCGCGACCCTGTCACGGCTACCCGCAATGATTGGTGGTTGGCCACGTGTATGGCGACGCGTGATCAGATTCTAGAGCGCTACATTGCGACGCAAGGGCAGCACGCCAGCAAGAACGTCCGCCGAGTTTATTATTTATCCTTAGAATATTTGATGGGCCGGGTGCTGACCAATAACTTGGTGAATTTGAAAATCCGTGAAGTGGCCGCGAGTGCCTTGGCAGGCTTGGGTCAAAACCTGGAAGCCATCGCGGATGAAGAGGCCGATATGGGCTTGGGCAATGGCGGCTTGGGTCGCTTGGCCGCTTGTTTCTTGGATTCCTTGGCCACCATGGATATCCCCGCGATTGGCTACGGCATCCATTATGAGTTCGGACTTTTCCGCCAAACTTTCACGCAAGGGCGTCAGGTGGAAGTCGCTGATAATTGGTTGGCGAACAATAACCCTTGGCTGATTCGTCGTCCGAACTATCGCGTGACGGTGCCGCTCTATGGTCGCGTGGTGCATAGCACCGATGATCGCGGCAATTATTGTGCTGAATTAGTAGAAACTAAAGATTTACACGGGATGCCCTGGGATATCCCCATTGCCGGCTTCAATGCGAGCAGTGTGAATTTCCTCCGTCTCTGGGAGTCTAAGGCGGCTTCGGAGTTCGATTTCCGGGCCTTCGATCGCGGGAGTTACGTGGATGCGGTGAGCGAGCGCGATACTAGCGAAACGGTTTCGAAAGTGCTCTATCCGAATGATAGCACGGAAAGCGGTAAGGAACTACGCCTCGTGCAACAAATCTTCTTCGTCTCCTGTTCCTTGCAGGATATTTTACGTCGCCACCTTCGCCTGAATCCCTGTCTGCAAAACTTGCCCGAGAAGGTCGCGGTGCAGTTGAACGACACGCACCCCGCGATTGGTGTCGCGGAAATGATGCGCCTCTTGGTCGATGTGCAGCGCTTACCTTGGGATGAGGCTTGGTCGTTGTGCACGCGTATTTTCAGTTATACGAACCACACCCTGTTGCCTGAAGCCTTAGAAACTTGGTCGGTGCCGTTGTTTGAAAAAGTCTTACCACGTCACTTGGAGATCATTTACGAAATCAACCGCCGTCACTTGGAGGAAGTCGCCCAGCATTGGCCCGATGATCCGGCCCGTCAGGCGGAGCTTTCGATTATTCAAGAAGGCTCACCGAAACGCGTGCGCATGGCGCACTTGGCCGTCGTTGGTTCCCACCACGTGAATGGTGTGGCTGAACTTCACACCCGTTTGCTCAAGGCCCACCTTTTCCCCGGCTTTAATGAACTTTGGCCTCAAAAGTTGGTGAATGTAACTAACGGGGTGACCCCGCGCCGCTGGGTGCGCGGTTGCAATCCTGCCTTGGGAGCGTTGTGCGATGAAGTCGTTGACGCTGGTTGGGAAGCGGATTTAACCCGCCTGCAGAAATTAGAAGCGCATGCTGACAAGCCCGTTTTCCAGAAGCGCTTTTTAGCCATTAAACACGAGAACAAGGTTAAGTTGGCTCAGTTAATCAAGCAACTCGTCGGCGTCGAAGTTTCGCCCGATGCCTTATTCGATGTCCAGATTAAGCGGTTACACGAGTATAAGCGTCAGCACCTAAACTTGCTGCACATTCTCTACCTCTACCGCCGGATTCTGAATAACCCGCAGGAGAACTTTACGCCGCGGGTCTGTATTTTTGGGGCTAAGGCGGCTCCAGGCTACACGCTGGCCAAGCACATCATCCATGCGATTAATCGCGTGGCGGCGGTGATTAATACGGATAGTCGCGTCCGCGGTTTACTTAAAGTCGTGTTCTTGCCCGACTACCGCGTGAGTTTGGCGGAGCGTATTATTCCAGCGGCCGATCTTTCGGAGCAAATCTCCACCGCCGGCAAGGAAGCGTCGGGTACGGGTAATATGAAATTAGCCCTGAATGGCGCTTTGACGATTGGGACCCTCGATGGTGCTAACGTGGAAATTAAGGAAGAAGTAGGGGATGATAATATTTTCATCTTTGGTTTGCAGGTTGAAGAGGTCGCGGAGCTTTGGGCCAAGGGGTATAACCCACGCCACGTTTTAGCAGCTGATGCTGAATTGGCCTCGTTGCTCGAATGGCTCCGTTCGGAAACCTTCACGCCCGAGCAACCTGGAGCGCTCTCGCCGGTGGTGGATTCGCTGATTGATGGCGGCGACCCTTACCTCGTCTTGGCCGATTTCCGTAGTTACGTCGCCGCTCAAGCCCGCGTGGAAAGTGCTTATTTGGATCAGAAAAAGTGGGCCGCGATGGCGATTCGCAACGTCGCTCGTTGTGCGAAATTCTCGTCCGACCGTTCGATTGCCGACTACGCCAAACTCATTTGGAAGACCAAATCCGCCGCGATTCCCCGATAACTCAGGGTTGAGATTGGCTTTAAACCTCTCTAGTAGTGAGGTCTTGAAGTCGTACCTTGCTATCATCGTTGCATGCCTCGTGGGGCTGTTGCCGTCGGCTTCGGCACAGCAAGCCCCACGTTTGACTGGTTACACGATTACGGTTGAGGGTGGCATTGAGGGTAAGCAGGAGGTGCAGTATGACCAGAATGGTAAGCCCATCGGGGGGAATTTGCCGTTTCCGGTTGATAGCACGATGAAGTCTTCGACGACGCCTTTGAATCCAGCCGCTGCTAACAGAGTGACGAACACGCCAGCGGCTGGAGCGCCGGCCGATGCAGCTCCAGTCGTGAAGTCGATGTATACGGAGGATGGACGACGGCTGCCGTTCTACCTCGAGGGCAAAGGTCCCAATCGCAAGATGGTCGATAACAATGTCGACTTCGATGCGAGTTTGAAAAGCACCACGAAGTTAAGTGATCTCACCCAGCAACGCTACGATACGAAGATGGCACCCGTGACGCGCGACTCCGTGTATGGTCGCGAGAACATGATGACTTTTGATACTTGGAATCGCCAGTTTGACACTTTTGGCCGTCGCAAAGCAGACGTAGAGTTGAAAGACACGCTGGGTGCCTCGGTTCGCCAAAAAGATTTAGTGGAAGTGAAGTCGGTCGAGCTCGGGAATTCACCGTGGTCGCGCCAAACTTCTAATATGAGTAAATTAGATGAACGGATGACGACCGAGAAAAACAGTTCTTATAATGTCACCCCGCTTTTAGCCGCTGACCGCTCCAAGCCTAAATCCGTCGATCAATTGTCCATGCAGGACATCAATCGCTATCAATTCCGTCGAAACCGCTCAGATGCCCCCGGTTTGCCCTTCGTTCGCCCTGGTTCTGATAATGTCCAAACGACGGGTTCTAATCCTAAGTAGAGGCTTTTTCGACTCGCCGACAGGTGGGGCGTTGTCTAGGTATCAAGGTTTGATTGTATGAGCGATGTCCCCGCCCGCAGCACCCCGAATGGCATCACTGACCTTGAGGTCAAAGATGGGCAGATTATTTTTGACGCTGTTTGGTCGAGTTTGGAGCGGGAGTTTGGACGTAACAAACTGGCCTTTCCGCGGGAAATTTTTTGGCTGAACGGCGCCCCAGGGGCCGGCAAGGGCACGAATACCCAATTTATCCTCCAATACCGCGATTACGCCGCCGAGCCGATTGTGGTCAGTGATTTGCTTTCGAGCCCAGAGGCGAAGAAGCGCATTGATGCCGGGATGTTGGTGGGCGATCGCGAAGTGGTGGAAATCCTCTTCCGTAAGTTGCTGGAGCCCCAGTATGTCTCGGGGGCCATTGTAGACGGTTTTCCCAGATCCATGGTGCAGGTGGAGTGTTTAAAACACCTCTTCGCCCGGTTGAACGATTTACGCCAAGAGTTCCGGCACACCGCCGACGGGGTGCGTTTTCCTAAGCCGCATTTCCATATCTTAGTTTTATTCGTCGATGAAAATGAGTCCGTGCAACGTCAGCTAAAGCGCGGTAAGGAAGCCTTGGAGGCTAACGAGCGCTTGAAGCGTGATGGCGGGGCCAGCGTTGAAGTGCGCAAGACGGACCTAAGTGCCGAGGCGGCTCGCAATCGTTACCGCGTCTTCAAAGAGCGGACCTACGAGCCCTTGCAGTCGCTCCGGGATATTTTCCACTACCACTTTATTAATGCCCATGGGTCGCTGCCCGAAGTGCAGGCCCGTATTATTAAGGAATTACAGTATCAGAGCTCCCTCGAACTCGCCGAAGAGACCTACGATTTAATTTCGCCGATTCCCTTATCGTCCCAGATTATCCAGCATGCGCGACAAGACTTAGTGCGTCGTTTGGATGATTACGCCGAGCGCCACACGGTACTATTCCGGCGAGTGATTGAACTGATTCAGGAAAAGTTTTTAGCCATCATCAAGGCCCACGCCATTTCGGGGCAGGCTCACGTGAACATCGAAACACCGGTGTTTGATGATCCGTTGGCAATTTCGATGTTCATCGATATCTTTTCGGAGCGCGGCTTCCATGCGGTGGTTGATTTACACCGCATTGAGATTCCGGAAGGCTTTGATTTAACCACGGGCCGGATTACGACCCGGGTGAAGAAAGTTTGGCGGGTTTCGATTCGCTTTGAAGGCTCAGAAATCCGCCGCGGTTCTTAACGCTTCACCGCGGTTGGGTTGAGGAAGCCCGAAGTCTCCATCCATTCGGCAGCACGTTGCGTCCAGCTATCGACGGGGAACTTGGTTTGGTGTGTGCCAAAGCCATGGCCCCCGCGGGAGTAGATGTGTAACTCGGCGGGAAGGTTTTGGCGTTTATAGGCGAGGTAAAGCTCGGCCGCTTCGATGGGGTTAGTCTTATCATCGTGGGCTACCACGAAGAAAGCGGGTGGGGCGTCGGCTGGGACTTGAAATCCTTCGCGCCAAGCGGTTTTGGCATCATTCATAAACCCACCTCCGTAGACAAAGATCGTGAAGTCAGGGCCGCGGGGCAGGTCGACTTCGGGCTTTTGAGCGTAGGTTCGTGGCGTCCGATCCCAAGAGGCGTGACCGACCAAGTTAGCACCGGCCGAGAAGCCAATGACGCCGACGCGATGGGGGTCGATTTTCCACTGTTCGGCTTGGTGACGTACTAAGCCCAGCGCACGTTGCAAATCTTGCACGGGATAGTTGAAAGGTTGGGATTCGTCCGCCGTGGGGGTTCGGTACCGCAACAGGATTGCGGTCACGCCTAAACGGTTGAGCCAATCGCAGACCCCGGTACCTTCGTTAACGGTAGAGAGGAACCAATAGCCACCGCCGGGGCAGACAATCACGGCGGCTCCGTTAGGTTTTTCCGCAGGGTAAATCGTGAGCGTTGGATTGGTAATATTAGATTCGTGGCCCAGTTTGCTGGGGCCCCCTTGGGCGATCCGCTTTTGCGTGGCTTCGGAAGTCGGCACGCGCGGTCCCATCTCGCCCTCGGTCCAAAGTGGTAACGTGGTTTCAGCCCAGACGCTGACGGCACTTATTAATAGAATGCTAAAAGAAGAAGTTTTCATAGGGTGGAAATGGTTATGACACGAAACCAGGCCAAGTCACGCGGGTTCAATTTGCGCGGGGTGCTAAATCGGGTAGAGTAGCTTATATTCATTTAATCTTATGCGCTATTACCTCAAAAAAGACGATAATAACACTCCCACGGCCCTAATTCGCTACGATGGCGAGGAGATGATTGAGCAGTATTGGGATCGTGCTGACAAAAAGTGGGAAAACACCGCGGCCATGACCAGCACCTGGATTCGCGGGGGTGACACCTTTGATCTTTGTACCCTCGAAGAAGCCAAAGCGTTTTGCTTAGATCCTTTTTTAATTGAAGAACGGCAGTTGCAAGCGCGCCGCGAGGCCGAGGCGTTAATCGCGCAAACCCTGGCGACCGACCCGACTGCTCCCGCCGAGGCTAAGCAAGTACTGAACACTGCCTTGGAGTTAGCTTTTCAAGCACACCTGACGCAGTTCCGACGTGATAATCAAACCCCCTATATTGTTCACCCGGTCGAGGTGGCCAAGCGGGTGCAAGGTTGGCAAGCGGTTGCCGTAGCCTTTTTGCATGATGTGATGGAAGATAATGCGGCTTACACGGAAGCGGTTTTAGCGCAGCAAGGGATTCCAACTCAAATCATCGCGGCCACTGCTGCTTTAACGCATCATCGTACGCCCGAGCAGGTAGAGCGTTTTGCGCAGTATCCTGAAGAAGGCCAACTCGAATACCTCGATTACGTTCGTCGCCAAGTACTCCCCAATCCTCTCGCCCGAGTGGTGAAGATCGCAGATATTCAATGCAATCTGGCCGGCACGCCGACCAAGGAGCAAGTACAACGCTACGAGAAGGCACTACTCCTGTTGCAAGGCCAAGCTTAGTTGCAACAGACGTTAATAAACAAGCCAGGATGAGCACATCCTGGCTTGTTGTTGGCAGTTGCCGCTGGCTTTAAGCGGTCGCTTTAACGTACAACTCGTTGGCCTTCTTCCAGTCGACAATCTTCCAGAAGGCATCGACGTAGTTGGGGCGCAAGTTTTGGTACTTCAAGTAGTAGGCGTGTTCCCAGACGTCGAGGGCGAGGATGGGGGTGCCGTTCACTTCAGCGATGCCCTTCATCAAGGGGCTGTCTTGGTTAGGGGTCGAGGTCACCGCGAGGGTCTTGTCGGCTTTGACGATTAACCAAGCCCAACCCGAGCCGAAGCGCGTGGTGGCAGCGGTTTTGAATTTAGCCTTCAAACCATTTTCACCTTCGAGTCCGCCAAAGGCTTGTTGAATTGCCGCAGCGAGGGCGCCCACGGGTTCACCCCCACCATTAGGCGAGAGGATGTTCCAGAAGAACGTGTGGTTGGCATGACCACCACCGTTGTTGCGGACTGCCATGCGGATGCTTTCGGGGACTTTGGACAAATCAGCAATGAGTTGGTTGATGTCCGTGCCGCCATTGAAGCCAGCCTCTTTGGCGAGGGCGGCGTTCAGGTTCGTCACGTAAGCATTGTGGTGCTTGCCGTGGTGAATCTCCATCGTCAGTTGATCGATGTGAGGCTCGAGGGCTTCTTTAGCGTAAGGCAGGGGGGGGAGGGTGTAGCTCATGTTGGATTGGGAAGGAGAGGTTGCGGCGCCTAGTGAGGACGTCAGTGCGGCGGCGGCGAGAGAAGTGTTTTTAATGAATTGGCGTCGTTGCATAGTATTAGTTTGGGAGAAATGGGGGAGGGTCAAGTCGCCGTGCCAGATTCACGCTGACGCTTCTGGGCAAAATAGGCTTGGATGATTTCGCGACAAGGGGCTTCCAATACGCCGCCTTGAGCGGTCAATCGGTGGTTTAACTGAGGCAAACCATGAAGCGGGGTGGCACCTCCGAGGCACCCCATCTTGGGGTCGCCCCAGCCAAAGACCACGCGCCCTAGGCGGCTCATAATCGAGGCCCCCGAGCACATTGGGCAGGGTTCTTTGGTGACGTAGAGGGTGCAGTCGTTCAGACGCCAATCGCCGATTTTTTTAGCGGCCTGAGTGATGGCTAGCATTTCGGCGTGGGCGGTGGGGTCGTTGGCCCGCTCCACTTCATTGTGGGCTGCGGCGATGGCTTCGCCCCCACGGATGATAATCGCCCCGATGGGCACTTCATCGACCCGCCAGGCGTCCACGGCTAGGTTAAAGGCCAAGGACATGAAGAAGTTGTCATCGCGGACTAACTGCGACGGACGCAGCTTCTCAAAAGGGCAGGTAAGGCCGGCTCGTTGGCTGGGATAGTCGCTGTTCACTTAGGAGGAATTACCCGCCTTTATTTCTTAGGCAATAACGTAGGGTTAGGTGATTGACTCTAATTTTTAATAGTTATGGAATGCCGACCTACTCTTGCATGGCTGAAGAACCCGTTATCGAACTCGAAGGCAAAATCCTCCAAGTCCTTCCCGGAACGATGTTCCGCATTGAATTACCTAATAAGCACGTTGTTTTAGGCCGGATTTCGGGTCGTCTCCGCAAAAACTTTATCCGTATCAACCCTGGCGACCGCGTCCGTGTTGAAATGAGCCCCTCGGACTTGAGCCAAGCTCGGATCGTATTTCGACTCCGGGATGCCCCTCGTTCGATGCCGCCTCCCGGCGCTGGTCGCGGTTAAGCCTCGGTTTAGGGTAGGGGTTTAATTTTTACTTGCTAGGGCTGGCGGTTAATCTATTAAAGATTACTAAATTACTAAACATTAAACACCATGGCTATCTACAAAAGCATTCTAGACACGGTTGGTCGCACTCCACTCGTTCGCTTGAACAAAGTGACCGAAGGTTCTCGTGCTGAAGTTTTGGTGAAGCTCGAATTTTTCAACCCGCTCTCGAGCGTGAAAGATCGTATCGGTCGCGCGATGGTTGAAGCCGCTGAACGCGATGGTCGCCTGAAGCCAGGTGGCACGATTGTTGAGCCCACGTCGGGCAACACGGGCATCGCCTTAGCCTTTGTGGCCGCAGCTCGTGGCTACCGTTGCATTTTGACGATGCCTGAGACGATGTCGATTGAGCGCCGCGTGTTGCTCCGTCTCTTGGGTGCCGAAATCGTTTTAACCCCTGGTGCCAAGGGCATGCGTGGTGCGATTGAACGTGCGACGCAAATTCGCGACGAACAAGGAGCGAATGCTTTCATGCCGATGCAGTTTGATAATCCGGCTAATCCAGAAGTGCATCGTCGCACGACTGCTGAAGAAATTTGGGCCGACACCGAAGGTAACGTTGACGCGATTGTTTCCGGCGTAGGTACGGGTGGTACGATCACGGGCGTGGCTTCGGTCATCAAGAGCCGCAACGCTAAGTTCCGCGCCATTGCCGTGGAGCCTACGGCTTCCCCTGTGATCACCCAAACCATGGCCGGTCAGCCCGTGCAACCTGGTCCTCACAAGATCCAAGGCATCGGTGCTGGTTTCGTGCCCAAGAATTGCGATGTGTCGTTGATTGATGAAGTGGTGCAAGTGACGAACGAAGACGCTTTTGCTACGGCCCAAGATGTTTCGGTACGCGAAGGTTTGGCAGTCGGGATTTCTTCCGGCGCCAACATCTGGGCGGCCTTACAATTGGCCAAGCGTCCGGAGTACGCAGGTAAGCGCATCGTGACGATCGCTTGCAGCCCAAGCGAACGCTACCTCTCGACGGCCTTGGCTGAAAAGGTGCGTGCGGAAGTGACGGCTTTGACCGCTTCCTAAGATTGCCCTCCAGTGGCGAAACGGGCGCTCTGCAAGGAGCGCCTTTTTTGTGCCTGTGATTCAAGCACTTAGGCTGCGGTGCAATTCGCTTGAAAGGGCGGGCAAGTAGTGAACACTTGTTCATATTACTCCCAATTCCTCTTGCTGCCTTTAACGACTTCCTGTGCCGATGCTGCGCGCCCTTGCTGATTGTAATAATTTTTACGCGTCGTGTGAACGGGCCTTGAACCCTGCTTTACGTGGGGTGCCCATTGTTGTCCTGTCCAACAACGATGGCTGCGTCATCGCTCGTTCTGCTGAATCGAAGGCTTTGGGGATTCCCATGGGGGCGCCGTATTTTCAAGTACGCCGGGTTTGCGAAGCACACGGTGTAAAAGTTTTTTCGTCGAACTTCGCGGCCTACGGAGATTTCTCCGCTCGCGTCATGGCGGTCCTGCAAGAGCAAGCTCGCGACTTGGAAGTGTATTCGGTCGACGAGGCGTTCTTGGGTTTTCCGGATATGCCCGAAGCCGATGCGGCCCTTTTAGGCCAACGGATTAAAGCTGCGGTGTGGGAGCAGACGGGCATCCCGATTTCTTTGGGCATGGGGCCGACGAAGGTTTGGTGCAAATTAGCGAATGAGTATGCTAAAAATCATCCCCACACGGGCGGAGTGTTTGTGGTGCCGTATGCAGAAGCCGCTCGTCTAGAATTTTTAAAACACGTCGCGGTCGAAGATTTATGGGGCGTGGGGGAGGGCTTAGGGGCTCGGTTGCGATCGCATGGAATGGTCCTGGCAAGTGATTTAGCGACGGCGGATCCCAGCTATGTTCGAAAATTTGCCGGGGTGGTCGGCGAGCGTCTGGCCTTAGAGATTCGGGGGATTTCGTGTTACGAAGTGGATGAGAAACCTGTGACACGTCAGTCGATTCTCGTGTCGCGTTCGTTTGGGCGTCCGGTGCAGGATTTGACGGATTTAACGGAAGCGATTGCCACACATGCGATGCGGGCGGCCGAAAAATTGCGCGAAGATCATTTAATGGCGAAAGCGATTGTGGTGATGTTGCGCACCAATCGTCATCGACAAGATCAGGCTCAATATCGCGCGGATGAAGTGGAAGTCTTGGAAACTTATACCGATGATGCGCGGTTGCTATGTGCCGCCGCCACGCGGGCGTTAGAGCGGATTTATCGTCCCGGTTTTATTTATAAAAAAGCGGGCGTGTACTTGTCGGACATTCAAACCGCCCACACGGTACAACCCATTTTGCCGGGGCTAGGGACGACGCCAGAAGGTACTCGTCCTGGGCTGATGAAGGTGGTGGATCGGCTGAATGAGATGTTAGGTCCAGATACAATTCGCTTGGCTAGTACGGGCTTTGAACGTTCCTGGAAAGGGCAGTCAGCGCAACCCTCGAAGGCCACGTTGCCTTGGGCGAAACCAGCCGCTGGTCCGAAGTCGCGGCTACGTTTTCACGAATGAATCTGCAGTTGCAGTTTTAGGGAATTTCCTTCCCGCTTAGACTTTCCGCAGTGAATCCAACCCTCGCGACCTGCCTCCCTTTAGCTTCGGCCTTCGGCTATGCCGTGGCTGCCTTGATTTTAAAGCGAGCCACGGAGGGTGGGGCGGGACCGTGGCGCATTGGCTTTGTGGTGAACCTGGTCATGGCCCTGCTCTTTCAGTGCTTTTGGTTTTTCAGCCCTGGCGGCCGACCGATTGAACTGCTTGATGTCGGTTACGCCTGTTTGGTTGGAGCGATTTTCTTCACGGGACAATTTTTCACGTTCTTGGCTTTGAGTAAGGGGGATGTTTCCGTGACGACTCCAGTGCTCGGAGCCAAGGTGCTGTTCGTCGCCTTCTTTGCCGCCCTCATCTTGCACCAACCCTTGGATTCATCGTTATGGATTGCGACCATCATGACCTGTGTCGCTATGGCGTTGTTGGGCGGGGAATGGCGGACGGATCGTGAGCGGGTCTTGCCGAGTTTGGTCTACGGTGGCTTGAGTGCCCTGTCGTTTGCGACTTCGGATATTTTACTTAAGAACTGGGTTGGCGGGATTGGGATGACGCGGTTCGCCCCGATTACTTTCGGTTCGATGGCCGTGTATTCGCTCTTACTCCGCGGCCGCTTCAGTGCGCCCTTGTCTGCCCTGGGGACGCGTACCTTGGCGTGGGCCATGGCCGGCGGGGCACTGCTCTGGTTGCAGTGTGCGGGCATGGTCTTGGCCATTTCCCTGGCGAATGAAGTCACGCGTACCAACATCCTTTATAACACGCGGGGTATTTGGAGCGTTTTGCTGGTCTGGGCGATTGGTCCCTGGTTTGGGAATCAAGAACGCACCGTCGGTCGGAAAATCATGTTCCTGCGTTTATTAGGAGCCATTCTCTTGCTCGCCGCGGTGTTTTTAGCCCCCTCGCGGAACTAGTCTTGAAGCGCGGAGCGGACTTTGTAGTAAGTTTTTACTACTCCGATGAACCCCACTCCCACGCGTCGTGATTTCTTAGGAACGATGGGCGGTATGACCTTAGGTCTCGCCTGTGCTTCGGTCTTACGAGCCGAGGAGCCTCCGCCCCGCAAATTAGGTTTAGCCCTGTGTGGCTTAGGCCGTTATGCCCTGAATGAATTAGCGCCCGCTCTATTAGAAACGAAGCACGTTCGTTTGGTGGGGGCCGTCACTGGCACCGCCGCGAAAGGCCAGGCCTTGGCGAAGCAGCACGGCTTTAGCGAAAAATCTGTGTACAGTTACGCGGATATGGGTCGATTGGCCGACAATCCTGAAATCGACCTCGTGTATGTGGTGTCGCCTCCTGGTATTCATGCGCAAAACACCATCGCCGCTTTTGCTGCTGGGAAGCATGTGATCTGTGAAAAGCCCATGGCGAATACCGTGGCCGAGTGCGATGCCATGATTGCCGCAGCTCAAAAAGCCCAGCGCCAATTAGCGATTGGTTATCGTTTGCACTTTGACCCTTACACCCAGGAACTCATTCGCATGGCACAAGCGGGCGAATTAGGAACGGTGAAGAAACTCCGCGGTGACAACGGCTTTAAATTGAAGAGCAAAGTTTGGCGCATTGATAAGAAAATCGGCGGCGGTGGTCCCTTGATGGACATGGGCATTTACCCCGTGCATGAAGCATGCTTGGCGATGCAGGCCAATCCGATCGCCGTGGTGGCGAAGGAACATCCTAAGACTCGTCCCGAATTCTTTACCGAAGTGGAAGAAGGCTTGGATATTCAACTCGAGTTCCCCGGCGGTTTAGTGGCGGAGATTTGGACGAGCTACAATGAAGGCCGAGCCCATTTCCGCGTCGACGGCGATAAGGGCTGGTTTGAGGGTGGTCCGATCTTCACTTACCGTGGGTTGAAAGCGGCGACGTCGGCCAAAGGAGCCTTGAGCTTCCCGCCGCTACGTCAGCAGCAACGCCATATGGATGCCGTGGCGGCAGCCTTAATCGCCGGACAGCCCGTGCCAACGCCTGGCACCTTGGGGCGACGCGACATGGTCATTATTGAAGGGATTTATAAGTCAGCCAGCACCGGCCAACGCGTCGAACTGAAGTATACCTAACCTTACCAAGTTTTGGCGAGGTTGAGCAGGTCGAAGGAGGCTTTGGTCATCGCTTCCTCGCGTTCTTTTTCACCCTGGTTCACACCTTCGGCGTGGATGAACGTGATGTCCCTGATGCCGATGAAATTCAGAATCTTCCGCAGGTAAGTTTCTTGGAAATCATAATCCGTGCCAGCCACGTAGCCCCCGCGGGAGGTGATGACCAAGGCTTTCTTCCCCAGGACGAGAGGTTCGACGTCACCGCTTTCGTTGATTTTAAAAGTCATCCCCGCACGGACTACTTGGTCAATCCATGCTTTCAGCGAGGCCGACACGGTGAAGTTGTGCATCGGCGAGGCAATTAACAGCGTGTCGCAGTTCAGTAATTCATTCGCTAACTCGTCCGAGTGGTGCAGGACGCCTTTCATGGCTGGATCATGTTGATCGGCGGGGGAGAAGGCAGCTCCCACCCAAGCATCAGAGATGAAGGGTGGAGGGTGATGCCCCACGTCGCGGTGCGTCACGCGAAGTCCGGGGTATTTAAGTCGGAGAGCTTGAACAAAGCCCGAAGATAACTTGCGCGTCACCGAGCGTACCGTTCTCGGCGAGGCATCGATGTGCAGGAGCTTCATAGGCTTAACGTAGCCTGATTGTAGCAGAAGTCAAAGGACACTCCCACTATCTGCGTGGCGCAGTTTTAGTTGCTTTGTTTTAACAAAAGGAGGTGTAAAACTTTGCAAACCTCACTGAAATGGCTGTCTGCGGCTAGATTATGCAATTCCTGTTGGTCTTGGCGGTGGTCGTAAAGTTCTACTCCATCTTTGCCCATATTCCACTCGGTGTAGCGGTAGTCATCGGTGCGGACGCTGCGGCCAATTGTTACCCCGCTTTTTTTATTTTCATAACGAACTTGGGTAAACGCCGCTCGGGTTACGTGAGTATTGGGTTGAGCCATGATGGAACACAGGCTTCGACCTTCTAATTGCGCTGGAGCCGTGACTCCGCAGAGTTCGGTGATGGTGGGGTAGAGATCGACGAGTTCGGTAATGCTCTGAGTGCTTCCAGGTTGGAGTCCAGGGGCCCGGATAATTAATGGGACCCGCGTTGATTCTTCAAAAAGGGAGCGTTTTTGCCAAAGGCCATGTTCGCCGAGGTGGTAACCATGATCACTTAAGAAGATTACGACGGTATTTTTCGCCAGCCCTTGTTTTTCGAGTTCGGCAAGGACGAGTCCAAATTGGGCATCCATGAAACTTGTCGAAGCTAGGTAGGCCTGTGTGACCGTGCGTTGTACTTCGGTGTCCATGCCATAGTTGGCCTGCGGGGTGCTCATTAAAGCTCCTTTGGGTTTGGTTTCACGATTCCCAAGAGGTTCTTGGGGGAGACTAATCTGCGCCCGCGGGTATAACTCAAAATAATGTTTCGGGGCTACGTAGGGTGTGTGAGGTCGGAAGAAGCCCACGGCGAGAAAGAAGGGTTTGGCGTGCTTCTCTTGTAGAAATTTAACAGCTTGTGCTGCAATTTTACCATCGGTTTGTTCGCTGTCGGTGCCTTCGGCTGCCAGCCAGCTTAAGGTTGCACCGTAATTGCGAGTCCCTTTTTGAATGGTGGCGGGGTTTTGCCCTTGGCCCGCGAGGATGCTGTAAATTTCATCTTCGTCATCGCAGTCGCGCCCGCGCGGATTCCAAATTAATTCCCACGATTGTGGGTCATCGAGTCCATTGGTTCCAATTTGTTTAGGGACATCATAATGATACAGTTTGCCGATACGGGCTACGGTGTAGTCCAGTTGTTTAAAAAGTTGGGGCAGCGTAACAACGTTCGGGACATTTTGCCGAAACTGAGTCGCATTATCGTAAACTTGAGTGGTGTCAGGTCTTAGGCCGGTAAGAAACGAGGCACGACTCGGATTACACAGGGCATATTGGCAGTAGGTTCTTTGGAAGGAGAAACCTTCCCGGGCCAGTTGATCGATGTGCGGGGTGAGGGCTGGACCGCCCAAACATCCCATGGACGCACGGCAGTCATCCGAAACGAGTAGTAGCACGTTGCGTCGCTCAGCGGCGGGGAGGGTGCTGGTTATAATAAAAAATAAAAAAACAGTAAGTTGGGCGGGCGACATGGGGTAGCCAGTAAGGTAAAGGCTTTGAAGCAAGCCCTCAAGCCCTACTCATCTGCACCAAGTCTAAATGGGGATACGCGGGCCAACGGCCTGTGATTGCTTTAGATTGGGATGTCTTAAGAAACGGGCTTGGTCGCCTTTAAACTGAGGGGGTAGTGTTTAGCCAAAGTGTTTAATTCACTATTTATGAATGAAGCCCTCGAAGAGCTCCCGTGCTCGTAGAGAATTTATCCGTCTCAACCCCAAAGTTTTGGAGCATATTCACGTAGAGGTTTGCTAAGGGCGTATTATTTACCGGGTCGAAGGTTAGGTGTTGGCCGTGACGGAAGCCTCCGCCCGCGAGGAGAATCGGGAGGTTTTGGTTGCTGTGTGAATTGGCGTTACCGAGGCAACTACCATAAAGCACTTGAGTCCGATCGAGCAGATTTCCTCCTGTTTCTCGGGTGTCACGGAACGCAGCCAGCATCTCTGCAAAAACGGACAGTTGGGCTTCCTCGATTTTGCGTAGTTCGGCAATTTTATCGGGTTCGTTGCCATGGTGGGTTAGCCCATGCGTTTCATTTTTAACTCCTGCGACGTGTGGGACGACCGAGAAGGTGCTGAGAGACAGGGTCACGACCCGGGTGCTATCGGTTTGGAGTGCGAGCCGGATGAGGTCGAACATCAGACGAGAACGGGCGATGACTTCATTAGCATCAGCAATATCCTTGGGCATGGGATAATCGACGGTGGGTTTGGGACGATTTTCCCAAGCTAGGTTACGTTGCAGACGTGTTTCTAGTTCGCGAATGCTCTCAAAGTATTGATCAATCCGACCCCTATCTTGAGCATCTGAGTTACGCGCGAGTTGTTTAGTTTTTTCGAGTAACAAATCTAGGATACTCCCTCCGGCGGCGATACGTCGCATGGTAGCCGCTTTTTCTTCAGGTGTGCCAGCGACGAAAAGTCTACGATAGAGACGTTCGGCGCTGGTTTCCGCAGGCAGAATAACCCCGGAATGTGAGACTGCAATTGAGTCGGCATAATGTTCACCTTGGCGGACTGAGATAGCGAGCGAAGGAAAACGGGTGTCATTGCCGATTTTTTCAGCTAAGAATTGATCGAGGGAGAGGGTGTTACGGAAAGTTGGTTGCCCAGGGTGGGGTGCACCTGAGAGAAAACATTGTCCAGCGTGGTGATTGCCATCGACTCCAGGATGAGAGAGCCCCGCAAACGTGGTGATGTAATTACCATGTGAGGATAGTAAATCAAGGTAGGGACTTGAGGATTCCCCAGTCTTAGGAAAGAAATAATATGGCATCATGCCCAACGGTACATGAATGGCGACGAGGCGCTTGGGTGGGAGTTTTTCTGCCTCCCGACCTAGGGCGGGAAGGGCTAGGCAAGCGCCCGCAGCAAAGAGGAAGTTTCGACGATTCATAACTAGGTTATCGTTAGTTGGGGAGAAAGAGGGGGCTTTGAGCTAGGGCGTGAATCAGTGAGCGTAGCCCATAGCGTTCCTTTTTAGTCTCCATTACAATTCGATGAATCTCAGCCCGATCTGCGAAGTTGATATCGGAGCCAGTGGCATAACGTGCGAGATGACCAACAAACGCTTGGGCGATGGTTACATCGTCCGCGGCAAGTAGGTCAATGAATTGAGCGGTGTCCTTGAAGGTGCGCCCATCTCGGAGTTCGCCCGAGGCGTTCACTATTTTACCAATTTTGTATTCAATTTTCCAATTAGTATGACCTTTTTCTGGAGGGGTATCTCCTTGGCCATTGGAGCGGTAGTTTAATCTTTGCCCGCCGATGGGGTCAAAGGATTCGAGGGCGAAACCGGGTGCATCGATTTTGGCGTGGCACGCGATACAGTTGGGATTGTTGCGGTGCTTGGAAAGTTGCTCCCGAATGGTTGTCGCCCCGCGTGTATCGGGGTCGACTGCAGAGACACCAGGTGGGGGTGGTGGGGGAGGTCTATCGAGCAGACGATCGGAAACCCAGACTCCACGTTTCACTGGTGAGGTGGTAGTGCCGTTGGCAGTCAGTTTATGGATGGCAGCTTGTCCTAGTAGTCCACCGCGGAGACTGTTAGGGGGAAGTGGAACTTTGCGTATTTCAACCCCAGTGACGCCTGAGATTCCATAGTGCTCAGCTAAACGTTGCGTGAGCATGGCGAAGTCTGGCTTGAGAAGCGAACCCGCAGGTTGGTTGTGCATGATAAGTTCCCGGAGAAAGGCGGGCGTTTCGGCAGCGACCCCCTGTCCGAGTAGGTAGCTGTATTCGGGGTAGAGGAGGGGGTCAGGGTTGGTCTCGTCAAGTCGGTGAAGTTCGAGCCACTGCTTGGCGAAGTCCTGAATGAAGCGCTCAGCTCTCGGATCCCCGAGTAGTCGGTCTACTTGGGTGCGGAGCACTTCTGGTCGGTGTAGCGTATGGTTACGGGCTGTTGCGAGCAAAGCCTCATCGGGAGGGCCGTCCCACAACCAATAGGCGAGACGGCTTGCGAGAGCATTGTCGTCGGTCAATCTGGGAAGAAAGAGGAACTCAGGGGAGGTTAGTATGGCGACATAGACACGTCGCATTGCATCTTCAAAGCAGTCGTTGGCCTCGAGCCGGGTCTGGAGTAATTTGAGATAGGGTTCGATTTCTGATTCAGTGACGTCGCGACGGAACGCTTGCGGCAGGAAAGCGACAAGTAGGTCATGGGCATCTTTGACGGGATTTTCAGATTGGACTGTTTCCAACTTGGGTTCACGTTCAGCGGGTGTAAGGTCAAAGTAGATACTGGGTAGGTAGCCAGGGATACTCCGGATTTTTTCGCGCCGTGGAGGGATGACGGTCGTGCCATTGGCCAGAGTTTTTATCGGCAGTTTGCCGAAGAGACGTGTATGGCTCGTCGGCGGCCAGATAGGGTTGAGGGGGCCTTCGATCTCAAACCAGTCAAGGGCCACGCCAGGACCGATGTGCTTGATAGCACGCCCTGCGATTTGGCCGATGCGTAATCCGTTCCACGGGACCGAAACCGGATCGAAGACGATGGATTCATGGGCGTCGAGCCAGGCCACAATCTCGCCTTCCTTCGATTCCATGGACGGTGCTGTGAATGTGGAGAGGGGTCGGCCGCCTTCTTGCTGTTTGCCTTCCTCATGCGCGCGTAAGACCCCCGCTTGCGGGGCATCGCTGGAGTTCGGGTGTCCATTGGCCCAGCGGAAGCCCCAGATCGAGAGACGCAGGCGATAATTACCGGCGTAGATTGGCGAGACATTCATTGCCGCCTCATAGCCAGCGAGGTTGGGGTTGAGAAGTCCGACCGCACTTTGGCTTTGGGCGACCGCAGGGCTTTTGACTAACTGTCCCCGCCCAGCCAAGTCAGGTCCCTCATCTCCGACGTATCCCTTCTTATCCTCAAATCCACCGCGGACGGGCAACGCGGGGTCGGGCTGCTTATCTTTTAATAGGACGAATTGTCCTTGGGCGAGATTGCCACCAAACTTAAAGAGACCCGCAGGATAAATCCGCTTATGATAGACTCGTGGTGGCGTGCTCTGCGTAGCAATTGCGAGGTCCAAAGCTTTTTCTACCGCCTCCTGATAAGCGGCGAGGTGTCCGGGGGAAAGATCGAGTCCGTTGCCGATTTTATCGTATCCAGCTACGCGTCCGTCGGCAGGGAGTAAGGAGATGATATCTAGGTGCGGCAGTGCGAGCAGGTCTTTGAGCGAGTTCTCGAATTCTTGGCGCGTCAGTCGACGTAGACCCATGCGATGTGGGTGGGTGGACGTGATGTCATTCGCTAGCTGAGTTCTGAGTTCGGTGACGAAGGCATCGCGTTCGACCGCCGACGGGTGCAACTTTTTTTTGGCTGGGGGCATCTCCCCGTCCGCGATGGCATCATACACCTGAATCCATTTTTCAGGCTTGGCGGCGTCGTAGTGCAGCGCGGTCAGATCGAGTCCGCCTTTCCTTGTTTCCGTATCATGGCATTCGAAGCAGTATTTCTCAAAGAAGGCATGAGTATCCAAGGCGGACACATTGCCACAGATTAGAAATAATAGGATAGCGAGCCGCCCGAACATGTTAACGTTTAAGAGCCGAATCGACGGCAATCTTTAGCT
This sequence comes from uncultured Opitutia bacterium, assembly GCA_903840355.1. Taxonomy (GTDB): domain Bacteria; phylum Verrucomicrobiota; class Verrucomicrobiia; order Opitutales; family UBA953; genus UBA953. The sequence continues at coordinate 174,837 of CAIMFJ010000007.1, forward strand.
TGGCGGCAAAGATTTCGTAGCCGTTGAGGTTCAGATGCAGGTACTTATCGGAGTAAAGTTCACTTTTCAGAGTGCCGTCGGCGTGCGTGAAGGCGTCACCTAGGTCGAGGACGCGAACTTGGGGGTCGGCTTCCAATTTTAAACTATCGAGGGCCGCATTCACTTCGCGCACCTTGGCGCCGACTTCCTTGCTGGGATCGAAGGCCGGTAAGATTTTTACGAGGATGACTTGTGACTTCGGGCAGCGGAGGCGGAGGTTTGCGACGCACAACTTGATGCCTTGAGTCGCTGCACTGACGGGAACGCCATTGGCTTGGATGAGTGGTGCGTTATTCACGCCAATCATCAACACGATGATCTTGGGCGAGGCACCGTTGAGGGCACCGTGGTCGAGGCGCCAGAGGATGTGTTCCATGCGGTCGCCCCCGATTCCGAGGTTCACGGACTTTAGTCCTCCAAAGTATTTTTGCCAGGCCGCATTGAATGGTGTACCATCAAAACCCCCGCCCCAACCTTGGGTGATACTGTCGCCAAGCAATGCAATATCGATGGCACCGGCGGCCTGGACATTGGCAATGTTGGTGGCGTGATGGGCAAGCCAGGCGTTGCCGTAGGTTGCATCCTTTTCACTCCAGTGTCCTGCCGTGGGTGTCACGAACCACATTTCCGGCAAATGCTTATTGACCTCATGGCCCGGTTTGCGGGTGTATTCCTCTTTGTTGACCCAAATCGTTTCGGCTTCGGTCAGTGGCCAGCCTGTCAGTTGTGAGTCGAGTTTGCCTAAATTATAAGGGGCGTAGGGGTAAAGCAGGGACTTTCCGTCTGGAGTCTTGGGGGTTGGTCCGCTGGTCGTGGTGTGGCTGGACTCGGATACTGCAATTGGCTTGGCCAAAGCATCTTGGTTCGGGAGCACGACGGCGGTTCCTAACCCCTTACCACCGAGCGTTGGATCCAGCAGTGGCTTTAGTCGGGAGGCGTAGACAGCATACCCTGCGAGCGATAGGTGGATGTTATCGTGCGAGAATAAATTTTGTTTAATCGTACCGTCGGCGTTCAGGAAATCTTGGGTCAGGTCGAGTACCTTAACCTTGGAATCTGAGTCTAACTTGAGTTTATCAATCTCGAGGTTTGTTAGCAGGATGTCTTGGTAGAAACGAACCTTGGGGTTATGACAGGGTAGAATCTTCGCGACAACAATGGATGCTTCAGGGAATTTTTCACGCAGGTTAGCAAGGCAGGCTCGCACCCCTTGGGCGGCAGCGGAGACGCCCGTTTCAGGCGTGAAGAACATGTTGTTATTACCAATCATCAGGACGATAGCACGGGGTTTAAGACCTTCGACGCCCCCGTGGTCGAGACGCCAGAGGACATTCTGAGTCTTGTCTCCGCCAATGCCGATGTTGATGGTCTTGGCATTGGGAAAGGCCTTCAGCCAAGCGTCGTTGAGGATTCCTTTGTCCAGCGGGCTACCCCATTGCTGGGTGATGGAGTCGCCGACCAGTAGAACATCGCATGGTCCGGGGTTTCTTTGCACGTAAGTAACCAACTTTGCATGTGTATCCACCCAACTTGTACCACCCCAAGTTCCTGCCGACGGCACTTCTGGCCATAGGTGAGGTAGGTGCTGGTTTAGTTCGCGTCCTGGCCGGCGTTCGTATTCGGGTTTTGCAATGAATGCGGTTTCCTCGGGCGTGAGTGGCCATCCCGTTGGTTGCGGATCCGCTGGCTGGTGGGCATAGTCGAGGGCGAGAAGTGGAGTGGCAATGAGGATGAATAAACGTCTCATAGGGTGATGGCGTAAAAGATTTTAGCGGCTGGCCACCTCGCCCTTATTTTGCCGTGTGTGCAGAATTAGCCGAATATCAGTAGCGAATTGCTCGCCAAGTTTAGGTGATGCTTGTCCAGGTTGCCCAGCACTGCCAGCGCCAAGATGGACGACGAGGAATCCTGCGGTGGGAGGGAGTACGCAGCGCGACGTGATTCGTTGCCATGCTTGTGGTTTGGCTCCAGAACTGACGTAGAATTTAGCGCCGCTGGCTAAGATTTGATCTTCTTGGGGTGGCCAGTGCTTAGCGATACTTTCAGGTGCCCCCTCGAACGTATAGACTTTTACAATAAAGCGAATCGGTTCCCCCTTAACACTGCGGTTGTCTAGCAGGTTGGCTTGGAGTTCGACGTAAGCTTCGCTTGAGGCTAGGAGTTGATCGCGTACCGAACTGAGGTCGATAATTTGAAAAACGTCGCAAGATTGGTGAGGGCTATTGGGGATGTTGGGTTCGCCGGCTGCTTCCAAAAAACGCAGAGCGGTCGCATGTCCTGATGCTGAGGCAATTTCACTGGGATCACCACCCCATTTAAAGGTCTCGGTGGGAAAGCCCTCGGGCAGGTGCCCTTTTAGTATTTGGAAGTTACCATCATGAATCCCTAGAGGTTTAATCTCAAGGTGTTCAGCTTGGGCGGCCATCAGCCAACTGAGTGAGACTAAGGTTAGGCCTATGGCGAGTAATACGGCTGTAATTCTTAATTTTTGATTCCGTTCGACCAAAATCGAAGGTTGGGCACTGGCTTGTTCAAGGTTCAGCTCATCGAGTGTCGTATGCAGTTGTCCATGGAAGCTTGCCTCAGTGCGGAAGTAAGCGAGGGCTTCATGGTTCGAGCGAAGTAATTCGCTAAGCTCGGCAGCCTCGCTGGGAGTTAGGCGAGACTCCGACCAAGCTTCAAAAAGAGTATCAAGGCGTTTTTGATTCATAAATTTAGGAATTACTCATGGTCCGATCAACACAGGTACGAAGGCTTTGGCGGGCACGAGTGAGTGCAACCCGGACTGCACTAGGTGTCCAACCGATGCGCTCAGCAATCATCTCCGGCATCTCTCCGAGATGGTAGCGGCGACGAATCAGTTCTGCCGCTTTGGGCGCAAGTTTTCCAAGGCACTTTTTAAGGGCCTCGGTCCGTGGGCCAAGTATTTCGGGTTTAGGATCCTCGGTGCCATAGAGCATCTCCATCACATCGTCGTCCAGACGTGCCTCACTTTTAGCACGAGAACGTTGGAATTGCAGGGCTTGATATCGAGCAACCGTACAAGCCCAAGCAGGGAAATTAGTGCCGAGAGTGTAGGTCGCCGCCTTATGACTAATGGTGAGAAAGGTTTCTTGGACGATGTCCTGTGCGTTGCCCAGATTAGGCTCAATCGTTAGGACGTAATACAGCACCACCTGTTGGTGCTGTACGAAAAGTCGTTGAACCTGCAGGGTGTGTTCGGAGGGGTCGGGGGAGTTTCCCATGCCTAAGATACCGCAATTTGGGCGATGACGTTAGCAATTTACCTTAGAAATTTTTTTTAGATAAGTCTAATTTCGCAATATATACGGCTTAAAAGATTACAATAGGGGTTAAGGTGCCCCTTAAAATTTAGTTCTTTTTAGCCAAAACCAACCCAAGCCGCGATGAGAATCGCAGCCAGTAGCACTCAGGTTGCCTAATTTTACCTTTTACGACCCTTACACTTCCCAGTCTTCGCCTTTGCCCTGGAGGACGCGGTCGATGGCTTGGAGGACGAGTTCGATGCCTTGCTCAGTGGTCGTTTGATCGGTGCGAATATGCACATCGGGCGACTCCGGAGCTTCGTAAGGCGAGGAGATGCCTGTGAACTCCGCAATTTCCCCACGGCGTGCTTTGGCGTAGAGGCCTTTCACGTCGCGCGATTCGCAGACAGCGAGCGGAGCATCGACAAACACTTCAATGAAGGGATGGTTGGCTAAGAGCGCCCGAGCCTTTTCACGGTCAGCACTTAAAGGTGCGATGAGCGTGACGAGGGCAATGTTGCCACTGTTGGCAAATAAACCTGCCACGGCGGAGGCCCGGCGAACGCTTTCGGCCCGATCGGCGGCACTGAAGCCTAAATCACGATTAAGGGACGCACGGAGGTCGTCGCCATCGACGCGTACCACTTGGCGGCCCGCATCAAACAGACGGCGTTCAACGCCTTCGGCGATGGTGGACTTACCCGAACCCGAGAGTCCGGTGAACCAGACCACTGCAGGAGCGTGACCCGAGCGAGCGGCGCGTTCGCTGGTGGTGACTTTACCCGAGAGGTTCTGCGCTTTCGATTTGGCTTCGAGGATAATACCTCCGCCGTGAATCCGACCGTGGTCTTCGAGGGCGAAACGACCCGTGATAGCACACTCTTGGTGCAAGTCGAAGGCGAGCGGGCGGGTGGTGCGTACCAGCACTTCACCGATGTGATCACGCGGGATGCTGTCGGATTTGATTTCCGCAAGCGTGTTCGCGTCGGTGATTTTTTCTACTGAGGTAATCACTGCTTCGACGTTTTGCGTCAATAAGCGGAGGCGGTAAGTCTTTTTCGTTACCAAGGGTTCTTTTCCTAGCCAGAAGATGCGGGCACGGAATTCACTGCCAACGCGCGGTTGGTGTGCTGGGTGCGAGGCGATTTGCCCGCGTTCGACGAAGATTTGTTCGCTGAGGGTGACGCTGGCGGATTCCCCCGTGACGACGACGGAACGCGAGGGGCCGGGCCAATCTTCAAAGGTCTTAACCGTGCTGCGGCGACCACCAGGTTGGAAAATCAATTCATCTTCGGGCTTGATCGAACCTGCTTCAACGCGACCAGCGACGATACGACGGTGGTCAAAACGGTAGATGTCTGAAACCGGCAGGCGCAGGGGCAACCCGGTTAAATCGTCCTCATGCTTAAAGGCATCAAGGGCTTCGGTGACCGTGGGACCTTTCCACCAAGGCGTGTTGGCAGAACGTTGGACGATGTTTTCACCATGCTTGGCGGCGATGGGGATGAAGTTGACGGCGGTCAGTCCGAGCGAACGCAGGAAGGTTGTATATTCCGCACGGATCTTTTCGTACGTGCTTTCGGAGTATTGCACCAAGTCCATCTTATTGACCAAGACGACCAGCTGTTTCACCCCGAGGAGCGAGAGGAGGAAGGCGTGGCGACGTGATTGATCCATGACGCCTTCATGGGCATCAATGAGCAGTAAGGCCGCGGAGGCACTCGCCGCGCCCGTGACCATGTTCTTCAAGAACTCTTTATGACCTGGCGCATCGATGATGGCATAGGCCCGTTGCTTCGTGCGGAAGAAAATCCGCGTGGTATCAATAGTGATGTTCTGTTCTTGTTCTTCGAGGAGTGCGTCGAGCAAGAAGGCGTATTCGAAGTCCATGCCTTCGGCGGCACAGTTGCGACGCACTTGTTCGATTTTGCCGTTGGGCAAGGAATCGGTATCGTGCAGTAAGCGACCTACAAAGGTCGATTTACCGTGGTCGACGTGGCCGACGACTACCACGTGCATCTTGCGTAGGTCTTCGGAATCTAAGTGAGCGTCCATGACGGTACAATGATGAGGTTCGGCTGTGGACATAAGATTACATGAAACCCTTCGCGCGGAGGGCTTGCATGGAGTTGCGACCCACGTGGTCTTGGGCGCGACCTGCGCGTTCGCTTACGCGGGTGAGTTTTAATTCCGCAATCACTTCGTCGATGTTGCTCGCGTTGCTGTCGACAGGGTGGGTGATGGGGTGGCAACCGAGGGAGCGGAAACGCTTCCCTTGACGAGCGTAGTACAGCGTGGGGTTAGGAATGTTTTCGCGACGGATGTATTCCCAGATGTCGAGCTCGGTCCACTCTAAGAGCGGTTGCACGCGGACGTGACCACCTTCGGGGGCGGTACTCGCAAATTGACCCCAGAACTCTGGTGGCTGATCTTTATAATCCCACACCCCTTCGGCGGAGCGGGGCGAGAACCAGCGTTCTTTGGCGCGCGTGGGATCTTCGTCGCGACGAATCCCCGTCACCAACGCATCCCATTTAAATTCATCAATGGCCGCTTTGAGGGCGACGGTTTTTAATTCGTGCGTCACCGTGACGGGGTCGTGGGTCGCGTAACTAATGCCGCGTTTAATGGCGTCTTCGTTGATGCGTACGATGAGGTCAATGCCGTGCAGTGCCTTCGCTTTTTCCCGGAATTCATACATCTCGGGGAATTCGTACGTCGTATCGATGTGCAGGAGCGGGAAAGGGATTTTGCCGCAGAAAGCTTTGCGGGCTAACCAGATGAGGACGTTGGAGTCCTTACCCATCGACCAGGGCATGCACACCGAGCGGAAATTGGCAAAGGCCTCACGGAAGATGTGAATCGACGTCTGTTCGAGTCGGGTAAGGTGATCTTGCTGAGCGTTTCGAGACATAGGGAAATTATTGCGGGCGGGGGCGATTGTGGAGTCCGCATTCCGTTTTATTAAATCCAACCCAGCGACCGCTCCGCTCGTCATCCGACGTCGGGAGGGCGGTACAAGGGGCACAACCAATGGAACGGAAGCCACGGTCGTGGAGTACGTTATAAGGGATTTGGTGGCTTCTAATATAATCCCAAACTTGCTCGCGGCTCCAATCGACGAGCGGGTTGAGTTTGACCAGTTCAGTGTGGTTGGGACGGGCGACTAAACTTACTAACGGCGTGACCGAGCGTTCTTGAGACTGATCGCGGCGCACGCCCGTAATCCATAAATCGAGGGCGAAAAGTTTTTGATCCAGCACGGCTACTTTGCGGAGGCCGCAGCATTTTTCAGGATCGCGCTTCCAGAGTTCGGGGCCGTGCGTGACGGCTTGTTCGGCGACCGTTTGTGCTGGTTGCAGGTCTTCGATGGTAATCCCCAGGTGCTTTTCCAGTTGGGCTTTAAGTTCTAAAGTTTCGGGAAAAAGCAGTCCGGTGTTTAACGTGAAAGCGGGTAGGTTTAAGCCTAGGCTCTTAGCTAAGTGCAGGATGACGATGCCCGCAGGTTGGAAACTGGTGCCGATACCCGCCCGTGCCCCAAACGTTTCGGCGGCCCAACGCAAACGATCGCCAGCACTTAAAGCCGTGAGGCGAGCGTCGAGCGCAGGAATGTCCGAGGCTGAGGGCACGCGAACGAAACCAGATTAAGCCGTGGGCCAGATCGCCGCTTGGTCGGCCCAATCGCCAAACGCTTGGCCGGGACGACGTTCCTTGGCATATTGTTGATATAACCCGCCCACGAGCACGGGGATTTCATCCGTGGGGACCGATTCTTTCCAAATGCGAGCGAGGCGCGTACCTTCACGGTTACCACCGAGCATCAAATTGTATTTGCCGGGAGCCTTGCCCACTAAGCCGATTTCGGCGTTGTAGGGGCGAGCGCAACCATTGGGGCAGCCCGTCATCCGGACTACTAATTCTTCGCCAGCGACGCCAGCGGCTGCTTGACTCGCTTCGATTTTAGCCAGCAAAGCTGGGAAGACGCGTTCCGATTCAGCCAAGGCTAGGCCACACGTGGGGAGAGCAGGGCAAGCCATGCCACGGCCTTTGATGAGACCAGGGTTGAAGACGATGCTGCAACCACGGTCGTGCAGGATTTTTTCGATGGCCGCTTTGTCGGCGGTCTTGATGTCCGAGAGGATTAAATTTTGCGTCGCCGTTAAGCGGAACGTCGGAGCGAACTGCGTGGCAATTTCACGCAGTGCGGTTTTGAGCAAGTAGGTACCCGCATCTTTAACGCGACCCGTTTCCACGAACAGTCCCAAGAACCATTCGCCGTTGTTTTGTTGGAACCAACCAAAGGCATCACCTTGACCCTTGAAGAGGAAAGGCTTGGCTGCGGGAAGTGCTTGGCCGAGGCGTTGAGCGAGCTCTTGTTGGAACCAAGCCACGCCTTTTTCTTCTAGCACATACTTGATGCGAGCGTGCTTGCGGTCGGTGCGATCACCCCAATCGCGGTGGATGCTGACAACCGCTTCGCCAACGGCGACGAGTTGGTCGCGCGTGAGGAAACCGATGACGTCCGCTAAGCGAGGGAAGGTGAGTTTATTGCCGTGCGAGGTGCCGAGACCGCCACCAACGAGTAAGTTGTAGCCTAAGAGTTTACCGTTTTCGACAATGGCCACGAAGCCCATGTCATTGGTGAAAATATCCGTGTCGTTATTGGGCGGAATGGCGAAGCCGGTTTTGAATTTCCGCGGCAAATAAGTTTTTCCGTAAAGTTTATCAATCGGGGCACCGCTCTCATCGAGGTCCGCGGGTGGAGGGAGGTAGGGGTTGGATTGATCGCCGCTGGTGCGGGCTTTGACGATTTTTTCTCCCAGGCCTAAATCGACTTGTACGCCGTCTACCCAAATCGAGTGGTAAGCGGTGGTGCGAGGTAAGAGGGCGCGCGTGATGGCGAAAGCATCTTCTTCCACCGCAGCGCTCACGGCATCAATCGGAGGGTTCGTGGGAGCCGTGACATTGCGATTCACGTCACCGCACGTCGCTAAGGTCGAGCTGAGCGATTCGTTGATCGATTTAATTAAAGGACCAACGCCTTTTTGGATGACGCCGTGGAATTGGAAAGTTTGGCGCGAGGTGATGCGCAGGGTGCCATTGGCGAAGCGGCCGGACAGTTCGTCGTAAACCAAGTACTGGGCGGCGGGGACGATGCCACCCGTTTGGCGCGTGCGCACCATGACGGAGTATTCTTTGCCCATCTTGCGCTTATCGCGGTCGTCTTGTTGGTAAATCCCGTGGAATTTGATGAATTGTTCGTCATCCCCGCTGAAGCGATCGGCTTCGGGGTTGGCGAGGGTTTCGCGAATATTGCCCGAAAGGTCTGGCTTTTCGGCTTTTAGGAATTCATTCTTCGTCAGTGGCTTTTCAGAGGGCTTATCCATAATTTAAACTTGTTAAGTTTACTTATGATTACTTAAATAGAGGTCAAGGTCAAATCATGGTCAACATTTCACATGGCAGGGTAGTGTTTGTCGGTGCCGGTCCCGGCGCCGCCGATCTCATTACTGTCCGGGGTTGGCGCCTGCTCAAAGCTGCCGACGTCGTGATTCATGATGCTTTGCCTGGCGATGCCTTATTGGCCGAGATTTCCCCCTCCGCTCGCGTCATTGCCGTGGGGAAGCGCTGTGGGGTTCACTCGAAGACGCAGGATGAGATTAATGCAATTTTGCTGGAAGAGGCCCAAAAGGCCGCACTCGTTGTCCGATTAAAAGGCGGCGACCCGGGGGTGTTCGGACGCTTGGGCGAGGAAATGGATTTTTTAGCCAACCAAGGCATTTCGTTTGAAGTCGTGCCTGGCGTCACCGCTGCCACGGCTGCGGGTGCTGAAGCGGGCTTTCCGTTGACGCAACGTGGCAAGGCCACGGCGGTAACTTTTTTAACCGGACACTGCGCGGATGGTTCGGAGCAAGATTGGGCGGCACACGTGCAAACGGGAGCCACGCTCTGTCTTTACATGGGGACGAAGTCGTTGCCCTCAGTCGCGCAAAAACTCATTCAAGTGGGAGCCTCGCCAGATTTGCCCATTCGTTTGTTAGCCAAGATTTCGCAACCTGGTGCGGAAGATGTTTTGACGACTTTGCGTGGCTTGGCGGCGGAAGAATTAGACATCACGGCTTTACCGACGCCCTTGTTAGCCGTGGTCGGTGCTGTTGTGGCTCCACCGCGCATCTCCGGATTGTTGGGCCGCGTGGCCGCGCTGGTTTAACTGATTTTACGGGCCTGTTCGTAACGCGTTGCTAAAAGCTTGGGCAGTGCTGGGTGGGTTCCAATCAGCGGACTCATTTGCCAATGCGTGCCAGCCTGAGCGGCTTGGGTGGCGATTTGGGCCACGTCCCCGTCGGGTCCTGCATGACGTCCCGGCAGCAAAAATTGCATTAAGATAATCACGTTGCCCTGCAGGCGCCCTAGGGCGTGGGCGAGTAAGGGCTCGTTGAAGTCATACGAAGGCTCAGGGCGTCGCTCCATTGAGCAAGCGATGAGGTCGGCTTCCGAAATTTGGAGTGCAGTCCGGAGTTCTTGCGCCAAGGCATTGCGCACGGCGGTGACGGATGGTTGCGGCGAGCCGTGATCGCAGAGTAATACCCGGTGCTGACCGCGTTGCCACCCCGCGGCCTGGAGTTGGTCTAAAAGCATGTTTCTTAAAGCACCGCTCTCATCGTAAAGAGGTGGAGCTATGGTTAGTCGCATCGTCGCCGGTGCCTGAGCCGCGAATTCCTGTGGAAGAAATTCGGTAATCGCCAAGCTCGGCCCCATGAAAAGGGGAAGCACGATGAGATCGGTGACACCCTCGCTAGCCGCCGCTTGTACGGCTTGGTGAAAAATAACCGCCGGTTGATTATTTAAGACTTCGGCGGGGATTTTGTGTGAATGCAGGACCGAGACTGGGTGGACAGTGGCCCCGATTAATTGACCGACTTCTACCGAAAGTTTCCGCAAGGCCAGCGTGGCTTCCGGTCTAAGCGAGCCGTTATCCACCAGCAGGATGCGAGTTAGAGCCATGTTTCTTTAAGAAAGTAGGGGTTGTGGTCGGATGGCAATGTCGAGTTTGTGGTTTGCCAAAAGCTCCAGAATGGGCGGAGATGGAGGGATGCAATACCCCGTACGTTTGGGCCTTGTGGCTCTGGTTTGGCTGTCTTCATTGGTCAGTTTATCGGCTGCCGAGAAATGGCTCACTGATCTTGAGGAGGCCAAGAAGGTCGCCCAAGCGGAGAAGAAAGATATTCTCGTCGACTTCACCGGCAGCGATTGGTGCGTGTGGTGTCAGCGCCTGAAGGCAGAGGTTTTTGATAAGCCAGAGTTCGCGGCTGCCTCCAAAGATTTCGTCTTGGTTGAACTAGATTTCCCTCGTGCCAAAAAACTCGCTCCTGGCGTGAAGGAAAAGAATGAGGCTTTGGCGAAGCAGTTTAATATCAGTGGCTTCCCTACGGTGTTACTCTTGGACTCGAAGGGCGAACTCTTTGCCCAAACGGGTTACGCTGAAGGTGGTGCCGTGAAATACCTCGCCAGTTTGGCGGAACTGCGGAAGCAAAACACGCCCGAGGGCAAAAAGGCCTTAGCCGAAAGCATGAAGCAAGAGGCGTTGGTGGAAGAATTGAGCCAAGGTCTCGAAGCCATTCTCGATCCCTTACTCGAAAAGAAAGATGAAGCAGCGGCCGAAGCGGCCCTCCAGAAATTCTTGAAAGACAAGGATGTGAAGGGTGATTTACGCCTTCGCTTAACGGCGCAAAGCCGCGTGGGAATGCTGATTAATTGCCATCCGGGCGATCATAACGCCGTCATCAAGATGTTGGATGATTTATTAAAAGATCAGGCCGATTCGCCTACGGTGAAAGAGTTAAAAGAACTCCGTGAGCGGGTGGTCAAAGTCCGCGACACCGAAACCGCTCAAGGCAAAACTAAGTAATTTTTAAACGAACCATGAAACCCTCCTCTCGTTTGCTAGCCCTAACCTTATGGGCTCTTTCCACGGCTGCAGCTTGTGCGGCTCCTGTCTGGTTGACCGACTTGGATGAAGCCAAGAAAGTCGCTACCAAGGAAAATAAGCCTATCTTAGTCGACTTCACCGGTAGCGATTGGTGTGGTTATTGCATTAAGTTACACGCGGAAGTTTTCGATAAACCAGAGTTTGAAGCCTTTGCGAAGGACTACGTCTTGGTCGAATTGGATTTTCCTAATAAGAAGCCTCAACCAGCGGACGTGAAGGCTAAGAATCGCGAGATTCAGCAGAAGTTTGCCGTGACCGGTTTCCCGACGATTTTGCTCATCGATGCGAAATCGGGAGAAGCCTATGGCCGCGAAAGCGGTTATGGTCCAGGCACCGGTCCTAAGGCTTATTTAGAGAAATTGAATGCTTTTAAGAATACGCCCGAAGCGCGTAAGACTTTAGCGGATGAATCTAAAAAGTCTGCCGAAGTGAATTCTAAACGCGCTGCTTTATCGACGAAGATTAAGGCCGCGATTGACGCTAAGGACTTTGACGCGGCCTCGGCTGCTTACGACGAAATGTATAAGGATGCGACTGGTGCGAACAAAGCCATTGCCTCGATTAATAAGGCTTTAGTGTCTCAGCGCATTGACCCGGCGAACAAAGATCGTGCCCTGCAGTATGCGGATGAAGCGATCACGTTGGCCGCAGGCAATGACCGCCTCTTGAAGGCTTTCACTGAGATGCGCGATCGCATCGCGAAGGGTGAGAATTTGACCCAGCCTCGCGGGGTGGCTCCTGCCGCTCCTACCACGCCTAAAGTTCCCGCTAAGAAGGTCGACCAAGGCGCTTAAGCCCAGTTCTAAAGACTTCCTGATAAAAGGGCGTGATTCATTTCACGCCCTTTTTCTTTTAGCGAACCGTTGCGCCTTTACCAAAGCGACGCGATTGGGGCCGTGAGAACTTCCTGCGGTGTTTTGCCGCGGGCTCGCAGGGTTTGCAGGGATAAGCCATCATGGCGTTTAGCTAGTCGCTGTCCTTGCGCGTCTAAAATTAAGGATGCATGAGCCCACGCCGGTGCGTCCCAGCCGAGGGCGCGGTAGATGAGTTTTTGGCGCGCCGTCGAGAGCAGGAGGTCGGCTCCGCGTACGACTTCAGTGATGCCCATGGCGTGATCATCGGCGACGACGGCCAATTCGTAGGCTGGAAAGCCATCTTTGCGCCATACGAGGAAATCGCCAAAATCTTTGCCCGCCGTGAAGGCTTGGGGTCCTTGTAGTTGATCCTGAAAAGTAATCACTTCGCCGTCGGGCACACGGAAACGCCAATTGGTTTTTCCGGGGTCGGTGGCACCAAGGTGTGCGTCTAATGCGGGTCGAAGGGCCGCCGGGAAAATCGGCTCACGGTCGTCCTCGGCATGGGGGGCTTGTAAGCTACGTGCTACGTCCTGACGCGATTTATCACAGGGGTAGAGGTGTCCGGTGGCGTGGAGTTGTTTCCAAATCGAGAGGTAAAACTCCAGTCTGGCGGATTGCTGGTAGGGTGCATGGGGGCCACCGATGTCAGGGCCTTCTTGCCACTCAATCCCCAGCCAGTGCAGGTCGTCTTGGGCCGCGAGCGTAAAGGCCTGCTGACAACGGGCTTGGTCGAGGTCCTCGGTGCGGTAAATCAGCTGTCCATGGGCTGCTCGGCAGCGTTGTGCCGCCAAGGCGAAGGTGCGAGCATGGCCGAGGTGTAGTCGACCCGTAGGCGTGGGGGCGAGTCGACCGCGGTATGAAGCCATCGCCACAGGATACGTTACAGCGGGTTAGCCGTGTCGATGAATTCCCACGGCAACTGGAATTCTTGGGCTACGGCCATGGCGAGTGCTTTGACGCCCCAAGTTTCGGTAGCGTAGTGACCGCACGGATACAAGTTCCAGCCTTGTTCTTGAGCCTCATTGAAGTGCTCCTCCCGTAATTCACCTGTGATCAAGGTGTCGCATCCGATGCTTTTCAAATAAGGCAGGGCACTCCGTCCGCTCCCGCTCAGGATGGCAATTTTAGATGGTCGAGCGGAACCAAACTCGATGGCCTTGAACGTTGCAGGGTAGGAGCGCTTTAACTGCCGTGCCAAAGTCGTTCGGGCGATGCCCTGACACACGCAAGCAATCGGCGTACCTTCGAAGTCTACGAACCAATCGATGATTTTAAGGCCGAGGTCTTGGGCGATGAGGGCGTTATTACCGATGGTCGGGTGGGCATCGAGTGGCAGGTGGCTCGAGTAGACGGAAAGTTGGTGTTTAGTTAAGGCTGCCCGACGCAGTTTTTGGACCGCTTTTAAAGGTGAAACCGGGCGCCAGTGGATCCCGTGGTGGACGATTAAAAAGTCGATGCCTCGTTGGCGGGCTAACTTAAACACTTCGGCCCCCGCATCGACGGCGGCTCCGATTTTGCGGACTTGCTTCCGTCCGCTGAATTGCAGCCCATTTTTTGCTCCCTCGAAATCCTTAATTTTTTTCCGGTGCGTGAGGGTGTCACAGAAACGGCTGATTAAGGCAGGGGAAGGATGCATGGTTAAAGCGGCTTGAGATTGCTCGGCGGGGGCGTGTGGTGGCGGAGCGTACTGGCTTCAAAAAATTCCGGAGGGATTTGCAGGTGTAAACTCGCGGCGGTGAAACGCAGCAGGTCGACATCGCGGGTCGTTTCATCGCGCACACTGCAACTGCCAATGAGCCATTGTTCGTCGGCTTTAGCGAATTCCTCAATTTGCACCAAGCGTACCGCTTGATTTTGGCTATTGTGATACGTTGCCGTTACGAGGGCGTTGTAGACCCGGTCGAGTCCAAATTCTACCGTGGAGGGTTCTTCTCCGGTGGTGTTACTGGCCTTAAAGAAATGCACGGGGCGTCCTCGAGAGCGTTCAGTGCTCGTGTAATGCGTGTTAGCCCAGTGGGTGAAAGGCAGGGCGATGTCGAAAGGCGTTAGTAACAGGCCTGGGGCTAGGGGTTGATTGAGGGCAGCGGGGGCGAGGAGTCGTGCGGGCTGATCGTTTTGACTCAGCCAGAATTTGGAGTCTTGGGTCGATTTAGTCGCGACGAAGACTAGGCGTGGCGTCTGGTCGTGGGCTGGAATCTCAACCCGAAGTAAGGGGCCAGTGTTGCTCCAACTCGCCCAGAGTAAGCCTGGGATGGGTGTGCCGGAATCGCCGTGGCGAGGTTGGTGCGTGATGGTGAACTGCAGGCAGAGGTCGCCACTGAGGCGCGAGCCTCGGAAATCGCTGAGGACTTGGGCCGCTTGGGGGGCGGTCAGTTGAATAAAGCCCGGATCGTCAAAGCGTGGTTGAGCGAAGACGCTAAGCGTTGTGCAGAAAACGCCTACCCAGAGTTTGCAAAAACTGCGGCAGGAAATTTTCACACTCGATTACTTACCTGCAGGGGCAGGGGTCGTAGGAGCGGCGGCGGGTGCCGTCGTCGTGGTAGCGGCAGGGGCAGCAGGAGTCGTGGCCGCGGGGGCAGCTGGAGTGGTCGCGGCTTTCTTCGTGGCATCCTCGGCAGGTTTAGCGTTCACGCTCGTCGTAGCGGGCGTGGCTGAGGTACCTAAAGCGGTGGCCGATTGGTGTTCCCGGGCAACGAAGCCGAGGTAGAGACCAAAGCTGAGGATGAAGAGGATGATGGTCAGCGTGGTCGTCATGCGGGAGAGCACATTAGCTGATTCTCCACCGAAGACCGTTTCAGCGGCGCCGCCACCGAGGGCCGAGCCCATACCTGCGTTGGCACTGGGGCGTTGCATGAGGATGATGATGACTACCAAGAGGCAGACCACGAAAAGGGCGAATACCGAGGCGTAGAGCAGGAAATCCTTCATCCCCCCATCCAAGCGGTCGGGAATTGATAAAACAATGCCAAAATCACACTTGGGTGTAGGCCCCCCCCTCCACCCGGTAGGTTAACCATTCTCCGGTGGGGGGTGGCGTAGTGCCCGTAGCGATGACTTGGTGATTATGGCCTACTTCTGACCAAAAAGCCCTTCGGCGGGTATCATCGAGTTCACCCAAGACGTCGTCCGCCAAAATCACAGGAGGGGTGGAGGTCCGTTGGGAGTCGCGGTTTAGGCGGGCCAAGCAGAGGGCGAGTACGAGGAGTCTCTGTTGGCCTTCCGAGGCGTAGTCGGCGGCATCCTGGCGGTTGAAGTGGATGTTAAAGTCGTCGCGCTGAGGTCCCCGTAGGGTCGTGCCAGCGGCGAGGTCGGCCCGACGCATTTTTTGCCACAGTTCGGGAAGTTGCTCGGCTGGGCAATCGGGTTGGTAGACTAAACTGGTGTCTTGTTGGGGGAAGCCCGCTCTGGCACAGGCCTCTTGGAGGCTTTGGGCTAATTCTGGGATGACACGTGTCCGGGCTTCGGTGATGAGCCGAGCTGGAGCGAGCATCGCTTTTTCAAAGGCGATGATGGCGTCGACGTCATGGGGTTCGACTTTTAGGAGGGCATTACGACCTTCGAGCGCCCGCGTGTAGTCGCGCAAGGCCGTTAAGTAGTCGCCTTCGGTCGTGCCAATCGTGGCATCGAGCCAGCGACGGCGATTGCCTGGTGATCCGCGGATGAGGCGCAAATCATCAGAGCAAAAAACAATGGTCGGGAATTGTCCGAGGTGTTGCGACAACGAGGGAATTGCCGTGCCGTTGAGCAGGCCCTTGCGCGATCCTTTGCTGAGGCGGATTTCGATTTCTGCCAACTCTTGGGCCTCCAAGCTAACATCGATACGCAAGCGCGCTTCGGTGCAGCCCGTGCGAATCAGCGGACTGATTTCAGTCGTGCGAAAAGAACGCAGGGCGGAAACTAAAGCTGCGGCTTCCAGTAAATTGGTTTTACCCTGACCGTTGTCGCCTAACAAAAAAACCCGCGGGGCATCGATGGTGACATCGGCAAACGTGAGATTGCGAAAATCGGCCGCCCGGATGCGGGTGAGGCGCATAGGCTTAGTCGGGAATATCCAATTTCATGCCGATTTGCAGGGCATTAGCACTAGGCAACTTATTGGCTCGCATGATATCGCCCGCTCGACTGCGGGTGCCGTAGGCACTTTGGGAAATCGAGGACAGGGTATCGCCTTTAGCGACGACGTAGGTCTTAAACTTCGGACCTTTTTTGTCGGGATTGATGGGGCCAGGTGTCGCGGGAGTATTTTTCGGATTCGCGGGCGTGGCCAAGTCCGTATTCGTCGTCACCAATTTATTGTTCGCATCGGGCAATCGTTGATTGCGAGTAGCGTCGGCGAGTTCGCGTTTAAGTTTTTCGTTTTCGGCCAAGAGGCGGCGCACGCGTTCGTTTAAATCGGCATTACCCATGGCATCAGGTTCCATCGGACGTCCGGGGAGTTGGGCCATGAATTGCTTCTCCGCCGTCTTGATCATCTGTTTGACGATCTCTTTTTGTTCCGAGTTGGGTTTGAGGCGGACGTATTGATTGTAATGGTAAATCGCTGGAAGGGGGTCGTTGAGGTCGCTGTAGAGACGACCCGCTTCGAGGTGGGCCTCGGCCGCACCTTTATGGTTATCGATGACCTTCAAGAAGGACTCTAAGGCTTTACGCGTTTCCCCTTGTTTTTGATAGATTTGCCCTTGGCGATATTCGGGGTCTTCGGTTTCCAGAGAACGTGGACCAGAAGTTAACGAATCATCGCACCCGACGAGTAAAAGTAAGAGGAGAGCAAACAGCGCACGGCTCATTGGCTAACCATCATAATTCTTTTTCTGTGCTTCAACCTAAAATCATTCACTTAATGCTAACTGCAGTGCTGCGGTGAGGTCGGGTGTACGAAATTTGAAGCCGTGATGGAGCGCACGCTGGGGGTACACGGCTAAATCAGCCAGGAGCGTTTCTTGCCCCATTTGCCCCCAAAGACCTTTTACGGCCCAAGCGGGCAGGGGGAGGAAGCAAGGGCGGTGAAGGTGTGCCGCAAGGGCACGTGCGAACTCTATTTGAGACAATGGATTCGGGGCCACGGCGTTGACGGGACCTTGAAGCTCAGGCGTTTCCAGCAACCAAGAGATGAGGGTTACTAGGTCTTCGAGTTGAATCCAACTGAGCTGTTGCTTTCCCGATCCAATCGGCCCGCCTAAACCGAGTTTGAACGGCGTTAGCATTTGGGCCAATGCCCCACCTGAGGCGGCCAAGACGATACCCGTACGCAGGTTGATGGTTCGGATGCCTGCGGCTTGTGCAGGTTGTGTAGCCGCTTCCCAGTCGGCGCATAGTTGGCCGAGAAACCCCGCGGTGCTGACGGTGGAGTCTTCCGTTAGCTGCTCATGAGGACGCGAGAAGCCATAGCGGTTGATGCCTGACATGGCGATGAAGCAGGCCGGCTTTTTCTGTAGTTGAGCCAGCGCTTGGCTGAGTGCGCGCGTTGCGGCCACCCGGCTATCACTGATTTCTCGTTGGGCTGTTTTAGTCCACCGCCTTACAATTGGCGTGCCCGCGAGGTGGATAATGGCATCGGCACCTTCGAGGGATTGAAGCAGGGCGGGGGTCAGTTCAAGGTAACGCCAGCGAATGGGAACCACGGTGTGGCCTTGGGTTCGCAAGCTTCGGCATAAAGCTTTTCCAATTAGCCCCGAGGCTCCAGTGACGACGATGCGTTTTTGGGGGGACATAGGTGAGTCTTTTACGCTGGGCGATCTACCGTTAAAATCCATGGTTTAACGGTAAAGTCGGATTTCCCTAAGTGTTCGACCTGAGCACCGTCGCGTAGGCATTTGTCGGCGAATTGACGTACGACGGCTTCTTCTAATTTACCTCCATCATGGCCGGTGTAAACGACCACGACTAAACGTCCGCCCGGTTTTAGATTTTGATAGGTGGCTTGAAGGGCTTGGGCCGTAGATTCGGGAAGTGTAATGATTTTTTCATTACCTCCCGGAAGGTAGCCAAGGTTGAAGATGGCCGCACTCAGTTGACCGCGGTGTGCAGCGGGGAGTGCCGTGGCAATTTCCGCATGGCTGCGCGAGTGCAACGTGACTTGAGCCTGCAATCCGGCCAATTGTAGCAGGTTTTCGGTGGCGTGGATGGCTTCGGGTTGAATGTCGAAACTATGCACGTGACCGGTGGGACCTACCTTTTGTGCCAAGAATGCGGTATCCCGGCCTTTACCAGCGGTGCCGTCGAGAGCGATGTCGCCGAGGTGGAGTTTAGCGCCGGCTAACTGTTGAGCCTGCTCGGTGACGCGGACTGGGGTTAGGGTAGCCAAGGGAATTTGCGGTAATTAGGTGGACGTTTTTCATTCCAAGCCCGACGACCTTCGTCGCCTTCTTCAGAAAGGTAATAGAGTAGGGTGGCGTTGCCAGCGAGCTCTTGAATGCCCGATTGGCCGTCGAGTTCAGCATTGAAGGCCGACTTTAAGCAGCGGATGGCCAAGGGGCTCTTACTCAAAATCTCTTGGGCCCATTGAATCCCTTCTTGTTCGAGGCGCTCCATCGGCACCACCGCATTGACTAAGCCCATCTCCAAAGCTTGTTGGGCGTTGTATTGTCGGCAGAGGTACCAGATCTCTCGGGCTTTCTTTTGTCCAACGATGCGGGCGAGGTAGGAAGCTCCGAAGCCGCCGTCGAAACTGCCGACCTTTGGACCCGTCTGGCCAAATACGGCGTTGTCCGCCGCAATCGTGAGGTCGCAAATCACATGCAAAACATGGCCGCCACCGATGGCAAAGCCGGCGACGAGGGCGATGACCACCTTCGGCATGGAGCGGATGAGTTTTTGAAGGTCGAGTACGTTGAGGCGGGGTACGCCGTCTTGCCCCACATAACCCCCTTTTTTCTCCCCTCGAATCTTTTGATCGCCGCCCGCACAAAAGGCGAATTGGCCATCATGCTGGGGGTTGGCGCCTTGGAGGAGTACCACGCCGATTTTAGCGTCATCGCGTGCATCGCTAAAGGCTCGAAGCATCTCGGCGATGGTGTCCGGGGTGAAAGCATTCCTGCGGTGGGGGCGGTTAATCGTTACCCGAGCTATCCCGTCCGCTTTTTCATAGATAATGTCGGTGAAGTCGCCGGCTTTTTGCCATCGAATTTCAGGTTGCATGACACGAATTTGTCGGACGAAAGGTAGAATTCCAATGATTAAGCGTCAGCACGCTTGAAAAATTACCCACACCTGCCCACTTTACCTTCACTTATGGCAAGCCTTACTCCTGACCAAACCGCTAAGGTCGCTGCATGGGTCGCCGCTGGTGCCACCCTTTCGCAGGTTCAATCTAAGTTATCTTCTGAATTAAATGTTTCGATGACGTACATGGATGTGCGTTTTTTAGTCGATGATTTGAACTTAGCGCTCGTGGAGAAAGAAGAGCCTAAGAAAGAAGAACCCGTTGCTGAGGCGGTTGCCGAAGAGCCAGTTACCGATGGAGCTGCGCCGGCGGCAGCTGGAGCGGTGAGTGTGGAGGTCGACACCATTGCCCGTCCTGGTATGATCGTCAGTGGCCATGTGAAGTTCTCTGACGGCCAAATTGCCGATTGGTTTATCGATGAAGCGGGTCGTCCGGGCATGAGTGCCCGTGTGCCAGGCTATCGTCCCACTGAAAGCGATATGCGTGACTTCCAACAGAAGTTGGACGTCGCCTTACGTCAGCTCGGTTTCTAAACTCGCTTAACGAAGTTTCGCCAAGATTGCTTCGGCCAAAACGAGGTCCGAAGGTCGGGTGATTTTGAAATTCACCGAGGGGTTTTCAATGAGTGCCACCTCTTGGCCGACGTATTCAGCAGCCGAACTATCATCGGTGATTTTGCGACCTTGCTCGGTGACTAAGCGATAGGCTTTTAAAATTGTCGCCGTGCGGAAAACTTGCGGAGTTTCAGCTGCCCAGACTAAAGAACGATCGGGCGAGCTTTCGACGGACTGATGCTGGCTCTTGGAAATCTTAATCGTATCAGAGGCTTTGCCAGCGAGGATGGCGGCCCCGGTTTCTAAAGCCTTTTGGCGAACTTTTTTAATCGCTTCAGGGGTGACTAAAGGGCGAGCTGCATCGTGAATGTGTACCAGTCCAGTATGCACATCGCATTGCTCAAGGGCCGCTAAAACTGATTCTTGGCGCGAGGCTCCGCCGCGAATGAGGGCGATATCCGCAGGTGGCAACTGGGCTTGCGCGATTAAGGCCTGGAGGTGGGCCCGCTGCACCTCGTCGCGATAAGTGATAATCACGCGATCAATTAAGCCCGTGCTGAGGAAGGAAGTCAGCGAATGGATAAAAACAGGTTTACCCGCGAGTAGCGTCGTGGTTTTGTCATCCACCACGGCTTGCATGCGTTGGGCTGAGCCCGCGGCGAGGAGAATTAAAATGTCAGCTTCGGGCTTCACACCACTTCGCCGATTTCTCGGCGGATTTGAAGCGCCATCGCTTCAGGGTTGGGAGCTTTGAGGATGGGGCGACCTACTACGATGAATGATGACCCCGCGGCGGCGGCTTGAGTTGGTGTCATCACGCGATTTTGGTCGTCGCCAGCGGCTTCGGGGTAACGAATGCCTGGCGTGACGAGAACGGGCTGCTGACCTAAGTCTTGGCGGAGGAGTGGGAGTTCTAAGGGGGAGCATACTAAGCCATGGACTCCGGCTTGAATCGCCATTTTGCCCAGCACGCGCACTTGTTCGGCGGGCGTGCGGGTCACGCCAATGGCATGCAGTTGAGCTTGATCCATCGACGTCAGTACCGTCACGGCGAGCAATTGACATTGAGGGATGGCGTCGCGCGCCGCTTCCACCGCCCGAGCGAGCATTTCCGGTCCACCGCTGGCATGGAGCGTGAGTAAGGAGCAGGGCCGACCGCGCAGGCTTTTAATCGCCGAGGCGACCGTATTTGGAATGTCGTGCAGTTTTAAATCGAGGAATACTTTGAAACCAAGGGCGTGAAATTCATCCACGATTTCTGGTCCATGCCGCGTGAATAATTGTAAGCCCAGTTTAACCCAGGCGAGTTTACCCGCTAAGGGACGAGCCAGCGCAAGGGCTTCTTCTTTCGTCTCAACGTCGAGGGCGAGGATTAATCGGCATGCAGGCACCATGACCCTTTGATACGGGGCGTGGTGCCGTTCTGCCAGAATAAATCTCGGCTCCCAGCCGGAGATTTATTTTTTAACCACGGGGGTGCTGGGAGCCGAGGAGACGCTGTTGTTAAAAGCGCGCGTGGGTTGGATCCCCAGTAAGTGCAGGTTAAACCATTCGGCCATCCGGGCATTATCTTCGCCCATTTCTTTCCAGCCGCCGTGGCCCGCTCCTTCGCGAATTAGGACTTCGCAGGTAGCACCTGCTTCACTGGATTTCTTTTGGAAGCGTAAGGCTTGGCTGAAGGGGACGAGTGGGTCGTTGTTGCCTTGGACGATGTAAATCGGCGGTTGTTGTTTGCTCACAAAGTAAAGGGGCGAGAGGGCAACCCCTAGTTGTTTCTTGCCTTCAAGGGTCTCGACTTTGGGACCAAATGAGGGGGCTCGGCTGGTTAACGGACCGACGCCTTCGAGCCCATCATTTTCTTGGCTCCAGCTAATAAAGTCGGTCGGAGGGTAGAAGCAGGCCACGGCTTGCACGGCACTGCTGACACGGTCGATGGGGTCGTTAGCCTTGGGGTTACCTGCATCGCCTTTAACCGCCAGCATGAGGCTGAGGTGGCCGCCGGCACTGCCTCCGGTAACGCCGATTTTTTGCGGATCGATGCCGTAGTCTTTGGCATGGGCCCGCACAAAGCGCACGGCCCGTTGTACATCGAGGACGATTTCATCGATGTGGAAGCGGGGTTGGGAACCATGTACCACGACGAACGTGGTGTAACCCGAACGTGGCCAGCCGCCGTCGTTGATACCTTGGTGATTCGAAACCCAGCCCCCGCTAATAATTTTAATAATCGCCGCGCCGTTGGGGTGAGCTGGTTTGAACACGTCCATCGTCAAGGCGACGCCGTCGTGCTTGGTGTAAATCACGTCGCGCAATCGCTCCGTTTCTTGGGCTAAAACGGAGACGGCACTGCACGTGAGGGCGAGGGCGGCGAAGAGAAGGCGCATGAGGATGGTGGGGTTAAGATTCATACCCCATCGCCCTGTTTTAGTTCCCGGTAAGGGTGATTTACTTTTGAAGTCGGAACTTAATCACGACTTTCAGAACGGCTTGGGACTCGGCTACTTTGACGCCAGGCTGGTGGCCATCTTCAGGGTAGAAAATGCAAAACTGCCCTGGACTCAGTAGGAGGCGTGAGAAGGGCGTGGTCGGAGCCGCGAATTTCTCCACATCCTTTTCGGCGGAGTAAGGTTGAATCGACTGTAGGTTATCACGGTGGGTGTGTCCGCAGTATTCCTGTCCGGCAAAGACTGCTTGAATGTCGCCATAGCGTTCATGGGCTTCCCACTTCTTCTCTTCACTGGCTGAGGTTTGATAGTGCTGTACCCCGGCGTAAAGGTCCGTGCCCTGAATTTCATACTTACCATCGGGCGTCTGGGGGTCGAAATTTTGTAAGTAAGCAAACGCAGCTGGAAACAAGGGGTGCAGACCGTGGTAAGCGTCGGCTTGAGAGAGCGGGGCGAGGATCATACAAAATTAGGAGTCTTTAGTTTTGAGGGCTTCAACATCGTCGAGCGGCATTTCAACCGGTTGTTCGGAGCCCAATAAGTTTAATAAAACTGCGATGCGTGCTTGGGGCGTTTGCAGGCGCAGGACTTCGCCCTCGGTGCCTTCAAAGAGCCCACGAATAATTCGCACTTTGCCGCCCACTTTAAGTTCCTCGTCTAAAATCGACAAAGTCGCCTCGGGCCCGAGGGCGCGGAGTTCCGCGATGACTTCGGGAGCGACGACGACCGGTTGTTGATTGCGACTGACGAGTTGCAGGACGCCGCGGGTACTGCGCACGGCGTTTTGTTTTTCCGTGGGATCGAAGGCTACGAAAAAATAACTCGGGAAAAGCGGTTCGAGGACGACTTTGTTTTGGCTGTGCCCGCGGCGGGTGCGGCGCAGGCGGGGGAAGAGGATTTCGATTTCGCCTAAAGCTCGAAGGTGACGTTCCGCGACCGCTTCTTGGCGGGGTTTAGTTTTGATACAAAACCAGACGGTGGCGGGCACTTCGGTCATGCAACCTGCGGAGTAGGGGCAGTGCGGGCGGGGAGCCAGCCGAGGGCGATGATGCTGATTTGGCTAATCCAGAAAGCGGTTAACCAGTAGAAACCTGATTCCGTAAAGCCGTAGCTGTGGAGACCAACCCCGAGGAGGTTGGTGCCGAACCAAGACCAACTTGTCACGATGTTGCCGAAGACGAGCATTTGCATCAGGCCCTCACGACGGACCAAGCCGCCCCAGCGAGCGTGGAGGCAGACGGCACACCAGAGGACGATGAGAATGGCACCATTTTCTTTGGGATCCCAGCCCCAGAAACGACCCCAACTTTGGTCGGCCCAAATCCCGCCGAGCATCGTACCAATGAAACTCGCAATGGTGGCAAAGGCCAGCACGCCATAGCAGGCGCGGGCGACGCTTTCACCCCAAGCATAATTGGGTTTTAAGACGCGTAAGATTAAGTGGGTGGCCGCCAGCATCCCCGCCACAAAGGTGGCGGCATAGCCAGAGGTGACTACGGTCACGTGGGTCGCGAGCCAGAAGTTGGAGTCGAGCACCGCGCGAACGCTCTCGAGGTTGTCTTCGCCGGAGAGGCCGAGGTTGTGGGCGATGATTAAGGAGCCAAAGCCACAGACGCCCGTGGCCATCGAGGCGATACCATTTTTCCAGAAGGCTTCTAAGATTAAGCCTAGGCCGACGGCGCCCCAAGCGATGAAGATGCCAGAAGAGTAGAGGTTGGTGACGGGTGGTCGACCATGCAGCATCATGCGATAAAGCAGGCTGATGGTGTGCAGGATGAAGCAGAGAATCAGGAGGCGGTAAGCCCACACGCGGAGCTTTTCGGAATCCAGCAACCAAGCTCCGAGCACTAGCAGCACCGTCACGGCGTAGGCAATCAGCAGCCAATAGAACGGTTGCAGACGGCTAAAATCAGCTTCGGCTTTAATGGTTTTGGACCACGGCCCTTGCAGGGAAGCCGAGATGGCGCGCACTTGGGTGGTGCAGGTGTCATCATCTCCTTCGCGCCAAGCGACGCAGAAGCTGGCGTAGCGGCTCAAGATTCCATCGGGAGCCAAGCCCGCTCGGTGGGCGGAGCGATCTTGGATGACCGATAATAAAGCGGTGCCTAAATTATCCCAGTGTTCTTCCGTCGAACCTTCTTTGGGCGGAATGATACCGATCGTCCCTTCGCGGGCGAATTCTTGGTAGCGTTCCACAAAGGAGCGCACCGTGTTTTGTAATTCAGGATTAAACGCTTTGCCTTCGCCGCCTTGGAGGCGATTCGCATTCATCTCTTCAATCGCACGACGGATGGAGCTTAACCAAGCTTCGTATTCACGTTGCGGAGCGATTTCGGCCGGCAAGTCCCCAGGCACAAAAGTCATGCTGAGCGTAGCGTATTGGCGTGCGGCGGTTTCTAATTGAATCAAAGCCCGGTCTTCGGCGTCGCGATCTGCTTGCGCACGCTTGCGGGCTTTCTCAGCCGCTTCGGAAACCTTGGCGCTGTTCTTCAAGATATCATCCCAGCTGGCGTAGAGCGTTTTTTCCGCATCGCGTCCTACCATCTTTAGCACCACGGGGTGCTCGATACGGAAAGTGGGTAGGTGGCGTGCCACCACGGGGCGGAAGGCGACCTCGATGAGCCAATCCACGGCCTTAAGGGCATTACCTTCTAAGCGCACGGGGCGTTTCTCTAAAGCCTCTTGTACCTTTTGGTCGATGGTGGGGAGTTCTTTCGCAATCGCTTCACGTTGCTCTTTGGTCCACTGCGAAGGTTTAACCCCAAAGGCGATTTTTTCTAAATCCGTCAGGCGAATTTCGCGGCGCGAACGCATCTGCAAGAGCGAGCCACTGGCGAGCGTCTCAATCGGTACCAAACGACCGCCGCTTTGTACCGGAATGTTGGCTAACTCTTGCGAACTCCAGCTCGTCTCCGCGGCTTGCGTGGAGAGGTGCCCTAGCAACAGCAATGCAGTTACCGTAGCCACTTGACGCTTACGGCTTAAGAGGAAGTTGAAGAGACCGACGCCGAAGTGCCAGAGCAAGCCAAGTGACATCACTAGGACCGACACATAGGGAATCCAAGCTCCGGGGTTACGGACCACCTGTAAAACCGTTAAGTCGCGGCCTTCTTTGGTGTTACCGAAACTCGATTGGAAGAACGTATAGCCTTGGTGGCGGAGCGGGTTGTTCATCGAAATATTAAAATTAAAACTCTCTTTGCCTTGGCGGATGGAGACATCGCTCGCAAAGCGTTTAGGAGTGTTCGTGCCGGGGTATTTTTCGTGGGTAAACTTTTCCAGTAAGACCGCGAAGGGGTAGTAGGTCCGCGTGCGACGTAGGCCGATTTCGTAGTTCTTCCCTTGGTAGGTGAAGTGTTGGGCAGGGAAGGCTTCGGTTAGCCCAGGGTTGACGACCCACGTGCTGATTTCTTGTCCCGACTGATCGACCAAGCGGACGAGGCCGGTGGGCGAGTTGGCTTCGTTGTCGTCAAAGCTTTCTGGTAAAGCCTTGTAGGCCAATTTAGTTTTCGCCGAGCCGATACCCGAGGTAGTCGTGATCACTTGGCCATCCGGTAACTGTGATTGCGCGCGAAGGATGGAGTTGGGGACGAAGCTGAGCACTTCGACGCTAAAGGGTTTTTCGCCGAGGGCGTGTTTGCTCTTGGGGACGAGTAATTCGTTGGGGATGGCGGTGACTTTATCCGTTTCAAACATCGTCTTTTCGATGATGAAAAGTTCATACGAACGGAACGCTTCAGAATAATTACGGCTCTCGCCTTCGGGGATCACCATCGCCGATTCTTCTTGATAGAGGGCGGTGATAAATCCGCCGGCGAGTAAGAGGATTAAGCCCGCATGAATGATGGTATTCCCGAAGTGACGTACGCTCAGTTTGAAGTGTCGTGCATGGGCGCAGATGAGGTTGACGATTAACAACGCCCCGAGCAGAAAGCCGCCGGGTAGGGGCATGTGAAAGCCTGCGGTACGATCGAGTGGGTAGAGGCAGAACCAGCTCGAGAAATACTCCTTTTGAATATGCCACACGCCCCAATGCACTTGTTCGAGCGTGCCTAAGAGCACGAGCAGCATCGAGAGTACCAGCAGCGCGACGGTAAGTCGTAAGCTAGCGAGGAAATCGAGCCAAGGGTTGGCACTCTTGGCTTTTTGGAGAAAGGCTTCGTTCACGGGAGTTGAGAGGCGGCGAGGAATTGCGCAAACGTATTGGCATTGGCCTGCACGGCGGCGGCATCACCACTCAGTTTTAAGAACCAAGTGGAACCATTCTTCGGAATTAAAAAGGCGTCGGTCGCTTTCTTACCATCCGTGCTCGTTAGGATGAAGCGCTGACCGGCATCGCTCCCTACCTTGGCCTCTTGGGCACTGGCCGCGATACTGGCTTCATCGGCGGGAGGTAAGCCGATTTGGCCCCGCCAGCGGTTGACGTTGGCAGTGATGCCACCCACGGAACCAGGAAACACGGTGACGGCGATTTCAGCTTTAGTGCCATTAGGACCAGGGACGATCCAAGTCGCCTTCCGCATGGCGTTTTCTGGACCCACCGACCAGCCCGTTGGTAAGGTAGCCCACTTAGGCGTGCCTGCGCGGGCGGCATCCGCTTTCATGGCCTCGGTCGCTTGCATCGCCCCTGGGGCGGTTTGAGGGGTGGGGGCCACGACCGGGGTGACGGTAGGCGCGGCGGGGGCGGCGGCGACGGGTTCAGATTTTACTTCGTAGTTAGTGACTTTGGCGGCGGGCTTGCAGCCTGCGAGTAGGACGAGGCCGCCAAGGAAAAAGTAAGGAGTGAGACGCATGACAAGAAAGGGGGAGACCGTTTTAGACAGGACGGTCGGAAGATGGTTGCGAGAGGCTGGCCGAATGGCAAAACGAAAGGGTAGGAAATCTTGGGGAAATCCTGTGCTAGGGAGGTGGTCCTCCCGAGGGTATGCCGCCCAGCTTAATCCGTGAAGCGGAAGAGGGCTACATCCCCATCTTGGAAGAGGTAGGCTTTGCCTTCGAGGCGATAACGGCCGGCCTTACGCGCGGCGGCTTCGGAGCCCGTTTTCACTAAATCCTCGTAGGATACCACTTCGGCTTTCACGAAGCCTTTTTCGAAGTCGGTATGAATTACGCCCGCACACTGGGGGGCCGTCATGCCATGACGGAATGTCCAAGCGCGAACTTCTTTTTCACCAGCGGTAAAGTAAGTCGCCAGCCCGAGGAGTTTGTAAGCCCCGCGGATTAGATCGGAAACGCCGGAGTCGGTAACGCCGAGTGATTGCAGGAACTCGGTGGCTTCTTCGGGCGAAAGGTCACAGAGCTCCGCTTCGACTTGGGCACAAATCACGACCACTTCACAGCCGTGTTGCTTGGCAATTTGGGCCTTCACGGCAGCCACGTGTTTATTCTTCGAGGGGTCTGCTAAGTCTGATTCGGCAACATTGCAGGCGTAGAGAACTTTTTTGAAAGAGAGGAGATTATAGGTTTTGAGACGCTGACGCTCGTCGTCGCTCACTTCGAGTGCCGAAGCGGGCAAGTTCTCGTTCAAGTGTTTAACCAGGCGCGTCAGTAAATCGACGTTTGATAGCGCGTCCTTATCTTGGCTGCGGGCTTTCTTCTGGTTGCGCTCTAATTGTTGTTCGGCCGATTGGAGGTCGGCCAAGATGAGTTCCGTTTCGATCACGCTGATATCGCGGACGGGGTCTACCTTGCCCATGCTGTGCACGATGTCGTCGTTATCGAAGCACCGCACCACGTGGATGATTGCATCGCACTCGCGGATGTTGGATAAGAAATCGTTCCCTTTGCCTTCACCCTTGGAGGCACCAGCGACTAAGCCAGCGATGTCGACGATGTCGATGGTAGCGGGGATAACGACTTTGGTCCCGGCGATCTTTTGCAGTTCAGCCAAGCGGACGTCTGGTACCACGACCACGCCCACATTGGGTTCGATGGTGCAGAAAGGGTAGTTAGCGGCCTCGGCTTTGAGGGAGCGCGTGAGGGCGTTGAAGAGCGTGGATTTACCGACATTGGGTAGTCCGACGATGCCTGCCTGAGTTTTTGCCATGGAGATGGGAACGTGGGCAAGTGACTCGCCAAGGTCAAGAGTCGGGACGACGTTCGGGCAATTCTTGTGCCGCCTTGGTGAGGTCGCTAGACGGCAGGACGACTTCTTCCTCCGCATGCGGTTCACCACGTAAAACCGTGGCTAAAGCCGTGCGGTTGCTGATTTGCGTGATCTTCAGAACACTCGTAGGCTTGAGGTTGGCCATACGACTAACGACGATTTCGCCGTTTTTTAGCCCTGAATGAGGGAGTAAGTTGACCACGATTAACTTCGCCTGTGCCGCGGGCGGGTCGACGAACCCGACCCGCGTATTACGCGACGTCCCCGTAGGCTTCCCGAAGGGGCCATTGGGGTTTTCCGTCGCAGCGGGTGGGGTCGTGTCAACGGGTGTGCTGGCACACCCGGCTAGCCCCAGCCCGACCAAGGCAAGGAGCACGAACCTCACGGTTTAGGGGGCGAGGGCGGAGGGGTGTTGTGATCTGGACCTTCCACGGGCTTATTTAAGAAAGCCGCCAAGTTGCCCGTGGGGAGCGTGTTGCCCGTCAGCAAGCCAGGAGCTTGTTGGGCACTTTCGTCTGCTTCGACGAATTGATCGAAACCTGGACCCGAGGTGTCGAGTTCGCCTTCGAACATGCCTTGCAATTGACGCATGCGCGTCGGGTGACGCATCTTGCGGAGGGCTTTGGCTTCGATTTGGCGAATCCGTTCGCGGGTGACTTTAAAGTGACGACCCACTTCTTCGAGGGTACGTTGAACCCCATCGAGCAAGCCGAAGCGCAGGATGAGGACTTCTTTTTCGCGTTCTGCGAGGGAGCGTAAGACGAAGTCGATTTTTTCGCGCAAGAGGCGCGTCGAAGCCGTATCGGAAGGATTTTCGGCCGATTTGTCTTCGATGAAGTCACCGAGCGACGTGTCTTCACCGTCGCCTACTGGCGATTGGAGCGAGATGGGTTGTTGCGCCATCTTCATGATTTGCTGCACGCGATCGATGGCCATGTTCATTTCGTTGGCGACTTCTTCGGCGGTTGGCTCGTGGCCGAGTTCTTGCGTGAGTTGCTTTTGCACCTGCATCACCTTGTTCAAGGTTTCGATCATGTGCACCGGGATGCGAATCGTGCGGGCTTGATCTGCGATGGAACGCGTGATGGCTTGGCGAATCCACCACGTGGCGTAAGTGGAGAATTTGTAACCGCGGCGGTATTCGAATTTCTCCACGGCTTTGACTAAGCCCATGTTGCCTTCTTGGATAAGGTCGGTGAAGAGCAGGCCGCGATTTTGGTATTTCTTCGCAATCGAAATCACGAGGCGCAAGTTGTGTTCCACCATCTCGGTCTTGGCCTTTTGGGCTTCGTCCAGGTACTTGCGTACATGTCTTACGAGGGTGAGTAATTCGCTGGGCTGCAGGCGCCAGCGGCTTTCAATTTCACGGATGCGCGAGGCTTGAATTTCAGGTTTGCGGGCGAGTTTAGCGCGGACGGGGCCGCGGGCGACGATGGAAGGCTCGACTAAGTTGCGGGCATCATCGATGTCGCCCTTAATCACCGGCGAATCCAACCACTCTTCAAACAGCTTCATCTTGAAGCAGAACTTGCGGAGCGTGCCGAGAATAGAGCCCTCAGCCTTTTTGTAATTCTTTAAGGCTTTGGCTTTTTCGGCCTCGTTGGGGCTCTCGGCGACCTTTTGCCACTTCTTGTTGAGGTCTTTTTCAATCTCTTCGCAGGTCTTAATGTCCTTTTCTAAATTGCGGTAGTAAGCGTCGCGCGATTCGACTTTCTTATCGATCACCACTTTGTCAAAACGCTCTTCCTTGCGGAAGACTTTGCGGGCGAGGTCGAGTTGGTAGTCTAAGGTAAGCCACACGGAGAAGAGGTATTCTTGGGCCTTTAATTCCGCATCTTCGATGCGCTTGGAGATTTCGACTTCTTGTTCGCGCGTGAGCAGTGGCTTATGGCCCATCTGCTTCAAGTACACATTGAAAGGATCGTAGGGAGCGTCGGCGGGAACCGTGCGGGTAGCTTCTTCTTCGGCGTCGTCGATTTTCTTTTGGTAGGTTTCGACTTCGTCTTCATCCAATAGCTTGATCGATAAGCTATCCAGGATGTTCATGATGTTCTCAATCAACTCTGGATCCGTGGCGCTATTGGGGATGATTTCGTTGATGTTTTGCACCGTCACCCAGCCGTTTTTCTTCGAAAGCCCGACCAAGATTTGCACCTTTTCGTTAATCTCTTTGCCGATTTGTGGGGGCTTTAAGGCCGGGGCGTTTTTAGCGGAAGCCGTGGCCGGCTTAGGGGTGGGCATCTTGACTGAAGGTGCTTTAGGCACGGCAGGGGCTTCGGACGCCAGGCGTGCGGGTTTAGCTTGAGGCTTAACGGGAGCGGGTTTGGAGGCGGCTTTAGCGGCAGGCGCTTTTACAGCGGGGGACTTAGCCGCGGGTGCTTTGGCCGCAGGGGCTTTGCCTGCCGGCGTTTTAGCGGCGGGAGTAGGCTTGCTGGCTGCAGGAGCTTTGGCGGGCGCTTTGGCGGCTGGCTTGCTCGACTTAGGCACGTTTTTCTTAGGGGACTTATCAGGCATAGGAGGAAATTAGGAAAGGGCGGGAGGTTGGGCGTTGTTTTTGCGTAAGGCCATTTTCTCGGCTTGGAGTTGAGTTAATCTCTCAACGTCTGCGGAGGGTGTGGTCGCAATCAGGGCATCGAGGCGCCTGACCTGCATCTGCGTTTGTCTTTGATGGAACGCGCGCAAGATGCCGTTAACGTGTGGCAAGAGGTCGGAATCTTTTTCCAGCCCTAGGAAGGTTTCGGCCGAAAGGCGGGCTGCTTCGGTTCTTAAATCGTCATCCAAGGCATTGATGGCTTCACGGATGCCTTGAAAGTGACCGTGTTCCGCTTCGTTCAGCAAAGCCATTAGGAGAGTGCCGCCCCGACTGGACGTATCGATCCATTCGAGGGGGAGAGCTTGTGCGACCGGAACAAAGAAAACATCATGCCGAAGTATGAAGAGTATCAGTTCCTCTTCGGGGGTTGTCAAGCCCCCCCCCTTGACAGCAGGGGTTGCCGGGCTGGGAGTAGACCCTAACTGAGCTGCAGGTTTTTGGGCAGCCACCGTGAGGCGATGCCGTTCGTAGGCCATGTGGATCTCACGAATTCCCAATCCTGCGTAGCGGGCGGCCTCGTTGAGGGCTTCGCGCACAATCTCTTCGGCACCGGCTTGTTGCACGATCGGAAATAGGTCTTCGAGGAGGGCTAAACGACGCGCCAGCGGTAGGGCGGTGGAGCCTTCGGGGATCAGCGATTGAACACAGAACTGCATCGCACTGCGAGCGGTGTTCGCAAGGGCCGTCCAACCCGAAGCATCTTGGTTGGAAAAATACTCATCGGGGTCTTTGCCTTCAGGTAAAGACAGGAAGCGAATATCGAGCCCTTCGCGCAAACCGAGCGGCAGCAAACGCATGGCGGCTTTTTGTCCCGCTGCGTCGGAATCGAGGAAGACGATGAGGCGCGTCGCAAAGCGTCTTAATTGTTGCAAGTGTTCTTCAGTGACCGCGGTGCCTTGCGCTGCGATAGCACCAGGGATGCCGGCGGAATGACAACGAATGGCGTCCAGTTGACCTTCAACGAGGACGAAGGGTTCGTTGTCTTTGCGGTTGTTGCGGGCGCGGTCGAGGTTGAAGACCGTGCGGGATTTTTTAAACAACTCCGTCTCGGGAGAGTTCACGTATTTCGCTTCGCGCGAAGGGTCGTCGGCGGGCGTAATCTCTAAGGTTCTTGCGGTAAAAGCGATGACGCGGCCTTGGATGTCGCAAATGGGAATCACCAAACGACCACGGAAACGGCAACGCCAGCGAGCGGGGTCTTGGAAGCGATCGATGCCAAAAAAGAGCCCGGTTTGGGCGAGGGCTTCAGGCGTGTAGCCCTTCTTGATTAAACCCGGGATGAGTTTGGAGTCATCGACTGGGGCGAAGCCGATACGAAAGTCGTCGGCCACGGCTAAGTTGAATTTTCTTTTCTCCGTCCAATATTTTTTAATCCATTCGCTGTGGACGGGGTCCTCGAGGAAGCAGCGACGCCAGTAGTCGGCCACGAGCTCATGGATTTCTAAAAGCTGGCCGCGGAGGGAGCGGGTGCCTTGGCCCTCGCCGATATTTTCATATTCTAGTTTAAAACCAAAGCGCCCGGCGACACGTTCTACCGCTTCGGGGAAGTCGAGCCCTTCGCGGTTCATCACCAATTTAAAAACATCGCCCCCTTGTTGGGTGCTGAAGCAGTACCACAGGCCGGTTTCGGGACTCGCTTTGAAGGAGGGGCTTTTTTCGGATTTGAACGGACTGAGACCCCACCAATCCCGCCCGCGTTGTTTCATTTGGGTATAATCGCCCGCTAGCGCCACGATGTCGGCTCGTTGGCGAAGTTCGTCGATAGATCTGCGGGAGATGCGGGCCACGGCTGTCAAGGGGTGTCTGTCAAGAGGGCGTTGGGCAATGGAAATGAGTGGGCAATTATTCCCAGAAAGTTCCCTAGGACTTATGCCCAAGATGACTCTAACCGCTAGTTTTTGAGGGCTTTTTTGGTAAAATCAGCACTCGTCGCACAGTTTGTGACGAATCTGACTGGCTTGCTGTCGAAGTTGGGCCGCTTCGGTGGTCCGGCCTTGGGCTTCGAGGGCTTCGGCGAGGTTGACTAAGATGGTCGCTGTTTCACGCCGTTCGACCCCATAGACGCGGTTGCTGATCGCGAGTTGTTGTCGCAGGAGTTGTTCAGCTACTTCGGGGTGATGCAGTTTGATTTCTAGGCCTGCTAAGATGCTGCTCAGTCCGAGGACATCGGCGTCCTCGGGCCCCAGCCGTCGCGTTTCTTGTTCAATGGCCTGACGGTAGAGTTGGGCGGCGGTGGCGAATTCTCGAAGGCGGTAATGGAGGCCAGCGAGTTGTACTTCCGTGTTGGCTAAGCGAGCGGGGTTACGAGTGGGGTCACTGTTTTGCAGGGCTAAACTTTGTTCGTAAGCCTGAATGCTGGCGGTGTAATTCCCTTCACTGGCTAAGGTGCGGGCACGTTGTTCTGCAGTGGCGATGTCGGCTTCCGAGCCTGTCGTTGAAGTGCAGGCCACCACCCAACACGTCAGAAGGCTAATCCCGACGTGTAAGGTTTTGGGCATGAGTTGAGGGG
Organism: uncultured Opitutia bacterium; assembly: GCA_903840355.1. Lineage (GTDB taxonomy): Bacteria > Verrucomicrobiota > Verrucomicrobiia > Opitutales > UBA953 > UBA953. The sequence continues at coordinate 208,357 of CAIMFJ010000007.1, forward strand.
CGACGGACTTAGTCTCCGAGGAAGTTGGCATCATCGCACTGGGCCCGGAAGAAGGGAGCGTCGCCGTTGACTTCAACCGTAAGGCTGTGGCTGCCGCTAGCGATGGGACTGGTGACTTGACCATTGCGAATCTCGAGGGGTTGACCGTCGAGCCAAGCCGCTTTAACCCCCGTTAAAAGGAGGGGTTTCGTCGTGGCCGCTGGAGCGGTGAACTTGGCGGTCGCGTAGAGTCGGCCGGGGTTGAATTCCTTGAGCAGTTGTCCGTTGATCAAGGAGTAGACGGGCGTCGCGGGGGCAGATTTAGCTAAGGCACCAGGAGGCTGGTCGTCGAAGAGCCAGAGGCGGGCGACGTTGGACTTGCTGGCATCGAAGGGGCCGGGTTTGCCGATTTCCGTGAGGAAAGCAAAGAGGCTGCGCTTAGGTACGAAGTCGAGGTGATCGACCAAACCCGCTGGCATGATGCTGCCGATGTTTTCGCGTTTCACGATGTTGGCTTTATTGACCGCCAGTTCGGCGCCAGGACCAGGGCGAATGATGATTTCATTCGTCGTTTCGCGGGCAGGAATGCCGTTGAGGATGCTGCCATCTTTCATGGTGAATGCGAACGCATGATAGCCTTCTTTTACTTTGGCGGCGGGCACGAGTACGCTTTCGATGATGTAATCTACAGGCGCGCTGGCACCAATGCTCGAGAGGTCGGGGCCTAATTTACCACCGGCTCCGCCGATGGCGTGACAGAGGGCACAACCAGTCTTGCGATAAACGATTTCGCCTTCGACGGGGTCAGCACCGAGTTTAATGGCATTGGCCATGCTCGCGATCTCAGCATTGTAGTCGCGTGGAGCATTGGCGGCACCCGCTAAGGGGGTGATGGCCGAAACCAAGCCGAGGCCGCTGCGGCCCATGCCTTTGGCAGCTTGCAGGGCGGTCGAATAGGCCTCGGGGGTGAGACCCTTGGGGAAATTCTTCGAGACGCGGGCGACAAAGGCTCCTTGTTGGAAGAGATCGCGCCAGAGGGCGAGCGAGGCCGCTTTGTCGGGGGTGTTCTTGAAGATATCTGGCAAGGCCTTCAAGGCTTCGGCAGGGGCGTGAATTGCCAGTGGAACTAAAGCACCGCGGCGAACCACGATGGGGCTGCTGGCATCGGCGAGTTTAATTAAAGCATCGACGGTGGGTTTTTGGCCGATGAGTCGAAGTGCCTTGAAGGCTTCGCCACGCATGCCGACGTCTTTTTCCGAGCTCGCTAATTGAGCGATGGTGGGGACGAATTCGGTCAGGTGCCATTCACCCGCGAGACGAAGGCCGTCAACTTTTTGCGTGCGGTCGGAGGAGTCGACGAGCGCTTTGATATCCGTCAGATTGCCTTCGGGGCGAAGGTTGCGCGTGCGTGCGGCTTCGGTGAGGGCTTCGGCGGCGCGGTGGCGGGCGGAGGCGTTTAATTCCTTGGGCGTAATCAGGGCATGATAGAGCATGTTGAGCTCGGTCGTGCCGCCCGATTTGCCAATCAATTCAATCCATGGACCTTTGCCGTCGACATCCAGCGTACGGCCTTTGAAAAGGCTCTGGATGTAAGGTGTTGCGACCACTGGATCGACGACCTTGGTGACTAAATCTAATTGGGCTTCATGGCCTTGAACGTGGTCAGGGTTTGCCGCTAAATCCGCCAACCAAGGACGGGCGAGTTCGTTCAAACTCGTCCAAGCAGCGAAGTCTAAGAAGCTATCTTCGGGGTTGGGCAAGTGGCTGATGACTAAGGAAGCACTTTCGGCCGAGGCTAAATGAGCCAGGGCGCGATGGGCCTCGAGTTGAACGCGAGGGTTGGGGTGAGTGAGGAACGGAGCGATTAATTGGACGTCCGTCTTCCCTTGAGCACCAAGCGATTTGCCGAGTTCACGTAAGCCGACCTGAATGCTCACGGGATCATTGCTCTTTAAGAGTTGTTCAAGGTGTGCCGTGCTGGTGGTGCGACCGCTGAGGAGCCAAGCGGCATGACGGCGGCTGGTGTCATCTTGAGCCCAAGCGGTCAGCGCAGCTTCGAGGGCTTTAGGATTGAGCGAACGAAGTTGGCGCCGGGCTTGTTCGAAGGTCCAGCGGTTGGGTGAGAGCAATTGATTTAACAACACTTGCATGTTTTTCCCCTGCAGGGATTCCCAAGCGAGGGGTTTGCTGCCGGCGGGTGCGATGCGCCAGATACGACCATGCAGTTTGTCGCGACGGGGATCGCGGAAATCCACTTCGCCGTGGTTGATGATCGGATTCGTCCAGTCAGCGACGTACAACGCTCCATCGGGACCCATGCTTAAACCAACGGGTCGGAAACTGGGGTCGCTCGTGCGGACGACATCGGGCATGGCTTTGGTGATGTAGCCCGATTTGGCCGGCGTGTTTTTCGTGAAGTCATTGAAAGCAAAGCGAACAATGCGATGGGCCCGGAAGTCATTCGTGATGGCATTGCCTTGCCAGTCAGGAGCGAACAGCGGGCTGTTGATGATTTCTAAGCTCGCAAACTTGGGATAAGAACCAGGGCTAATACTGTTGATGGTGCGACGGGCACCTTCGGAGGGAGGTAGCACTGCACCGGGGAAGCCCCAGCTGATACCATTGCCATCTGCACCCGAGGTCAGGAATGTTTGGCCCGCTAAATCTTCTTGTTGGCCCCAAGCATTCACGAGGCCCTTGGATTGCACTTCAAGTTTCTCGGTGTCGGGGTCGTACGCAAACGCTACGCCCGAGTTGGCCCGAATGAGCCCCCAAGGCGTTTCGAGGTGGGAGTGGATGTAAATCGTTTGGTGGAAGTAGAGACGACCATCGATGCCCCAGTGGAGGGCGTGGATGATGTGGTGCGTGTCTTCCGTACCAAAACCACTGAGGACGATGCGACGCTCGGTGAGGAAGCCTTCGCCATTGGGCTTGGTGAGGTGCAGGAGTTCTGTGCTGGCGCCGACAAAGCAACCGCCATGGTTGTCTGGGGCTACGCCCGCAGGGATGAGCAAGTGATCGGCCACCACGTGAGAAACGTTCGCCACACCACGGTGATCGGTGTCTTCCAGTAAAATAATTTTATCATTACCCGTCGAAGGACCATACTTAGAGGAGTTGCCTTCCATTTGGGCGCTCAAGTCGTCGGGGTTGACTTGCGGGTAGGTATTCGACGTCGCCAACCAGAGGCGCCCTTGCGTGTCCCAGTTCATGTGCACGGGCTTTTCCAGCATCGGGTTCTCGGCGAAGAGGCTGATTTCTAGACCCTCATCGAGTTTGAAGTCGGGACGGGGGAGTGAGGGCAGGTCGGCGATTTTGGCAGGTGATTTGGGTTCTGGGGCCAAGGTGCTGGGTTTACCCACTGAAATGCCGATGATGTTTTGTTCGGCTTTTTCGATAAGCGGATCGAATTTAGGAATCTCAACCGCGTTGCGACCTTGCTCCGCTTTACGGAAGCCGAAGATGTAGGTGTAATTGGCGGGACGGCTGCGGTGGAAGAAGAGGGAATTCTTTTGGAGAATCGCTTCGCGTAACGTGACTTGGGCGGTCGTTTCTTTTTGCCACGTGGTTTTATTAACGTGCCAATCCAATTGAGCTGCCATGCCTTCGGCTAAGGCTTGGTAGCCTTGCGGCGTCAGGTGAATGCCATTCTCGGTAGCTGGCGCCAATTGAATCCCCGCGGATTTTTCCCATTCGGCGTTGATGAATAGGGCGTGCTTTTCGGCGGCGAGCTCGGTGATTACCGCCGCAAATTCTTCGAGGATTTTATTGTGTTCGGTGGGGTCGGGTAAACCAGGACGGGTGGCCCGGAGGTCTTCGTGACGAATAGGTCCGAGGAAAACGAAGCGCACTTGACCGTTGGGACTGGCCTTTTGAATCAGGTCTAAAAGGGCCACGAGGTCTTGTTTGAATTTAGCGGCGCTGTGGTCGGTGCCGTAGCGGGCGGGGTCGGGGTTGAGACCGGGATCGTTTTTGCGGTAGGTGAGGCTGTCTAAGCTAGCGGCCATACCGTAGCCCAAAATAGCGACCGTGGGTTTGACCACGGCGAGTTGTTCTTTGAGGCTTTCCGTGCCTTTAGCAACGGGGTCGAAACTCGCTCGCGAAGCACCGAGTGGGCTGTCGCCGCTGTAACCCAAATTGCGCACCGAGAAGTTTTTGCCCGGAAACTCTTGGCGCATCTTCGCTTCGAGGTAGCCGTAATTATTTTCGCGCTCGATGAGCACGTCGCCGATGAGCAGGACGCGATCACCGTCATGGAGTTCAAGTTTGGATTCGGCTTGGGCGGAGACGCCAAGGGCGACAGTAGCGAGGCAAAGCCAAGAACGGAGGAATCGGGGCATGGGGGGATTGGAAGAATTTTAACGGAACAGGCGAGAGGACTTTAGTCCCTTACGAAAATTAATGGTTCCGCTAAAAACCCTTATAAAAAGGTTTATTAGTCGGGGATTAATCCACGCATTCAGGCCATTGAGCACGAAACGCCAATTGGGCTTCGCGGTCCGGCAGTTCGGGGCGGGTCGGGTCGAGCAAGAACTTCAGCGGAAACGAAGGTTTAAGGTGCAGGATGTACACCTCCGTGCCGGTGACTTTAAAGACGGCGTACCAAGCTCCACAGCCGCAGTCAAAGAGGTCGCCGTGGCGACTGCGGATGCGTCGGGTACGGTGGGGCGTGGGATCGCGGCTGAGGATTTCGAGCAGTCGCTCGCGGAAATCGACGGACCAGGCGGAGCGCAACCACTCCGCTTGCGTTTGGGCTAAGGGGCTAAACGTGACGTTAAAACTCGGGGTGGCCTGCTGCGCGGCGTCGACTTCGGCTAACCAGCCTGACTTCGCCTCGGGGAAAGCATCGTAGGCGGGGATGTAGGGTTTGATATCAAAAATAGGAGTCCCGTCCACCAGGTCGCAGGGACCGAGGATGAGGTGGCCTTTTTTGACGGCAAGGAGTTGCACCGGAGTGATACCGATGGGGTTGGGGCGGTGCGGTGAGCGCGTGGCAAAAACCCCTCGCCGTTTGGCGGGGCCACGCGGTGGGAGGACTTCGGGGCGCCAAGCTTTGTTGCGGTGGAACCACCAGATAAGCCAAATGCGATCAAAACCCTCGAGATCCTTGAGCGCTTTTTGGTAAAGGTCGCCGGGCAGCATTTCCAGTGTGTTGGTTTCTGCCAACTGTTCGTTCGGTTGGTGCCGAGCGTGGAATTTGAGAGATTTTGCGGTACGCAAAAACCCGATGGGCTGAAGGCTGAGGGGTTCGGAAGACAAGCGGGCGGGGAGAGGGGTGGGCGAAGGGTTGTCTTTTTTGCTTAAGACGCTATGCTGAGCGAATAACTTTTCCTGTGACCACGCAAATCATTAACCTTTCAGGCTATAAGTTCACCGCCTTGACAGACTTAGAGACTTGGAAGCCTCAGCTCATCGATGTTTGTGCCGCTCAAGGTGTGAAAGGGACGATCCTCTTAGCGCCGGAAGGGATTAATCTTTTTATCGCCGGTAAACGGGAGGCCTTGGAGACGGTTTTAACTTTCATTCGTCAGATGCCCCATTTGGCCGATTTTAAAGTCAAAGAAAGCCCGTCGCCCCGTCAGCCGTTTAAGCGAATGTTGGTGAAGATTAAGAAGGAGATCATTGCGTTTGGCGTCGACCAAATAAACCCCGAGCGTCACCCGGCACCGAAGATTTCGGCTCAAGAATTAAAGCGCTGGTTGGATGAAGGGAAGCCCGTGACGCTTTTAGATACGCGCAATGATTATGAAGTGCGGGTCGGAACTTTCCGTGGCGCGGTGATTCCGCATATTTGGAACTTCCGTGATTTTCCGAAAGCAGTGCGGCAGTTGCCTCCGGCTTTAAAGGAGCAACCCGTGGTCATGTTTTGCACTGGCGGGATTCGTTGCGAGAAAGCTGGCCCGTTTATGGAGCTCGAGGGTTACACGAATATTTTGCAGCTCGATGGTGGGATTTTAAAATATTTTGAAGAAGTCGGCGGAGCGCATTACGACGGCGAGTGCTTCGTCTTTGATGAACGTGTCTCGGTTGATGCGGGTTTGCAGCCCGGCTCAGCGGTGATGTGTTTTAATTGTCAGATGCCTGTGACGTTGGCCGAGCAGCAAGACCCCCGGTACGTTCGCGAGAAGATTTGTCCGCATTGTTTTGCGGGTAAGCCCAAGGGCCGTGGTAATACGGCGGTGATTGCTGGCGAAGCTTCGGCTTAGTGGACGTTGATATCGTCCCAACTTTTTAATCCACAAGTCGACAGGTAAGGCTTGGCTAATTCGTCCCATTGCGGGGTCTCGGCGCTTTGCATGAGGTACCAAATGGGACGCTTTTTGTCTGGGGTGACGATGCTGCCTGGCTTATGCGACCAGAGGCCTAAGTTAAGTCCGCCTTCTTGCGCATGATCTACTTGGCGGTGATAAATGAAGGCATCAATCGGACTGTGGAGGTGGCGAATTTTTTCCCAAGCATACGCATAAGCGGCGGCTTGGATGGTTTCGCCATCGGGTTTAGCGGTGCAATGAAAGCCTTGTTCTGTGAACGCGAGCTGGCGGGGGTGGCCTTGGTAAAGTAGTGCTGGTTGGGCGAGCTTTTGCACTAAGACCTCGATGTTTTTGAACGTAACCTTGGGCGTGTCATCGTTGAAGGTGACCGGATCGAGCCACGTGCGGGCGTCGCCGAGGTTGGCGGGGTAAGGGTGGAAGGCGAGGTTCCAGTCAAAGTCTCCACGTTCCCGAGCCCGGGCCGCAAATAATTCGAGCAGCGTGCGGCCTTCGCAAGATTTTAGCGCATCGGCGTGCGAGCGTTTCGTCCAGTGCTGTTCCATGGAAAGGTAGACGCGGGCGTTTTGGGAATACTGACGCAGCGAGGTCCAAGCCAGCCGCACTTGATCTTCATATTGGGTTGCTACTTGTTCGGCAGTGGCGGGGCCCATTTGGTGCCATTGATGGTGGGAGTTGACTTCGTTGCTGATAATCCAACCCCAGACGCGGCCATGAGGGGTGTTATTACTCGACCACCGTTCCGCCATTAACTCCGTCAGTGCCTGATAGCAGGCACGACCTTCTGGGGTGACGGTATTGGCGGCCATCACGGCGCCCTCGGTCGCACTGGCGTTGGGGTGCGTGGTGACGCGTTGCAGGTAGGGGTCTCGGGTTCGGTAAGTAATCAAAATTAATTTCACGACCACGCCGTGGTCGGAAAGCGCTTGGATGGAGCGGTCTAAATTTTCGACGTAAGCCTGGTTGATATTAAACGTATAGCCGTTGACCGTGCGCGTGGGCTGAGACGGGGCATGGGTGGCGGTGAGCAGGGCAGGCAGGTTGACGTTGATGGCCGCGTGGTGAATTCCGAGGGCGAGGGCGTCTTCCGCGATTTGGACCTGCAAGCCTTTGGGCGAAGGCGTGGCCGGGTAAGGTGTGCTATCGATGGCTGCAACTCCTAGAGCCCAGGGTAAAAGAAATAGCAGCCATTTATGCATGAAAGCAGGACAATAAAGTGGTGCCTTGGTTCCCGTCCAAGGTTGACCCCTGTGGAGTCAGCGCCAATTTGAATTCACGTCTTACCCCCATGCGTGCGCTTATATTCGGACTCCTTTTCGTCGGCAGTATTTTTAACCTCAAGGCCGCAACCGAGCCCACGCGCCCGAACATCGTCTTTATCTTTGCTGATGACCATGCTTACCAAGCCGTGAGTGCTTACGGCGAGAGTCGTCAATTGATTCAAACCCCCAACATTGATCGGATTGCTCATGAAGGGATGCGTTTTGATCGGTGCTTGGTGACGAACTCGATTTGCGGTCCCTGTCGTGCGGTGGTGCTTACGGGTAAGTATTCGCACCTTAATGGTTTTTATAATAACACGAATAGCGTCTTCAATGGCGCTCAGACCACCTTTCCCAAGTTGATGCAGGCGGCAGGGTATCAGACGGCGATGGTGGGTAAGTGGCATTTAGGGAGCGACCCTACCGGGTTTGATTTTTGGCAAATTATTCTTGGCCAAGGGATTTACTACAACCCACCGATGAAAACCGCTCACGGTATCGTGAAGACGAGTGGTTATGTAACGGATATTACGACCGACCTTTCTTTAGATTGGTTGAAGCGTCGCGATAAGAGCCGGCCGTTCTTATTGATGTGCCAACATAAGGCACCGCACCGCGAATGGTCGCCTAATTTACCTGACTTGGACTGGGATCACGGTCGCGTCTACCCTGAGCCTGATACGTTGTTTGATGATTACAGTCACCGCGATCCCGCCGTTGCGGCTAATGACATGACTTTGGCCAAGACGATTACCAAGTTAGATATGAAATTTGTGCATCCCCCTAATATGACGCCGGAGCAGACCAAGCGCTGGGATGAATATTATGAGCCCCGTAATGCCGCTGTCTTGAAGCAGAATCTTACCGGGGCCGACCTCGTTCGCTGGCGCTACCAACGTTATATGCACGATTACTTAGGGTGCGTGAAGAGTATTGATGATAATGTAGGCCTGATGTTGCGTTATTTAGAAGCCGAAGGGCTCATGGAAAACACCATCATTGTGTATTCTTCCGACCAAGGCTTCTACCTCGGCGAACACGGTTGGTTTGATAAGCGTTGGATCTTTGAGGAATCTTTGCGGGCCCCTTTGCTCGTGCGTTGGCCCGGGGTGACGAAGCCTAACACCACGACCAAGACGATTGTTTCTAATCTCGATTTCGCGGAAACCTTCTTGGATGCGGCTGGTTTACCCGTGCCTGCTGATATGCAAGGTCGCAGTCTGCGTCCGGTTTTAGCGGGAGCCACGCCAGCGGATTGGCGGCAGGCATTTTATTATCATTATTACGAATACCCCGAGCCGCACCACGTTTCGCCTCACTATGGCATCGTGACCGAGCGTTATAAACTCGTGCACTATTACGGGACCGGCGCGGATGGGGCGGATTTATTTGACCTCGAGAAAGATCCGCACGAGTTGCACAGTTTCCGCGGCGAACCAGGGTATGCTGAAATTGAAGCCGACTTGGAAAAGCGGATTAAACAAATGCGGGTGGAGTTAAAGGTCCCGGAGAAGGATGACCCCGAAGCTACGGGGGAACTAGCCTTGAAACGCATGGAGCAACGACAGGCTGCGAATAAAAAAGCCAATAAGGAAAAGTAAAATTACAATCAGAATTTTCCTAACCCTGTAAGTTAGATTGAATTTTAAACTCAGTTAATATTCCATGCGTATTTATAGATAGTGCCAGTACTATCTATAAAAAAGGAACAAGTGCGTGTCCAAGTTGTGGTATGAGTAGCTGAAGATGTTGTGTATGAAGTGCCGTTGTAAAAAGTATTACCTTGGTATGTGCTGCCATACCTGTTTGTGTTGATGTTCCCAAATGTATTTGCAGTACCGAAACTATTAGTTTGGGAAAAGCCAGGCGTAGTTGACTGACCACTTTTAATGTAAATCCAAATTTCGCCTCCATTACCATCCGACATCGTGTTTTGTGGTGCACCCCAATTGACTAGTAAGTCTTGTTTATTTGCACCAAGATAACTTTTCATCACACTGTCAATTGATGTACAGCTAGTTAATCCAAGAAACACCATAAGAATACTATAAAACTTTAGTATATTTGGTGATCGGGGACGGTTTGTGGGGCCAACCGTAATGTTACAGTTGGGTCGCTTCAGGTAAGGTAGTTTTGGAGGGTTCTTGTGTCAAGCCACTGGGCCGCAGGCCCGGTTCCCCGCCCATGAGTTCGTCCGGGGTGAGGTAG
>CAIMFJ010000008.1 GCA_903840355.1 uncultured Opitutia bacterium
CGTGCTCGCGGATGGCCCGGATCCGGGCCTCCTTCGTGTGGCGCTTCTTACTCATGTCCTGTGGTATGGTCTGGGGGTTGGGGTGGGTTGGCAACCCCCGCTCTATCATTTCAACTGGCACATCTCGGCGTGACCTGCCCATTACCCTATGGCCCTAGTGATCGATTGCTGCTGCAGTATAAAGCCATGCATTACCAGAGATGGGAATCTTATCTTGGGCCTCGGCCTTACATTACAGCGTAAAGGCGGAGACAGCGGGCGCCCTTCAGCAAACGACCTCCAATTCAAGATTAACCCACGGGCTATCGTTAAAGCCCTAGCTAAAGGCTAAACTAAGTTTAGCTCCGTAATTAAAATAATTGCAGCCACGAAACCTAAATTAAGCCCTTTCTGGCTGCCTGGGCAGGGATCGAACCTGCGACCAAGTGATTAACAGTCACCTGCTCTACCGCTGAGCTACCAGGCAGTGCGAAAGGATGTTCATCAACGCCAACGAAGGGGTTGGCTGTCAAACAAAAGTCGCTCCGAAGTTACAAAATGAAGCAGGCCAAGACACGGGGGCTAAGCTGGGTTTGTCACGGTTTCGGCGTTTTTCCTAAAGTTTTTTCAAATCTCTGGACTCCGGGGTGCAGGCGGTATTCCCTTGTGGCATGCGCTGGTCTCGACTTCCTGAAACTCCTAACGCCCCCGGCGTGGGTGGTGCCTTTCTGGGCACGTCCGGCGATTTACTTTTACTCGCAGGGGGCGCCAACTTCCCCACGAAGCCCGCTTGGGAAGGCGGCGCGAAAGCGTGGCACGGCGAGGTGTATAGTCTGACTTCCCTGCGCTCGAAAAAATGGGCGAGCTTGGGCAAGCTGCCTCGTCCCTTGGCCTACGGAGTAGGGATCTCGATCCGCCAAGGGTTGCTGACCATCGGTGGGGCCGACGCCCATCGTCACTACGCAGATTGTTACACGTTGTCGGTTGAAGAGGGCGAATTGAAGGTACGCCCCTTCCCCTTCCTGCCTCGTCCCCTAGCCTACGCAGCGGGTGCCTTGGTGGGGAGCAAAGTGATTGTGGCGGGCGGCACGGAACGTCCCGATGCCACGGTGGCTTCTTCCACGGCCTACGCGATCGACTTGGCTAACCTGAACGCGGGTTGGAAAGAATTACCGCTGTGGCCTGGCTCGGGTCGGATGCTCGCCCAAGCGGCTGGCACAAAGGATACGTTTTATTTGTTCGGGGGCATTTCCTTGTCGCCTAGCAGCAAAGGCGCCGAACGCGAAGTGCTCAAGGACTGCCACGCGTTCACGCTGGGCAAGGAGTGGCGCCGTCTGGCCGACCTGCCCTCGCCCTGCGCCGCAGCACCGTCGCCATGCCCGATGTTCGACGACGAGATTTTATTAATCAGCGGCGATGATGGTCAATTGGCCGGCAAAGTAGAGGCTTCGAAACATCCGGGGTTCTCGCACAAGGTCTTGGCTTACCATCGCACGCAAAACACGTGGTCCGACAAGGGGCTGGGTTCGAGTGGACTGCTGACGACGGGTTGCGCGAAGTGGCAAGAGGGCTTTGCCATCGTGAACGGCGAAACGCGTCCGTGCGCCCGCTCGCCCGAGGGCTGGCTTTTGCGTCCCGAATAAGGTTTGAGGCTGGCTCAGCCTCCGGCAGGGCTTAAGGTCAGGGCTACCACCATGACCCCTGCATGGACTTTTCCGCTGCTGGTCCTGAGCGCAGCCCTCAACGCCGCTCCAACGGACTACCCGCCCCTGCCCGATGCCAAGGGGCGCGCTGGCATGATGGCGGCGGTAATTCGCGATGCCCGCGGTCAAGACTGCGTGCTGGCCGCAGGGGGGGCCAATTTTCCCGACAAGATGCCGTGGGAAGGGGGCACGAAAGTTTTTTACCGGGAGATTTTTCTTTTAGAAAAAAAGGGTGCGTGGACGTGGCGTAAGGTCGGCGATCTGCCCGAGCCGACGGCCTACGCAGCCTTCTGCGCGAGTCCGGACCAGAAGGGTCTCATCCTCGCCGGCGGGGCGAATGGCGAACATCACCTAACTCAGGTCTTGCTGATCGATGCTAATGGGGCGGTGTCGAATTTCTCCCCACCACTCACGACGCCGCGCGCTTACGCTGGCTTCACCACCATCCAAGGGAGTTTTGCCATGGTGGGGGGCAGCGATAAAGCCGATGCCACCCAAGCACTCGATACGATGACGATGTTAGTGCTGCAAAATCCCGATGCGGGCTGGAAGACGAATGAAGCAGATCCGGATCAGGCGCGTATCTTAGCATTCATGGGTTCCAGCGACGGCGTGTTAGTCTGGGGCGGGGGTTGTCGGTTGTTCGCCCAAGCAGGCCAACCTAAACGCGATTATTTAGAAGACTTGCAACATGTGACCCGCCAAGGGCAAGGGGTGTCGTTCCATGGATTGGGCGATAAACTTGCGGCGTCCGCTGGACCAGCCGTCGCCGTGAACGGCGGCTTTTGTTTGGTGGGAGGCGACACGGGCAGTCACTACGGCCAACCGCCCGCCACGCATCCAGGACATTCACAACAAATCCTCTTCATCGATGGGGATACGTTTGCGACCAAGGTAATCGGGACTTGGCCCACGCCCCTCGCGACCGCCCCACTGCTGCGCTTGGGGAATGACCTGCTGACCATCAGCGGCGAAACTAAACCGGGCGTGCGCACGCCCGCCACGAGTCACTGGACCTTACCCGAGAATTATCGATGAACTCGCGTTCGCCCTACCTCTCGACGGCTTGGCTCATGGTCGTGCTGCTCGTGCCCGTGGCCCTGCTGAATTACTTAGATCGGCAAATGCTGGCGGCGATGAAGAGCTCGATGATGGCGGACCTGACCACGATCCGTCCAGCCAGCGCCGAAGAGGCGACGTGGGGGTTGATCTTAGGAACTTTTAAATGGGTCTACGCCATCTTCAGCCCGCTAGGGGGTTATTTCTCGGATCGTTCGAGTCGGAAAAAAATCATCGTGGTGAGCTTGCTGGTGTGGTCGGCGGTGACGTGGTACACGGGCCAGGTCCATAACTACTCAGAACTGCTCCTCACGCGCGGGCTGATGGGAATTAGCGAAGCATTTTACATTCCGGCAGCGTTGGCGTTGTTAACCGATTGGCATGAAGACACGACGCGCTCGCGGGCAACCGGCTGCCACCAAATGGGGATTTACTTGGGCGTGATCCTCGGTGGGTTTGCAGGCTATGCCGCCGAGACGCCGAGTTTAGGTTGGCGCGGGGCTTTTACGTGGTGCGGCTTAGTGGGCCTGCTCTACGCGGTGCCACTGATGTACTTCCTACAAGACCCGCCGGCGTCGCAAACGTCGACGCCGCGTCCCGGCCTCGGCGCCACGGTCCGCGCCCTGCGGCAAAATCGGAATTTCTTATTATTAGTTTTATACTTCACCCTGCCCGCCCTGGCCGGCTGGATTATTAAAGACTGGATGCCGGAAATCCTGCGCACGCAGTTTAAACTGGCGCAGGGACCAGCGGGGATGTCGGCCGTGCTGTATGTGCAAATCGCTTCCATCGCCGGTGTAATCTTAGGCGGCTGGTGGGCGGATCGTTGGATGCGAACGCAAGTGCGCGGACGCATTTTCGTGAGCGCGTGCGGGATGACCCTCTTCTTGCCCGCGTTGTTTGGCATCGGACACGCCACGACGCTCGCCACGGCCATTGGGTTTCTGATTTTATTCGGCCTGGGTTGGGGTTGTTTCGACTGCAATAATATGCCCATTCTCAGTCAATTAGTAGAACCGCATTACCGTGCGACCGCTTATGGACTGATGAATTTGCTGAGTATTAGTTGCGGTGGCTTGGCGGATTGGGGCTTTGGGGCGTTGCGCGATGCCGCGGTGCCGCTGAACTTGATTTTTGGAATTTTCGCTGGCGTTGCTTTGTTATCGATTGGGGTGGTCTTAGCAATTAAACCCAAGCCGACGCCTCCCGCTTAACATGACGCCTTTTAAATTCCACGGGCTCTGCCCCGCCACCCACACCCCGTTTAACGCGGCCGGGGACTTGGAGTTAACGGTGGTGGAAAAACAAGCGAAGCACCTGCAAGCACGTAAAATCGATAAGGTGTTTGTGTGTGGCACGACGGGTGAGAGCGCCTCACTGCAAGCCAACGAACGCGCGGCCTTAGTCGAACGCTGGGCATCCGTAGGCCCTGCATGGGGCATTCAAGTGGTCGCTCACGTGGGGACGAATAGTTTGGCCGACGCCAAGAGTTTAGCCGCTCTCGCCCAAACGCATCGACTCGCAGCGGTGTCGATGATCGCACCGACTTACTTTAAGCCGAAGAGCGTGGCAGAATTAGTGGACTGCTGCGCCGAAGTGGCCTCGGGAGCCCCGGCGTTGCCATTCTATTACTACGATATTCCTCCCCTGACGGGTTTGCATTTTGCGTGTGATGAGTTCCTGCAATTAGCCGCGAAAAAAATCCCCAACCTCGCCGGGGTAAAATATTCCAATCCCGACCTGGGCACGTACTTGCTTTGTAAACGTCTGGAGAACGGGCGCTTTGATTTACCTTGGGGCATCGACGAGTATTACTTGGCGGCCTTGGCCATGGGGGCTCAAGGGGGCGTGGGGAGCACCTACAACTTTGTGCCAGGCCCGTTGCAACGGATGATCGCAGCCTACGCAAAACACGACCACGCCACGGCTCAACTGGAACAGGCCCGCTTGATGCAAGTGATCCGCATCGTGGCCCAACGCGGCTACCTCGGCGCCGCTAAAGCCTTGATGACGCACCTCGGCGTGCCCGTGGGTCCGGCTCGCTTGCCCAATACTAACCCCAGCCCCGAGAAGTTTCACAGCATGATCAGCGAACTCGAAGCTATCGGCTTTTTCCAATGGAAAGACTAACCGCCTTCCTCCTCGTCGTCCTGACTAGTGGCCTCAGCCCCTACGCTAGGGCCGCCGATGGCACCGACGTGGTGGTCTTCGAAGGGAAGAAAAATATGACGATGTCGGCCGTGCGCATCCCAGCGCTACTGCGCACGAAACAAGACACGCTCGTCGCCGTGGCCGAAGGACGCAACAGCGGTCGCGATCAATCGGGCAACGTGATAATGGGGTCGGTCTCGCACGATGAGGGGAAATCGTGGTCGAAGCCGGAATTGATTTACGCCCAAGGCGAAGATAGCTGCAACAATCCCTGCGTAGTCCAAGACGCGAAGACGGGGACGATTTACCTTTTCTTCCAAACTTTCCCCGCCGGTAAAAGTGAGTTCGGTGGCCTGCCCGCAGGTCCCACCGCCACTGGCGGAAATCGGACGCTCTATGTGGCGTCGCAAGACGACGGTAAAACCTGGTCGAAGTCCGTCGATGTGACGATGGCTTTAAAACCGGAAGATGCGGTGACGACCGCTTCGGGTCCTGGCATCGGGATCCAAATCAAACAAGGTGCCCATGCGGGTCGCTTGGTGATTCCGTTCAACTCCCAAGACGCGAAACATAATTTTACTAATTGGGTGGCGTTTAGCGATGACCATGGGACGACGTGGAAACGCGGCGCGAAAGTGCCACAGAAAGATTTGCAGTTAAACGAGGTGCAGGTGGCCGAAATTGCGAACGGCGAACTCTACCTGAACTCGCGCCGCTGGAAGGGCACCAACTTCCGCAAAGTTTCTTACTCGAAAGACGGCGGCGAAACGTGGTCTCCAGCCGCCGATGACGATCACTTGCCCGAGCCAACCTGCCAAGGGAGTCTGCTGCGCTGGAGCCCGAAGGTGCTCCTCTTCTTGAACCCCGTCGGCAAAGGCCGCGCCAATGGTACGTTGCGCGCTTCGACCGATGACGGCAAAACGTGGTCAGCCGAACGCTTAGTCTTCCCCGGGCCCTTTGCTTACAGTTGCATGGCTCCGCTCAAAGACGGCCGCGTGGGCGTGCTCTACGAACCCAACGGTGCCTCGGTACTGCGCTTCCGAGCGGTCGATTTACCGGAGGTAAAATAACATGCTCCGACTAGCGACCTGCCTCTGTTTCCTCGCTAGTCTCAGTCAAGCCGTCGAGTTCGACCCGTGGTTCGAAGACCACATGGTCTTACAACGCGACCGCCCAATCATCCTCTTCGGAACCAGCCGACCCAGCACGGTCGTGCAAGTGCGCTTAGGGCAAGTAGCCACGAGCGCCAAAAGTTCTTCCGAAGGCGTGTGGCAGGCCCGGTTGCCCGCTCAGCCGTATTCGCTGCAACCGCTCGAACTCGCCGTGCGCGACGACCAAGAGGAGCAAGTATTGCACGATGTCTTAATCGGAGATGTGTGGCTCGCAACCGGACAATCCAACATGGAGTTTCCGTTGGCGCGCGACCAAGCTGCCAAAACCGAAATCCCCCAAGCGAACTTGCCGTTACTTCGCCTGCGGAACCATCGCTTTGCCGGACAATACCACGGCGCCTCGGCTCTGGATCAAGAAACCGTCGACCATCTAAACGCCCAAGAGTTCTTTAGCGGCCACTGGGAGACTTGCACGCCCAGCAGCGTTCCGGAAATGTCTGCAGTGGGTTATTACTTTGCCCGACGCATCGTCAAAGCCACCGGTGTGCCCATTGGGCTAGTGAACTTCTCGATCGGCGGTGCCCCGATTGAGGCATTCATCTCGCAAAGCGCCCTACAACACAGCCCCGACTTTGATAAAAAAGTCCGCGGCAACTGGTTAGATAACCCTGCGATTGAAGACAGCTTTGTGCGCCTGCGGGCTCGTCAACACTTGGGCACGAATGCTGCACCCCACGACGATTTTGGCCCCAACCACGGCTACAAACCTGGATTTGCGTGGTTGGCCGGACCCGCGAAGATCACCCGGTGCCCCATTGCGGGCGTGATTTGGTATCAAGGCGAAAGCAACGCCATCCGCCAAGTCGACGTACAAGAATACGCCGGTCTGATGAAATTGCTGATGAGCGACTGGCGTGAGCAATGGCACTTGCCCGAACTGCCGTTTCTCTGGTGTCAGCTACCGAGCATCGATGAACCTGTGCGTCAGTTCTGGCCCGAATTCCGCGAGGTCCAACGCAAACTCTTAACTCAAGCCGATACTGGGATGGCCGTGACGCTCGACTTGGGCACGCCCCACGATGTCCACCCACGCCAAAAACTGGAAGTCGGCGAGCGGCTCGCACGGTGGGCTTTATATTATCAATATGGCCAACATGACCACCTCGCTTCCGGTCCCCTGCCCTTAGGCGTCACCGCCACGGCGGGAGAAGTGCAAGTGAGCTTCCGCTACGCGTCGGGGCTACACTTGAAACCGGAGTTAAAACCTTTGATTGAAGTCGCCGACGGCAACCTGCACTTCGTGCCCTGCACCGCCACGGTACAAGAACAGCGGCTGGTGATTAAACTTCCCAAGAATTTTGGGACGCCCACGAGGGTTCGCTACGCGTGGGCGATGAATGCACCCGCGGCTTTGGTGAATCAGGACAACCTCCCGGCCTCGCCTTTTGAATTAACGATTACCCCTTAACCGCAGGGTCTTCCTTCGTCACGGGATCGCCATAATAATCATGAATGGCGGCCGCGAGGAAACGCTTCACGTCTTCGCGAATAAAATTCCCGAAATTAATTTCCTGCTGCTGTGAACTGACAACAATGGCTTTGAGGGGCGTGCTATTCGAACTCGCTCCGCGATATTCTAAACGAACACGAACGTCGTCTCCTGTGGCCAATTTCCACGTCCAACCCACTCCCGGAAAACAACGCCAGCGCACGGAAAGCTGATTCGCTTCGAGCAAGAGACGGTAATGTCCCCATGCTAAACTAAACCCGACCAAGAAAAACGGGATGTAGAACAGCGCCATGAACAGGTAATGAAACACCGAGGCGTGGTCGATTAGTTGGTGATTCATGCGGACCTGGCCCCGCGATAAGCCGTAGAACATGAAGAAGCAATGGACGGTCGTGAAGATCAGCCAGAACCAGCCAAAGAACGTGGTGACACGCGTGCGGTAAACGATGGTTTGTCCGATGACTTCCCGGCTTACTCGCGCATGGCCCGCGGCGACGACTTCCGACGGCAACGTGGGCTCATCGGGAGTCTGCGGCTTGGCTACGCCCACCAAGCGACTAAACATCACATGGGTGAACGGAGCGGGCTCGGTCTTAGGCGACGGTGGAATCTCGGTGTTCTTCTGACCGCAAGCGGGGCATTGCACAAAGCCTGCAGGCGAAAGGGTTGCCTGCGCTGGCAACGGACGCCCACACTGCGTGCAATAGGCCAAACTCATACGAGGTTTTCGAGGAGCTGCCAACAGACCAACTGCTGACGCGGTAAGTGGAACGGGCCTTTCCACATGGTACCCTTCAGTTCAGAAGTCGGCCGGCCCTGACGATCCAAATACCCAAACCACTCGCCCGCTTCGGGGTCGGGGAAGTGAGCATAGGTCCAATCGTGCACTTGCTGGTGCATCTTGGCGTATTTGTCGTCGCCAGTCACGATATGCGCCCAAAGCGTCGCGATGATGGTCTCATTGTGCGGCCACCAGAACTTCATGAAGTGCCAATACTCTTGGATGGGTTTGCGGTGCACATCGACGAAGTAGAGCAGCCCGCCGTGTTCAGCATCCCAACCGCGTTCCCACATCCAATCAATCATTTGCAGCCCAGCTTGTTGCACGGCCGGATCAGGGCGGTAACGTGCTTCACGCAACATAAACCAAGCCGCCTCCATCACATGGCCGGGGTTGAGCAAACGCCCGTCAAAATGGTCGTAGATTTCGCCGCGAGGCCCGACAACTTCCATGACCGCGCGTAAATCGGGCTTCATGAAGTCTTGGCGAATTTCCTGAATCGCTGCCTGCACCCACTGCGTGAGCGTTTGGCCCATAACCGTGATGTCGCCTAAGTCCGCTCGCAGGTCTTGTGCCGTGACGATGGTCATCATCAGCGGTGACAAGCCTTTCATCGGACGCGTCTCGGGATGTGTCTTCGGGGCGATCAACCCCGGCGTGCGGTTATACTTTAAAAAGGTCTCAAACGCTGCGATGGCTCGTTCCTTCCACTGCCGTTGCCCCGTGGCGTGGTGTAAGGCGCCGTAAGCGATCGCCGCAAAGCATTCGCTAAAAACGTAGCGCCGCATCCGCAGGGGATCGCCTTCGCTCGTGACGGTGAAATGCAACTTGCCTGTCAAATCCGCACAACGGTCATGAAGAAAATTTCCGCAACTCAGGGCCGCCTCGAGCCATTCAGGGCGCGGCTCGACGGTGTTGTATAAGTGGGCAAATGTCCAAGCGGCCCGACCTTGAAACCACACGGCCTTGTCGGAATCGAGGAGCTCCCCACGTCGGCCCAACGCAGTAAAAATCCCGCCGTGTTGACGGTCCATGCCGTGCTTGAGCCAGAAGGGAATGACATCGTGCAACAAGCCATCGCGGTAAACCTTGCGCAATTCTTCGCGGCGTTGCTGTAAGTAAGGCGTCACGAGGATTTGATGATAAACTAGGCCCAGAAGGTCAACGCTCGGTCAGGGCTTAATTTCTTGGACGTAGCGGACTTGGCCGGCGGTATCGACGAGCTTCAACTCCAGGCGGTCGGGCTGAATCTTGAGTGCCGTGAAGCCCGCATAGGTACCAATGAAATCGCTGTCCTTGGTCGACAAGACCGGGTATAAATCCGCCGAGTTTCCACAGGTCACGTACGTCACCCCATGGTCGCGCACGACTTCGGCGTGGTGATCATGGCCGTTGAGATAAAGTTGCACACCATACTTTTGGAACAAAGCGGCGGCGCGAGGCGAGAACGCCTCATCTTCGCCATGCAACCCGTGAGAACGCACCGGTACATGTCCAACGACGATTTTCCAACGAGCGGGCTTGGCTAATTCAGCCTCCAACCACGCCCATTCCTTTTGGGCAAACTCCTGACCCGCGGCCGTGCCGTAATTGACTCCCCACGTAGAGCTCAGCGAACAATTATCGATCACGATTAAATGCAGGTTCGCTTCCGGAAAATCGCGGCTAAAGTAACGCGCTGGCATCACCCAATGCCCTTTGGAGACGGCCGTGTAATCGATTTGAGCTTGGTAATTGGTCTCAAAGTCATGATTCCCCAAGGCCACATACCAAGGCACTTGCAACGACTTCGCTTCGTAAACCTTTTCAAACGAATTCACCCAACGCGGGTCTTGTACGGACGTCACCCCATTCGGGTAAAAATTGTCGCCCACCGAAATAATGCCCTGAATCTTTTCCGACTCGGCGTAGTGCGCCATCGCCGTCGCAACGGAGCGTTGCAGCGCAGCGTAACGACGCACCACGGGGAATTCTCGCTCCAAGCCCGGATCGGCCCAACCCCAATCCCCCAGCGCTAAAAAATGCAAAGGCTCGGGCGAAGGAGCGGCGACGAGCGACGAAGTCAGCCAGCAAGCGTATGCTAAGAACCTTCGCATGCGTTTCTTTTAGAGGTACCACTAGAAGGGAGCAAGCAACTTGCCCTCGGGCAGACCAGCCTCATAGTCAGGCCATGCGCTGGCTTACCCTCTTCCTCCCGCTCTTGGTTTTGGCGGATGGCAATCAATACTCGGTCCACTACCCCGCCTCTGACAAACCCGGCGAGTTAGTTTTCCCCTCGACTTACAACCTTTGGATCCCGGAAGGCGTTAAAACCATTCGCACCATCATCGTGCATCAACACGGTTGTGGGTCGGGCTCGAATCAAGGTGCCGTCACCGCGACGGAAGACCTGCATTGGCAGGCCTTAGCTCGCAAATGGGATGGCGCGCTACTCGGTCCCGTCATTCAACAACCCGATCAAACTGATTGCCACCGCTGGTGCGACCCCCGGCACGGCTCGGAGCAGGCCTTTCTTAAAGCCCTCCAAGATTTAGCGGCGCAAACACATCACCCTGAAATCGCCGACGCCCCTTGGTGCTTATGGGGACATAGTGGGGGCGGTTTTTGGGCCAGTATCATGCAGACGCGCCATGCTTCCAAAATCGTCGCCATCTGGTTTCGCTCCGGCACTTCTTACCTCTACTGGCATCCCAGCAGCGACGGCAAAGCACCCAGCAACCCCATTGCCCCGCTCGAACTTTCCCCCGAAGCCCTTGGCATTCCCATGATGTGCAACCCCGGCACGAAAGAAAACGGCGATGCGCGTTTTAATGGTGCTTGGGTGGGCTGTCTCGAAATGTTCAAAGCCTACCGAGCGCAAGGCGCACCCATCGGATTCGCACCCGACCCCAAAACCTCACACCAATGCGGCGACCAACGTTACGCGGCGATTGCGTTCTTTGATAGCTGCCTAGCCCTCCGTCTCCCCGAGACTGGCCAGCAACTCAAACCCATCGATCAAAGCCAAGGCTACGTCGCAGCCCTACTCGGCACGCAAGCCACCCCCGCAGGGGCTCACCCCGACCGCACCCAAAGTTGGTTGCCGGCCAAATTCGCCCCCGTGTGGGAACAGTATGTCACCAAAGGTATCATCGACGACGCCACGCCGCCACCCGCGCCATTTAATATTAAAACTAAGACCACCACCCAAGGGATCGAAATCACTTGGGATGCCCATGCCGACCTCGAAAGCGGCCTCCAGAGCTTCATCATCCAGAAGAACGGCCAAACTCTCGCCCAAGTGCCTCCCAAGCCTACCAACCCCTTTGGCAAGCCACTCTTTCAAGGCATGAGTTACGGCGACACCCCAGCCCCCAAGGCACCGCTGATGCGTTACGTCGATGCCCAGGGCCAGCCCAGCGACACCTATAAAATCATCGCGGTGAATACGGCCGGCTTGCAGTCGCGTTAAAAATTTGGGCACAAAAAAAGGGCCTCGCAAGGCCCTTTAGAAAAACAACGCGAGCTCGCTTAGGCGCCCCAGTTGCAGGTGTTACCAGCGTACTGAGCGTGGTTGCCCAACTCTTCTTCGATGCGAAGCAATTGATTGTACTTGGCCACACGGTCAGAGCGGCAAAGCGAACCGGTCTTGATTTGACCCGCGTTCAAGCCCACAGCGATGTCAGCAATCGTCGCATCTTCGGTTTCGCCCGAGCGGTGCGAGATGATGGCCGAGTAACCCGCGCGTTGAGCCATGGCGACGGCGTCGAAGGTCTCGGTGAGCGAACCGATTTGGTTCACCTTCACGAGGATCGAGTTAGCCGTCTTGGTCTTAATACCGCGCGACAAGAATTCGGTGTTCGTGACGAACAAGTCGTCGCCGACCAATTGCGTCGTCGCACCCAAAGCGTCGGTCGCCTTCTTCCAACCCGTCCAATCCGCTTCCGAGAAACCATCTTCGATGGAAACGATTGGATAGCGCTTTTGGAGGTCTTGGTAGAACTTGATCATCTGCTCCGAGTTACGCTGCGACTTGTCGGACTTGTGGAACGTGTACTTACCGGTCTTCTCGTCGAAGAACTCCGAAGCGGCCACGTCGAGGGCGAGGAATACTTCCGAGCCGAGCTTGTAACCCGCGGCCTTAACAGCGGCGGCAATGGCCTCGAGCGCGGCTTCGTTAGAAGCAACCTTAGGAGCGAAACCACCTTCGTCACCCACCGAGGTCGAGAGACCTTGCGCCTTTAAAACCTTCTTCAAGGCGTGGAAGATTTCCGTACCCATGCGGAGGGCTTCGCGGAAGCTCTTGGCACCCTTAGGCACCACCATGAATTCTTGGATGTCGACGGGAGCGTCGGAGTGCGCGCCACCATTCATGATGTTCATCAGAGGAATGGGCAAAACTTTGGCGTTAGGGCCACCGATGTAGCGGTACAGAGGCTGGTTCAAGGCGGCAGCCGAAGCGTGGGCGACGGCCATCGATACGCCGAGGATCGCGTTAGCGCCTAATTTATTTTTATTCTTCGTACCATCGAGTTTGATCATCGCATGGTCGATGCCGACTTGATCTTGGGCGTCGACGCCTTGGAGCATCGGAGCGATTTCTTCGTTAACATTGGCGACGGCCTTGAGCACGCCCTTACCATTGTAACGCTTCTTCGGATCCACGCCCTTCGGGAAAAACTTCGCGCTCACGTCGCTATCGCGCAATTCGTGGGCTTCGTACGTACCCGTCGAAGCGCCCGAAGGCACCGCCGCACGCCCCAAGGCGCCACCGGCCAAACGAACGTCCACCTCAATGGTGGGGTTGCCGCGAGAATCGAGGATTTCGCGAGCTTTGATATCAACGATATGGGTATTGCTCATGGTGCTAGAAAGGAACCATAGGGCTATGAACAAGGGCCGGGGCGGAGCGAGAAAAAAGCAGTCGCCGAGGCCAAAAAAGTTTCAAAACAGCCCTAAAATAGGCACTGTTTTGTTAAAGTGGTGGGAGTAGATGGACTTGAACCATCGACCTCTTGAATGTCAATCAAGCGCTCTAACCAACTGAGCTATACCCCCAAAAAGACGGAAGGTGAACAAAAGGATGCCAGCATCGGCTGGCAAGCCTTCAATGAATATCTCCTAAGTATGTCGCCCCGCCACCCCGCAAGGCCGAGGCCAAAACCGACTCCAAACCCTTGGGCGATAGCGGAAAGTCGGCCAATTTATCGAGGGGCAACCACGCGTAGCCCACTTGACGAGGGTCGGGCAACGTCCCCGCCCCTAGGGGCGAAAAATCGGTACAATGGCAGTGAAAGACCGCCTCGACCTGGTGAAAATGCTCGTGCAGGTGGCGCATGCCGTGGTTCTTGCCCACGTACTCGCGCACATAAAGCAGGGCCTGAGGTTCGACCGTCAGGCCGAGTTCTTCTTTAAGCTCGCGGCGCACGGCTTCCTGCAAGGTCTCGCCATGGTTCTGCCCTCCCCCAGGAAGGACTAAGAATTCGCCATCCTGCGTCCGGATCTTGACCACTAAGAGACGTCCTTGGTCGACCACCACCGCTCGAGCGGCCGTGCGCACCCCACTATGACGCATCGCAGCAGACACGCTGTTTTCTAAACTAACTCCGCCCGCAGGAAAAGACCAATTATTCTCCGAGCAACTTAGGATCGATCTCGTGATTGCCGTGTACGGCTTTCACGTCGTCCAAAGCCTCTAAAGCATCGATCAACTCCATGACCGACTTCGCCACAGCGGCATCGGCAACGGGCACTTGAATCGAGGGCACGTAAGCCAATTCGCTCGATTCGGGCTTAATCGACTTCTCTTGCAGCGCTTTGGCCACCGCGTCGTAAGCCCCAATCGGGCAAAGCACTTCAAAGTAATCGCCGTGATTGAGCACATCGTCGGCCCCGGCCTCTAAAACTAATTCCATCAAGGCATCTTCCTTGATTTGGCTCTGGCCGATTAGGAGTTGGCCTTTGCGTTGGAAACTGTGCGACACCGCGCCCGTCTGAGCCATGTTGCCGCCGTTGTCATTGAAAGCCTGGCGCACTTCGGCCGCCGCGCGGTTTTTATTATCCGTGGTAACTTCCACGATTAAACCCACACCGCCGGGAGCATAACCTTCGTAAACAATTTCTTCGTAGACCACGCCCGGGATTTCACCGGTACCCTTTTGCACCGCACGCTTGATATTGTCCGACGGCATATTGGCCGCACGGGCTTTATCCATCAAGGTCCGCAGGCGCGCATTGCTCTCGGGGTTGCCACCACCGGCACGGGCCACGAGGGTGATTTCTTTCGCTAAGACGGAGAAGATTTTGCCGCGCTTAGCGTCGATCACGGCTTTGTGCCGCTTCGTCGTATGCCATTTACTATGACCAGACATGGGGAGAAAAAGGGGTAAATCAGCTCCGCACTTTCTTTTTAGAAGCAGGAGGGATGACTTCTACGTTAGGCTCTTTCGTAAGCCAGGTTTGCAACATGGTCAACAGGTTCTGCAACGTCATGTAGAGCGTCAGGGCCGCGGGAGAACCATAGCAGATGACCGGGAACATCAGGGTCATCATCAAGAAAATCATCTTCTGCGACTCATCCGCCGAGGGATTCGGCGTCATGCGCATCGACTGCCACATGCTCAAGCCCATCAGGATGGGGAGCAAGTTGAAGGGGAAACTACCCACGAGGAAGAGCGTGTCGGGGGCCGAGAGGTCCGAGATCCACAGGAACGAGTGCAGGCGCAGTTCGACGGTGGTTTGGAAGGCGGTGTAGAGACCGAAGAAAATCGGCATCTGAATCAAAATCGGCAAGCAACCGGCGAAGGGGTTAATCTGATGCTCTTGGTAAAGCTTCATTAACTCCTTATTCATCTTCTCGGGGTTATCTTTATACTTCTCGCGGATGTCCTTCATCGGTTGCCCGAACTTTTGCATCTTCTTCGCCGCCTTTTGTTGAGCCGAAGTCAGCGGCCAGGTGATCAGTTTGATGAACACCGTCAAAGCCACAATTGCCCAACCCCACGCCCAGGAACCAGCCCAGTTCAAGAGGTAGTGCACGCCGCCCAAGCAGGCTAAGAGCAATTTACAAATCGCCCCAAAAGAAATGAACCCAAACAGCTTGGAGAATTGGAGCACCGCGACTTGACCGTCGGGTAAATTAGAAACGCGGGCGTATTCCTTGGGACCCACAAAGAAGTCACCCTCTAGAGCCATCGAGAAATCAGGACGCACCGGCGATTCCCACGAAGCCAGCGCTTGCAAGCCACGCTTGCCAGGAGCGAATTCTACGGGCTTGACCAAAACTTCCGAACGCGCCCCACGCACCGTGGCGTCAGGGTGAATAATCGAAGCAAAGAACTGATTTCCCGAAGCCACCCACGCAAAAGGCTTAGGAGCAACGACCGCTTGCTCGGTCTTAGCCTTGCGCGCGCCGAGACCGAAGAAGCCGCTCGAATCCGTAAAAACATCAATCCCCGTGCGGGTTAAATCTTCGCCATCCGAAGCCAAGACCGAGAGGAATTGATTGGCCGCATCGCCCTTCGTGGGCTGCCACGAACCAGAAGTCAGCCAGACCTTGGGCACACCCATACCTGGCTTGGCCGGGAAAAGCTGCGTCGAGAAACGCAACGAATAAGGCTCGGGAGCATCGGCTCCTTCGCGTGCCAACGTAAACGTCCGCACCACGCGCGTGCCATCCGCGAGGTGACCCACGAGGGTGATAGCCTCCGCCGTCTCTGCCCCTTCAGGCTTAAATTCCGTGTGCACGACTTCGAGTTGCTTCGTGATCGGATTTTGCACCGCCAAGGCCAACGCCCCCTCGGCGCCTTGGGCATTAAAAATAACGTTATGATTTTTGTCCGTATCGGCGAATTCACGGAGCAGTTCGATTTGGTCGATGGCCCCACCGCGCGAGGTAAAACTCACCTTCATCGTCTTAGTCGAGCGGACATACTTAACCGCCTTATCCGCGGGGACTTCGACCGCGTTGCCTGGGGCTGCCTTGAGGCTCGATTCCGCCGGGACCACAGGCTTCGAGGGAGCAGGGCTGGGCGTAGACCCTAAGGTCTGGATGGGAGCAGGCTCGGCAGGGGCTGTGGGGGCGGGGCGAGCGAGGAAAAACAACGCAAACGCACCGACAATGCAGCCGACACCTAAAATGAGATTCTTTCGATCCATGGAAAAGCAAGGTTTGGCGTAGGGAAAGACCGCCTCGGTGCAAGGCAAAGGATACAGGAGACCCTTCCAGACACCCGAATCCTCAATTATCCTCCGAAAACCCTAAATTCTACGACCCAGGCTTCGTGGCAGGCAAAGCCGCCAACTCGGGGGGCAATTGATCAGCCGGGTAAGTCGGGAACGTTAATTCCAAGAGGGAGACAAAGGGGACGCTGAACTTCGTTTGGCCGCCCGAGCGATCCACCAGCGTGGTCACGGCTACCGCTTGGGCCCCATGCGCCTTCACAATATCGAGGCACTCTTGCACGCGGCCACCGCGGGTGACGACGTCTTCCGCGATGAGCACGCGCTCGCCGGGACGGAAGGTAAAGTTACGACGCAGCACGAGACGGTCATTTTCCTTCTCGGCAAAAATAAAGCGGACTCCCAACTGACGGGCCACTTCTTGACCAACCACCAAGCCGCCCATCGCGGGCGCAAGGACGACATCGCAAGGGTGCGCGGCGAGCTTCGGTTTTAATAATTCAATTAAACGGGTCACCTTATCGAGGTACTGGCACACTTGGGCGCACTGGAAAAAGTGGCCGCTGTGCAACCCCGAGCGTAGGACGAAATGGCCCGTGAGTAAGGCGCGGGAGTCGCGGAAAATTTGTAAGACCTCAGCTTGCGTCGTATCCATAAGCCCAAGCCTTTAAATACTCTCCCCTGCGAGGGCGAGGCGATATCGCACGCCCCCAGTTTTTTCTAAAAGAAAGGTTCGACCCTCACAGGCCGTAAAATAGCGTTCCCCTACGGCTATGACGTCCCCTGCCACCCCGCTTCCCCCGCAAGCCCGCGCCGCCCGCCAAAAGATTGTGGCCGTGATGCTGGTCCTAGTGGCCCTCCCGATTGGTTACCTCATTTGGCAAGCCCAAGCCCAACCCGCCCCCCTTAAAGCCCACCTGGTTAAAATTCCCGGTGGCGAATTTTACATGGGCAATGACAAAGCCGACCCCGGCCACCAAGAAGAAGCCCCGCAGCACTTAGTCCAAATCAAACCCTTTTGGATGGATGAAACCGAAGTGACCAATGAACAGTTCGCGCAGTTTGTCGCCGCCACAGGTTACGTCACCGACGCCGAAAAGAACCTCGACCCCCGCGACTTCCCGAACGCACCCGCCGAATACTTAAAAGGCGGCTCCCTGATTTTTAAACACACCGACGTTCCCAATCCCTTCCAATGCACCACCAGTAACACCGGCAATTTACCCTGGTGGAAGTTTACCGCCGGAGCGACTTGGCAGCATCCCGAGGGACCTGGATCGAACATCTTAGGTCACGAAAAATATCCCGTCATTTGTATCACTTATAAAGACGCCCAGGCCTTTGCAAAGTGGGCTGGCAAACGCTTACCCACCGAAGCCGAATGGGAATTCGCTGCCCGCGGGGGCTTGAAAAACAAACCCTATGTCTGGGGCGACGAGGAACGTCCGGGAGGCAAAATCATGTGCAACCACTGGCAAGGCAAGTTCCCCGCCGTCGACACCGGCGAAGATGGTTTCAAAAATGTAGCTCCCGTAAAATCGTTTCCGCCCAATGGTTACGGGCTCTATGACATGGCAGGCAATGTTTGGGAAATGTGTGAAGACTGGTATGGCACGGATTGGTATGCCAAATCACCTAAAGATAATCCCCTCGGCCCCGCCATTGGCCACGACCCCGAAGGCACGGGCTTTGGTCAACACGTGATTCGCGGCGGCTCATGGTTGTGCGATGAAGCTTACTGCTTCCGCTACCGCCCCACCGCTCGCCAAGGCATCGACGCACTCACCTCGACGAATCACGTCGGGTTCCGTTGCGTGCAAGATACGCCGCCAGCGGCACCGTAAGCCGTTACTTCTTCTCGAGGTAGTCGAGATCCTTACCGAAGGTCTCTTCCATCTTCCACAAGGCGAAGAAGGCGGCCCCAAAACAGAGGGCACCGATGGCCAAGCCAGCCGTGATTGGGCTCCAGCCACGCAGCCCCAATTGGGCAAACATGAAGGACATCGCAAACAAAGACCCGCGCACGACATTCGGCACGGTCGTCGCCACCGTCGCGCGTAAATTCGTACCAAATTGCTCCGCGGCAATGGTGACAAACAAAGCCCAATAACCCATCCCTAAGCCCATCACGAAAATCAAAGCGTAGTAAGCCTGAGCCGACCAACCGGTGGTCAAGTAAAGGTAGATTAAAGCACAGACCAGACTCGCCGTCAGAAAGAGCGCTACGACCTTGCGACGCGAACGGAACCACTGACTTAAAGCACCACTGCCAATATCCCCAAACGTCAGACCGAGGTAAAACATCGCGACCGCACGATTCGCTTTGATTCCCTGCACTCCGACCAACTTAGCGAAGACGACTTCTGATTTAGAAACCAGGATGCCAATCATGTACCAAGTAGGCAGCCCGATGAGAATACAGTAGAGGTAACGTTTAAAACGTTGGCCGTCCGTGAAGAGTGCCAAGAAATTGCCGCGAGCCACGTCGGATTCCGAGGCGATGGTTTTCGCATGCTGATACATCCCCGACTCTTTCACGCTCACCCGAGCTAATAACAAACAAAGCCCTAAAGCTCCCCCGATGAAATAGTTGGTTTGCCAACTGACATATTCGGCTACGGCTCCACCCACGACCGCCCCGAAGACACCGATGGTGGCTACCATTGCCGTTCCATAGCCGCGACGTTCTTTAGATAAAACTTCGGAGACTAAAGAAATGCAGCCGCCCAGTTCGCCGGCCAAACCAATGCCCGCCACAAAACGACAAGCGGAATAAAATTCGATACTAGTCGCAAACCCATTGGCGATATTGGCGATAGAATAAAGTAAGATGGAGCCGAACAGCGTCGTCAAACGCCCCATCCGATCTCCCAACGCCCCAAAGAACAAACCACCCAACAACATCCCAAACATCTGCCAATTGAGCGGGTCGGCGAGAGGTGCGGGATCACCGACGACATGGAAGGTCGCCAAACTATCTTTCTTCACCGCCATCACCAACGTCAGGTCATAAATATCTACGAAGTAACCCAAAGCGCCGACAATCACCGCCGGGTGCAACAAGTCCTTCCACAACGGACGTTCGGGCGCAAAAGACGAGGGTTCTTTCATAAGGCAGGGGTCAGCCTTTCAGACCATGCAGGTTCGCCATGGAAATGCCAGACAGCATTGCTCCCGTGACGCCTAAAAACCCTTGGTCGGTACCGATTAAATACAAGTTCGTGAGGTCGGTACGACCGTCCCGTTGCTTCACCTTGGCCCCGTAAATCGCACCGTTCAAATGACCCGTGAATTTACGCACCGTCCGCGGGGTAAACATGTCGATGGACGTCGGCTCGGCATGCGGCACGCCCGCAGGAATCGCCGGCAAATGTGCTTTGGCGATCGCCTGCAACTTCGCCCACCAAGCATTTTTCTGGGCCTGATAATCCGCTTCGGGCAAAGCACACCAAGCATCGTGATTCGCCAACGCGGTCACGCGCAACCAACCTTCGTCCAGTGCCCTACCAGCCCCGTATTGATAATTATTCGGCAAACAAATCACCCCCGAACGACCATCAACCAAGTCCGTAGGACTGCGGTAATGAAAACGTTCCGAGTCACAAAAGAACACAATCGTGTCGTGCCAACCAAACTGCTGGAACGCGTTTAAATTATAGGTCGTGATGGTTTCAGCGTAACCCAAGTTCCCGATGTCGGCCGCTCGGGTGGTCGGGACGACATCAGAGCGCAAGCGGGCCGTTTCGACCGCACCGGCCGATGAGTAAACTTGGTCCGCCGTCACCTCCGTACCATCATCCAATAGCAACGCACTCACGCGATCTCCTTGCACCGTTAAACGCTGCACGCCGCATTTCATGCGACGTTCGACCCCATGCTCGCGACAACGGTCGAGGAGCACGCGCACGACTTGGCGGACGCCGATGAAGGGACGGGCAAAACCCTCCCGGAAAAGCGACCGCCACATGATGGCGAATTGCGAAACCTCGATGTCATCTTCGAGCGCACTGCCGTAAAAACAGGTCGGCAAAAGCAATAAGTCGCGTAAGACAGGGTCGCTAATTTTCTCCTCCAGCAAAGCTCGGGCCGAACCACCATGCTCTTGAAGCGCGGCTTCGTCGAGTTGCCCAATCCAAGCATCTAGGGCTCGAAACGCGTCGGCTTGGTGCGGGAACTGTCGTGCCACATCTTCCAGAAGGTGGGCAAAGTCATTATCCAATCGCAGCGTATACCCACCCATCACCACGCGTGAGCCCACTTGCGGACACAAGTCGAGCTCTTCGCGCTTAATGCGCAACTGACGTAAAATTTTCACTAAGGGCGTGCCCTTTGTCCCTTCGGGCACCCAGTTCGTGAGAGCGTGCAAGCCCACGTCATACTTCCGCGTACCGCGGGCATAAAAAGAATTCAACCCTGCCGGAGCGTTATGCCGTTCGAGGATTAAAACCTTCTTCCCATACATCCCGAGGCGGACTGCCGTGGCTAGGCCCGACATCCCTGCGCCGATAATCACTGCATCATAATGGGGGGCCGAAGACATGGAAGTTAAGCACTCAGACGCAATAATTCCTCGGTGGCTTGCAAAATTTGTCGAGGCGTAATGCGAGACCACGCTCGATTCATACGCTCGCGGTAGTCTTCCAACGTCTCGCCTTCAAACCGAGTTGTATCAATCCGCACCACGCGGTGCAACGTCCCCCAAGGACGGGCGCGGGCGTAATCCGAGGAACCAAAAACCCCAATGACTGGAACGCCGACGGCGGCGGCCAGTTGCAGAATGGAAGAATCCACCCCTAAGAAGATGCGAGCCTTCTTCAATAAATCAGCCGTCTGGGACCAACGCAAACGCCCGGCCGTCGACACCGCTTCAGGCCCAATCAGCTGTGCCAAAGCTTCGGCTAACATTTGCTCCTGCTCATCGGGCCCCGCAGAAATCACAATCCGTTGCACCTCGCCGGTGGCCAATAAATCCCGGGCGACCTTAGCCCACTTATCGATTTCTAAAAGACGATCGGGGTGTCGCGAACCCGGATGAATCACTGCATAACGACGATCATCGAGGTGTAGCCCGTGGTCCTGCATCCGCGAAGAAGCGAACCACATCGTCGGGAGTTCGCCTTTAAAATGAAAAACGTGGGAGAACACCTCATGGTCGCGAGCCGCCTCATGCGGGTCGAGCCCACGCAAGTCCACGACCTGGTGCAACCACGGTTGCCACCACCACGAAGCTTGGCCCGCCACCACGCGAAGTTGAGCCCCACTCCAAGCCACTAAACGCTGCGCGAGCGGGTGTTGCCCTAAAGCAATGGCCGCATCAAAACGCTGACGACGCAAATGCGCTAACAGGGGCCAACCGCTCGACGAAGGCTCTAAGCCCACCACGTCAACAATCGCTGGACAACCTTCCAGCGCGGGCTCCGAGCCACTCCACGTCACAAAAGTCACCTGCACGCCCGGTTGACGTTCGCGGAGGGCACGCAACGCGGCGGTGGTCGCAAGGGCTCCGCGTAAGCGAGAGAGTTTGACCACCAACAAGCGCATGAAGTTTAAGCAATCCCCTTGGATTGATTATCCCACAGCCGGCGGAAGAGCTCGGACGTTTCGTAAATCTTTTCCCGCGGACCATCCGCCACAATACGTCCGCCATCGAAAACTAAGACTCGATCCACATCGCGAATCGTACTGAAGCGGTGGGCGACAATCAACGTCGTGCGCCCCTTCATCAATTGCATTAACGACTGTTGAATGCTACGTTCGGTGTCGGTGTCTAAAGCAGAAGTCGCTTCATCTAAAATTAAAATCGGTGCATCCTTCAAGAAAGCCCGGGCAATCGCAACCCGCTGGCGCTGTCCGCCCGAAAGTTTGGAACCGCGTTCACCGACACGCGTGTTGAACCCTTGCGGCTGAGCCTCGATAAATTCTAACGCGCCAGCCAAGCGAGCCGCTTCGCGCACTTCCGCATCGGTCGCTCCTGTCTTACCCAAGCGGATATTTTCCAAGATTGATTCATTGAACAACACTGGCTCTTGCGAGACCAAGGCGATGTTGGCACGCAGGTCGGCTTGCCGCACTTGGCGCAAGTCAAAGCCATCGACCTTCACGCATCCCTCTTGGGGATCGAAAAAGCGCGGCACTAAATTCACGAACGTACTCTTCCCGGCTCCACTCGGTCCCACGAGGGCGACCGCTTGGCCGGCTGGAATTTGTAAATTAACATCTTGGAGTACGGGTTCAGCACCGTAACGGAAGGTCAGGTTTTCGACCTCTAAATCGCCGCGGACGCGACCCAGTGCTTGGGCGTTGGGAGCATCAGCCACTTCGACCTGAGCCGTCAAAACCTCTTCAAGGCGTTTAAGGGAAGGCAAGGCCATCGCGATGCGATTATTCACCCCACCAATCCGTTTAATCGGGCCGTAAGCCACGTAGAAGGCCGTGATGAGCGAAAAGATTTCATCGGCTGTAAACCCAATGCTCGCTCCGACCCCAATCGCGACGGCGATCCCCGAGGCCGCCGTGATTTCGACTAAAGGCGAAAGACCCTTTTCGTAACGCACCAACTTAGCCTGAATGCGTAAACCCTCGGCACTCGCTAAGTTAAAACGGGCGGACTCACGCTTCTGCAAACCATAAGCACGCACCTCGCGGGCCGATTGTAAGTTCTCCACCGCAATACTGTTTAAATCCGAAGAAGAAATCGTGCTTTGGTGGGCCCGCGTCTGAATCGCCATCCCAATACCTCGCACCAAAAGCACCGCGACGGGGACGACTAAAAGGCAGAACAGAAACCAGTAGCCATTGGCCTTAGAAAAACACAGGTAAATCACGTAACCAATGGAGAAAATCATCGTCAAGGGTTGGACGATTAAATCACTCGAAACATCGACCAAGACCAAGCGCACGGCGTTGGCATCGGTAATCACCCGGGAAAGTAAATCACCGGTGGACATCCGCCCAAAGAAACCCAAGTGCAAATCCTGCAAACGAGCAAACACGTCGCGACGGACTGCTTCCACCACCCGTAAACCGGCAATGTTTAAAAAGTAGGTGGAGAAAAATTCCCCCGCACCGCGAATGATGAAAATGATGGGCAGAAACGCGACGGCGAAAGCGACTTCATGTCCCTTGGGCAAATAAAACAAGGGCTGGCCACCCATCCACTTAGGCCAAGACATCAACGGTGCGGCCTTGCGGGCCTCATCACCAAAGGCGGCGGGCAAAACTTTTCCGATTAAAAAGGGTAAACCCAGGGCATTACTAGCGGCGAAAATGACCCCAAAAACTAAAGCCAGCGCCAAGATGCCGCGACTACCGTTGAGGTAAGGAAGGTAAAGTTTGTAGCGGCCGCGAAACACAGGGTCAGCGTGGACAAGACTCTGGCCAGTGGAAACACCAAAAGCGGTCAACGTTTAGTCGGAAAGAGCCACGATCCGAGCAACGCCAAGCCCAGCACACTGCCAATAAACGTCAAAGAGGTTTCCGTCGATAACCCCACGTGCCCCTCTAGTCGGCAAAAACTAGGCACCCAGGCCGCGACCGCACCCGCATCCTGACCCCACGTGGCGACCCAAGGCAGCATCATCTTAAGTCCAATAAAAATCAAGATTACCGCCAACGCTGGCTTTAAAAACCGACTAAAGCGCTCGAGGCCTACGAGGGCAAAGTACATCGAACGCAGCCCCATGATGGCAAAGAGGTTGGACGTAAACGCCACAAACCGACGCTCCTCCACCGACATACCAGACGGCAAGATTCCTAAAACGGCAGGCACTGAATCCATCGCGAAGATCAAGTCCGTCCCTTCGATGACTAAGAGAACTAAGAACAACGGCGTGAATAATCGCTGCCCGCCTTCCGACACCACAAAACGCACCCCGCGCAAACCATCCGTTAAAGGCAGCACCTTTTGCAGGGTGCGCACCAAAAAGTTTTCACTCAGAGCTGGGGTCTCGGGGCGAGATTCACTGCATAAGAATTTAAATCCCGTAATAAACAAGAAGACCCCAAACAAAGGTAGCAACCAGGCGAAACGATCTAAGGCGGCGACCCCTAAAAGGATAAAGGCCGCCCGGGTGAAAACCGTGCCCAAGATTCCCCAAAATAAAACCCGTTTCTGGTAAGCCGGAGGGATTTTAAAATAAGCAAAAATTAGAATAAACAGGAATAAATTATCCACCGATAAGGCCAACTCCAACACATACCCACCGACAAAAAGTTCGCCCACTTCGCGACCACGCCAAGCTCCTAATACCCAGGCGAAACCGAGGGCCAAACACCCCCAAACGGCACACCACCCGAGGGCTTGTGAAAAGGATAAGGTTTGCTGCTTCTTTTGCAGAACGCCCAAATCCAACCCCACCATCAAGGCCAGAAAGGCGATAAACAATGGCCAAACCCAAACCGGGATTTCCATCGTAGAGGTCGCCAGAAGCAAAGAGGCCACACGGTAGAGGGTGGCGATACGACCGCTATGTCAAGCCCCTGCGAAGCGGGCTTGCCCTCAGCGGTGACCTACTGCGTAATCACTCACCGCGTTCCCGTAGTTCAACGGATAGAACATTGGTTTCCTAAACTGAGGATGCAGGTTCGATTCCTGCCGGGGACAGCGGTTAAAAGTGCTTTAAGCGATAGCCCTGAATACGAGTGTCATCGGAGCGATGGTAAATAGCGTCCACGTCCTTAATTTGCATCAACACCCAAGGGGCTAAGATCCCGTCCCCATTCTTCGTTAAAACAATGTCATCGGCGATGTAGACGCAGGTATGAATCCCTTCGCCCTTATCTACTAAACACAGTACATCCCCAAAGCGATAGGGCACTTCAACGAGATTATAATTCTCCACCAAGTGGGCAGCGGCTAAACGCGTATCCAGGAAGTAATCCCGGGGGGCCCGGTTAAAGAAGTTCAGGGAAGTCCAGTGACAGTCCGGGAAACGCCCCTTCAAGCCCAACTCAATATCAGGGAACGTATAAATCCGCTCCCGCATCAAAGTCGGCAAGAAGTGCGTGATGTCGATGGTCTGAGGGGCACGCCGTTCCGTAATCGCTTTAATAAAAGTCAAGCGCCGCGACTCCGTCTGTCCTGCCGACCAGTAATCTAAGAACTCTTGCCGATTCGTTTTTAACGGAATTTTCAATTCCACCAATAAACTGCGGACCCGGGTGACCGCCCGAAACACGTTCATCACTTCATCCGAGTTTTTAGCCAGCGAAAGTAAAATCCGGATATCGCTAAAAACTAAAATCTTACCCCGTTTCCAAAGCAGTTTTTTAAAGAGTTCCTTCTGCTCCGCATTCAAAGGAGCTTCTTCCAGCCAATCCTCTACATCATTCCCTAGAATAAAAACGGGGTCACGCTGGTATTCATTTTCGGGGAATTTAGCCAACTCAGCATAAAGGGCACTGCGCACCTCTTGATTGATGGAGAGCAAATCATCCATTTCAGGGTACAGACTGATATTACCGTTCGAGTTCATCACCCGCCCTTCCCGGAATAAATGGTTAATCGTCATTTCGGAGACCCCCACGCGACTCAACAACGTCCGTACCACCACCGGAGACATCTGATCAAAAGTCCAATGTGGTACCGAGTTAGGCTTTACCACCGCCGCCAACAAAGTCTCGGGGGGTTGTAAATAAACGACATGCACATCGAGTTCCCCCCAAGGACCGGGCTTAGCTTGCCAAATAGGCTCGCTTGCCACGAGGGCGGTGGTCAGTGTCACGAGCCATAGGAGAAAAAGTGCAAAGTGTCTTTTCACAAGTTTTTACAAGTTTTTTAACAACGGAAATTATGCAAAGTTCCAAAATTGCTTAATTTTAAGTAAACTTATTTTATTTTTATTAAATTTGCCTAAAAAAAGGCATCGAAACCCCTAAAAAGCATGTCTCACGACCATTTTCACGTCCACGGCCCGGATCAACACGCTGTCGAACACCAAGCCGAGCATGGCGACAGCCTCGCAATTCGCGTTTCCATCATGACAGCCATCCTGGCCACCTTCGGCGCCGTCTTCAGTTATTTAGGTGCGGCACAGCAAGCGGCCGCCACCGATGCGAAGAACGACGCCATTTTAGCCAAAAACCAAGCTATCCAGTCGCGCACCCAGGCGGCGAACCAATGGTCCTTCTACCAAGCGAAGAGTACCAAGCAAAACCTCTCTGAATTAGGCTCCGAACTGGCTTCTAATGACATTCTAAAAGAAAAGTACCGCCGCGAGGCGACACGCTACCAAGCGGAAAAGGAAGCGATTAAGCAAAAAGCGGAGTCCCTCGATCAAGAAGCCGAACATTGGGATGCCCGCGTGGACCCTCTCTTAGAGAAGAGTGCCGCGTTGATGCACCCCCACCATGTGCTGGCACAGGCCATCACCCTCATCCAGATCAGCATCGCCCTCGCCTCCATCTGTGCCCTCACCAAAGTCCGGGCCCTCTTCTGGGCCTCGGCGGCTGCGGCAACGCTCGGCATCCTTTTAGCAGCCTGGGCCTTCCTCCCAGGGGGAAACCACCACCCCTCCCAGCAGGCCGAAAAGCCCGAAAATCACGCCTCAGGCCCGGCGATGCCGGCGACGAAGTAATCCCGTGCTTTCGGCATTGAATTAAGTAGGTCTTTAAAACAGGGATAGGCATCCATTTTACTACTGTGGCCCGTCCCAAATCGAAAAGTCCCACCCCTCGCCCAGCAGCCAAGGTTCTGGCAAAACTCCCTAAGGGCCGTCCGACCCAACGGGTCGCCCGTTCCACTTCTACCCCCGAAGCGGCTAAGAGCTCTCAGAAAGTCGAGCGCATCGGGCTCCTAATTGATGCCGATAACGTCTCGCATCAACACCTCCCTACCCTCCGCCGTTTCATCGGGACAACGGCGATTGCTGCGGCCCGTGCCTACGGCGATTTTCAGGGTCGGCTTTTCGGCTGGCGCGAAGCGGCCCAAGGTTGGCCCGAACTACAGCTCGTTGATCAACGGAGTTATACCCCCGGGAAAAATGCCGCCGATATGCGGCTGACGATTGATGCCGTCAAACTGATGGCCGAAGCCAATCCGCCGACGACCCTGATTTTCGTCACCAATGACAGCGACTTCACCCCGGTAGTCGAAGACGCCCAACGTCTCGGCGTGCGTATCATTGTCATGGGCGAGCGCACGCACCAAGCCCTCCGCACCACGGCCAACCACTACCTCAACCTCTCCGAATTGCGGGCCCGCTTTGAAGAAGAAGACCGCCAACGTACCGACCCTAAAGTCGCCCTCGCATTGCTCTCCAAGGCCCTGCGTCTACTCGCTCCTAAAGGTAAAACCGAGTTCATCGAGTTGCTGGACCAGTTTGATAAGAAGCTACCCGAAATTATTTTCGGTTCCCCTCGTCCCCCTCAGTTCACGCGCGAACCACGCGAGCCTCGTCACCCCCGCGCGCCGCGTCCCGCTCCGATGGAACGGGCCCCACGCCCGCAACCCGCCCCTCGGGCCCCACGTCACCCACATCCCGTAGCCCGCCCACCTCAGACGGTGCGCCCGGCGGTACCCGTTCCGGCGGAGTCGCTAAGCAAAGCCGACGCCGATCGCCGCCGCACGCAACTCTTAGCCCGTCCGGATATTATTAATGCCGTGGTCGATGTGGCCGGTGCCCTCATGCCTCCCGGCGAATGGATTAAAGTCGAAGCCATCCGCAAAGTTTTATTCCAAGAATACCCTGGACTCGATCGCAACGCCCCGCGCTACGATCGCTTCCACGAGATGCTCGAGGACACCGGCAAATTCCGCCTCAAGTTTGAAGGCCCAGTGGTCTTCGCTCAGTTACAGGATTAACGGCCAATCGTGTGTTCGAGGAACGCTAACACCTTCGACGTGATTTCGGGGGTGTTGCTGTGTTCTGTTTGAACCACTTCTTGACCCTGCTCCCAGCGCACCGCCGTCGAAGTCCATCCCTGACCCTTCGGACGTAAATCAAACGTGTGCACGCCGCCTTTCACGATGAGGAATTCGTGCGGAATCTTCGCAGCACGCAAAGCGGCCTCTAAGTGATGTGACTCGCTAATATCCACCGTGGTATCGGCATCACCGTGTAAAATTAAAACCGGCGGTGCCCCTGCTTTCGCGTGCGTCGCAGGCATGAACGCTTGCTCAGCATTGGGTCCCGCTTGAGCCAGCGTGGCTTTGCCGTGCTTGTTAGACTCCGCGACCCCGTAAAAATCTAATACGGCCGAAACCTGTGAACTGTATTTAGCCTTAGGGTCGCCGCCTAACTCAGGTTGCTCAGGCGCCAAGCCGACCATTAACGCTAAGTAACCACCCGCCGAGCCGCCGGCGACAGCGATGCGATGTTCATCAAGATTGAGCTCCTTGGCATGCTCACGCATCCAACGAATCGCTTGGCGACAATCTGCAATATTCTGCGGCCAAACCGCGGGGTTGCTCTTCGTCGATAAGACGTAGTTACAACTCACCACCACATACCCCGCACGAGCGAGATCGGCACTCACACTCGTGCTACGATATTCAGCCTTATCGCCGCCCGTAAAACCACCGCCGTGAATAAAAAGTACGCCGGGACGCGGCGTGGTCGCGGACGTGTTGGGTAAATATAAATCCAACTTCTCTTTGCGACCCGTCCCTAAAAACTCCACGTCGCTTAAACGAAAAACGGGCTTAGGCATCACCTCGGCAGAAGGCTTCGCCCGCGCCGCCTCGGCCCACACTTTAAGATTTTTTAAATCCGGGGTTTGGTCCGCGGGGGCGATTTCGTAGACCCGCAATTTAACATTATCGACCGCCCCTAAGGCAGCCGTGAGTAAACCTAAAAGAAAACTGAGCTTAAGATAACGCATAAGCATAACCATCTGTAATCGCCCGGAGCGAGGCTTCGACCAGATTTTCGCTCACGCCCACCGTACCCCAATTCATTTTCCCATTAGAAGAACGGATGACGACACGCGTCTTGGCTGCAGTACCTTCGCCGCCGCCCAAAATACGTACTTTATAATCCACCAGCGAAACTTTGGCGAGACGCGGGAAAGACTTCACCAAGGCCTGACGCAAGGCTTGGTCAAGAGCATGCACGGGACCATCCCCTTCGGCGACCGTTAGGGTTTCCTCGTTGTCGATTCGCACGCGCACCACGGCTTCGCAATACGCCCCTTCTTTACCACCGCGGGCGGTGACATGGTAGGAAATGACTTCGAAGGGAGCCGTCTTGGATTTACCAAGGTGACGACGCAAAAGCAGGGCCAAGGACGCCTCGGCGTCTTCAAAACTCCAACCCTCGTGCTCGAGTTTCTTCAACTCATCCAACGCCGTGCTGGTCGCTGGGGAATCGCGATCCAAATCAATGCCTAAAGCTTGAGCTTTTAAAACGATGTTACTCCGACCGGACTGATCGCTCACCAATACCGTGCGCTCATTACCCACGGTAGCGGGATCGATGTGTTCGTAGGCCGCCGAGAATTTACGCACCGCATCCACGTGGGTACCACCTTTGTGGGCAAACGCAGCGGTACCAACCCAGGGACGACGAGGATCAGGGGCCAAGTTGGCCACGCCATCCACGAAACGCGACAGGGCGGATAAACCGCGGAGCGACGTGCTGGGGACGCACTTCCAGCCAAACTTTAATTGGGCACAAGGAATGACGGCGGTGAGGTCGCAATTACCCGTGCGCTCACCAATACCATTCACCGTACCTTGAACATGCGAGGCACCTGCTTCCAATGAAGCCAAGGCATTCGCCAAGCCCAGACCGGCGTCGTCGTGGGTATGGATGCCCACCGGCACCTTTAACACCGCGAGAGCGGCCCGCGTGGCAGCGGCAACGGTCGCAGGCAACGAGCCACCATTCGTATCGCAAAGCACTACCCGATCGGCCCCACCCTCCACCGCAGCCAACATCGTAGCCAAGGCGTACTCGGGGTCTTCTTTCCAACCATCAATCGCGTGTTCGCAATCGTAGATCACTTCACGGCGGTGGGATTTCAAGTAAGCCACCGTGTCGCGAATCATCGCTAAATTTTCTTCGGGCGAGCAACGGAGCACTTCGCGCACGTGCAGGGCGGAAGTTTTACCGTAAATCGTAACCACGGGCGTCTCTACTTCGAGCAAGCCACGTACTTGAGCATCTTCGGAGGCCTTCACCCCTTTACGGCGCGTCGAACCGAAGGCCGCCAACTTGGCGTTTTTAAACTTAAGCTTCTTCGCCTGGGCAAAGAACTCCACGTCCCGGGGATTGGAGCCTGGCCAGCCACCTTCAATGTAAGTCATTCCGAAACGCTCGAGCTCGGCGGCAATACGCAGCTTGTCCTCGACCGTAAAGTGAATGCCCTGCCCCTGTGAGCCATCACGGAGGGTGGTGTCATAGATTTCGATGGAGCGTGCCATGGTGTGTAGGGTGGAGAAAGGTGGGTAAAAGGGAAGGTTCGTTCCGAAGTCCGCGGAACGGTGAAACGCTGGGAAGCGGGCCGTTCTGCGGGCTTACAGCCCGATAATAATAATATCCGACTCCGTCATCATGGCACGACCCACCGACAAGGCGAGGGAGGTCGAAGACTGGACCATGGGTTTCATGAGTGGAGGCAATACTTCAAACGGCGGGCGGAGGGGAGTCAAAGGGAAAGCCACGTTCTGAAGAAGTTGGCTCGCCAAAGGGCCCTGAAATTATGAAAAATAAGCCTATGCGACACCTTTTACCGCTGTGGGCACTCTGGGTGTCGACCTT
Source organism: uncultured Opitutia bacterium (assembly GCA_903840355.1). Classification (GTDB taxonomy): domain Bacteria; phylum Verrucomicrobiota; class Verrucomicrobiia; order Opitutales; family UBA953; genus UBA953. Next base: position 31,155 of record CAIMFJ010000008.1, read on the forward strand.
TTCCGCCTCAGCCCAATGGAGCATTTTTGCGGAAAAAATCCCCACCCCAGGCCACTGGGCCAATTACCAAATGGAGCGCACCAAAGGCCAAGAGCCTACCACGGTGAGCAACCTACGCCTCTCGGTCCACGACGGGGGTGTGGTTAACGGACAACCCCACCTATGGCTCACGGTCGATTCGGTCGAATGGCTCGGCTCTAAATCCAAAGCCCCGTTGCACTTTCTACTCCCCGCCAACCTCAATCGAGAAGGTGCTTATAAATTTTTAGAATCCTCTGCGGAAATTTTATTCTCCGATCCGAAGGGACCTTGGCACATGACGCCCGACGACTTGAGTGCGCTCGCTAAACGCGTGGGCTATAAGTGTACGAATAAAATTACGCCCGACCCCGACCAAACGTTGGAAGAACTGAATCTGGGCAATCAGAAGTATAAATGCAGTCGCCTTAAAATGGAAAGTTACACCATCATCGACCCTCCCGTGGTGGCGAAACAAACCATCATCATTCGCGGCGATGTGTGGCGCGATGAATCCAAACCCTTTTCCGTGATTCAAGCAAAGTGGACCGAAAAATATATTTCCGGCAGTAAAATCTCTACCGAAGAGAAAAACTTAAAACTACTGGCTCAGGGCGATAACGATAAACCCAATCCGCCCACCGACCATGGCGATGATTTTTCGTTTTGGCGCGTAATTTTTCCGCATTGATTCCTCGCACACGGTGACACGGCAAACCCTTTAACGCGACTGCAGCGACGTGGGTTGCATTTCTGGCACCCAGCCATCCTTCCCCGCCAAGACCTTTGCGGGCGTCAGCTGGGCCGCTTCGGCTGGCTTAAGCGACTTCATCCAAGCGACCCGCTGCGTCTGCACCGCCCCTGGCCCTGTGCATCCCACCTCGATAAAACGGGAGGTTTGTTGCCGTTCCACCACACGCCAATCATGCCAGCCCTCGGGCCGAACACAGGTCCCTAATTGGCAATTAATAAAGGCCGTCGCACCATAATCACGCCACGGACGACCCAAGTAAACCTTGGCGGCTTCTTGCGTACTCGTCACCTCGCAGCCCACAAAGACCAAGCCCCACGGTGAGTTCTGGGGCGTCGAGGGAGCCGTGATATACCCGGTGTCCGAGACAATAATCCGGCAGTGATTAAAATACGCCGTCGCCGCCCCGAAAATAAAATCCACCGCACCGGTAATTTCGCAGTGCTCGAAATAATGTCGCCCTTGATTCACCAACAACGTGTCTTGCCGTCCCAAGAAGTGACAATCCCGAAAAACCACGCGATCTCCATCGACGCGCACGGCGACGGCTTGAGCTTTTTCGGTGGCATCATTTTGCAACGTCACCCCTTCGATCAAACATTGATTCGCACCAACAAAAAAAGTGCAGGAGTTAAACGTACCGACAAAGGTGCCGTCAGGCTTACGTTGCGCGGCACTTAGGGCGAAGACGATTTTCGTTTGGGCAGCATGATCGCCGATGAGACTCACCGGTCCCGCTTCAGCGGGAATACGCACCTGTTCACGATAAACTCCGGAATGAAGGTGTATCCGCCATGCGCGACCTCCGGGAGCTGGACCTTTTTTCACTAAGTCATCAATCGCCGCTTGCACCGTCTTGAACGGTTGCGAACCGTCGGCCGCAACTTCCACATCGTAAGCTGGCACAAGCGCTCCGAGGAGCATCGTGCCCCATAAAAGTCCCAAGGTGCATAGCCCACGAACCATGAAGCCAACTTACACCCCCCTCCGAAACCGAGCAAGGCAGAGCTTTCCAGCAGAGATTTCGTAAAGTCCTGCTGGAGGCTGAAAGTGGTGGCCTGAGTCGGAATCGAACCAACGACACGATGCTCTTCAGGCATCTGCTCTACCAACTGAGCTATCAGGCCAAATTAACTAAAACCCATCTGGGCCAAAACCCTTGGCCCTGTCAATCCGACAACAGAAAACCCTGCGAGAAGCCTTAGAAAGTGAACTTCCAAGGGCTTAAACGCCGTTGGACCTCCGCAATCACCGCCGCCTCACCCGCTTCACCACGGTCGGAAACGAAGGTTACCGAGAAGCGCACGAAGGCTCCGCAGTCATCCCAAGGCACCGTCGAAATGAGGTGTTCGGTGATCATCCACTGCGAAAAGGCTTCGCCAGAAGCAAAGGTAACCGTGCCCGTCGGGCCAGTAGCCGACTTCGGAGCGGGCATGTATAAGAAGAAGCCGGCACCAGGCTTGCGTACTTGGAAACCAAGTTGAGCGAGGACGCCCACCAACTGGTCCATGCGACGGGAATACTTCGCCGCAATAGCACGTGGAATCGAAACATCGTCTAAACCCGCGACGCCCGCTTTCTGAATGCCCAAGAACTGACCCGAGTCGGAATTATCCTTCACGTCGCCGTAAGCACGAACGAGCAAAGGATTGCCGACGACGAAACCGATACGCCAGCCAGTCATGTTGTGGCTCTTCGACAACGAGTGTAATTCAACAGCGACTTCTTTCGCGCCAGGAACCTGTAAGATCGAGACTTGCTCAGCCCCGAAGTGCAACGAGCCGTAAGCGGCATCTTGAATCACCACGAGGTTGTGTTGACGGGCAAAGGCGACCACTTCCTCGAAGAACTTACGCGTCGCGCAAGCACCCGTAGGATTATTGGGGTAATTCAAAACCAACACCTTGGCCTTGGCTAAGACATCGGCCGGAATCGATTTTAAATCAGGCAAGAAGTGATTAGCAGCCGTCAGTGGCAAATTATGCACCAAGCCACCGTAGTACTTAGCGTGCGTGCCAAAGACTGGGTAACCAGGCACCGTCATCAACACATAGTCGCCAGGGTTGATTAAACAGGCAGGCAGAATCGAGAGGGCGGCTTTGGAGCCAATCGAGTGGAGGATTTCGGTTTCCGGATCTACCGTCACCCCGAAAAGGTTTTGCATGTAGCGAGCGGCGGCTTGCTTGAAGTCAGCCCCACCATTGTCGGCGTAGCCACGATTCTCAGGCTTGGCGGCTTCAGTTTGCAACGCCTTCACCACGGCAGGGAAAGCCATCTCGTCGGGCTCGCCCACTCCTAGGTCAATTAAGGCCACGTCAGGCTTGGCCTTTTTGGCGGCGGCCTTGGCGCGCTTAATTTTTTCAAACTTATAAATGGCCGTCGATTTGCCATAATTCACCCCGCCGATGCGTTCAGCGAAGAGTTGTTGAATATAAGATTCAGACATAGGAGAGGCTTTTAAAAAGACGGCTCTGGTCGGAATGGCAAGCGGACTTGATGAGGAACCTTGCTCCCCGAGCGGCTTGATGTAGCGTATGGCATGGGCCAGACCAACGAACCTGAAACCCCGGCAGTGGACCCTCATCCCCTAGGCCGTAAAATCGGGTTTCTTTTAGTGTGCCTGTTGGTCGGGGGTGCCAGCAGCTTAGTCACCCGCCCCGAAATCCCGCATTGGTACGCACAACTCCATAAACCTCCTTTCACGCCCCCACCCTGGCTCTTCGGGCCGGTCTGGACGTTGATCTACATCCTGCTCGCCCTCACGGCCGCACAAACCTGGTACGCACCACCGAACAATCGTGGCCCCCGCCACCTACAACGCTACCTCGCGGGAGCGATACTCGGCGCCAACGCCCTGTGGTCCTTATTATTTTTTGGACTCCACCGACCCGACCTCGCCCTACTCGATATCGGCGCCTACCTACTCTTGCTGCTATTATGGGTTCGCTGGCTGAGCCAAAACTTGGCTCTGAGGTTCGCATGGCTCCAAGCCTTGCATGTAGTCTGGATTCTTTTTGCGACGGTTTTGAATTTTAGTGTCTGGTGGTTAAACCGCTAAACAAAAAGGCCCTGCAAACGCAGGGCCGAGGCACCAAGCTCGCGCAACCTTTAGACGTCTAACTTCGTCCAGCGAGCGTTGGCCTTCGAAGACTTTACGGCGGCGGCCACGAAAGCCATGCCCGTCACGCCATCATCAATCGTGGGGAAGTCGTAGCCTTGCTTCGGAGCTTTCTTGCCTGCCAAACGATCCCGAATCGCTTCGGTGACCGCACGGTAGATATTCGCAAAAGCTTCGATGAAAGCTTCAGGGTGACCGAAGGGCGTGCGCGTGTACTTCTTGGCTTCAGGGCCATTGTACGAATTCCCTCGACGCCAGGTTTGGCGCGGAGCTTCAGCAAACTTCACGATTAATTCATTGGGGTGCTCTTGATGCCACTCCAAGGAAGCCAAGGTGCCGTAGACGCGAATGTTTAAGTTGTTTTCGTCGCCGGTCGAAATCTGCGATGCGTATAAAACGCCGCGGGCACCGCCCTTATAACGCACCAACATGTTGCCATCGTCATCCAACGGACGACCTGGGATGAAGGTGCTTAAATCAGCGGCCACTTCTTCGATTTCTAAACCCGTGATGTATTGGGCCAAATTCTCGGCGTGCGTACCGATGTCGCCCATGCAATTGGAGAGACCCGAGAGGTTCGGATCCATGCGCCAATTCGAAATCTTGGTATCCTTTTTAGATTTTAACGCCGTGATGGCGTAACCTTGAGGGTACTCGACAACGATTTTATTAATCTTACCCAACTTACCCGCCTGCACCATGGCACGAGCTTCTTTGACCATCGGGTAACCCGTGTAGTTGTGCGTGAGCGCAAAAATCAAACCGCTCTTCTTCGCCAAGGCGCGCAACTTCTTAGCCTCTTCCAATGAGTAAGCCAGAGGCTTTTCACACACCACGTGAATACCGGCTTCCAAGAAAGCCTTAGCCACGGGGTAGTGCATGTCGTTACGTGCCACAATGGAAACGAAGTCGATACGCTGGCCCACGGGCAAACGAGCTTCGGCCTGTGCCATGGTTTGGTACGAGCTGTAAACGCGTGCAGGATCGAGGAAAAGATCTTCGCCCGACAGACGCGATTTCTCGGCGTCCGACGAAAAAGCCCCAGCGACTAATTCAATTTGGCCGTCTAAGGCCGCTGCCATGCGGTGCACGCCGCCAATGAAAGCGCCGCGACCACCACCGACCATCCCCATCAAGAGTTTGCGATGTGTTGTTGCCATAGGAATTAGAGCGAAACGGGTTTGCCGGATTGAGCCGACGCGTAAATCGCGTCAATCACTTGCATCAAGCGATAAGCTTGCTCAGGCGTGTTGAGCGGCTTCGCGCGACCTTCGATGGCATCAATGAAGTTAGCCGCCGAAGCGATGCGTCCCATGTCCTCGCAAACCGGCGTCACAATGGAGCGATTCACGCTGTGACCGTTTTCTTGGACGTAGAGTTCGCAGGTATCGATGGCCGTGTTGTCTAAACCATCGATGCCAAAGAGACGCTCCACCTTGCCACCGGCTTTGGTGCCTTGGAAGACGACAGAAACCTCTTCGCGCTTCACCATTTCCGCCCAAGAAACTTGGAGCGTCAAAACTTGGCCGGTCTTAAAGGTGATAAAACCATGGGCGGCGTTTTCCACATCCGTCACCCCACCGACGCGATCGGGAATGCCCCAAGGGCCTTTGAACGACTTGTCTTGAATAAAGTCATTAAACGTTTGGCCCAAGACGTGGGCAGGCTCGGGATAACCCATGAAATACATGGCCAAATCAACCATGTGCAACAAGTCGATGAGCGGGCCACCGCCCGAAAGTTCCTTCGTGGTGAACCAACCCCCAAAGCCCGGAATGCCCGTGCGGCGAATCCACTTAGCTTGGGCCGAGTTGATTTTACCCACCTGACCTTGCTCCACGTATTTCATCAAAGCCTGCGACTCCGGACGAGCACGGTTGTTGAAATTAAACATCACGTGCTTACCCGACTGCTTCGAAGCCGCGATAATCTCTTGCACCTCTTTGGCACTGAGGGCGGGAGGCTTTTCGCAGAACACGTGCTTCCCCGCGCGCAAACCCTGCAAGACTAACGGAGCGTGGAATTTATTCGGGACAATGACGCTGATCGCCTGCAATTCAGGCAACTCCTTCAGCATGGCATCTACCGACTCGAAGTGGTGTTTGATGTGCCACTTTTCGGCGGCCTTCTGAGCCGCACCAGGGGCGGGATCAGCGACCGCGATGATTTCCGCGCCAGCCTGTTTAAAACCAGCGGCGTGGTATTGTAACATCCCACCAGCCCCGATAATTCCAACTTTAGTTGCCATAAAGAGAAGTGCGACGCGCGAGGCTTACTTGGATTTTTGCTTTTCCTTATCGAAGGCCGCATCGAAGGCGACCTTGTTGGTCGGGAAGTCTAAGCGACGCACGAAAGCGCAAGACTCTTGGGCGCCATGGAAACGATCCATGCGACCGTCTTCCCATTCCACCGACAAGGGACCCGCGTAACCAACGTCGTTCAAAGCGACCATAATGTCTTCAAAACGGATGTCGCCGCGACCGACCGAGCGGAAATCCCAAGCCCGGCGGGCATCGCAGAAATCCGTGTGACCGCCGAAGACGCCGACCGTGCCGTCGCCATGGCCCCACCAAACGTCCTTCATGTGGGCGTGGTGAATTTGCTTGGGGAACGTGCGGATGAACTTCACGTAGTCCACGCCTTGATAACCCAAGTGGCTGGGATCGTAGTTGAAACCAAAGCGAGGATGATGACCCACCGCTTCCAGAGCGCGTTGCGCCGAGGCGATATCAAAAGCGATTTCCGTGGGGTGCACTTCTAACGCGAAGAAAACATCATGCTTTTCAAAGGCAGCGAGAATGGGCTTCCAGCGAGCGGCGAAGTCATCGTAACCACGTTGCAAGAACGCTTGGTTGGTGGGAGGGAAAGCGTAGAGCGCGTGCCAGATGGACGAACCCGTGAAACCGTTCACCACCACTTTACCCGAACCCTTGGGCTTCTTGGACATGTAAGTTTTGCCCGCATCAAAAAACTTGCGCGCCGCTTCCGCCGTCAAAGCCATCTCCGCCGCCGCGCGTTGGCGAACGCCTTCTGGCTTACCATCGCCCCACACGTGCGCAGGCAGAATCGATTGGTGACGTTCGTCGATATTATCGCAGGTCGCTTGGCCGACGAGGTGCGAAGAAATCGCCCAGCAGCCTAAATCATGTTTTGCTAAAAGATCCCACACCGACTCCACGTAGCCTTTTTCGTTAACGGCACGCGTCACATCGAAGTGGTCGCCCCAACAGGCTAACTCGACGCCTTCGTAGCCCATGGCCTTAACTTTGGGGAGGAGTTCAGCAATCGGCAGATCTGCCCATTGACCAGTGAAGAGAGTAACAGGACGTTGCGACATAGGGAGGAAGGGTTAAGTCCTCTATGTCAGCGAATCCGCTGGGTTTGTTCAAGCGGGCAATCGCTCAAATACCGTAAAAACCATTCACACCGCCAAAGCCTTCGCCAAGGACGCCTCGAGGTGATCGTAGGCTTGGCGCAAGCTGGGGTCGGGCTCGACCACTCCAGGGGCGGGGGCACAGAAAATTCGCTCTAAATCAGCCATTTTCAGGCCGCAACCCGCCGCTTCGGCCGCACGTAAAGCCGCCCCTAAAGCTGCCGAGTCAGACACCGCCAAACGGTAGACTGGGGCCCCAAAGACATCGGCAAAAATTTTAGCGACCGCAGGATTCTCCGAAGCCCCGCCGGTGAGCAATAACTGGGTCGTCGGGGTACCCACCCAGCGACTGTGCAAACGAAGACTCAAGGCCTGGCCTTCCACGGCTGCCCGGGCGAGGGTGTCCTTGGTCACGGGCTTGCCAAATGCAATTCGACCCGCCGCGCGACGCGGGGTGATCTCGGTTTCTTCAAGAGGCAAGACGGCGGCTTGCGCCGCGGGTGACGCTTGCACCGCTTGCGCAAAAAGTTCCCACGTGGCATAACCACATTCGCGACGAATCGCTTCGCGAGCCAGCGAGCCGTTGCGCACGCAAACGAGACTCATGCTCCCGCCCATGGGATTACCAAAAGCGTGACCCAAGCCTGCGGAGTCAGTGCGAATCCCTTCAATCGCAGCAAAGAGCGTGTCACTCGTACCTAAGCTAATGACCACTTTGCCAGGTCGCGACGCGCCCATACCAACTAAACTCGAGGGATTATCGCCCGTGCCAACCACGACTTTACAGGAAGGCGAGAAGCCATAACGAGCTACAAAATAGGCACTGATATTACCGGCGACCGTAGAACCTGGACGTACGGGCGGAAGCTTGCGGGCCAAATCAGGAGCCGTCGCCGCTAAGGCGGCCGGCGACCAGTCTCCGCGACGAATATCCATTAAATTCATCCCGGCACCATCGCCCGTATCAATCGCTACATCCGCACCGGCCAGGACCGAAGCGAAGAAAGACGACACCAAGTGAACGCGCTCCGTGCGCTGCCAGCTGGCAGGATCTTGTTTGGCCCAGCGACGAATCTGCGGACCCGTAAAACGCGGCGTAGCCACGCTACCCGTCAAATCACAAACCGCTTGCTGACCACCGAGGGCTTGAGCGATTTCGCGACATTCGACTTCGGTAGAAGAATCCATCCAAATCGGCGAAGTGCGACGCGATAAAACCGGCGAGATTTTCTGCGATAAAGTCGTGTTCACCTGACCATCGGCCAGGGCGGCACGATAACCGGCTCCTAAATAAACGCTCCCATGTTGCTGACCCGAGACCGAAACCGACTCAATCAAAGCGAGGTCGGTTAATTTCGCTAACCGTTGCAAGGCCAACTCCAGACCATCCAACCACAGGAGCGGATCCGCGTGCACCTCACCTTGGAGGCCACCGCGGATAAAACCCTCGGGGTGTTGACGGTCAGGAAAATCCGGGCCGAAACCCGCGCGAGCTCGGGCGATGGTGGTGCCACGTTGCGTGTCAATCACCAGCGCCGTCGCGCTCTGCGTCGAAAGATCTAGGCCAAGAACTAAGGCCATGAATTAGTCGATGTATTCGTTGATCAAGTTTTCCAACATCTCTTGACGACCCGAAGCCAGGCGAGGGGCTGCGATGCTTTGGGCGTAGGCGTCTAATTGAGCGAGGTTCACTTTACCGGCTTCAATCTTCTTGCCGATACCGCTATTCCACGAGGCGTAGCGTTGGTCGACAAACTTGTGTAGCTTGCCGTCCTTGATGATAGCATGGGCAATCTTCAAGCCGCGGGCAAAGGCATCCATCCCACCAATGTGGGCGTGGAAGAGGTCGACGGGCTCGTGCGATTCGCGACGACGCTTAGCGTCAAAATTCAGGCCACCAGTGGTGAAGCCGCCCATCTTCAGAACGCGCAACATGATGTTCGTCGTGAGGTAGAGGTCGGTGGGGAATTGGTCCGTATCCCAGCCCAACAACGTGTCGCCACGGTTGGCGTCGATCGAACCGAGCGCATCAGCGCCGATAGCCACTTCTAATTCATGCTCCATGGTGTGACCCGCGAGCGTGGCGTGGTTGGTTTCGATATTTAACTTAAAGTGCGGCAATAAATCGTACTCGCGCAAGAAGTTCAAACAAGCGGCCGAATCCGAATCGTATTGGTGGGTCGAGGGTTCGCGAGGCTTAGGCTCGATGTAGAATTGACCCTTGAAACCAATCTTCTTCGCGTGCTGCACGGCGAGGTGCAAGAGTGCGGCCAAGTGGTCCAGCTCGCGCTTCATGTTGGTGTTCAACAGCGTGGCGTAACCTTCGCGGCCACCCCAGAAGACGTAACCTTCACCGCCTAAAGCCTTGGTCGCTTCTAAGGCATGACGCACTTGGCTAGCGCCGTAAGCAAAGACGTCGGCGTTAGGCGAGGTTGCGGCACCTTGAGCGTAGCGAGGATGAGCAAACAAGCAGGCTGTACCCCAGAGCAACTTCTTGCCGGTCGCCTTTTGGTAAGCCTTCAACTCTTGCGTCACGCGAGCCAAGTTGGCGTGCGTTTCAGTCAACGTAGCACCTTCAGGAGCGACGTCGCGATCGTGGAAGCAGTAGAAATCGATTTGGCACTTCTCGAGGAACTCGAAGAAGACGGGCACGCGACGGAGGGCGTTGTCGAGGGAATCCGAGTTGTCATCCCAAGGCATCAAAGCCGTGGCGCCACCAAAGGGGTCGGACAAACCATTGCGCATCACGTGCCAATAGGCCGCGGCGAAACGCAAATGGTCCTTCATCAGCTTACCGCCGATTTTTTCCTTCGGGTTGTAATGCTTAAAAGCAAAAGGGTTTTTGGATTTCGGACCTTCGTATTGAATGACCGGAACTTTTGGGAAGTGCGACATGGAGTTAAAACGGACAACTACCTTTGTGAGTCTCCCCTTCCCTGCCAAGTAAGGATTTCAAAACGGTCGAGGGCCACCTTGTATCATTACGACAAAGGGTGTTTTTTGGTTAAGTGTGCCTTGCAGACTGAGCACCCGCCATTTACATTCAAAAAATGCAGGTGATTAAAACCGTACCCGCCCTCCGCCAAGCCCTCCAACAGGCGCGGCAAGCTGGGCAAGCCGTTGGTTTCGTGCCGACCATGGGCTGTCTCCACGCCGGTCACCTCGCCCTCGTCCAGCAAGCCCGGCAGGAAAACGCCTGCGTGGTGGTATCGATCTTCGTCAATCCCACGCAATTCGGACCCCAGGAAGATTTCGCCAAATACCCCCGCACCTTTGAGGACGATTGCGTCCAGTGCCAAGCGGCAGGTGCCGCCATTGTGTTTGCCCCAACGACGGAAGATTTCTATGCCCCCCAAAGTTCGACTTGGGTGGAGGAAACCTTCGTCACCCAAGGGTTATGCGGCACATTCCGTCCGGGACATTTCCGCGGTGTCACCACCGTCGTGGCCATGCTCTTCAACGTCGTGCAACCCGATGCGGCCTATTTTGGTCGCAAAGACCTGCAACAATTAGGTGCCATCAAACGCATGGTGCGGGACTTACATTTTCCAGTTAAAATTGTCGCCCACGATACGGTGCGCGAGGCCAATGGCGTAGCGATGAGTTCCCGCAATCGCTACTTAAGCCCCACGGAATTCCAGCAAGCCACCGCCATTCCTGCAGCCCTGCAAGCGGCACAACAAGCCGTGCAGCACGGCGAACGCGAGGCCACCAAGGTTCAACAACTCGCCCTCGCCCGTCTGCAACAAGAACCTGCCTTACAGTTGCAATACTGCGAAGTGATTGACGCCGACACCTTGCGCCCCGTCACCACCATCACGCCCGGTCACACTGCCGTGGCCATCGCCTGCTACCTCGGCAAGACGCGGCTAATCGATAATTGCCTGCTCTGATAACAAAAGACCCCGACTCGCGGACGAGTCAGGGTCTTTTTCAAAAGGCGTTTAACGCTTACTTAGCTTGGGGCTTAGCGTTGGGATCAATCGGCGGCAACACGCCGACAAAGTCCTTCGCTTCCAAGTTATGACGGTACATGTTAAACGAATACTTGCTGGGATTCCATTCCACCAAGGGAGTCACGTCCGCCTTCTTGGGTACGTCTAACTTCAAACCCCAGAACACGCCGTTCACTAAAAGACGACGCAAAGACTCATCGCGCAAGTCGCTGGCCGAGGCCATCGTGGTGCAGAGCACGCGATTCACCGTACCCGACGCATTAGGCACTTCGCGCACCCAAGCTACTGCCATGGGAGGTTGGTTGACGCCTTGCTCGACCTTATCGGTCGAACGCTTTGCCTTACGCTCACTCAACGCATCATCAGGCTTCATGCTCGCGAGGACTAAACCACGCAGGAGGATTTTAGCATCCGCGGGCGGGTAGGCTTCGTACACATCGGTGTCGCCGTAAATCGTGCTCACCCCGTTCAACACCGGGTTAGCTTCCGAGCCGGCTTCAATCACGGCGCGCGTGGCTTCAAACTTGTGATGACCCCAGTGGCTAACCCACTGCTCACCCAAGACATTCTTACCAAACTTATTGTAACTCGCGTAGGTGCCTTGCAGCCCAGCAAAGCAGTGCGTGCTGGTACGTACGCCGACGAAGCTGACCCCGCGCTTCACCGCGGCGTCAAACTTGGCCATGGTCGCCTCGGGATACTTACGAAAACGCAGACCAATCACGATTGCATCAGCCTTATCCAGCGCGTCCGGGTTACCGAGGCTGGTTTGATTGTTGGGATTAATCACGCCATTGTCGTGCGAGAATAAAACGCTGCAATGGAAGCCGAAGCGCTCGGAAAGGATGCGAGCCAACATCGGCATCGACTCTTCGGAGCGATATTCTTCATCGCCTGCCAACAGGACGACCGTCTTACCTGCCCCAGGACCTTGGCCTCCGGGAAAATCTAACCAACCTGGGCCAGTGGTGAAATTATCAGCGGCGACCAGCGATAGGCAGCTCGCCAAAAGCAATAAGAAGGTGCGTTTCATGGGGATGGCTTGACCGTACCCCTGAGGCTTAACTTTTCAAGTACCCTGTTACACCAATTTCGTGCAATTAACATCGGCCTAAAACAAAAAAGGCGAACGGGGTACGTTCGCCTTGATGTCTGATAGAAGGAAGTCGCTTAAGCGATGACCTTATCAACAATCTTACCGAAGTTATCGGTAAGGCGGAAGTCACGACCGTTGTAGCGGTAGGTGAGCTTAGTGTGATCGAAGCCGAGCAAGCGGAGGATCGTGGCGTGCAAGTCGTGAATATCGACGCCGTCAGCCGCCACTTGGCCACCGATTTCGTCGGTTTCACCGTAGTGCATGCCGCCCTTAACACCGCCACCCGCCATCCAGCAGCAGTAAGCCTTAGACCAGTGGTCACGACCGCTATTCGCATTGACGCGACCAGCCGTGGTAGGCGTACGACCGAATTCTCCACCCCAGATGATGAGGGTTTGGTCCAAGAGACCGCGTTGCTTCAAGTCCGCAATCAGAGCGGCCGCAGGGGTATCCACGTTAGCGGCCGTGCGAGCGGCAGCGGTGAAGATATTGGTGTGGTGATCCCAACCACCCGCATCGACTTGAACGAAGCGAACGCCGCGCTCTACGAGGCGACGGGCACAGAGAAGTTTCGCACCGAGGTCGCTCTTACCATAGGCATCGCGCGTCTTTTGCGATTCTTTAGAAATATCAAAAGCGTCGGTCGCAGCGGTTTGCATGCGGAAGGCCAATTCGAAGGACTCGATGCGAGCTTCTAATTGCTCATCTTTTTGCACCGTCTTCATGTGGGCTTCGTTCAATTGACGAACGAGGTCGAGTTGCTTGCGCTGAGCTTCTTCGGTCGTGAAGTCGCTTTGCAAGTTGGCGATCACCTTATTGGCAGGAGCGCCCGGACGGAAGGAGGTCTTCGCACCTTGGAAGATGGAAGGCAGGAAGGCCGACTGACGACCTTCAGGGCTACCACCCAAGCTGACGAAGCCAGGGAGATCTTGGCTCTCAGTGCCCAAACCGTAGAGCACCCACGAACCCAAGGAAGGCTTTTGCAGAATCGCCGAACCCGTGTGCATCAACTTGGTCGCAGGACCGTGTGCCGGAATATCGGAGTGCATCGAACGGATGACGCACATGTCGTCCGCTTGTTCTTGGAGCTTAGGGAAAATTTCGGAAATTTCTAAACCGGACTTACCTGACTTCTTAAACTCGAAAGGCGTCGGGAACAGTACGCCACCTTGACCGGAAGCGGTCTTCTCGGCGTAAGCCTTCATGCCAGGCTTGTAGTCAAAGGTATCCAAGTGCGAAGGTGCGCCACCCGCGAAGATGTGGATCACGTGTTTCGCTTTCGCAGGCATCGGAGCGGAGCGAGGCTTCAAGGAAGCGGTGATCTCGGCTTTCGCATCGGCGACGAGGTAATCGGCAACCATCGTGCCGAAAGCCAACGTGCCGAGGCTCATGCCAGTTTGACGCAAGAACTCGCGACGCGAATTAGGCGTGGGTAAACTGTTCGTACAATTTTGAATTTCCATGGTGATGGGGGATTTGATATTTATAATATGAGTTTAGTTAAGGTAGACAAATTCATTCGCACAAATCATTGACTGAGCCAGGAGCTCCCAGGGGGAAACGGGCTTCCGGCTGACTTTTTCGCCCAGATTCTCGACTTCCGTGCCCACCACCTTGGTTTGAGGGGTATTGGAGGCATTGGGGGTCATGGGAGTGCTGGGGGCTAAGGGCTTATTGGCGGCGGCAATAGCCGCCGCACCTTCGGCCTTCCGCTTGGCGGCCAAGGCAGCCTTGTCAGGCTTAGGGGCAGCGACGGTAGGCTTTTCATCCAAGTAACCACCAATACGGTGCACAAAATCACGCGCCAAAGCCCGCTCTTGAGGCGTAGGGGTGCGCTGATACATGATCTTGTAAAGTTGGGTAATCTTTTCGTCATCCGAAGAAGCCCGGGCGACTTCTGGACGAGCCACAACCGAGCGAGCGACATCGACCGACAGGGCGTTGTTCATGAAGAACAAGGCTTGTTGAGGTACAATCGTCGAACCGCGACGCGAATTGGTCATGTCAGGATCCGCAAAGTCGAACTGCGATTGCAAGTCGCTCAAGTTCTCCCGACGGATGAAGCCATAAATACTGCGACGATAACTGAAGGGTTCGTCGGTAATATTCACTGGGCGGCCACCGAGCGTGGTGTCCATCTTGCCCGTAAGCAGCAACATCGAATCACGGATGCTTTCAAAGTCTAAGCGACGCAGATTGGAGTGCCAGAGGAGCTTGTTACCAGCGTCAATTTTGAGCGGATCCACCGAACCCTTTTGGGCCACGAGTGGGTTCACCGCGGGATTCGCCGATTGGCAGTAGGTCGCCGAAAGGAGAATCTTCTTATGCAATTTCTTAATGGACCAGCCGTTATCGACGAAGTACGTCGCCAGCCAATCAAGCAGCTCGGGGTGCGAAGGCTTTTCCGACATATTGCCGAAGTCATCAGGCGTGGAAACAATCCCGGCGCCGAAGTGGTGCAACCACACGCGATTGACCATCACGCGCGAGGTCAAGGGATTGGTACGGCTGGCAATCGAAACCGCTAATTCGCGACGACCGCTACCTTCGTAGAAAGGCTGACGTTCGGGACCCGCGAGGATTTCTAAGAATTGGCGAGGCGCCACGGCACCCTTCTTGTTACGATCACCGCGGATGTAGACATTGGTGTCATGAGGCTTTTCAGAATCAGCGACAATCATCGCCGTGCCTGGGCCTCCGGGGTGCGTTAATTCTAAAGCGTTAATCGCATCGAACTTGAAATAGCGCGGGGGAATGTTGCCATTCCGGAAAGAAGGAGCCGATTGCCAAGGCTCACAGAAGGTCCGACCCGAAACGAGTACGGTCATCATGGGAGTCGTCGCAATGTCTTCGTAGTTAGGCGTGGGCCAGGGGTAAGCGGCCAATTGGGCCAAGGCCTTATCATCTTGTTCGCCCCGACGGCCCGGCGTACCGCGCAATTGGTAATGAGCCAAAATGCGGTCATGGTACTTTTGGAAAATTCCTTGGTAAGCAAAGGTAACATCTTCCAAGCTCTTGGGCTTCAAGTTGCGCAAGCCTTCGGCAATGTAGGGATTCACTTGCAAACGCTTATCGGCCAAGGCCGCTGCGATGACTTCAGGAGCTTTCGCCTCAAACTCCGCATCCTTAAGGTTACGCAGGCGAGCCAACGGACCCGTGATGGGCGAGTTATTATTAATCATCAACGAACCATCTACTTCACGTTCCTGAGTGAGCTTGAATTTCTTCTCGATATCAAAACCCTTTTCCGAACGCATCCCGCCGGACATTGCCACTAAGGCGCGAGGGCCGAACTCACGGTGTACAATGCTGATGAGTGAAGCGGTGTACTTGTAGTACCCCTTGACGTTCTCATCCATGAGTTGCTTCATTTGGCGCTCATAATCAGCTCGCACCGCGGCCGGAGCCGAACGCGTGCCGCGAATCGCGGGTTCCACTAAAGGCTCAATCGTGGACGAGAAAATCCCGTGCATCGAATAATAGTCAGCCGAAGGAATTGGGTCGAATTTGTGATCGTGACAACGGGCACAAGCAACGGTCAACGCCATGAACGCCTTCGACGTCGTGTCGATGCGTTCATCAATGGTGTCGTCCATATTGTCAAAACGCTTGCCCACCGTGATAAAGCCCAAGGCTGCGAGGCGAGGGTCATCCTTGGCTAAGTCGGGCAAACGGTCTGCCGCTAACTGCTCAATGATGAATTGATCGTAGGGCTTATCGTTATTGAAAGCGTCGATGACGTAATCGCGGTAGGTCCAAGCACTCGCAGAGACATCGGCGTCGGCTCCGCCGCGGCGTACGCCCTTAGTGTCGGAGTAACGAGCCGTATCGAGCCAGTGACGGGCCCAGCGCTCACCGTAGCGAGGCGAAGCTAAAAGCCGGTCAACGGCACGTTCCATCACGACGGCGGCCGTGTGGCTGGCTTGGCCTTGGCGTTGGGCAAACTGGTCGCGTGCTGCGGCGGCGTCGTATTCACGCGCAAATGATTCCGCTTCGGCGTTGGTGGGAGGCAAGCCATGCAAATCATAAGTGAGGCGACGAATCAGTGCTTCACCGTCTGCCGAAGGGCTGGGCTTCAAGCCCGCCTGATCTAACTTCGCTAACACAAAGGCATCGATTTCATTTTGCACCCAAGCAGGGTTGCTCAACTTCGTGGGCACTTCGGGTTCGGTCACGGGTTTGAACGCCCAGTGATCGCGTGCCTTTTGCGAAAGGCCCGTCAACTTCACCGCGGCGGGACCAGTGGGTGCAGGGGCACCCATCATCACCCAATTCTCTAAAACTTTAATTTGATTGTCTGGCAACTTGGCACCGGCCTTGCGTGGCGGCATCGACAACTCCGGATCGTCTTGGTGTATCGCCACAATCATTAAAGATTTTTTAAGATTACCGGGCACCACCGAAGGGCCTTGATCACCACCCGCGATGAGACCCGCGCGTGTGTCCATTACCAAGCCACCCTTGGACACCCCTTCCGCAGCCGAGTGACACTTGTAACAACGCTCAGACAAAATCGGGCGGACTTCTTTCTCGTAAAATTCCAAGGACGCCTGATCGAATTTCGGAGCATCGGCTTTCGCAGCTTCGTCGGCTGCCATTAACGAAGCGGCCAAGCCTAAGAAGGCCAGCGGGCTGATTCGTGGGAAACGCTTCATAGAGAAAAAGTTATTCATAAGGTTAAACCTCAACTTTAGGGAAAAGTTCTAAGAGTATTTTGGGGCAGGAGACCTAAAGTAAGTCTGTAGGTAAAATTATCTACCCGTTCTAGCCGATGTCCAGCGGTAGATTAAGAAATTATTAAATAAAAAGGGTGGGGGCACCCGAGGTCCCCCACCCTTCAAAAACCTTCAATTAATTGACGTAAACAAACTCGTTCGAGAGCAATAAGGCTTGGGCGAGCAGTTCCAGAGGGGTCAAGGGGGCCCGTGACACCATTTCCCCTACATTTTGGAGGACGCCCTCAGCCCCACCGGTGCTTACCGACATCATCATGGCATCGGGGGCATCCACGGACTTGCCGCCCATAGGCTTGTCCTTCTTGCCCATCATGCCACCCCCCATGTCGTCGTTCATCGTGACGGTCTTGGATTTATCCTTGGTCGTAGCCTTGGTAGCGGCCGTCTTGGTAGCAGTCGCCCCGGGCTTAGCATTGGCATTCGTGGCCCGCTGGGCGGCAATGGCCAAAGCTTTTTGCTTATCCAGGAATTCCCGAGCCCAACGAATCTCACTCGAGGTCGCGCGGCGTTGGAAGATGTTCAAGAACATCGCATTGATGCGGGAGTCTTCGGTGATGGCCTTGACTACTTCCGGCTTAGCCGCAACTGCCCGGGCTACTTCGACCGACAAGGGATTGTTCATGAAGAACAAGGCTTGTTGAGGCACAATCGTTGAACCCCGACGCGAGTTAGCCATATCTGGATCGGCGTAATCGAATTGCGAAAGCGTGTCACTTAAGCGCAAGCGGTCCACATAACCATAGAGACTGCGACGGTAGCTGTAAGGTTCGTCGGTGATATTCGCTGGCTGACCTCCCACCATAGGATTCATCTTGCCCGTGAGCAGAATCATAGAATCGCGAATGGCTTCGAAGTCCAAGCGATGCAGATTGCCCCGCCAGAGCAAGCGATTCGGAGCATCAATCTTCAGTGGATCTACGGCCCCTTTCTTCGCCACCAAAGGATTCACATTAGGATTAGAATCCTGACGGTAGGTTGCGCTGAGCAAGATTTGCCGGTGCATGCGCTTGAAAGTCCAACCGTTCTTCATGAAGTCGGTCGCCAACCAATCCAACAACTCGGGGTGCGAAGGCTTTTCCGACATATTGCCTAAGTCGTCAGGCGTGGAAACGATGCCTTCACCGAAGTGCTTCAGCCAAAGGCGATTCATCGCAACCCGTGCCGTCATGGGATTGTCTTTGCTCGCAATCGATTGAGCTAACTCCAAACGGCCACTGCCATTGGTGAAGGACTTCCGATCCGTGCCGGATAAGATT
The DNA here is from genome assembly GCA_903840355.1 of uncultured Opitutia bacterium. Classification (GTDB taxonomy): domain Bacteria; phylum Verrucomicrobiota; class Verrucomicrobiia; order Opitutales; family UBA953; genus UBA953. The sequence continues at coordinate 49,459 of CAIMFJ010000008.1, forward strand.
TCAAGGAAGCGCCGCGGGGCCACAGGTCCGAGCTTATTCTTATCACCGCGGATATAGACATTCGTGTCGCGAGGGGTGGACGCATCTTGTACCGCCATAGCTTCACGTGGCACACCAGGGTGCGAGAGGCGCAATTCATTCACTTGCGCGAAACGGAAATAACGGGCGGGCTTCGTGTTGTTTTGTCCGCCGAAAATCGGCCGATTTTGCCAATCGTTGCAGAACTTACGCGAATCGAACATTGCGATGAGTTCTTCGTTATCCAGAATGTCTTCAACGTCCGGCAAGGGCCAGGGATAAGCCGCTAACTGCGCAATGGCCGCAGGGGTTTGCTTGCTAGTATGACCTGGCTTCGAGCAGCGGTCGATGTGAGCGAGGATGGACTCCTTGCTATCGTTATAAACTTTTTGGTAGGCCAAGGCGATGTCATCAATCGTCTTGGGCTTGAGACCACGCAAGGCCGCCGCAATCAGCGGATTCACGGGGTGCTTAGTGTCGCTAATCGCTTCGGCTAAAACCACTGGAGCACGCTCCGCAAACGAAGCGGCCGGGATTTTGGCCACGCGTGCAAACGGACCCGTGATAGGCGAATCGATTTGGATGCGCATAGGCTCGAAGTCCGGCAAGGGCGTTTCGAGTTTATACTTTTCATTCACATCACCCCACTCTTCGGAGCCACGCTTCAACGTCGCCGCAATCAAACGTCCCGCCATTTCGCGATCGTAGCGAGCGCGCATTTCGCGGAAATATTTATAGTAACCCGCCGCACTTTCTTCTTGGAGTTCCTTGAGGCGCTTCTCGAAGTCGGCTCGTTGTGCCGAAGTTTGTGGCGTCAAAGCAATCGACGGGTGTTGCAACGGCTCAATCGTCGAAGCAAAAATACCGTGCAAGGAGTAGTAATCGGCCGAGGGAATCGGGTCAAACTTGTGGTCGTGACAACGCGCACAGGCGACCGTCAAACCGAGGAACGCCTTCGTAGTGGTATCAATGCGCTCATCAATGGTGTCATCCATGTTATCGAAGCGCTTACCGATGGTGATAAAGCCCAACGCCGTTAAGCGCGGATCACCTTGTTTGATATCAGGAAGTTTGTCGGCGGCTAACTGCTCGATGATGAATTGGTCGTAGCCCTTATCGTTATTGAAGGACTCGATAACATAATCGCGGTACGTCCAAGCGTAAGCATAGCGATAATCTTCAAAGAGGGTTTTGCCTTGATTGACAGGCAAACCGCGCGTGTCGGAGTAGCGAGCAGTGTCGAGCCAGTGACGTGCCCAGCGCTCACCGTAGTGCGGCGAGGCGAGTAAGAAGTCGACCTGCTTGGCCACCACTGTGTCGACATTCGTAGCGGGTCGACCTTGGTGAATCGCACCAGCGTCTGCCGCTTGAGCGGCTTCGTAAGCCCGATTAAAGGCGTAAACTTGATCGGCCGTCGGAGGCAGACCGATTAAATCGTAGAAAAGCCGGCGGAGTAATGATTCGGGATCGGCAGGCGGATTGGGCTGCAAACCCGCGGCTTCTAACTTCGTGAGGACGAAATGATCAATCGGCGTTTTGCACCACGCAGCATTTTTAACTTCAGGAACCGCAGGCGATTGCACGGGCTTAAATGCCCAGTGATCACGGGCCTTTTGAGAGAGGCCGGTTAACTTATTCGTACCACCCACGGGAGCGGGAGCACCCATCTTAATCCACTCTTCCAAGAGCGCAATTTTGGCATCCGCAATCTTGCCACCTTTTTTCTTGGGAGGCATCGCTAATTCCGGATCCGTGTAGTGCACGGAGCGAATTAACAACGACTTACCGAGATTACCAGGCACCACGGCGGGACCATCATCGCCACCTTTTTGCATTCCCTCACGTGAATCTAAAATCAACCCGCCCTTGGTCGTCGACTTCTCAATCGAGTGACACTCGAAGCAGTGCTCGGACAAAATCGGTCGAATGTTTTTCTCGTAAAATTCTAAACCCTCCTTGCTCGGCTCATCAGCCGCGAGGAGCGAAACCGATGCCGTGAGCAAACTCGTCGCCACGAGGGAGGGCAATCGAAGGAAGTGGTGCATAAAAATAATATTTAGGGTAAAAACACCAGTAAGGTGCCGAAGTTAGGGGAAGGTCTTAACTCAACCCAATATAGGGTGATAACTTCAGGAATCAAGCGGGCTTAATGGGGCCGAAGATTACCCTTCCCGCCCCTTCATTTAGCCCCATAAAGGAATCGCCGAAGCTTTGATGCGCATCCTCCTTGCCAGCGACAAATATAAAGGATCCCTCCGGGCTCCAGAAGTGAATCAATGCTTGGCCGAGGGGCTAAAAAAGGCCTTTCCCGACGCGGTTTTCGATCATTGTCCCATTGCCGATGGCGGAGAAGGAACCACCGAGGCCATGGTTGCCGCCCTAGGAGCCCAGTGGCAAGAAACGCAAGTCCTTGATGCTCAAAGTCGTCCGCATCTTGCCCGCTGGGGACTACTCCCCGCTCAAGGAGGGCTAGCCATCCTGGAAATGAGCGCGGCCAGCGGAATTATTTTAGTCTCCGATATTCCGCTTAATCCCTTTACCGCAACGAGTTACGGAACTGGACAATTACTCAAAGCCGCCCTCGACCGAGGGGTCAAAAAAATCATTATCGGCATCGGCGGAAGCGCTACCAACGACGGAGGGCTCGGAATGGCCTTGGCTCTGGGCTATCAGTTCTACCGCCAGAACCAACCCTTCACCCCCACCCTCACCACCCTACTCGAAGCGGATCGGCTAAGCGCCCCGCCAGCTTGGCCGGCCGAGGTACTCGTGGCATGTGACGTTCAAAACCCTCTCCTTGGGCCTCAAGGGGCCACCCGCATCTATGGTCCGCAAAAAGGTGTCCAAGATTTTCCGTGGTTCGAAGCACGGCTGGCTCACCTCGTAAAACTCGTGGGTCAAGGCCTTGGACGCCTCCCCAGCGAAACCCCAGGAGCGGGGGCAGCGGGAGGCCTCGGCTTTGGATTGATGGCTTTCATGGGAGCGACGTTGACGCCGGGCTTCACCTTAATCGCGGAACAATTACAAATCCGCCAACGCATCGCGGCCGCTGACTTAGTCATCACCGGCGAAGGTCGCCTCGACGCCCAAAGTCTCAATGGCAAAGGCCCCGTGGGCATCGCCCAACTCGCTAGTCAACTTGGCAAAAAAGTCGTCGGCGTGGCGGGCAGTATCGAAAGCCCGACGGAGCTCGCCTCGGCTTTTGATTTATTAATTCCCGTTAAACCGCTAGAGATGCCTCTAACGACGGCGATGGCGCAAACGCCAGCCCTCATTCAGGCAGCGTTGCTTGCACACCAGGCCGACCTGCAAAACTTAGTTCGTTAGCCAAAAATATTAGCAGGCTTACCTTTACCATCGACCGTGGCGTAGAAGGGACGCCCTTCGATTTCGAACATCGTCTTGGGACTAATGCCCATCGCGGTGAAAATCGTCGCGTGCATGTCTTCAATACTCACAGGGTCTTTGATCGCGAGCAGCGGACGTTCGTCGGCCGTCGCCCCGTAAATTAAACCTTTCTTCACGCCACCCCCAAACATCACCACACTGGTACCACCCGTGAAGTGCCGGTGTAAACCGTAGTGATCAGGGCTCTCCATCGTCGTTCCTTTATGGAACGATTGATCGCCCGCCTTAGAACCAGGACGACCCTCAATCATCGCATCGCGACTAAACTCGCTGGCAATGACGACAAGCGTGCGGTCCAATAAACCACGCTTCTCTAAATCTAAAATTAACTGAGCAATGGGGGCGTCGATAGTGGCATGCATTTCCTCGACCATCTTGTGACCCTTGCCGTGCGTGTCCCAATTAAAGAACGGCACATACTCCGTGGTGACTTCAACGTAGCGGGCACCATTCTCGACTAAGCGACGCGCCAACTGACAGCCGCGACCAAAGCGCGTGGTGCCGTAAGCTTCTTGGGCTTCTTTGGGTTCCAAAGATAAATCAAAAGCAGCCCGCTCCTTCGCGCTCAAGAGACGATAAGCGTTATCCATCGAACGCAGCATCGATTCTTGTTGGTAGTCGCTCATTTGATCGCGATGGGGGTTCGCATCGACCAAACGACGGAACTCGCGATCGCGATTCACGAAGCGTCCCGTATCCATGCCCTTAGGCGGGCGCACCGCGGCCGCCGCTTCATCTGGGTAAGGCAAATTCATCGGACCATACTCACCCCCCAAAAAACCTGCCGTCGTGAAGGCCTTTAATTCTTCGCTCTCCCCGACCCCTTCTAGACGTTGCCCGATATTAATGAAGGCCGGCATAACTGGATTACGCGGCCCCAACACGCGGGACATCCAGGCTCCAATATGCGGACAAGCCACGGTCTGAGGAGGAACGTAACCCGTGTGCCAATGGAATTGGTGACGGGAGTGTAAGATGCTACCCAAGTCAGGCTGCACTGCCGAGCGAATCAAGGCAGCACGATCCATCACCTTGGCAATACGCTCCAAACCCTGACAAATCTGCAAACCATCTACGGCCGTAGGAATGGCTGGGAAAGTGCTCAACACCCGCTTGTAATCCAAACCCTTTTCGTAAGGCGCGTAACGCTTCGGATCAAAAGTCTCCGGCGCCGCCATCCCGCCCGCGAGCCACAATACAATACACGCATCAGCCTTAGCAGGCGGCGCAATCACTTTAGGCGCAGCGCCCCACAAACGAGGGGCACCCATGCCCATCGTAACCAGGCCCGCTGCGGCGAGTTGCTTCAAAAATTCCCGACGCACCAAAGGCTTGGGCAAATCAGGGTCGAAAGAAAAACCAGGGAGAGGATTCATAGCATTAACGTACAAGTTGGAATTCGGGGAGCATGAACACCGACCATAATAAATCCGCAACCCCACCCTCCGTCAACTTGGGGCCTAAGATTTCGAGGGAGATTTTGAGTTCGGCGGGCGAAGGCTCGCGACAAAGCGCGGCTTGATATAACCAATGGACCAAAGCCTGGGGGGAAGCCCAGGTGCGTTGCATCAAGTGCGCGGCACCGCGGTTGAGTAAATCAGTCAATCCAGCCCCATTCGATAAATCAATCGCCTCCAAAGTGCTTAATTCCGTGGGACGCATGGAGACAATCTGCTCGCGGTTAGGACGACCTAATGAGCGCTGAAGCAAATCCGACTTCATCAACGCTGCCCGAGGTAAGAGCATCGTCTTTTTGGACAGCATGGCGTATTGATCTGCTAAGCGACTTTCGCCCTCACCCCAGCCAACATCGGGTACCAAGGCGACAGGCTTCCATTCGGTCTTAGCGGGCAAAGCCCCTTGGGCATTAGGCAACGTCGCCGACCATTGCCACGACTTATCCGTAGCCACGACGACTTCTTTGTGGTCGGACAACTGCACGTATAATTGCACCCACAACCCCGCAGGATTAGGTGCGGTGCCGCCATTGCGACCCACGGCGATCAGGTCGTTATTTCCCTTCTTTAAAACGGTCGTGAGATCGTACGATTGCGGCGACTGCCAATCATCCCCCTTACCAACCTTGTGACCATTCACCCAAAGTTCGTAAGTATTGTCGCAGGCAATCACCAACCCCGCCCGCGTCACGTCGGTCGCTAAACTCACCGTCTTCCGAAAGACTCGAGCTTCGTTAGCGGCAGGCTGTTTACCCTTCGCCGTGTCATTAGACCAAATCGGCTGAGCTAACAACGCCGCAATGGCTACACCGTCGCGGGCCCGCATCACCCCCGCATCAATCTTAGCAGGTGCCGTTCCCGTCAGACGCCAAATCGCATCGACGAATTGCTCCGCCGTCAGGCGCTTCGCACGCGGACCATGGTAAACGTAACCTTTGTCATCGGCATCGCGTTGTAAGATTTGCGTCTGCGATTGGTAGGCCTGCGAAGTCACGATGAAAAATAGCACTTCTTTTAAGTCATACTTCGTAGTGACCAATTGGTTGGCCAATAAATCCAAGACATCCTGATTCCAAGGAGCCGTTTGCATCGCATCGACCGGATGCACTAAACCCCGTCCCATCAAACGGTGCCACAAGCGATTTACGATCGTGCGCTGGAAGCGCCCGTTATCGGGGTGCGTCATCAAAGCCGCCAGTTGCTTTAAGCGTTCGGCGCGCGGCAACGTCGCATCCACTTGGCCTAACTCCGGAAAAATCCAAGCGGCGGCGGCCATTTTACCCGTTGGAATGTCGCAACGCACGAGTTCCATCGGATGGTCCGAGTAGATTGCCGCGAGGCCGTAGGAATCTTTCAGTTTCCAACGATCCGTAAAGCTATCGTGGCACGACGCACACTTCATATTGATGCCTAAAAACGTCTGGCCAACGCTTTGCGCAAATTGCATTTCCGGTTTCTGACCTGCACTGGTAGCCCCCCGCCAAATAATCCCTTTCGAAAAACCTTCGCTTTCGGGAGCTGGGGCAATGAGTTCGCGCGTAAAAACGTCGTAGGGTTTGTTATTAATCAGCGAACGATATAACCAAGCGGTGATTTGTTTGCGACCGCCATCGATGTAGCCCGTACCAGCGTAGTCATTACGCAAAAGGTCATTCCAAAACACCATCCAATGTTCGGCGTAATCAATCTCGCGGGCTAATAATTCACGGGCAACGACACTCCGCTTATCCTTGTTAGGATTAGCTAAGAAGGCGGCGGTTTCTTCCGGCGTAGGCAAAATACCGATCAGGTCTAAATAAACCCGACGCAGGTAAGTGCCATCATCTGCCACGGCGGGGGCGGCGATTTTTTGCCGTTGCAAGTATTCATCTAGGAGTCGGTCAATCGGATGCTCTCGGCCGGGCTGTGCCGCGGGCAAAGCCACGGCTCGTGGTTTCAATGGGGGCTCATAAGCAGGTTGTTTGAACGCAAAACCTTCGGTCCAGACGGCACCTTCTTTGATCCAATTCTTAAGCACTTCGACCTCGGCAGGCGTCAGACCTGGCCCTTTCGGAGGCATGCGCGTATCCGGATCACTACTAACGACTAATTCCAAAATCTTAGATTTCGCTACTTGGCCAGGCACCAGCATCACGCCGTTCTCACTACCCTCGAGGAGAGTCGCCCGGGTATTCATCGAAAAACTCCCCTTCTTCTTGTCGCCCGCATGGCACTCGGTGCAGTGCTTCTTTAAGAGCGGCACGACTTCGTGGTTAAAATCCACTTCCGCATGCAACCCTAGCCCCGCTAAACCTAGCGCAGCCGAAATAACTAGACGCGAGCCCCACTTCATAAAATTAGCGCGTGAATAAAATGGCAGCTCCGCCAGGGGCCGCTACCGCTTGGTGGGTGTCCGTGAGTTGGCCCGTCTTCTCATCGATGCGGTAGGCGTTTACGGTGCCTGATTTCTGACCGGCACAAACCAACCATTGGCTATCGGGGCTTAAACCAAACCCGCGGGGCACGGCCGGCACGTTCAAGACATGCTGCACAAGCGCTAGCGTGCCGTTAGGCTGAATCGCGAAAACCGCCAAAGAATCATGGCCGCGATTCGAGACGTATAAGAAATGTCCCCGGCGATCCGTGAAAATTTCCGCTACCGTGGTACCTTTGATTCCCGCCGTACCCTCAGGCATGGTGGTAATCGTCTGCAATTCTTTCAACTGACCATCCGCTGGATTAACCGCAAAGGTGGTCACCGAGAGGCCCATCTCATTACAGACATAGAGGAATTTGCCGTGAGGCGAGAAAGCTAAGTGACGTGGACCTGCCCCTGCGGGGACGCGACCCGACTTGGGGTTTTGTAAAACCAACTCATGCTTCTCCACTTCTAATTTATAAATAAAGACGTCATCGGTACCCAAGTCAGGAACGTAGACATAGCGATTTTGGGCATCGGGATAAATCCCGTGAGCGTGCGGACCCGCTTGGCGAGCCACGTTGGGGCCCTTGCCGGTGTGTTGATCAAAGCTGGTCACGGCACCTAAAGAACCATCGGCCTTAATCGGCAAGCAAGCCACCGAACCCGAACCATAATTGGCGACTAATAAATTCTGGCCGCTACCATCAACCGCGAGGTGGGTGGCACCTTGGCCTTGCGTCGCTTCCTTATTCAGAAAAATTAATTTCGCACCCTCTACACGGTAAGCAGCCACGCCACCCCCATCGGCTTCCACCGTCGTATAGAGAAACTTCCCATCACGGCTTAAGGCTTGGTACGACGCTCCTTTGGCAGGAGCAATCAGTTCGGGGGCCGACAAATGCCCCGTCTCGGAATCCAGGTGCCCGAGCATAATACCGGGCGCCTGCGGACCGGCCGTACCGATGTAATAAGTAAGATCCATGGCAGAAACTTGCAGAACGGAAAGGGTGAGCAGGGGCAGCAGACAACGCATAGGTAAGTTTTATAAAAGATATAGAGAGCAGGCGGCGCAAGTAGTTCCCACCAAAATCAAAAACTCTCGAATACTACCAAATTTTAACCCGATTTTCGGGAGCTAACCACATGGGGTCGCCAGGCTTGGTGCCAAACGCTTCGTGAAATTCGTCGATATTTTTCAAAACGACATTGATCCGTTGCGGCATCGGCGAGTGGGTGTCGGACAACAGGCGATTCCGCAAGGTTTCGGGACGGATATTTCCTGCGAAGGCAAAAGCATGAGCGAGGAAAAAGCGCTGCATCGGAGTCTGACCAGCGATTAACTTACCCGAACGATAGGCCTCCGTGGTCTTAAAGGCGTCAATCGCCAAGGCCACCCCACCAATGTCGGCAATGTTTTCCCCGAGCGTGAGTCGGCCATTCACATGAATCCCGGGCAAAGGCTCTTCCTGATTATACTGGGCCACCATTAACTCGCAGCGGTCGCGAAACGCTTTTTCCGTCGCCGGAGTCCACCCTTCTTCCAAGCGTCCGGTGGGGCCATAGCGTCGACCCGAATCATCAAACCCGTGCGTGAGTTCGTGTCCAATCGTGCAAGCGATAAAGCCATACAGCACGGCATCATCGAGCAAATCCCCGTCATAAGTCGGGACCCCTAAAATCGCGGCGGGCATCACAATCTCATTATTCATGGGACTATAATAAGCATTTACCGTGTAAGGCCGCATCCCCCACTCTTCCCGCTCGGGCATGCCACCAACGCGTGCAAAAGAGCGGCGCTGGGCCCACTGGGCGACGGATAAAATATTACTCGGTAAATCCTCCGAACGAATCTCCACGCCCTCATAATCGCGATATTTATCCGGATAACCGACGCGCAGTTTAATCGCGGCCAACTTCTTTAAAGCCCACGCTTTCGTGACCTCATCCATCCAAGTTAACTTAGGAATCCGTTGCGCAAAGGCTTGGCGGACATTTTCACAAACTAGCCGAAACCGTTCACGTTGCTGGGGACTAAAACGCCGAGCGACAAATTCCTGTCCGAGCAAGTCACCCAAAGCACCATCCTCCATTCGTAAGGCACGTTCCTTTAGAACCCGTTGTTGTTTCGCACCGGAGAGGATTTCACCCTCAAACATAAAGGCCGCTTTGGCCGTCTCGGCGTTAATCACTGAGGCCAAGGAGGCGATGCACTGAAAACGCAAATAATCACGCACCGTTTGCGGCGCAGTCGTCGCCAAAATCTTGCCCAAAGCCGTCACAAACTCCGGCTGCCCTACCACGACCCGCGTGACGGCAGGGGCACCAGCTTTTTGCAAAATGGGCTCCCAGTGAATCCCGGGAGTTAGGGCATCTAACTCCGCCATCGACATGGGATGGTAGTTTTTATCGGGATCCCGCAACTCGACCATCGGGCGAGAGACCTCGGCCAAACGCGTTTCAAAGGCCAAGACCGACGCCCCAGCTTTTTCGCCGCTGGCGGCGTCATAGCCCATAAAATGAAGTAAACGGGCCACGTGAGCGGGGAACGCTTCCCGAACGCGTTTCGTCGAAGGCTCCGCACTAAAATAATAGGTTTTTTCCGGCAGGGAGGTCCCCGCTTGGTATAAACCCAGCACCACTAAATTCTCATCCTTCTTATCCTGCCCAGCATACAGCCCTAAAAAACTACCCGTCCCTTGAGCGTAAAAATCTGCCGCCACCTCCAACATCTCTTGCGGCGACTGAACCTGATCCAATTTAGCTAAGACCTGCTGCAAACCACGCGGTAAAGCAAACGGCCGATCTTCAAACTTTAGCGCCGACGTCCAAAAAGCGGCTAGGCGACGCTGATTATAAGTCGCCTGGTCTCCCTTGGTGAGCAAATCGGCATTAATCTCCAACAGGTCCTTCTTCAGTAAATCATCCTGCCAGGCAAAAGAGTTATAAACCGCTCGGTCAGCTGGCAGGGGAAAACGGCGATTCCATTGTGCATTGGCGTGTAGCCAAAAATCCGTAGTTGGAGGCACCTTAGGGTCGCGGTTGGATTCAATTAAATCAGCCGACCAGCCGAGCACGGGTAAAACGAGGAACGCGAGGGGTAGACGCCACATACCCTCAACGTGTCCAATCGGGACCTTTCCGAAACACTATTTTAGGAAAAAACGACCTCACCCACCGTCCGTCGTCATAGCCACCGACTGGCTCCCAGCACCAGGGGTCCTAAAAAATATGAAGGAAATATTTACTTTATTATCAACGACTTAGGAAATCACCCCCTCAAAAAGGGCGTTTTGGGACCCCTATAGTAGAGGCCCATCCTTCTTTTATTATTCCACAAGAACCAAAACCCACCCCTTTCCCTATGTACTCCAAACTCCCTACTCCTGCTACGAACGACTTGGCCAAAGTGCTCACGCCCCAGAGCAACCCAAGCACTGAGTCGTCCAACGACGTCTTGAGTGCCCTGATGGCCAAGGCTCACAGCTACGCACTGTTGGAGAAGGATGCAGAACTGGCCTTGGGCAAAACCATCCAAGCCGGCAAGTTGGGCAATGGCCAACTGACGCCCGCAGCGACCCGTGCCTTGCACGAGCTCATCCTGGCGAACCTCCGCCTCTGCATCTTCCAGGCCAAACGCTACCGCCAAGATCGGGAGCAAGTCATGGAACTCGCGGCGGCGGGTTTCGTTGGGCTCACCGAGGCCGCACTGAAATTCGATCCGCAACGCGAACTGCGCTTCAACACCTACGCCATTTGGCCCATCCGGAGTCACATGATTCAGCACCTCCGCCAACAGAATCGCATCGTACACCTTCCCAAGCACATTCACGAGGAGATCACCAAACTCATCAAAGCAGAAGCGTGCTTGGTACAAGTGCTCGGACGCACTCCGACCGAGGAAGAATTGCTGCAGGCTTTGAAGTGGACCAACGAGGCACTTTGCGAAATCCGTTCGCTGCAAAATTTCCAAAGTTCCCTCGACGCCCCGGTCGAGGATAACGAAGCTCACACCTTAGGTGATACGTTGCCAGACATGAACGCCATCAACCCCGCCCAAGCAGCGAGCGAAAAAATCGATGGAGATTTTGTGCGGCGCCAACTCAGCGCCCTCGATGCACGCGAAGCTCTGATCATCACGCTTCGCTTTGGCTTAAATGGTCCGGAACAAACGCTCGATGAAATCGGGGTCACCTTAAAGATTTCGCGGGAACGCGTCCGCCAACTAGAGGAGCGGGCTTTGCTAAAACTCCGCTCCCTAGCAGATTCGGGTTTTATTGAAGATAAATCCGCGGCCTAATACCTGCAAAGCGCGAAAAGTGGAACTTGTGACCCCTGCCATCGGTCTTAAACTGATGCGCATGGGGTTTGCTCGTTCAACATGCATCTCGTTATTAGGTTTGTTAACGACCGCACTCGCTTTGCCGGCCCAAGAACATGAGGACTTCGAAGATCCTCCCATTAATTATTCGGCCACCCTTCCTAAAGATATTGCGGCGAAAATTAATGCCGCTTTTGCCGATAAGGCCGACGAAATCCGCAGTTGGCCCGCACGTAAGCGCTTACGCTGGCTACTGGAGCAATGCAACGCACCAGTTGAATCCCAGTTAATGGTTTTTAGTAAAACCAGTTTGCAGCGTGATATCATCAGCCCCTCTAACCCACGCGTACTTTATTTCTCGGACGAAGCCTACATCGGCTGGGTTCCGGGCGGGAGCATCGAGTTAACGGTCTTTGACCCAACCCTCGGAGCGACTTTTTACACCCTCGATGCCCAAGCCACGGAAAGCAAAGAATTGCTCCACCGGAGCAATGAATGCCTCTCTTGTCACAAAAGTTATGAGCACACGCCCTCGTTGCGCGATCGCTCCATTTATCCCGATGCTCTTGGTGAGCCCTTAAGTGGCTCCAGTACGTCGAACATCGAGGCCTCGACGCCTTTGCAAGAACGCTGGGGCGGGTGGTATGTTACCGGCATCCCGGGCGATTTCTTCCACCGCGGTAATACCATGGGGAAAAGCGCGGGCGACTTCGAAGGCACCGATGCACTACACAGCAAATGCCTCGCTACCCTGCCCGAACAAGTCGACCCCCAACGCTACCTGAAAGCCACGAGCGACATCATCCCGCTCATCGTGCACGACCACCAAGTCTACGTGCACAACGTCTTGGCACACGCCAACCTCACTTCGCGCCTCGCCCTGTACCGCTGGCCCGCCATGCGCGACCTGTTAGGACTCCCCGAACAAGCACCGCCCTCGGGCTCTTGTCTGGTGGTGTTTAACAACCAAGCCGAGAAGATCATTGAAGCCCTCTTATGTAAAGGTGAGCCCGACTGGCCAACGAGAGGTATCCAAGGCAATGGTGAATTCGAAAAAGCCTACGCCAAGGAACGACGCCCCGACACTCAAGGTCGTGCGCTCCGCGACCTTGATTTAAAAACGCGCCTCTTTCGCTACCGTTGCAGCCCACTCATCTACTCCCAGTCCTTCGCCACCCTTCCCCCGTTACTGCGCGAAATCGTCCTCCAACGCCTCGCCACCGGACTCCAAGCGGCAGAGCCTACCGACGAATTTAAAAACCTTCCCGCCGACGAACGAAAAGCGATTTACGAGATCATCAAGGCCACCCTGCCCGACTTACCCAAAGAGTGGCATTGAGCTAGCGTTGCCAAGTGGGGCATAAAAAAGGGCCAACCGTGATGGTTGGCCCTTTTGCTAAGCGGAAGAAAAATTACTTCGCTAATTCAGCCACTTTATCGCGGATTGCATCGGCCTCAATCTGGTAACCCTTGGCCGTGAGGTGCAAGAGGTCCTTCATGATTTCAGTCGATAACGTGCCATCGGCGGTGAGGAACTTCGGGCCAATGTCCAAGTAGTGCACTTTCTTGCCGTCATCAAACTTCTCAATCAGCGCATTGACCTTCTTATTCTTTTCCCGGCCAGGATTGTTCTTCTCCGTCGCACCCCGAGGGAAGATGGCTAAAAGTAAAATCTTGGTTTCGGGCGAGCGCTTGTGAATCGCATCGATGATATTATGAATGCCATTCGCAATCTGCTCAGGGCTGTTTTCACCCACGCCGCTGTTGTTGGTACCAATCATCAATACCACCTCTTTAGGCTTAATCCCGTCGAACTCACCATTCTCAACGCGCCAGAGCACGTGTTGGGTGCGATCGCCACCAATACCGAAATTCACCGCTTTGTATTGAGCATATTCTTTATCGAACAAAGCCTTTTGACCATTCCAACCCGCGGTGATCGAGTCGCCTAAGAACACCACTTGGGCTTCACCTTTTTTAGCGAGTTCGACAAAGGATTGATGTTGCTTGATGAAATTGCCTTGAGGTTGACCATCAGGCCCGAGTTTGGGGGCGGCCACATCCGCAGGTTGCACGGGCAACTTAACGGCGGGGGCCGCAGGTTTCTTGGGCTCATCGGCCGCCACCAAGGGGGCCACTTGCAAACAAGCCAAACCAAGCATCAAGGGAAGGTAGGATTTCATAGGGGTGAAGGTGCAGACAGAGAATTCGGGGCCAAGTTCCCTCCTGTCAACCATCACATGCGCGGGCTTGCCCTGTCTGCTATCTAAAATATGAACAAGCCATGACCGCCCAACCCCTCCGCTTCGTCACCCCCAGCGAAGCTCTTAAAGAAGAATATAAAGGACGCACGAATTATTGGGTCTGCCGCCCCGACCTAACGGAAACGCAGGCTTTCCAAATTTGCCAAGCCACCTTACCGCCTGGCGAGGGCCACAACTTCCACACCCACCCCGAATTAGAAGAAGTGATTTACGTCTTAGCAGGCGAAGTCGAACAATGGGTAGAGCAAACCAAGCGGATTCTCCGCCCAGGCGAAGTCGCGCATATTCCCGCCGGTCTAGTCCATGCGACCTTTAACGCTTCGTCCCAAGATGCGGTGATCTTGGCGATTCTCTCGCCCGGAAAAACCCAAGGGCCCTTCATGGTCGACGTCAGTCAAGCAGCGCCGTGGTGTCACTTGCGTCAGCGCTAGGCGGGCTTATTTTAACTCCAGAATACGCACCTGCCGGTACCAGACGCGTTTCGCTTCGTCTTGAAAACCAATATGCCCATCGGCAGGACGCGTCTTCATGGGAGAATCTTCGAGGTTCAGCACAATCGTCCGTTGACCGTTAAAATCGACCGAGAGATGGCGGTCTTTTAAAGTGAGGGTGTAGCGGTTCCACTCTCCGGCGGGCTTCGCCATATTTTTGGCGGGAGCCATGGCGCGGATAATCCCCCCGCAATCATGATTCCCTGGCTTAGCCAACCCGTAGGAATCTAGAATCTGCAACTCAATCCCTTGCTCAACGGGGTTAAGCGGATCGCGCACGCAGAAGAACACCCCCGAGTTTCCGGTGGGTTCAATTTTAAATTCTAAATCTAAAACATAATTCCGATACGTGCGGGTCGTGAAAAGATAAGCGTCGAAACGCTTCCAACCCGTCTCCCCGGGGCGCGGCTGCAACGTGATGCTACCCTCGGCATCGTAAACCCAGTTCCCCTTAGTCTGCCAACCCGTCAGGTCATGACCATTAAACAAAGGTACAAATCCAGGGGCCGCGACCGCTGGGTGCTGGACGGGAATCGCGGGTACACTCGTAGGATACTCCTCAGCTCCATGAACCCACACCGCCAACCCTAGGAAGATACTACAGCAGCAAGATTTCATAAGTTTATTTTTAATAAAGCAGTTGGACAACCCTCTAAGTCGCAACGTCCGGCCAAGCCAGTCTGAATCGCTTCCAAGGAGCGGGGCACTTTACCTTCGAAAACTTTGCGATCCTGCACCCACACTTGCAAGGGTTGATCTAAATTCACCAAGGTATCCGCTAGTCGCAACTCCAAGCCCGACGGCACCTCGCCGGCCAATTTAATCACCTGACCAGTGACTGAAGCCGTGATTTTTTGCCCCAACTTCATCGTACCCTCAGGTACCTGCAGCCAATAAAACTGGGCGTGCCATGTACCTGTCTGCAACCAAACCACTTTGGTCGGCCAAGGCTGGCGGGTATATTTTTTCATCCAAGGCAAAGCTTCCGCATCTTGTCCGTTCATCCAGTGCGGTAAACCCGGATAAACTTTCTCCCAGTGCACATACCCTTCGGGATCCGCTTTTTGCAAGGCATCCAATTCGGCAATCTTTTCGGGCACGACTTTATTGCGTTGGTAGGCGGCATCCTCACCACCCACAAAAGCAGCAAACGGCAAATTGCGAACCCCCACCAGCGAGACGCCGTTAGGGTGTCCCGCCATCATTGCCACGGCGGCAAAACGATCTGCCATCCGCGGCGCCAATTGCCACACGCCATCACCCCCTGCCGAATACCCCATCAGATAAACCCGATTGGGGTCGACGCCACGCACCGCCACAAAGTCATCAATCAAGCGAGCGAAGAGTGGGTCGATGTGGGGCTCATGCCATAAATTCCAATTATTCGTCGGAGCGCGTGGGGCTACGACAATCCCTTCCTCGGGAGCGTATAGCCGAATTTGATTTCGCCACTGCTGATCGTTCACATTCGCAGGCGCACCGCCACCACCGTGCATCGAAATCCACAAAGCTCTTTTACCCTCAGGGGCTAAGTTAAACGACTTCTCTAACCAGGGCATCTTCTTGTCCTCCCAAGTTAATTGCTTAGCCGTCACTTCTTCCGTGCGTTGGGCTTTTAATTCCACCAAGCGGGCTTGATAAGCTTTTTGTAAAGCTTGCTCAGCTTGGGTCCGGGTTAAACCTTCGGCCGCGGGAAGCGACACCCACGACCACGAGAGTAAAATCATGAAACACCAAACGCGAAAGCAGCAGGGGTACATACTAGGTGCTATAAGGAAAAACCCGCCCAAGGGAAACATCTTAAGGGTTGGAAATCGAAGAAGTTATCCCCATAAAAACCCGATGCCCCGCCTTTGGTTAGTTATGCTCCTGACCTCATGGGTCTGGGCCGCGGACCCTCCTAATCAATTAGTCCTTGAAGGGATTCCGACGATTGAAGCGGGACTTAAAAAAGAACTCCAACCGTATTTAAACCTCGGCGGGGCAAGTTTTCGTGGCTGGCACCCCACTGAGCGTGCCGCCATCGTCACGACACGTGTAGGTGACTTCACCCAACTGCACGTGATGGACACTCCCTTGGGGAAAAGAAAACCGGTTACCCACGGCAACCAACCTATCAAAACGGGTTGGTCCCAACCACATGGGACTAAACTCCTTTATCAAGAAGATGCCGACGGGAACGAAAACTTTCAGCTTCGCGTCGCCGATTTTAATAATCCGAAGGCGGAAGCCCTGCTGCTCACCGATGGCAAATCCCGCAATACGGACCCAGTATGGTCCAAGGACGGCAAGCAAATCGCCTATGCCAGCAACCGTCGCAACGGTAAGGACAGCGACATCATCGTCACCAACCTCACGACCCCCATCGTCGATAAGGTCGTACAGCGCAATAACTCTCCAGACTGGTCGCCACTCGATTGGTTTGCGGATGGACAAAGCCTCTTACTCCGCGAATCGCAGGGACAGGAGAGTACGAAAATCTGGAAACTCAACTTAACAACCGGCGAGAGAAAATTGCTCACCAGCAGTCCCGCCTGCAAAGGGATTTTCTTCACCCAAATTCTCTTAGCCGAAAAAGAGCAAGCGGTTTACGCCCTCGCTAATTTTAACTCCGACTTCCTGAACATCGTCCGCCTCGACCTACAAACCGGCGAACTCACTGCGCTTGAAGATCAGCCCACTTGGGATGGCGAAGAATTGGCCCTTTCAGAAGATGAAAAAGTCTTGGTGGCGACGTTTAACCGCGAAGGATTCTCCGAACTCCATGCGTGGGCACTCCCGCAAGGCAAAAAAATCCGCCTCCCTGCCACACCCAGTGGCGTCGTCAGCAGTTTAAGTTTCCGCCCCCAGAGTCACGAAGTCGGCTTTAGTTTAAACTGCGAAGACTCACCGAGCGATGCGTGGTCCGTTGATGTAGACCAAGGCTTGGTGACGCGATGGACGAACCGGCTTACTAAAACTACCCTTCCCCTCACCCCCACGGCTCCCGAAATCATCCGCGTGAAGAGTTTTGATGACTTAAGCGTCCCCGCCCTCGCCTATTACCCGGATGCGAAGAAATTCCCAGGCAAGCGGCCAGTACTCATGATTTTTCACGGCGGCCCGGAGAGCCAATCTCGTCCTGGTTTTCGGGGGAGTTACCATTACTTTCTACAAGAGTTGGGCATCGCCCTCGTCTACCCCAACATCCGGGGCTCGCTAGGCTATGGCCGACGCTACCTCAATCTCGACAACGGACTCTTACGTCAAAACGCCATTCGCGATGTAGCCGCAATTTTAGACTGGGTAGGGCAATCCGATCGCCTCGATGCCCAACGTATTGCTTCTGCGGGCGGGAGTTACGGTGGCTTCATGAGTTTGGCCTGCCTTACCAACTACCCCGAGCGCTTCTGTTGCGGTATTGATAGCGTGGGTATCACGAACTTCGTCACCTTCCTGCACGATACCTCCGATTACCGCCGCGGAGCTCGCCGGATGGAATATGGAGATGAACGTAAACCCGAGCTCCGAGAATTCTTAGAGTCCATTTCGCCGGCGAATCATGCAGCGCAAATCCGGGTCCCCCTCTTTATCATTCAAGGCAAGAACGACCCCCGGGTACCCTTCACCGAAGCCGAGCGGATGCGGGATGCCGTGCGCCAGCAAGGGGGGACGGTATGGTACCTTTTAGCCCAAGACGAAGGTCATGGCTTTACCAAGAAGGCCAATGTGGACTTCCAATTTGCGGCCACGGTCTTGTTCCTCAAAACCTACTTACTACCCCCGCCGTCTCACAACGGGTCAGCCGGACGCTAAGAGGTTTTAATTGTAAACTTTTCAACTGACGGGACCGGCCAAGTAGGTCATCCTAGCGTCACCCCTTAGTCTACCCCCTATGCCCAACCTACCTCGCTACCTCGTGGTCGTGTTTGGTTTTTTACCCGCATTTGCCCGTGCAGGTGAAGCCGACCTAAAAATCCCCGACCTCACCCAAGTCACCTTCCTGCAAGGTCAACTCACTGGCAGTACCATTCTCTGGAGTGGTCTGGCGGTTTGTATCCTCGGAATGATTTATGGTTGGTGGCAGTACCTGCAAACTCGGGCGTTACCCGTGCATGCAAGCATGGCGAAGGTTTCGCAGATTATTTGGGAGACCTGCCAAACGTACTTACTCCAACAGGGACGCTTCCTCGTCATCCTCTGGCTGCTCATCGCGGCCTGCATGACGTATTACTTTGGCGTCCTGGAACACAAAGCTTGGTCAGAAGTCGGCGTGATTCTAATCGCATCTATTTTAGGCATCCTAGGAAGCTATGGCGTCGCTTGGTTTGGCATTCGGATCAACACCGTCGCTAATTCTCGCACGGCTTTCTCCGCCCTCCGCGGGCAAGCCCTGGCGACGTTACTCATCCCACTTAAATCAGGCATGAGCGTGGGATTACTTTTAGTGGCGATTGAATTATTTTTCATGATCGGGATTTTGCTCTTCCTCCCGCAAGCCCTCATCGGCCCCTGCTTTATTGGCTTTGCCATTGGCGAATCACTCGGGGCCTCCGCGCTTCGTATCTGTGGCGGTATTTTTACTAAAATTGCAGACATCGGAGCCGACCTCATGAAAATCGTCTTCAAATTACCCGAAGACGATCCGCGCAACCCCGGGGTAATTGCGGATTGCACCGGCGACAATGCAGGCGACTCCGTAGGTCCAACTGCAGACGGTTTTGAAACTTACGGCGTCACGGGGGTTGCTTTAATTGCCTTCCTCGCCGTGGCACTGGCGGCTCAACCCACCCTCGCTGGCACGCTCATCATTTGGCTTTTTGCGATGCGCATTCTCATGGTGGTGACATCGGTAGTCAGCTACTGGATCAACCAGCGACTGAGCCAAGCCATTTGGGAACAAGCTCCCGATTTTAATTTTGAACAACCGCTGACTAATCTCGTGTGGATTACCTCCATTGTTTCCGTAATCGTCACTTACCTCGCGAGCTACGTCTTACTCAGTACCTTCAAAGGTAATACAGATTTATGGTGGGTGCTCTCGACCATTATTTCACTGGGCACGATTGCTGGAGCCTTGATTCCGGAATTCACCAAAGTGTTCACCTCGACTGAAAGTCGTCACGTGAAGGAAGTCGTCACCTCTTCTCAACAAGGCGGGGCCTCGCTGAACATTCTTTCGGGGCTCGTAGCGGGGAACTATTCCGCGTTTTGGACCGGCCTCTGTATCTTAGGGTTAATGTTCGGAGCCTACGCCTTGTCACAACACCCAGCGGCGTTGCAAATCATGCCACCCACCTTCGCCTTTGCGGGCCCCATCTTCGCCTTCGGCCTTGTCGCCTTTGGCTTCTTAGGCATGGGACCCGTCACCATCGCCGTCGACTCCTTTGGGCCCGTCACCGACAACGCCCAGTCCGTCTACGAACTTTCGCAAATCGAGACTCAGCCTAACATCAAGAGTGAGATTAAGCAGGCGTTTGGATTTGAGCCCGATTTTTCCTCAGCTAAACACCAGCTTGAAAAAGGCGATGGGGCGGGCAACACCTTCAAGGCGACCGCCAAGCCCGTACTCATTGGCACCGCGGTAGTGGGAGCCACCACGATGGTCTTTGGCATCATTATGATGCTACAAGAACACTACCACACCCTCGACCCGAAGTTTAATGTCCTCGAGAAGTTGTCGCTCGTGCACCCCGAGGCCCTCATGGGTCTATTGATGGGTGGTGCGGTGATCTACTGGTTCACGGGAGCATCCATGCAAGCGGTTGTCACCGGGGCCTACCGAGCGGTGGTTTATATTAAGGATAATATGAAACTCGACGGCGCAACCGCGTCCACCGAGTCCTCCAAAGAAGTGGTGCGGATTTGCACCCAGTATGCCCAAAGCGGGATGGTGAATATTTTTATGGGTATTTTCTGCTTGGCCCTCGCCCTGGCCCTCTTCGACCCCTTCTTCTTCATCGGGTATTTAATTGGCCTGGCTTTCTTCGGGCTCTACCAAGCCATCTTTATGGCGAATGCCGGGGGAGCGTGGGATAACGCCAAGAAAATCGTGGAAGTGGATTTGAAGGCCAAAGGCACCCCGCTGCATGCGGCTACCGTGGTCGGCGACACCGTCGGCGATCCCTTCAAAGACACCTCTTCCGTCTCCCTTAACCCCGTGATTAAATTCACGACTCTCTTCGGACTCCTTGCCGTCGAAATTGCCCTAAAAATGCCCGCTGCTTTAAAAACCGGACTCGGGGTGCTCCTGCTTCTTGTAGGATTATGCTTTGTCTATCGCAGTTTTTACGGCATGCGAATTCCGCAGGAAGAGCAGCGGCACGACTAACTCAGGGCCCCGCGTTACGCCCTGCTTTTTTAGGATAACATTTTTAAGAGCGGCACCCCCTTGCTAGCTTCGTCCCCTTGGGCAAAGTATGGGCTCACGTTCTCACCCACCCCACCACCTTCACATGGATAAAGGCATCTTTCCTCACCGTCTACCCCACACGCTGGTTCGTCGCGCGTTCCACACTCAACTTACCCTACCCGCGTTGATGGAAAAAGTCATGCAGGCGTGCGAACCGCTGCCGGTCTTTAAATCCACCTTCCTCGAGCCCCGCGGTGCCAATGCTTTTTCCCTGCAAGCCCTCGGTCTCTACCAACAGGTCCTCTTTACGTTAACCACGAAAAAGAATCAGCCCTTGCTGCTGATCGATTTCCGCGAAGGGGACCAGAAGCATGTCTTAAAATTAATCGACCTCTTAGGCACCAACCTCCAACCCCAGCGACTACAGTGTCCTTCGTGCAAGGTAGATGGACAGAAAGTTAAAGGCTATCATAACGATTTAGCCCACTACCTAACGTGGTACGCCCATACTCCTGCGGGCACCAAACACTGCTTTGCCAACTCGGCCATCGAAAGTGCCATGGGCCTTTCGTTTAAAAAGTTCTTTCAACTAGAAGTCGCCCTCGAGCAACTAGACGAAAAAGCCCTGCACTTACGCGAAGGTTTTCCCATGCCTTCTGAAAGTGTGTTTGCGACCTTTGAACGCGCCGAAAAACCTTGGATTGTCCAGTGGGAGAAGCAACGCCTCAAACTGAATTACATCCTGAAAGTGCCCTACATCCACTCCAATTTAGAGGCCTTCCTTGAAGCAGAGGGCCAAGCGGAACCCCGCGTGGACCTATTCCTGCACCTTACCTGGCATCGCCGCTACCAACGCTATATGATCGGGTGGATTACAGAGCAAGCACCCGAAGCTTAGAGCCCCTCGCTCGCCTTAGCGTCACCTAACGGTCCGGCATGGGGGTCGCGCAAATAAGCATCCGCCTTCGCCGAAACAATCACGCCGTAATTAATCGTGCCCAACCAACCGGACATGATGATACCAACACTCCCGGCGTGATACAATCCGCCGACTTGCTCAGGCAAACGCATCGAAACCTTCAGACCTTCAAACTTGGTGCCGAAAGAAGTCCCACCCACATGGCGCACATAACGTTGCACCGTGCGGGGCGTCGCCGCTTCGACAAAATCTACTTTGCGCCGGATGTCGGGGATGAAACGCTCTAAGCCCTGGAAAGATTCTTCAATGACGCGTTGTTTATTGGCTTGGTAGTCCGCCTCACTCAAGTTGGCCCAATCCTCCCAACGCTGGTTAATCGAAGTCACGATTGCATGGTGCGGCACCTTCGTTTGGGGGCGCGTATCAGGATAATAAACCGAGTACGTCCGTGAGGTCGTATGGAAGTCGACTAACTCCCGACTCGAAAAGGGTTGAGCGGACGAGGTAAACACCAAGTCACCCATCATCGGAATACTATCCCCTTCCCGCACGCCCATGTAGACCTGGCAGGAAGAAGTATTCACTCGAACGGCTTGAGCCTCCGCCACAAAAGCGGGCGTGAACGCTTCCGGTCCGGTGATTTTTAAGACCGTATCTTTAATATTAGCATTCGAAACCACCACCCCGCACGACACGGTAGCCTCTTCGCCTAAGCGCGTACCCCGCAAACGCACCCCCTGAACCCGCGGAGTGCCCTGGGCGTCACGCTCCACGAGGACTTTTTCCACAAGGACATTACGACGAATATCGACGCCGTTCGCCTTCATTTCCGCCGTCATCAAATTAATCATTAAATCCGTGCCGCCTTGGAAAATGAACACGCCCTTTGACATGAAGTTCGAGAAAACAATCCCGAACGTGATAGCGGGGTCTTCTAAGGTCGAACCATTGGCGTAGGCAATTGGTTCGAGCAACAGTCGCTGCACGTCAGAACGTCCGGGGAAAAATTCTTCAAACAATTCCCGCGTCGTTCGCTGATCATGGTCGTAATAATTCATCGCCCGCAAGTGGGCGAAGAACGCCTCCACCGTGGCGGCGGGTAATTTAAACTGTTCGATTAGAATTCGCGTAAAATCCTCCCGATCAAACGTCGTCCGCACTTCAAAGTCTGGATTAATAAAACGCACATCCTTCAATTGATGAATGCGATCCGAAATATCCTTCGACCAATACCGCCGGGTAGACTTAATCATCCCGTGCGGGAAACCGTGCAGCGAAATATCAAAAATATGTCCCCCAGGACGCTTAAAGAAAGTCGCCAAGCCACCCAATTGGTAATGGTGCTCGAGCAAGAGGACTTTGCGTCCAAACTTAGCGAGGTTGTTCGCCGCCGTCATCCCGCCCAAGCCGGCCCCAATCACCACGGCGTCGTAATGCGGAAGAAGCTGATCAAAGGGAGAAGGCATAAACCAAGGAAGGCATTGGTAAAACAAAGCTAGGGCAAAGGGGAAGCCTTAACCTCACCGTCCGGGCGAAGTTAACCGACTGCCCGCACCCCTTACCGTTGGGCGACCAGAGTTAAGCGCCAACTCCTTCCGGTGCGTCGCAGGGTTAATTTTTTACCAAATAACCGCTGCAAATGAGCGGACGTGAGAACTTGCCGGAGCGGGCCCGCAGCTAGAGCCTTGCCTTGTTGCAAAAGCAGGGCGTGGCTAAAGAGCGGTACAATTTCTTCCACATGGTGCGTGACCAAAATCAACGAAGTGTGGGGCGCCAAGCGGGGGAGTTTTTGTAACATTACCAAAAAGTCTTCGCGGGCTGCAGGATCCAAACCTGCGCAGGGTTCGTCCAAAATAAGCAAAGGCGGCGAAGCAACCAACGCCCGGGCAATCAACACCCGTTGACGCTCCCCTTGCGAGAGATGACCCCAAGGACGCATGGCTAGGCTCCCCACCCCCAGCTGGCGTAAAAATTGACGAGCTTTATAAACCCGTTGGCGCCGAGGTTTTTGCCAAAGGTTAATCAACCCATCAAAGCCACCCACGACGACGTGCAATGCGGGCTCACTAGGTTGAATCATCGCCGCAACCGCAGGCCCCGCCAAACCGATGTGACGGCGTAACTCGCGCCAATCGCTCCGTCCAAACGTTTCACCCAAGACGGCCATGGTTCCCGACGTCGGTGCAAAATACCCCGTCAAGGCCGCCAACAAAGAGGACTTTCCCGCCCCATTCGGTCCCAACAAGACCCAATGCTCACCAGGCTGCATCGTCCAATCCAACCCGCGCAAAATGGCCTTACCCTCGCGGGCAATGCGGAGGCGCTGCACTTGTAAAACGGGTACGGTAGCGGAAGCAGTCACCCCTTTTCCGTAAACCCTCTTAAAGAATCTTCCAAGTCACAAAGACCTCTTTCTTGCACGACCACCTCAAAACCGCTAGGATGTAACGATGCGTCGGGGCCTTTGCTTGATTCTCGGACTACTCAGTGCCACGAGCCTCGTCGCACAAAGTGTCGCTTCAGAACAAGACTTACACGAGCTCACGTTGTTAAAACAAAAAATTGCGGCGAGCGATCGCGTTGTGCCAGTCCCAAGCGCACCACGGATAGAGGCCACCCCGTCCACTAATGACCTAGCAGAACTTGAAGCGCTTAAAGCGAAAGTGCGCCAAAATAACCTTACGCCCGACGCCCCCATCCAGGCCCCGCTTAAAGTACAAATCATTCGCGCTGATGAACAAAATAGCGGATTTGAGTTAGTGCTCATCCTTGATCACGCCGTGCCCGCCCCTGCCGTGATTCGGGCCAGTGGCCACGCGGTCGGCGAAAAAATTTCTTACTCCGGCATTTTTGAAGGCGCCGCCAAATTCGAAGGAGCCTACTACCCTTTCTTGAAATCAACGCAGGCGGGGGAGAAGCATGCTAAAACTATTAACCCAAATCTAGTTGGGAAAACCAATCTTCCTAACGGTGAGACCGCCAAACCCGATCACCCCGAAGGGTCGATGGAAGATTTCACTCAGGCCGAAATTATATTTATTTTAATTGGAGTCATCTTGCTTACCTTTGTGGTACTCAGGGCCAAAGCGAGTTGGCGAGAAAAACACTCTCGGCGCCAGCGACGGACCCACTAACCCATGCTAAGGGTGAAGTTTTATCCTTTAATCATCGGGGTCTTATCCCTGCCTGGGTGGTTACTCGCCGTTAACCAAAACGCGGAGGAAACCCTCACTGGAGCAGGCCTAAAAACTCAAGCATCCCGCACCACCACCGCACCTCAACTGGTAACAGCATCCAAACAAGGGGCCCCACTCAATCCACAGGATCCGCCCACGGCACTACAGGCCACCCTGCCAACGGAAACCTTGGTGCGCATTACCTGCGACTATCACAGCAGCCCCCAACAACCTAAACTCACGAGCACGTATCACTATCGCCTCTGGCTGCCAGCAAGCTTCTCCCCCACGAATTCTAAAAAATGGAAAGTCCTCTTCATCGCTTCACCGCAGGGCAATGCCGACCTTGGTTCGATGGCAGATTGGATTAAGCATCACGAGTATGTCGCCGTGGCCTTAGAAGAATCGCGCAATGGCCCCGCCGAACCCGTGGTCGGAAATTTCCTCGCTGCCCACGACGACCTCATCCAACGAATCCACGTCGCTGAAGGGCAGAAAATCTGCACCGGCTTTTCAGGCGGCGCCCGCGCCTGCTCTACCTTCGTCACGTTGCGCCCGGGCTTTGGAGGACTGATCTTGCAAGGGGCGGGCTGTGCGATGCGACAACCCGACGGGACTTATGATATTAAAGGGATGAACCTGCGCGGGGTAGCGGTGACCATGGGAAAGCAGGATGCGAATCATAATGAAATTGGGCTATTAAGTCGCAGTTTCGGGTCTCAGCTCCAAATTTTGGAATTCGCAGGCGGGCATCAATGGGCTCCGGCTGAAGTGATAGCCCAAGCCCTTGATGGGGTGGACCAAAAACTTGGCCCGTAATTTCGCTAGCCTGAGATTGCCAGGAACGCCTGGCCTTGCCTGAGTGTCTTACCCGTATGAAATTCCTGCTGTCTCTCTGCTCGCTCGTGCTCGTGGCTCAAGCTGCGACACCCGAAACGACGCTCAAGTTCAACGATCCCAAGCCGCAAGCATACAGCCTCAGTGCCCGGGCGAGCGAAGTCGATCCACGCTGCAAGTCGCACCCCGAAGTCGGCTTCGTGCTCGAAGCAGGCGGCAAGCCTGCGGACGTCGA
This sequence comes from uncultured Opitutia bacterium, assembly GCA_903840355.1. Classification (GTDB taxonomy): domain Bacteria; phylum Verrucomicrobiota; class Verrucomicrobiia; order Opitutales; family UBA953; genus UBA953. The sequence goes on from CAIMFJ010000008.1 coordinate 75,314, forward strand.
GCATGCCAACGTTGACACCCGCGTGACGCCCAAAGGCCAACTCGTCGTCTGGCTCATGGGTCACAGCCAACCCTTAGCCGACAAAGTGAATAGCTATGGGCTACACTACATCCAAGTCGCTTACGCACGTGAATGGTTTGCGAAACTCAACAGCGAGCCCCTCGATGACTCGCAGCATCTCGGCAACATTCGCCTCGAAGCCCTCACGGGTACCGATGCCAGCAAGTCCATTGATATTCCCGTACCGGACAGCATGAAGGAACGCGCTTTTCAATTGGTAAAACACTTGGACAAGACCAATCCTCAAGGACACTGGGAGTTTTTCCTCAATAAAGACGGCCAAAGCCTCGACTGGGAAAAAGTGATTATCTCGGGAGCTTCGCACGGCGCCACCAGTGCAGCACGTTTTGCCATCGCGCAAAAAGTTGCACGTTGCGTGATGTTCTGTGGTCCGCGCGACCAATTAGAAACTTGGCAAGGCTTGCCTTCCGCCACGCCTGCCAATCGCTTCTTTGGCTACAGCCACGTCCTCGATGGCGGCTGGACGGGCGACCACTACCCTCGCTCGTGGTTACTTTTAGGATTAAATAAATTTGGTCCCATCGTGAATACCGATGAAGCCAAAGCTCCTTACGGTAACAGCCGTCGCTTGATCACCAAGTATGACGTGAAGGGTGATCCCAACAAAGCCCACGGCTTCGTCCAAGTGAATAAGAACGCGCCCAAAGATGCCTCGGGTAAATTTTTACAAGAAGACGTCTGGCATTACCTCTTCACCGCACCCGTGGATGTAGTAGGCCAGCCTGTCCCCGCAGAGCCCGAGACGCGGATGGATTTACGGAAGAAATAAGTTTCGTTGCCTCCACCCCCACGCCCTCCACATTAACGGAGGGCTTTTTTTTACCGTGTCTATCCGCATCGATCTCCTCACCCTCTTTCCGGGCATGGCCGACGGGTTCCTCCAAGAATCGGTGATTGGCCGGGCCATTGAGAAGGGTCTCATCCAGTTCAAGGCCCATGACCTAAGGTCGTATTCTAAGGATAAACACCGCCGGGTCGACGATGAGCCCTATGGGGGCGGCCCAGGCATGCTAATGACCTGCCAGCCCCTTTTTGATGCCGTAGACGCCCTCGCCACCCCCCAGTGCGAGGTCATTTACCTGTGTCCAGACGGCGAGACCCTTACCAACCCCTTAGCCCGGGAATTAGCCCAAAAAAGCCACTTAATCCTCGTTTCTGGGCACTATGAGGGCATCGACCAGCGCTTCCGGGACCGTAAAGTAACCCGGGAAATCTCCATCGGGGACTACGTCCTAACGAACGGTACCCTACCCGCCTGCGTGCTCGTTGATTGCCTCGGTCGGCAGATCCCCGGAGTACTTGGTGAGGAAAACTCCTTGACGGGTGATAGTTACAACGGCAAGTTGCTCGCCTTTCCGCAGTTCACCCGACCCGCTGTTTATGATGGTCTCGAGGTGCCCCCGGTCCTCCTCGGAGGTAACCACGCCGAAATCGAAAAATGGCGCCGTGAGAGGCAAATTGAGAAGACAAAGCACCGCAGGCCGGACCTACTGAAAGACTAAGCAACACCGCCATGAGCAACCATCCCCTTATCCAATTTGCCACCCAGCCCCAGATCAAGACCGGTCGAGGCGATGCCGACTTCAAAGTTGGCGATGGCGTCAAAGTGTCGACCAAAGTTCGCGAAGGCGACAAAGAGCGCACCCAAGTTTTCTCGGGCATCGTGATCGCCCGTAAAGGCGGAGGCATCCACGCCACCTTCACCGTTCGCCGCGTTTCCTTCGGCGAAGGTGTAGAGCGCACCTTCCCCGTCCACTCGCCCAACATCGAGAAGATCGAAGTCGAGCGCGACTCCCAAGTCATGCGCGCCCGCCTCTACTACCTCCGTGGTCGCCAAGGTAAGTCGGCTACCAAGGTTAAGGAAAAGCGCTTCGACGCCGAAGCTGCCGCCGCCGAGTAATCTCCGGTTTACGGCTTTTGAAACCCCGCCCCCTGGCGGGGTTTTTTATGCCCTACAGCCCTCAACCCATTGGGCCCCTAAATATCGCCGTTTTAATGCAACCTGTGAATACATCGCTTAAACTGTTCGCTGTGAATAACTTATTCGGTGTTTTTTGGGCAATCAACCTGACGGTGAACCAATAATTTAAGTAAAATTACACGGGGAAGGCTTGACTCGCCCCCCACCTCCTGCGTTTTTCAACCTTCCGCTTTGAGCCTCAGCTCGAGCTAATACATCTCCACCCACTTTTACACCTCATGTTACGCATCCGCCTCCAACGCTTCGGCACTAAAAACGAGCCCACCTACCGCCTCGTGGTCGCCGAACAAAGCATTCGCCGCGACGGTCGCTTCGTCGAAGTTCTCGGTCACTACAACCCGAGCGCTCGTGGTAAGACCACGCCTCTGGTCATCAACGTCGAACGCGTTGACCACTGGATCAAGTTAGGGGCGCAGCCTTCTGACACGGCGAAATCGCTCGTGAAGAAAGCCCGCGAAACCGCGGCCCCTGCTAAAGCTGCTAAGTAATTTACACGGCGGAAACGCCCTCCCTGACGACGCTTCGCCCCGCACCTTGCGGGGCGATTCGTTTGGCGAGGTTGCCAGGATTATTTATTTACCTTGGTCCAACCGCCTTCGCCATCCTTCTCCAATTTCTGAAAGCCGGCCTGCGATAAACGTTGGTCCGAAAAGGACTGCTTCATGGCCCCCTCCCCGTAACGAATCGTCAACGTCGGGGCATCCAAGACACGGCGACAAGGCTCACCGGTGACTGGGTGCGTTTTAAAGTCGGTGGCGTCTAAAGGTAAATCGACCTCAAACTCTTGGCCGTCACTGCCATCAGCTTGAATCACGATGTAACGTCGGAGAGGCATGGGCTTAGCGGCGACTGGCTCGAGGATCAAAGGCATCGCGCAACCCATCGCCCAAGAAGTTGAGCGATAATAAAGTTAACGCAAAGACGACGGAGGGCGAAATCAACAACCATGGGCACTCCTCCATGATATCCGCACCTTCTTTAATCATCATCCCCCAAGAGGTCATGGGGGCCTTTAAACCCAAGCCTAGGAAGCTAACAAAGGCCTCTAGCATCATCACGCCAGGCACCGTCAACGTGGCGTAAATGGCAATAATGCCCGCGAGGTTAGGCAAGTAATGGCGCACTAAGATACCCCGTTTGCTTTGGCCCAACGCAATCGAAGCCTCCACGAATTGCCGCGACTTTAACGAGGTGGTTTCGGTGCAAATAATCCGCGCCATGGTAAGCCATGACACCCCGCCCACGGCGATAAAGACCATCCAGATGTTTTGCCCAAAGACGACCATGCACAAAATTACAATCAGCGTCAGAGGCAGCGTACTTAAAATATCAACGCCGCGCATCATCAGGCGTTCCACCGCACCGCCGAGTTCGCCGGCGATGATACCATAAAGTACGCCTACAAACAGGGCGACGCCGGTGGCAATCAACCCGACAGAAATCGACACCATCCCGCCTTGCAACAAACGCGAGAGCACATCGCGACCCAGCAAATCGGTGCCCAACCAGTGAGATGCACAGGGACCCACGGGACCTAAAGCCAAGTCCTGAGCCATGTAAGGATAAGGTGCAATCCAAGGCGACAGGAAGCAAACCGTGGCAACGATGGCTAAGAAAATTAAAGCGACCACCGCCGCCCGGTCGCGACAAAAGCGCTGCCAGCCCGAGGGCGTGGCCTGCATCGGTGAGCTCGTCGCACTCATGCTTGTTGACCGCGGGCAATGCGCGGATCCAAGAAGGCTTTTACTAAATCAGCGCCGAGATTTAACACCAGCAAGGCGATGGCGTAAACTAACGTCGTTCCTAAAATCAACATGAAGTCGCGGTTGATAATCGCAGTCACAAACATGCGCCCCAGGCCTGGGACATCGAAGAGCGATTCCACGACAAAAGAGCCCGAGACCAAGTTCGCGGCAGCGGGACCAAGGTAAGTCACCACAGGTAATAAACCATTGCGCAAGGCGTGCAGGAACCAGACACGCCAAAGCGGCAAACCCTTGGCACGAGCCGTCCGAACATAATCCTGGGTGCCCGCTTCAATCACCTTCCCGCGGGTTAAACGCGCCAAGGGCGCGGCGGTGATCAAACCCAAGGTCACGGCTGGCAAAACGTAATGAATCGGCAAACCCCAGCCACACGGCGGAAACCAACCCAAGTAGAGGGCGAAAAACAATGTCAGCAAAGGCCCAAGCACAAAGGATGGAATGCAAATCCCCAACAGCGAAAACCCCATCGGCACGCGATCTAAACAAGAGTTTGGCCGCGAGGCGGCCAAGACTCCCACGGGGATACCAATCACCACGGCTAATACCAAAGACACCAAGCCTAAAGCCATCGAAACTGGTATCCGCTTTTCAATGACTTCATTCACCGTCCAACCCGGGTATTTTAAGGACGGACCCAAGTCACCGTGCAAAAGATTTTTTACATAATTCCCTAACTGCACATACAAAGGCTGATCCAAACCGTAGTAGGCATTCAGTTTTTCTTGGACTTCGGCTGGCAACGGACGATCGCGGTCAAAAGGTCCACCAGGAACGGCGTGGGCCAAAAAGAAGGTCGCAGCGACGACAATCAACAATACTGGCAACATCTCCGCCAGTCGTTTGATCACGTATCGCAGGGACATCAGAAAACAAAGCCGGGGGCGTAAAGTTTAAGGCTTGGTCGTTTGATCCGCCTTTACCTTTTTCTCCAACTCATCCGTCGAAGGAGGTGGCGGAATCCCACGGGCCTCGGGACGCGTCCAACCCATCTTAATCGCCAACGCCTCATACTCTTGAGGGTTCAATTTACCTTCAGCTTTCAAGCGAGCCTGGCGCTCCATGTCATCTGCTTTGCGCATCTTATCCAAATCCTCTTGGCGCGAGTTTTGATCAAACAACGAACAGCCACTTAGAAAAATGAGGGAAGAAAAAACTAGGCTAAGGGCAAAACGTGGAACCATGGTGTTATTTATTCGGCTAAATCAAATGGGCTCAAGAGCGTACATGCATTCCCCTCGCCGCCAAACTTCTTACGTCGGCGAGCTACCACGGAATAAAGGCCATCACGCCAAGCCTTGGGACAGAATTGGCCTAAAAAGCCCGCCCAAGCCCAAACCCCACCCACGGCCTGCAACATCGCCAGGATGGCATCAGATCTCGTTAAGCGATGCGAGCCCACCCAAACGACTACGGTATCAGGATCACCCCCTGGCGGTTCTTGAGCGATTTTAGCCGTTACCCCTTGGTTTGTGGCAAATATCAGCCGACCCTCACGATTCCGGCGAGCAAACCAAACCGTCGTCGCATGACAAAGGGCACAGTCCCCGTCGATTAAGACGATGATGGGGACATGGGTGACCATACCTGCAAATTAACGACAAAACTAAGCATGGAAAGCCAAAGCCTTCACTGGCTTATGCATTTTCATCTGAAAGCGCTTGTCATCAGGCCAAACGAACGCCAAGTATGCCCATCCTGTTGGCCGGAAGGGTATCCAAGTGGCTAAAGGTCGGGGACTGTAAATCCTCTCAGCTTCGCTGTTCGTGGGTTCGAATCCCACCCCTTCCACCAGCAGGATTTTTAAAAACACTTCGTAATCACCCCGAAGTTTTTAGTCGTTAGCGTGACGCTTGGGCGAAGAAACCGTGTCTTAAAAAATTGAGGTTAATTTTATGAATTTTTTATGATTTAGGGGCTGTTTTTATTAAGAAAATCGCACGCTGCCTGCTATACTGCAAACGGCTATGTATCCCAAAGTTTTAGTACTTTTGGCTCTGACAAATCTTGTCTCGGCTCAATCGACCTCGTTGACCCTCGACGAGGCCCGCGAGCGCACCCGGAATTTCAACCGCGACGTCATTGCGTCCAAGCAAAACTTGGAAATCACGGCTGGGGTTCACGACTCGAGTATTGAATACCCAAACCCCTCACTCGGCATCAGCTACGCCCGTCAACGCATCTGGCCCGCTAACTTCGACGATCGGGCTATCTCCCTCACTCAGCCCATCCCCGTTTCGGGTCGGCTTGGTCGTGCCGATGAAGTGGGCATTGCCCAAGAAAATGCGGCCAGATTCCGCATCACGGACACGCTCCGTCTTACGGATAATACGATTATTAAAGCCTACGCGGAAGCGGCAGCCGCCCTAGAAGCGCTCAATGCACTTAAAGCCACTGCGGCCTCTTATCGCCAAGAAGCCACCATCGCCCGCCAACGTAAGAACGCAGGTGACTTAGCCGAAATCGATGCCGCCCGCATCACTTTAGCCGCCGAAGCGGCCCAGGTCGACGTCGACAACGCCGGGATTCGTCTCAAGGCCGCCCTCGTGGCCTTAGAAATCTACATGGGCGTGAACGAACCCAAGGGGAATCTTGATATTAAAAATAATTTAGCAGCCCTGCGCCCCATCTGTGAAGCCATCTTCGCCACGCCGGTAGGCACGCGCCACGATGTGGAAGCCGCCAAGCAAGATCTCCAAGCCGCCGAGGCAGGAGTGGCCTTAGAATACGCCAACCGCTGGGCTGACCCTTCGATTAGCCTGTCCTACGACCACAACTACCAAACGCCTGCCTACACGGTAGGGGTGGCGATTTCGATTCCCCTGCCCTTGCTCAATCAAAACAACGGTGCCATTCGAGCGGCTCGGGCACGAGCCACCCTAGCTAGCAGCGAACTAGGACGCACCAGCACCCAAGCCGCCGCAGATTTAGCGGATGCCGAAGCGACTTGGCGCATCACCGCTGAAAGCGATCGCCGTCACCGCCAAGTACTTTTACCCGCCGCCCAAAAAGTCGCCGAAGCTTCCCGCCAAGCCTACGAACGCGGCGGCATTGCCCTCATCGATTACCTTTCGACGACGCGCGATTATAACACGGAAAAACTGGCAGCGATTCAAGCCGCCCAAAACTTTGTCAACGCCGCCGCAGACCTTGCCGCGGCAAAAGCACAAGCTCTCGCCTACCTTAACACGATTCCTTCAAAACCATGAACCAAAACTTTTTGCGATTCACCGCGCTGGCGGTGAGTAGCCTCTTCCTTTGCCACTGTGGCAAACATCAAGAAACGGAGGCCACCATCGCCCCTCCTGTGTTGAAGGAAGGCTTGCTCCAATTTCCCAAAGACGATCCCCGTCTAAGTTCCTTTGCGACCGCCGCCGTGTCCGCCCGCCCTGCCGTGCGCGTCAAATGGTTTGGTCGCTTAGAATGGGACGATGATCACACGGTGCGCGTGTTCTCGCCCGTGCGCGGCCGCGTCGTCGAAGTTTTAGTAAAAAACAATGACGTCGTCAAAGAGGGCGATGCCCTCGCTACAATCAGCTCGGCCGAATACGCCCAAGCGGTGGCCGATGTGACCAAAGCAGAAGCAGACTTAAGCCTTTCACAAAAGAATTTAAAACGGGCCCAAGACCTCCTCAAAATCGGGGCGATTGCCACCAAGGACCTCGAGGCTGCGGAAACGGATGAAAAAGAAAAAGTGGCGGAGTTAAAACGGGCCAAAAAGGCCATCACCTCCCTCGATAATCGAGCTGGCGATAACACCGATTTCTTTGCCATTCGGGCACCAACCAGTGGCCGAGTCGTCGACCTCGTACTCAATCGCGGGCAACAAGTTAGCCCCGATCAAGTGCAATCTAACTTCTCACGTCTCACCTCGCCCCTCTTCACGATTTCTGACCCACATCGCTTACGACTTATTCTAGAAGTCCCGGAAGAGCGCCTCCCCGAGTGTCGTGTCGGGACGGAAGTTGTCGTCCAAACTCGCAGCGGCGATAAAACGTACCAAGGCCGCATCACGGGGGTAGATTCCGACCTCGACGCCACCACTGGACACGGTCGCGTGCGTTGCATTGTCACCAACGATGAACTCGGCACGCTCCGTGCTGGGATGGTGGTAAAAGCGGAGTTTTCGGTCTCAACGCATGAAGCTTCAGGTGTGCTCGTGCCATCACTCGCGGTCGTGGGAGCAGAAGGCCTCCGCCACGTTTACCTTAGCGAAGGTCCCGGAAATTACCGCAAAGTAGATGTGGAACCAGCGCTGGGCGATGCCCCCGATGGTTTAACCGCCATCACCGGTAAAATTTCTCCTGGCCAAACGATTGTGACTACTGGCTCGCTCTTGCTCGATGCTGCTTTCCAAGACGCCGCTGCCGCGAAATAATCCATGAACACGTTCGTTCATTTCGTCCGCAAAAACCGCGTCATCGTACTCGGCCTCATTGCGGCTTTTATTGGTGCAGGCATCTACTCAGCCTTACGATTACCCGTCGAGGCCTTCCCCGACGTGACCAACCTCCAAGTTCAGGTCATCACACTCTGGCCTGGTCACGCCGCCGAGGAAGTTGAGAAGCTGGTTTCGATTCCCATCGAGAACGCTTTAAACGGCGTCCCCGAACGCATCCGAATTCAATCCACCTCCCAGTTCGGTTTATCGCAAGTGATGCTGACGTTTGATGACACGGCGGACGGCGAAACCGCCCGCAATCGCGTCAACCGAGAACTTCAACAGGTCAATCTGCCCCAAGGTGCCTCGGCCTCGATGGCCCCTGATGCCACGCCTATTGGCGAAATTTGCCGCTACACTTTATCCGCTCCTAGCACCTACCCGGATTGGTTACTCAAATCGATTGAAGACCACATCATCGAACGTCGGATGCGAGCCATCCCTGGCGTCGTCGATGTCGTAGGCTTTGGTGGTCCAACCAAAGAATATCAAATTATCGTCAAACCCGACCTACTTCGCCAGCACGACGTCACCATCAATCAAGTGGTAACGGCGATGCAAAATGCTAATCGCAATGCGGGGGGCTCCTTCGTTGAAATCGGGCCCGAAATGTTCGTCGTCCGTGGCCTCGGCATGTTACAAACCATGCACGACATGGAAGAAGTAGCGGTCGCCACGCGCGACACGGGAGCGGTGAAAATTAAGGACGTGGCCCAAGTTCAAATCGGGGCCAAAACACGCTTAGGTCGCGTTGGCTACCAACAACCCGGCGTGAAAGACAATGACGATACGGTCTCGGGTACGGTATTGCTTCGTCGTGGCGTCGATCCACTGCGCGTGGTACGCGATGTAGAAAACACCATTAAAGAGCTCAATGAACGCGGGCTGCCTCCTGGCGTTAAAATCGAGACTCAATATGATCGCGGCGATTTAGTAAATCGCACCCTCTCCACGGCGGCACACAATGTCAGCGAAGGCATCATCCTTGTCATCGGCGTCCTGCTCGTGTTCTTGGGCTTCAACCAATGGCGGGCGGCCCTTGCAGTTGGGGCGGTCATTCCCATCTCCCTATTAGGAGCCTTCTTCTTCCTCCAGATGAAGGAGATTCCCGCCAATTTGATTTCGATTGGGGCGATTGACTTCGGTATCATCATCGATGCCGCAGTGGTGATTGTTGAATCGGTTCTGCTCATCCGTGCCCACCGCAAAATGGCCGGAGAAAAGACGTCGATTGATAACAATATGGGGGAGTCGTTCTCGGTGGTCGGGAAGCCAATTCTCTTTGCGAAGATGATTTTGCTGTGTGCCTTCGTGCCACTCTTCGCCCTGCAACGCGTCGAAGGTCGCATCTTCCGCCCCATGGCGTTCACGCTAACCTTCGCCCTGATTACGGGCACGGTGATGGCGTTCACCTTAATCCCAGCTTTGGGAGCTAAGATGTTTACCAAGGAAATTCAAACCGATCATGAAACTTGGATTGTCCGCTTCTTCAGTAAATTCTACCGCCCCATCTTAGACCGGGTGCTATTATCCCCGATGAAAACCTTGCTCGGGGCTTTTGCCGCTCTGGGTCTGGGAATTGTTTTGTTATTCTTAGCAGGTTCAGAATTTTTGCCGAAATTAGACGAAGGAGCATTCTGGGTCCGCGTGGGGATGCCGCTCTCCATCTCGCCCACGGAATCCCAAAAAGTCGTCCTCAAGGCCCGCAATATTATCGGACAAGTCCCCGAAGTGCGCCGCATCATCAGCTACCATGGTCAACCCGACGACGGCACGGATATTAACGGCTTTGATGTCTGTGAATTCTTTGTCGACTTACGCGATCGCAGCGAATGGCGCCCTGGCTTAACGACGCCAGATATCGTTAATGAATTACAAAATAAATTAAACTCCATCCCCGGAGCGGATATTGAAATCAGCCAGCCAATTGCGGATAATGTGAATGAAGCCGTCTCTGGTATTAAGGGCGGCGAACTGGGGGTGAAAATCTTTGGCGATGACCCAGCCGTCCTAAAATCACTCGCCGAAGCGGTGGCCAAAGAAATTAAGTCCGTCGAGGGAGCGGTTGAAGTCGCCGTCGAATCGCTCGATGGTCAGCCGCAAATCCGCATTCAAGCCGACCGCGCCGCCCTTACCGCCAACGGCATTTCCGTAAACGATTTGCAAACCGCGGTGGAGACATCGCTCAGTGGCATGGTCGCAACCCAAGTCCTCGACGGCGAAAGCCTCACCGATGTGACGGTAAAAGTAGACCGCCAATTAAAAGCGTCTCCCGAAGCCATTGGTCGCATCCCCGTGGGCACTGACGACGGTCGACGCCTCACCATTGACCGTTTGGCCAAAGTAGAGGTCGGCCAAGGATTCCAACGTATTAAGCGCGAAGAAAACCGTCGTCGTTTAGCCGTGCTCTTTGCCGCCCGCGGGCGCGACATGGGTTCCGTTGTCGCCGACGCCCAAGAGCGCGTTCAGAAGGCCGTCAAAAGACCCGCTGGCTACACCTTCCAATGGTCAGGGGCTTTTGAAAACCAACAACGCGCCGTCAGGCGCCTGGCCTGGGTCGTCCCGCTGAGCTTAGTGGCAATCTGTTTCCTGCTCTTCACCATGCTCGGGACTTTACGCCTCTCCGGCATGGTGCTGCTGGGCCTCCCCTTCACCGCTGCAGGTGGCATGGCCGCCCTCTACGTCTCGGGACTCCCGATCTCCGTTTCCTCCATGGCAGGCTTCGTGACCCTCATTGGCCTCGCCGTCCAAAACAAGTTACTACTCCTTGAACAAATCTTAGAGAACCGCACGCAGCGTATGCCCACCCCGGAAGCCGTCCGCCAAGGGGCGCAAACGCGCATGCGCGCCGTAATGATGACGGCGGGGATGGCCATCCTTGGCCTCCTCCCTGCGGCCCTCTCTCACGCCGTCGGGGCCGAAACAGCCAAGCCGTTCGCCACAGCCATTATCGGAGGTATGATCTTCGACATTCCGATGACTTTGCTGGTCTTCCCAGCACTGTTCAGTAAGTTTGAACCCGCTGAGTCCGAACTGCTGAATCCTAGCGAAGCCACTTAAATCCCATGACCACACCGTCCCTCGAGCCTACCAAGCTGTTAGCCGAGGGCACGTCCACTCCCCCACCGTTTCTCTTTGAGTTTATTCAAGAGAAACCGCTGCGAGGGAGGCATCTCTTAGCCAACTTAGTCAAGGTCCTGATTATCATCGGGCTCACGACCCTCGTATGCTTTTTGGCCACGCGCTGGTTAGACCTTAAACCTGAAGCCTGCTGTCTCCTTTACCTCGGAGTGACCGTGCTGTTCGGGGCGATTCTCCCACCTCCCGCACCGTTCTTTTTAGCCATTTTCAGTTTAATCTCGTGGAACTTCTTTTTCACCGAACCCGCCTTTTCGCTCCGCATCGACACCGCAGATGAACTCATCTTACACGTCTTATTCCTGCTGATTGCGATTGTCATGAATCGCCTAACTGCGGGCTTGCGACAACGAGAACGTGAAAGTCGCCAGAACGTCGCGAAGTCCGAACTACTGCGCGAATGCCAAACGGCCTTAGCTACCGACAACACGCCCCGATTCTTAAACTTAATCTCGGCCAGCTTAGGGGGAACTGCCGAACTCCTCCCAGCCTCGACCACCCCTCCGGTCAGCGAACCCCACGTCGTATCCACCGCCCTCAACCGCGGGGTGGAAAATTTAGGTTATTTGAAAATCAAATTTTCCGACGCCCTACACCCCTCCCCCAAGGCCCACAGTTTACTAGAAGAGTTAAGCAACCTCACCTCCGCCCACCTCGAACGCCAACGCTTTGTCTTAGCAGCGGAAAAAGCTCAAAAGGCCGCCATCTCCGAGCGCCTGGGCCGAGCGCTTTTAGATAACGTCACCCACGAGGTTAAGACGCCCGTCTCCATCATGCTGGCGTCAATCCATCGCCTTCGCACCCACAGCGACCCCCGACACGCCGAAGATATTGTTAATATCAGCGAAGCCGCCAACCGCCTCGTGCGCATCACGGAAGAACTCACCCTGCTCAGCAGTGTCCAAGTACAAATGCTCCGGCCTCGCACGGAACACTGCAACGCCGGTGAATTAGTCGAAGAAATCTTGGCCAACGCTGTCCAAAACAAAATCAAGCAACGTGTGAAAGTAGAGGTCCAAGCTCCCCTCGCCTGCGTGCGGACGGACCCGCAATTTTTCAGCATCATCCTGAGCAACTTCCTCTCCAACGCCGCCCGACACTCCGCCGCCACCAGCCCGATTCTCTTACAGGTTAAAGAAGCCAATGGGCAGGTAATATTTGCGGTGACCGATCATGGTCAAGGCGTCGCCGAAACCGACCTGCCCCATATCTTCGAACGCTTTTATCGCGGCGATAATCCTGGCTCCCTCGGCTTAGGCCTCTCGATTTGCCGCGAAATTGCTGGCATCCTAGAAGCCGAATTAACCGTGCACAACCGCCCGCCCCTCGGAGCCGAATTTGCCATTCACCTCCCCGCCGCCCCCCCTTACTTTGCAAAAGAGGAGTCTTTGTCATGAACCCACCCACCCAACGCCCGCAGCATATTTTGATTATCGATGATGAGGAGAAATTACTCCACGTCCTCGGACTCATTTTGCGCGAGCAAGGCTACCAAATCCATGAAGCGAACTCCGGACGTACGGGCCTTCAAGAAGCCGTGCGCGTGAAGCCCGACCTAATCATCTTAGATTTAGTCATGCCGGATATCTCGGGAGCGGAAGTGGTGACCAGCCTTCGGCAATGGAGTGACACGCCCATCTTGATGCTCTCGTCGAGCGAAAGCCCGGCCGAAAAAGTGAAAACGCTCGATGCCGGCGCGGATGATTTTATCACCAAGCCTTTTGACCCCGATGAGCTATTAGCCCGCATTCGGGCGATGCTGCGACGTAACTCCAAAAACCGTGATGAGGTCCAAAGCACCATGGGCGACCTCCAACTCGATTACGCCCAACGCACCCTCACGATTAAAAATAAAGATATTCCGTTATCGCGGACCGAGTTCGCCCTGTTGGAATTATTCTCCAAAAACTTTGGTAAACTGCTAAGCCACGAACGGATTTTACAAGAAATCTGGGGGGCCGAAGCCGACTCCCGTCGAGAATACTTACGGGTCTACGTTTCCAGCCTGCGTCGTAAAATGACGATCCCTGAAGCCAATATCCCCAAAATCGAGACCCGCCCCAGTATCGGCTACCGGCTGACGATGGATTAAGGGGGCACCCTCAGGGGTCGCTTTACGGTCTAAATCCGACCCAAAACCAGCCTAAAACGCCGAAAAAAACAAATCCGCGTTGACTACATGGGCGGGAAACGGCTTCGCTATTACCTCACATGGCCAATATCAAAGCTAACAAGAAGAGCGTGCGTCAGACCGAGCGCCGCGCCGTCCACAATAAGATTGTTCGTACTCGCCTGAAATCCCTCGTGAAGGGCATCGTCGCGGGTGCTTCCCCTGAGTCCGCAGCCCAAGTGGCTTCGGCTGCCGACAAAGCTGCTAAGTCTGGCGTGATTCACCCTAACAAGGCGAATCGCATCAAGGCTCGCTTGGCTAAGAAATTAGCGGCGGCCAAGAAGTAATGGGGCGCGTTGGTCCCAACAACCCCGTCGCCGATGCGTCGGGGTTTTTTTGTTTCTCACGTTGAGCACGGTTAACTCCATCGGCTTCCCGAGCGGGCTCCTCATGGAGACGCCGTTACGCATCCCCATCTTGGCAACGGGCCAAGGCTGGATCGCCCTCGATAAGCCCGCCGGCGTAGCTCTCGATGATCACCCTTGGCAAAATCAAGCCCCGCACTTGGTCGGGGCCCTGCGCGTTCAACTTGCCCAACAAAAACCTGAAATCGTCAAATTAGGGCTCACCGAACCTGGAGCTGTCGTGGGTCCCGAACCCGAAGCAGCTGGTATCTCGATTATTGCGGATCGTACCAGCGTCCTCAGCGCATGGCGCGAAGCCGTCGGCTCGGGTGCTTTCGTCTTTCATTTTGAATTCATCGCCCGCACTGAAGACGCCCCTGAAGATGGCGGGCTTTGTGATTTACCCATCGGGATGGACGACGCGGAACAACGCGCCTTCGTCTCCCATAAACATGGCAAACTTGCGACGACCCGTTTTGAAGCAGGGCGAGCCTGCGGGCGCTGGAGAATCTGGACCGCACACACGCCTTACCATCGCCGTGATCAAGTACGCCTACATGCGGCTGAAGCCGGCTTACGCATTGCCGGAGAACTTAAATACGGTCGCTCTGGAAGAGTCACCCTGACTGACACCACGCCACGAGGGCGTTTAAATAAAGGCGAAGACAAGCCCCTCCATCGCGGTCTGTTATTACGACTCGCTCGGCTCGAAGGTAAAGTAAACGGGCAAGTGATTGCCGTCACCGCTCCGCGGCCTGATGATTTTGAGACCGTCGTAAAGCGTCTATCTCGCGGAATCTGATTAGTTGCGGGGCGAAGCCAAAGTAAAGCGCTCCACCGTACGCACATAACCATCAGGACTATTCAAACGTCCAATGGGCACATAATTGGCATAGTTAACATGCCAAGTGTCGGGATGGGCTACCCCCTCGCGTACATGCGCCAATAGTAATTCTAAAACCACTAACCGATTTTCGCCATAGCGGCGAATGTCCATCACCCGGGCCTCTAACGCCACGGGACAATCGACAATAATGGGAGGCCGCACCAGTTCAGCGGGACGCGTGCGTAGGCCAGCAAAAGTGATTTCGCTCTGCCCTGGCGGCAAACTGCGAGCACATTGCACCATGGCTTGGGCCACGGGTTCATCGCAAAGGTGAATCACGGCCTCGCCATTCTGCATCAAATTCGCAGCCGTGTCTTTGGGCGTCCCATCATCGCGATCACCCGGAGCCAAAACTGCCATGGGAGGCTCCGTGCCCATGACATTAAAAAACGAAAAGGGTGCAGCGTTGACGTTGCCTTGAGCGTCGAGGGTCGTGACCAAGGCAATCGGACGCGGCACCACAAGGCCGGCTAAGAGTTTATAAGCTAAGCCACCGGCATTGGCCGTGAGATCGAAACGTAGACTCATTTTAAAGGGGCCTGATCTTCTCCAGCGTGCGAGGCAATGGCTGCCCGACGAGTGGCATCATGACGATAAGCCAATAAGAGATAAAGCCCCACGCCGACACAGATACAAGCATCCGCGACGTTAAAAGCGGGAAAGCGATAATAAGGCAGGTGGATATCTAAGAAATCCACCACCAGCCGACGCATGACCCCTTGAGCATCCGTCCATCCAAACAAACGATCATGCACGTTCCCCAGAATACCCCCCACGAATAATCCGAAGGCCCATTGACCGCCGGGAAGCTCTCGCAACAAGGGACGGCGACTCCACCACACAAAGCCTAAGACCAAGAAAGCGAGAATTAGCAGGAATGGCTGTACTTGGTATTGTGAGCCCATGCCCCAGGCTGCGCCCTTATTCCCCACGTGTACCAACCAAAACCAGGACGTTAAATGAATGGGCAACTGCTCAAGGTTTTCCTCAAAGTAGGTGCCAAAAGGAATATGGTGGACCACCAGATACTTGGACCACCAGTCGAGGGCAATCGACAGGAAGGCCACGATCCAAAACGTCCGATAAGATCGAAACCTAGCGAGCATGTTCAACGGACTCAGCTGTCGCTGGGTTCGTCTTCGCCGCCACCACCACCAGTGCCAAAGCCCACTTCGTCACTGATTTCGCCCAAGGGATTACCAGCACCCCGACGGCGGTGTGCCCGACGATTGCGTTCTAGTTCCTTTTGACCATCTAAGGAATAACGCGTAAAGGGTACGGCCATTAAACGTGCATGAGGAATGGGCTTCTGCGTAATTTCGCAAATCCCATAGGTCCCGCGCTTCATACTTTCAATCGCATCGGCAATATCCTTGAGTGCTTCTTGCTCGTTAGAAATGAGCGACAACGCAAAGTCGCGATCAGCCGTGTCCGTGCCGGCATCCGCCAAATGCTGCGAATAACCCGAAAGGTCTCCGGCATCATCTTTACCATTTTTCTTCAAAGCTTCTTCCGAGTGGAAAGCGACGCCCTTCTGCAAGGCTTCACGCATGTCGACGAGTAAGCGGTAGTAGCGACGGAATTTTTCGGGAATCTGTTTAGACTCTTCAATCGGATCGCCGCCGGTCTTGGAAAAATTACCCCCCAGTAAATCGTCAATCGATGCCGCCGCGACATTATGAGTGCGCGTGCCTTGGCTACGAGCAGCGGCGGCGGCTTTCTCGCGAGCCTTACGCTCTTCTTCAGGCACCCAAAGGTTTAACTTAGAGCCAGCCTTTTTGCGGGTCGCCAAGTATTCCTTAACATCAGCAATCGTGTAAAACTGCAACTTGGGACGGGGAACCACCACCAAGGCATCATCATCTCCCTTATCCTTACGGTGTTTATCTAAAAGATGTTTTTGGGCTTCATGGGTTGCTTTGCTTTCCTCTGATCCCTTTGCAACTCCCTTGGCTTTATTACCAGTAGCTGACTTATTTCCAGCTGCCTTAACTTCTGCGGCCTTACTGGTGCCAGACTTGCCTTTAACCGGTTCAGGGGACTTCCCTTTCCCGGTAGTAGGCTGCTTAGTGGGCATGGTGGCCTTGGTGAGTGCGGTTGCCTTAGTGAGTGTCTTAGCAGATGCACCCTTGGCAGTCGTGCCTCTAACTTCAGGTTTTTTAGCCGAGACGGGCTTGGTCGGGGCTGCCTTGCCTACCTTGGACGGAAGAACTTTTTTCTTATCCACTGACGCCGCCTTAGATGCGGGACCTTTGGCTTTGGACTTAGAGGAGGGAGTTTTTTTGGACATCGAGGATTAAAGAGTTTGGTATTTTGCGAGAAGGACTTCCCGGCAACGAGGAGATACCATACCGAAACGGCCGGCGTCCACAAGTGCGGGAAAGTATTTCCACGAACGGGGGCAACGGACCCCGGGGGCTTTCATAGCCTTGATTTCCAAATTGGCACCCTTTTGAGGCACTAAAGTCACCGCCGAGAGCACCCACATATCTTCTAGCTCCGCCTGACAAGTGGTCAAAAGCACGAAATCAGGGTCTTGCGGATCACCCGTGACGACGGCGGCCGCATCGAGTGATAGGCTGATTTCCCCAGCTTGGCGCATCTTCTCTAACTGGACATTTACCTGGCCGACCAAGACCTGCAAGCGCTCTACTTTAGTGTGGGCATCTAAGGCCTTCTCATCTTCCCAAGCCGCCGGGATGGTGGGCCAATCTTCGAGGTGGATGCTCGTGGTCGCCCCATACTCCGTTTGTGTCTGGAAATGCGACCAAGCTTCATCCGCCGTCATCGACAAGAAGGGAGCCAAAAGCTTAAGGTAAACTTCTAAAACTTGGCGCATCACCGTCTGCGACGAACGGCGAAGCGGGTCATTCGGCACCGTCACCTGCAAGCGATTTTTGAGGACCTTGAAGTAGGTGGCTGACAAGACATTAGAAGTGAAATTAGCCAACGCGGCCTTCGCTTGGTGGAACTCGTAGACTTCCGAAGCCTCGGTGACAGCCCGCACGAGTTTGGCTAATTCAACCAAGACCCAACGATCAATGCGCTCGCACTGAGCTAACGGTACGGCATCGGTAGCGGCATTGAAATCACTCGTATAACCTAACAAGAAGTAGATGGTGTTGCGGAACATCCGATACTCTTCGCTGATGTTCTTAAAGATACTGTCCGCCACGGGCACATCTTTCTGGAAGTTCTGCGAGGCCACCCAAAGGCGCACGATCTCGGCACCGTAAGTCTTCACGTAGACATCGGCAGTTTGCGGCTTCGCGTCGGACTTCGAAATCTTTTCGCGCTTTTCATTCACCACGAAACCGTGCGTGACCACGGCCTTGTAGGGCGCGGCGTGTTTCACGGCGACACTCGTCCACAAGGACGACTGGAACCAGCCACGGTGTTGGTCGGAGCCTTCGAGGTATAAATCAGCGGGCCAATGCAAGTCAGGGTGCTTAGCACAAACCGCTAAATGGCTCGTCCCGGAATCGATCCACACATCTAAGGTGTCTAAACCCTTACGTAAATCCTTAGGCCAAGCAGTAGGCACAGGAGCCCCTTCCAGCAAGGTTTCGACGGACGAGGCCCACCACCAATCGGCACCGTGTTCGGCAACCTTTTGGGCGACGTGGCGGATGACGCCGGCATCCAAGTAGGACTCTCCTGTAGAAGGAGAATAGAAAGACGGAATCGGCACGCCCCAAGCACGTTGACGCGAGATGCACCAATCTGGGCGGGTCGAAACAGCCGCGCGAATACGGTTTTCACCTTCAGCGGGAATCCATTGGACTTTTCCAATCGCATCCAAGGCCGCGTTGCGCAGGCCATGGCGATCCAAGCCGACAAACCATTGGTCCAAGGCACGGAAGACAACGGGGGATTTAGAACGCCAGCAGTGAGGGTAAGAATGCTTCAAGCCCTGCACCTTGAGCAGGTGGCCGCTTTCTTTTAGCAGTTCCAGCACGGCGATATTGCCAGGATTTTTGCCTTCCACTTCTAACACCGAAACCCCGACCAAGCGAGCGGGCACGCGACCGTCATCGACATACGTGCCATCATCTTTCACGGGACAATAAACTTCTAATCCATACTTCACGCCAGTGTGGTAGTCTTCTAAACCGTGACCCGGAGCCGTGTGCACACAACCCGTACCGGCTTTATCTTCAACGTAATCCGCCAAGACGATGGGCGCATCGCGCTCGATGAAAGGGTGACGCGTCACGAGACCTTCTAAAGTTTTGCCTAGACCACGCCAGCCATCCACGGCATCCGTTAATTCGCAGGCTTGCACGAAGCTATCACGCAAAGCGGCTGCGACTAAGAACGAGCGGCCCCCATGGCGCACTTCGACATACTCCAAGGCGGGGTTAACCGCGATGGCCAAGTTAGCAGGCAACGTCCAAGGCGTGGTGGTCCAGATTACCACCGAAAGCGGGTGAGCCGCCGTGATACCGCGACTGGCAGGATTGGGCACGGGGAAGCCGACCCAGATCGACGTGGAACGTTTTTCCAAGTGTTCCACTTCGGCTTCTGCCAAAGCGGTCTGACAAGGGATGGACCAATACACTGGCTTCTTGGAGCGGTAAACCAAACCCCGATCCACAAAGGTCGCAAAGGATTTCAAGATCTCTGCTTCATAGCCAGGATCCATCGTCCGATACTCCGACTTCCAATCAGCCAAGATGCCGAGGCGTAAGAATTGTTCACGTTGCTTCTCGATAAAGGCTGCCGAAAAATCTGCACAGGCCTTACGTACCCCCAAGGCATCTAAAGACTTCTTCGAGGCCTGGATTTCTTTCATCACCTTAAACTCGATAGGCAAACCATGACAGTCCCAGCCAGGCACATAAGGCGTGCGCCAGCCCCGCATGGATTTATAACGCAAGATCGTATCCTTTAATAATTTATTTAAAGCGGTACCGATGTGGACGTCGCCATTGGTGAACGGCGGACCATCGTGAAGCACGAAGACCGGGCAACCCTGGCGCTTGGCTTGAATTTGCTCATAGAGACCGCTTTTGGCCCAGTGTGCCACGCGGACAGGCTCCCGCTCCACCAGACCAGCTCGCATCGGAAAGCCGGTGGTGCATTTATTTAAAGTATCTTTGAAATCGATTTCCATATAGAAGGAGCGGTAAAACCCTGCTTTTCCCTAAAAGTTTCAGGGTCGCAGAGGCTGAACGGGAAGCGACTTATGGCAAGAATAGAGATGAAGGAAAATCGACGGGATTGACAGCAGGACCAAGAACCGCACGAATGAAAGACATGGATAATTTAAAGCCCAAGTTAATCACCAAACAGGCCGTCTTCATCGACCTCGCCCTGACCTTGGTGTTTTTCGTTTGGATGACCTCCATTCTGAAGAACCACGTGCCTTGGGTCGAAGCTGGTGAAACCGCCGTGTTGCTCGGGGCTGCCTACTGTGCCGCCTGTCTCTCGGGCGTCTTCTGGATGGCCCTCTCGTTCTTCCGCATCACCCTTGCGGATCAGATTCTGCAGAAGGCGATTCAAGCCAACGAACGTCGCTAATTTAAGTTCCCCTTCGACTGCCGAGGCCGACTTTCGTCGGCCTTATTTTTTATTCGAAGGTGCCGCCAAAGCGTCCGCCACTTCGCGACGCAATTCTTCGGCCAAAGTGCGCTCAATTAAGTAATCCGCCCAAATCTTATCCAGTTCGGCAGGCGAGGCGGTGTTAAAACGCTCAAGCCACGTACCAAAAAGTCTCCACGCATTATGGTATACCGGGTTCTGACGCAAAATCTCGCGACGCAAGGAGGCCAACTTGGCATCCACCGTCGCCTTCACCACCGGCAAATCGCGGTGCGCTAACACGGCCGAACCAGAAATCGCTACATCCCCTTTGCCAAAATCAAAAACGAAACGCGTTAAGTCATCCAAAGCAATGGCCGACTCCATCATCCCCAAACTCACTGCCGGGCGCGTCCGTAATAAATCAGCCCGATGGACCAACCACCAAGACTCAGGGTCTTTGGCTAAAGCATGGATGTACTTCAGCGCGGACTGACCTTGGGCCGCGTCAATCAACACCCGGTAAGCCTCGCTCCCAAATTTACTCTCACGATGCAGGGCTCTCCAGAATAAGAACGCTTCGCGATCCGAGGCCCGTCCTTGCAGGATATCTGACACCTTAGCGACTGGCTGACTCAGCCCTTCGCGGAACCAAAAATCAACCATCGCAGGTCGTAAGAGTGCCAAGGTTTCGGCAGCCAAGGCCTGCTTCACCCAAGGCTCAAACGCATCCACAGGCTTGCCGCCTGCGATCGCAGCGCGTGCCAACCAAGTCACCGCCGCCGCCTCTGCACAACGCTGCGGGGCTTGCTCATCCTCGGTGACGCGCACGACCACCAAAACTTGCCCACCTGCGAGGCGGGCTTGGATATCCGCAAAATTTTTGAGGTCGGCAATTTCCAGGCGAGCCACGGGCGGGGGTAATTCCGGCATCCCGAGGTTGAACTGCAAGTAGCGTTGCAAAGCTTCGCAATGCGCCGCGACGAAACTTACTTGCGGTAATTTTTCGCCAAACACATGGGCAAGCGGCGTTTCATTTACAAACACCCGCGGCGGCTCGACCACGGTTGGCTCCGGCGGAGTGGCCGCGGCCAACCACAGACATGTCGCCAACACTTTTAGCATAAATCAACCACCGGTAAAATGCCCCTCATCGACTTCGACCGGCTCGCCGCCTGACAAATGCAAGGGTTCGCCCAAGGGCGTTTGATCATTCTTCCAAACTTCTACCGTAGCGGGAGCCTCAGGCTGAGGCGACACCCACTGCCAACGTCCGATGCCAATAAAATCCATGGGCACCCCTTTATCAGGCGAAAGTCCTGGACCCGTCCCGCGCACGAATGGCTTATTTCCAATGCCAATCATGAGGTTAATAATCAAAGCCGTACCACCACCAGGGGCCGACGACTCGGGGGATTCCGAGAGTGCCAACTCGTCGTTTGATTCCATCGGCAACTCTTCTTCTAAAAGTTCTTCGGTTTTTTTCTTAGCACGCGGACGACTAGCACGTGCGGGCTTCTCTACAGACTCTTCGGTCGTTTCGGGAGCGACCACAGGTGCTTCATCAGCCGGAGCTACCGTAGGCTCTGGTGTGGTTTCTACGGCTTTTTCTCCAGGCGTTTCTACGATAATAGTGGGCTTACGTTCACGCAGTTCCTGGACCTCCGCCTGTAACTTTTCGAGCTGCTCTTCGAGCTTCGTGAGGGAACGCTCCGTGCGGGAGCTGGATTTCTTAAATTCTTCTTTTAAGTCCTGCCCGACGGCGTGCGCCGCCGTCATGGCCTCACCTTGTGCACCCTTCACGGCCTCCACACTTTCGGCCAACTCATCCACTTCACCCACGGTCTCGCGCAAACTGGCCGCCAAGGCTTCCAATTTCTCCGTCATCAGTTCGTGAGCCTCTAAAGCATCTTGTCCCACCTTCGCCGTCTTTTCGGCAACCAGTAGTTTCTTTTCCAACTCGGCCACCGTGGCCTTCAAAGCATTGATTTCCATCGAGGCCTTTTGGGCTAAATTAGTTACCGCCCCTTCGATGGCTTTCTGCTGCGTCAACTCGGCGTCGGCCACGCGGCGCGTCAAAGATTCTGATAAAGCCCGGGCATTATCGCGCACTTGATCAATTTCGGCCGCGAGGGCGGCCCGCAAGCGAGCCTGTTCGGCCAAGCGTTCTGCTTTGCTCCCTTGATCCAACATCACGGGAACCACGACAATCAACCCAGCCCCCATAATCCCCAAGAAAGCCAAGGTCGCTTCCCAGCCATCTTTCGGGTTAAAGCCGACACACAAAATCCCGAGCACCGCAATGAAGTCGGCCGCCACGAGAAACCATTTTTCTTTTAGAAGATTTTTGAGGTCGCGCTGCATGGGAGAAAAGGATCAGCGAGGTCGTTCGACAAAGCCAACTTTGCGATAAACCTTCGATAAAGTGCGGTAAGCCGTGGCCTGCGCTTGGTCGGCGCCCGCCTTAAAAATGCGGCCTAACTCGGTGCGATCCTGCACCAAAGCCTCGTAACGCAAGCGCACGGGGTCGAGCTTCGCAATCACCGCCTCGGCGACCGCTTTCTTGAAATCACCGTACCCCTTACCAGCGAACTCACTCTCCAGCACCGCAACCTCGCGGCCGGTGCAGGCCGACATGATGGACAGCAAATTAGTCACACCAGGCTTATCGGGACCCGCTTGCACGACCGAGCCCGAATCTGTCACCGCCGACATAATCTTCTTCCGAATCTCTTCGGGGCGATCCGTGATAAAGACCGTCGCCGCATGATTGGGGTCAGATTTTGACATCTTAGCCGTAGGGTCCTGTAAGGACATAATGCGCGAGCCTACTTTGGCAATGAAAGGTTCGGGCACCTTAAACGTATCGGAGTAGCGATGGTTAAACTTTTCAGCCAAATCCCGGGCCAACTCCAAGTGCTGCTTTTGGTCATCCCCGACGGGCACTAAAGAAGCATTATACAGTAAAATGTCGGCCGCCATCAGGACGGGGTAAAACAGTAAGCCCGCATCCACGGACTCTTGCTTCCGCGACTTATCCTTAAACTGCGTCATGCGCTCTAACTGACCCAAGGGGCACAAACAGCCCAACACCCAAGCCAACTCCGTATGCCCGATCACGTGAGATTGGACAAAAAGGCGGCTCTTAGCGGGGTCGAGACCGCACGCCACATACTGGGCTAGGCAATTATAGGTATTCTCCCGAAGTTGGGCGGGGACGGGGGGGACCGTGATGGCATGCTGGTCCACGATGCCAAAGTAGCATTCGTAATCGTCCTGCATCCGACCCCAATTCAAGACCGCCCCTAGGTAATTCCCTAAGTGAAGCCGCCCGGTAGGCTGGGCACAGGTCAGCACCACGGGCTTAGCAGGCTTTTTTTCGCTAGTTTCGCTCATTCCGATACCCCAGCGTGGCAAGGGACTCGGCAGGCTTCAAGCGGATTGGGCAGTCGGTGACGCTTGAAATTAACTAATCTCACCTTTAAACAGGCTGACGCTCCCCTCCCATGTTCCTCTCGCAAGCCGCCAACCCCCTAAATGCCGAAGCGGACAAACTGATTAAGGACTACGACTTAATTGTGCAAACCATCCAGGGCGACTTCACCCTGATAAAAGAGGCTGCGCTCTGGATTGGGGTGGCTCTTGTCGCCGGCTGGCTGAGCAAAAAGTTTTTAGCATGGATTGCGCCTAAATTCCCCGCCAGTCCGATAGCCCAAGCGGCGATTCATTCAGCGGGTAAAGCCCTGCAATTACTCATTCCAGCTTACACCTTATTTTTCTTTTTTAATAACGCCAACCTACAGGACACCCTAAAGAGTTTAGTCACTACTGAACAGCTGACCGACATTAAAAAGGTGGTCAGCATCATCGTCTGGACGGCGAACTTCTTCACCCTGTACCACTTTGTGGCTTGGCCGATTGCCTGGGCCAAAAAATTGGCCGAGCATACCGAAAATAAACTCGATGACGTCTTAGTGCCCATGCTCGGCACCGCCAGCCGGGCTTTAGTGGTTGTTTTAGGTATCATCAAAGCGGTGGCCATCATCGACCCCACGATGGTGAACGCCTTCTTAGCCCTTTTAGGTTCAGGTGGTATTGCTATCGGTTTGGCCTCGCAAGACACCCTGAAAAACACCTTCGGGGCTATCATGCTGATCATTGATCAGCCTTTTATTATTGGGGACTTCATCAACACGGGCGCCCATGAAGGCCAAGTTGAATCACTCGGCCTCCGTTCTACGACCTTAGTCTTACTCGATGGTCAACGCCTCACGATTCCGAATAGCGACTTGGCCAATCGGCCCATCGTAAACATCACCCGTCGCGACTTTATCCGCGTGCAAGATGTAATCCACCTGGAGATGAACACGTCTTCCGAAGACGCAAAACAAGCCTTGAAAATCGTGCGCGAGTTAATGTCTAATCATGAAGGCTATGACCCTCGTCACCCACCGATGGCTCATATTCAAGAATTCAGCGATTGGGCGGTTAACCTTCGCATCATGTATTGGTACCACCCTGCCGATGGTGCCAAACAATTGGAGTATAACCAACGCCTCATCCTGCAAATCATCGAAAGCCTCCAACAAGCAGGCATCCGCTTAGCAGCCCAAGGTCTCCCTCAAAAAACTTAACTTTCCTACTTATGGCCCTCATCGAAGCAAAAAAACTCTTCAAATCCTACGGTGCCATTCGAGCCGTGAACGACGTCTCCTTTGCCGTGAATCGCGGCGAGGTCGTTGGCTTCCTCGGACCTAATGGCGCTGGTAAATCAACCACCATGAAACTGCTCACGGGACACCTCCGGGCCGACAGCGGCCAAGCGGTCGTGGCTGGATTCGACGTGGCCGAAGAGCCCGTCCTCGCCAAAAAGCACTTGGGCTACTCGCCCGAAGGTGCTCCAGCTTACGGTGAAATGACCGTGCGGGAATTCCTGCGTTTTGCAGCCGACCTCCGCGGTTTGAGCGACCCCGCTGAAAAGGTAAAAAGTACTTTAGAACTCTGCCGCCTTACCTCGGTCGCCGCCCAAAACATCGACACCCTCTCTAAAGGTTACCGGATGCGCGTGGGTTTTGCCCAAGCGGTCATCCATGACCCCGATGTGTTGATCTTAGACGAACCGACGGATGGCTTAGACCCGAACCAGAAGTTTGAAGTCCGCCGGATTCTCAAAGACATGGCAGCCCGTAAAGCCGTAATCGTCTCCACCCACATTCTTGAAGAAGTGGGCGAACTCTGCACCCGGGTCATCGTCATCGCTCAAGGGGGTATTCGCTGCGATGAATCACGCGAAAAGTTCCTCCAACGCGGCACCGACCTCAACCAAGTCT
Source organism: uncultured Opitutia bacterium (assembly GCA_903840355.1). Classification (GTDB taxonomy): domain Bacteria; phylum Verrucomicrobiota; class Verrucomicrobiia; order Opitutales; family UBA953; genus UBA953. Next base: position 100,971 of record CAIMFJ010000008.1, read on the forward strand.
TCCGTCAACTCACCGCCTAATTCTTTTATAAAACCATGTCCGACACTACTACTCCGGTCTCGCCCTCCAACAGCTTCGCGGCGTTTGGGGCGATCTTTCGCCGTGAATTCGCGGGCTATTTCCGCACGCCCTTGGCGTACGTCTTCCTCGCGGTCTTCAACGCGTTTGCCATCTCCTTAGCCTTCTTCGTGGGCAATCTCTACGAATCGGGCATCGCCAGCCTGGATCGTTTCTTCCTCTACCACCCTTGGCTCTGGGCCTTCCTCGCTCCAGCAGCCGGAGCTCGCCTTTGGGCTGAAGAACGTCGTCAAGGGACCCTGGAATTGCTCTTAACGTGGCCTATCACGGTCTGGCAAACGGCACTCGGCAAATTCCTCGCCGCCTGGGCCTTCCTGGCCTGTGCGTTGCTCATGACCCTTCCTATCGCCTTTACAGTGGGCTGGCTCGGTTCTCCCGATTGGGGCGTGATCCTTTCGGGTTACTTAGGCTCGCTACTCTGCGCTGGGGCTTGCTTAGGCATCGCCGCGATTGCGTCTTCGCTGACGCGCAGCCAAGTCATCGCCTTCGTCACAGGCTTCCTCGCTTGCTTCTTACTCGTGCTCGTTGGCTACGGCGTCCTCGACGAACTACTGTCCGGAGCGTTGAGCTCTGGAACCGTCGACGAGATTCGTCGCCTGGGTCTCTGGCGCAACTTGGAGCCGTTTACCTTGGGCCTGCTCGATGCTCGCCCGGCCGCTTACTTCCTCTCCGTGGCCTTTGCCGGCCTTGGACTAAGCACCCTCATTGTCGAACGCCGCTAACCCTCAGCAGCCCTTACTAATATGTCTCGCTCTCAAGCCTTCTTAGCCGCTTTTGCCGTCTTGGCCGCGGCGTTTTTCACCAACCTGCTCTTCAGCGCCTTCACGGTGCGCTCTGATTTCACCGAGGATAAAACGTTCACCCTCTCGACGGGTTCGAACAAGATCCTGAGTAAATTAGATGAGCCCGTGACGTTGGAATTCTTCGTCAGTCGCTCCGACGTAAAACTGCGTCCTTACCTGGAAAGCTACTCGCGCCGCGTGGAAACGTTGCTCCGCGAATACGCCCGGGCTTCTAATGGAAAATTAAAACTAGTTATCACGGACCCACGTCCTGACACCAAGGAAGAACAACGGGCCCAGCGCCATGGCATCAGTGGCATGCGTGCCGCCCAAGGGAATGCTTACTTGGGTTTAACGGCCCAACAAGCCGACACCGTCAAAGCCATCACCAACCTAGACCCCAGTCGCGAGAAATTCTTGGAGTATGATATTTCCAAATTAATCGCTTCGGTCTCGCGCTTGGAACGTCCGAAATTGGCCATCATCAGCACGCTGGCGATTACCAACGAAACGCCTCCTGGTGGTGAACAACAACCCGGCCCCGCCGACTTCTTGTTAGCAGAATTGGGTCAAACATTCGAAGTGGTGACGCTCAACAATCAAGCCTCAGAATTGCCTAAGGGCACGGCGGTAGTCGCCTTGATCCACCCTCACCACCTTTCGGATAAATTGGCCTACGCGGTCGATCAATTCCTCCTCAACGGCGGCTCAGTGTTTGCGGCGATTGACCCGCTCTCGCGCTTCCAAAAATTCCAACAAGGTAGCATGCCCTTCATGGTCGCACCGATGGCACTGGGTGCTTCGAGCGATCCTGCCCTGCTACGGGCGTGGGGCGTGAATGTCGACGTCGATGCCGTGACTGGCGATGGTGCTAGTTCCGTCGCCATCCGCGGTTCGCGCGGCGATCCCGTCCAATACCAACCCGCCTTCTCCGTAGGTGCGGACGGCTTCTCCAAAGAGTCGCCCCTGACGGCTGACTTACGCGAATTGGCTTTCATGGAAGCGGGTGCCATCTCTCTCGTTTCTGGTGCGGAAACCCGTCTCAAACTTGAACCACTCGTTAAACTGAACAGTCGCCAAGCTGGTGCGGTAGCAACGACGACGGCTAATGCAGGTCCGTTTGAAAAAGTGGCCTTGGGCTTTACCGCCGATGGTCGCGAGCGCATCCTTGTCGCCTCGGTCACCGGGAAATTTGTCACCGCCTTCCCCAAGGGTGCTCCAGTTGAGGCTCCGAAGGCTGACGCCAAACCTGGCGAAGCCCCTAAGCCTGCTGCCCCTGCCGGCCCCCACCTCGCTGAATCCATCAAGCCTGGTCGCTTATTCGTAGTCGCTGACTCGGACTTCATGCTCGACCCCTTCACCGTGCGCCAACGCCAAATGAACGGTCAAGTGGTCATGGAAGCAATCAACGACAACTTGAACTTCGTCTTGAGCTCGATGGAAACCTTAGGCGGTAGCGACGAACTGGTTTCGTTGCGCTCCAAGGGTAAATCCATGCGCCCCTTCACGGTCGTGCTAAACCTCGAGCGAGCCGCCCAAATGCGCTACCAAGCGAAATTGGACGAAATCGAAAAGAAACTCGAAGAAGCCAACACCAAGATTTCCGAGTTGTCCCGCCGCACGGGCACGGACCCCACGAAGGGCTTAGTCATCACGCCCGAGATGCAGCGCGAAATCGAAAAATTCCAAGCAGAAGCTGAAAAGTTAACGGATGAGCGTCGCGAAATTCGTCGTAGTCTCAATGACGACGTGAACTCGCTCGGTCGCCGTCTCGCCGTACTCAACCTGCTTATCGGTCCCGCCGTCGCGGCCCTCTTCGGCTTGCTCTACACCCTCGCGCGTCGTCGCAAAGTTTCGTAAACGCCATGCGTACTAAAAACCTCCTCATTGGGACCCTCGTCCTGGGCCTTGCCGCCCTCAGCGCGGTTTACTTCCATCAGGAAGCCCCCGCGAGTGCTCCTGTCAAAAAACCCCTCATCCCACTCGACACCTTAAAGAACCTCCAATCTTTAAGCATCAAAGCAAACAATCGCTCGGTGACGGTGATGTTGGAAAGCGATGGGACTTGGGCGGTGAAAGAAAAGTTTGGCTTGCCGGTCGATGTTGAAAACCGCCTGCAACCCTTACTGCTCTCGCTGCAAAAAGCCGAGAACCTCGGCATGCTCACGGCGAACCCCAAGCGCTTAGAAAAACTCGGTCTCGCTGATTCTTCCCTGACGTTAAAAGCCAAAGAAGGCAACGCGTTGGTGCTGGAAATCGGCAAACCCACCGATGATGGCGCTGGCAGTTCGGCTCGCTGGCAAGGTGAGCCCCAAGCGATTCGCACGAGCTTCCAAGGCTATTTGGAATCGGATCCGACCGCATGGATGGACCCCGTACTCTGGAATGTAAAAGCGGAAGAAATCAAAGCCTTCCACTTCACTTTTGCGGACGGCAAGCTGGACTTCGCTCGCGCAGAAAAAGGCAAGCCCTTCACCGGTAAAGAAGGCTCGGTGCTCGAAGAACTGGCGAACAACCTCTCGGTTCTCCGCATTCAAGACGCCGTGGCCAAGGATGACAAAGATGCCGTGAAGGCTTTCGCCAAAACGTGGTCCATCCAAGTGGAGTTGTTTGATGGTGCTAAATTAACCGCCACTTTTGCCAAACTCACAGGAGCTACGCCCAACGAAATGCCCAAACTTTTCGTGCGGGCTCAACATTCAGACGCCAAGCACAAGACCAACCTCGTGGGCGCGAAGGCTGAGTTCCAAGCCCCCTCGTGGCTGGCCGAACAAATCCCCGACTCCTTGGCGGACTTCAAAAAGAAGGTAGAGCCTCCAGCCGCTAAACCTGGCGAAAACACCCCCAATTCGGGCCCCGTTATCAACTTCGGAGCCCCGGGAGGTGCCCCGATTCCGCTCGGGAAGTAAGCCACTCCCTCAGGTCGCTGACAAAAGCCCTTGCCTCCCACGGCAAGGGCTTTTTCGTAAAAGCGTCATGGTACTCGCCGACAGCCAATCCCTCCAAACCTACTTGCCCGTCTTGGTGCAAGTCGTGCTTGGCATCTCGATCCCGGCGGGCGTCCTCATCGCTAGTCACCTGTTCGGCCAACGCGCCAAAGGAAATTATATTAAAGATAAAGCCTACGAGTGCGGGCTTCCCATGGAAGGTAAGCCCCACCCTCGTTTCGCGGTGAAGTTCTACGTCACGGCCATGCTCTTTATCTTGTTTGATATCGAAGTGGTCTTCCTCGTTCCTTGGGCCTTAGTTTACCGTGAGTTCTTAGCCACGGGCATTGCTATCACCGCCGCGACGGCCGTCTTTTTAGGAGTCCTGATTTTGGGTTTAGTCTACGAGTTTAAGCGCGGCGCCTTGGACTGGGAAAAGTAAATCGTCTAAAAGTAGGCAACCTTTTCGCGGGTTTGGGGTTTCAAAGGTATGCCCCTACTCATCCCTCCTACCCTAGCCATGATGAATCCCGAAGGCGTTAAACAGGCCTTGGGCATCGTCATCACGGGCACCCTCATCGGCGGGCTCTTAGCCGCGGCGGTTCTCTTCACCCTCCGGAACCTCTGTAAGATCTACGAGAAGGCTGGGCACGCACGCTGGAAGGCTCTCATCCCTTTCTACCAACACGTGATTTACTGTCGCATCGCAGGGCTCTCAGGTTGGTGGGCCTTACTACTTTTGCTCTGGGCCCTGCCTGGCCCCCTGAAAGCCCTCGGAATTCTAATTTATTTTGGCTGGTGGATTTGGGCCAACATCCGACTCGCTCGTCGCTTCGGCAAAAACATTGGCTTTGGACTGGGTCTATCCGTACCTTTCCTCGACTTCTACTTCCGACTCGTCCTCGCCGAAGATCAGTCGACGTATGATAATAGTATGACACAAATGTAACCGTTCACGCGGTTATTAAATTCGCTAAATAAGATTCAAACTACCAACTTCACCTCCACACCCTCCTATGCAACACCCCTCGCCTCCTCCCTCTTGGCTGTTAACGAAGTCAATCCATCTTGGGCCGCTCTCGCTGCCTTCGGCGTCGTTTTCTTTGTATTCGTAGCCGTCTTGGCCATTATCGGCATCATTGCGCTATGGCGCATCTTAAAGCAGGTCAGCCTGGCTGGGCAGTACTCATCCCCATCTATAACTTAGTTGTTTTAATGCGCGTCGCTGGCTTATCGGGCTGGTGGGCCTTGGCTCCCTTAATTATGATTATCCCCATCCTTGGGGTGATTGCTTATCTCGTTTGGATTATCTGGGTCTGGCACCGTATCTCCGTTCGCTTCGGCCAAGGCGTCGGTTTCACCGTGGGCCTAATCCTGCTCCACCCCATCTTCTTACTGATTCTCGCTTTCGGTTCGGCTCAGTATCAAGCCATCCCGAGCAACGAGCAACCTGCACAGGCCTAATTGGTCCAGCAGCTCAACCAAAAGGCCCCAAGTTAGGGGCCTTTTTTATGCGCAGTAAACGTAGGATTACGGACCACAAATACCGCAACCGCCGGGCAGGCTTTGGAAAAAATCATTCCCCTTGTCGTCCACCAAGATGAACGCTGGAAAATCAACGACTTCAATCTTCCACACCGACTCCATGCCTAATTCGGGGAAGTCGAGGACTTCTACTTTGCGGATATTTTCTTGAGCCAAAATTGCCGCCGGACCGCCGATGGATCCCAAATAAAAACCGCCATGCTTCTTACAAGAAGCGGTGACCTCCGCGCCACGGTTGCCCTTGGCAATCATCACCAGCGAACCACCGTTTTCCTGAAAGAGGTTCACGTAACTATCCATCCGCCCCGCAGTGGTAGGACCAAAAGAACCCGAAGGTAGTCCCGCTGGCGTCTTGGCTGGACCGGCGTAATAAACGGGGTGCTGCTTGAGGTAAGCAGGCATCCCTTCACCACGCTCTAAACGCTCCCGAATCTTGGCGTGGGCAATGTCGCGTGCCACCACCAAGGTCCCGGTGAGAGCCAAACGCGTCGTCACGGGGTGACGCGAGAGCTCAGCTTGGATTTCAGCCATGGGGCGATTTAAATTAATCGCCACGACTTTAGTAGCATCTTGGTGCTTCCGCTGGGCTTCAGGAATGAAGCGACCTGGATTCGTTTCTAATTGCTCCAACCAAATGCCGTCTTGGTCAATGCGGGCCTTGGCATTGCGATCAGCCGAACAAGAAACGGCCAAACCAATCGGACAAGAAGCACCGTGACGCGGGAGGCGAATCACACGGACATCCAAGGCAAACCACTTGCCGCCGAACTGGGCACCGATGCCAAGTTGATGAGCAACTTTTAAGAGTTCAGCTTCCAATGCTAAATCGCGGAATGCCCGGCCATGTTCGTTGCCCGACGTCGGTAAAGCATCATAGTAATGCGTCGAGGCCAACTTAACCGCCTTCATGGTCGCTTCCGCTGAAGTCCCACCAATCACGAAGGCCAAGTGATAAGGCGGACAGGCAGCGGTCCCCAAGGTACGCATTTTCTCGGTCAAGAAATTGACCAAGGATTTTGGGTTTAAGACCGCCTTTGTTTCTTGATAAAGGTAACACTTATTCGCCGAACCGCCGCCCTTAGCGACGAAGAGGAATTCAAATTTTGAGCCAGCCGTAGCGGCGATATCAATCTGGGCCGGTAAATTCGTCCCCGTATTTTTTTCCGTGTAGAGGTCTAGGGGTGCGAGTTGGGAATAGCGTAGATTATTTTGCGCATACGCTTGATACACCCCCAACGATAACGCCTCGGCGTCATCGGCACCGGTCCAAACTTGCTGACCCTTCTTAGCGACAATCGAAGCCGTGCCCGTGTCCTGACAGAATGGCAGCACGCCCTTCGCGGCGACTTCTGCATTCTTCAACATCGCCAAGGCAACGGCTCGATCATTATCGCTAGCCTCAGGGTCTTGCAAGATACTGGCGACTTGCTGCAAGTGTTCCGTGCGCAGGTAAAAATTAATATCATGCAGGGCTTGATTCGCTAAAAGCGTCAAACCTGCGGGATCAACTTTCAGAATCTTCTTTCCCTCAAACTCCGTCACCGTCACGTAATCCTTCGTCAGCAAACGATACGAAGTCGTGTCCGTGCCCAAAGGAAAAGGGTCTTGGTAGAAAAATTGCGAGGCCATCGAACCTCAATGAAACCGCTCTGAACTGCTTCGCAAATGGAAACCGCCACTAACCAAGAAGTTCGTAGCGGGCGGCGACACCGAGCGTCACCGGGCCACCCGTTGCCGTCAGCACAGTTCCCTCGGCACACGCCACTGAGACCATCGCCAAGCCTTGCTGGCCAAACACCGAGCGAACCTCGCCCACAGTTTTGTCGCCTTGTATCAAAGGGGTGCCGGCCTGCAAAACGCCTTCCGCCTGAATCCGCCTTAAAACGCGTCGCAGCGAACCCATGGCGTGAATGCGTGCCATGACTTCCTGTCCAAGGTAGCAACCTTTCGTGTAACTCACCAAAGCGTCTAAACCTGCTTCTTGCGGAAAATCTTGAGCCCCCGCATCCATAGGCACTTGCGGCACCCCATGCTGGATGCGCATCGCTGCTAACTCAGAAACTTTAGCCTGAGTCCAAGGCATCACCCAACCTAACGGAGCCAAAACTTCCCACGCCGACACCCCCCAACGCGGAGTCGCACAAAGCTTGATGCCTGCTACCGCGGGAGCCGACGGCTGCCCCCAAAGGATTCCGCACTGCCAAGCTACCGTCTCATCCGAGACTTCAACGTCATCAGCAATCACATTAGCTAACACGAGCTCCTGTAAGGCGGGGCTGGTTAAATGGGTACAGGTCACCAGCCAACTGCCATCGGCCTCAGGAAACAAAGTGGTTTGGGCCAGGATTCGCCCTTTACGATTCAACCACAAAACTTCTTGAGGGCCCGGCCGACGTAAATCAGCGGTGCACTGGCTTTGCAAATAGGTCTGAGCGTCGGAGCCCGTCACCCGTAACACTGGAACTGTACTGTAAGCAAAAAACCAAGACATCAGATAGAAAACAGGAACGCACAAAGTTGCAGTACTAAGTTGGCGTAAAGGGCCGCAACGACGTCATCCATCACGATACCAAAACCACCGGGCAGCGCCTCGATTTTCTTAATGCCCAAAGGTTTGGTAATATCGAACAAACGGAAAAGCAGGAACCCCAGCAGAATATAAAACAGACTGATTTTACCCATTTCAGGGTCCGCGGCGCCATTACCAAAAAACACCAAGGGCATCGCCACGAACTCATCGAGAATGACTTCCGAAGGGTCTTTCTTCTTTAATAAAAAGGCCGCGACGCCACAGAGAAAAATGGCGGCGAGTACCAGTAGCGCATCAAACGCTAACTCATGCTGCCAAGCGTGAGGCCGATGATGCGTGAGCCGCACCACCACCACTGCCCACCAAAGCAGACCAGCTGCGGAACCCCAAGTACCTGGTGCCTTGAGACGACCCAAAGGGCCTAAGGTGGCGACGTCGACAATCACGAACTCAATCCCGGCAAGTGCCGACGGTGACGGATCAAATAATTAGTCCCCGAAATCACCGTCAGGGCTACCGACAACCAAAAGAGCCCCATGATGATGACTTCCCAGCGTTGATGCCACAAGACGGACAACTTCCAATGCGTCTCGTAAGCTCGCAACCCAATCAAATGCCCAATCGCAATAATCTGCAGGAACGTTTTAATTTTCCCTAAACGCTCCGCTTCTAAGACCTGCCCCTGAGCGGCGGCGACCAAGCGCAAACCCGTGATTAAAAATTCGCGCATCAAAATCAGGACTACTCCAAAAGCGGCCAACAGCGCCTTCCCGTTATGGATCGCCACATTTTGTCCGGACTCATCCCACTCCCGCACGGGCAAACAATCCGTAGCCGCCAGAGCGACCAAAAGACCCAAAATGAAGATTTTATCGACTAAAGCGTCCATCAACCGACCAAAGTCCGACACCGCCCCGAGCTTGCGGGCGATCCAGCCATCAAAGATGTCCGTCAACGCCGCCAAGATAAACAGCGCCAAAGCTGCACTAGCCCAAACCCCCGCCCAGTAGGTCCAAAGGGCGATGACAAAGACCGCCGGCAACCGTGCGGCCGTAAGAATATTGGGAAGATGCCGAAGAAAGCGCATGCAGGCTTGCCGAAAGGATGTTCCGAGCCGAGACTAGGTCGCAACAGGAAAACGATGGCCCGCCAACCTCGCATCGCCGTTTACCCCGGCACCTTCGACCCCATCACCTTGGGGCACCTCGACGTCCTCCGTCGGGCATCGCGTCTTTTCGACAAGGTGATCGTGGCCGTAGCCCCGAGTGACACGAAAAGCCCTTGGTTTAGCACGACAGAACGTATCGCCATGGCCAAAGAGTCCTGCCGCGGCATCAAAAACGTCGAAGTTCGCCTACTCGAAGGCCTCACCGTCGAGTTCGCCCGGCACCATGGCGCGGCCGCAATCATCCGTGGCCTGCGTAAATTCAGCGATTTTGAATTCGAATTCGACCTCGCCCACGCCAACCGGCTCATGGCGCCTGAGATTGAGACGGTCATACTCATGCCCAGCCAGGACCAGTTCGTCACTTCCTCTAGTTTTGTAAAAGACATCGCCCGGCATAAACTCTCGCAGGTGGCCGCTTTCGTCCCGAAGTGCGTTCTACCCTACTTAAAGCGTCATTTAGCCCAAAATAGCTAAAAAAGGCCTGCCTCCGCTGTTGACCGTGGGGGGTAGTTCTATTTGCTCCGACTTTCCCCCTCACTGCGAAGCTTAAGGGGCCCTCACTTTATTACATCCATGGACATTAAAATCCAAGAAACCAACCCAACTCGCCGTAGCGTCACCGTGACCATCCCGGCCGCCGACGTCGCCTCGACCGAACAAGAGGTCCTCAAGGGCTTCACGCGCGAGGCCACCCTCCCTGGCTTCCGCCCAGGCAAGGCCCCCGTTGCCGTGGTGCGTGCTAAATACGGCAAGAACATTGCTGACGAAGTGAGCCAACGCCTCCTCGCCCGCGGTTATGAAAAAATCCGCGAAGAAAAGAGCTTCATCGTCTACACGTTAGCCGATGTGCAAAAAGACGACACGACCGTCGCCGGCAAAGACGTCGTCATCCGCTACGAAGTCGACGTGGTCCCTGAATTCAAAACCCCTAACTGGTCGACCATCCGCATCCCTACCGAAGCCGTGACGGTCACGGATGCTGACATTGAAGAACATTTGCAAAAAATCCGCGAGCAACGTGCTCGTTACGAAAAGACCGAAGATGCCGCCGCTAAGGGCGACTACGTGCGCATCGCTTACCAAGGCATGATCAACGGTCAGCCTGTCTCTGAAATCGACCCCGAAGCCAAAGCTTTTGGCGGTGCAGAATCGACCTGGGAAGAAGCTGGTGCCGAAGGCGAAATCGTCGCCGTACCCGCAATTACCAAGGCGGTAATCGGCCTCAAGGCCGACGGCGAAACGAAAGCTGAATACACTTTCCCTGCCACGCACGAACGCGAAGTCCTCCGTGGCAAGACGGTGGTTTACACCATCAAAGCCAGTGAAGTACGTCGCAAAAACCTGCCCGCCATTGACGAAGCTTTCTTCAAGTCTGTTGGCGTCGCCAACGAAGCTGAATTGCGTGATCAACTCCGCCAAGGCATTAACTCGGCTAAGCAACAAGCCGCCGAGACCGCTCGCCGCGAAAAAGCCGTCGACGCCTTATTAGCCGGCGTGGATTTCCCGCTGCCTGAATCGGCCGTCGAACCTGCGGCCCAAAGCTTATTCTACGAATACCTCCAGTTGCGCATGCGCAATGGCACCATGAAGCCCGAAGACATGGCCAGCCAACAAGAGGAAATCATGGCTGAATCTCGCAAGGCCGCCGCCATCCGCGTCCGGGCTCAATTCGTCCTCTCGCGCATCGCCGAGGAAAATAAACTCGAATTAACCCGCGAAGAACTCGGCATGGCCGTCATGCGCGCAGCCCAAACGTCCCAAACCGCTCCTGAAAAGCTGGTTAAAGACCGCCAACGCCTCGGTGAAATTCGTCGAGATGCCCTCTTAAACAAGGCCCTCGACCTCGTTTTAGCCGGAAGTGTGGAAGCCGGAGTTGAGAAAAAGTAAAACCTGAGCATAGTTTCAGGTAACCTTCCTTCTATGTCGTATATTATCCCTAATGTCGTTGAACGTGATGCCCGCGGTGAGCGTGCTTGGGATATTTACAGCCGCTTACTTAAGGACCGCATTATCTTCTTAGGCTCACCCATTTACGATGACGTCGCCAACGCCGTCATCGCCCAAATGCTCTTCCTGCAAATGGAAGATCCTAAGAAAGATATTTCGATCTACATCAACTCCCCCGGGGGCTCCATCACCGCAGGCATGGCGATTTATGACACCATGAATTTCCTGACCTGCGACGTGAACACCTATTGCATCGGGCTCTCGGCCAGCATGGCCACGGTGCTCTTGGCAGCCGGCACGAAAGGGAAGCGCCACGCTCTGCCTAACTGCCGCGTGATGATTCACCAACCCAGCGGCGGCGCCACGGGCCAAACGTCCGACATCTCGATTGCTGCGAAAGAAATCTTACGCTGGCGCGACACGCTCAATCACGTGCTCGCCAAACACAGCGGCAAGACGCCTGCCGACTTACAACGCGACTCGGATCGCGACTTCTACATGACGGCCGAACAAGCCAAAGAATACGGCTTGGTCGACCATGTGGTGCAGCCTAAACGGGGTTAAGCACCATGGCGAGCGACAGAGCGGAGACTTGCTCCTTTTGCGGTAAACCAGCAGCGAATGCCGGCAAACTAATTGCTGGTCCAGGCGGAGTGGGAATCTGTGACGCTTGCGTGAGCACCTGCGGTCGGTTGCTCGAGCGTGAAAAAATTAAAGAGGGCAAAGCTCCCGCAGCCCCCAACCTTCAAGAAGCCCCTGCCAAGCCTTCCCTGGCTCCAGTTAAACTCATCGCGCCCACGCAACTGCGAGTTGAATTAGATAATTACGTCATCGGCCAAGACCACGCAAAGAAAGTTTTATCGGTCGCCGTTCACAATCACTACAAGCGCGTCAACGATCGACTCAACCAACGCGACGCCAAGGCCGAGCACGTGCTGCCCGAAATTGAATTAGATAAGAGCAACGTTTTGCTCATCGGCCCTACGGGCACTGGCAAAACACTCCTCGCTAAAACGCTCGCCCGCATGCTCGATGTGCCTTTTGCCATCGCAGATGCGACGACCTTAACCGAAGCAGGCTACGTGGGTGATGACGTCGAAAACGTCATCCTGCGTCTGCTGCAAGCCGCCGACATGAATATCGAGCGTGCAGAGCGTGGCATTATCTTCATCGACGAAATCGATAAGATTGGGCGCAAGTCGGACTCCGCTTCTATCACTCGCGATGTATCCGGCGAAGGCGTGCAACAAGCGCTGCTTAAGCTACTAGAAGGCACTATTTGCAATGTGCCACCCGCCGGCGGACGGAAGCACCCGGAACAACAATGCATCCGCGTCGATACTTCCGACATCCTCTTCATCTGCGGCGGTGCGTTCGTAGGATTAGATCGTCTCATCGCCAAACGCTCGGGCTCTAAGTCCTTGGGCTTTGTTAACGCCCCCACCAATCAGCCTACCCTTTCAGCCGAAGACATGCTGAAAGGCCTGCAGCCTGAAGATCTCTTTTCGTTTGGGATGATTCCCGAATTCATCGGTCGTCTACCGGTCATCTCGGTCCTCGAACCGCTCGACCGCAGTGCCCTCATCCGCATCTTGTCGGAACCTAAAAACGCGGCGACGAAGCAGTATCAAAAGCTCTTCGCCCTTTCTGGGGCCACGCTCGAGTTCACGCCGACCGCACTCGAAGCCATTGCGGATAAAGCCTTAGCCCTGGGCACCGGTGCACGCGGTCTGCGCAGCATCCTCGAAGGTGTTCTCCTTGAAACCATGTACAATCTGCCGAATGCAGTGCCTGGCAGTAAGTTCACCGTGACGCCCGAAGCCGTCCAAGGCCAAGCTCCGATTAGCGTGCACGCCCCCACCCCTTCTAAAAGTCGCAAAGGCGCCTAAGTCATGATCATTTACCCTGCCATCGATATCCGGGGAGGTCGCTGCGTCCGTTTGAGCCAAGGACGCGATGATGCCCAAACCCATTATTACCAAAACCCCGTCGAACCTGCGGTGCAATTTGCCCAAGCTGGAGCGGCGTGGATTCACGTGGTCGACCTTGATGGCGCCTTCGGCGGTGCTCCGCTCAACTTAGGGATTCTCAAGCAAATCGCCGCTCTCGGACCGAAGATTCAATTCGGCGGTGGCATGCGCAGTCGCGAACTCGCCGAACAAGCCTTCGCTGCAGGAGCCGAACGCATCGTGCTCGGCACGCGCGCCGCAACGGATCCCAAATTTCTCCGCGAAATGGCCCAAGCTTACTCTGGCCAAAAACTCGCCGTGGGCATTGATGCCAAAGATGGTTTTGTCGCCGTGAAGGGTTGGACCGATGTCACCAAGCTCAAGGCCACCGAGTTCGCCAAAGAAGTTGCTGACCTTGGTATCTCTACGGTGATTTACACTGACATTGCCACGGATGGTATGCTCACCGGCCCCAATTGGAGTGCTTTAGAAAACTTACTCCGTGCCTGTCCCTGCCAAGTGATTGCCTCGGGCGGAGTTGCGGGAACCGACGACATTGTGCGCCTCGCCAAGTTAGCACGTACGCATAAGAACCTTACCGGGGCCATTGTCGGTAAGGCCCTTTACGAAGGCCGTTGCGACGTCCCGAGCCTACTCCAAGCCGCCAAGGCCTAATAGCCCCTGACACGTCGGGAAATAGTGGAAATTCCACGGAAAGGACAGCCTCCTGAGGCTTGCCAATAGATGCCTGCCACTTCAGATTTAGCCTCTATGGCCTTCTTCCGCCAGTCTTTGGCTTTCCTGAGTTTTCTCGGCTTAGTTTGGGCTGCTGAAACTCCAGCGGCCAGCCCCTTAACGGCTCCGGAAATCATCGCCAAAGCCCGGGCCGCCGTCGCCAAAGAACCCCAATACATGGCCCGCGTCCAAGGCCTACACTTGGAAGCCAATGCCTTTAGTCCCGAAGGTAAAAAATTAGGGACGACCATCTTGCAGTTAATCGCTCCGTCGAAGCGTCGCCAAATCACCTATAATCCGGAACACACCAACGAGGAGATTATCTGTTCTAATGGTCTGGAAGGCTGGGCCAAATCCACGGACATCCCTAAAGGCGTCAGCAAAGTTGCGATACTCCACTATGAAGTGGTGGCTTCGATGAAAGACATGGCGGAAAACGATTTAGCATTCTACGCCGCCCCTGCACCTGAAAGGGGTTCGGTTAACTACCTCGGCGTCCAAGAGGTGAATGGTCACCGCACGCACGCCCTAGAATACAACTACAAGAGCGGCTTTAAAATCACGCGCTACTTCGACGCCCAAAGTTTCCTCGTCGTGGCCGCCGATCAATTAACGAGTTCTGGTAAAATCCAACGCCAACAGGTCGAAGAAATTGAATGGGTGGAGGGTTTAGCGTTTACCAAGAAAGAAACCATCTTCGTTGATGGAAAGAAATTCCTCGATGTCACCTACGATAAAATCACCATCAACCCGCAAATCGAGGCTAGCTCCTTCGCCTTCCCCGACCGCTAATTCCATGATTGTCCTTCAGGCTTCCGACAAAGATTTCCGCAGCAAACTCCGGGCCTTCGTGGGTCACGGTGAAGCCGCACTCGATATTAAAAATGCGGTGGCCGCGATTATTGCCGACGTCAAAGAACGCGGCGATGTGGGCGTGTTGTACCAAACCGCTCGATTCGATCATGCGAAGTTAAACATTCGTCAGCTGCGTGTGCCCACCGCCCAAATCGTCAAAGCAGCCGAGAACCTCGCCCCCGCCAAGCGCCGGGCGTTCACCGAAGCGGCTCATTGCATTGAAGATTTTCACAAGAAGACCTTGCCTAAAAACTGGTCGGCTAAAAACCCCCACGGGGCTACCGTCGGCGAACGCTATCACGCCATTAACCGTTGCGGGCTTTACATTCCAGGCGGCCAAGTACCGCTCGTGTCCACCGTCCTGATGACTGCCCTGCCCGCCAAGGTCGCGGGTGTACCCCACCTGTGTGCCTGCACGCCGCCACAACCCGATGGCAAAATCAATCCCGACATCCTCGCCGCCCTCCACCTTTGCGGCGTGCAAGAAGTTTACGCCGTTGGCGGCGTGCAAGCCATCGCCGCCATGGCACTCGGTACCGCCACGATTCCTGCGGTTGATAAAATCTTTGGTCCCGGTAATGCCTACGTGACGGAAGCAAAACGCCAACTCTTTGGCACCACCGGAATCGACCTCCTGCCTGGCCCCAGCGAAGTGATGATCATTGCGGATCGCACCGCAAAAGCGGATTGGGTTGCCGCCGACTTATGTGCCCAAGCGGAACACGGGTCGGGTAAAGAAAAACTCTACCTCGTGGTCGATGACGCGGAAATGGCTGATAAATGCTTAGCCATTGCCCGCCACCAAGCAACCAACCTGAGCCACGGCGAAAAGATCCGTAAAGTTTTAGACCAAAACACCTGTGTGGTGATGGTTAAAGATATCAGCGCTGCCGCCGAAGTGGCGAACCTCGTTGCCCCCGAACACCTCGAACTGATGGTGGCCGCCGGCAAAATGACCGCACTCTCCGAAGCTATCACCACCGCTGGGGCCATGCTGATGGGGCATGAAACGCCGACGGTTTTGGGCGACTTCACCGCGGGTCCCAGCCACACCTTACCCACGAATGGCACGGGTCGCTTCTTCAGCGGCCTGCGCGTGACCGACTTCCTACGTCGCACAAGTTTAGTTCGCTACAACCAAGCCGCCTTGAAAAAGGCCCTCGGAGTCGTCGATGCTTTTGCGAGCATGGAAAAGCTCGATGCTCACGGTCGCTCACTCAAGGTACGGCTTAATCCCTAAACCGCTGGGCCATTCAAGCGCCGCAAAACCTCCGCGTGTAGAGCCGGAGCGGCGGTAATGACGTGCCCACTTTGGCGAGCGTCACCGCCATGCCAATCGGTGACCACCGCACCCGCCCCACGCATGATGGGAATCACGGGGATTAAATCCCAAGGATTCATTACGGGGTCGACCATGATATGAGCCCGACCACTGGCCACTAAGAGGTAACCATAACCGTCACCCCACGTGCGGGTGTACGCAACAGCTGGCACCAAATGCGACCACGCCGCTTGCGGTTGATGGGTGCGAATCATATCGAAATCCGACGACAAAACCACGGCCTGCTTGAGTGGGACTTCTTGCACCCGCACGACGCGACCATTCAGGGTGGTGGTGCGATTGTCGCCAATCACGCGTTCCCGTAAAATGGGCTGATCAATCAATCCGAGAACGGGTTGACCGCGGTAAAGTAAACCAATCAACGTCACGTATAAAGGCACCCGGGAGAGAAAAGATTTCGTGCCATCAATCGGATCTAAAACCCAACAAAATTCGGCGTCGGTTTTTTCTGGTCCAAATTCTTCGCCCAAAATCCCGTGGTCAGGGTAAGCCTGGTTAATCGCCGCACGCATCAACCGCTCACATTCTTTGTCGGCAACCGTCACGGGGGTACCGTCAGCTTTGATTTCGACCGCGGTTTCAACCTGAGCATGGGCGGGGGCTAGAACCGAACGGGCTAGGTCCGCTAAACTTTCAGCAAACTTCGTTAATTCGCGCAGTTGGGCATCCGACAGCATGCTCAAGGGGTAAGCCCTGCCCGCCTCAAAGTCCAAGCGAAAAGGCACGAAGCCCGGCTTGAAGTAAGCAGCCAACTGCCTGATGCTCTCCGCATGCGGTGCCTCCTGCTCTTCTTTTCCCTGGTGGCGGGAGCCTTCGTCCATGCGATCGAACCCTGCCGTATCGAAATCGTCGAAGCCGCCACCGGTTGGGTAGTGCCAGGCGTAGAACTTCGCACAGTGCATGGCGTTCGCTTGGTTTCTGACAACGCAGGCGTCATTGCCTTCGATCTACCTGAGCTCATGGGACAAGAGACTTGGCTTGAAGTCATCGGTCACGGCTATGGGGTTAAGCCTGATGGTTTTGGTTACAGTGGCATCCGTCTACGACCTGAACCTGGCCATCGCTTACAAGTAAAAGTCACGCGTCAGCTGCCAGCTCAACGTTTGGGGCGCCTGACCGGTACTGGCCTCTTTGCTGAAAGTCAGAAACTGGGCGAACACCTCGAGTGGCACGATGGCAGCATCTTGGGTTGCGACAGCATTGTGACGGCTACTTTCCAAAAGAAACTTTATTGGTTCTGGGGCGACACCAACTTAGCGCACTACCCACTGGGAATTTTTAATGTCTCGGGTGCCACGACAGAAAATTTCGTCCCGCCCACCCAACCGCCACTGGCCATAGAATATCATTATTTTACCGCCTCCTCGTCGAAGCAAAACCCACCGCGAGCACGCGGCGTCGTCGACATCCCCGGCGATGGTCCGACTTGGCTCTGGGGTGCCATTGCTTTACCCGACGCCCAAGGCAAAGAGCACCTCGTTGGTTCGGTCGTAAAAATTAAAAACGGACTCACACCCTACCGCTGGGATTTAGCCGAGTGGAATGAAGCGGAAGCTAAGTTCACCTCCATTACCACCTTTTGGCAACAAAGCCCCACCACCCCGCACGCACCAACCGTCCCTGAAGGTCATGCCGTACGTTGGACCGACCTCAACGGCAAGGCCTGGATCCTCTTCTGCAACCCCTTCCCCATTTTGCGCTGCCCGGCTACCTACGAAGATTGGAAAAATCCCGCGACCTGGGAAAAACTCACTTCCGAGAAAAAGGCGACCACGCCTGAGGGCACTACTATTGCCGTCCACGGAGGACATATTGCATGGCATCCGTGGAGTAAAAAGTGGCTCGCGATTTTTTCCCAAAAAGCGGGAGCGAGTTCCTTTCTCGGTGAAATCTGGCTCGCCGAAGCCCAGACTCCCACGGGTCCTTGGGTGAATGCTCGCCAAGTGGCGACGCATAAGAATTACAGTTTCTACAATCCCATACTCCATGCAGAATTTTTCCGCGACAACTCCCCGCTCGTTTACTTTGAAGGCACATACGTCATTACCTTCTCTTCCAATCAGCAACCCACCCCGCGCTGGGATTATAATCAAGTGCTCTACCAAGTGGATTTATCGCAACCTCCATTCACCCACTAACCGCATCGGTTTCCATGGACTCCGCCACCCAACGCCTCCTCCAAGCCCAACAACGGCCGACACGCTCCGTGGTGATGCACCAAAAGTGGGATGAATTATTTTTCTTTCACTGGCAATGCGACCCGGCGGAAGTGCAAAAAATCCTGCCACCGGGACTGACAGTCGACCTCTTTGCTGACCAAGCTCACATTGGGATTGTGGGTTTCCAAATGAATGCCGTGCGGCCGCATGGTTGTCCCGCTGTGCCTTGGCTTTCTTATTTCAACGAACTCAACGTCCGCGTCTACGTTCGCGATGCGAGTGGTGAACCTGGCGTCTGGTTTCTCTCCCTCGATTGCGATCGAGCCCCGGCGGTTTATATCGCACGCACCTTCTTTGGCGTCCCGTACGAGCATGCCGAGATGTCCCATCATCACACCAAAACCAAGCTACACCTCTCGGCTCGCCGGCGAGGCCAGCATACCGCAGCCGACTACACGTGGTCGCCCACGACCTCACCTCAGCCGACAACACCCGGCACGCTTGAATTTCACTTGGTCGAACGGTATAACTTTTTTGCCGTTAAAAACAGCAAGCTCGTCCGCGGCCAAGTGCATCACGCACCTTATGAAGTCAGCCTAGCGCAAGTCGAGCAGTGGAGCGAATTACCGATAGCTTGGGATCAATTCCCCACCACAGGGCGAGCCCCAGATTTAGCACATTGCTCTAAGGGCGTATCCATCGAAGCCTTCGCGTTAATCCCCGCCCATGCGTAAAGCCTTGCGAGATTATCGGCATGTGGTCTGGGACTGGAATGGCACCTTACTCGACGACACCTGGCTCTGCTGTGCAGCTTTGAATCACTTGCTAGCCCAAGATGGTCATCCCACCGTCGACCCAGTCTACTACCGCCAAATTTTTCAGTTTCCGGTCATCAAGGTTTACCAAGCCATTGGCTTCACCCCGGACGAACATTCCTTTAATGCCATGTCGGTGCGTTTTATGCACCAATATGAAATTCGTAAACAGGAATGCGCCCTACATCCAGGAGCTAAGGAGTTACTGGCACGCTTTCAACAGTGCGGGCTGACTCAATCCGTCCTCTCCGCCTACGAACGGGAATTGCTTAACACGACCCTCGAGGCGTACCAACTGACGCCCTTTTTCATTAAAATATGCGGGGGGCACGATATCCATGCTGGTAGCAAAGAGGAACGGGCCAAAGTGCATTTGCACGATATCCAGCATGACCCCGAGGAGGTACTTTATATTGGCGACACCGCGCATGACGCCGAGGCGGCCGCCGCCATGAAAGTAGATTGTGTCTTAGTCGGCCACGGACACCAACACCCCGATCGACTCCAAGGTCTCCAGGTACGGGTAGTGGACAATTTTTCTACCTTATTAAACGAACTTTAAGACTGTTTCTGGGTCTCATTTAGGGGAAAGTTGGCACTCTTTTTGTTGCCCGCTTACCCCATCCTGCTCCAATTAAACCCCTGCTTTATGTTCGCCCAAACCACTGTTGATCCCAATTTTTACGATCATCCTTTTTTAATCCTCGCTCTCGCGATTCTGGTCGCGTTTGCCATTTACTTAATCCTGAAAGCCAAACCAGCGGCCGCCACGGAAGTGAGCGAAGAAATCGCCGACGTCATGCAAGCGAGCGCCGAAGGCTTTGGCTCCAACGAACAAATCTTCCCGCCCTCGAAAGAGTTCGTGGCCAAAGCCCACGTCAAAGGCATGGACGGCTACCAAGCCTTGTACCGCCGCTCGATTGATGAACCCGAAGGTTTCTGGGCCGACGAAGCGAAAGCCCTGACCTGGTTTAAGCCCTGGGACCAAGTGCTCGATGAAAGCAAAAAGCCTTTCTTCCGCTGGTTCGTCGGCGGCCAAACCAACATCGCCTACAACTGCCTAGACGCCCAAATCACCAAAGGCCTCGGCGACAAAGTTGCCATTGTTTACGAAGGGGAGCCCACGCAAGCCGGGCAGGCTAATGAGGTGCGCAAAATCACCTACCGTGAATTGCAGGCCGAAGTTTCCCGCTTCGCCAACGTCCTCAAGAAACTCGGCCTGAAGAAAGGTGATACGGTAGCCATTTATATGCCGATGGTGCCAGAGCTCGCGATGGCCGTATTGGCCTGTGCCCGCCTCGGCATTGTCCACTCGGTGGTCTTCGGTGGCTTCTCGGCTGAATCAATTCGCGATCGCGTGAATGACGCCCAATCTAAAGCCGTCATCACGATGGACGGTGGTTATCGCCGCGGAAAATTCCTCCCGCTCAAGCAAACCGTCGACGAAGCCGTTAAAGACTGCCCGTCTATTCAAAACGTCCTTGTTTTACAACGTCACCCCGGTAAACCCGAGACGACCTGTACCCTACAAGCACCGCGCGACCTCTGGTATCACGAGCTTGCCGCCCAAGTTTCGACGGACTGTGCCGCCGAAGCGATGGAAGCCAACGAGATGCTCTTCTTGCTCTACACTTCTGGCTCCACCGGCAAGCCCAAGGGCATCATGCACAGCGTCGGCGGTTACATGGTGCATGCCTATGCGACCAATAAATACGTCTTTGATTTACGAAATGATGACCTCTTCTGGTGCACGGCTGACGTCGGCTGGGTCACCGGCCACACCTACGTGGTGTATGGTCCGCTTTTAAATGGGGCGACGGTGCTAATGTACGAAGGGGCACCTGATGCGCCTGACTTCGGGCGCTTCTGGAAGATCATCCAAGATCACCGGGTGACGGTCTTCTACACCGCTCCTACGGCGATTCGCGCCTTCATGAAATGGGGCGATGAATGGGTCAAGAAACACGACCTCAGTTCCTTGCGCTTACTCGGCTCAGTCGGTGAACCAATTAACCCCGAAGCTTGGCTCTGGTATCATAAGAATATCGGCAGCGAACGTTGCCCTATCGTCGATACCTGGTGGCAAACCGAAACGGGCGGTCACATGATTACGCCCATCCCCGGTTGCACGCCTACCAAACCAGGTTCGGCAACCTTACCCTTCTTTGGTATCGATGCCGCGGTGCTCGACGAACAAGGCGAAGAAACCGATCATGGTATCTTGGCGATTCGCAAACCTTGGCCGGGCTTAACCCAAGGCATTTACGGCGACCCCCAACGTTACATTGATACCTACTGGAATCGCTGGGGTGGCAAATACTACTTCCCGGGCGATGGAGCGATTCGCGATAAAGACGGTTACTTCTGGATTACCGGCCGCGTTGATGACGTCGTCAATGTCTCGGGTCACCGCATCGGCACCGCCGAACTGGAAGCCATTTTCATTGAAAACCCTGCGGTCGCAGAATCCGCCGTCATCGGGGTGAAACACGAACTAAAAGGCCAAGGTCTGATGGCGTTCGTCATCCTCAAGTCTGCTGCCGCGAAGAGCGTCAACGAAGCCGACTTGGCCAAGAAGTTGAACGAGATGGTCGACGTGAGGATTGGTAAATTTGCCCGTCCCGAACGCATCGTCTTCGTCCCCGACCTCCCCAAGACCCGTTCGGGCAAAATCATGCGACGCTTGTTACGCGACATCTCTGAAGGTCGCGAACTAGGCAATGTCACGACCTTGGCCGATCCCGCCGTCGTTGAGGCAATTAAAAGCAAGTTTGCGGTCAAAAACTGAGTATTAAAGTCCCGCTCCACCCTTGCCCCCTGAACGCGCCATTCTTAAAAAATAATCTCATGAAAACCCTCCTCGCCTTCCTTTGCCTCACCCTCGGGGCTTCCGCCGCCAGCCTCAACGTCGGCGATGCCGCCCCGACGAAATTGCCCACGGCCTACCTCAAGGGCACCAAAGTCAGTTCCTTTGACCCCAAGAAAGCCTACGTGGTTGAATTCTGGGCCACTTGGTGCGGTCCCTGCAAAGAATCCATCCCTCACCTGACGGAGTTACAATCGAAGCTTAAAGATGAAGTCACCATCATCGGTGTGCACGTTCCTACGGGCGTCGAAGCGGCTGATGCCTTTGTGAAGCAAATGGGCAAGAAGATGGATTACACCGTCGCCAAGGACACCACTGGCGCCGTGCAAAAAGCTTGGCTCGAAGCGGCCGGTCAAAACGGCATCCCCTGCTCCTTCGTCATCGTTGGCGGCAAGGTTGCCTACATCGGCCACCCCTCTGGCCTAAACGAGAAGAGCCTGAAAGAGATGATTGCGGCGGGTGAAAAGAGTGCCGACGCCAAGCCAGCGGCGAAGAAATAATTCAAGCCGACTTTCCCTGAAGGCTCTAGGTACTCCACCTAGGGCCTTTTTTATTCTTTGTAGGTTGAGGCAACTAGAACGACTCCTACAATCTGGCTCCATGCGACACCTTATTGCTTTCCTTCTCGCGACGACTTTGGCGTGGGCTGAATTAAAAATCGAAGACGCGGCCCCCGCCACTCGACCGCAAACCATGATCAAGGGTGAAGCGGTGAAAGAATTTAAGCCCAGCGAAGTCTACGTCTTTGAATGCTGGGCAACGTGGTGCGGCCCGTGTGTAGCGGCAATCCCCCACCTCAATGACCTGCACCAAAAAATGCAAAACAAGGGCGTCACGATTATGGGCGTGAATGTCTGGGATGCCGAGAAAGACGAAGAAGCCACCAAGCGCGCCCGTGAATTCGTTGAGAAACAAGGCGATAAAATGTCCTACCGCGTCGCCATCGGCGGTGCGGCCTTTATGAAAGATTGGCTCGAAGCAGCCAACGTCCAAGGCATCCCACATGCGTTCATCGTGAAAGACGGAAAAATTAAATGGATGGGTCACCCGATGGGCATTAACGCCGAGTTGCTGGGCAACATCATCACTGGTGCCGCAATCCCCGCCATCCTCCATACCACCGCAGCCGACGAAGAAATGGCTCAGGCTCAAGCCAAACTCGATAAGATGGGCGAAGCGATGATTCAGCTCACTAAAGCCGCCACCGACAAAACCCTTAATCCCGAAGATCAAATCGTCAAAGACACCCTTAAAGCCGTCAACGAAGCCGTGGCCATCATGCCTCCCAAAGAAGGCAAAGAAATGGGCGAGTCCCTCGCCGCCGATATCGCCCTGCTCTGCGGCGACCCCAGCAAGCGCTACGCCCTCTTCAGCAAACTAGCCGAAGAAGAGAAAGATGATGCCGAGACCCAAAATGAAATCGCTTGGCGCCTCATCACGGAAAACCGCTTCCTCAAAAAGCCTAATTTCGAATTGGCTGAAATCTGTGCCGTCCGGGCCGTCAAACTGAGCCAGGAAAAAGAGGGCGATAAACTCGATACCCTAGCCCGCCTGCGCTGGCTCCAAAATCGCAAAACGGAGGCAGTTACGTTACAAGGAAAAGCCGTAGATGCCTCCGCTGGGACCGAGATGCAAGCTGAGTTGCTTAAAACCCTAGAAGCCATGCGCAAAGGGGAGCTTCCTAAGGCCGAAGATGCCGACGATTCCGTCGGGCGATAACCCCACCCTCTGTCCGCTCAGGCCTGTGCACCCACAGGCCTTTTTTATTTACCAACGGAGAGCCTTGACCGCTACTCCTCGCTTTCCTTTCTCTACAAGAGTCGCACTATCCCTGCACACCCATGACGACCAGTCGTAGTGCCCTTGAGCGAGCCCGCTCTGCCCTCCACCTCCGCTTGCTGAAAGCCCAGCGGAACCTTACGGAGCAACGCTACGGAGCTATGATCATCATCGGCGGTAATGATCAGTTCGCCGCATCCCAATTTGCGAACCAGCTCACTGATTGGCTCGATTCTCGCACTGTCCGCATCTGTGCTCCTGATGTTCATTCCGCCGAACTTCACGGGCGACCCTTCCTTTGGCCTTACTGGCAACAAGCCCCTGCTCACGGCCAAATCACGATTGTCGTCCATGATTGGACCACGCGGACAGCCATCTCCGCCGCTCATGATGAAATCAGCGGTGATAAATTAAAAAGCCGGCTGAAATCGATTCGGTTATTCGAAGAATACTTAGCCGCTCAAGGCGTCGCCGTCATCAAAATCTGGATCGATTCTCCCGAAAAAACTTTACGGAAACGTTGGCGCGAAGCTCAGGGCACCGAAGCCGAAGAGTGGGCGGTAAGCCGCGATGAGTTTTTGTTAACTAAGAAAAATATTCACGCCCGCACCAAAGCCCTACGTACCGCTTCTTCAGGTAAGAACCTACCGTGGAAGGTAGTCATCGGGGGCGAAAATAAACACCGCGACCTACAAGCAGGTCTCGCCGTCGTGGAACAACTCAAGCAGCCCAGCCGTCGCAAAGCCGCCAATCGGGTTAAAAAGCCAAGCTCACGCTCTCGCGGACTCCTTGAAAGTGCCACCGCCCACCCGACGCTGGATAAAAAAGCTTACTCGTCGCAAATCGTTAAACTGCAAAATCGTTTAGGCCATTTAACGCGAATCGCCGCCCAACGCGGCGTTTCCACGGTCTTAGTCATCGAAGGTCCCGATGCTGCCGGGAAAGGCGGTGCGATTCGTCGCCTGTGCGCCAAATTAGACACCGCCCATTACCGAGTGCACCCGACGCCAGCCCCCACGCCAGAAGAAAAGGCACGTCCTTACTTGTGGCGCTTCTGGAATAAAACCCCTTGGGCCGGACACCTCGCCATCTTCGATCGTTCTTGGTATGGTCGGGTGATGGTGGAACGGGTTGAGAAATTTGCCACCGAAGCCGAATGGGCCCGGGCCTATAGCGAAATCAACGACTACGAAGCCCGCCTCGCCGAAACCGGCATCATCGTGCTGAAAATCTGGGTCAATATTTCCAAAGGCGAACAACTTCTGCGCTTCCGCTCACGTGAAGAGTCGCCCCACAAGCGCCACAAGATGACGTCGGAAGATTACCGTAATCGCCGGAAGTGGGATGAAAATTTGAAAGCAGCGGAAGATATGATTGCCCGCACCGACACCCCTCATGCTCCTTGGGTCGTGATTTCGGGCGACGATAAACGTTACGCGCGGATGGCCGTGCTCAAGGCGACTTGCCGGGCTTTGGCGGATCGTTTCGAGTAAACCACTTTTGCAGCCACTGACGATGTGGACCGCTTAAAGAAGCGTGGGCCAACTCGGTCATTTCCACCCACTCTAATTCGGCGTCGGTTTTGATTCTCTTTTTTAAATCCGACGTAAGTTTCACGGCATGCAAACGCTCTGCATACGTCACTGTGCCAATCGTGCGTTTAGCAATTTGAGCCGGTTCAGTTTGAAGGGTTAATTGTAAAGACTCTGCCGTCGGCAATTCGCACATACCTCCCAGCCGCTTCGCCGTTGCTCCATAACGACGCAATAAAACCTGAGAGCCAGCCAGCACCACGAGGCGATCTACCGTCGCAAACTGACGTTTTTTAGGCGTGAACCGCGGGACAACTTCGAGGTCGGACTTACCTCGCGACTGGCAAAAATCCGCGAGTGGACAGGCATCGCAAAGCGGACCCGCCTTGCGACAAACCAAGGCCCCTAACTCCATCATGGCTTGATTGAAATCTCCAGGGTGTTGTGGATCAACGAGCTGATTAGCAAGGGGCTGAAAGTACTTCATCGCTTGAGCCCCATCGCGAAACTCTTGGCGCTCGCCCATTAAGCGTGCCAACACTCGAATCACATTACCATCCACCACCGCCACGGGCTCGCGAAAGGCAATACTGGCTATCGCTGCCGCGGTGTAAGGTCCAACCCCCCGGAAATTTTGCCACCCTGCAGCGGTAGTCGGAACTTCGGACAACGCCGCCACCTCCTGCGCCAAACGCCAAAGGTTTTTGGCGCGCGAATAATAACCTAGTCCCGCCCAATGGGCTAAAACCTCGGCCTCTTCGGCCTTCGCTAAATTGGCAAAATCTGGCCACTTAGAGACCCAACGTTCAAAGTACGGCAAGACGGTCGCAATCTGCGTCTGCTGGCACATCAATTCGGAAACCACCGTGGCGTAAGCACTTGGCTTCACCCGCCACGGCAAGCGACGTTGATGCTTCTTAAACCATGCCAAAAGAGCACTTCTTAAAGAAGGTGCCACTTGGCGAAGGTTGGACGCACGCAGAACCATGGGATGAGGCTGGATTTAGACGCAAAGGTGAGTAGACCTAAAGCACAATGACCCGAAAGGCAAAACAGGACGACAGCGATGCCCCTAAAAAGGTCACTTCGCACACGGTGAAGTTAGAGGCCAAGCAAGCCGACAAACTTAAAGCCATTCTTACCCAAAAGGGTTGGGTTAGTTTTCCGGTCGAGTATGCCGCCTTTGCGTTTAAAGGCGAAAATACCAATGTCGTACACTACACCTCGGGGAAATGCGTGATCTCGGGCAAGGGTACGGAAGACTTTGTAAAATTTATCCTCGAACCCGACGTCACGGGTGAAGCGGTGCTCGGCTACGATTCCGAACGCAATCCCGAGTGGTTTGAAGACCATGCAGGACTCGATGAATCCGGCAAAGGCGACCTCTTTGGTCCCGTGATTTCCTGCTGCGTCATGGCTCCAGGCTCAGTCGTCCAGGCTTGGATCGACCTCGGCATCAAGGATTCTAAAAAATTGACCGACGTCAAAATCGCCGAACTGGAAAAAGTCATTCGCTCTACACCTGGCGTCGTCGTGAAAACCACCTTCGCGCGCATGGCGAAGTACAACGAACTCCACTCCCGCTTTGGCAAAAACCTAAATCGCCTCCTCGGCTGGATGCACGCCACCTCGTGCGAAGAAGCGCTCAAGGCGTATCAAGAAATGCATGGCAAAAAACCAGCTTGGGGCCTGCTCGACCAATTCTCCGAAGAACCCATCGTGCAAAAAGAACTCGCTCGCAAGGGCGTGGAATTCGATTTGCGCATGCGCACCAAAGCCGAATCCGACCCCGTCGTCGCCGCGGCTTCCATTGTTGCCCGAGCCACTTTTGTGCGCGAGTTAGACCGTCTGTCGCACGATGGCGGCGTCCCCCTGCCTAAAGGCTCTGGAGCGGATGCCCGTAAAGCGGCGACGGAATTAGTAGGCCGACTAGGCCCGGCGATTTTAATCAACTTCGCCAAACTACACTTCAAGACCGCCTATGAAGCCCGCGGTCTCGAACCCCCCGCTCCTAAACCTTTCAAGCGGCGCCGTCCGCAGGAATAAACTTGGCGAGATTAGCCCAATTCGACCGGAAGAAAATCGTCGATCGGCCTGGAGTAGTGGGCATCGATGAGGCCGGTCGTGGTTCGCTTTGCGGCCCCGTCATCGCCGCCGCCGTGTTTCTGCATCAAGATTTTTATACCGATACGAAAACGCTCAAACGCGTCCGCCACGCCAACGACTCCAAGAAACTTTCGGCGCCCAAGCGACAGGAACTGCGCCAAGTACTGACCGACCTCGAGGGTGAAGGAAAAATCAAAACCGCGTGGGCGGCAGGATCGGTTTTAGAAATTGCCGCTCATAATATTCTCGGTGCCACCCGCTTGGCCATGTCGCGCTGCCTGAGCCAACTCGCCCAAGGCGACCTCAAAGAATCTTTCGCCCATGCTGGCACCGAAGGCACGCTCTTCGGGCACCAACCCGACCGTCACTTTTTAGTATTGGTCGATGGCTTGCCCCTTAAACCTTTTGTTTGGCAACATGAAGCTATCAAAGGAGGCGACGGTCGTAGCCTCGCCATCGCTTTAGCGTCTATCATCGCCAAAGTGGAACGTGACCAACTACTCGTCGAACTCGATCAAACTTACCCGGAATACGGCTTCGCCCATCACAAAGGCTACGGCACGCCCGAGCACGTTGCCGCCTTACGTCGACTTGGACCAAGCCCCGTGCATCGCCATTTATTCGTACAAAGCATCCTCGCCGGCGATGCGCCACCTCGCGACGAGCAAGCCGACTTGCCGTTTAATTAATCGCGACGGCGTCCACCAAAAGCCAAGCCCACGTGGCGTAAACGCCTTCGTCGCAACGGTGTAAGCGGTCGTAGTCGCGAATCAAAGAACGGAGGTTTCCAGGATCCAGCCGTGGGGCCCCAGTAACGCCACTGCGGTGCAAGCTACGAAATAAATCCAGGGCTGAAGGGTAAGTTTCTGCTACCTCTAAGAGCCCGTGGGCTTTTACTTTAAAATCCGAATT
The DNA here is from genome assembly GCA_903840355.1 of uncultured Opitutia bacterium. Taxonomy (GTDB): domain Bacteria; phylum Verrucomicrobiota; class Verrucomicrobiia; order Opitutales; family UBA953; genus UBA953. Next base: position 128,998 of record CAIMFJ010000008.1, read on the forward strand.
CTTTAAGAGATTAAGCCACTGGGCCTTATCGCGCCAAAAGAGCGGGCCTTCGCCAACCAACTCACGCAGTTCAATTAAACAAGGGTCGCACGGGAGCCCTAACAGCAACCGGCCTCCTTGGGGCAAAGCCGCGCGCCAATGACGTAATACCGCCGAGGGGTTAGAAGCCCAATGTAATAAACCCGACGAGGCCAAAGCCTTTGCGGGCTCAATCGGGCCAAAGGCATCATGCACTTGCCAGTGTGCATTAGGGACGGCCTGTTGCCCGAAGGCGACCATCGCCGGGGAATTATCAGTGGCCTCTACGCTCACACCTTGAGCTAATAATGCCGCTGTTAAAAAACCTGTGCCGGCGCCTAGCTCGGTCACTCGCATCCCCGGCTTAAATGGAGCAAACGCAGCTAACGCCTCGGCAAAACGTCGCTGGGGAGCGGCATTCGCTTCATAAGTGTCGGCTCGATCCTGAAAGCGCATGCAGTTTTAGTGAGTGGATAAAAATTCCCGCAGGTCGTGTCCTGCGCCACTGATTATCTGACAGCCCACGATGGCTTGGCAAACGCCCTCTGGATTTAAAAGGGTATCATTTTCACCTACATAGGCTTCCCAACCTGGAAGCAGTCCTTGGCGGGCAAAGGAAATTAGCGAAATGCCTGCGGGTTGACTCAAGCGATCCAACCCAGCCTTTAAATCAGGGAGATCGTAAGGTAGCCCTGACGTAGTCGCAGGCGGTAATCCAGCACGTTGCCGAAAGTCCGCTAAAGCAGCTTCTGGCTGGGTCTCTAACCACCGATGCAAGTAGCGCACTTGCGTTTCCGAACAGCGTCCTGCCTTACCGTGCTCGGCACAAAAGGAAGTAAAAGGTGCTAAGAGTAAAACCTTGGCAGGAAAACGAACCCCACGGGCAGCGGCTTCCAACACCCAGTGAGCACCTAACGACCAACCAATCACCGCATCACAAGATGCCACCTGTTCAGCTGCCCCTTGCACAGGCGGGTAAATCACATGCTCGGCCTCGGGGGCGTGGGCTACCGCAAGCGGGCGAATCTCTTCCAAAGCGACACCCCAACCACTGACCCAACCGATTTTCATGACGGTAAGCCTTTCATTGCTTTTAGAAAATGATGGAGATTTTCGGGCGTTAAACCGCGGCGCAGGGAAATCCGTAAACGAGCCGTTTGGGTGGGAACCGTCGGGGGACGAATGGCCGACACTAAAAAGCCCGCCTCACGCAAACCATGAGCGTATTTTAAGGCCACGGCAGAATCACCCAATAAAACGGGGATAATAGGCGAATGACCAGCGGGCACACTAAAACCCGCTGCCGTCAAAGCTTCGCGCCAATCACGCGAGAGTTGATGCAAGGCTGGACGTTCCGAGGTCAAGGCTTGCACGCGTTGCACGGCTGCTAAGGCGGCGGCAGCATTACTGGGGGCTAAGTAGGTTGAATAAATAAACTCGCCCGAAAAATTAACAAGGGCGTCGCGCACTTCAGGAAGGTGACAAAGCACGTAAGCACCATGCGAGGCCAAGGCTTTGCCCAGCGTGCCGACCACGATATCAGCTGCCACTCGCACACCCTGCTCTTCTTGTAGACCTGAACCCGTAGCACCCTCCCAACCCGTGGCATGGGCTTCATCCAAAATCCAACAAAAGTTAAACCTTTCGCGCAATTGCGCCAAGCGACGCAAATCCGGACAATCACCATCCATCGAGTAAACACTCTCGGTCACAACAAAGACCACGCCCTCCACCGGAGCCTCTTCTTGAAGCATTAATTCTAATGCATTTAAATCATTGTGCGGAAAACGACGTAACCGAGCCCCAGAAGCAAGAATGCCTGAAAGCATGCTGGCATGGACTAAGCGATCCGCCAGGACGACATCGCCCTTTTGGGGCAACCCGCCCAGCACCGCAGCATTGGCGGCAAACCCCGTGTTTAAAAGCAAACCATGAGGATAACCATGCCACGCGGCTAAAGTTTTTTCCAACGTTTCATGAATCGTCGTGTAACCTGTGACTAAGGGTGAGGCCGAAGAAGAGGCGCCCCAGACTTGCAGGGCCTCGGTCGCTGCCGCAATCACCGCAGGATCTTGAGCCAAGGCTAAGTAATCATTGTTGGCTAAATTAAGTAAGGTGCCGTGACTGAGCCGCGCTTCCGTTTTACGCCAAAGCCCTGCCTGCACGCGCTCCGCCAACTTTGCTCGTAAACGTGCTAACAGGGCCGCATTCATAATGCTAAATCTAGAAACTCGGGACGCTTGGCGCCGTAACGCGATTGCCCCAAGAGCGGAATTCCGGAGGCCTTTAAGCCCTCGCGATTCGATTGGGCCACCGCCCGAGACGGTTGGCCTTGGACGGCATTTAGCCACACCCCGGCTGGCCCATCATAAACGCGGCGCAAATACGCCATGGTTAGACGTGCTTGGTTAATCGCGCCCAAACGGTCTGGCACCACAACGACGACCACATCGGGTTGAATGGCTTGAATAAAATCCGCCCAATCCCGACCGGTCTTATCTAAAGGCACCGACAAACCACCCGCGCCTTCAATCACGCGACAAGGTGCCGCAGGCACTTGGCGATAAAGTTTTAAGAGTGTTTTAAAACTAAAGGACTGCCGGGCTAATTTAGCCGCCGTGAGGGGCGCCAAAGGGGCTGGCAGTGAAACCAAGGTATGGGCTTCCGCCCAATCTCCCGCGGCCAGACGGGCGTCATGCGGACGAGCAACGCCCGACTCAACGGGCTTAATCACTTGCGTGAAACCATCTTGAGCCAGCCGTTGTGCCAACCACCGCGCCACGTGAGTTTTACCCACGTCGGTGTCGCTACCGGTGACGAAAATAACTGGCACGGTTAAGCCTTGGAACTGCAGCCACAACCCGTGTCATCGCCCGCGGCGACAATAAACTCTTGAGGTTGAGGCCAAGGAGCGGCTTGAGCGGCACTGGGAGTAATCTCGCCGCGATGAACCCGACGGGCTTCATCCGGGTGCAATGGATGCAGCCCTAAGCGTTTCAAAAGATTCATATCCTCTTCGATTTCAGGATTACCCGTCGTCAGCAATTTCTCGCCTAAGAAAATCGAGTTCGCGCCAGCTAAATAACACAGCGCTTGCGTTTCATCAGACATATTCGCCCGGCCAGCCGAGAGGCGCACCATCGCCTTCGGCATCAAAATTCGCGCCACGGCAATCGTGCGGACAAATTCAATGGAGTCGACGAAGCGACGGCCCGCCAGAGGCGTGCCTTCCACTGCCACGAGGGCGTTAATGGGCACGGAGTCGGGCTGGGGGTTCATGCTCGCGAGTTCTACCAACATTTTAAGCCGATCATCGACGGTTTCACCCATCCCAATAATACCGCCAGAACATACTTCGAGGCCCGCTTTACGCACATTCGATAACGTCTGCAGCCGGTCATCGTAAGTGCGAGTGGTAATGATTTTCGCGTAGTGTTCGCGCGAAGTGTCTAAATTATGATTATACACATCACAGCCTGCGGACTTCAAGCGCACCGCTTGTTGTTCGGTGAGCATCCCCAGGGTGCAACACACTTCGAGGCCCATGGATTTCACGCCACTGACCGTCTGCAACACACTATCAAATTGTTTACCGTCGGCAACACGACGCCAAGCCGCGCCCATGCAAAAGCGCGTCGCACCACCGGCAGCAGCACGACGGGCATCCGCCAAAATAGTTTCGGTTTCCATCAACGCCTCAGCCTCAACAAAGGTGTTATGGTGTACCGACTGCGGGCAATAAGCACAGTCCTCAGGACACGCTCCCGTCTTGATCGACTTCAGCGTACAAAGTTGTACGCCCGCCGGATCTTGGTGAGCCTGGTGCACCTGTTGGGCTTTAAAAATTAGGGTGTTGAGCGGTAAATCATAAAGCTCGCGAGCCTGTTGGAGATGATGAGTAGTCATAGTAGATAAAAGATTAATGTAGCACCTCGGCCGTCGCGGCTTGGAGGGCTTGAAGCAGGTGACGCACTTCGGCGGGCGTGATGATAATGGGCGGCACCATTAAAATGGCATCGCCCAACGGACGGAGTACTAAGCCCTGCCGACGCGCGGCTAAACAAATACGATAAGCGGTACGCGCGTCAAGATGCCAAGCCGGCTCGCCAGCGGCGGCCCCAAAATCGATGGCTGCGGTTAAACCCAACTGACGCACAGCGTGCACGTTACAGTGGTCTGCAAATCGTGCCAAGCCTTCGCCTAATAACTGGGCACTCTCGGCTGGGCGCCCCGAAGCCAATAAGGGCCGTAATTTTTGCAACGAAGCCAAGGCAACGGCACACCCCAAAGGATTACCAGAAAAAGTGTGGCCGTGGAAAAAAGTCCGACCGCTTGAATAGTCTCCCAGAAAAGCTTCGTAGATGGACTCAGAAGTCAACGTGGCGGCTAAGGGTAAATAACCCGCTGCTAAACCCTTAGCTAAACAGAGAAAATCTGGCACCACCGATTCAGCTTCGGCGACCGTGATCGTGCCCAGTCGCCCAAAGCCGGTAAAAACTTCATCTAAGATGAAATGCACCTCGTAGCGGCGACACAGCTCGGCCACGCGACGCACCCAACCCGCAGGCTGTTGTTGCATCCCTGCCGCGCCCTGGACGCGTGGCTCTAAAATCAAACAGGCGAGGCGAGAGGCTGATTTCTTGAATAAATCCTCCAAGGCCTGGAGTTCCGCCACGCCATCCGCTGACTTTAAGACTCGGCCAGCACACTCGGCATAGGCCGGCACTGGCATATGCTGCACGGGGAATAACCAAGGATTAAAACGGGCGTGAAACGCCGAGCGCTCTCCCACTGCCATTGTCCCAAAGGTGTCGCCATGATAGGCTCCGACGAAACTCACCACGCCGGTTTTCTCGGTTCGGCCTTTCAACTGCCAGTATTGAAAGGAAAGTTTCAACGCCACCTCCACGGCCCCTGCGCCGTTATCAGTATAAAAACAACGCGGTAAAGCCCCGCCCGTAAGTCCGGCCAACTGCTCCGCCAAGGCCGTGGCGGTGGGGTGGTTTAAGCCTAATAAAGTAACGTGTGCAACTTGGTCTAACTGCTGCCGCAAGGCTTGGTTTAAATCGGGGTCATTATGTCCGTGAACATTCGTCCAAATGGACGCATTCCCATCCAAGTAACGCTGCCCCGCCTGATCGATTAACCAACACCCCTCCGCCCGAGCGATGTGCAAGCGCGGGTTACCAGCATACTCCTGCATCTGCGTAAAAGGATGCCAGGCGAAGCGTTGGTCGGCTTCGTCGAGGCCTCGTGGAGTCGGCAACGTCGCTGGCAGGGCGGACGACATGCCACACGTTCTAAGGGAGAAAGCCCTGATTGTTAAGCATTAAGTGCCTCGAGGTTTACAATCAAAACCAAGGCATAAAAAACGCTTTTAACCCCCTTACAGGGCTAAAAGCGTTTAAGTCAGGAAAGGCAGTCGGCTTATTCGAAGTCGTAGATTTTCACCGAAGACCAGTAAGTCTTACAGCTATTCACGAAATCTTGGTGAATGGGGTCGACCTGATAGGCATCATGGTCGGCCTTGTTCTTAAAGACAAACAACTCCGCAAAGTCGTAAGAACTATCAATAATATCGCGGTCGGCTACCGTGGGGCGACCCACATAGCTGCTCGCAATCGACTTGATACGCGAAAGGCCGAGCAACTTCGTTTCGAACTCCGAACGCTGAGCCGCGGTCAGGTCTTTACGTAAGTAAAAGAAAACAACGTGGTGGAACATAAGGACGCCCACTCTTGAACAAGGAAGTAGAGAAGGAAATAAAAAATTAGGGGCGAAAGAGGGTTAAGAGCCCCTCGGCTACTAAAGCATGCCCCGCCGCATTGGGATGATTCACTTGCGACATCAGCGACACCAACGGCGTGCCAGACGCGACCTTGGCTTGAAAAAGGGCGAAACTATCAACCAATAAAACTTGGTGTTCCTGCGCTAAAGCCCGCACCTGCTCGGCGTGTTGAAATAAAGGATCTTGAGGCTCTAACCACTTGGCCGACTGATCCGGCGTAGGCGTCAAGAGGATGACTTTAACCCCTGCAGCCTTAGCGGCGACAATCATAGAGGTCCATGCCTGCTTCGCCGCGGGCAAACCAATCCTTCGATCGTTCAGCGAGTAATCAATCGTCACAACCGCTGGGCGTAAACTTAACACATCACGCGAAAATCGGGCGGCCCCCGCGACGGAGTTTTCTCCGCCAATCGCGGTCACAATCACGTTGAGCACCGCATGGGGATAAGCCTGACGTAAGCCAGTCTGCCAAAGTGCAGGGTAAGCTTGGTCACCATGTACCTCGGGCGTTTTAAAATAACCTGAGGGTACGCTATGACCATGACACACAAAATTAATCGTATGGTTTTTGGGCCATTTCACCTGCAGGTCCTGCACGATATCACCCAAGGCTGGATTGGGAGCAGCCCAAGCCGTCCAAACGCTGCCCCAAATTAAAATCAGACGCATCCACATACCCTCTTTTATTTAACATCATAAAACCGAGGCAACTCCAACCCGACGTTCCTCCCTGTACACCACGAAAGCCCCTTGCCTCTCGCCCCCGAGCGTCCACGCTACCCCTCCGCGTTATGCAGACCGAACTCGCTCCGCTTTTTCCTGAAATTACTCCCGATCAGTGGGCTCAACTGACGGCCATGGCCGCCTTGCACCGGGAATGGAACGAGAAAATCAATTTAGTCTCCCGCAAAGACATCGAAAACCTCGAACGGCACCACTACGCGCCCTGCTTAGCGGCGATTAAGTTCCTCAAACTGATGCACGGAGCCCGCGTGATCGACGTAGGGACGGGTGGCGGGTTCCCAGGTCTTATCCTAGCCGTGCTCTACCCGCACGCCCACTTTACCCTCGTCGATTCGGTCGGCAAAAAAATCAAAGTCGTCGAAGCCATCACGGAATCGCTGCATTTGAAGAACGTTGAAGTCAAAAATGCCCGGGCCGAAACCTTGCACCGCGAGCATGATTTCGTCACTGGCCGGGCGGTGGCGGACTTGCGCACCTTCGTCCATCAAACCAAACAACTTCTGGCCAAAGGCCAAAAGCACTCCCTGCCTAACGGCATCTTATACTGGCAAGGGGGCGACCCTGCCGTGGAAGCCGCAACGTCAGGCATTTCCCCGGTCTTCAGCTTCGAACTCCAGCCGTTACTTTGGAATGACGAGAAATTCTTGGGGAAACGCATCGTTTTATACCGCACCCAAGACCTCTTTCATTGTAAAAAACCCGACCTGGTCGGATGACACACGACTCCCGCCCTGTGCCTTGACCCTCGCATCGCAAACGCCACGGTAAAATCAATGTCTCGTTCCACCCTCCCTTTAAACCCTAGCGGCCAAGCCCTGGAGGCCCTTTTGGCCGAACGGATTGTTTTTCTCGATGGGGCGATGGGGACGATGATTCAGCAAAAGAAGCTGCAAGAGGCCGACTACCGCGGCCAGCGTTTCGCCCAACACCCCTGCGAACTAAAAGGGAATAACGACTTACTCGTCATCACGCAGCCTGAGGTGGTGCGTAACATCCACCTTAGCTACCTCGAAGCCGGAGCGGAAATCCTCGAGACCAATACCTTCAACGGCACTTCGATTGCCATGGAGGATTACCAACTCACCACGTTGGTCCGCGAATTAAACCTGACCGCCGCCCGCGTCGCACGCGAAGCGGTCGAACTCTTCCAAGCGGCCCATCCGGGAAAAACGGCTTTCGTAGCCGGGGCGATTGGCCCGACGAATAAGACGCTCTCGATGTCGCGTGACGTCAATGATCCGAGCAAACGCGATGTCACCTTCCAACAAGTACGCGATGCGTATCGCGAACAAGTAGATGCCTTAATCGATGGCGGCGTCGACCTCCTGTTGTGTGAAACCGTTTTTGATACTTTAGTTTTAAAAGCCGCCCTGTTCGCCATCGATGAAGCGTTTGCGGCACGGGGTTATCGGCTTCCTGTGATGATTTCGGGAACCATCACCGATGCTTCAGGTCGCACGCTGACAGGTCAAAACGTCGAAGCGTTTTGGAATTCAGTGCGTCACGCCAACCCTATCAGCATTGGGATTAATTGTGCATTAGGCGGTGAACAGATGCGTCCGCACATTGAAGAATTGGCCCGCAAAGCGGAAATCTACGTCTCGTGCTACCCCAATGCAGGCCTGCCAAATCCATTATCGCCCACAGGCTTCCCGGAAGGCCCGGATGATACGGCGCGTATTTTAGAAAGTTTTGCCCGCGATGGTTTGGTAAACATTATCGGCGGTTGCTGCGGTACAACCCCAGCACACATTGCGGCGATTCGCCAACGGGTGGCGAAGTGCCCCCCTCGCACCAAGCCACAACCTCCAGCGGCACTGCGCTTAGCCGGCTTAGAGCCTTTAAACCTCGTCGGGGGGGCTAATTCGTTCGTGAGCATCGGCGAACGTAGCAACGTCGCCGGCTCTAAGAAATTCCGCGAACTGATCGAAGCGGGCGATTTCAAATCAGCGCTCAAAATCGCTAAGCAACAAGTTGAAGCAGGCGCGGGCATCATCGACGTGAACTTCGATGCTGGCTTACTCGATGGCCCGGCATCGATGACGCGCTTCTTAAACCTCGTCGCCGCTGAACCAGACATTGCCCGTGTGCCTGTGATGGTCGACTCGTCGAGTTGGGAAACCTTGGAAGCCGGCCTGCGTTGCGTTCAAGGTAAGGGCATCGCTAATTCATTATCGCTGAAAGAAGGTGAGGCCGAATTAATTCGTCGGGCCCAACTTTGTCGACGCTATGGCGCAGCGATGGTCATCATGGCCTTCGACGAACAAGGTCAAGCGGCCGGTTTTGAAGATAAAGTACGCATCTGCGAACGAGCGTATCGCATCCTTACGGATCAAGCTGGGGTCGCCGCCGAAGATATTATCTTCGATGCCAATATCCTAAGTATTGGGACAGGCTTGGCCGAGCACAACCGCTACGCCCTCGATTTCATCGAAGCCATCCGCGAGATCAAAAAACGCTGCCCAGGCGTGCGCACTTCTGGCGGGCTTTCCAACGTCTCCTTCGCCTTCCAAGGCAACAACCCCGTCCGCGAAGCCATTCACTCCGTCTTTCTCTACCACGCTATCGCTGCAGGTCTAGACATGGCCATTGTGAATGCCGGGATGCTGGCGGTATACAGCGATATTGATCCGGTGCTGCGCGATTTAGTGGAAGACCTCGTACTTTGCCGGCGCGATGACGCAACGGAACGACTGGTCGAAGCAGCGCCACGTTACGCTAAAAATAAAACCGTGATCGACACTTCGGCCCAAAACCAATGGCGCCAGGGCACGGTCGCCCAAAGGATTGAACACGCCTTGGTACGCGGCGTTGAAGATCACATCATTGCAGACACCGAGGAAGCCCGCCAACAGCTCGGGCGACCACTCTTGGTCATCGAAGGTCCTTTGATGGAAGGCATGCGCGTGGTCGGTCAGCTTTTCGGTGAAGGCAAAATGTTTTTACCGCAAGTGGTACGCTCGGCTCGCGTGATGAAGACTGCGGTGGCTCACCTCGAGCCTTTCATGGCCGCCGAAAAAGTTGGTGGCTCCAGCCAAGGCAAATTCTTAATCGCCACGGTCAAGGGCGACGTCCACGACATCGGCAAAAACATCGTGGGGGTAGTCTTGGCCTGTAACAATTACGCGGTAACCGACTTAGGCGTCATGACGCCTGCGGAAAAAATTCTCGAAACCGCCAAGCAAAAAAAACCTGATTTCATTGGCCTGTCAGGTCTCATCACCCCTTCGCTCGAAGAGATGGCAATTGTGGCTAAAGAACTCAAACGAGCCGGCTTCACCACGCCGCTACTCATTGGTGGGGCGACAACTTCACGTGAACACACCGCCATCAAACTCGCCGAACACTATGACGGGCCGGTGATTCACGTTGGAGATGCCTCATTAGTAACCGCAGTTTGTAGCGATTTACTCAATGTCGAGAAGCGCGATGGCTTCATCGCCAAACTTCGGGCCGAGCAAAGCAAACTCAAGGCCGCCTACGATAGTCGATTGCCCACGGAAATCATCCCGCTCGCAGAAGCGCGGAAACGACCCCTGGTACTACCCGAAGCAAACTTACCCAAGCCCTACAAACTCGGAGTGACCGTGTGGGACAAGTTGGACCTCGCCGCTGTGGCAGAGCTGATTGACTGGACCCCTTTCTTCGTGACTTGGAGCCTTAAAGGCACCTTCCCCAAGATCTTCCAAAGCGAAAAGTATGGAGCCGAGGCTCGTCGACTCTACGACGCCGCCCGCGTGGAATTAGAGGACCTCATTCGTCATGAACGCGTCCAACTTCGAGCCGTTTGCGGCCTCTGGGAAGCTCGCCGCCAAGGAGATGACGTCGACTTATATAATGACACCGGCGACAAACTGGGTCGCTTCCATTTCTTGCGCGATCAACTACCGCGTAAAACAACCACTCAAGCACGTTCGTTGGCCGATTTAATTTCTACCCAGAAAACGGATTACCTTGGGGCGTTCGCCGTCTCTGCTGGCACAGAAATTGAAACCTACGCTCATAGTTTCAAGGCCACCGACCCCTTCCGCCAAATTTTGGTTCAATCCATCGCCGATCGACTCGCCGAAGCGGCTGCGGAATGGGTGCACCGGGAAGTGCGCACTAAAATCTGGGGCTATGTACCCCACGAAAAACTTACCGTAGAAGCATTAGTCGACGAAGCCTATCAAGGTCGGCGCCCCGCCGCAGGCTACCCCGCCTGTCCCGACCACACCGAGAAAGCGGAATTATGGCGCCTCTTAAACGTCACCGAAAACATTGGCTGCTCTCTCACCGAATCCTACGCCATGAACCCGCCCGCCTCCGTCGCGGGACTCTACTTCGGACACCCGCAATCGCTGTACTTCGACGTTAATGGCTTAGGTCGCGATCAAGTCGCCGATTACGCACAACGCAAAGGCTGGACGCTGGCCGAGGCAGAAAAGTGGCTCGCCCCCGTTTTAGGTTATAAAGTGTAATATGGACGAAGCGGTTCGAACCAAAATTCTAAAAACCTTAGGCGAAACCACGGGGACCGAAGTTATCCGCTTCTTAACTCCGGACGGTTCGCTTTGTCATTTAGTAGAAGTGGCCGACCAGGCCGACATGGATTGGCCCGCGTGGGGTCAAGCGGCGGCGGTGTTGCAACGGTGGTTAGAGCAGCATGGCCGTACTGCTACCGTGGCCCGCAAACTCGGCTATTTATCCTGCACCGCGGAGGCACAGAAAAGCATCCCCCTGGCATTACGCCAAGACTTAGCACAAGCCGTGCAACAGATGCTGGATCAATACGGCTTTGCGGAGGAGTGAAGCATCGTCCAGACCTGCCACGCCATCAGTCCAGCCAACAACGCCCAAACGAGGCCCGTTAAGCGGTCCGTCAATCGCAGCACCCTAGGCGTGCGTAACAACGGACGTAACCGATCACCCAGAAAGGCATAAAAAGTCATCACGCTCGTTTCTGAGCCGATAGTGACTAACAAAAGTGCCAAGACACTCATCGGATGCCACGCATCGGTAGGCAGGTTGCTAACTTGAATAATCACCAACATCCAAGGAAAGGTTTTGGGATTAGAAAAATTCACCCAAACTCCCCGCCCAAACAACTGCCAATCCACTCCGGCCATCGAGGCTACTTCGGGCAACTGCGAGCGCGGGCGAAAAATTAAACCACACGCTAAATAAAGAAACCAAAGACTACCTAAAATCCCAATCACTGCACGCGCTAACGGGAAATGATTCGTCATCCAAATAGACGCCGCCAACGCAAATAAGGTCTGCGGAATTTCGCCTACGGCCAAACCCAGCGTATGCCACAGCGTGCGTCGAAAGCCGTAAGTCAATGACGTCTCAATCGTCGATAAAACTGCCGGGCCAGGGGAAAGGCTGGCCATGAGGCAAATGCCAATCAGCACGCCTCCGTTCATAAAACTTTAGCGTAATGCCTTTTGCCAGCGCTTGATTTCGCGCTCCAGCGTCCGCGGACCGGGCATACCGATTTTTTCCCGGGACTGGAAGGCACGAGTCAAATTAAAGACCTCTTGCCACCCCTTGGTAAAAGCTGGATCAGCAGTGAGCGCGAGCTCTTGCGGAATCTCGTGTAAAGGCAGACGGTGTTTTTCGGCGATTGCTACTAAACGCCCGACCGCATGGTGGGCTTGACGGAAAGGCATGCCCCGCACCACGAGCCAATCGGCTAAATCGGTGGCAAGTAACATCGGATCAGCGGCGGCCGCGTGACAACGCTCGCGATTAAACTTCGCACCCGCCATCGTCGCTTCCGTGACCGCCAGTGCTAAAAGGATTTGATCTGCCGCATCAAACAGCGGGGGCTTATCATCCTGTAAATCACGATTGTAAGTTAAGGGTAAGCCTTTCGTCAGCGACAAGAGGTGTTGCAAGGAAGCTTGGAAGCGAGCCGCTTTACCACGGAGTAATTCCATGGAATCAGGATTGCGCTTTTGGGGCATCAACGAAGAGCCCGTCGAAAACGCATCAGGCAAACGGACAAAGCCGAATTCCGTGGAAGACCACAGAATCATATCTTCGGCCAAGCGCGACAAGTGCACGCCGCAAAGTGCCGCCGCAAAACAGAATTCCGTAGCAGGATCGCGATCGGCCACCGCATCCATCGAATTAGTCGTCACGCGCGGACGACCTTTGGCGTCCACGAAACCCAATAATTTAGCCGTGATTTCACGCTTAATGGGCAAGGTCGTGCCGGCAATGGCGCCGGAACCAAGTGGACACCAGTTAGCAGCATCGGAAGCCGCGGCAAAACGTTTCCGGTCGCGATTAAACATCTCGACGTAAGCAAGCAAATGGTGGGCCACCGAAACAGGCTGCGCACGTTGCAAGTGAGTGTAACCTGGTACATACACCGTGGCATTCGCAGCGGCCAATTTCACCAAAGTCTTTAATAAAGCCACCAAGGCGCCTTCCACTGCCACGCACTGATCTTTGATCCATAAACGCACGTCGGTCGCCACTTGATCATTGCGCGAACGAGCCGTATGCAATTTAGCGGCGGCGGGGACACGCTCCGTCAGAGCGCGCTCAATATTCATGTGGACGTCTTCGAGTTCGAGTTGCCACTTGAATTTGCCAGCTTGGATTTCGCGGGCGAGCCCATCGAGCCCACGCACAATAGCGGCACATTCCTTGGCACTTAGAATCCCGACGCGAGCGAGCATCGTCGCGTGGGCTTTAGAACCACGAATATCTTGAGACCAAAGTCGGCGATCAAAGGAGACCGATTCTCCAAACTGCAACATCAACTCCGCTGGGCCAGCGCTAAACCGACCACCCCAAGTTGCCTGAGTTTTATGCTTTGCGGACATAATCCACCTATGTTCTGCAACCAGAAAACAGGCAAGTCCGTAACCTAGCGATTCGTGGGCTTCGTGGGCTTCCCCGCGGGCTTCGTAACATTCACGGGCACAGGAGGCGGCAAACTATCAACCCGAATCACCAATTCACCAGGCGCGGCCACGCCCAAACGCTCGCGGGCTTGATCATTCACAAACTCCGGGTCGCGCGTGAAACGATCGAGGAACAAAGTCGTGCGCAACCGCTCGGCTTCCAACTTATTTAAATTTTCACGCTTCTGCTTTTCCGTATCGCGCAAAGCACCTAAACGCTCGGTCTCCTCGCGGTACGACGAAAGCATGAAAATGGAAACGGTGCAAAACGCGATGACAGCACACCACAGAAAAAATTTCTGCGTTTGCGGCTGTGACTCGAGCGTATCGACTTCCATATCGATGCGCCGAAGTGAAACCCAAAAAATGCCGAGGGCGAGGGGAAAATGATTCTTAGCGACCAGCAGCAGCGAGTGAACCTGAGAACTCCATGAAGGCCCAGACGAGCACGCCCGTCACGGACACGTAGTACCAAACCGGGAAGACCCAGCGGACTAATCGCTTGTGCTCCTCCAGTCGGTCGGACCGCGCTAACCAGACCGCCCGGATGATGAACGGCGTAACCAAGATCGCGAGGAAGACGTGTGGTACTAGGATGAAATAATAAAGCACTTTGTCCCACGTCAGCCCCACCTCGGGTCGGTAAAGGACGTTAGTCTTACCCAAGGCAACCCACAGGTGGACCTTAGAGGCCAAGTAGAGGGCGAGAAAGAGCGCTGAAGTCACCACCGCCAAGCCCATCGCCAGGCCATGGCCACGGCGATCCCCGGCCTTAATGCGCAGGTAGCCGATGGTCAGGATGACGGTCGCCAAAAAGTTGGTGCCGGCAACGGAACGGGAAAGCACTTCGGTCGTGGAAGCCATAATTGGCGTAAACCATTTTAGTTTCTCGAAAATATGCAAACTTTCCGCGATTTATCGCCTTAATCTCTCGTTAAGCAAACCTCTGCTATCATACTACCCTCATGAAAAAGTCGCTTGCCTGTACCCTCGCCCTCCTCGGTTGCAGCCTCTGGATTTATGCCACCAGCCCCTTAGCCATTTCGGGGCCACCCTTGGTCAAAGCCGACAGCCAACCCCCTGGGCAAAACAAGGTCACCATCACCGTTAAAGGAGACAAGCGCATCATCGAGTCCAACGGCATACCCGACCACTTAACCGCGTCCTTCCCCGATCGAGGCAATCCCAACAAAATTTCCGAACAAAAATACCACCTAGAAGTCCCACTCAACCCTCAACCCGCCACCCAACCTATGGGGCGCTTCCCTTTTATCTGGGGAGTCGCGTTGAATGGCGTGGTCTTTGACCCGGGCACAGCCGAGGTTTATAATGATGGGGATCGGAGCAACCCTTGGCATTACGAAGCCTTGGTGAGCAACACCGAGATGGGGACGACTCCGCGGATCAAAGTCGGCCTCGGGCTCGACCAAAACCATGGTCACGTGCAACCGAACGGTGCCTACCACTACCACGGCTTACCGACCCTGCTGATTCAAAGACTCTCTGGCGGCGAAAAGAAGATGACCCACGTGGGATGGGCCGCCGATGGATACCCAGTCTATGCCATCTACGCCTACACCGACCCGAAAGATGCCAAGAGTCCGCTGAAAAATATGCGGAGTAGTTATCGCTTAAAAATGGCCGACCGCGGGGGGGATGGTAAAACGACTCCCACTGGCAAACCCGACGGCAGTTTCAGCTTGGATTTCGAATACGTCAGTGGTTTAGGCGACCTTGATGAATACGGCGGGCGCACCGGCGTGACCCCAGAGTTTCCCAACGGTACCTATTATTATGTACTCACCGAAGACTTCCCCTTCATCCCCCGGAAGCTCAAGGGTACGGCCGATAAGTCCTTTATGCGGTCCCAAATGGACCCACATGCGAATGCCAATGGTCAAACCAACGGAGGTGGACAACGTCAAGGCGGCCGCCCTGGTCGCCCAGGTCCAGGCGGTCCGGGCGGACCACCCCCGTTCGACGGTCCTCCACCCTTAGATGGACCCACGCCCCTCGACCGACCAAATCGGGGATCTGGGGGCAGCCAACCGGGCAGTTCTGGACAATAATAAGAAGACCTCCCACTTGGGAGGTCTTTTAGTTTACCCCTTAAGCACCTTGAGGGTTAGGCTTGGTCTTAGGCTTCTCAGGAGCCTCATCTCCCGACTTGGGCGTCGCACCCGGGATAGAGAAATGACCACCCTCCACTAACTTCAGTCGGTCGCGCAAATCTTTAGAGAGGGCCTTACGCTGCTCTGGGGTCGTCACATCGCCATCAAACAAAACCTTCCCGCTGGGATCTTTAATCACGGCGTGTTTCTTGCCGTCTTTCTCTTCAATCGAAACCGTCCCGCTTTGATCCGAAGCTAATGAGCTACTCGAAGCATGGGCACCATTACCGAAGCTAAAGGACCAAGACTTGGAAATCGACTGATGGGCCTCGGTCTGCGTCGTCGTTCCATTATTATTACCACTCAGGTCAAGAGGCGGAATCGGCATCCCCCTCGTGCGCATTTCTTCAAGGCGCTTTTGGACTTCGGGCGGCAAACCACCATTCGGACCAATCACGACCACATTGCCTGGGCCAGACTGCACCAACCCTCCTGCTAGGGGATCGATATCAAAGGACTGACCATTAATCGTAACATGAACACCTCCAGACGAGGGTGGAGTCATACTCGCATCGGGGGCGGCTTTGCGAAGGGTGCGTTGGCCGGCCTGAGGCGAACGAGCTCCTAACTTTAATTCAACCACCTTAGCTTCGGCCCCATGCACCACCGTCAACTTCACGGCATCGCCCGCATGATGCATCCGCACTAAACTTTGGAATTGAGGCACGTTTAAGAGCACTTGGTCATCGAAGCGCGTCAGGATATCACCTTCTTCAATCACGCCCATCGAGGGACCCGCGGGGTCGACAAACTCCACGTGGATGCCGACCGCATTCGGAATCTCTAGTTTACTCTCGGCTCGTACCTTATCGCTCAACTCACTCAAACTCAAACCGGCATAGGCGACTTGCAAGTGACTCGATACGGCGGGGGCGCCAGCGGCGGAGTTCTCGTTTTTTTCTTGAGCCTCAAGCGTGCCGATAAAACCCGCGAGGGCCATCATATGCAAGGGGACTTGTTGTAAGGGAGACATAGATTTAAGGGCTTTAAAAGGTAGCGTCGCAGTGGCGGGAATTTGTTTAATAAGTTTCTAAAGGAATCAGCGCCACCTGCTCCACGGGGCGATAGTTAATAAAATGTGCTTGGGTACGACGATCCTCCCAATGGGTCGTGTTTTCCCAGTGCAGCCGCAAAGGACGAGCAAAGGAACCATCGTCGAGGCGCACAGGTTGCAAGAGTTCTAAATTAGTGGGACCCTGCTCAGCACGCACTAACTGAAAATCGGGAGTGGCGGGCGACGGTGATGCCAAATGAAAAGCCACCACGACCATCGCCGCGGCCGTCGTCACGCCCGCAAACCAAGCAATGATGTTACCACGAGATGCGGCAGGAGCATCGAGCTCCTGAGCTAAGGCTGCGATGACGAGGGCCGGTACGGGACGGGGACGAAGGTCGCGCAACGCGGCCACCAAATCATCGTCGGCGAAGTCGTTTTTATCATTCATAAGTTTTAGCGGTAAGTTGTTTACGGAGGGCTTCCATCGCATAGCGCCACCGCGAGGCTGCGGTGTTCGGCGAAATTGCTAATTGGGCTCCGATTTGTTCGAAAGTGAGTTCGCCCCAGATTTTCAGGACCACCACCTCGCGTTGTTCTGCCGGCAAAGTGGGCAAGCTGTCCAGCAAGGCTTGCTTGCGCGGGTCTTCTTCAGGCTCAAACCATGTCGTCATCTCCGAATCGGCATACACCGACTGCTCCCGTAAAGCCCGGCGGTCCGTCTTGCGCAATAAATCGAGGGCCGCCCGGCGAATCGAAGTAACGACCAAAGCATTAGGATCTCCGGGTAAGTGACGTTGATGTTTCCAAAAACGCACAAATGCCTCCTGAATGACATCATCGGCATCCGCCTCAGAGCGCGTCCATTGCCGGGCAATAAGCCGAAGCCGAGCCCCGTTTTCAGCAAACCAGGCTCGCCAATCTTGATGGACGTGAGCGTCGGACATGACTTATAGTTGATAAGCGTCGGTCAGCGGAAATTTTGTCTAAGACCCTCGGCTCCCCAAGGATTAAAATGGTCAAAGCAGTTGCGAAAAAAACCAAAACCCCTCTAGTTTCAACCTGTCCGATGCCCGTGCCTCCCCAAACCAACCCTGCAAGCCATTGGCTCAGGTCCATCGTTCGCTGGTTCGATAGCGATTACCTACCTGAGGGGGCAGAAAACCTGAAGAACACCCCGAAAGAAGTCGATTGGCCACGTACCATTCCCTTTATCATCCTGCATGCTGGCTGCTTGGGCGTAATTTGGGTTGGAGCTAGCCCCATCGCCGTCTGGACTGCGGTCGCCCTTTACTTCGTTCGGATGTTCTCGGTCACGGGTTTCTTCCACCGTTATTTTTCCCACAAGACCTACCGGACGTCCCGAGCCTTCCAATTCATCATGGCCCTCTGGGGGGCTACTTGTGTGCAACGCGGGGCACTTTGGTGGGCCTACACCCACCGGCATCACCACAAACACTCCGACCAAGAGGACGACAAACATTCCCCTGTCGTCGACGGCTTTCTGTGGTCCCACATCGGCTGGATCACGAGCAAGAAAAACTTTCCAACCGATTATAAACAGATTCCCGATTTAGCGAAATACCCGGAACTCGTTTTCCTGAATCGCTTCGACATTCTCGTCCCCTTCCTCTTTGCCCTGACGCTCTTCCTCACGGGACATTTCCTCGGAACCCACGGCTACCAAACCTCTGGACTGCAATTACTCGTCTGGGGCTTCTTCATTTCGACAACCGGACTCTTTCACGGGACCTCCTGCATCAATTCCCTGGCGCACGTTTGGGGCACAAAGCGTTTTCATAATACCGAAGACGAATCGCGAAACTCTTTCCTCCTCACCCTCATCACGCTCGGTGAAGGCTGGCACAATAATCACCACCGTTACCAAGCCACGGTGCGCCAAGGTTTTTATTGGTGGGAATTCGACCCGACCTATTACCTCCTCTACCTGCTTTCTTGTACAGGTCTGATTTGGGATCTGAAAAAAGTCCCCGCTTCAATTTATCAGGAAGCAGCGCAGACAGCCAAAGACTCCACTCAGCGTGCGTGAACGAATTGCGATTGTGGGCTCAGGCATTAGCGGCCTGGGTTGCTTAAGGTTTCTCGGGCAACACCACGAGGTGACTTTATTTGACCGCGACCCGCGCCCCGGCGGGCATGCCCACACCATTGACGTGACGGAACCTGGCACCGGCAAACTCTTGCCGATGGACACAGGGTTTATGGTGTTCAATGAAGTCACCTACCCGCACCTTTGTCGTTTATTCAAAGAGCTTGGCGTCAAAAGCAAATCCACGCCGATGTCCTTCGCCGTGCGGCACGACCCCACCGGGCTCGAATGGTGCGGCTCTTCCGTACGCCACCTCTTCGCCCAACGCCGCAACCTTTGGAAACCCAGTTTCTGGCGGCTCCTCTGGAAAATCAATCGCTTCAATCAACGGGCGTTGGCGATGTGGAATTCGACCGAGGCCGAAAATTTAACGCTGCAAGCTTGGTGCGATAAAGAGCAACTCGGAGAAGATTTCTTACACCACTACTTACTGCCGATGAGTGCGGCCGTGTGGTCGACACCGAGCGAGAAAATGCTCCACTTCCCAGCCGCGACGTTACTGCGTTTCTTTTATAACCACGGCTTTCTCGGACTCAACACCCAGCACCCTTGGTTAACGTTGGAAGGCGGGAGTCGCACCTACGTCCAAGCGCTACTCGCCCGCTACCCCGCTCAACTTAAATTAGGTCAAGGAGCTCAAAGCGTGTACCGGGTGGGTCACGAAGTAGCCGTCCAAACCGCACAAGGCGTGGAGAAATTTGATCGAGTCATCCTCGCCTGCCATGCCGATACCAGCATGAAACTCCTGACCGATGCGGACACCGAAGAGCGCCGTTTGGTAGGGGCGTTTGGCTATAATCAAAACTTGGCCATCGTGCACCGCGACATCAGTCCGCTCCCACGCACCGTCCGGGCCCGATCCTCATGGAATTACCGAACTTGGGAAGACGCCCAAGGAGTCCAAACTTCGACGCACTACTGGATGAACTCCCTGCAAGGGTTAACCGACAAAGGTGATTTCATCGTCACCATCAATCACCCCGAACAAGTGCAGGCGGATAAAATCATCACCACGATTCCCACCGAGCATCCGCTGTTCAACTTGGCCGCCCTACAGGCGCAAAATGAAATCGCGACCCTGAACCAACGCCCCCAACAACGCGTGCATTTTGCCGGAGCATGGCAGCGTTATGGTTTTCACGAAGACGGCCTGTGGTCGGCCCACCGCCTTTGCTCCCAGCTCTTAGGGCGCGACGCTTGGGAAAGTTAAAATTTCACGCCCACGGCCGCCCGCTCCAAGCCCTCAACCTGTAAGAGGGTCGCAGTCTGTAAACTCGCTAGTGCCGCCACCTGACGATCAGGTACTTGTTCGAGGCGCGTGTTATAAAAGGTCACAATGCTATTATAGTATTCCCGGGCGAGGGCCAACCGGTCTTCAGTATCGACCAAGTTATTCTTCAATTCCCCAAAAGACTCCACCGCCAATAAATCTGGATACGCTTCCGTCAGCGCCAGCAACTGGGGCTTCACGGCAACCAAGTTACTCGTTCCGCTTTGACCTCGCAGGCTGGCCACTAACGTTTGCACGGCGGCCTCGTGATTCCGATAGCCCTGCAAACAAGCGACCAAGGCAGGGATTAAATCCGCCCGACGTTTTAACTGCACATCGATTAAGGACTGCGCTTGGAGGACGCGATTTCTCAAGCCGATTAAACTATTCAGCGCCATCCAAACCCACCCTAACGCCCAAAGGATGACATAAAAGAATGGTCCTGCAAAAATGATTTTGTTATCAACAGTAGGAAGCAGGTTTTTGCAAAGAATCGACGAGCCCAACGTGGTTAAAACCACGCCAGCCATCCCTAAAAACCAGTACCAAAAATTCTTACTGGAACTTAAATCTTTCTCCTTCCGCGGGCTAATTAAAAACATTTCCGAGGCCGGATCAGCGGCAATCTCTGCCGCTACGATATCTTGACGCTCTCGTGCCCGACCATGGACGAAAAGCGAAGTTCCCAAAGGAATCCCCTCTTCAAAAAAGCGGCGTCGGCCCGTAGAATCACTGATAGCTCCCTCCGGCCCTTTACCAAAATATAAAGGGTCGAGGGGCGTGTAAGTATCGTTGATGAAACTGATACACTCGATGTCAGCGCCTTCAGGACGCACCCAAAGAAAGCCCGTTTCATCTTTTAAATAAAACCCCGCGGACTCACTCCCTTCCGCCACCGTGGTCCAACCGCGCTTGCTCACGGTGCGCGTACGCGTCTCGCCTGAACCATCTTTATAAGTCTCCGTCTCCCACCGTTGCCACTCTTCTTGAATCTTCCAATTATAGAGCACGCAGGGCTTCTCGGTCAGATAACTCGTAAACGGCTGTTGCACAACGCACACCCCTTCGATCTGCACTTCACCGACAAAAACACCTAAAGCCTTGGATAACGGGGTGTCGTCAAGCAAACGGCGCCGGCGCCCAGCACGCAAAGCGCCGACTAAGCAGCCCAAGGCCAGTAACAGAAACAATCCAGCAAAGAGGAGGCCGTGCGGGTCTGAGGACGCCATGGCCCTTAGTAAAATCACCACACTTAAAAGGCAAGTCCCCTCACTTTATTAGGAGTGCGAGGTTGCTCCGGGCCAACTTCCTCATCATTTCCTTCTGAGGATGGTTCGACTCTACGACGCCCATGTGATGCACGCCCGGTTGCGACCCAAGTCCCACCGTTTCACGCATGCAGCGTTCGCTTGTGGCGTTGATTTGGCTGACTGGGAGCAAATCGGCCAAGGGCTACTCTTACTCGGTGGGCGCGGTTCCCCCTATCAGTTCCGCGACGCTGACTTCCTCCCTCAAGCCCCGGTCTTTCAGCCCGAAAGCCCCCTAGCTACCTTTGGCGAACCTGGGCAAAAGCTCGCCGACCGCATCCGTGCATTTTGCACGTCGCAGGGACACCCCCTCCCCGAAGCGGCGCACCTGAGCCTCGTGGCTATGCCCCGGGCTTTTGGTAAATCCTACAACCCGGTCGTCTTTTATTTAATCACCCTTGAAGCAGAACTCTACGCGGGGATTGCCGAGGTTCATAATACCTTCGGCGAACGCAAAGCTTGGTTCATCCCCCCGTCTAGTTTGCAAACCGACGCTCAAGGTCAAAAATTCCTGCAGCTCCGCACCCCCAAGAACTTTTACGTTTCTCCCTTCTCAGAACTCGACACGGAATTCGTCTTCACCCTCTACGCTCCGACTGAACGTTTGGTCATGAAAGTAGATCATTATGAAAAGGGCGAACTCACCTTAATCAGCACCTGGACGGGCCGCCAAGTCCCCCTCACTGACCTTTGGCTCACTTGGCTGACTTTAAAGGCCCCTTTACTCATCCTCAAAGTCATCACCCTCATCCACCTCCACGCCGCGTGGCTTTGGTTGGTGAAAAAACTTCCCTTTCGACGCAAGGGGGAGGACATTCAGAGCCAGCGCAACCTGCGTCACCCCTCGCCCGAACTAAAACGTCTTCATGACTAAACCTGCTACCGCCCCGACCGATAAGCCCAGCTTGGCACGTAAATTCGTGCTCAAGGAACTCGGCCAATTATCGCAAGGCCACCTTTCGCTGCAATTGCCTGAAGGCACCCTCCTGACTTTTGGTAACCCGACCGTCGCTGCGGGGGCGACGATGCACATCCAAGACGAGAACTTCTTTAGTCGACTGATTTTAGCGGCCGATATCGGGCTGGCCGAAAGTTATATGGCGGGAGAATGGGACTCACCCGACTTGGCGGCGGTGATTGGATTTTTTATTCAAAATATCGAACGTACGCCAAACATGTCAGGCTCGGCCCGGCGCACCTTAGGGATGGGTCTCTGGCGCTTTGCTGATCGCGTCGGCCACCTCCTTCGCCCCAATTCCAAAAAAACCGTCCGGCGGAATATCGCCGAACACTACGACGTTTCGAACGACTTCTTCCAACTCTTCCTCGACCCGTCGATGATGTATTCTTCGGGACGCTGGACAGGGGTGAATACTTTAGCCGAGGCCCAGAAAGCCAAAAACGAAAGCCTCTGTCGCTTCCTGCAACTACAGCCTACGGATCACGTGATTGAAATTGGCACGGGATGGGGCGGCTGGGCACTGCATGCGGTCCAAAACTACGGCTGCCGCGTAACTTCGCTCACGATTTCGCAAGCCCAGTACGATTTAGCCCAAGCCCGCATCAAGGCTGCCGGCCTGCAGGATCGCATTACCGTACGACTCGAAGATTTCCGCGACCACCGTGGGACTTACGATAAATGTGTTTCCATTGAGATGATGGAAGCCTTGGGGCACCGCTACTTACCTGACTTTGGTCGCGCCATCCACCGCTTATTGAAACCTCAGGGCATTGCTGCGTTCCAATACATCACCTGTCCAGATAGTCGTTACGAACAATTCCGGCGGGGGGTCGACTTCATCCAGAAGCACATCTTCCCTGGCTCACTTTTACTCTCCATCAATCGGGTGAATGAAATCATGACCCAGGCGGGCCATTTTCAGTTACACCGCTTGGAGGAATTCGGCCTCGACTACGCCCGCACCCTAGATGCGTGGTGCCAAAACTTTGAACAAAACCTCGAACGCGTCCGGGCCCTCGGTTTCGACGAAGCCTTCATCCGGAAATGGCGCCTCTACTTCCGCTACTGCCAAGCCGCCTTTGCCCACCGCAATATCGGCGTGGTCCAAGCCGTCTACGTGCGCCCCAACCATCCCACTATAAAATAACTTTCTTATGAACCTCCGACGCCTCCTGACGGCTTATTTTATTTTCGTCCTGCTGGCCATGACTTGGGTCTCATGGCACGCCTGCGTCGCTCCCTCCATCAGCAGCCTACCAGCCTATACGGGCCGCGGACTTAATGTGCTAGATGGCTACGTCACGGTCTGTGGCGAGCCTTGGGGCTTAGCGACCATGTTTGATGCCTACTTTGGCTTCTTAGCGTTCTGGCTTTATATTGCATGGCGCGAAAAGTCTTGG
This sequence comes from uncultured Opitutia bacterium, assembly GCA_903840355.1. Lineage (GTDB taxonomy): Bacteria > Verrucomicrobiota > Verrucomicrobiia > Opitutales > UBA953 > UBA953. Next base: position 152,663 of record CAIMFJ010000008.1, read on the forward strand.
CTCCCACGTCTCGCCTGGCTCCTCGCTTTGCTATTACTCGGCAACTTCGCCATCGCGGCCTACGCTTTGATTTGCTTGGCACAAAGCAACGAATGCTCGCTGACGAAAATTTTCTTCACTCCCAAAGGGCATGAATAAGGTCGGCGCCTGGTTCAAGCGACGGGTGGTAGACCCTGTCGTCCAAGAGTTAAAAAAAGGGATTTCGCCCGAAGCCCTTGCCCTCGCTACCGCCGTCGGCATCTTTCTTTGCGTCTCACCGATCATCGGCACAACCACGGTATTGTGCCTGTTTTTCGGATGGTTGCTGCGGCTCAATCAGGTCGTCCTCATGACGATTAATTTTTTCTCCTACCCGCTACAAATCGCGATGATCATTCCCTTTGTGCGGCTGGGCGAATTCATCTGTCAAGCCGAGCCATTGCCCCTTAACCCCAAGGTTATGGTCGAAAGCTTTGCCGCTTCGCCGGCGCAATTCATGCGAGAATTCGGCATGGCGGGGGTTCATGGAATCCTAGGCTGGATCATCTCCGCCCCGCTGATTATCGGGATTCTCCTCCTCCTACTACGCCCGTTGTATCGTCAAATCGCCCAACGCTGGAAACCTTAACATGACCCCCTCACCGACCACACTCTGGCTGGATTTATTATTTAACTTCATCCTCCTGCTCGGTGGCGGCGTAGTTTATTTCAGCCTCTGCTGGTTAGCAGCCCGACGTCTTAATAATTATTCGATTGTCGATGTTGCGTGGTCTTATGGCTTCGCACTCGTAGGAGCCTACTTCTTCCTCCTGCACTTCTTAGGCTACAACCTACCCCTCCCAGGATTGATGATGGCCGGGGCCACAATACTCTGGAGCTTGCGACTGGGCACGCACCTCGCCGTTCGTGTTTTTGGCCACCTCGAACAGGAAGACGGGCGTTACCAAAAAATGCGGGAAACCTGGGGTGCTCAAACCCCACAAAAAATGTGGAATTTTTACATGCTACAGGCGGTCGCCTTAGCCCTCCTCTGCCTACCATTGTTAGCTTCGGCCCCTTTCCATGGCGCTAATGCTTTACACCTCTGGCACTGGATGGGACTCGGGCTCGTTATTAGTGCGATGCTACTCGAAGGCCTTGCCGATGCCCAGTTGAGTGCCTTCAAAAAAAATCCTGCGAATCGCGGTAAAGTTTGCGACTTGGGTCTCTGGAACTGGAGTCGCCATCCAAATTATTTCGCCGAATGGCTCATCTGGGTTGGGTTCTGGCTCTTAAGTTACAACGAAAGTTATTGGGGGCTCCCCGGCCTACTCTGTGCCCTCATTATGTATCACCTTTTAACCAAAGTGACGGGTATCCCCCTAACCGAGCAGCAGTTACTCAAGTCCAAGGGCGAAGCGTATATCGTTTACCAGTCTAGAGTTTCCGCTTTTTGGCCCCGTCCGCCGAAAAAGTAATTCGACGAGTCATTTGCTTTGGAATTTAATTCTGCCTTATTAGCCCCATGCCGGTGCTCGACCAAATTTTAGCGCAGGACCTCCTCCCTGATAAAGCCATCCGGTGGGGTATTCGGTCTTTATTAAAGAAACGTCTGAAGGATGAACGTGCCGAGGACGGCATCACGAGATCACTCAAAGTTGATCGCTTTGCGGGAGAATTACGCACGATGCCCGTGGCGATTGAAACTCAAGCCGCCAATGACCAACACTATGAGGTCCCCGCGGCCTTGTATCAAAACTGTCTCGGCCCCCGACTCAAATACTCGTCCTGTTATTATGTCACCGGCCAAGAGTCCCTCGCGGAAGCAGAGGAAGCGATGTTGGCGCTGACTTGCCAACGGGCGGAATTAGCCAATGGCCAAGAAATCTTAGAACTCGGTTGTGGCTGGGGATCGCTCACCCTGTGGATGGCCGAGCACTACCCTCAAGCCCGCATTACCGCAGTTTCCAACTCCGCCTCCCAACGGGCCTATATTGAAGGTCAATGTGCCCAGCGCGGTTTTAAAAATGTCCAGATTATCACCTGTGACATGAATCACTTCTCCTCGGCAGCAGGGCGCTTTGACCGGGTCGTTTCCGTTGAGATGTTCGAACACATGAAAAATTGGGCCGAACTGATGCGTCGCATCGCTCATTGGCTCAAACCGCGCGGCAAATTGTTTTTCCACGTCTTCACGCACCGCGACTGTGCGTACCATTTTCAATCCAAAGACGGTAGCGACTGGATGTCGCGACACTTCTTCACCGGCGGCATCATGCCATCGAACTGCCTCGCCAGTCGCTTCCAAGACGACCTGAACCTCGAAACCCAGTGGGAAGTTCCGGGCCGGCACTACGGCCAAACTGCCGAACACTGGTTACAAAACTTTGATAAGAATCGGGATAAAGTCATGCCCGTCTTAGCCGCCACCTACGGTGCCAACCAAGCTCGCAAGTGGTTCGCCTATTGGCGGATTTTCTTTATGGCCTGTGCCGAACTGTGGAATTTCCGTGAAGGTACGGAGTGGATGGTGTGCCATTACCGTTTCACCAAGAAATAATCGACGAGTCCGCGTTTGCCTCCGAAGGCCGGGCGTGCTTGTTTTGCAGGCATGGAGAGTTTTACCGCAAACGGAGTTCCCCTTGAACGCTGGAAAGTTGGCGCCGCCACTTACGAGACCTGCCTCACTCGGGGTGCTCGTCTATTACGCTGGGATTTAGACATCCCCGGTGGCCGACGCCAAATCCTCCATTGGCCAGCCGAAGGTTCACTGGATTTAGATAAAATCGGTCACGTACGCGGCGGCAATCCCATTCTCTTCCCCTTCATGGGCCGCAATTATTGCGACGGCGAAAAGTTCGCGTGGCGAGCCTCCGATGGGGTAAAACGGCCCATGCCGCAGCATGGCTTCGCTCGTGACACGGAATTTAAAATCGTCGAACACAGCGCCAAACATGCGGTGGTTGAACTCGTCCCGAATGCCCACACCCAGGCGTGTTACCCTTTTCACTATCGTTTCCGGATTCGCTTTGATTTCTTAGAGTTGTTTTTACGCATCACCTTCGAACTCACCAACGAAGATCACCAGAACATCCCTTGGTGTGCCGGGCATCACTTTTACTTCACCCTCCCTTGGCACGCGGGCTTACAACGCCGCGATTACCGCGTTAAAATTCCGTCGAAAAAACAATGGCGCCATGCCGCCGACGGCAAACTCGTGCCCTTTGCCGATTTCAAAGGCACCACGGAAATCAATTTCGACAACCCCGCACTCTCCGACTGCATCTTCACCAACCTAAAAGCCTCCACGGTACAATTCGGCCCGAAGTCGGGGGAAGAAGATATCACCGTAAAAGTCGGCGAAGAAGCCATCCCGGGACCTTGGGCGACGATTGTCACCTGGACCTCGGATCCAGAAGCAGCCTTCTACTGCATTGAACCCTGGATGGGCCCACCGAATAGTCCGGAGCATAAAAACGGGCTCCACTTCGTGGAACCCGGAAAGTCTGATACCTTTGTTACTGAGGTATCTTTGATGTAAGCAAATCGCTTACTTGTTACCAGGATTGCTGATTGGCAAATTGCCCGTCGACTTCTTTTTCTTAGCGGGAGCGGGAGCAGGCGTCGTGTTATTCGTCGCCACGGGAGCAGGCGTGGTCGTCGTAGTCGTGGGGGTCACCACAGGGGTGAGGCCAGCCGCAGGGAGCGTATTCCCATCAAAACCACCATCGGTCACTGGGCTAGGGCCTTTTTTGGGTCCCATGCAGGAGGTGAGAGCGATTGCTAAAACAGAGGAAACGATCAGGTTGCGTACCATGGCTGTAGGTTTAAGGTTAGGGGGACTTTACTACGCATGACGCATCGCACAAGCGCAGATTCTCATCCCTTGGTCTTGTTTATCTGCACCGGCAACTTCTACCGCAGTCGGCACGCCGAGGCCTATTTTAATTGGCATGCTACGCAGCAAAACCTGCCCGTTCGGGCCTTTTCACGGGGACTTTTAACGTCATTAGTCGCCGACGAACCGACGCTGCTATCAGTTAATACCGAGAAAAGACTCCGAGAACTAGGCATCCCGCTCCACTTAACGGGCTCGAGTCCAACTCAGTTACAGCCCGAGGACCTGATGAAAGCCCACAAGGCCATCGCCCTCAAACGCGATGAACACTATGAAATGATGCAGCTTTCGCACCCCGAATGGGCGGATCGCATCGATTACTGGACGGTGCATGACATCGACTTTTTGGACCCCAAGCACGCCCTTCCCCAAATCGAAGCACAAGTGCATCGATTGGTAGAAGAGTTTAAGTTAAGAACTTAAGCGGCCGAACCAGCGGCGCGGCGTAAGTTCTCGAGGTAACCAGCGGCCTCGTTCAGCATCGCACGTAACTCAACCATCGTCTCGTGAGCGACCTCGGCCTTATTGGCTGCAGCTTCGCGCAGGGCTTCGGCACGCACGCCTAATTCCTTCGCTAACTCGTGAGCAGCAGCGATGGTCTTCTCCTTCAGTTGACGTTTATGCGCGTCTAAAGCTTTGGCTAAATTGTCGATATCACGACCGAGGGTCAGGCTCTTTTCCTTGAGCTCGGCAGCCATGATACGCGAATCAGGCACACGACGTAATTCTTCGGCTAAACCCACTTTCGAAAGCGTCCAGATGATCCACTTCGTCGGATCGAACTGCCAGGCTTTCACGCCGTTGCGGTAATCATGCTGAAACTCGTGGTGGTAATTATGGTAGCCTTCACCGAACGTCAGCAACGCCACGATAGCGCTATCGCGAGCACTGTGCGTGGTCGAATAAGGCTGACGACCAACCATGTGACAAAGCGAATTAATACAGAACGTACCCTGCTGAACCACCACCGTGCGCAAAAGGCCGGCGATTAAGAAGGCGGCCAAAGCCGTCATCCCAGGGTGTTCAAACCCGCGCAACGTGGCGTAGCTCCAACCTAAAACCGCAGGCATGATAAAGCCCACCACGAGACCAATCCATTGCACATAGCGGTGCTGCCACATGACCAGAGGATCGGCTTCTAAGTCCTTCACGTTATTGACGGGAGGCTTAGGTTTAAGGCGGAAAAGCAACCAGCCGATGTGGGCGTAGAAGAAACCCTTCGAAATATCATAAGGATCTTCATCTTCATCCACGTGTTTGTGGTGAATCCGGTGATCGGCAGACCAGTCTAAGATGGAGTTCTCAAACGAAGCCGCGCCGAACAACGCCACGAAAAGCTTCACCGGCCACTTCGCCTTAAACGAAAGGTGCGAGAAGAGGCGGTGATATCCGAGGGTGATGCTGAAGCCCGTGGCGTAGTAGTAAAAAATAGCTAATGGCCAGATAAAGCCCCAGCCCTCTACTTGGGAGTACTTAGTCCACAGGAACCATGGTACAACGGTGAGTGACAATAAAGCCGTGCCGATCAGGAAGATCGAGGTGACCCATTCGATGCGATAAATTGGGAAGTTTTTGAACTTCATAAAGGTGTACTATGGATAACGAATTCGGTGAAGCGAGCGCAAAGAAACCTTATAAAAGGCTAATTAAAGCGAATCTAAGGCAATTCTTAAGTATTTCTATCGCAAAGCAAAAATTAACTCGAACGACGGCGTCCCAGGGTGTTCTTCACCGCCAGCACCCGCACCGGCTCCCGCGTCTTAATCCACACGTCGCGTTCTTTTAATAATTTAGTGGGCAAACTCTGACAGGCATCGCCAAACGATGACACCGGCAGGCGTTGCCCTTTAGGTGAACCATTAAACGTACCAGCGACTTCCGAAATCTTGGCGGCCACTTCGCGGGGATCATCGTCTTCTAAAATCTGCACCACCCAACCCACCAAGTCCTTGGGCAAGCCCTCTTCAGGCTCGCTCACCAAAACGACGTGTTGCTTCTTCGCAGGCTTCTCGCGCTCAACCACGTCTTCGGCCGCCGCCTCGCGAATCTGATTCAAAATCGTCGCCGAAAGGCGTACATCGACGCCATTCTCACGCAACACACGCTGCACTAGTTCAATATCGACCTTAGCCATAAGTCCTCCAGTCAGAAGGACGAATCGCCAACTGGAAAGAACGAGTTATTCCCAATAAAACCTCCTAAATCCCCCCTAAGCCATTGCACCAACAACCCTAAATGGCCTTATTTAAACCACATGCCTCAACCCTCTAAAGTCCTTGGCAAAGCTTGGGCCGACGAACAACGCACCCTCCGCGTTGCCAAACTTCAAGTGGCCCTGCGCGAACTACTCGCGACGTCGCCCCACTTTACCTTCGAAATCGGCTGCGGCCACGGCCACTGGTTAACCGCTTACGCCCAAAAGTTTCCGGAGAAATTTTGCCTAGGCATCGACCTCATCACCACCCGGGTAGAACGTTCGGTACGCAAACAAACCATCGGCCAAATCAATAACGTTCACTTCCTGAAAGCTGAAGCAACGGAACTACTCGACGCCCTCTCGCCAGAGCATCAGCTGAACGAAATTTTCATCCTCTACCCCGATCCTTGGCCTAAAACAAAACATCATAAAAATCGTTTTATAAATCAGGAAAACCTCGCGCGCTTAGCTAAACACGCCCCAAACGGAGCCAAATTGCATTTTCGCACGGATGATTTAGATTATTATCAGTGGACGTTAGAGCATCTCAAACAAAACCCGGACTGGAAACTTTTGGAAACGGAAGCATGGCCGTTTGAGCGCACCACGTTTTTTGAAGAGCGGATGAAAGCAAAACGCGACTTGATTACCGAAAAACATTCGGCGTAGTTAGAGGGTTTTTCATCAGTTTGCCTAATTGGCCTCAGTAAAATTACTGGGAGTTTCCTTGCTTATTAAATGGTCATAACTACTCATAAAACCGTGAAGCCATTTCGCCATACTCGCATCACATTTACCATCGGGCCTGCCACCGAGTCGGAAGAGCGTCTCGAGGCTGTCATCGCCGCCGGCGCCGATGTCGTCCGTTTAAACATGGCCCATGCAGATCATGCCTGGGTGCGTGCCACGGTCGAACGTGTCCGCAAGGTAAGCCAGCGGATGAAAAAGGAGCTGGCAATTATGATGGATATCAAAGGCCCCGAAATCCGTACCGGAGCCCGGACGGAAGCCGCCCAACTCAAAGTCGGTCAATTAGTCGATGTGACCAGTGACCCCAGCACCCCCTCGGAAGACGGCATTTTAGTCATCCCTACCAACTACCCTCAGATGATTTCGGCTGTGCCTGTCGACGGCATCGTCCTCGTGGACAACGGTCTGATTCAATTGCGCGTACTGGCTCAAAAGTCTGACCGCTTACGCTGTAAGGTCGAACAGCCCGGCCCCCTCGGAAGCCGCCGCCACATCAACCTCCCTGGCGTCAAAGTCCAACTCCCCGCCCTGACCGATAAAGACCGGGCTGATGTGGCCGTAGGCTGTGAAGTCGGCGTGGATTACTTCGCCCTTTCTTTTGTTCGCGAAGCCAACGACGTCGTCTCGCTGCGAGGCCTTCTTTTAGAACATCACTCCAAGGCTCAGATCATTGCTAAGATTGAAGACCAATCGGCCATTGAGCACCTCGGTGCCATTCTCCAAGCCACCGACGCCTTGATGGTCGCACGCGGTGACCTCGGAATTGAAATTCCTTACGAGACCTTACCTCAAGTACAACGCAAGGCCGTCGCGATGGCTATCGTCGCCCGCAAACCCGTCATCGTGGCCACGCACATGTTGGAATCGATGATTCAAAACCCAGTGCCCACTCGGGCCGAGGTAACCGACGTTTCTAATGCGGTGCTTGAATTAGCTGACTCCGTGATGCTCTCGGGTGAAACCACGACCGGACAACACCCCGTGCGCTGTGTCGAAGTGATGGCCAAAATCGCCGTCACCACCGAACAAGATTTGCCGCGCGTACTCACACCCGAACAGCCCAATGACACGCCCAAAGTTAAACTACTGCGAGCCGCGGCGAGCCTTGCCCAAGACTTAGGCAATGCAGGCATCATTGCCTTCACACGTAATGGTGACGTCCCCCGCACCCTCTCCTCGCTACGCGTCACGGGCTGCCCGATTTACGCTTTCATGGAAGAAGGGCATGTACACCGCAAAATGGGCTTACTTTGGGGCGTGAAATCTTTCCAAGTTAAATTCAGTGCCAAGGCGGAGGATAATATCACTCAAGCCCTCATTTTACTGCGCAATCAAGGCTACTGCATCCCTGGACAAATATTGGTAATCGTGACGAATGTGATCCTCGGACCACAAGTCATCGATAGTATCCAATTGCGCACCGTCCCTGCCGTCGAAGCTTAACGGAGTTCGAAGTAGCGTCGGGCTAAAGCCTGCGTACCCAAGTCGCCCTGGCCTGCCGCCACGACTTGGTCGTATAACTTCGCCGCCAACTCTAAGCCGGGCAACTGAATCTTCTGCTCTCGAGCCACGTCTAAGGCCAAACCGATGTCCTTGACGAAATGTTTAACGTAAAACCCGGGCGCAAAATCGCCCTTCAAGACACGCGGGGCTAAATTCAACAGGGCCCAACTCGAAGCGCCGCCGCCGGAAATGGATTGGAGCGTGGTTTCTAAATTCAACCCCGTCGCATGGGCAAAGGCCAAGGCTTCCGACATCGCAATCATCCCCGAAGCAATGCCGATTTGATTCGCTAACTTGCAAAGCTGACCAGTGCCAGGTCCGCCCTGCAACACGATGGTTTTACCCATCGCCGCAAACAACGGCTTTACGGCCTCAAAGTCTGGAGCAGCTCCGCCGACCATAATCGTTAACGTGGCCTCGCGCGCACCGCGATCACCGCCCGACACAGGTCCATCTAACGCCGCACAGCCGCGAGCTTGCGCGGCTTGGGCTAATTCACGAGCCAAAGCCGGACTAGAAGTCGTCATATCAATCAGGATACACCCTTGCGCAGCGGTGGTTAAAAAGCCCTGAGGCCCGCGCCAAACTTCATCGACGTCTTGAGGGTAACCGACCATCGAGATGGCTACTTGGGCCCCGCGACAAGCCTCGGCCGGGGTATCAGCCCACTTAGCTCCGGCCTGTAGTAAATCTTCCGCCTTAGCTTTGGTACGCGTGGAGACCACCACTTCATGCCCGGCTTTTAAAAGATGACCAGCCATACTTTTGCCCATGACCCCGGTGCCGACAAATGCGATTTTCATAATCCAAACTAAATTAAGGTTTTTTCTAAACTCGACCTAAAATTAAACTTCGCGATGCTGACACCTCGTTACGCAACCCGGCGGTCGTCCTCCTTCGACCTTCCTTCACCCTATGTCCTCCGCTCCTCTCACGGTCACCGAATTAGCCCAAATTCTTAAAGGGACCTTACAAAAAGTTGGGGTGCTTGAACTGACGGGCGAAATCACGGGCTACAAAGTCTACGCCGCTTCAGGACACCATTATTTTTCCGTCAAAGATGCCGAGTCGATCTTGCCCTGCGTGCAGTATGGCTACACGGCTAAGTTTTTAAAATTTACGCCGAAAGAAGGCGACAAAGTCATCCTGAAAGCCAAAGCCGACGTTTACCATAAAACTGGCAAACTTTCGCTCATCGTCGAAAGCATGAAGCTCGCGGGCGAAGGCGACTTATATCGAAAATACAAAGAGCTCGAAGCGAAGCTGCAAAGCGAAGGGTTGTTCGACGATAACCTCAAACGTCCGCTACCACCTTATCCCAAGGTCGTGGCTTTCGTGACCTCGGAACAAGGGGCGGTGTGGCATGACTTTACCGAAATCCTCAAGACCCGCCTCTGGAAGGGAACGGCTTGGCTGGTGCCCGTGCGAGTGCAAGGCGACACCTGCCCTGGCTCCGTCATCCATGGCCTCAAACGTGCGGAAGAAATTCCGGGCATCGACCTGATCGTCGTCGGCCGGGGCGGTGGCTCCATGGAAGACCTTTGGGGCTTTAATGATGAAAGGTTAGTTCGGGCCGTACGGGCCTGTAAGATTCCAGTCATTTCAGCCGTAGGTCACCAAACCGATTTCACCCTCTGTGACTTCGCTGCCGATCGTCGGGCGGAAACGCCCACCGCAGCCGCTGAATTAATCGCCTCGGGCCAAAACCAACTGCGTCAGCAATTGGCGACCCTGCGCCTGAAGCTCGAGCAACACTCTCCCGCCGCTAAGTTATTAAGCTATCACCAAGACCTCGAACTCTGCCGAGAAAGGTTGAGCAGTGCGGTGGCCGAAGCCATCAGTGACCGAAAGCACACTTTGAGCGAACTGCGCAGCGAATTGCATCGCCTGTCCCCTCAATCAACCCTGCGCGTCGCTCGCGAACGGCTAACTCAACTGGAAAAGCGCCTCAACTCAACAGGCTTCAACTCCGTCCTCGCACGTGGCTACTCAATTGTTCGCGATGAAGCAGGCCACGTCGTCAGCTCTCATAAGAAAGTGACGAAGGGCCAGCGCCTCCGACTGAAATTTAAAGACGGCGACGCGGAAGCGACGGGGAATTAATAAGCCTTAGCCATCACGACGCGACGGAAACTGGGCTCGCCCGTGACCACGCATCGACCTGGCTCATCCGGAGCATCCAAGGGAATGCAACGGATGGTGACTTTTAATTCTTCTTTTAAGCGACGCTCGACTTCTTTACTGCCGTTCCAATGGCACAAGGCAAAGCCGCCATGGACTTCCGCTTTGTCGGGATTCTTAGGCGTGAAGAAGGCCTTCAGCTCTTCCCAAGTGTCAATGCGATGAGTGTGAGCGGCACGGTGTGCTTTGGCACGAGCCAAGAGGTTGTCTTGGATGGATTGCAAGCGGCTCACGATGGAGCTCACAAATTCAGCACGGGGGACGCCGGCTTTTTCCCCGGTGTCACGACGTGCCACAAACACGCTCTGGGAAGCAAAGTCACGTGGACCGACTTCGACGCGCAGTGGTACGCCCTTCTTCACCCAACCCCAAACTTTATCACCCCCGCGCAAGTCGCGATTATCAATCGTGACCACAATCTTGCGGTCATGGAAACGCTGAGCGGAGAGCTCTTTCTGCAAGGATTGGCAATATTCTAGAATCTGTGCCTTGGTCGCTTCATCCTTGTAAATCGGCAAGATAACCACGTGCTGCGGGGCTAAACGAGGCGGGGCCACGAAGCCATCATCATCCGAGTGCGTCATGATCATGCCACCGATGAGACGGGTTGAAACGCCCCACGAGGTGGTGTGCGCTAATTGCATCGTGCCGTTTTCATCTTGGAAGCGAATGTTACAAGACTTCGCAAAATTTTGCCCGAGGTAGTGCGACGTTCCCGCCTGCAAGGCCTTACGATCTTGCATCATCGACTCGATGCAAAGCGTATCCACCGCTCCTGGGAAACGCTCCCCTTCGGTCTTGCGACCCTTGATGACGGGCATCGCCATGTAGTTTTCCGCAAAGTCAGCGTAGACTTCGAGCATCTGACGCGTTTCAGCTTGGGCTTCCTGCTCCGTGGCATGCACGGTGTGACCCTCTTGCCATAAGAACTCAGCCGTGCGCAGGAAGAGACGCGTGCGCATTTCCCAGCGCACCACGTTTGCCCACTGATTAATTAAAATCGGTAAGTCGCGATAAGACTGCACCCACTTCGAATACGTTTCGCCGATGATGGTTTCCGACGTCGGACGCACAATGAGGGGCTCTTCTAATTCGCCCGCGGGTACCAACTTGCCATCAGGACCTGCTTCGAGGCGCGAGTGGGTAACGACGGCACACTCTTTAGCAAAGCCATCCACGTGCTCGGCTTCTTTTTGCAGGTAGCTGACAGGAATAAAAAGCGGGAAATAGGCATTCACGTGACCCGTCTCTTTAAAGAGCGCATCCAAGTCGCGTTGGATATTTTCCCACAACGCGTAACCCCAAGGCTTAATCACCATGCAACCGCGCACGGGGCTATTCTCCGCAAGGTCAGCGGCCTTGATCACTTGTAAATACCACTCAGGATAATCTTCGGCACGCGTAGGCGTGATGGCCGTCTTGGGTTTAGAAGCAGGCTGGGACATAGAGATGACTAAAAAAGTAAAGAAAGCCCGAGGGCAAGGAGCGAGCAAAGAAATCCGGCGAAGGGGTGAGATTAGCCCTTTTGCACCAACCAAAAACGCGGGCGACCACTGAGGTCCGGCAACCCTTGTAAATGCGTGTAGCCCAGCTGCACCGAGAGAGCTTCCAGGGCGGGATGTTGGGCAATTCCCGTTTCGCAGAGTACCCAGCCACCGGCCCGCAAGTGTGGCCCCGCCCCAGTTAATATTTTATTTAAATCCGCCAGTCCCGCAGCGGGTGCCACGAGGGCCGTCAAAGGGTCGAATTGCTTCACCTCGGGCTCGGCCGTCGCCAACTCTTCCTCCGTGAGATACGGGGGATTAGACACGATTAAATCATATTCCCCTTGAACGTCGCTCCACCAATCAGAGCGATGAAATTGCACCCGTTCAGCTAAACCACAAGCCACCGCATTTTCTTGAGCTAAGGCCAAGGCATCGAGCGAGAGGTCGACCGCGTGCACCTGCCAAAGCGGCCGCTCCGCCGCCAAGGCTAAAGCAATGGCTCCGGAGCCAGTACCAAGGTCTAAGACTCGCACAGCTTGTTCTGCCGGAAAAAGTTTCAACGCGTGATCAATCAACTCCTCGGTTTCCGGTCGCGGAATCAGCGCTCGCCGATCGGATTTTAACATTAAATCCCGAAACTCTACTTGGCCTAAAATATGTTGGAGTGGTTCGCGTTGTCCACGCCGCACTACCATGTCTCGTAAGCGCTGCACTTCTACTTCGGTAAGCAAGCGCTCAAATTGTAAATAAAGATCCAAGCGCTTCAGCCCCAATCCCCCTGCCAATAAATGCTCTGCTTCGCGGCGGGCTTGAGGCAGCCCTTTACGCGCCAAAAAGTCCGTGGCCTTCTTCAGCGTGTCTAAAAGGTTTTGCATCAACGCGCGGCCGCTCGCGTTAAGCGGTCATTATAAGCTAACCCCAAGCCCACGGGTGCGGCGAGTTCAACGTAGATTTGGGCAAAACCGCGTTCATCAAGTTGGCGCAGGAGTGCAAATAAATGAGGGGCCGCAGCTTCGACGCCGCCTAGCTCGCTTAAATAAAAGACGGCACCCGTCAGTGCAGCGGGACGTTGCAAGAAAACCACGGCCGCACCTGCCTCCACCGTTGGTACCGTACCCTGGGGAAAAAGTTTCACCGCGGTCCGCGGGCTGTAGTGTCGCTCTAACATACCCGGCGCCAGTTGGGCTTGTTGCGCAGGAGCAGCACGTTGCCAAACCTCAATCGGACCTAATTTTTGCTGCAAGGCTTCCAGCGTAATCGGACCAGGGCGCAAGAGGCGGACGCGGTCTGGCTGAGATAAATCGAGGATGGTAGACTCTAACCCATGCTCGCAGGCGCCGCCATCAACAATCCACGGACAACGCTCGGCCAAAGACGTCCGCACGTGCCCCGCTTGGGTGGGACTAATGTAGCCAAAAGGATTCGCACTGGGTGCCGCTAACGGACAACCACTACGTTGTAAAACCTCCCGAAACAAGGGATGTGCAGGTATGCGAATCGCTACCGTGTTTTGACCCGCGGTCACTAAATCGGGGACCACGGAGCGGCGGCGCAAAACGACCGTCAAAGGACCTGGCCACCAGCCCGCGATTTGCTCCAAACGAGCATCGGGGACGGCGAGCCGGGCTAGGGCGGACAAATCGAGCACATGCACGATTAAGGGATCAACCAACGGACGTCCTTTGATGGCAAAAATTTTCGCCACGGCCTGCTCATTCAAGGCATCCGCCGCCAACCCATAAACCGTTTCGGTTGGCAGAGCCACACACTCCCCCTGACGCAACAAATCAGCCGCCCGTTGCAAATCGGCGGGTTGCGCGGTGAGGTAAGGTGGTAAGGGTGAATTCAAAGCTGCAGTCACGTTGTCGTAAGCCCCCAAGGGAGTCCCGTTCTTTATTACAAAAAGAAACAAGGGGGCAACTCCCCAAACAGGCACAAAAAAACCGCCTTAGAGGCGGTCTTCATTTTTCGATGAGCAACCAAATTACTTCATCGTGATCATGTTGCGGGCGCGCTTCACGGCCTTAGCAACATGTCGTTGTTGACGAGCGGTGAGGCCCGTTAACTTGCGTGGCAAAATCTTGCCCGTTTCGGTCACATAACGGGACAAAGCCTCAGGCTCGGTAAAATCGAAGTCGAGGGGGTTGCGCGAACGCTTAAGCTTACCTTCAGTGGTCATGGGAGGTTTGGAAGTAAGAGTCGGGATGATTTGGGCAAGGAGGAAAATGAAAGATGACGATTTAGGGCTAAAAATGACCTAAAAATGGCAAAATTTAACAAGATCAGCCCTTTTTGGCCCGTCGGAGGGCCATCAGGAACTCCACATTACCCTCACCGCCGACAATCGGAGACGGGATGACGCCGAGGACTTCAGCCTGCGGGAGACGAGTCGCCGTGTCGGTTAAACCCTGCACGACCCGGGCATGAATCAGGGGATCTTTAATCACCCCACGTGCTTTATCAGCTTCGGCCTTCGTCGCCTCAAACTGCGGCTTAATTAAACAAACCAAATATCCACCCTTCCCGACGCGCTCCCAGGCGACTGGCAAAATAAGGTTTAGTGAAATGAACGACAAATCCATCACCACGATATCATAAAAGGCTTGGGGCAACGTCACTTGATTCAACTCCCGAGCGTTCAGCTTCTCGAAATTCGTGACGCGACTGTCTTGTCGAAGTTTGGCGTGCAGTTGAGCCGTACCAACATCGACACATGTGACCGCGGTGACGCCATGCTGCAACAGACAATCGGTAAAACCTCCCGTCGACGCCCCAACATCTAAACCCACATAACCATCCACCTTGATTTGAAAATGCTCTAAGGCGGCACATAATTTTTCACCACCGCGTGAAACGAAGCGCGGAGGCTGATCGACGGTCAAAACCGCATCTTCCGGAAAAGACTGCGAAGGCTTTTGCACCACCGCATCAGGACCAGAACGCACTTTGCCACCCAAGATGAGTGCTTGTGCCACCGAACGCGAGGGAGCCAACCCGAGCTTCAACAAAAGCTCGTCGGCACGTAATCTCCCAGGCTTGGCGGCCATAAATTAATCCAAGAAACCGGTAAGCGGTGAAGTCGGTTGGGCCACGGAACTCGCAACACCCAAGCCTGCCTGACGGGCTTGCTCCCCAGCTTCCACCGCCCAGCGGAACGCTTGGGCCATCGCCACCGGATTAGGCGACGAAGCAATCGCGGTGTTCACCAAGACGGCCGACGCTCCTAGTTCCAAGGCCTCCGCTGCTTGCGAAGGTGCCCCAATCCCCGCATCAATAATCACAGGCACCTTGGCTTGCTCGATGATGATTTTTAAAAAGTCCCGCGAAAGCAGACCGCGATTCGAACCAATCGGAGCACCCAAGGGCATCACCGCAGCCGCACCGACTTCTTCAAGACGCTTAGCCAAGACAGGGTCCGCGTGAATGTAAGGTAACACCACAAATCCCTTTTTTACCAATTGCCGACAAGCCTCCAACGTTTCTACCGGATCGGGCATTAAATATTTGGGATCAGGATGAATTTCTAATTTCACCCAATGCGTCTGCAATGCCTCGCGTGCCAACTCGGCCGCAAAGACCGCTTCGGTGGCCGTACGAACGCCCGAAGTATTCGGCAAAACTAAATGTTTTTGGCGATCGAGGGCCGACAAAATGCTGTCTTCCGAGGAGCCGAAGCGCACGCGCTTAATCGACATCGTCACCACTTCAGCACCCGAGGCGTCTAAAACCGCTCGGAGCTGTGCCGAGGAAGCGTACTTACCCGTCCCCGTAAAGAGGCGGGAATTAAAAGTTCGGTCGGCAATGCGAAGCGAGGCCACAGTGGTTTTACAATTAGAGACTGCACTCACTTGTCCAGCCCACGCAACGAAATCTATAATGACGTCGCCTGCACTAATTCACGGGCTGCTTGCACCGGTTGGGCCGAACGGGCGATGGCTCCGCTGACGGCAATCCCGTGCGCTCCTAAGGCTCGCAACGTTGCGTAATCCTCTAAATTCACCCCGCCAATCGCATAGGTCGGTAAAGGTGCTGCCTCTTGGATTAAGGCCTGCAACGATGCCGCCGTGTGCACGGGGGCCAACTTCTGTTTACTCTGAGTCATCCGCCACGGACCAACGCCAGCGTAATTAACGGTGACACCTTGCAGCCGACCTAAATCACGCGGGGTGTTAAAGGTGACGCCAATGATTGCTTGCGGGCCCAAGCGCGCACGGGCCAACGCGGGCGGGGCATCCTCGGCTCCCAAATGAACTCCGTGGGCGCCCACTGCGAGAGCTACCTCAACGGAATCGTTCACTATAAAAATCGCGCCCTGCACCCGACAAGCGGCCGCGAGCGGTTCGGCTAATTTAATCCAATCAGCCATCGCAAGACCTTTAGCCCGAAACTGAATCCAACGCACACCGCCTGCCAGCGCTGCTTCAACTTGTTGAGCATGACTCCAAGCCACGCCATCCAAGGTGAGAAACTGGAGATGCGGGTACATGCCCTCTTTAATATTTTCGCTTCAGCGGACGCATGGACTTGCCCGACCACGCCCGTTCAATTTCCAAAAATGCCCGCACGGGATGATCACTCTTCCAGACCGCTCCAATAAAGGCGGCTCCATCAAAACCTAACTGACGCACCTGCGGAATGTGTTTAGCCGTCACCCCACCCAACGCAAAAACAGGGCAGCCACCTTGGGATTTCCAGCGCTCGACGATTACTTGGTGTTCTAGGGGGGTACGACGTGGACGATAGTCTTTCTTTGAAATCGAATCAAACAACGGCGTTAAGAAAACATACGCACAATTTTTATCCGTCTGGCACAATTCATCAAAACTATGACACTTCGCACTCAACTTAGCGGACTTCGGCCATTGACGGGGTGCGCGGTGCGTCGGGTGAATCTGTAAACCACCCAATTTACGCTCGGTGACGAGTTGCGGATGCTCTTCGAGCACGATGCGCGGCCAGAACTCAGGCGGCAGGGCATCGAGGAATTTTAAATAATCGAGCACTTCCCAATCGTGACGGTATTGCACATGCAAGCGACCCAACCCTGCATCGAACAAACGCCGCACCATCTTTACATCCAAACTCCCATCGTTAGGCGTAAACAAAATTAAATTGTCGGGCGCCGGCTGTTCCGGTTCCGCGACAAATAACCCTTTAATAAATTTCAGCATAAGGATCAGCCACCCTGAGCGGCCTTGATAATTAAGATTTGGCACCCCTCCTGCAGGGTTTGCGTGGCCCAAGTTGCCCGAGGCACCACGATGCCATTAAGCGCCACGGCGACCCCCCATTCCTGCGACACCCCTAGTTCTTCTAAAAGAACCATGAGGGCATGTGCGGAAGTCTCCCGGGGCTCTTCATTGACAAAAACACGCATGCGAAAAGGTAACCTGTGCAGAGTCACGCCCAGTGGCAAGCGGAGGTTTAAGGTTGAGAAACGAACTCCAAAGCCTTTGGTTTAAAGACATGAGTCCCACCCGCCTTTTCCTGGCTACCGTCCTCTTGGCGACTTCGCTTTTTGCCGAAACTCCTTCCAAACCTATGCAAGACTCCTCCTCCACCCCTCCTCAAGCTATCATCCATACTAACTTTGGTGATATGACGATTGAGTTTTGGCCTGATGTCGCCCCCAACACAGTGGCCAACTTCCTCAAGCTCGCACGCGAAGGCTTCTACAAAGGCACGGCTTTCCACCGTATTATCAAGGGTTTCATGATTCAAGGGGGTTGCCCTAATTCCAAGGTCGATGCCAAAGGCGTCCCAGGCACGGGTGGTCCAGGCTATCAAATCAAAGCCGAATTCAATAATCGCTCCCACGTACGCGGCGTGATCTCGATGGCTCGTTCCTCTGACCCCGACAGCGCTGGTAGCCAATTTTTCATCTGCCACCAGAAGGCGACTTTCTTAAATAATAAATATACCGCCTTCGGTAAACTCATCGCCGGCGAAGATGTTTTAGATAAAATCGCCGAAGTACAATGCTTTGGCCCTGAAGGTTCGACCCCAACGCAACGCGTCGAAGTCATTGATGTCGAAGTGGTTGGCGAAAAGAAGACCGCTGCTAAATCCGACGATAAAGGCAAGGATACTAAGGGAAATAAGTAATTAACCCTTCTGTCTTTACAGCCAAGCCCGCCGCTTCAACCTAACTTCCCTTCCCCATGAAAACCCTCCGTCACCTCGCCCTACTCCCCCTGGTAGCCGCTGCTGCCCATGCTTACACCATCGAATTCGAATTGGGTAAGAGCAACCCCTCGTCGTTGGACAACTCCAGCGTCGTTGGTCTCAATGTTGCTACCGGTATTGGTTCCAGCGATTTCGAAATCGGTGCTAACCTCACCTCCTTCGACGTCTCGAACTCTGCCGTCAACGCTTCCAGCACCGCGCGCGATGCTTCGATCGACCTGACCTACAACCTCAACTCCAGCAAGGGTGGCATTCGTCCTTACGTGGGCGTGGGCTTAGGTTATGCTTGGTTCTCGAACAACAGCTCGAGCAACGCCGCTAACTTCTCCGGCTCCTGCTTAACGACCGCTGCCTTCGTCGGCATCCGTTTCGCCCTCTCCGACACCGTGGATATCAACTTCCAAGCTCGTAACGTTGAATTGCTCGACGCCAAGACGGTAGGTAACGGCAAGCACACCGTGAATGACTGGCAGTCCATCGCCGGCATTCGCTTGAAGTTCTAAGTCGACTTTAAGCTCTAAAACAAAGGCCACCAACGTAAGTTGGTGGCCTTTTTATTGGCAATCTTGCAGAGGCTTACGGGGTCAAAAGGCCGCGATCTTTCAACCAAGCACCGAGGACGTTGGTCCATTCGCGGGCAGCAAGGCAACGCTCCGAGGCGCCCCAACCGTGACCCCCTTTAGCCCACACGTGCACTTCTGCACTGCCGCCCATCGATTTCAGTTTAGCCGCTAAAGCCATCGAGCCTTCGGCGGGGTAACCATCATCCGCACTATGGGCAAAGAAAGCAGGTGGGAGAGGCTTTTGACTGACGGCGGGAATCACACCGTCGGGGCCATCACGCAACGTGCTATCAGGTTTATCTTTTTCAAAAAGGTAAGCGGGGTAAACCATCACCGCAAAATCAGGACGAGGGGCACCAGCTTCCGCAGGAGCGTACGCCACGCGCGCCGCTAAATTACCACCCGCCGAGAAACCCAAGATGCCCACCTTCTTCGCATCACCATTCCATTCCGCAGCCCGAGCACGCACGATTTCCAAAGTCTTGCGTGCATCCATCACAGGTACCACCCATGGCTTCAGCGGATCACGACGTGGTACGCGATAACGCAAAACCACCGCCGCACAGCCTAGAGCATTTAAACGCTGAGCCACTGTGACGCCCTCATGCTGCTCGGCTAAAATACCATAGCCACCTCCCGGACAAATAATCACCAAAGGCGAACCGGGTTTAGCAGCAGGCCAAGGAACGAATTCTGGGATAAAGACATCCCCGCGGTGTGAGTCCTTCGTGATGGTGCCTTTTAAATCAGCGCCTGGCTTGGGAGTAAGGGTTTCGGCCGGCGGAGTGCCGTCCCACACGGGAATCGGAGCTAAGGGTTCAGCCATCAGGGAAAGGGTCATCAAACCGACTAAGGCGGCTAAGGTTTTCATCTTAATCTTAACCTACATTAAATGACTTTGTTCCCAAACAAAAACGGCACCGTGATTACGGTGCCGTTGCAAGAAGCTGATTTTAAGGATTACTTGAAATCGACCAATTCGACTTCGAATTCCAAGACCGCACCACCAGGGATGGGACCTTGACCGCGCTCGCCGTAAGCGAGAGCTGCCGGAGCGAAGAGCACGATTTTGCCACCCTTAGCAATGAGTTGCACGCCTTCGGTCCAAGCAGGAATCACTTGGCTCAAGGGGAACTCGGTTGGCTCGTTATTACGAGTCGTGGTGGAATCAAAGACCTTACCGTCGATGAGCTTGCCCGTGTAGCGGCACTTCACCGTGGAATCTTTGGTAGGCTTCGCACCCGAACCAGCTTCCACAATCTTGTAGCGCAAACCCGAAGCGGTCTTCGTGAAAGACTTGTCGGCATCGATTTTGGCTAAGAAAGCTTCGTTCTCTTTCGCAAAGCGACCAGCCTTGGCACCCGCGCGTTCGCTCAAGAACTTTTGCGCAGAGTTGATGAAAGCTTCATCAGGCTTGAAGCTAGGCTGCTCACCTTTAGCGGCGGCACGGATCCCGGCCAACATCGAGGCGAATTCCTCTTCCGTAGGCTCGAGCTGACCCACCACAGCGGGCAAGTCGCTTTGCGAAACGAGGAAGAAAGCCTGCAAGTAGAAGGCTTGTTTTTGTTGTTCAGGGGTCAGTGGTTTCACTTCGGGTGTGGGTTTAGGAGAGGGAGCAGGAGCAGGGGCCGCACCAGCTGCGGGAGCGGGATCGGCGGCCTGGAGAGATGCGGCAGCCAGAGCTAACGCAGCGAGGACGGGGAGTTTCATGGTATTAGGGATGTATCGAAATTAGGACCGCAGGGGAAGCACCTTTGCGTGCTCTTGGAGAGAATTAACCGTCAAGGCCCGCTGACGTAAGGACTTAATCCCCATGACTGCGGCCCGGGCGGCATTCATCGTCGAGGCCATGTAAACCCCGCGTAAAACAGCCTCCGAACGCATCGCGTTCTCATCCTTGCGCGGCAACATACCTGCCGCCGTGTTTACAATCATCTGCATCTGTCCGTTCTTCAAGAGATCGAGGACGTGCGGACGAGCCCCTTCAGAAATCTTACCCAAACGCGTCACCTTCACCCCAGCGGCTTCCAGGGCGGAAGCGGTGCCGCTCGTAGAATAAATGCTGAAACCGAGGGCGACTAAATCGCGGGCGACTTCAATCGCCATGGCTTTATCGCGATCCTTCACCGACAAGAAGGCATTCCCCTTGGTAGGCAAAGCAGGCTGCGCCGCCATTTGTGCCTTAGCGTAAGCCATGCCTAAATCGTCATCCACGCCCATCACTTCACCAGTCGAGCGCATTTCTGGCGACAAGGTCACGGGAGCACCTAAGAAGCGGCTGAAGGGGAAGACGGATTCTTTAATCGCCCAATAAGGAGGACGAATTTCTTTCGTAAATTGTAAGTCTTTCAACTTCGCCCCGAGCATGCACAGCGAAGCCAATTTCGCTAAAGGGACGCCAATAGCTTTAGAAACAAACGGCACCGTGCGCGAAGCACGTGGATTTACTTCCAACATGTAAACCGTCTGATCTTTAATCGCGAATTGGATGTTCATCAAACCCACCACGCCTAAGCGCTTCGCTAAGGCGTGCGTGATGCGACGAACTTCGTCAATAATCGCGGGCGAAAGCGTGTGCGGAGGCAACACCATGCCGGCGTCACCCGAGTGCACACCCGCATGTTCAACGTGCTCCAACATCCCGCCAATCACCGTAGTCTCGCCATCGGAAATCGCATCGACGTCGAGTTCAATGGCGTCTTCTAAGAACTTATCTAAGAGCACCGGCTTGCCAGGAGCGACTTCGAAGGCTTCGCGAACCACGGACTTCAGTTCATCCATACCATAGACGATGAACATCCCGCGACCGCCCAAGACGAAGGAAGGACGGAGTAAAACGGGGAAGCCAATCTCTTCGGCATAACGATAAGCTTCGTCGAGCGAAAGGGCCGTGCGGTTCACGGGCTGACGAATGCCTAATTCAATCAAGATATCTTTGAAGAGCTGGCGGTCTTCAGCGAGGGCGATACTGCTGGGCGAAGTGCCCACCACTTTAACACCGTTCGCTTCTAAGTCCGCAGCGAGGTTTAAAGGCGTTTGGCCACCAAATTGAACAATGGCCCCAATGCATTTTTCCGTGCGGTAAATTTCCAAAATATCTTCGAGCGTCAAAGGCTCGAAATAAAGGCGGTCCGAAGTGTCGTAGTCCGTCGATACCGTTTCAGGGTTCGAATTCACCATCACGGTTTCATAGCCCGCAGAACGCAACGCATACGAAGCGTGCACGCAGCAGTAATCGAACTCAATCCCCTGGCCGATCCGATTAGGCCCGCCGCCCAAGATCATCACCTTCGGCTTGGAGGAAGGACGGACTTCCGTCTCATCTCCATAAGAAGAATAGAAGTAAGGCGTGAAGGATTCGAATTCCGCCGCACAAGTATCCACCAAACGGAAGGTCGTCTTCACCCCTGCGGTTTGACGATGCTGGTAAATTTGAGCCGGGGTTAAACCCGTCGCATGGGCAATTTGACGATCGGCAAAGCCCGCTTCTTTCGCTTGGCGCAACAAGTCATCACTTAACTTGCTACCCGCCGCCCGCATCGCGAGTTCGAGGTCAACAATCTGACGCAACTGTTGCAAGAACCAGGGATCAATTTTGGAGAGGCCGAAAATTTCTTCATTCGTGAGCCCCGCTAACATCGCATAGCGGAGGAAGAATGGACGCTCGGGATTCGGACGCGCTAAACGACTCCGAATCTCCGTGAGGTCAGGGAAGCTGACATCCCCATGCTTACCACCACAACCGAAGCCCCAAGCGCCGACTTCCAACGAACGCAGGGCTTTCTGGAAAGATTCTTTAAAAGTACGACCGATGGCCATCGCCTCACCCACGGACTTCATCGCCGAAGTCAGCGTCGTATCCGCTCCCACAAACTTCTCGAAGGTAAAGCGCGGGATCTTGGTGACCACGTAATCAATCGTCGGCTCGAAACACGCCGGCGTCGACTTGGTGATATCATTCTTTAATTCATCGAGCGAATAACCCACCGCCAACTTCGCGGCGATTTTAGCAATCGGGAAGCCCGTGGCTTTGGAGGCCAAAGCGGATGAACGCGACACGCGGGGATTCATTTCGATCACAATCATCCGACCCGTCTCGGGGTTTACGGAGAATTGGATATTCGAACCACCCGTTTCCACGCCGACGGCACGGATAACAGCGAACGAAGCATCGCGCATCAACTGATATTCTTTATCCGTAAGCGTCATGGCTGGAGCCACCGTGATGGAGTCGCCCGTGTGCACCCCCATCGGGTCAAAGTTTTCAATGGAGCAAATGATCACACACTGATCTTTGTGATCTCGCATCACTTCCATTTCATATTCCTTCCAGCCCAATAAACATTCTTCCACCAGCACTTCATGCACGGGCGAAGCATCTAAGCCCGCTTGCACCATGTGTTCATATTCTTCGCGGTTGTAAGCGATTCCACCACCCGTGCCGCCCAACGTGTAAGAAGGACGGATGATGATGGGAAACTGACCACCCACCACTTCGATCGATTCACGAGCCGCTTCTAAAGTTTTCACCACGCGCGAACGGGGCACATCGAGCCCGATATCGAGCATCAACTTTTTGAAAATCTCCCGGTCTTCGCCGCGTTCAATCGCCGCTTCTTTCGCGCCGATTAATTCCACCCCATATTTAGCCAACACTCCCGTGCGAGCGAGTTTAAGCGAAAGGTTGAGCGCCGTCTGACCACCCAAGGTGGGCAGCAGGGCATCGGGCCGTTCCTTGGCAATGATGCGTTCTACCGACTCGACGGTGAGCGGTTCCACGTAGGTGACATCTGCCGTTTCCGGATCAGTCATAATCGTAGCGGGATTGGAATTCACCAGCACCACGCGATATCCTTCTTCGCGCAGGGCTTTACAGGCTTGCGTGCCTGAATAATCGAATTCGCAGGCTTGGCCGATGATGATCGGGCCAGAGCCAATGATGAGGATGGTGCGGATATCGGTCCTCTTGGGCATACGTTGTGCGACTGTCAGCGACCCTTGGAAGGGTGGTCAAGTGGGGACTTCTAACAAATGCAAGTTAGCCGTTCGGATGACGCTTGCACCTAGGGTGCCAGAATGCCTTTATCAGGTCGTGGACATCATCCGGATTGCAGGCATTAAGTCATTTGGCCACCATGGCGCCCTTCCCGAAGAAAAACGGCTAGGCCAACGGTTTACCGTGTCCGTCGACCTTGAAGTCGACACCCGTCCAGCCGCCGCGACCGATGACTTGAACAAAACGGTCGATTACGCCGAAGTGATCAGGACCGTCGAAGGCCAGCTCACCGGCAAGCCTGTCTACTTAATTGAAACCCTCGCCCAGCAAATCGCCGCCCGGATTTTGGCGACTTTCCCCGTGACCCAAGCCGTCACCGTCGAAGTTACCAAGCCTTTTGCCCCCGTTGCCGCGGAATTTGAGTCTATTTCGGTTAAAATCCGCCGGGAACGGGTGTGAAACCGCGCCCCACGCAGTATATCCTCGGACTCGGTAGTAACCTCGGAAACCGGGAGGATTACCTTGCTAAGGCCTTGAATGCCATAGGGTTAATCACTGGGACTGAAATCCTGGCGATTTCTCCCGCCGTGGACTCCGATCCGGTAGGCTACGCGGACCAACCTAATTTCTTAAACCTTTGCTGTTTAATTACTTCGGAATTAAATGGACCCGAGCTCATCGCCCAGACTTTGGCGATTGAGGCCCAGTTGGGTCGAGTCCGCACCGCCGAACGAAACGGCCCGCGCTGCGTCGACATCGATATTCTCTTTCAAAGCCAAGGAACCATTGATTCACCAGAATTGACCCTCCCCCACCCTAGGTGGTCATCCAGAAGTTTTGTCATCATCCCCCTAAGACATCTCCTCCAGACGCCTCCCCTCGCCAACGACCCGCAATGGGCTTGGCTTAGGACGGAGGTCGCGGGACTCCCCACGAGTTCCGCCGGGCTCCGTGCATGGAACGGACCGACCCCCTGGAACCTCCCGACGTCATAACCACCGACCGTTTCGGCCATACTCCCGCCCTTTGGTTCGTCCTGCCCTTAGTCATCGGAGGCAGTTTAGACCTAGCCCTGAGTCCTCCAACGGGAACTTGCCTGCTCAGCGGACTCGGCTGTTTCCTGCTCACGACTTGGCTCATCACGAGGTCGGAAAAAATCTTCCTCCTCAGTTTCACCCTGGGCACCGTGCTCACGAGTGCGGCTTGGCATCAACTACGCGTCCCACCTACTACCCCGCTGACGTTCGCCCACCGCTACGGTGAATTTTCTCTGCTCGTCGAACAAGCGCACCCCAAACTAAAGGGCCTAGGTTGGACTGGCTTTGGCATCATCACCGATCGAGACGATGAATTATTTCGCCGTCGTGTGGCCGTGGCGGCTTACGGCCTTTGTCCCACGCCAGGAGCTGAAATTAAAATCAGCGGACACCTTAAACCCCTGCCCCGCCAGCCCACAGGCTTTGACCGTTGGGTCCAATCGCAAGGGGCGAGTCTCAAACTCACGGGCGGAAAAACCTTGGGCACACTCATCCCCGCCTCAACGTTCCGGCAGTGGTGCCAGCACCAACAAACTTATTTAGAACAATGGTGGCGCACGTTGCCTTGGGCTGACGAGGAAGGCGGAGCATTGTTAGCCGCCACTATGTTGGGGCGCACGGCACTACTACCTGATGAAGCCCGACAAGCTTTCATGACTACTGGCACCCTGCATCTGTTTGCTATTAGCGGACTCCATATCGCCGGCATGGCGGGAGCTTTATTATGGTTCACTAAAAAACTTCGCCTACCGGAAATCCCTTCGGGCATCGTTATCTTAGGATTACTGTGGCTCTACGTTGAAATCACCGGGGCTTCACCTTCTTCGCTCCGTGCTTGGATGATGGCACTTGTACTTTGGTTAGGTCAGCGAAACGAACGTTCTACGTCGGCCCTCCAATCCTTGGCGCTTGCTGGAACCGTGACGCTTTTAATCAGCCCCGAAGCTCTGACCGATCCGGGCTTTCAACTCTCTTACCTCGCCGTACTCGCCATCATTACCTTAGGCACCAATTTAAGTGAGGCTTTAACGCGACCTAACCTAGCGGATCGTCTCACCGCCCGCAGTGCCCCCAGTGGGTGGCAACGCCAACTGCGGACTGGACGCGACTGGCTAATTACCGCCCTGTGCGTTTCATGGTCAGCCACGATTGCTGGACTCCCCGTATCCCTGTTCTTTTTTGGACAAACAAGTTTAAGCGGGCCGGTAGCGAATCTCATCCTCGTTCCCCTTTCGGAAATCCCCTTGCTTTGCGGCCTGCTCTCCACCGCCTGTAGTTTCTGGTCTGAACTTTTACCCCTCGCAGCTTGGTGCAATGGAGTCGCGGCGGGGTGTTTAAAAATCATGACAAGCGTAGCCAACTATTTAGCCCAAATGCCTTATACCGTTTGGTACTTTCACGTAACGGAGCTTTGGCACGGAGCCAGCGGGGCACTCGGCGTATTGCTTGGCTGCTTAGCATTAGCGAACAACCGCCGCCTCAGCCATTTATTGGGCTTTCCCTTAATCCTATTACTCGGCTGGTTGATACTAAACCTCTACTAAAGACAGCAGGCTTGCCATCGGTGCGTTGCCCCTAAAGTTGATTCGATGCGTCTGAGTGTATTCGTGTTAGGGATTTGCCTTGGTCTAATCAATTCCAGCCTGGCGGCCAGCGAGCCTCAGGAATGGTCCGGCATCTACCCTCAACTCGCTACCTTCAACAACGAAGGCGAATGTGGCACGGGGGCCGTCGTCCCGTGGGCTGACCGACTCTGGGTGGTTTCGTATGGACCACACCTCCCTTACGGCTCGAGCGATAAACTTTACGAAATCACTCCCGACCTCCAACAAATCGTTCATCCTGAAAGCGTCGGCGGCACGCCCGCCAATCGACTGATTCACCGCGAGTCGCAACAACTCCTGATTGGACCTTACGTGATCGATGCCCAACGGCACGTGCGCGTGATTGCTCCTAAATTAATGCCCGGACGTCTAACGGGGACAGCCCGTCACCTGACCGATCCCGCCCACAAAGTTTATTATGCCACGATGGAAGACGGGCTCTACGAAGTCGATGTCAACACCCTCGAAGTCACCGGCTTGATTAAAGAAATTAAAAATAATCCCAAACCAGGCCAAACCAACGAAGTGCATCCCGCCACGATTAAGTCGACGCTTCCTGGCTACCACGGCAAGGGCCTTTATTCTGGGCAAGGGCGCTTAATCATCGCCAACAATGGCGAAGACACGCCGCTCGCCCAAACCAACCCCGACATAGCCAGTGGAGCCTTGGGCGAATGGCAAGGCACGGGCAACTGGAAGCTTATCCGTCGCAACCAATTCACCGAAGTCACGGGCCCTGGTGGCATCGAAGGCAACCTCCACCCAGAACAAGACCCCGTCTGGACGATTGGATGGGACTACCGTTCGCTCATCCTTATGGTCATGGAAAACGGTCAGTGGACCAGCTACCGTCTGCCCAAAGCCAGCCACACTTACGATGGGGCCCACGGCTGGAACACCGAATGGCCGCGTATTCGTAATATTGATACCGGCACGGACTACCTGATGACGATGCACGGGATGTTCTGGAAATTCCCGGCAACGTTTTCGGCTAAAAACTCGGCGGGCATCGCACCGCGTTCGACCTACTTAAAAATCATCGGCGACTTCGCTCGCTGGCAAAACCGCCTCGTCTTCGGGTGCGATGATGCCGCCAAATCCGAGTTCCTCAACAAGCGCCCGCTCAAAGAACACCAAGCGGCGCCGGGCCAATCGCAGTCGAACCTCTGGTTCACCTCGCTCGATACGCCCGACCGACTGGGCCCCGCACTCGGCCGGGGTAGCGTGTGGGTTGATGAAGCGGTACCAGCTGGGCAGCCTTCCGATGCCTTTCTGCTCAATGGCTTTGACCGTCGGGCACTTTATCTGGCCCACGATCGTACGGCTCCTTCAACCTTTAATCTCGAAGTCGACGTTGAAGGTCACGGGCAATGGACCGCGTGGAAAGCCGTGCAAATCGAACGTGACCAAGCGGGTACTTGGCTCGAATTACCCAGCAGCCTGCATGGTGCTTGGATTCGAGTCATTTCCCAACGCTCCCAACAAACAGCCTCGGCAACTTTCCAATACAGCAACCTCGATCATCGCGGCACTTCGCCCTCGGAGATTTTTGCTGGGCTTTCTCGGGCCAATGACCCCAACTCCCAAGGTGCCTTTGTGCTCACACGCGGCGGGAATCTTCGCACCCTCGCTGTTTTAAGCAGTCAGATTCATCAAGGTGAGACCACGCAAGGCAACCTCTATGAACTCAATGCACAGATGGAACTAGTGCCGATCAAAGATCCTAAGATTCGCGAAATCTACACCAAAAATAATCCCATCCCTCAAGGCGTCTTGAGCCTCGATGAGGCCTCTGTGATTTACGAGGAAGGTAAAACGCACTGGCGCTTACCGCGCTCGAATGAGCCAGGCTTCGATGCCTTGCTCGCGAAAAATACGCTACGCAAAGCCCGCGAAGCCGTAACGGAACGCGACCTCTTTCAAGCGCACGGAACTCTCTACGAGCTGACCGCACTTAATGCGGGTGGTGCGATTCGGATGCGCCCCATCGCCTCCAGTCCCTTTGCCATCCATGACTTCTGTTCTTACCGCGGGTTACTCGTGCTCACGGGTATCAACCCTGAAAGCACCACTCCCAACCATCACATCATTCGTTCCGCCGATGGCGCCGCGAGTGTTTGGGTGGGAGCTATTGACGACCTTTGGCAACTCGGCAAACCACGCGGTCACGGTGGGCCTTGGTTGAAGACGCAAGTCACTAAACAAAATCCCTCGGATCCCTACCTCTTCACTGGTTACGACCAAAAGACGCTCGTGTTAGAGAATCATGGTACCGCTGTCGCGGAGGTCACAGTAGAACTCGATGCCGCAGGCAACGGACATTTTGCCGCTTACCAAACCTTCACGGTCGCGCCGGGTGCTAAAGTCACCCACCACTTCCCCGATTGGCTCAACGCCTATTGGCTGCGCACGGTTAGTTCCACGGATGGCATTTTAAGTGCGCAACTGACCTACGAATAAAGTTTTGGCGGTTTATCGACTAAAAGTAACCAGTTTGGAAAGTAGTTCGCCGTGATTCCGCTTGAAGTAAGAAGCGGAAACCGTTCCATTCGACGCTCGTTCTTCGACCTATGAGCCAAGACAAACCCAAACATGACGACCTTGAAGGCGCGCCCTTCCGCTTCGCCATCGTGAAAGCCGGGTATAACGGCAAGCTCGTCGAAGCCCTCTATCAACAGGTGTGCCAAACCCTTTTGGCTAAACGCGTCCTGCCTGATCATATCAAGACATGGTCGGTGCCAGGTTCGGGCGAGATTCCCTATTTAGTCAACTTGGCTGCCATCACCCAAGAGTATGATTGCATCATTGGTCTCGGAGTCGTGATTGCGGGCGACACGCCGCACCACGAAATCATCGCGCACTCCACTGCCAAAGCGATGCAAGACATCGGACTGCAAACCCAAGTACCTATTATCAATGGGATTGTGGTAACGAATAACCTCCAACAAGCCGAAGTCCGTTGCCTCGGCCCTCAAGCACGCGGACATGAATTCGCAGAAGCGGCCCTGGTGATGGCCCAACATCAATTAAAATTTCAAGAACACCTCGATGACCTAGGGCTCTCCCGCGACTCGGCCGAGGATTCTTTCGAGCAAAACTAACGTGGAAGACAATCCTCCTCCCTCTTCGGACTCGCCCGAAACGACGCCCGTTAAACGGAATCGGCGTCGCGACAACCGCGTGGCCGCGATGCAATTTCTCTATTCTTGGGAAATACAACGGCACGGCGACATGGTCACGGGGCTCTTCGATTTCTTCCAAAATCGCGAACAGCCCCGCGAATACTATTCTTTCGCCGAAGAACTGATTCAAGGCGTCATCCGAGACTTAGCCCTGATCGATGAAGTCATCGCTAAGTATACGCAGAACTGGGCCTTTTCACGGATTGCCCGGGTCGACCTCGCAATCTTGCGCATCGCCATCTTCGAACTCATGCGCCGGACCGACATTCCTCCCGTCGTGAGCATCAACGAGGCGATTGATATCGCCAAAGAATATTCGACCGAAGAATCCAAACGCTTTGTGAACGGGATTTTGGACAGCTATAAAGAAGAGTTGCGTCGCGATCCTCGCCGAGCCGAAGGCTAAACTATGTTAGGCGGCTTTTTCCAACGTCTGAAATCGGGGCTGAGTCGCACCGCGGAGGCCGTTAGTAATTTGCTCTCCAAACCGATTGATGCGCAATCGGCCGAAGCCTTGCGTACGCAGTTACTCGCGGCTGACTTTGGCCCCGTCACCACCGAAGAAATTGTCACCGCCACTCAAGCCGCTTGGAAAAATAATGCCAGTGCCCGTCAAGCCGGCCCAGCCGAAGCAGCGGCCGAGGCCATTGAAAAAGCCCTGAGCCTTCCGACCGCTCCGGTCACCACCCACCCCTCCACGGTAATCATGTTACTCGGGGTTAATGGTGCCGGCAAAACCACGACGGCGGCCAAGTTGAGTGCACATTGGCAACAACAACAGAAGAAATGCCTCTTCGGAGCCTGTGACACTTTCCGCGCCGCCGCGGGAGAACAATTACAAGCCTGGGCCGGACGCATCGGCGTAGAAGTCATTGGCGGAGCC
Organism: uncultured Opitutia bacterium; assembly: GCA_903840355.1. Lineage (GTDB taxonomy): Bacteria > Verrucomicrobiota > Verrucomicrobiia > Opitutales > UBA953 > UBA953. Next base: position 183,088 of record CAIMFJ010000008.1, read on the forward strand.
CATGGTGCTGACGCCGCGGCCGTGGCCTTTGATGCTGTCAAAGCCGGTGTCGCTCGCGGAGCAGATTATATTATCTTAGATACCGCAGGGCGCTTACACACCAAGAGCCACCTCTTAGAAGAGTTGCGAAAAGTCGTCCGCGTCACCGCCAAAGCCCTGCCCACCGCTCCCCATGAAAAGTGGCTCGTGGTCGATGGCTCACTCGGGATTAACTCCTTGGAGCAGGCGCGTATTTTCCATGAGTCGGTTGGCCTGACGGGCTTAATCGTGACCAAGTTAGACGGCACGGCCAAAGGAGGTGCGTTAGTAGCCATTGTTCGCGAATTAAAAATCCCCGTCCGCTTTATCGGGGTGGGTGAGAAACCCGAGGACCTCCAACCCTTCGAAGCCCGGGCTTACGCACGTTCCGTTGTGGGATTAAGTGCGTAGGTTGGCTTGCCAGCACCGCAGAATCGCACCAGCGTCTAGGTATGTCGGCTGAAACCGTCACTGTTGCCCTCGGCGATCGTTCCTACCCGGTGAAAATCGGGATTGGGATTCGCCAAGAAGTTTTGGCTGAAGCCCAACGGCGCTTAGCTCAAGGCTCACGCTGCGTGGTCGTGACTTCCCCTGCCGTCGCCCAAGCACAGAGTCATTTTGTGCAATCTTTAGCACAGTTAATGCCTGTGTTAGTGACAGCCCAAGATGGCGAAACGACTAAGTCCGTGCAGGAACTCGCTCGACTCTGGGTTTTTTTTGCGGCTCATAAATTAAACCGCGATGGAGCGGTGTTTGCTTTAGGTGGCGGCGTGATTGGTGACTTGGCCGGCTTTGCCGCGGCGTCTTACTTACGAGGCATCGATTTTTATCAAGTGCCGACCACGCTCTTAGCCATGGTCGACAGTTCGGTAGGGGGCAAAACAGGCATCAACCTCACGGCAGGCAAAAACCTCGTCGGCAATTTCCATCAACCCACCGCCGTGTGGGCTGATCCAGAATTACTCGCCACCTTACCCCCTCGCGAATTTGCCGCAGGCATGGCCGAAGTGATCAAACACGGCTTGATTGCGGATGCCGACCTCTTTGGCCTGCTCGAACAAAACGCCCCGCTTAACTGGAAGCATCCGCTTTTACCTAAAGTCATTCGCCGTTGCGTGGAGATCAAAGCCGCGGTCGTCGCCAGCGATGAACGCGAAACCAAGGCCGAAGGCGGCCGCGCTTTGCTTAACCTCGGTCATACTTTTGCCCACGCAATTGAAGCAACAGCTGGCTACGGCACTTACTTACATGGCGAGGCCGTCGCCATTGGTTTGGTCATGGCAGCACGTCTTTCGGCCACACTACACCGTTGCACCCCAGCTCAAGTAGAAGCCGTAATCGCAACCGTCAAAGCCCACGAATTGCCCACGCACCTGCGCACTCCTTTACCTTTAGCGCAATTAATGGCGACGATGCAGAAGGATAAAAAAGTCCGGGCCGGCAAACTCCGCTTCGTACTACAAGAAAGCATTGGCGGCGCGAGTACCTCAGACCAAGTACCCGAAGCCTTGGCTCAAGAAGTACTGCGTCAAGGCGGCGCTCAGTAAAGCAGGCCAACTCAGGGATTGGGGCCCACCGCGGGTTTCGCAGCACGCCAATCGCCTTTTAATAACCGGTCGTTATTCTTTTCGTTAGCCGCCTTAATTTGCTCGGAGAGTTCGGCTTCCTTCGCAGGCGCCCCAGAAAGTGCGGCCGCAGCGGGCGTCTTTTCCGTCACGAAGGAAGGCTCGTTGGGCGGTACCGCGCAACCGACTAAACCTAATAAAACCAAGTAAAGAAAAGGTTTCATGATTATTCGGCGCGACGTTTGGCGTCTTTTTCCAACCAGGTGCGTAATTCCAGAGCCGCCGCCTTGGCTCGTTCGCGCGCCGCGGGCAGATCATCCGCATCGGTCACTTCCGCTCGGGCGAACGAATAGAATTTCGCTTTGGGTTCTGTGCCTGAAGCACGGACCGCAACGCGACGGCCATCGGCTAACTCGGCGATAATAAATTCTTCACGCGGCACCCGATCACCTTCGGCATCCAAAACCTCATCCTGATCGTAATCCGTCACCTTGAGTACTTCAGTGCTGGCGATTTCCCGCGGGGGCTTCGAGCGCCAAGAATCTACCAAGCGACGAATCGCCGCGGCACCTTCCGAGCCTTCAAATGTTAAGTTGAGCAGGTCTTCATGGTGCGCCCCATGGCTCAAATGCAAGACATCCAGAGCATCAAGCAAGGTGCGACCGCGCGATTTCAACACCGCGGCAAATTCACAAAGCATCACCACCGAGGCGTTCGCATCTTTATCGCGCACCGCGTCATCCGCCAAATAACCGTAACTCTCTTCAGCACCTAAAAGGAATAACGTAGAGTAGCGTAAAGCCAGTGGAGCCCGACGACGCAGCGGTAATTGCGGAGCTGCGGCATCGACTGCCGTTTGCAATTTTTGCGACCAACGCTCCAACTTGCGGGCAATCCACTTAAAGCCCACCAACGTCTCCACACAGCGCACTCCATGACGGGCACAAATCGCCGCGACCAATGGGGTTGTGACGAGTGATTTGACCACGGCCGCTTGCGGGGAACCATTGGCTGGCAAAATCCCTGCATCCTTGAGCGCAGAAATGCGAAACTCGGTCAACAACGCCGCCACTTCATTACCCGTCAACAAACGGTAACCCCCTTTAGGCAAGGGGCAGGCAATCCCAACCCGATCAGCATCAGGATCGGTCGCCACCACTAAGTCCGCACTCACCTCTTCGGCTAATTTTAAGCCTAGGACGAAGGCAGAAGCATTTTCAGGATTAGGCGAAGGCACGGTGGGGAAACGACCATCATGTTCGCGCTGTTCTTCGACCACATGCGGATCAATGCCAATCCGACGTAACGCCGGAATAACCATCACATCGCCCGTACCGTGCAGATTGGTATAAACCACTTTGGGCGTGTGGCGGGCAATCACATCAGGGTTCAACACCACGCCTGCTAAACGGGCTAAATAAATATCTTCCGTGGCCGCATCGACGGTCTTCACGCGACTAATATCTTTATCTAAAAATTCGGCCACATCGGCAGGACCTAACTTAGCGACCTCAGCCACGATAGCGGCATCATCAGGAGGCAACACCTGCCCCCCATCGGCTAAAGAACATTTAAAACCATTATCATGCGAAGGATTATGGCTCGCCGTGATTACCACTCCCGCTTGCGCACCGAGTTGACGCAGCGTAAAACTCAGTTGGGGCGTCGAGCGTGGGCCAGCGAACAAGTAGGCCTCACCACCCAATTGCGTCCAGGCACCCGTGATGAGTTCAGCGAAGTGACGCGAAAAATGGCGGACGTCATGGGCCACGACCAAGCGAGCTTCCGGGTGTTTGACTGAGACGTGCTTCCAAAGCCCCACAATCGCGCGGAGTACATTGATGTCATTCATCGTAGCCGTCCCAATCGCGGCTCGCACCGGCAAGCCATCTGGACCCAATTCATTGGCGGCCGACACCCGGCCGACCGTCCGACCGCGCATCCCGCCGGTGCCAAAGGCGATACCTTTATAGAAACGATCCTCTAATTCGGCCCAAGCCCCCTTGTTAACCAAGTCTTGCAAGGCCTCTACCGACTCCGTGGGAAGCGCCCCAGATTGGAGCAAAGAAGCGGAGTTTTTGAGGGCATCAGCAGAAAGTAGCCCCTTTTTCTGGGCAACCTGCAGGGCGGAAAGGACATCAGCGGAACTCATAAGACCCCCTCAGTCTTACCCTCTCTCGGCCCGGCACAAGCCCGGACGTTTGGCAGGGAGAGTTGACACTTTCCCGCCCTTGGTAAGGGTTGACCCCCCATGCCTGAAGACCGCTCCAAGCAGCCCCCCGCTGGCGACGACCGTAATTTCGTCGTTGTTGATGAAGATTTCGTGAATGCGGATACCGAAGACCGCCTCTGGCTGTTCTGGGAACGTAACAAGACGGTCATCATCCGCACCTCCGTCGTCATCTGCGTCGCCGTCTTAGGTTCGCTGGCTTATTATTTCTGGAAAGAATCTGCCCGCGAAGAACTCGGCCGCGAGTACGTGGCTTGTCAGGACGAAGCCGCCCGCCGTGCCTTTGCGGCCCAACACCCTGGCGAACCCTTAGCGGCGGTCGCTCTCTTAGAAGTAGCGGATGATTTAAAACAAGCCGGCAAATTAGCCGACGCTGCCAAAGCTTACGAAGCTGCCGACAAGGCCGCGACGCAAGCGGGTGACTTACCAGCGGTGAAAGCCTTGCGCGGTCGGGCTCGTTTATACGCTGCCTTAACTCGCCAAGAACTCGGTGAAGCGGGTGCCGATAGTGCCCTTGCCGCCGTCGCAGATGATCCTCTCATCCCTGAAACCTTGCGTGGTTACGCCATGCTGACGCTCGCCAACCTAGCCGTTACCAAAGGCGACACCGCCACGGCCACCAAGTGGCTGAACTCAATGGATAAACGCCTACGTGCGGGTCATATTTGGCAAACCGACAAAAACTGGCTAGTCCGTTCGGAGCCCTCGTTGCTGAATAATCCCAGCAACTCTCCTGCTCCTAGTAGCAAGTAAACTAGCGAGCCGCTGGTGGCTCGCTCGATGGTGGTGCTTGCGTGAAAATTGCGCGGTGAATCGGCGTGGGATAAGGTTCGCCGGGACGAGCTTGGGCCCAAAGAATCCGGTTCAACTCATCCTCAGGGGCAAGGTCGTAATCGGAAAAATCCATCCGATTCGATTCTTCCGCAAAGACGGAGAATAACGAGTTCTTGGCCTGCAAGTTCACCTTGGGCATTTGCACTTCATACTCCGTCAACACAGGTTGCTTTTGAAAGGCGTTAAACATGGGTGTCGCGCCTGCATCATACTGCGTCAAAGGCGGCAGGCCTAAAATCAACTCAATCGTGCGAATCATACTCGCTTGCGTGTAGAGCGTGCTATCAACCACACCACGCTTGCAATACGGACTCATCACCAAACCCACCGTACGATGAGCATCGACGTGATCGGGACCATTTTGGGTATCATCCTCAATTACAAAAATTGCCATCTGTGGCCAAAACTTACTCCGCGTCGCGGCTGCCAAGATTCGGCCCAAACCCAAATCATTACTTCCCACGCAAGCTTCAGGCGTGGGTGCACCGGTGGAAGTGCCTTTAGTATGATCCTCGCCCAAGGACATGATGGTGAAGCGGGGCAGGACTCCCGTCTGCTCCGCCTGCTGTAAGTCTTTAATCCAACTTTGGACTAAATCCATGTCACGTTCATCGCGCTTGACCCACTTACCGCGATTCTCGGAAGGAACCCGCTGCGCACCTTCGCCGTAATTACGGTAACTCAAACCATGACGTCGGCACAAATCCCACAAGTAACCATTCGCAGGGGTTTCCATTTCATCATTACCGAATAATTTTCCGTGGCGCGAGTAGGACATAATCCAAGAGCGTTGATTGAAGTCCGACGCCATGGCGGCATCGGTCCAACTATGGCCATCGACACTCACTTCACTATTACAATAAAGGTTATCAAAAAGCACGTAATCGCGCGCCATCTTGTGATGGTTCGGCGTGACCTTTTCGCCGAACATCACGAGATGCGGATCCCCGTTACCCAGGGGCTTACCTTGCGCATCTTTTAGGGCTCCAAACACCTGATCATAAGTGCGATTCTCTTTAATAATATAGAGCACGTACTTAATCGGACAAGGCTCGCCAACTTTCGCCGGAATCACCGTATCCGCCGGAGCCACCGCTTGGTAAAATTGCGTAGGGTGATAGGGCGAATTACGTCGTACCTGTTGCGTATAAGCCGCCATTTCGGCGGCGGAGGGTTTAGGAATCAATGATACCGAGCCGTTAAAAATTTTCCCGGCATTATCAAAAGCAATCCCCGTGTGTGACTTCGTCGGCTTCTCGCTCTGAGCGGGGTAATTCGGGCGAGAGGCGAGTCCCTTACCATTCGCCACTAAGAGCGTTTGGTTATCTGGCGTCACCGCCACCGCCGTCGGGTACCATCCCGTAGGAATGAAACCATTCACGAGTGAAATCTTTTCGCCACGATCCTGCGCTTCTTCTGTCAGGTCGCCCGAAATATCGACCACCATCACCGCATTATTATCCGCATTCACGACAAACAACGTCCGGCTATCGGGTGAAATCGCTAAAGCACAAGGCGTACTCCCTTCGGGAGATTGGGGATAAAGCCCCGTGGCAATCACCTCCCGAGCGCCTTCCCAAAGGCGCCGCGTCGGACCCGCCGCCTCCCCTGGCGTTTCTAATTTTTTCGTCGTGATGACATGCACCGAGTTATCACCTGAACACGCCACAAAAAGTCGTCCGTCCGCGGCTAAAGCCATATCATTCGGACGAATACCAACGGTAAGATCACGCACGTGCGTTTGCTTCTTAGTATTAATCACACTCACACTGCGACTACCCCAATTGCTGACATAAAGGTGCACCCCATCGCCACCGAGGAGACAACTGTGCGGGTGCTGACCCACTGCGATAACCTTCGTAACCAGCAACGTTTCAGGATTTAATTGCCAGACTTCGTGATTCGCTTCGTTACAAACGTAAACTGCACCCGTATCTGGGTGAATTGTTAAGCCTGCTAAAAATACCGGTGCCGTTGTCGAGGACGGTTTTACTTCTTTCACGAACTTCGCTTCACCGTTGGCATAATCAAAAACGTAAATCACCCCCGTATCCCCGCCACTGACATAAAAATGGTCGCCATCGCGCGTGAATACTAAGCCGTTAAAAGCCTCTTTAAGAGGAAGGAACTTGGTCGCACGGTCACCTTTGAGTTTTGTAATAGAAACGCCCTGCTGATTATAACCGGCACAAACCGTGAGAACCGCCGCCTTATCGGGAGCGATTACCATCTTCAGCCCCATATCACCGCAAGGCACAGCTTGGCCGGCAGGAGTCACGCCCCAGCCATTAAATAACAAATGAGCATTAGGCGTTAAATAAGGGCGCTGCCGCACTTGCGGGCTATCCACATCTTCGTCCGCGGCACGATGGGTCAGCGACGTCACGGGGTCGGCCCATAAATTCATGAAAGAAAAACTCAGCAAACCGACACTCCAAATGATTTTTTGCAGAAATTTTATCATGCCAAGGTGGTATGGAAATCAGGTTATAGGAGCAAGACGGCACTTTAACACACCGCCTTGGTTTAACCCCAAATCTGCTTGCAAAGCACCCCCTGCCGATGTGTCTTAAAGCCTCGCGTTTTCTGGAGTGAAAACGCCCTCTCCCTGAAACTATTTTGTCACCGCATGAATGATGTCGCCCCATCGCCCGAGGCCGCCGTGGTGGCGGAGCGACTGACTAAGCGCTACGGTTCACTCACGGCGATTGAAGACCTGAGTTTCTCGGTGGCTCCAGGCGAAATCGTGGGGTTTTTGGGACCCAATGGAGCCGGTAAATCCACCACGATGCGTATCTTATCGGGTACCATGCCCGGGACCTCGGGACGAGCCACGATTTGGGGTAAGTCGGTAGCCCTCGATCCGGCCGAAGCCAAGCGGCACATGGCGTACATGCCGGAGAACAACCCTTTACCGGAAGACTTGAAAGTCGAAGAGTACCTCACCCTGCGGGCTAAGCTCAAAGACGTGGAGTCCAAACACGTGGCCGAGCGCGTGGCCAAAGTCATGGAAGATTGCGACCTAACGCGTCGAGCTACCGGACGACTCATCGGCCAACTTTCCAAAGGGTTTCGCCAACGCGTGGGAATTGCGGATGCCCTACTAGCCGAACCTAAGGTCGTCATCCTCGACGAACCCACCATCGGACTCGACCCGCATCAAATCTTAGGCATTCGCGATTTAATCCGTTCATTGCGGGGCAAAATGGCGGTGTTGATTTCGAGCCACATTTTACACGAAGTAGAACAAGTTTGCGACAAGGTCGTAATCATTAACCGTGGGCGTTTAGTAGCCATGGGACGCACGGCAGATCTCCGCCGAGAACTCGTCCCCGAAACCAGCTTCACCCTCGTCGCCCAAATCGGACTCCCTGAACTCGCCGCACTCTTGCACCCGCTTGATCCCGCCGCGACGATGGAATTACAAAGCTCCGAAGGTGCTTGGCAGCGCTTCCGCATTGTCTTGCCCGCTGCCTCACCCTTGCGCGAGACGTTGGCCCGGACTCTATTATCTGCTAATATTTCTTTAAGAGAAATTGCCGAAGAGAAGATTGGTCTCGAAGATATCTTCCTCGCAGCCACCCGCCGGACCCCCCAAGACCTCCGCCGACCCTAATCATGCGTCACTTCCGGACCTTACTCATGCACGAGCTGCGCACCGCGTTGCTCTCGGGTAATACGTGGGCCGTGGGAGCTTTGTTCTTGGCGTTGATGGGCTGTATTTACTGGTTCGCATTATTGGAATGCAGTCGCTCGCCGCAGAACTGGACCCCCATTGAAGCAACGTTCAAACTCTTCTGGTTCCCCCTCTTGTGCGTGCTACCCTTGCTGACTATGCGGACGTTTGCCGAAGAACGTCGCTCGGGGACTCTAGCCGCACTCCTCACCACGCCTGCGAGCACGGCCGCCGTCGTCTGGGCTAAGTTCTTAGCGGTGTGGATTATTTGGGTGCTCTTCTGGATTGGCTTCGTCGCCTTCCCTTTAATCGTTGATGCCCAGCTGGGACGTGCCGCCGATGCTCGCTTGCACGACCCCGCGATGCTCTGGGGCGGACTTTGCTTCATTATCGTAAGCGGACTATTACACGTCTCCATTGGCATTTTGTGTAGTTGCTTGGCTCGTAGCACGGCCCTCGCGGCTTTACTCGCCTTCATCAGTTTGCTCGCACTCACCGCCGCCGGGGGCGTGATGGAAACGTTGCCAATTGAAACCTGGGAATGGCTGGGCTGGTTGCGCGAACCCGCTACGCACCTGCGCACGTTTGCCCACTTACAAGATTTCGCGACGGGCATTCTCGATTCGCGTCCCATCGTTCTTTACCTGACAGGCACCCTCTTGTGCCTCGGTCTCTCTGTCCTCGCCGTGGAGGGCCAAGAATAACATGGCTCCTCCCCGTGATGATTTTGGTGCCGTGCGGCCCATCCGACGCCTGAATCGCTTCACACAGGCGGTCTTGGCCATCACCTTGGCCGTAGTGGTTAATTACCTTAGTCTGACCCAGTTCCGCACACGCATTGATTTAACGCCGGATCACCGTCACTCGCTGGCTCCTGAATCGGCGGAAACGGTACGCGTCGCTGGACGCAAAAGCCCCTTGGGCTCTGGCCGCAATGTATCATGGGTGAAAGCGGTGGTTCTTGATAATGATGCCGCGATTAGCGACCCCACAACGCGCGAGTCGCACAAAGAATTACGCCAACTCCTTTTAAAATTACTCGATGCCTATGCCGTTGAATCCGGCAAACAAGGCTCGGCATGGTTTGCGATTGAAAACGCCGGCGGCGGTCGCAACGCCCCGCTACTCTCAGAAATCGCTTCACAGCACGGTGCCCCAGATTTAAACACCGCCCTCATTTTAACCTGCGGCAATCGGGCAAAATATATTTCGTATCGCGAACTCGTCAGCGTCACCCCCGATAATCAATTCAACGGTTTCCGTGGGGAAGAAGTCGTGACCTCGGCACTCATTGAAATCACCGAAGATAAACCGGCGATTTGTTACGTCACGCATGGCCACGGCGAAATGCTGCCCGACGACACTTCTCCGGCACGCGGCATGTCGCTCCTTTCGCGCCAACTCCGCAGTCGGAATTTTCAAATCAAGGCTCTCGATCTGACCACCGTCAGTGAAATCCCCCGCGATGCCTCGATGTTACTGATTGCGGGACCCGTCACCCCTTTCTCGGCGGCAGAGAATTCGCGCATCAAGAGTTACCTGTACGAACATAATGGCCGGGTTTTGGCCCTACTAGATGTCGGCCGAGATCACGGCCTCGAACCCGTTCTAAGCGATTGGGGTATCTTTTGTCCCGACGCCGAACTACAAGAGCCCGACCCCTCCTCGCGCTCAACGGATGGAGATATCGCCCTGCGTCGCTTCGACGCCAAAGTCCATCCGCTCACCAAGGTACTCCAAGAGCAAAACCTCCCGCTGATTGTCGGCAAAGTCCGCCCAGCTAAGTTTGATGAAGGCAGTGCTCCCGATAGCACACTGGGGGTGTGGCAGTTGATTTTCTCCTCTCCAGTGGCTTGGGGTCAGGTCAATCGGACTAAGCATCAAACGCAAGCCGACCCAGCACACGACCAAGTGGGTCCCGTTTGCTTAGCCGTAGCGGCTGAGCGGGCGACAGGGATTCGTAAGGGCACGGGGAGCAATGGCGGACGCCTCGTAGTCGTCGGCAGCTCTGAAATTGCGGCGAATGCCCGCTTTAATCGGGGCGGTAACCGAGCCTTTACCAGTCAATGCTGTGCTTGGTTGAGCGACCGCGATCGTGCCGTGTCCCTGCCGAGTCGGGCCGTTGGTGAATATCAGCTCAATGCCACCTCGCGCGATTTCATCGACTTAGCGATTCGCTTCGCCTGCTTCCCGTTCATCATCCTTGCAGTCGGGCTTGCGATTTCTGTTTGGCGTCGCAGAAGTTAAGGTCCTATGCGGTTCTCCCGCACCACGATTGCCCTCATCATTGCGAACCTCCTAGCCTTTGGGTTAGTGTGGAAAGCCACTTACCGCCACGACACCCCACTGGCCACGCAAGACCTGATCTTCGTCGCCCCGCCGACCAAGGTAGTCATCACCGAGAACGCCAGTCGCCTAGTCCTTGAAAAACACAACGCCTTCTGGCAAGTCACCGAACCTTTCAACTGGGGGGCCAGCATCTGGGCAGTCCAACGCTTACTCGATGAACTTCGTTTTATCAGTCGCGAACGAGGTTTCTCCGTTGAAGAAGTCAAAGCTACCGGAAGTGGGCTTGAAGCTTATGGTCTGGCGAACCCCCGCTGGGTTTTAAAAATTACTTACGAAAACGGTACCACCAACGAAGTAAAAATTGGGCAACAAGCCGCAACCCACCAAGTGTTCCTGCTCACGGAAGATGGGCAGAAAATCCTGCCGCTATCCGATGCCATGACGGCGGCGTTAGAAGCCAAACCCGAGACCTACCGTCTGGATAAAGTGTTTGAAATTGCCGAATTTGAAACACGGGCCGTCTCGGTGCGGCAACCTGAAGCCACGAGCGATACCACCACGACTTTAATTTGGGAAACTCGCCCGCGCGTAGGACGCAAAGCCCAAACCCCTGAATGGCGCTTTGAAACTCCTTACGACGCTATTGCCGATGCGGATAGCACCATCAAAGCCGTCGCCGATTTAAGCAATTTACGTGCCACCCGTTTTTTAACCGCCACCGATGAAGTGAGCGGATTGAATCACCCTAAACTCAGTATTGCACTCGAAGGTAACTCGCACCGCCAAGTGCTCTTAATCGGCAAAGCTACGGCTGAAAACCCTGGTTTAGTTTACGCCAAGCTTGAAGATAATAACGCGGTCTTTCTGTTAGAAGCTAAAGCCCTGACCGAATGGCAGCACCCGCGTGAATCGTTGGCCGCATCACGTCCCGCCGACTTCGATTCGACGCTCGTCACTGGTTTCACGCTATCGACTGGAGGCCGTTCCATCACGCTCCACCGCCTCGACTCCTCGGTGGGAGCCACGGCCCGCTGGGAGATTCCCGTCGCCCCTGGTTCGACCGCTATCAAACGCCGCGAAGCTGATAGTGCGATCGTACAACGCTTTCTCGAAGCAGTCAGCCAATTGCATGCCATCCGCCGCAAAGGTGCCACGACTGACGGCGCTATTTTACCCGCCGTCTTGCCCATTAAAAATTCCGAACCCGAAGTGCAGCAGAAGCTTGAATTAGAATTCGGCACGGAACGAATCGTGCTCGGATTTTCTCCGGCCCCAGATCAAACGCCCAGCGCCCGACTCGTTCATCAACAAGGCACGCCGCTGGCCGCCTTATGTGACGTCAGCCTCTTGCATGCGGAATATCAAAGCGTCGAACCGCAAACGTGGCGCAAGCGTACGATTGCCGAACTCCCCCAAGGTGCTCGCGTGAGCGGTCTCCGCCTCACGAATCGCACCAGCAATCAAGTGCTCGGCGAAGCGCGTCTCGGCCCCGATGGAAATTGGGTAGGCAATGGTCGTCTTGAGCCGGCCATGGCACGCCGCCTGGCAAATGCTTTTGCCGAAGTGAAAGCCAGCGAGTTCCCGCTGCGCGACTACGGAGCGAACGGCTGGAAGTACGAATTGCGCGTCACCGATCAAGCCGCCGCGGGCGCTACCGGAGCGAGTGAAACCGTGCGCACCTACCTTTGCAGTACGCCCCTAAATCCTCGTTCGGTCCTGCTCCGCGATGAAAACGACGGCGATGATTTTCTTTTAGAAACTAGTTTAGCCGAAATCCTTACCCCCCTCCTCGACGAAACAAGTCGATGACCGCTGCGTCCACCAGCAAGCCTTGGCAAAAAATTTTATCTGGTCTGTTAGCGACTAGTCTGGGCCTATTATTGCCCGTTCAATTATTACTCCTATGGCTGGCGGTGATTAATCGCCCCTTGGAGCTACCCTCTTTGGTCACGGATCACCTGACGCAAGCCGCGAGCAAACACGGGCTCAAAATTCAGGCACGCCATTTCTGGCTGCTACCCGACCACACTTTAGCGGCCGATGATTTAAGCGTCGAAGTAGAAGGGTTGAGCGGCGAAATTTTTACGGCGGAGCGCTGCGAGGTCGGTTTAAGTTTCACCGCATTACTCAACGGCACCTTGGAGCCCAATCGGTTGCTTTTGCGCGATGGCAAAATTTGGTGCCCGGCGGCCGTCGCGAAAAAAGGGGAACGCCATGAGTTAATCAGTGGCATGCGCATTGATTTACGCCGTGAGGGCGCCTGGCTGATGGCACCCGTGCTGCGGGCACACTCCCCCAAATTAAACATCATCGTTTCAGGGGAACTACCTTTAGGTCTCTTCTCTGTCAGCGAAACTCATCCCACGCTCCTTGCTCCCAAGACTCCGGAAGTCTCGCTAGCCCAGCGCACGAGCAACATCTTGCGCAATCTTGAAGAGTTCATCCTTGTGGCCGAGCATTCTGGTGGAGCCTCCGTAAATGCGACGGCCCAAGGCACCTCTCAAGGCGGTGCCATCTTAAGCACGCAGGTGTTGTTTGGCGATGATTGGCTAGAGGATAGCGGGGCGTTGATTCGCGTGGAACACCTGCATGCCAAAGGAGACTTAGAATTAAGTCCGCGCGGCACGCTGGAAAAATGGGACTTAAGAATTCGCGGACGACACCTAGCCTACAAAAACGTGCAAGCGGGCCGTTTTGATTTACACCTCCACGGTAAGCAGGCGATGCCTGACGTGGAAGGACAACTCCTGGTCGCCCATGCAGCCGCACTGGGCCTCAAAGATTTTCAGCTTAAAATCACTCTACCAGCTCGCACTCCAACCATTAATCACTGGCCCCTCGACGTCACCGCGTTCACCGAACAATCCAGCTTACATGCTACGGTCGAACTGACCTCAATCACCCAAGTTCCCAAGTTTACCCTCTCCGAAGCCCAATTGGCCACCGTGGAACTGCAGAGCCTCGAAAGCTATCAGGACCTCGTCCGGCAAGCGGGCATCAACCTCACAGGGCAACTGCTCGTTCGAGATACTCATTTAAATTTCAATCCCGACTTCTCACTCCAAGAAGCTCGCGGGGAGATTGGCTTTAGTGGTTTAACCGCTTGGGGCGTCTCCGCTTCCTCCATCGCCCCCGGAGAAGATCTCCCGCTATCAGCCAAATTCAGTTACCGACCCCAACCCCAAACGAACGAGCGGCCCTTACGGCTCACGGATTTACACTTAGGAACCATCACTGGTGAAGCCTATTGCTCGCTCCAAAAAGGCGGTGATTACACATTGCACCTACGTGGACCGCTCGCCCCACCCAGCCTCGATACTATCTTAGGGGATTGGTGGGTCGACCTCTGGAAAATGTTTAATTTAAAATCCGCCCCCTTGGCGGTAATCGATGTCGATGGCCAGTGGGGTCAGCCCAAAAGCACCACCACAGGCTACGTTCAACTCCAACAATTTAATTTCCTAGATACGCCTTTCCGCTCAGTAGGAATTTCCGTCAAAGCCAACGGACAAGGAACTTACATCGGACTCCATCGATTGGCTGGGGGGAGTGAATTCGAAGATGGTAGTGTGGATGGCTCGGCCGTGTGGGATTGGTCTAAGCCTGCAGCTGAAGCAGGCCCCGTCGTCCATGTTACTGGAAACTTAAAACCTTGGATTGCGGCCCGCTGTGCGGGGCCTGAGTTAAGCGAGGCTTTGCGCGGACTCGTACTCCCCAGTTCGCAGACGTTCACGCTAGACGTTTTACCCGGCAAAAAGAATCCAACCATCAAAGCCCAGGTTAACTGCCCGACCGAATTCCAAGCTTGGGGTATCCCCAGCCAAAACCTCTCCCTCACCATCAACTCGTCCGATACCGTCATGCAGGTCGATGCCACGGCGGCCCTCGCTGGCGGCCAATCAGAATTGCACCTTCAAGGGGATCCGCTCCAAGCCCCTGACCTCCACTTAAGACTCCAAGGGTGCAACCCCCAGAAAATCCAGTTGATCATGGAGCAAATTGATAGCGGGAAAAACTCTGAGACGGCGACGACGAACCAAAAGGCCGTCCTCGACTTAGAATTCAAAGGTCGCGTCGACCTCAAGAAGCCCCGGCTGCTCCGCGGGCGGGGTTCCTACCTGCTCATCGACCCAGAACTGAAGCGCATCCGGACACTCGGGTCAGTCTCCCGACTCTTGGAGGGTATCGGGGTCAATGCCACCACCTACGACCTCCAAAAGGCCACGGGGAGCTTTGGCTGCCTGGATGGTCGGGTCTACTTCCCCGACCTGACAATCACGGGTAAACAAGCCAAGATATCCCTCCAGGGGGAAGTCGACCTCATGGCCTCCCTACTCCACTTCGAAGGGGAATGCTCCCTGCCCAGCGAAGGAGGCTTGGGCATCCTAGACTTCTTCAATATCAACCGGACCCTCTTCAATATGACCAAAATCAAGGTCACGGGCCCTCTAAATAAGCCCGAAACCAGCCTCGACACCAAGCTATCTGACATTGGTAAGTACAACAAAGGCAAAAACTTAGGTAAAATACCACCCTCCCTCTTGCAATGAGGGTTGATTTACCCCCCCATTGCCCTGTATCAGAGAGGTCCTTCACCCCTCACGGAGGACAAAACCTTGGACCTAAATAAGATCAAACAAGTCGTGGATTTAATGAAGAAATCGGACCTTTCCGAATTCGAAATCCAAGACCAAGAATTTAAGCTGCGCATTAAGCGGGACGTCCCCGGTAAGGCCGCCCCTGCTACTGCCCCCGTGGCCGCCGCCCCAGTGGCTCAGCCCGTGGCCGCTCCTGCGGCCCCCGCGGCCCCTGCCCCTGCTACTCCCGCAGCCGCTGACCCCAACGTTAAGGTCATCACCTCCCCAATGGTGGGCACCTTCTACGCGACCCCTTCGCCAGATAATCCCCCGTTCGTCACGGTGGGCTCTCCTATCAAGGCCGATTCCGTGGTTTGCATCATCGAAGCCATGAAGGTCATGAATGAAATCCAAGCCGAGATTGCGGGCTCCGTGGTCGAATGCCTCGTTGCCAATGGCACCTCGGTTGAATTCGGTCAGCCTCTCTTCCGCGTGAAGGTTGGTTGAGCCCTCTCGTCCGAGCATGAATAAAATCTTAATCGCCAATCGCGGCGAAATCGCCCTTCGCGTTATCCGCGCCTGTCGGGAATTAGGGATCAAGACGGTTGCCGTCTACTCCCAAGCCGACGAGCAATCGCTGCACGTACAGTTGGCCGACGAGGCCGTGTGCATTGGCCCAGGTCCTTCCAAGGACTCTTACCTCCGCGAAGATCGTATCATCTCGGCCGCCGAAATCAGCAACGTCGACGCGATTCACCCCGGCTACGGCTTCTTATCCGAGCGGGCGGGTTTTGCCGAAAAGTGTGCCGCCGCTAATATTAAATTTATTGGTCCTCGCCCCGAAGCGATTCGCTTGATGGGCGACAAGGCCGTGGCCCGTCAGACGGCCGCCAAAGCCAAAGTTCCTTGCGTTCCTGGTACCGATGGTCCCATCGACAACCAACGTGAAGCTATCAAAGAAGCCCAATTAATCGGCTTCCCTGTCATCATCAAAGCCGTCGCCGGCGGTGGCGGTAAAGGTATGCGCATCGTGCACAATGCGGCGGCGTTTGCCAAAGAGTTTGAAAGTGCCCGCGCTGAAGCCGAGAAGGCCTTCGGCAATGGTTCGGTTTATATCGAGAAATATATCGAACAGCCGCGCCACATTGAATTCCAGATCTTAGCCGATGAACACGGCAAGGTTCTCCACCTCGGGGAACGCGACTGCTCCGTCCAACGTCGCCACCAAAAGCTCATTGAAGAGTCTCCTTCTCCGTTCTTAACGCCTAAGCTGCGCGAAGAAATGGGTAAAGTTGCCGTGCGCTTAGCCGAAAACATCGGCTACCAAAACGCAGGCACCTTGGAATTCCTCGTCGATCGCCATGGTAAATACTACTTCATGGAGATGAACACCCGGATCCAAGTGGAACACGGGGTCACGGAAGAAGTCACGGACATCGACTTGGTCCGTCGCCAAATTCTCATCGCTTGCGGCGAGAAGTTAGAGCTCAACCAAAAGGATATCAAAATCAGTGGCCACGCCATTGAGTGCCGTATCAACGCGGAAGATCCTACCCGCAATTTCGCCCCCAGCCCTGGCACGATTGGTCTTTACTATTCGCCCGGCGGTCACGGCGTCCGTGTCGACTCCCATTGCTACTCGGGCTACGTCATTCCGCCCTTGTATGACTCGATGGTGGCTAAACTGATCTCGGTCGGCGCAACCCGTCAAAAGGCCCTCGACCGGATGCACCGCGCCCTCAGCGAGTACATTATCCGTGGTATCCACACGACGATTCCAGTCTGCCGTGCCATCATGAAAGACCCGGCCTTCCGTCAAGGCGGTGCCACGACCAAGTACTTGGAAGACTTCTTTGAGCGTACGCCGAAGGAGCTCTGGTCGGCTGCCCCGTTGACGTAAGCATCCCTGCTTCCTCCATGAGCGCGCCCTCGCGCCTGAACCCCACCACCACCGCTCGCCTCAAAACGGGCGGTGATTTTTTAACCTTTGCGAACCAACTGTTCCGCCAAGAAAAGGTCGCCCACGGGCAAGGGTTCATCAACGCCGAGGAAGAGTCGCTGACGTTATTAAGTTTCGCTACCGGGCTCGCGTGGGAAGATTTGCCGCAGTGTTTCAAAAAACCGCTCTCGACCAAAGCCCAAGAGACTTTCCTTCGTTTAGTAGAGGCACGTTGCTTTGAACACACTCCTACCGCTTACCTCGTCGGCGAAGCGTGGTTAGGTGGTCTGCGCTTCTATGTCGATCAACGCGTCATCATCCCCCGCTCTTACTTCGTCGAACTTTTACCCGAAGCCATTCCTCAATGGCTCCCGCCTGCGAACCAAGTCAAAGGCGTGGCCGACGTATGCACGGGCTCAGGTTGCCTAGCCATCTTACTCGCCAAGCGTTTCCCTAAAGCCCACGTCGACGCCACGGAATTATCACCCGAAGCCTTAGAAGTGGCCGAACGTAATGTGCGAGATCATCGTCTAACGGGACGCGTTCACTTGCATCAAACGAATGTGATGGATGCCTTAAAGGGCGGTCCGAAGTTTGATTTGATTCTCTCAAACCCACCTTACGAGCCTGAGGGAATTTACCGACGACTACCGCGCGAATTTAAAAAGGAGCCCAAGCAATCCCTCGTCTCGGGACGCGATGGGCTCGACGTCATCCGTCAATTGCTGCCGCAAGCTCGCGACTTACTCTTGCCGCATGGGATTTTAGTCATCGAAGTCGGTGGCCTACAAAAAGCCATGCACGAAACTTGGCCGCAACTGCCGATGCTCTGGCTCGCCACCACGGATGGTTCCGACTGCGTCTGCCTCATCCACGCGAGCGATTTAAAAACCGGCCTAAGTTCACCACGCGCGCGGCGCCGGGTTTGATTCCAATAAATCTTGGGTAGCCTTGGGAAGTTTGGGGAAGAAATCTAAGCCCGTTAGTTTCTCCACTTGGCGAATGCTCACGATGTAATGCCCGAGTTCCGCATCATGCCAAATTTCCTGGTGAGGGACTAAGTAAGCAATCGCACGAAGGCCATGATCGGGGTGTTCGTACTCCGAAATAATCATAAAGAACGACTGCGGGACGGGTAGACGGCCTACTTTCTTTGCCGGCGGGTCCGTGAAGACAGGGCCGACTTGTACCCAGACCACACCGTAACGTTCCACATAGCGATGGGCCACGCGCTGTTCGATATCTTTCCATAGTCCTGCATTCAAAGCGTGCAGTTGCGGCACAATATTACTGAGCAAGAAAGTTTCGTGCTGGGCTTCTTCACCGTAGCAAACCGCAATGGCGTAATTAGGCGTCATATGGCCCCGATCATACCCCGAACGCACAAACTCCTGGGTCACCACTAAAGCCTTCGTGCGCGTGTCCGTTTTGAACACAGCGGGTCGCTCGTGGTGCGACGCTTGATACGTAAACATCCGATAAGAGGACCAACGGGGTGCGGGCAGGTTGTTATCGTACCCCACGGAATAAGCACGGTTGCGTAAAATTTGTAATCCGAAGTGATCTTCCGGTTCTCCGTAGGGAGCCGTCGCATTCGC
Source organism: uncultured Opitutia bacterium (assembly GCA_903840355.1). Lineage (GTDB taxonomy): Bacteria > Verrucomicrobiota > Verrucomicrobiia > Opitutales > UBA953 > UBA953. Next base: position 201,814 of record CAIMFJ010000008.1, read on the forward strand.
CTCCGGTTCAGGGGCGAGGATGATGTCGCCTTTGACCACTTGCGTCGCATCCGCGACTTTATCCAACAGGCTAACGACTTTCGCAGGCGAGGTATGGTCTTCGCGTACCGTATCGATGACATCCAGCACCGGGTGCTCGATGGCCATTTTTTGCGGACGCTCGGAGAAGTAGTAAACCACGCCGACAAGCCCCACGACGCCCGCAACGAGCAGCATGAGCAGGCCGAGAAACTTTAAAAATCTACGCATGCAAAGGACGAAGGTAGTAGCATTGCCAGAGCCAGTGCAGCAGCAACAAGCCCCCAAAAATCCAGCGCAATTGAGTTTCGCCAGTTTCATCCATCACCACGCGCCAGCGCAAACCACGATTGCTCACCCAAAAATAGGTACTGTAAAGCGACCATACTAAACCCAGTAACATCAGCAAGGTGAAGCCCGGGTGGAAGAGGAACGCTTGGGTTACATGTAGCTCGGTCAACTGACGCGCACAGCGCGTTCCGCCGCAGCCCAAACAGGGAAAACCTGTGATATGAAAAAACCAACAGTCGGGTAATTTTAAACCCGTCTGAAACCAAACCCACGCTCCCGTTAGAACCCCTATAAAAGCGAGGGGCCAAACGAGTTCGTGGTTAAACTCTCCCGGAAACGCAGGACGGCGGATAAACCTAATCACCTTAACCAGCAAAAGACTTTGCTACCATCGCAACCAAGACCCACAAGGTACAACCGCAGCAACAGCTGAAGAGTAAGATGATGATGAAACTGGCGAAGAAGGCCCACCAAGCGCCCACCCCCGCGATGGCTCCCTTAGCACGACAGGAAATAATCATTCCGGGGATGAAAAACAAAAGTGCGCTTCCAAAATAAAGCACCGGGCTACCCGTCAATAAAGCGACTGGCACATAAATAACATTAAAAAATAAAGCCGCTCCCACCAAACCCGCCACGACCGCACGTTCGACCGTCACGGAACGACGCAAAATTTTATAACCAACCCAATCAAGCACCCCGAAGAAAGCGTGGATGAGCGGACCAAACAACGCGGCCACGACGATGCCGATGATAGCAATGAACTTAGGCTGCTCACCCTGCTGCAGGAAATACTTCGCCATCCCATCAAAGAAAGGGGTATGAATCTGCTGCAGTTGTTCTCCTAACTGCTTAAACATGTCACCTTGGGCGATTTGCGAGTAAGCCATCGCCGGCAAAGTTAGCAGGGTCGTGATATACGCAAAGATCAGGTAATTGCCGAATTCGAAACGACCCACCGCAAAGGTTTCCCGCGGGGTGAGAATCGCCCCCTTCAACGTCGCAAAATAACTCTTCGGCGACTTTTCTTTTTCCCAAGGCACCGTCACCTCAGCGTTAACGGGAGTTGCCGCGGCAACCGTGGAGTTAGCAGCCGCAGCGGGCGAAGGAGGCACCACGCTCCGGAACTCGGGCCAATCCCCTAAGGCTACCCACGTCGCCATCCCATCGCGCCAAGCGAGATCGCTCAGTAAAAAACGACCCGAAATTAAACCAGCTTGGATTTCTTCAACGGTGAAAATCCCGATTTGGGCCGACTGGCGAGCGACGTGGATTTGCATATAATTAAGTATCTATTTTCTGGCACGATACGGACCCCGTATCAAGCCCCCAAGACAGAGACCCAAGGGCGTTTAGCAAAATTTTTACAAACTACCCCCCAACACCCAAGCCACCACACAGGTCGGAATCAAAATAGCCGCGGGCAGCACCACGAGCGAGAGCAAAACCTTCCACCAGGCCAAGCGGTGTACCTGAGCGCAGGCCAAGACCATGAATGCCAAGCAAGCTGGCACCCAGAAATAATTGAGACAGGGGACAAAGAACAAGGGTGCCAAGGCTGCCACGACATAACTAGAGGCCCGTTGGGTGGCGGCGTAACCTCCTGAAGGACGCCAAGGTAGCAAGCAAAGGTGCGCGAACCCCGCGAGGACAAACGGCCCCACTAAGATCATGAAAAGCATCGCCCCGATGATGACGGCAAAAGGCGTAATCGCGGTTAAGACCGACATGGAAGTTTTCATCACTAGCCCATGAGGCAGCACCTCCTCGGTCACGGATTTTAAATAAACTAACCAGCCGAGCAGGGCCATGACGACACTCATCAACACCCAAGCCACCCCCATCGTAAGGTAATAAAAACTCAGGGAGCGCCCCACCCCCTGAGCCGGCAAATGATTAAAAGTATGACCGGGATTCCCGATCACATCGTAAAAGGTTCTAAAATAATTTCCCCCGCTACGTTGCCGCTCCCACGCCGGTAAAACTAACGCCGCGGCAGGCACAGGTTGAGCCACTACCGATGCCGTGGTCAGATGCTGAAAGGCTGGCCAATTGATTAACGGCACCCAAGTCGCCATGCCTTCAGTCCAAGCCAAATCCGTCAAATGAAAGCGGCCCGTCTGTAGACCGTCGCCGACTTCCGCGACTGAAAAAATTCCTAACTGTGCCGCATTCCGCGCTACATGGATTGGCATAACTGATTAAAAGACTAAACGCTGCGGCAATACGACTTAGAAGTTACTAAAGAATTTAGCCGCTGAATAAAACAGCCAGGCCAAGGTGCTAATCAAAGTTATCCCCGCGAAAACGAGTACTGCAATTAAGGGTTTCCACTCTGGCTCGGCGTGGGCAAAGGCCAACGCCCGCGTCGCCGCAATCACCAGTAAAATAGGCACGAAAAGACTCCCACATGGCAGCAAGGCTACCCAAAGGTAAGCCCCCAGCACATAAGCCAAGGTACGCAGGGTAACTCCCCATCCCTTCTGGCCTGCTTGGAGTATTTTTAAAATCACCTGCAGGACACTTGCTCCGACCAATAACCAAAGGCCCAGAACCAAACTACCACCAAAAATTGCCCGTAATAAATAACTGAGGTTCACCATCGGTCCGCTATCGGCAAAAAGAACGGTCCCAAATTTTTGGGCTAAACTTTGTCGGACCCAATAGATTAAAGGACTGTATAAACCAAAACCCACGAGAAGACTCAACATCGCACTTAAGCCAAACCAACGTACCGCAGCCCAAGGCGTCACTTCAGGTTTAAATTCCCGGAAAGTTTTTTGGGGGCGAAAGAGAACCTCTTTAAGTGTCCGAAAATATCGCTTTAAGTAAGAACGCGAGGCACCAGCGTCTTCCCACGCGAGCGGAGCTGGGGGTGCCATCATCCGCGCGGCCTGAACTGCGTGAGCGAACTCCGGACGACGGCTTAGCTCCTGCCACTGCACTTCCGTTTCGCACCACGACCATGTCGCGGGGTCCAAGCGACCCGTGGCTAAGCCTGATTCCACTTCAGAATAACTTAAAACTCGCAACGACTGCCCAGTGGCAGCGAGGTGGTAAGGGGCTTGGGACATCAGGGGAGTAAAGTTGGCGAGGGGGGCGGGGATCGAACCCGCGACCAATAGCTTAGAAGGCTACTGCTCTAATCCACTGAGCTACCCCCTCGTGGAAGTCACTTTGAACATCCACTAACGACGGGGCAAGCCGTGAGCGGATTAGCAAATCAAGTCTCTAAAATTAGCGAAATCAGCCACTAAACCGCCAGGACAACCCTTATTAATGACCGAAACGGCATCATGCGAGTGCAAGGACTCGAGGTGCGAGCAGGCGACGACGAAGTCTTGCACACGACTATCCGCATCAAATTGCTCGAAGAGTAAGCGGGCCGCGTCTTCGACAAACTTGGAGTAAGCCCCATTCAGTTCGGCAAAAGCTTGTTCGTCTTCGCGCTTCACCATCACTTGGGTTTCCGTCTGCAAGCCTTTCAAGCAAAGCTCTTGCATGTCTTCGACGAAAAGATTGCGGCCGGGCATGACTTCGGCCACGACGCGAGCCTTGGAGCGTTGCGAGTGCGGAATACCGTACGCTTGGCGATAGTCGCGGGCGTGCTCCGTTAATTCTGCCGAACAAGGGCAGGCCGAAGAGTACACAAAGTCAAAGTGCGTATAACGACGCACACGGTTCAAGTCATCAATCGTACCTTCCAGCACCACGCGGTAATACTGCCAGCCTTCGAGGTTGGAACGCAGCGACTTTTGTAACAGGGGATAACGGAATTCGACCATCAAACGAGCACGACTGCACTCGAGGTCTTTCTTATAGCGAATTAAAATCTCTTCAAGCAGTTCATGAGAAAGGGTGCGATCCTTGAAGTCATAGAACGTCCGCATCACACGAGACATGTTGATACCTTTACGGTCCGCCGCCAGGGACACCGAACCCGTTACGGTTACTTCTAAAGGCAAAGGCTTACCATCACGCGTGACAACTAACATCGGCAAACGGAACCCAGAAATGCCCACATGCTGAATGGGAACGTTGGCCCCTTGAATTTGCGACGCGTCTTTATTTTGCATATCAGGCAACGTGGCCCGATAGGCGTCATCGGCACGGAACTGGCGATCGTAGCGGCGGGACAGTCCCGATTTGGCTGACGATGACGAAGTGCGACTCATAATAATAGAAACGAAAAAGAAACTCGGCGGAACGCAAACTGACTGGCGATAAATCAAGCCCCCCGCTGGAGCCACCTGCCGGACTTGAACCGGCGACATTCTCATTACGAATGAGATGCTCTACCAACTGAGCTAAGGTGGCGACACAGGGGAATCGTGAAAATGCCGACCAAAATTATAAAATCAAGCCTAGGGTATGGTGCAAATGCCCTCGCCACCCCTCAAAACTTAGCCAAATTGTGCCAATAACTATGCGCGCGGCCCTCATTGCTCGTCAATTTGATGTCCAAGGGCGTCTTGTCACCGTCGAGCCTTACGGCTCCGGCAACGTGAATGACACCTACCTAGCCATCTTCCGCACCACCTTTTCGGAGCAACGATTCATCGTCCAACGAATCCGTAAATCGGTCTTCCCGAATCCAGAAGCCATCATGCACAACATGCGCGTGCTCACCGATCACTGTCACGCCAAGTTGGAAGCCGAAGCCGATCGGGCGGACCGCATTTGGCAACTTCCCAAAATCATCCAAACGAAATCAGGCGATGATTGGGTGACGGATGCCGATGGTGATTTGTGGCGGGCTATTTCGCACCTTGCCAGTGCCCACGCATTTGAACGCGTGCAAAACCCCGAACACGCCCACGAGGTCGGCTTTGTACTAGGACATTTTCATCGCATGGTGAGCGATCTACCCCCGGAGCGTTTAGGCTATGCCCTCCCCGGCTTTCACGTCACCCCCGAGTACCTCGCCAAACTAGACCAAGCGGCCAATACTCCGCTGGGACAAGAGCGTCTCAACGCCTCACTGGAGGCTAAGCGTGCGTGGCGTTTTATCCAAGAAAGACGGGGTCATTGTGCGGTTTTACGGAGTGCCCTAGAACGAGGTGAATTGAAACTCCGCACCACACACGGCGATCCCAAAGTCGGCAATATCATGATTGATACTGCCACCGGACGAGGGACCGCAATTGTCGATCTCGACACGGTGCAACCTGGGTTGGTGCATGACGACATCGGCGACGCCACGCGCTCGGCGTGTAACCCCGCAGGTGAAGATGCGCCCGATTTAGCTTCGGTAATTTTTGACTTAGACCTCTTCACCACCATTTACCGCGGCTACCTATCTCACGCGAAAGACTTTTTAAGTGCCGCGGATCACCGCCACCTCTACGCCTGCATTCACCTCATCCCACTGGAACTCGGACTGCGTTTCTTTGCCGACTATTTAGCGGGTGATGTTTATTTCAAAGTGCGTTACCCCGGGCACAACCTCCGCCGGGCACTCGTCCAATTCAAACTCGCCGAGAGCATTGAAACCCGAGAAGGGGCCATCCGCAAAGTCTTGGGCGAATCCTAAATGACCGTCCCCCCACCTCCCAGCAGCTCCTGGACCCTCTGGATTGCGGGACTAATTCTGGTCCTTCTCATGTTTCGGGGGGCATGGCGCGGCTATCAACGCGGCCCCCTTCGTCAACTGGCGGGCCCGATTGCCCTCAGCCTCGGACTCTTGGCTGGATGGCTAGCCGGACCTGAAGTGGGACACAGTCTATTCCATAAAACCAGTTACCCTTGGTTGCTACGCGGGCTCACGGGGATTGTTATCCTAACCTGTACCGTAGGCCTTTTAGTTTATGGCATTGCCTGGTGGTTAGGCCGTCGACCGAAGGGGTTGGATGAAGCCGAGAATCCCTTGATGGGATCCCTGATTGGGTGTTGGACTGGGGCACTTTATTTTAGCATTTTATTACTCATCCTCGCCTCCGTCTCCTCCCTCTTCGAACTTATTGAAGGGCCACTTGCCGAGCAAAAGAGTTGGACTGTGCAAACCTGTCACGAGCTCTCTAATACGCCTGTGACAAGTTGGCTCAAAGACTGGTCTCCCATCCCAGACAAGCAACGGAAGTTATTTACACAGTTGCGCCTGGTGATGGCTGATCCTCAGGCCTTGAAACGGGTCATGGAAACGACTGAAGTTCGCGCCCTAGCGAGCCACCCCTCTTTATACCAAGCATGGGGAGATAAGAAAGTTCGTGAACTACTGAATAACAAGGACTTAAGTGGATTCTTTTCCCACCCAAAAGTCCGTGCAGTCTTAGCCGATGAAGCATTACAAAAGGAAGCCGACGCCATTGACTTGGCAGCAGTGATCGACCGCGCCCTAGTAATTCACAAATAATTCACAGGGGGCTTTTTTTGTGGCTATGGCCTGTTTTCTGCATAAAACAAAACTTCCCTCAGATTTCTATGAAGCCCCTGACCATCCTCCTCACCTCGCTGGCCCTTGGTGCCTTTGCCCAAGACGCTAAGCCTGCTACCCCTGCAGCGACCACCCCTGTCGTTGCCCCGACGCCTGCCGGCGATCAAAAGAGCTACGCTCAAGTATGGTCGGCTAACAACGCCGCTGAGTTCGCTGCCTTTCAACGCAACGTTCAAGCGATCAGCCAAGAACTCGAATCCCTCAAACTGAGCAAGCAATTGCTCGAACTCGCCCTCACCACCCCTGAGCGCGAAGCCCGTAGCCACGAAATCGCGGCCAAGGCTGCCAAACTCCAAGGCGACGACGACGCGCTCGCCAAGGCCTACAACTTCCGCATTCAACGCCAATACATCGTGGTACCCACGAAATTGCACGTCCTCCTCCCCATCTCGAACGAAGAGTTCACCAAATTGTCGGCCGACAAATCGACCAAGCCCGACTCCTTAGTCGTGGAAGGCGAAAAGAAATATTCCGTCAAAGACACCATTTCGGGTGCCGTTGAAGTGGAAACCTACCAAATGCAAGTGAAGCGCGTCATCGAATCGAAGCGCGCCCTCCAACAACTCATCGACCTCCAACCTCGCCTCACCAAGGACGAAGACAAGAAGAAGGTCGAAGCTGCTGTGAAGTCGGCCCAAGAAGAAGTCAACAAGTCGCTCGAAGAGTACAAGACGGCTCGTGGCTATGAATTCCCTGCTGAATTCAGCATCCAAACCGCTGGTGCCAACCTCCTCCTCCAAATCTCGGAAGAAGAAAAGAAAGCCTTTGATAAGGCTGCGGCCGAGAAGAAGGAAGAAAAGAAGGACGCCCCGAGCACTCCAGCTCCTGAAAAGAAGTAATTTCTTACCCCACCCCTAAACTCATACTAAATATATGACCACCGAATCCAAAGCCACCACCGCTCCTGAGGTCGACGAAAACCTCCTGCAGCATGAAAATATGGTCTTCTTCAAGTACGTCACGATCTCGCACCCCGAGACCTTGGCGCGCTTCACCAACGACCTGGAAATCATGAAGCAACAGGCCAAGCGCATCTTGGAACTCAATCAGCGCATTCAATCCACCCTCACTTCCGGTGAGAAGGATGCCCTCTCCAAAGTTCGCGACACCGAATTAGCTTCCTTCAACGAGAAGGACGAGCTCTTCGCCAAAGTCTACGGCTTCAAAGTCGATAACGTCGCGATGCGCCCTCACTTCGTCCAAAACACCGAGATCCAATTGCTCTCGCCTGTTAATGACGAACAAATCGCCGAGTTCCGCAAGAACCCCAACTTCAAAGAAACCGACATCTTGGCTCGCGGTAACCAAAAGATGCTCAGCCTCTGCAAGATGACGGGTGACCATATCCCTCTCTTTGAACGCAACGCCCAAATCGTCGCAGCTCAACAGCAAGCCCTCATCCAACTCCGCGCCGCTGATCAACAAGCAACCGATGCTGATGCCAAGAAGCGCATCGCTGACGAAATCGCCAAGATCACCGAAATCCTCACCAAGAACGCCGAAGAGCTCAACAAGACCTACGGTATCTTCACCAACAACATCGTCTTTGATGTCTTGGTAGCCAAGTTCTGGGTGGCCCTCACTCAAGAAGAGTTGAAGGCCTACTTCGAACGCAAGCAGGCTGACAAAGCGGCGTCCGCCCCTGCTGCCGCGATCGAAGCCCCTAAGGCTGACAAGAAGAACGATAAGAAGTAATTCTTGCCGTCCCTCTGGAACAAGGCCCGCCGTTTTGGCGGGCCTTTTTTATGTCCGTTCTAAAAGAGCTCCCCTTGCTCCGTAGTCGGAGGTTTCTGAGGTGGAGGTGCCGGTGCAACTTCCTCCACTGGTGAGGCAGCTTTACCCAGGTAACGTCGCAACGTCGAATGCATCGCCATCGTAGTGAGAAACTCGGCCACGGCCGCAGGTTGCTCCTGCGGTGCTTCGCCCCACGTGAATTCATAATCAGTTCGGAAGGTAACCAACTGCAGATTAGTTCTAATCCGGTCTGCTTCGGCTTTCACCTGCTCGCGAAAGCGTTCAGGCTGCAACGTGTCGGCCGCCGTTAACACGCCTTCAAGGCTACCATACTCGGTCAACCACTTCACCGCCGTCTTAGGGCCGACGCCTTTTAATCCTGGAATATTATCGGAGGTGTCGCCGACCAAAGCCAGATAAGCAGGAATCAGAGCGGGCGGTACGCCAAACTTTTCGGTCACGCCTTGGGCATCCAAACGGCGCCATCCCATGGCGGGATTAGCCGTTGGTGGCGGTGCCAATTGTATCACGGGTCCACCGACACACTGCCCGAAGTCTTTATCGGCACTGACAATAATACACTCATGTCCGACTTGACCTAAGCGCTGCACCGCCGTGGCAATCAAATCATCAGCCTCGACGCCGCGCTGTTCCACGACTTGAAATCCTAACAACGCCGTGAGTTTTTTAATCTCCGGCAATTGGAGCACGATATCTTCCGGCGTATCCTCGCGCTGCGCTTTATACTCGGGTAAAACGGCAAGGTGACGCGCCGAGCCACCGAGATCGAAAAAGACGACACCGCGGTCGGGCTTTTCGCTTTCCCGCAAATCGAGTAAAGTCTTCATCCACGCATGCAAGGCCCCGGTAGGAAACTGATCAGTGGGTCGGCGCAGGTTGGAACGCTCCATCGCAAAGTGACTACGGAACACGAGGTTGAAACCATCGATGAGTAGCCAGCGCATGGCACATAGTTTCAGAGGACTCGTTCCGGTCTTCCAGAAAAAAGCAGGCCCGCCAAAAGGCGGGCCTGAATAAACAACTGAAACTTTTATTACTTAGCCTCAGGTGCCGGAGCGTCAGCCTTAGGAGCCGTCGCTGCAGGAGTCGTCGCTGCAGGAGTCGTCGCGGCTTCAATCGGTTCGCGATACACTGCACCACCTGGAGAGATGAGGACAGGGTTCGAGAAGGTAGAACCAGCGCGCATACCAGGATGGCTGCTGCGGAGGGTTGCACCACCTGGCGAGACGAGGTTAGCGGTGACGAAGACCATGAGGTTCTTCTTGTCCGTCGACTTACCGTTAGAACGGAAGGCCGAGCCGAGGAGAGGAATGTCACCTAAGATGGGCACCTTGTCTTGAACCGTTTGCACTTGTTCGCGGGTTAAACCACCGATGACAACCGTGGCGCCATCGAAGACCGTGACGTCCGTGGAGACTTCGCGGATGTTGAAGATCGGTTGGAAGAAGCCCGAAGGAATCGTAACGGTAGTCGTACCCGAGATAGCCACCGAGGTACCACCGTATTCCACGAAGCCCTCAAACTCTACCACCTTGGGCTTGAGGTTTAAGGCGATTGAGTCGTCCGCCGCAACCGTTGGCGTCACTTCGAGAGTCACCCCGACTTCTTGCACCGTGAAGTCTTGAGGCGTACCAGCCGTGATCGTTACCCCACCACCGGTTGTACCACCCGCCACACCAGCGGCAGCAGCCTGACCGACGTTGGATTGGGTATCACCGTAGGACTGTGGGTAACGGAGGAGTTGAGCAATCTTGATGATCGCGGTCTTACCATCGAGCACCGTTAAGCTAGGTGCCGACATCAAGTCCGTACCATTGTTCTGCTCTAAGGCCTTCAGGAAGATTGAGAGGTCATAACCACCAATCGTACCAATCTTACCATTGTAAGTGCCGGTGGCACCCATCCAGCCGTTCGAACCACCGAAGTTAGGTTCGTTCGTGCCGTAGTTCTGCGAACCGATGGCAGGAGGCTGATTAGGAATCGAGAGGTTTTGATTCGTGGTTACTTGCGTTACAGCACCCGTAGTAGCATTCGTCGAAGTCGTCGTTAACTGACGGCTGATTTGGCCATTTTGGGCAACGGAAGAAGTACCAAAGGTTTCGCTCATCGAGCGGAGGCCCGTTTGGGCGCGGACCGTGGTGACAGGCTGACCGTTAGCACCGACCGAAGTCGTCGAGAGCATCCAGTTCGAGGTGAACTCGTTCAAGGATTGTTCCGATACTTCGATAAACTTGGCTTCGATGTGGACCTGCTTGATGTCGGAATAGCGACGCAAGATGTTGCGCACGCGATCCAGATTCTTGCGGGTCTGCGTCACGATTAAGTTCGTGCCGTCATAAGCCAAGGATGCACCTTGAGTTTCGAAGCTAACGCCCGAGCGGGTGAAGAAGTTCTTAATACCAGACTCTTCAGGACGCTCCGTACCACCCGCCGCCGCACCGCTAGCAGCGGCACCACCGAAGGGATTAGCACCACCAGCAGGGGCGGCACCACCAGCAGGGGCGTTGCCGCCAGCGCTGATACCGGTCATCTTAATCACGGCGGAAGTTGAGAGCGGGAAGAACTCGGTTTCCAAATCGTTCGAACCCGAGTCAGGACGGATTTCGACGATACCTTGGTTGATGTTAAAGGTGAAGTTGGCCTGCTTGGTGATGATTTCCAGGGCCTTCTCCAACGAAACCGTGCGGAGGGTCATGTTCACCGCAGGATTCTTGCGATCAGGGTCAATGACGACCATGTTCACGCCCTTGCCATCTTTATCGTACGATTGCGAAACGATGACCAATTGGTCGATGGCACGATTGAATGGTAAGTCGCGAATGTTGATTTCGGGAATCGTGATCGAGCGCATCTTTTCCACGACTGGATCAGCAGCAGTGACGCCACCAACGACGGTCGTTTCACGATTAAAGACTTCAGGAAGCTTCCACGATTCATCGAGGAGTTCCAGCAACTTGCCCTTGGTCACACCGCGATTCCAAGCACCCGAGTTATCGGACAAGATCTGGCGGATGCGAACTTGGTAAGCTTTCGCTTCAGCATTGTTCGGCTGATATTGGAGAATTTCGCGGTAAGCTTCGAGCGCACCTTGGTAGTCGCCGTAGAGGTAACGGGCCCGCCCTTTAACCAAGAGTTCTTGAACCTTATCATCCTTGGCCTTCAAGCCAGGGGAAATTTCTTCGACGCTACGGTAAGCAGGATCGGACTTATAGCGCAGGTATTCGGCGTGCAATTTCTTGGCGCTAGGATCATCGACGCCCATCAACTTTTCGTAATCGCGCACAAACGACTCGGCTTTGTTCATTTCGCGAGCATCAATCGCCAAGAAGGCACGACGGGAAATGATTTGAGCGCGCACTTGCTTGATGCGTTCGACCGAAGACTTGGCCGAAATATTCGTAGGCAGGACTTTGGAGGCCTTGTCGAGGTAGCCATCGGCTTCTTCGAGGTCAGGACCGGTGCCACGTCGCGTGGCACTTTCGGCTTTATCAATCAGGTCGCCAGCTTCCTTTAACTTCGTAGCATTGGCTTTAGCCAAACGGACCACTTCTTCGCGAGCTTGGTCGTCAACGGGTTGGTCACCGGCTTCGCGACGCAAGTTAATTTCTTGCTTCGCCAAGGCGATAGAGTCGCGCGACTTTTGGGCGGCGGTGTTGTTAGGGAGAGCACCAGAGGCGCTGTCGAGGATTTCGAGAGCGCGCTTGTAGTTGCCCTTGTCGGCTTCAGCTTGAGCAACGCCAATCGCTTGATCGACTTCGGCGTAGAGGCTAGCGTGCTCGTTAGCGACTTGATCGAGCAACGAAGCAGGCTTGGCAGGGGCTGCTGGGGTGACGACAGGAGCAGGAACTGGGGCGTTAGCCTTAGCTTGAGCAGCTTCAGCCGCGGCAATGGCTGCCTGGACGGAGGCTAAGCCTTCGCTGGCACCTTCGTCCTTAGAATCGATTTCTAAAATTTTGGAAAACTTCTCGCGTGCACCTTGCAAATTACCCTCCTCACGAGCTTTCAAAGCTTCGCCCATGAGTTTGGTTTTTTGCGCGATGGGATCACCGTCTTGAGCGACGAGTGAGCCTGCTGCTACTAAGACAGCGAGAAAACTGGCCCACGCGAGCCGTGTACGTTTTTGTTTCTTCATACAATAAAGGGGTATTAACTATTTGGTGGGGGTTGCAGGGGTGGAAGGGGTATTTGACTTGGTAGCAGGGGGTGCCGCTGGAGCCGGAGGAGCAATCGTCAAAACCTCTGTAATGGTCTTTTTAGGCTTCTTGGGTTCGAGCGTAAAAGTCTTATCTAACGTCACCGACTTAGCGTCTAAGTCAATGTGTTTGATAACGTAATGAGCCTCCTTATAGGTGAACTTATCACCAGGGCCATGAAAGGTCCATGTCTTGCCGGGGTCGGAGGTCGAAACGAGCTCAATATTCGTACGATCCGTAAACTCTAATACCTTAACATCATCAATTTCAACGAGTTGCCCCAAAACCTTATCATCTAGGGTCAAAACGTTACGGGTGATGGTAAAGCCGTCTTTGTCCTTAGATTTAACCTGTTTGTAGGACACAGGAATGATGTTCAATTGGGGGCTAAGGGGCTTCTTCAACTTACAGCGGTCAAAGTACTCCTTAGTCTCCGTGTTTTCCAAGAAGAACTCACGGTCTTCATCCTTGCCCGAACGGCCAGGCAGGAAGGACTTCAAGACGTAGGGATAGGTGGGGTGACCAATCTTAGTAAGCGCAACGCCAAAGGGAGGCAGCGGAATCACTTTCTTTAAACGCGGAACGTAATCCTTCAGGACGGGATCCCACACGATATCAATCGTGGTGAAGAGGTCATAATTCCAACCGTCTTCATTTTCTTCAGGGCTCAACCAGTCTTTCACCAAATCGTCCAAGTCAGCTCGCTTCGAAGCAGGGTAAGCGACCCCTTTAGGTGCCGACACCAACTCGGGAATGGCTTTCGCACGAAATTCTTCTTCCGGAACCAGAGGCTTCACCAAGCTAGGAGCACCCCCTTCAATCAGTAACCACCAAGCGGCACAGCCTACCAAAAGTAGGAGCGAGCCTAGTACAATCAGGAGTAAATCTTTACGGGCGTTCATTGTCCGGGGAATTATTTCTTGGGTTCTCCTTCCGCGGTAGCGGATTTCTCTTCTGGAATCGTCAGGTAATCAAATTGGATGACAAACTCTGCAGGCTTCTCTTTGACGACGACCACACGGTCTTCTTTAGGGGCAGCACCAGGTTTGGCACCTGCGGCAGGAGCACCACCTAGGAAGAAATCAGGGACAGCGGCCGTCGCACCTGCCGCAGGCGCAGCCGTGGTAGTTGGAGCAGCTGTCGCTAAAAGTTTTTCTTCCTCTGGCTTAGCAAGCCCAACCTCGATGGAGGTAATCGCAAAGGGATGCCCCGAACTGCGCAGCTTGTTGATAAACGTACGCAAGGTCGACGTCGTGCCCACGAAACGAATGCGGAAGGACAACGCATCAAGTAGGCCGGGGCGGCGGAAAGAGCGCGAGGGCGTAAACTCGTCGTTTTCATTCTTCGAGCCATCGGCATCAGGCACATAACTACCAGCATTAGGCTTACCTTCGGGAATTAAAACGTAGGTTTCAATCGGCTCACGATCAATGGACTGCAAGAGCAAGGGAGCACCTGCAGGGCGTGACTCCAAGAGTTGCTTAAAGAGGTAATCAATGATGATGCGCTGTAAATCAACGCGAGGTAAGTCGCGCTTAGGCGAAGTACCCGCGTTGCGAATGTAGCGACGGAACCCAAACTCGCACTGATCATTAGGCGGCGTCTTCACGTCGCGATCGGCACAGAGCTTCTTCCATTCGTCGACGTTTTGTTTGATTAAAGAATTTAACTTTGAAGCCGAGGTACTGTTATCTGGCTTCAACGGTGCTTCGGGGCTGCCTGCAATAACTTCGCGGAGCGACTTCAATTGGTCCGTCAATTCGGTGAGGTCTTTCTCCGCTAAATCAACGTTCGCAGGCGTTAAAGAAATTTGATCCTTAAGGCTGCCTAAATTATCGCCCGCTAACAAAACGTTCACCTCGCGCTGGTGGCGCTCTAGCTCGACTAGGGTCTGCTTCTTACGCAACCAAGCCGTGACGCTCAACGCACAGCCGGCTACAAAGATAATCGCAATCAGCCCCAGCGTGATTAAAAAAGTACGGTTCTTAGACTTATCCATGACTTAGAGAGATTTATCCTTACGGATCACGAGGGTGAGAGTAAGGCGAGGAACGTTGGCCATCGCGTAATCTGGTTTGATTTCGCCGTCCGGAATTTCCTGAACGAAAGCCGAACCCTTCAACGCTGCGAGCAACTCTTGCTCACGCACATTCATTTCCTTCGCTTGGAACGGGCGCCCAGGCGCAACGCTCGGCAAGAGCAAGCGCACGGTGAGAACCACCTTCGTCACCGTAACCGGAGGAGCCGGGGGCTCACCCTCAGCGACGGGAGCAGCAGCGACTTGTTCATGGTGTACGTGTAGTTCTTCTACCCACGTATTCTTACAGTTAGAAAGGCGCTTCTGCAAATCGGCCATGAAGGCAGGCCAATTAGAGCGATTTAAGACCACGGATTCTAATTGGACATTCGTAGCGAGAATGTCGGTAGACTTCTTACGGAAGTCTTTAATCTTACTGAGGTGGGCCGTCAGGTCCTTGGAACGGTGCTGCAACTTCGCAGCTTGGTCGCGATTGTAATCACCGGCTTCGCTAAAGGCGAACCACACAGGCCAAGGAGCTAAAGCAGCCAGTAAGGCGGCCGTGATGAGCTTCGGCTTGCGGGCATCAAAAGCAATCTGAGCCGCAATGTCGCGCGGGATTAAATTAACCCCGGAAGCATTGGGTAAAACCAGCCGTGCGGCCTCACCCACCACTTCCGAAAGTTGGCAACGAGCGGCATGCAACTGATCAGGATTAACCCCCGAACCCAGCGTCAAGACCGACGAAGGATCAAAAGGTTCAACCGGCAAACGCAACGTTTCGCACAGTTGCTCGGACAAGCCAGGCACCAACGAAGCCCGACCGGTTAAAAGAATGCGCGTGGGCTGACGTCCATTGGCACCCCGGCGAATGTTAATCAAACGACGGTTGATGTCTTGGGCGAGGCGGCGGATGAACGACTGCGCATTCGCTTGTAAAAGGGCGACTTGAGGGTCGGCTTCCGCTAAGTGCACGACGCCAGAATAGTAACCGACTTTAACGGCTTCAGCCGTAGCAAAAGGTTGACCGGTATTATCCGAGACGCCTTGCGTGAGTAAATTGCCACCCAAGTTAGCGGATTGAATATTCGAACCCGATGGACCGACAAAACTCAACGTGGTCGAGCGTGCGCCCACGTTCACGATTAAGACTTCTTCGGTCGCCGAACCGCCGGCCAACAAGAAAGCTTGGCTGTCTAGCAAAGGCGCAGCTTGCACCGAGTACGGACGCAGCCCCGTGCCCGAGACTAAATTCGCAATGCGACTCGCCACTTCCGTGCGCAACGCAAAGAGCAGGACTTCCGCTTCGACGCCGTCCGAGGCCATCACTTGGCTGTCCCAAATGACTTCGTTCAGAGGGTAAGGAATCGCATTCTGGGCTTCAAAGGCGACGATTTGAGCCTGACGCTCACGCTCGACTTGGGGCACCTTAAGCGACTTCTGCAAGAGCAAGAAGCTCGGGGCGATGACGGAAACTTGGCCCTTGATATTGTGGGCCTGCACTAACTCACCCAACGCCGTAATGGCGGCATTCAACCACTCGTCATCACCCGTCAAACCTGGGGGCAAATCGACGATATAAAAATTTTCTAAAATAATGTTACCCGTCTCCGCATTGCATTCGGAAACCGAAACATGCGAAGCACCAAGGTTAACAATGATTGCCTTTTTTTGGCTCATACTTGCAGGGTCAGCAAAGGTTAGCGGGCAGGTACATCCTCGCGGATGAACTCAGGGGAAGAAGGTACCACCGGTTGGTCAAAGTAGAGCACGAGGTATTGGGGACGAAGAATGCCAGGGCTATTCACGACGCCACGGTCCGCCGCATCCTTAGCGGGATCAAACTTAGCTTTCGTGTTTAAGTCTTTATGCACCGAACGAACCGCCTCGGGCAGGAGGTTGCCCTTCGCATCAAAGAGAGGCTCTTCGTTGCCGGCGACTTCGACTTGCACGTAGTAATAATCAGGCTCTTTGCGGAGCTGATCGCGCTTCACAATATCGCCAGGGAGGTAGAACAAAACGGAGCGAGGTTGGTTCGCTTCCAGAGTCAGCACCGTGACCGCCGAACGGTAGTAATTCCAATCTTCAGGCTTCTTACTTTCCGTCTTATAAATTTGGGTAACCGTCACCTTAACTTTATCGACCCACTTCTTGCTCGAGGCCTTAGGATCAGGGTTATTGTTGGCCATCAACTCAACTTGCATCCGGTTCCAAGGGTAGGTCTGACCGCCCAATTTAACCTGAGCAAACTTCACATCGCGGACCAAAATGACGCCCTTACCCGCCGCACCGCCTTCGCCACCTTTGGCGCTTTGAGCGTAAGCAAACGAAACAGTCAAAACGACTGCCCAGAGACTAGCAAAGAGGGCTCGAATGTGGGGCATGGGAGATATTGGCGTAATGACCGATTTGACTCTGGCAAATGCAAAAGGCGGGAACCACGGGAACAATTTTTAAATGCAAAAAACTTGCGTTAATTATAGGGTGCCACCAATGGTTGGTTTTAGCCCATGCGAGGGTTGCTGCTCATCCTACTGCTGTTCACAGCAAACACCCTCCTGCTGGCGGAAGGTAGGGTCGACATTGTCAGTAGTTTTAGCCTACCGGACGACTGGGTCCGAGCGCTGATTTCCCCCAAAATCACCCATCGCCCCTTAATCGGCCCTAAAAGCGAATTTCACGGATACCCCCTAACCGCTCAAGACGCCCGGGATCTGCAAGAGGCTAAATTGATTGTAGGTTGCTCCAAAGCGATGGAACCTCAACTCTATGAATGGGTTACAAAGAATCATCGCGAAGCCGATACCTTGTGGCTAGAAGAAACCGCAGGAATCCCAGCCCTCCCCTACTCGCACGCCTGGACCAACCCGACTTGGGTTCGCCTCATGATCCAAAACTTAAATCAGGCGCTGGCGCTCAAATTCCCTGAATTAAATACTCAAGTTACTGTTAATAAACTACTTAAGGAAATAGATGATACAGATAATCAGCTTAAAACTTGGTTCGACTCCCTCCCGCCAGCCCGCCGCGTCCTCATCACCCAGCACCCTAACCTGCAACCATTCGCCGACCAATATGGGCTAAGGGTAGTCGATACGATTTTGAACAGCCCTTCCGCAGAAGCAGCCGACCCCTCTGCCCAAAAATACCGTCAACTGCTTCATGAGATCAAGGCCTTGAACATCAAAGTCATCGTGGTCGATGAAGGGCAAAACACCAGCATCGCCCAAAACCTGTGCCGCGATGCCCACTTAACCCCTCCACTGTCCCTTTCCTTCGAATACCTTCAGCCCGAAGGACAACCAGGGTCCAGTTGGTCAGAGATGATGCTCCACAACGGCCGCCTGCTTAAGGAGGCCTTACTAACGCCTTAACTAAAGTCGCATGCTCCAGCACCTACTACCTACTTGGACCTACGCCGCCGTTGAAAAAATTCCGGCCGATGGTCCCGTGGTGCTGGCAGATAACTTAAGTGCCGCAGCGACCCCACAAGGTCCTTGCATCCTGCATCAACTGAACTTCTCCATCCAGCGTCACCAACACACGGCACTGGTAGGACCCAATGGCTCCGGTAAATCCACCCTGCTACGCTTACTCGCGGGTCTCATCACCCCTCAAACGGGCTCTTTGCAAGTTCTGGGTACTACCCCGCGACGCGGACGACCCGCCATCGCTTACCTCGCCCAGAACCTTCAACTGACACCCAATTTTCCGCTCTGCGTGCGCGATTTGGTGGCGATGGGGACTTACAGCCGACTGGGTTGGTTAAAACCCAAACAAGCTAAAGAAGATCGCGTTGAACAGGCCCTCGCAACCTTAGCCCTGCAATCCATCGCCCAACGCGACGTGCATCAAATCTCAGGAGGGCAACTGCAACGTGCCCTGCTCGCCCGAGCCCTGGCCCAACAAGCCACCTTGCTACTACTCGATGAACCTTTTGTCGGATTAGACCGCGGCAGTCGGGCCATCATCGAAGAGTTTCTTTTTCAATCAACTCCAGCCTTCACGGTCGTGATGGCTACGCACGATTCCGCAGACCTGCATCGTTGCCACCAAACCATCGCTTTGCGCGACGGTGAGATTCAATCTGGAGGCGGCTACCATGTTTGAGTTCTTAACTGCTCCGTGGAGCGAAAGTTTTTTTCTGCGAGCCCTTGTCGCCGTCATTCTAACCAGCATCACGTGCGCGTGCCTCGGTGCTTACGTCGTCCTGCGTCGCATGGCCTTCGTCAGCACCGCCCTCACGCACTCTATTTTGCCTGGCGTAGTACTCGCCTCGCTACTCGGACTATCGCCCTATTTAGGAGCCATGGCCGCCGCGTTACTCACGGCGTTAGGGGCCGCTTGGTTGGCCGCTCGTCCCGAAACCAGCGAAGATAGTGCCATCGGGATTATGCTCTCCGTGATGTTCGCCGCGGGGATTGCGCTCATGCAAGTCGCCCACGCCTGGCGCGATTTTTCGGGACTGCTGTTTGGTAGCGTGGTCGGCGTAGGGCCCGCCGACTTACAAGTGATTGCCGTCACGACAAGCGTGGTGCTGGTTTGCTTAATCGCTCTACACAAAGAACTCGAGCTAGCTTCCTGCGACGAAGCCTACGCCGACCTCATTGGGACCCGCCCAGGTTTATTGCGCACCGTATTACTCGTGCTCATCGCCCTGGCAGCCGTGGCGTGCGTTCGCTTAGTCGGTGCCCTTTTAACCACGGCCCTGTTTGTCATCCCCGCCGCCATGGGGCTCTACCTCGGACGAAATCTTAAAGAGGTCATGCTCTGGAGTATCGGTGGCGCCTTGCTCGGAGGAATCAGCGGTCTCTACCTTTCATATTATATTCAAAATTTACCTACCGGCGCGAGCATCGTGCTGTGCACCGCGATTCCCTATTTGGCAGCCCGTATCTGGAGCCGACGAAAGCGTTAAAAACGCGGGGGACGTAAGGCCGCCGGACGACCTAAAACTTCGCGCGTCACGATTGAACGACGCAACGCGTCTCGCCCCACAAACCAAGGGTGAACTTGTTTAGTTTTAGCGGGAGGTAAGACAGTCAAAGGCTTAAGCGGCTCCCCGGTAACAGGCGGCGAGGTGACAGGCAAAGGAGGTGAAATATTTTTCGGCGGAAGGACGGAAGGCTTCGCTACTTTTTTCATGACCTTCATCGCTGGGCGACGCGGCAAGACAGGAGGTGCGGTCAAAGAGTTCTTCTGCTCCAACGCTTTGCCTTGGGCGATTTTCTCTTGGAGCGCGAAAAACAGGCGAGCGACGGCAATGCCGCCGCCGATCAAAATAAAGCCCACTTCGACCATCTGCGTCGCACCTAAAGTACCCGGGTGCAAAATGACCTCTAAACTACTCATGAAATGATTTAAGGCTTCGTCGTGGGCGTAGGACCTTCACCCGCAATACCCTTACGCATTTCGGTATCCGCCTTGAGATTTTCTAAGCGCTGATAATCCAAGTAACCCATGCGACCGGTGCGCAACGCTTCGGCTAAAGCTTGCGGCACTTGGGCTTCGGCTTCGACCACGCGCGAACGCATCTCTTCCACCCGCGCTCGCATTTCTTGCTCCAAAGCCACGGCGGCCGCCCGACGGATTTCGGCCTGAGCTTGTGCCATGTTCTTGTTCGCTTGAGCTTGTGCCTCTTGCAACATCGCACCGACATTCTCACCGACATCGACGTCGGCGATATCAATCGAGATAATTTCGTACGCCGTCCCCGCATCCAATCCCCGCTCTAAAACGGTCTTCGAGATACGATCGGGGTTTTCTAAAACTTGTTTGTAAGATTCGGACGAACCAATCGTGGTTACAATCCCTTCCCCCACGCGGGCAATGATGGTGTCTTCTTGCGCCCCACCCACGAAACGCTCGAGGTGCGTGCGCACGGTCACGCGGGCTTTCACTTTTACCTGAATCCCATCCTTCGCCACGGCATCAATCGTGGTGCGACCGCTGGTAGGATTCGGGCAATCAATCACCTTCGGACTCACGGAATTTAAGACTGCTTCTAGGACAGATTTATTCGTGCCACGCGTCGCAATGTCGATCGCACAGGCGCGATTCCAATCTAACACTAAACCAGCTTTCTGGGCCGCAATTAAAGCCTGCACGGTTTGCACGATATTACCCCCGGCCAAATAGTGAGCGTCTAATTTATCGGTTTCGATGGGGATGCCAGCTTTCGTGGCCGCAATCTTGGCATCGACAATCATCCCGTAAGGAACGCCGCGGAAGCGCATGCCAATTAAATCAAACACCCCCACATGCGCGCCGGCTAAACGAGCGCGCACCCACACGGCTAAAAACGAAAGGAGGAATAAAACGAGAATCAGTAAAGCCGTGGCGGCAATGACAGCGACAATCGGCCAAGTGACCGAAGATTCCTGGGCGAAGAAGATCAAGTTAAGCATAGATTTGGGGATTAAAGATTAACGAACCACGCGCACGGTAACGCGTCCGGCCGCGGCTTCAGTGATGACGACTTGGGCCCCGCGATCGACATAGCCATCGAGGGAGAAAGCTTCGAGAATGGCGCCCTCTAATTCGATTTTTCCAGAAGGTGCGAGCACGGTCTTAGCCTGAGCAGTCTTGCCAATAAAATGCGACAACTCGACGACCGCGGCACCGACGTTCTGCGTTTGATTAGTCATCGCTTGGCCCACCTTAGTGGACATCACAAAACGGCGGAAGGCCCAGAATTCTAAGCCTAACCCGACGCAGAAAACGACGCAGAACAGAACGCATTTCGCACTGCCATAGGCTGCAGAAAAATAAATCCCGGCAAAAGAAATCAAGGCCCCAGCAAAGCCTACCACCACCGTGGGGAGGAAAAATTCTGCCCCAATCAAAACCAGCCCGCCAAGCAATAAGGCCCAAGCTGCTGTGAGAGAAACCGCAGGTGTATCAGACATATAGACATCTTGAAGAAATCCTCTCGCCGGAGCGACTTAAATCCAACCCCCCGCCTTATAAATTAACCCCTGACTTATCATCCCACCCTGAAGGCTCGCTTGCACCTGACTCGTTTCTAACTACACCTTGGACATGCCCAAAAAACCTCGCCAACCTGCGCGCACCCACGTCAAAGCATCGCACGAAGTCATTGCCGATGCCCTGCTTAAAGCCGGAGGCTCGGGTCCCGAAAGCACCCAACAACAAGCTCACCGGGCCGTGGCCAAAAAAATCGGTATCTCGACTTCGATGCTCTACAAATGGCGCCAACCTCCCAGTGCCGGGAGTGGCAGTCCGAACCCCCTCGATCGCACCGTCAGTTTAATCGAGGCCACCCAAGACCCGCGCATCGCCGAGTGGGTCGCCCAAAAAGCAGGAGGCAGTTTTAGCCCCGAAGAGTCTACCAATAGCACTACCGCGCTCGATAAAGCTGCCAACACTCTCACCAAAGAGTTTGCCCTTTTCATCGCCGAAGTCGCCAGCGCCGCCGAGGACCATCACATTAGCACGGACGAGACGCAAAGCATTCGGAGCAAATGGAATGGTCTGCGACAAAAAACCGAAGTGTTTGTTAAAGCCTGCGAAAAAGGTCAGTACATGTCGTCGCCGGGAAACTGAAATTACGCTTTCCCTCTACTCTGCACTGATTAAATGAGTGCTATGTCGCCTTTCACCATTCGCCAATATGGAGACCCGGTATTACGCCAGGTCGGCGAGCCTGTGAAAGAATTCGGCAACACCCTACGCATGCTGGGTGAGGCGATGCTGGTGACCATGCACCAAGCGAAAGGGATTGGTCTGGCCGCACCGCAAATTGGCCTCTCGCTCCAATTGTTCGTGGCACATGTCAACGACGACGAGAACCAACCCATCCTCGATGGCAAAGTCGTGCACACGGCAGATATCATGCCCCTTTTATTCGCCAACGCCTCGGTCAAAATCATCGCGGGTGAAGCCGAAATTTACACCGAAGGTTGCTTATCCTTCCCAGGCATCACCGGCGAAGTCAAACGCGTGGAAGCCGCTATCGTCGACTACCGAGACGCCGATGGTGCCCCACATACTTTAGAATGTCGAGGCCTGCTCGCCCGTTGCGTGCAACACGAGTACGACCACTGCCAAGGCGTGCTCTTTATCGACCGGATGCTGCGCGAAGATCAATTAGCCACGGCTTCGAAAGTTAAGAAGCTGAAGAAAGCGACGGCGGCGGCACTCAAGGCCGCACAAAAGAAGCCTCCGGTTTCTTAAATCAGTTTCAGCAACTTACTTCCCCGCAGGCTTGGCGGCTTCCTCTAATTTAAAGAGGAGTTGGCCGACTTCCGTAGGGCTTTGGCCGACAACCGTTCCCGTGACGCGGTAACCGCGGGCTAAGCCTGTTGCGGTGTTGTCGCGGGCGACAGTCCAATTCCCACGAGCTCCATCCTTGAGCGGAGCATCGCCACCTACCACCATCGTCAGAGGTGCACTCGCTCCAACACCTAAGGTGCTGATTTTTACTGCTACATAACGGAGCAATACATTCGCCAGAGCGGGCGTGTCTTGGTCGAACGCTAAGAGCCAATCACCCGAACTCGCCAAACGGGGAATGTAGCTGTGCTCGTCCTTCAACGAAAAAGATCCTAAGTAAGTTTTCGCTAACTTCTCCTGAGCCGATGTCGTGGTGAGATAAATTTCTTCGCCGACCACGCGCATGTTATAAGCGTCAGCCAAACTCACCATCATCACGGCGGCACTGCCATCTGCCATTAATGGGTAAACTTCGACCCACACATAACCCACTTGGTGTACCGAGGTTGGTGCGGTTAAACCTTTGGCGAGAGCAGGTACACCGTCCGACGTCGCCGGAGCCTTGTAGCTATAACCACCAGCTGGAGCCGCGGCTAACAACTTATCGTCCAACTTCGTCCACAACTGACGTAAAGCGTCCGTTAACTCAGAGGTACGATTAATCGTCCCATCGGGCATCAAAGTCGCTGCACCCACAAGGTGAAGTTTTTGGTAACCTAAATCGCGAGCCTGTTTCTGTAAGCGCACGGCCGACAAAGATAAGACTTCGTTCCAAGTTTTTTGAGGTAAATCCACGCCGAGATTCACCGTCTTCGTAAGTTCCATTTGGCGAGCCGCCGCTACATTGCGCAAACGGGTCACCGAAGGTTGAGCCCGGGCAATTTGCGTATTACCTTCGGCAATGATTTTTTCGCCACGGGCCTTCACGGCCTCGGGGGTTTCCGTAAAAGCTCCCTTAGCTGCACGCGTTGTCGCCGCCGAGGCCACAATCGCCGTGCCCGTTTGCACGCGATTACGACCGGCCTCAATCGCGCGCATGGCATTGCCCCATTCTGCCAACTCTGCCGAACGGAGGTACTTAGGGACTTCAGTATCAGGGATTAAAACCGTCTGCTGCACACTCCCCGGGGCTCCATTGGCGGCAGGCGGTGGGACCTGGGCAAAAAGGGAGAGAGCACTGGCGAGGAGAATGAACATAGGGTATTAGGCTTCGTCGAACTTACGGTCAAAGAGGGTGGCCAACTCGTTTAAAAGCTGCTCCGCATCCTTACCTTTAACCGAAAACCGGAGCTTCGAGCCCTGGCCAGCAGCCAACATCATCAGGCCCATAATGCTCTTCCCGTTCACCGATTCATCGTCTTTTTGGACGATAATCTCGACATCAGGGTAGCGATTGGCCAATCGGACGATTTGGGCGGCCGGACGGGTATGAATACCCATACGATTTTGGACAATAAGTTCTCGGGCGATCGCCTCGTGGGTTTCTTCCATGGATAGGTAGGGGGCCTATAATCTAAATAGGTGTACCTCAAGGGGACTTGGGCGGGCAAGTCGGGTCAAGGTTATTTGCATTTTTGGCAGTTCGCTTGACCTTCCGCCCCAGACCCCTCCAATCGTAGGCATACACCACCGTGGCTACGCCTGCTGTCCTCACCCACCCTGAATCCCTGAAGCGCCCTGCTGGGCCTTCGGAATACGCCAAGCACCCCATCAACGCGGCCTTGTCGAAAGAAGATAAGATCGAGCTCTATCGTAAAATGGCTCGTATCCGTCACTTCGAGCAACGTTGCATTCGGGTGTATCAACAAGGTAAAATCGGGGGTTTTCTACACCTTTACGTCGGCCAAGAGGCCGTCGCCGCTGGCACGATTTCGTTGCTCGGCAAACACGACCACCTCATCACAGGCTACCGCGACCACGGTCACGGCTTGATGGTGGGGATGGGGATGAATGAGTGTATGGCTGAGTTAACCGGTAAGGCCACGGGTTGCTCCCAAGGTAAGGGTGGCTCGATGCACTACTTCGCCCCTGATAAGAATTACTGGGGTGGTCACGGGATTGTCGGGGGCCAAGCCCCCCTGGGCACGGGCCTCGCCTACGCTGTTAAGTACTTGGGCCACAAGGGTTCATGCTTAGCATATATGGGTGACGGCGCAGTCAACCAAGGGGCTGTCCATGAGGCCTATAACTTAGCTGCCCTCTGGGACCTGCCGATTATCTTCGTAATTGAAAACAACGGCTACTCGATGGGCACCTCCCAAGAGCGCTCCTCCGCCCACCCTGGCTGCTTAGCCAAGCGCGCCGAGGGCTACGGGATGGCTTGGGATGTGGTCAACGGCCACGATGTCTACGAAGTCCGGGCCAAAACGTCCGCCGCCCTCAAACGAGCCCATGAGGAATCCAAGCCCACGGTCCTCGAAATCTTCACCTACCGCTACTACGGCCACTCAATGGCTGACCCCGATAAGACCTACCGCGATAAGGAAGAGATCAAGGAATACCGCGAACAAAAGGACCCTGTTCTGCTCTTCGAAAAAGAATTGCTCGCCGAAAAAGTCCTCACTCCCGAGCTCTCCCAAGCGATCAACGAGGCCGCCATGGCCGAAGCCGACCAAGCCGCTGCCTTCGCCGATGCTTCCCCCGACCCCACGGTCGCCGATATTACTAAAAATATCTACTGGGAAGAAGACCACCGCGGTCCTCAAACCACCAGTCGCGGCACCATCATCTTCGAATAATCTCTTTCCATGCCCGTTATTACTTACCGTGAGGCCCTCCGCGCTGCGATGCGCGAAGAACTCCAACGTGACGAGAAAGTCGTGCTCATGGGCGAAGAAGTCGCCCAATTCAACGGCGCTTATAAAGTCACCGAGGGTCTTCTAAAAGAATTTGGTCCCAAGCGCGTCGTCGATACCCCCATCTCCGAAGCGGGCTTCATCGGTCTAGGGATTGGTGCCTCCATGCTCGGCATTCGCCCCGTGATGGAACTGATGTTCTGGTCCTTCTCCTACGTGGCGTTCGACCAAATCGTCAACAACGCCGGCAATATCCGCTACATGTCGGGTGGCTTAATCAATTGCCCCATCGTCATCCGCGGCCCAGCCAACGGGGGCACGAACGTGGGTGCAACTCACTCCCACACGCCCGAAGCCATCTTAGCTTCCCACCCCGGCATCAAAGTGGTTTGCCCCGCCACGCCTTATGACGCCAAGGGTTTAATGAAAGCGGCCATCCGCGATAACGACCCGGTCTACGTGATGGAGAATACGATTCTTTATAATGATAAGGGCGAAGTGCCCGATGAAGATTACATCGTGCCTCTAGGTGTGGCTGACGTGAAACGTACGGGCGAAGATTTAACCATCGTCGCTCACGGTCGCGCCGTCATCACCTCGCTGAAGGCTGCCGAAATTTTAGAAAAGGAACACGGCGTGAGCGTCGAAGTGGTCGACCTCCGCTCAATCCGTCCTCTCGACGAAGCCACGGTCCTGCAATCCGTGCGCAAAACGCACCGCGTCTTGCTGGTCGAAGAAAATAAGCCCTTCTGCGGCGTCGACGCCCAAGTGGCCTACTTGATTCAATCCAAGGCCTTCGATGAACTCGACGCGCCCATCCACCGCGTGTCGTCCATCGACGCTCCCCAGATTTATTGCAAGCGCCTCGAAGATCAACAACTGCCCAACGCGCAACGCGTCGTGGCTGAAGCCCTCAAGGTCCTCGCTTAATTTTCTCCAATGGCTGAAATCATTGATATGCCCAAGCTGTCCGACACGATGTCGGTCGGCACCTTGATCAAATGGAATGTTAAAGAAGGTCAAACAGTAGCCTTTGGCGACATCCTAGGCGAAGTGGAAACCGATAAGGCGACGATGGAACTCTCCTGCACCGTCCCTGGCACAATCCTCAAAATCTACGCACCCGGCGGCTCCCAGTTGCCCGTAGGTGCCCCGATTTGCGCCATTGGTAAGAGTGGCGAAGTCGCTCCCAATCCCGCCGCTCCCACCCCAAAAGCCGCGGCGACCTCGACGCCTCCCATCGCTGAATCCACCGGTGTAGCCTGCGTCCCTCCTGCTCCTGCTGCAACTTCCTCAGGCACCTCCGCACCTCGCACCTCCAACGACGAACGCGTCAAAGCTTCGCCCTATGCGAAACGCATGGCCGAGAAAGCCGCTCTCAATATCGCCGCCCTCAATGGCACTGGCCCTGGCGGCCGTATCCTCGGACGCGATGTCAACGCTGCCGCCCAAGCTCCCGCTGCTGCTCCCGTAGCCACCGCCCCTGCCGGCCCCTTGAACGTCACCGTTCCTGCCCCCGCCGATGGCAAAGGGATTCAACCCGACGCTGATATTCCAGTCGGTGGCATGCGCCAAACCATCGCCCGCCGCCTCTTGGAATCCAAGGTCACGGTGCCTCACTTCTATTTAGAAGTCGAAGTGGACGCCGCACCACTCTTGGCCATCCGCGAATCTATCAATAAGCGCCTCGCCGAAACGGGTGGTCCCGACGCTGTGAAGCTTTCGGTGAACGACTTCATCCTAAAGGGTTCCGCCGAAGCCCTCCGCCGCGTCCCCGCCGTCAACGCCTCCTGGGCAGGCACCAGCATCCGTGCTCACGGTGCAGTCCACCTCTCCTTCGGCGTAGCCCTCGAAGATGGCTTGGTCACGCCCGTCATCCACGACGCCCAAGCAAAGTCTCTTAAAGAAATCGCCGTCGAAGCCAAAGGTCTCATTTCCAAAGCTCGTGCCAAAAAACTCACGCCGAATGAAATGTCGGGGTCGACGTTTACGGTCACGAATTTAGGGATGTATGGCGTGACGGGCTTCTACGGCATCATCAACGTGCCCAACGCTGCCATCCTGTCCGTCGGGGCGACGATTAAGAAGCCCGTGGTCGATGCCAGCGACCGCATCGTCATCGGTCAACGCATGGTCATTGGCCTCTCCGGCGATCACCGCGTAGTCGACGGCGCCACGGCCGCTCAGTTCCTCCAAGCCCTGAAACTGGTCTTGGAAGATCCGACCTTGATGCTGATCTAAACTACGGACTTTAAAATAAAAAGGGCCGGAGGTTTTAACGCCTCCGGCCCTTTTGTTTAAGAGCTTTAGTAACTTACTTGGCCTTGGGCTTACCCTTGGGATCCAAGTTGGCCTCTAGTTGCTCAGGCGTGAACTTGGTCACAATACCCTTCTCAGGCACTGGAGCCTTCGCGGTCCACACAATCGCATTCAAGACCAACATGCGTTGGTTGTCGTTCGCCCAGCCTTTGTGAAAGTGACCGCCACAAAAACCGAAACCACGACCGCCATCTTTACGCTCCACGGCCCAAGCCACGACTTGCGGCGTCTTGTCTTCGAGCACGGCCTTGCTGACGTCAGGATTACCTTCGTGAGGCCCATTGCCGCGCTTCATCGTTTCAGGCGGTGCGATAGCCGAAAGAATCGGCGTCACGCCCTGCATGCCATCGCGAAAACGCATATGGAAATACCACTCGTCCGAAGTCGCAAAGGGCTGCACGCCACGGCTGATTGGGTGATCAGGCAACGACTTGAAGTCGGCGAGCCAATGAGGATTCACCGAGTAGAACTGCTCGAAGTAACCACCGAGCCAGTCCTTGAATTCCGCCGCACCTTTACCCGTCGACGAACGACCAGGAGGAGGCGTATTCACCGGCTTGCCGTCGGCATCTACCCAACCAGCCTTGGTGTAAGCCGGCTCCACGGCGTAGTGTAAGCACACAAAACCGCAACCGCCGGCCATCTTCTTCGAGAGTTGCTCGAGGTGAGGCAAAGCAGGGTGTCCGTTGCCACCATCAGAATAAATCACGATGGTGTCAGCCTTGGCCACGCGCTCGTCTGAAGGCCATTGGCCATTCAACGAGACATCAACGTTCACGAGGCTCGACGCGCTTTGCACCAAACCGGCAGCCAATAATTGGACGCCAGCATTGTGCTCGTGCTCGCCTGGACCGTGACTCGGGCGACCCGCAATGAAGAGTACGTTCTTCTTTTCTTCAGCCCCCAAGAAACTGGCGGCAGCTAAAAAGAGTAAGCCTTGCAGCGCTAATTTTTTCATAAATTACTTCGCTTCCTTGCTGTTGTCCTTGAGCACGATGTCCTTGAACTCGATCTTCATCGGCGCACCCGCGTGCAGTTGTAAAGCTAAGCAACCCTTCTTCGCCCCGATCGCAGTTTCATCCACCACGTCGATAGTTTGCATGCCATTGATGAAGTGCTGGAGGTGATTGCCCTGAGCGACGACCCGGTATTCATTCCAATCCGCGGCTTTAATGTGCGTTTGCATTTCGGGCGATTTTCCTAATTCACCCACGACTTCAATCTTGGGCTTGGTAGGGCTGGCACCTTCATGGATTACGACTTTTTCGCCACGCTTGGCTAAGATACCACGACCACGCTCTTCATAGAGGATACCCGAGTAGGTCTTACCGCACTCGAGGTCGGCTTGATAACCCGAGACAACAAACCCCTTGGGGTCGATCACTTTACTGCGATATTGCACGCCGGAGTTACCGAAACCATCGGACTTACCATCTTTATCGGTCACGCGATACTTGAACGTGAGCTCAAAATCGGAGACTTCACCTTTCCACACGAGGAAAGTGTTTCCCTTGGCAGGATGTTCTTTCGTGGTTTGACCAACAATGGTACCATCTTGAACCGACCAATAATCAAGGCCCTCCCAATTCGAGAGGTCCTTGCCGTTAAAGAGGTTCTGTTCTGCAGCGAAGGCCGAAGCGGCCAAAGCCAACAAAGCGAGGAGGGAGGCGGTGTGTTTCATAGGAGATTATTTCTTGGTGCCGAACAGGCGGTGCAAGTTCTTCAAGCCTTTGACGGGGATGTCGTCGCGATTTGGCTCCATCTTGCGCCAGATAGCGGCAGCGCGAGCAATGACCTTAACGTCCGTCGTGAAGGACTCGATGACTACGTCTTGGTTGTAACCAATCTTCTTCAAAGCAGCCACAATGGGCTTCCAATCTAAAGAGTCGCCACCGGGGACGCCCCGGTCGGTACCACAAGCGTGGAAGTGACCGAGATGCTTACCGGCCTTGAGAATCGCCGCCGCTTGATTCTTCTCCTCGATATTCATGTGGAAGGTATCGAGGTGCAATTTAACGGCAGGCGAATTAACCGCTTTGACGAGGCGCAACCCTTGATCACAGGTATTCAAGAAGTCGGTTTCAAAACGATTGAGTGGCTCGATGCACAACTGCACGCCACGCTTTTCCGCATGCTTGGCTAAAACTTTAAGGTTCTTCACCACTAATTTGAAATGCTGGGCCTTGGTCTTGTCGTCATGCGAACCAATCAAACCGACCACGGAATAGAGCGGGCCAATGATGCGAGGGCAACCCATCGCCGCGGCTTGGTCAACTAAAGCGGAGAGGTACTTCATCGCATTCTTTTGGTCGGCAGCGCTCCCACGGAAGTCGCGCCCTGGACCCATGGCGGCACAGATAGAACCAATCGCGATACCCGCCTTGGCGGCAGCGGCCTTGAGCACCGCCGGGTCAACGTGCGAAGGGTCTTCAATCGCAACTTCCACCGTGTCGAAACCCCAGCGTTTAAGTTTCTTAAACATGGAGACGCTTTCGTTGGTGAAAGGCGAAGCGTAGAGGAACGTATTTAATCCGAAGCGTGGCATAGGTAGGAGGGGTTGATTGGGGAAGAAACTTTTGGCGCGGGGAGCGATGGGGTCAAGGCTGGGCGTGTAATCGAGCGAAATTAAGGGACGAGCTCGCCTAAAATTAACAGCCCTCCAGGATAGCAATGCAACGGGGCAAAGCGCTCAGGCTTATCGATGGTCTGCTTCCGTTGGGCTAAGATGGCCGCTTTATCAAAAGTGTCCGGCAAGAGCTCGATTTTAACCTGGTGGACCTCGTTGCTTAAATCGGTCCCGATGACAAAGGTGCTCAGGCGGTCATAATTACAATAAGAGTCAAACCGGGTCACGACCTTAACGGGTTGGTGATCCAAGGTGACGGCAACCTTACCGCCCGTGGGGCCAACGACGTCATAGACCGCACAGTGAGTGCCCTTAAATTTGAACTCCAAGCTCTGCCCAGGTACGGTCAACTTGACCATTGCGGGCAAACGGTTCGCCCATTTGGACGCAAATGGGTCATGTGCCATGTCCGCCAACTCCACGCCCGCCGAACGCTGCACTTGGCTAATGGCGATGAGCTTCGCCTGCTCGCTATTATTCGCCCGAAGGGCTTCGCCTACGAAGTGAGGAGTGGCCGACTTCGAGGCCGCTTGAATCGCCGGCCAAGAACGCTGAATGGCTTCTAAATACATCTGGTGGCCCGTCTCGGGGTGCGGGTGAACGCTATCAGGCGCAAAGACAATCTTATCACCTACCTCAGCCTTTTGCTCCGGAGTCTTGGGTAGCGGCGAACGCCAGAGGATTTTGCCTTCATGTGCTAAACGAGCCACCTCGAGACCAAAGTGAATCGTCGGAATTTGATAATGATCAGCCACCTTCTCCATCGCACTGGCTGAACGCTGGAATTTACCTTCGGCCAAGGTGGGAGCCACGCCTTCGACGAGCGTGTACACAAAACAGATATCGCACTGAGGGTAGGCCTTCCAGGTCTGGCGCACAATGCCTTCCATATTGCGGATAATCGTTTCAGGAGCCGCGCCCCCATCATTCACCGCAAACTCCACAAACATTAAATCTGGCTGCTTGGCCAAGACATCCTGTTGTAAACGAAACACGCCTAAATCTGAACCCGTCCCGCCAATCGCGGCATTGATTTCGACAAACTTGGCCTGCGGGTAAAGTTTTTGCAAATACGCCAACGACTTCACGCGCCAACCGGGTTGAGCCGTGATCGAGCCTCCTAAGTAGCCAACTTTCACTACCGCCCCAGGGGTATTGGCTTTCGCTAAAAATTGTGCCAAACCCGCCCGCGGGTGACATTCCTTGGCTTCCACCAAAGGAAAATCTGGCTCGGCGGCCTGCAAGGCTCCGACCAAAAAGCAAAACCAACCAACAAGGTAACGCATAGGGATATTGAAGTAGAGCCGAAGAAGTCGCCTGAGGTTCCCCGTAATCTCAAGAAATAAAGTAGAAGTTGGCTTTCCCTGCACAGCCTTTGTGCCTAAAAAACGGCCATGGATAATGTCACCCACGCGGCCCTAGGACTTTCCGCGGGTTTAGTCGTCGCCCGCCGCGGTGGCTCACTCTCAGCCGCAGCACTGGCAAGTTTACTCGCGTCGGAAGCTCCCGACCTCGACGTGTTCGTGCGCCAATCCGATGATGTGCTGGCTTCCTTCCGCTGGCATCGCCACTTCGCCCATAGTTTCGCCTTCGTGCCCATCTGGGGCTTCCTCGCCGCTTGGCTCACGTCTAAACTCTATCAGTGGCGAAGTCATGCAACCATCCCGTGGACCGAACTTTTCATCCCGGGCATGGTCGGCACGCTCACCCACCTACTCTGTGACAACTGCACGAGTTATGGCACCATCCTGCTCTGGCCCTTCAACACCACGCGCTACGCATGGGACTGCCTGCCCATCATCGACCTGTTTGCGACGTTGCCGCTTTTAACGTTAACGTTCCTAGCCCTGCGCGGCGAAAAATCGCGCAAGCTGGCGGCCATCGGATTGAGTTGGTTCATCCTCTACGCAAGCTTCGGGGTGTTCCAAAATTTCCGCGCCGAAAATCACCTGCGGGCTTGGCTGACTGCTCAAAAAATTTCTCCGGGGCGCCTCACGGTCAAACCAACGATTTCTAATCTCTGGCTGTGGCGGGCAACTTGGGAACACGAGGGTCGTTGGCACGTGGCCGTCTTACACCTGAAACCTTGGGGCGAAACTAAACTCCTGTTAGGCGAAACGTGTGCCGTTTGGAGCCCAACGACCCCGGGCAATCCGCCGGCTGGCTCTGCTGGAGCCAAAACCTTGGAAGACTTTTCCGCCTTCACCCGGGGTTGGAATAGTTACCGCCCTGCCCCCGAAGGTCTTATTATTGGCGATATTCGGTACGCTTTGGTTCCCACCAGTGCGCAACCCGTCTGGGCCTTACAATGTGATCCTACTGGCCAAGCGACCCAAACCCGCCTCGTCATGAATCGCGAAATTTACTCCGCGGACTTAGCCAAATTTTGGTTGCTGCTGAACGGTCAGGACTCTGGCTTTATCACACTACCATGAAAACCCTCGGGCTACTCTGTTGCTTGGCCTCCGTCTTAGGAGCCGGCGAAACTCAATATCAACTAACCCTCGAAGATAATTTTGATGGCACGAATCTAGATCCTAAAATCTGGAATATCGAAACGGGCAAACGCCGCGACTCGATGAATTCACCCCTCGCCGTCGACGTCAAAGATGGCGTGCTCACCCTCACCACCTGGACCGATGAAAAGGGTGTGACTTACTGCGGCTTCGTGACGAGTCGTAAAAAATTCCATGTGACCGCAGGTAAGACCGAAGCCCGCTGCCGCTTCTCCGTTCAACCAGGCACCCAAATCGCTTTCTGGGCTCAGTCACCGACTTATGGTAAATCCGGCAAAGCAGAAGGCGCCGCTGAAGATGGCGTCGAAATCGATATCCTAGAAACAACCGGTCTGAAAAAAGGGGGCTATCAATTCGCCTTACACTGGGGTCCCTATAACACACCCGAAAAGCGTACGACGTCCCAACAGTTCCCCAAACCCGTCGGCCAAGACTGGCACGTCTACGGTGCCGAATGGAGCGAGAAGGGCTATCACTTCACCTTCGATGGCAATGTAGTCGCCACCAACACGACTTGCCCAGCTTCTAAGGCTCCGGAGTTTTTATTATTCACCAGCGAATCTTCCGTAAAAAGCTGGAGTGGCGAACGTCCGAAAGAGGGCTATGGCAGCAAAGAGAAATGCCAGAATAAATTCTCAATCGACTGGGTCAAAGCCTGGGAACGCGTCCCAACTGGTAAATAATCAGCGCAGTTCGAAACGGTAAAGGGCTTCAGCCTCCGACGGCACCGTTGTTCCCGCATGTTGAGCGGGCTTGAACTTCGACGCCCGTGCCGCCGCTAAAGCAGCTTCGTCCAAGAGGCGACTGCCCGAAGTCTGCGCGACGGTCGCTTGCAACATCTGACCTTGAGCCGAAATTTGTAAGTGCACCACGACCTGCCCTTCCATGCCCGCTTTGCGCGCCCGCTCCGGATACGTGGGTTCAATGCGCTCTAAAAAAACCACCGGTTGAAAAACCTCTGGGGCCGCCACGGCTGGCAGCGCTTTCGTGACGGGAGCTACGCTGGCCACTACCATATCGGTCGCAACGGGCGATGTCGCCACGGCACTACCCACGGCCAATTCTAAAACAGGTGACTCTTTCCAAAACGCTCGCGGGGAGACATTCAGACGACCCGCCCCGACGCCTTCGCCTTGGCGTACCTCGCCAGGCCAAGCGATCGGATCCTGCACCAACTGTACCATCAGTAATCCCCCTGGAGCATGCGCGGCCTCCTGACTCGCCCCACCCGATAAAGCCAAAGCACCCAGCGCCGCCAAGTGAGCACAGCCCACGGCAGTCCAAATCATCAGATGACGACGCTCAGCCAACACCCTCGTAGGGTCAACCGAGCCTTCCCAAGCGTCAAGTGCGGGTCGTGTCATTTCGCAAAATCTGGCACGACAAACCACGTCAACCGCCACGTGCCATATGGGCGTCGTGCTTGGGGCAAAGCTACCCGCTCCAACGCCATCAACCCACCCTTACGAAACTTCACCGCCTCAGGAGGCAGGTCTAATAGCAAACCAACTAAGCCTGCTAAATGCGGGTTATGGCCCACCAGCAAACGCGACGTCCGCGATCGCCCCAGCAAGCGGGCCGTTTTCTTGGGGTCATCTTCGGGCTTCAACCCCGTTAAAACTTTCAGGGGTAATTTTGATTTTGCTCCCGCACGCAATCCCTCTGCGGTCTGCACCGCACGCACCAAGGGACTGTGTTCCACGACGCGGACGACCGCCAGCGGTACCCGCCCCACGCCGCGAGCGAGGGCTTTCACCTGACGGTGGCCACGCGGTGTTAATGCCCGTCCTTCATCCGGTTCGCCGGGATGAGCTTCCGCATGCCTCAACAAAAAAACCTTCATCGGCCCCTAAGTTAACTTCGTAAAAAAATTTGTAAATCAGTCTTGCGCCGTCTGGCGGAGCGACAACGAATCCTGCGTGCGTTGGCTCCTCACCATCCTCAGTCTCAGCCTTTTAACCGTCAGCAGTCACGCCGCCCTTCAAAGCAAATACTCCGACGCTGGTCTCACGGTCGATGGCTTCATTTGCGTCGATGCCGCCACGGGCGCCGTCTTATCCCAACACACCCCCGACAACCCTGGGCACCCTGCCAGTGTGACCAAGTTGATGACCATGCTCTTGGTGATGGAAGACCTGCAAGCGAAGCGGGCGACCTTGAAGCAAAGCGTGAAAATCACCCGCCAAGCCACCGGCGTAGGCGGCAACCAAGTCTGGCTGGCCGCTGGAGAGACCTTCACCCTCGAGGAGTTATTATACGCCCTGATGCTACCCTCAGCCAATGATGCCGCCGTCGCCATCGCCATCGATCGGGCCGGCAACGTTCCAGCCTTTGTCCAAAAGATGAACCAACGGGCCGCCGAATTGGGTATGACCCGCACCCACTACGTCACGCCCAATGGTCTTACCACGGGGGCGGGACCTCACGATACTACCACGGCCAGCGACCTCGCCAAACTTTGCGTGGCCCTCTGCAAAATCCCTGAGACCCTACGTTTCACGGGAACCCAGAAATACGCCTTCCACCACCCGCAAAAGACACTCGACCTCGAAAACCATAACCACCTGCTAAAGGATTTCCCCGGGTGCGACGGTTTGAAAACGGGTTGGACCATCGCTGGCAAAGCTTCCATTGCCACCACCGCTCACGACGATCAGCGGCGCGTCATCGCGGTAGTTCTCGGCTGCGATAGCCCCTTAGGTGCCAAACCCGCCCAACGCTTGCGCGATCAACTGGCGGGAGAATTGATGACGGAAGGTCTGACCAAACTGGCCGCCCTCGAACTGAAAAAAGCCCAACAGGTAACCCCAGCAAATGCCACCCCCACCAAAACGGTGTCTCCTCCTAAAACGACCAAGGAAAAGGGCTTTGGGGACTGGCTGGTGGATTTATTTAGTTTCTAACTCTCTGCCAGACAACAGGTAAAATAAGATAGTGAACATTTGTTCATTTTACTTGCAAGGAACCGATTTTTGACCACGTTCATGGTCCTTCACTCTCCTCACGCCCATGACTGCCAAACCCGAAACTACCGCTAAAGAAAAAGCTGCCGCTCAAGTTCAAGCCGCCGAGCGCAAGACGCTCGATCTGGCACTCTCCGCCATCAACAAACAATACGGCGACGGCACCTTGATGCGCATGGGTGACGCGACGAAGATGACGGTCTCCACCGTCTCCACCGGATCCGTCGCCATCGACCTCGCCCTCGGCGTCGGCGGCCTGCCTCGCGGTCGTATCGTCGAAATCTTCGGCCCAGAGTCTTCGGGTAAAACGACCCTCTGTCTCTCCATCATCGCTGAAATCCAACGCCAAGGTGGCAACGCCGTCTTCGTCGACGTCGAACACGCCTTAGACCCTCGCTACTCTAAAGTAGTCGGCGTTGACCTAGATAACCTCTTAGTCTCCCAACCTGAATCGGGCGAAGACGCCCTTAACATCGCCGAGACGTTAATCCGCTCGGGCGCCGTCGATGTCATCGTCATCGACTCCGTCGCAGCCTTAGTTTCCAAGCAAGAATTGGATGGCCAAATGGGCGACTCGACCGTGGGCGTCCAAGCTCGCATGATGAGCCAAGCGATGCGCCGCCTCACGGCCGCCATCAGCCGCACCAACTGTATCGTGATCTTCACCAACCAAATCCGCGAAAAGATTGGCGTGATGTTCGGCAACCCTGAAACGACCCCCGGTGGTCGTGCTCTGAAATTCTTCTCGTCCGTCCGTATCGATATCCGCCGTATCGGCCAAATCAAAGAGCCCACCGGCAAAGTCATCGGTAATCGCACCAAGATTAAAGTGGTGAAGAACAAGGTCGCCCCTCCCTTCACGGAATGCGAATTCGATATCATGTACAATGAGGGTATCTCCCGCACGGGCTCTGTGCTCGACCTCGGTATCGAACACAAGATCCTCGAGAAGAAGGGTGCTTGGATCGCCTACAACGGCCAACTCATCGGCCAAGGTCGCGAAGCGGCTAAAGATTATTTAATCAAGAATCCTAAGGTGCTCGACGAACTCCAAAAGACGATCCTCGAGAAAGTCCAAGTGGTCGGCGGCATGACCTTAGCCGCCGGTGCCGGCGAAAACGTCAGCGCCGAATAAGCCTTCGTTGTTGGCTGTCATAGCCCAGGCCGCACGAACGTGCGGCCTGTTTTATTTCACGAGTTCCAAACGGAGCGTGCTTTCGGCAGGAGCCATCGTGGCCTTTAAATTAGCCACTAAACGCGCATGCTCGACCTCGGAGTTCTTGACCACATTCTCCATGTCAGCCTTGGCTTCTTTGCTGTGGAAGAGCGACTTAATCTGCTTGGTTTCATAGGCCTGCTTCTCGCCCACGGCATTCCAAATCTTATCAAAGGCCGGCTTCAAAGGTCCTTGCGGAAACTCTGCCGCTAAATTGACCCCGGCGGCGAGTTGCTCCGTCGTAAAGACTTTGCTGACTTCACCCCAAGTGACTTTCACCGAGGCTCCCTGCGTGCCCGCAACTTTGAGGGTGAGGCGATTAAAGCGGGTATTAAAGTCGGCTAAGGCCACGCCGGCTGCGATGGTGCTGTCTTTTGAAAGCTCCCCCGCGTCATAAGCAAAAGGTAGTCGCTGACTTTCAACGCGATAGGTGCCCGCGGCTCCGGCCTTGATTTTCTGTCCATTTTGCGCCGTGGCCGTACCACTCGCTAAATCGACGGTGAGCGTGCCCAAATCTCCATCTAAGCCCAGGGCTTTTAAGTAGGCCGAGGCCATCATCACATGTCCTGCCCAACCGGGGTGCACGCCGTCGCCACCTTCTAATTTAAAGCCTTCACCATACTTAGCCCGTGCAGCCCGACCCTGCAGCAACATCGGCCAATACACATCGGCAAAACCCACCTTCTCCTGCTCCGCAATTTCGATGTCGATATTGCGTAACTGCAATAACGCTAAATTCAGAGTCTCCCAAGTTCCCCGGGCCGACTTCACCCAGGGCGGCACAGAATGAATCGTCCCCGAAGATCCTAACACCACCCGAGCCCCAGCTGCCTTGAAGGCTTCCACGACTTGCGTTTGATTTTTACGATACTCGGCACCAATGGTCTCCGTGAAAGGGACATAATGAAAATCATTCATCCCATAACAGGTGCTCGCCACCGTGGGTTGAAAACGGAGGACGTCATTTTTCATCCGGCCAAAAAAGCCCCCTGCCGTCTCCCCACTCCAACCATACTGACGGCATTCGATTTCTAAATCGGGTCGCGCGGCCATGAGGTAAGCCTCGAGAATACGACTGTACATTTTTTGCTCCGTGATGGAGTCGCCGCAAATGGCGTAGCGATCGCCTTTCTTTAAAAGCAAGCCCTGTGGCTCCGGAGCTAAATAGCCCACGTATTCAGCGGGAACACTCTCCGGGCGAGGTTGGGTTTCGCGGGCATTGAGGCATACCGCAGCAGTAAGGAGCAAAAGGGTAAGACGAAGCATGCCTAAGAACTAGAAGGGTTTAGGGAGAAATCGACCTAGATTTTAGCCGTCACTTGCCTTTTGGGGATTTAGTCCCTATCTTTAACTTCCCCTGCGGTGTTCGACACCCGTGGCAGCATCCGTCTCCTACAAGCATTATTAAAGGGAGGTGCGACCCGACCGGCCTCGTCCGAGCCGTGGCAACGTACCGCCCACCTTAACACCAGGAAAACTGGAGCTCCAATCGGAATCGGCACAGGCGGGGGACCCTTTACCCACACTCAGTAAACCTGAGTGCTGGGCAGTTAGGTCAATGGCAAGGGACCCTTAGCACAGAGCGTGGGATTACCAAAGGTCTTCAGCGGGTTCCCCATGCCATGCGCAAAAGCCATGAGTAAACGATTATGGGGTTCTTTGGTAAACTTCAGCGCCCGCCCCGTCTTAAAGCCTAAGCCGCCACCCAACAACATCCAGGGGATGTCCTCGAGGGTATGGCTATTGCCTTTGCCCAACTCATTCGTCCACACGAGCGTGGTGTGATCCAGCATGCTGCCTTGGCCATTAGGCTCAGGGGTTTCACTGAGTCGTTTCGCCAAGTAAGCAACTTGCTCCGCAAACCATTGATTAATCTTCACCAATTTCTCCACGGAGGTGGTATTCAAATCAGGGTCGTGCGAAATGGAGTGGTGACCTTCTTCAATGCCCAACCACTTCATGCGCGCGCCGCCCACCGAATTGGTAAATTGGAACGTGGCCACGCGACTCAAATCATTCTGGAACGCACTCATGAGCAACTCGGTCTGCCAATGGGTAACGGCGGGAATACTATCATTCTCCATTAAAATGCCCGCCGGTAAAGCTGCGGGGGCTTGAATCGAAAGCTGGTCTTTCTGGTCCTGTAAATTGCGCTCTAATTCCCGCAACGCCGTGGTGTGCTGGTCGAGCAAACCACGGTCTGCTGCGTCGACGTTCTGGGAGACTTTCGTGATATCTCCGCGCAAATCATCCAAGACCGAAGTGAGATTCTCACTTTCTTTCATCTGTCCGTAGAGTTTATCAAACAACTCATAAGGGCTCGAAATCGGTGCCACGGGCTGATTGGGCCCGGCGTAACTCCAACGGGTCCAAGGGTCGGCACGATTGCCTACGGCCACCCCGATTTCCAAAGACCCAAAACGAGTCTTGGTCTGAGGCTGGCTCTGCAAGAAGCGGCGTAATTCTTGATCGATGGAAGGACCGCTTGCCCAACCAGCTGGCTGCCCGCCCCCGCCCATGATATTGCCGGGAAAGAGTTCAATGCCCGTGAGCAAGCAACTCATGCCCCGCATGTGCGAATCTCCATCGCCCCGAATCATATTATTCACGCCCTTGAGCGTGAGCATACGATTTTGATAAGGCACCAAGGGCGCTAAGACGCGCTTGAGCTTAAACTTACTGCCTTCTTCATCAGGCCAAAATTCCGAGGGCACGGTACCGTTCGGCGAAAAGATAAAGACGATGCGCTGCTTTGCCGGCGGCTTGGTTTCCGCGGCCGATAACTTAAGGCCGCCCAGCAAGGGCAACATAGCCGCGGAAAGTCCCAGGCGGCGCAGAAATTCTCGTCGATGTTGTAGTGTCATAAAATTAGCGAGTGGCGGGGGTGGATGGTTTCGCGGGTGTTAAAGCTGCCGTGACGGCGACTTCCACGGCGAGATTTCGAATATGGAAATGATCTTTCCGGAATTGCTCGGTTAATTGATTCAGGGTTTCCGGCGCATAAGCAGCGGGGGGCTGCTTAACCATCGCTTGGAATAAGTTGCGCACAAAACCCGCTTGGCCGGCTTGGCTTTCCGCCGCATGCATCGCCACATCACGGGCACCAGCCAACTTCAACACGGTACCATCCGCGGCCGTGTATTCGGCCACATCATTCACGGGCTTATTATTATCCATCGCCCGCACGCGCCCCACCGCATCAAAGCGTTCAAAGCTAAAGCCGAGCGGGTTAATCGTGACGTGACAGGCCATACACGCTGGCTTGGCCGTGAGTTCCGATACTTTCTCCCGCATGGTAAACGAGGGGTCAAATTTGTCGTCCATGAACGCAATCGCCATGGGCGGCGGTTTCAACATACGGCCTAAAATATTCCGCGTGACGAAAACACCGCGGTGAATCGGCGAGGTGGACTTGGTGTACGAAAAGGACGCCAAGACATAGGGGTGGGTTAAAACACCCGCCCGCATGTCGGCATCCATCTGCACGGGACGATAGCCCTGCCCTTCCGGGAGTTTTTGGCCGTAAAAAGCGGCCAAGCGATCGTTCATCAGAATGTTCTTATTTAATAATAAGTCGCGGTAGTCGGACGTCTCCGACCACACCACGCGTTCGGTAAACAAATCCAATGAGGTGCGTAAGTCCATGACCACGCCTTGATCGAAACCAGGATAGGTAATGGGATCCTTCGCAATTTCCGCTCCTTCTTCGACGTGTAACCAGTGATGCAAGAAATCGCGGAGCTTCGACTTGGCCCGAGGATCCTTTAACATACGTTGGGCCTGCACACGCACTTGTTCCACAGTTTTCAACTTGCCCTGGGCGGCAGCCTGCAAGAGCGGCTCATCTGGTAAAGAGTCCCAAAGCGATAACGCCAGGCGACTCGCCACCGCATAGTCATCTTGCGGCCCCGTGCCGGGGTATAAGAAGTAAGGTGAAGAGAGCGTGCGGATGAGGGCGCGCTTCACGGAAACTTCGGGAGGCAAGTCTTCCTTAAATAAACTCGCGATACTTTGCTTCTGTTCTTCCGAGAGCGGACGACGAAAAGCGAGCTGTGCCAAACGCTGCGAGAAGGCTTTTAATTTGGCAGCTTTATCGGGAGCCGTGGGACTCGTGCCTGCATACTCATAAAGACGCGGGCCCAGCAAAGCCGCGGCTTGTAAAGCCCCTTTGGCGACCGCTTCGGTCCACTCGCGCGAAACGGTGATGCCACGCTCATACCCCATGCTGGCATCATCGGGAGGCAACGCGACCGAGAGAACCTCTACCGGCGAGGCATATTGCGGCGAAAGGTTTTCAGCAGGAATCACGGTCCAAGCTCCACCTGGTGGACGCCACTCGAGCTTCACCGCGGCGGTCTTATCTTTGAACTTAAAAAATTCGATTTTTAGCGGATAGGTACGACCGCCTAAAAGGAAGACTTGAGCCTCACCGGTGCGCACCATCGCTGAACTGACCCATAAATCGATGCAGGCATTCTTCTCACTACCGTTCGAGGGAGGATTCACATACAGACGCACACCGTTCGGACTCGTGATACGGAAATCGTAATCACCGGTATCAGGCACGAGCAACGAACCGCTCCAATTAATTTTAAACTGTTCGGCATTCTTACCTTGGGGCAAAGGACCTGCTCCAAAATCAAAATTAACTACCGAGTCCACATGCTCCATTAACTTAGCTTCACCCTTATCCTTACCCAAGGATTCACGATACACGCCCAACAACCCTCCCGAGGTGGTAGCCCAATTGCTCTTGTGTAAGGCACCTAAAAGATCCGTAACCGATTCGCGATACTGCCGTACCGTTAAGTGAGCTAAGTCCAAACGAGGCGGGTGATTACGCGCCCGAGCTTCGGGAGAATAAAAGGCTTGGTGAATGTAAAGCGACACGGCCTCGCACTCCGCCATCGAAAGCGACTCGGGGTTATCCTCGGGCATCTCCCGAGCCACGTAGCGCGTAAGCGAATGCGGACTCTTCTCCCCTAACAACGGCTCATCGGCCTTCCCCGCCACGCCTTGTCCTTGAGGACCATGGCAACGCAGGCATTCCTCGCGATAAACGACTTCGCCGGTACGCGGAGCCGCGAGGTTTTTGCGGTAATAACGGTAACCTTGACGATAGCCGACGGCCAAGAGAGCTAACCCCAAAACAGAGGCTAATAAAATTTTTGCAAACCGAGCAAGGGGCATAACATCCTTTGGACATAAAGCCCTGAACTTTAGTTCCCAAAATCCGCCCTGTGATTCAGGTTTTTTGCTTAATTTTAGCCTAAATCAAACCGTTCTCCCCAAAACTAAACCAACCCTTACTCAGGGGGTCGCATTCGGGCCGACCGATGATGACATGATCGACCAAATTAATTCCCAGTAAGTTGCCGGCTTCCATCAACTGCCTAGTAACTTTTCGGTCCGCCTCACTCGGCATCGGGTCGCCACTAGGATGGTTGTGAACCGCGATGACCCCGCAAGCTGCATGGCGGAGGGGATTCCGAAAAACTTCCCGGGCATGCATCATCGCACTCGTCGCGGTCCCAGAACTAATTTCCTGCAGGGCCAACAAACGATGCCTCCGGTTCAACGACAGCACCCAACACTTCTCCACTGCTAAGCCGGTAGCCAAGGGCTCTAGCCGCTGCCAAACCTTCTCAGGCGAATCAATTTTCGCCTCGGCCATGAATGCCTGTTCCCGCAAGCGCCGGGCAAACTCCACGGTGGCCATTAACTCCATCGCCTTCGCTGGACCCAAACCATGCACTTGTTGAAAGTCGTGCACCTCCCACCCGCTCAAAGCCCGCAAGCCTCCCGCCATTTTTAACAGCTCGTTTGCGACCACCTGCACCGGAGCCCCCTTCGTCCCCGAACCAATCAGGAGTTCCATGAGCTCCAAATCCGACAATACCCTTGGGCCTAATCGAGTTAAGCGTTCCCGCGGACGGTCATGACTTTGCATGAAGTCATATGATTTTCTAGGCCGGCCTAGTGCAAACGCACTTAAAACTTAGATAAACTACTTAGCGGCGCGGTAACGAGCAATGGCTTTACCATAAGCAGGCGTGATCTCCTCCTGCGCCCGAATATTCATGCCCAAGTCCTTCAAGAGCCCATCGCGTAAACCATAAATCCAACCGTGAATCGCCAAGGGCTGCTTCCGCGTCCACGCGTCTTGCACCACGGTCGTGTGACACACATTCAAGGCCTGCTCGATGACATTAATCTCACACAGGGTGTCCAATTTCATGGGCTTTAACACGGATTCGACGGCTAAAGCGTGCTTGAGGTGGACATCGCTGACGTGACGCAACCAGTTATCAACTAAACCCACCTTGCGATGCTCCATCGAGGCTTGCACGCCCCCACAACCATAGTGACCGCAGACAATGACGTGCTCCACTTTCAAGACGTCGATGGCGTACTGCAAGACCGAGAGACAGTTTAAATCGCTGTGGACAACGAGGTTGGCGACGTTGCGGTGCACGAACAACTCGCCAGGCAATAAGCCAACAATCTCGTTCGCGGGAACCCGACTATCCGAACATCCAATCCATAAATACCGCGGAGATTGTTGCTTCGAAAGTGTGACGAAAAAATCTGGACTTTCTTTATGAACAGCTTCCGACCAGGCTTTGTTTTGGGCGAAAAGGTTTTCGAGATTATCCATTGCTCTGGCAGACTTCGC
This sequence comes from uncultured Opitutia bacterium, assembly GCA_903840355.1. Taxonomy (GTDB): domain Bacteria; phylum Verrucomicrobiota; class Verrucomicrobiia; order Opitutales; family UBA953; genus UBA953. Next base: position 245,867 of record CAIMFJ010000008.1, read on the forward strand.
AGGAGGGGGGCTTTCGCAACTCAAATAAAAAGCCCCGACCACACCCCGGCTTTACTCCGGCAACTTGCGTCGTTCTGCCAGCCACTCGACGAAGGCTTGCACCACCACCGCAAAAAAACTTAATCCCCTTATGCCTTCGATCCCCCTGCGCTCCCTCGAAGCCACCCTTGGTTTAATCCTTATTTCGAATATTTTTATGACGTTTGCGTGGTATAGCCACCTCCGGACGCTCAATGATCAGTCTTGGTGGGTGGCCGCCTTAGTGAGCTGGAGTATCGCTCTCGCTGAATACCTACTACTCATCCCCGCCATCCGCTTAGGGAGCGCTCAAGGCATCACGACCGCCCAATTAAAGATTATTCAAGAAGTCGTCTCCTTGGTCGTTTTCGTCCCTTTTATGATGCTTTTCCTGGGGGAAAAGTGGCGTTGGGACTACCTTTGGGCCTTTTTCTGCATTTTAGGGGCGGTTTTCTTCGTTTTCCGTTCGAACCGCTCTTGAAACTCTGGCCGAGGTACGGTGTTATAACTGTATGAAGAAGACCCTTACCCTAGCCATGCTCGCCGCTGCCGTGGCTTTTGGTGCCAACAAAAACTCGAACCAAAATTCGAGCCAAAGCAAAAACACTGCTAACCAAAACCAGCAGCCCGCAGCCGCAAACGCGAATGGTACGACTTCTGCCGACGGCACGACGTCCACTCCTTCCACGAACAAGAAAAAGTCCGCGGACGATAGTGCCAACGCTGGCTCCGATCCCGCCTCGCTCGTCGCTGGCTCCGTCGATGCCGCCACGCAAATCGCCAACCAAGCCGCTAAAGCAGCCATGGATGAAGCAGCCAAACTCGCCGCCATCGGCAGTGGTAGTTCCGGCGCAGCCCCCCTCCTCGATAAGAAAACCGTCGACGCTGGCGTAGCCGGTGCGACCGCGGTGACCAAAGAATTAACGAAGGCCCAAAAGGCCAAGAAGACGGCCGATGATTCGGCGAGCACCGATGACAATGCCGCCCCGGCTCCCGCTAAGCCCGCCAAAAAGTCCAAAGCCGCCCCGGCTGCCGACGCTAATCAGTAGTCAAACCGGCTCACATTTCCCTCAGGCCCTGACTTCAGGGCCTTTTTTGTGCCTATCCCCTCACCCTGACTCCGCATTTTAATTTACAACTTTGGGAAAAAGGCGGTGTTATATCCCTGAACCCTTATGAAAAACCTCCTAGCCCTCCTCCTGGTTATTGGCTTAGCCCATGCGGCTGACACCGCTCCTGCGGCCCCTGCCACCGACCCTAACGCTCCTGCTGCCCCTGCCGCTCCAAGCAAAGACGACCCCAGCAAGTCGACCCCTGCTCCCGAGACTGAAAAGAAAAAGGGCAAGAAGAAGAAAAAGAAGAAAGACGATGCTGATCCTACCCCTGCTCCCGCAGCTCCAGCTCAAACTCCTACGCCCGCCCCTGCTGCCCCAGCCACCCCTGGTGCTCCTACGGCCCCGTAATCACGAGTTAAGTTTTTAAACTAAAAACCCCAAGTGTGCTTCACACTTGGGGTTTTCTTTTGGAGGTCAGTCTCGACTACCGCAAAATCTCGCGCGGGGTCGAACCATTCTCTGGCCCAACATAACCACGCTCATGCAGGGTATCCATAATCCGGGCCGCCCGATTATAACCTAACTTCAACTTGCGCTGTAGCAGCGAAACCGAGGCGCGTTGGTTGGTCTTAATAATCTCCCAACTGCGCTCTACGAGGGCGTCTTCATCGTTCTCATCGATATCGCCATCTTCACCTTCCTCGCCCGACGTGGAAGCATTGTCGACGGCATCCACAAAGTCTTGGGCGATTTCCGGACCACCGTTCTTCTCAAACAAGAAATCTACGATCTTCGAGATTTCACCTTCGCCGATATAGGCACCTTGGACGCGGCTTAAATTGGCCGAACCAGGAGGGACAAAGAGCATATCACCGCGACCGACTAAAGCCTCCGCACCGCCGCGATCCAGAATGGTGCGTGAGTCGATTTGCGAAGTGACCTTAAACGCAATCCGCGTGGGAATGTTCGCCTTAATCAAACCAGTAATGACATCCGTCGAAGGGCGCTGGGTAGCCAACACTAAGTGAATCCCCGCCGCCCGAGCCAACTGCGCTAAGCGCGTCACCGAGACTTCAATGTCTTTAGCCGCAACCATCATAAGGTCGGCCATTTCATCGATGATACAAACTAAGTAAGGGAGCTTTTCGGTAGGAACTTTAATCCCATCATCCACGACCGCTTCGGCGGCCGCCTGGGCAGCTTGCTGCTCTTCTGGCGTCAACGGCAACTCTTCTTGTTTCGGCTTGGCCGACTGGTTGGCGAGCTTTTCGTTAAAGCCGGTGATATTCCGCACCCCACACTTGGCGAAAATCTTATAGCGTTCATTCATCTTCCCAATCAACGCCTTCAAGACCGCGGGGACACGCTTGGCGTCCGTCTCAATCGGCAACATTAAGTGCGGCAACTTATTGTAAACCTGCAACTCGACCATCTTCGGGTCGACCATGATGAATTGTACATCAGCCGGCGTCCGGCGGTATAAAAGCGATGCGATAAAAGCATTCAAACAGACCGACTTCCCTTGACCCGTCGAACCGGCAATCAAGCAGTGAGGCATCTTGGCCAAGTCCTGAATCACGGGGCGATTAGTCACACTGTCGACACCCATGATGACCGGGATTTCCATCTTCTCCGACGACTCCACCCAAGCTTTCGACTCAATGATTTCGCGCAGGAGCACGTCCTTGCGTTCGCGATTGGGAATCTCAATACCCACCGTGCCGCGACCAGGAACCGGTGCTAAAATGCGCACCGATTCGGCCGAGAGGTTCATGGCGATGTTGTTCGATAAGCCCGCAATCTTCTCCACTCGAATCCCTGGGGCAGGCTTGATTTCATAACGGGTAATGGATGGACCCTGCTGAATCCCTACATCGACCCCCGCAGCCGCATCCACGGGCACGACTTCGACCTTAAATTGCTTCAGGGTTTCGATCAATTCGGCTGCCCGTTTCCGGAAATCTTCGGGGGTGCTATCGGAACTTGTTTTAACTTCCGCTAAATAATTGATGGGCGGAAAAACATAATCGCCCCGGCGCTTCAATTGCTGCGAGACCGTCGCCCGCTCAATAGCCTCAGGCTTTACGATGACGACTTTCTTGGTGTCACCCTCCGCCTTCGCGGCCGACTTCTTCTCCGCGACTGGAGCCACGGGTTTTTCTTTCACGGGCTCAACTACTTCCGACTCGACCACTGACTTGGTCTGAGGGGTGATTTGCACGTTCTTGGGATCCACCGTCGCCACCACCGGCACCGGAATGACTTCGGGCTTAGGCTCTTCTTTTTTAACCTCCGGCTTCGGCAAAGGTGCTACTGGGATAATAATCTCTTCCTGCACCGCTTGCTGCTTCTTCTTCAATTCCAAAGCCGCCGCCGCCCGGCGACGTTGTTCTTCCACCTGACGAGCTTGCTGCTCTTTGCGCTCCGCCCGCCAGGCGCCAAAGCTGTCTCGCAACTCCGCAATCCACGCACTCAACGTGGCTTTAGGATCATCGGCTAAGGCCCCGAGTAAACAGAAGCCATACGGGAAAACTAAAATCCAGGGACCGTAATCACCCAACACGGGACGGCAGATGTTATTAAAAATAAAACCACCTAAAATCCCGCCGGGGCCGCGCGGATCAAAGGCGCCCGCATGCACGACATCCTCGGCCACTCCCATCCCCAGCCAGAGAGATAAAATCGGTGCACCAAAGAAAACGCAGGCCGACATGAGTGCAACCTTCGTAGGCCAGAGGGTGTGCGCCCGGTGATTCAAAGCGAACCAAGCGGCGGCTAAAATAAACCCGGGGATTAAAAATGCGGCGTAACCAAAAAGACTAAAGAAACTCACCGCTAAACTTCCCCCCAACGCCCCACAGGGATTATTCTCCAACTTCATCCCCGTCTGGGCTGGGAGGTTGAACTTGGTCTCAATGGACTGGCGGAACCAAAAGTCGTCACTCGAAGTGTGCGCCGCCATAGCGACCACAAAAAACGCTCCAATGAGCGCGAGTACTAAAGCTAAAATGGGGCGGCTTTCACTCGCGGGGCGAGCCAAAGTGGCCGAGCGTTTACGTGCAGGTGCAGGCATGATTATTCACCAAAAAAGGTACCTTGAGAGGGATTGTCTTTTGCAGGATTAGCCGGGGCGTCGGCATGGATGTGCCGCGGAGGGCGCGTAACACGGGCGGACACGGCCGCCGCACGTTCTTGAGCCAAACGCTCCACCATGCCCGTCAAGGCGTGCCGAATCCACTTCGGCGTGAACGCCGCCGCAGCGTAATCGCAGGGGCCATAACCATGCACCCGACCTGCTTGCAGCAACGCATCATTCTGGGCAAACTCGGCTTCGCTTTCCGGCACATAAACCGCAAAGGCTTTGCCGCCATTCTTGCGCAGGAGCGAGAACACCGGCACATCGCTAGGTCCGTCGGCGATATAAATCATATTTTCAAACGGCACGCGGCGATCTTCCATCCGCACCACGGCGTTCACATCAATTTCAGGATTCTTATTTGAGCCTTTGTTAATCTCAAAGAGGAAGCGGGTCTTAATGGTGTTATCCACCATCGCGGCGACTTGCGTGATTTCCGTGGGTAATTCCAAGGCGAGTTCGTCTTGCTTCGTGAAATGCGGCGGTAAGGGGTGCTCTAAAAACTCACAGCCGTAAATGCCGTCGCAATGCGGAGCTAAAGCCGTCCCGCGAATCATCTCCGCCAACCCCGTGCTAATGATGTAGTGCTCGAGGGTGACCTCGAGGTTGTGCTTCTGCCCTAACTCCCGCACGACTTTCTTTAAGCTGGGGAAGAAGTCCGGCAACCCCGGGCAGAGTTGAATATCAGCCCCTAATTCCCGGAGTTTAGCATTGGTCAGACCCTTCATGTGTCCCGACTTCACATAACTGAGGAGGTGATTCAGGTAGACCGAGTCCTTCGGCGTCCGAATGCCTTTTCGGGCGTAAAGCGCAGGCAATTGGTTCGTCTCTTTCCAAAATTGCTCTTCATCGACCCCAAAAGCCTTAAAGAGCGGGGTCTGCATATACCCCGGGCACAGGGTTTTATCAAAATCCCAGACACAAGAGAGGACATGGGTGGCTCGCAGAGCGGGTTCCTTAGGCTGCATGGTCAAGTTTCGTCAAAAGTGGATGAAAGGTCGGGCTTGCGATAGGAGTCTACCCGCACTCCATTAAATAAGCAAGGGTCTGCCTTGTCCAAGTCCCGATTCTCTCACTTTCTAAATTATGTCCACTTCCCCCCTCCGCCCCGACCTCAGCGGTTTTCGCCGGCGCCTTGCCGAGCTGGAAGCCCTCATGGCCGACCCCGCGACGTTTGGCGATAGTCGGCGAGCCGCCGCCCTAGGGGCCGAACTGCGTTTCACCTCCAAGGCGGTCAAAGCCGATGACCAGCTGACAAGCCTAGAAAAGGAACTGACCGAAGCGACCGCCCTGTCTCGTGAGTCCGATGGCGAAATGCGTCGGATGGCAGAAGACGAGATCCAACGCCTGACCCCCGAAATCGAGAAAGCCCGCGAAGACCTAATCCGGGCAATCATCCCACCGAACCCGGATGATTCGCGCAATGCCCTCGTCGAAATCCGTGCTGGCACAGGCGGCGAAGAGGCCTCCTTGTTCGCTTCCGAACTGCTGCGTGCTTACACGCGCTTCGCCGAAAAAAAGAATTGGAAACATGAACTGCTGTCGCTGTCCTACTCCGACTTGGGCGGGATTCGCGAAGCGGTCTTACTCATCGAAGGCGAAGGGGCATCCGCCCTCTTACGCCACGAAGCAGGAGTGCACCGCGTCCAACGCGTGCCTGCCACCGAAGCCTCCGGTCGCGTTCACACTTCCGCCGCCACGGTGGCAGTCCTGGCCGAAGCCGAAGAAGCTGAAGTGGTCTTAAAACCCGAAGACCTTGAAATCACCGTCGCACGCGCTTCGGGTGCGGGCGGACAACACGTGAATAAAACCGAGTCGGCAGTGCAAATCATCCACAAGCCTTCGGGCTTGATGGTTTACTGCGCCGATGAGCGTTCGCAATTGCGCAACCGCCAAAAAGCCCTGCGCGTCCTGCGCTCCCGTCTGCTGGATCAAACACGCGCCAAAGAACGTGAATTACGGGCCGACACCCGTAAAGGCCAAGTGGGCTCGGGTGATCGCTCCGAACGGATTCGCACCTATAATTTCCCCCAAAATCGCATCACCGATCACCGCATTGACTTAACCGTCCACGGCATCGAACAAGTACTCGAAGGCAACCTCGATGACTTGGTGAATGCCCTAGCGGAAGCAGACCTGCGCGCTAAAGCTGAAGCGATTACTCGGCCGACAGCGTAAGACTGCCGCCTTGATCGTTGAACCGAAACTTTCCGGTGTTCGGTTCGCCATCATCAACGCGACTATCAACGACGCCCAAAATCCGGCGCACTGTATCGGTCATTTCAGTAGGTTTGAAGACAATCGAAGGCTCCTTCTTGCCGTCGAGACTCTTGGTGCTGAAACGCCACGTGCCCAATGAACCAGTTTTCTCCAAGAGAGGATTCACGGCTTGGGCAAAGCCGTAAGCCCGCAACTCGGCCGGAGGATTGTTAAAACTAAACTCGGCGGGCCAGGCATTCTTCTCGCTGCGGTATTGAATCAACGCCGTGCGCGAGGCCCGGAAAACTTCCGTCACGGGCTCAGCTTGCAAGTGATCGCGCAAAACAAACCCGAAAGAGACGCCGAGCCCTAAAATTAGGGCGACCACGGATACGCCACCTAAATAATACCAGAGCGGGCTCGAGGGTAACTGAAGAATCTTGGGGGCGTGGTCGGCAGTGGCAGCCATGATACTTCACAAGGTAAGTTAATTCACTAAGGGATTCAAGCCTCGAGCATCTGGTGTTTGTTTCTTGGAGCTAAGGAAAATCTGGTTTTGTATGCCCGCATGGACGCCGACTACCTCGCACGCTTCGCTGGCATTGGGCGACTGTATGGTCGAGCGTCATTAGAGCGTTTGTCACGTGCAAGCTTCCTCGTGGTGGGTCTCGGCGGCGTCGGCTCTTGGACAGTCGAAGCACTCGCTCGCTCTGGGGTCGGACACCTCGTCTTAGTCGATGGCGACACGGTCTGTGTTTCCAATACGAACCGCCAAATCCACGCGATTGACGCTCACCACGGGCAAACCAAGACGGCCGCCATGGCCGCACGAGCCCAAGCAATTTACCCACAGATTAAGACGACGCTGCACACGCGGTTTTTATCCAAATTTAATCCGCATGAAGTGCTCGAAGGTTTCTCCGGCGTGGTCATCGACGCGATGGACGCCCTGTCGCCCAAATGCGGGCTGATTTACGAAGCACGTAAACGTCAATTACCTATCGTCACGGTGGGTGGTTGTGCTGGGCGACTGGATGGAACGCGCCTCAAAATCACCGATCTCACGGCCTCACGTGACGACCCTTTGATGATGTTGGTGCGTAAACGACTGCGGCAAAATTTCGACTTCCCTCGCAAAGGGCCCTTCGGCGTTTCCTGCGTGTGGTCCGACGAACCCTTTACGCTACCCGAAGATTGCGGCGAATTGCCGGGCGGTACATTGCCTGAAGACGAAGAGCTGCGGCCGAACTGCGAATGGGGCTACGGCACCGCCTCCCATGTAGCTGGGGCTTTTGGACTCGCCGCCGCCGGCGAGGCGCTGCGACTGAGTTTAGCGACTTACAAATAAACGGCGAAAATTCTCCGCCGTTAACGCGGCGGTTTCCGCTGGGGCTAAATGCATCATGCGAGCCAGCGATTCATTTACTTTCAATAAGTTTGCGGGGTGATTCGAGGGCTTGCCGTCTTCGCCCGGAGGCAAGGTGTAGAGGCATTCTTCTAAGGGCGGACAGAGTGCTGGGGCATCAGTCTCGATCAAGATGCGCTCCCGCGGAATCACGCCCGCAAACTGTTCGCGTTGTGCCGTCTTGGTCGCCGCAAAATGATAGGCACTATAAGAAAAATATGCCCCGCGTTGCACCAATTCAGGCACGAGTTCTCGCGGGCCATTCCAACTGTGTAATAAAAAGCCTCGCGGGGCGACAGGCAAGGTACGCAACAAGTCCATCAAGGGGCCCGTCGCACGAATGCAGTGAATCGTAACCGCTCGCTGCAACGCGACCGCCAACTGCCATTGCCACTTAAACGCTTCGACCTGTGCTGGTAAATCATACCCCTCCACCCATTGATCCAACCCCATCTCGCCCAGAGAGGCCTGTGGGTATTTTTCTAAAAAGCGTTGGAGTTCATCCCGCCAGTTCGGCGGCGCGGTCGGCACATCCCAGGGGTGCAAACCAAATGAACAAAGGTTGCGGGCATCCCGCTGCCCCAACGCCGCCACTTCTGCCCAATCGCTCGGAGCCGAGCCATTAATCATGGCTTCACCGACGCCAAGTTGCCGAGCCTGCTCCACGGCCTCATAAGGGACTTCCGCAAACTGGTAGTGGCAATGGGCGTCGCAAAGTCGCATCGGAACTTTTTCCATAAAATCTCCACCACGAAACTTGGCGAGTTAAACCCTGCGAGGGTTTCCTTGCCCAACCAGCCTCGTTTCTCCTATGTATACCTCTCTCTGACATGAGCGTCCCTGCCCTTCCTTCCGAATCCTTGATGACCGTCCAAGGCCTGCCTTACCCGCTCAAGGCCAAGGGCAAGGTGCGCGAGGTCTTCGACCTAGGGACCCACTACCTCATCATCGCCACCGACCGGTTGTCGGCGTTCGACGTGGTGATGCCCAACGGCGTACCCGGTAAAGGGATTCTGTTGACGCAACTAAGTCTGTGGTGGTTCGCCCAAGCGGCCAAAATTTTCCCGACGCACTTAGTTCCGAATCACGATGCGGCTTTGAAAAAAGTACTGCAAGGCCACGAGTACCTCATTCCTCGCTCGATGCTGGTGCAAAAGCTCACGCCACTCCCCATCGAAGCCGTGGTGCGCGGTTACTTGGCAGGCAGTGGTTTTAAGGAATATAAGAAAAACGGTAAAATCCTCGATCACGCTTTGCCCGCTGGACTCCTCGATGGCTCGCGCCTGCCCCAACCTATCTTCACGCCTTCGACCAAGGCGGCAGAGGGACATGATGAGGCGATCACATGCGCCCGCTGCGAAGCCATCCTCGGGACTAACTTATTCCGCCAAGTGCATGACACGTCGATTGCCCTCTACAACCTGGGGCATGAACGCGCTGCCCAAGCAGGCATTATCCTCGCTGATACGAAATTTGAATTCGGCACCGCCCCCGATGGTTCCTTGGTGCTCATCGATGAAGTGCTGACGCCCGACTCGTCCCGCTATTGGCCTAAAGCGAGCTGGCAACCCGGACGCTCCCAGCCTTCCTACGACAAGCAGTTCGTACGCGATTGGCTCGAAGCCCAACCTTGGAATAAGACCGCACCAGGCCCGGTGTTGCCCGCTGACGTCATCGCCCGCACCCAGGCCTTGTACCAAGAGTGTCTGGCGAAACTGATGGGCTAAATCGCTCCCTCTCGTGGATCTTTTAAAACCCTTACTCACGCTGCTCGCGGTTCTTAATCCGATTGGCGTCATTCCGTTCTTCATTCACTTCACGGCCAAACTTTCTCCCGCCCAGCGTCAACGTACTATCTGGATCAGCAGCCTGACTGTTTTTCTGGTGATTGCAACGAGTGCCCTCGCCGGACTCCAACTACTTCGCTTCTTTGGCATTTCTTTAGCTTCCTTCCAAGTCGGGGGCGGCGTGTTGCTCCTCATCAACGCGACGCAAATGTTAAACGCCGAACCAGCCGATAGTTCGCCACGAGAAGTCGACGCGGCGAATCAGAAAATAGATGCGGGCGATAGCGTCGCCGTCACACCCTTAGCCGTCCCGCTACTCACCGGCCCGGCGACGATCTCCACGATGATTATTTACGCGGATAAAGCGTCCACGTGGACCGACCAAGCTTTGCTACTCGTTTATGGTCTAGCTGGAGCGGCTGCGACTTATGCCTGCCTTGCCGCAGCGACGCGGATTACCCGCTTCTTAGGACAGACGGGTATCAATGTGTTGACGCGTTTAATGGGTCTCGTGCTCGCCGCCGTGGGAGTCGAAATCATGGCCGATGGCTTGATTAAACTCTTCCCGGCTTTGATTCGGTCCTAAGCATTAAAATGCGGTAAGCGCCAAGCGAGGGGTGACCATTGACTGGTCTCCCAACCGTCGGTCGTGGCGAGCTCACGGACTAAAATTTCCTGTGCGTGCACTTCGACGTATAGCAAGGCATGCGCGGGTTTGCCAAAATGCGCCGCCTGGGCGGTGTTAAAAGTCGGAATACCCACAGGAGCAGGACGTCCCACAATCACAGGCAAAGGTTTAGGTCCACTCCAAGCATACACGCCCCGCGCATGCGTATGACCATAAAAGATTCCCGCAATGCGGTAGGGCTTGATGGCCTGATAAAAGGCGGCGACATCCGCGTAATCCCATTCATTTTTAAGCACCATCTCATCAGAGACCTGCCCACAGTAACGGGCGAAATCAACGTGGTGTAACAAAACGACCGGACGACCCGAATGACCGACTTCCTTGGCAAGATCCGTGATTAAGAAATCCAAACTTTCCATGGGATCATAACGACGCGGACGCTTCACGTCTTTCACCTGACCGACGGTAATGCCTAAGTGCACGAAATGCACGCCCCCCGCCGTCCACGAATAATGCATGCCATTCGGCGAAAGGCCCTTGAGTCCGCGGCGACGCCGATTCCGCTCCGCAATGCCTTCCAAAACTAAACCCTTACCATGAGGGCCATCGTGATTCCCGTGGATTTCATACACGGGTAAGTTGAGCCGACCGTCATTGCCTAATAAACCATAATCCTGCTGCCACTCCGCCCACTCCGTTTTTTGCATCTCTTGAATCACGGCTCCATTCTTGTCACCGCTATCAATTAAATCGCCGACGTGTAAACAAGCAGTCAAAGCTCCCACATGACCACCTCCGGCGGCTTCCGAGATTTCGCGCCCGGACAATGTATTGATGACCTCAATCAAACCGCGATTGTACGCCCGAGAAGCGGTCTGCATTTTGCTAGGATTGTCGACCGAAGCAAAATAGTGAGTGTCACCGACAACGACAAAAGCGACCGGCTTAGTCTGAGCTGGAGCCGTATTATCTCCGCGTAAAAAAGGGGAAGCCAACACCGATCCCGAAAAGCCTGCGCCTAATTGTAAAAATGAACGGCGTCCTAACATATGGGCTTTCTAGTCGACCCGAGGACGAAAGCGAACGGAAAAACCTTTCACGTTTGAATCGGAACTATCACAGGTTAAAAAGGTCTTACCCCCTACCCCATGCGCCCTTCCTTTATTCTCGGCTTGTTGCCTTGGCTCGCCCTCGCCGTCCCACCCGAACCTAAATTTCGTATCCAAGAAATTGATAAGGTTGATATCGGGTATGGGCTCGCGATTGCTGACGTGGATGGTGACGGCAAGCCCGACATCATCCTCGCGGACCAAAAAACGGTGCAGTGGTATCATAACCCAGATTGGAAAAAACACATCATCGCCCGCAACCTGACCAAACTGGATAACGTGTGCGTGGCCGCCCAGGTGGTGAATGGCCATTGCGAAATCGCCGTGGGAGCAGGGTGGAATCCTAGCGATACCGTAGGCAGTGGGGCGGTCTTCTACCTACAAGCTCCCGCCGACCCCACTCAACTTTGGGAAGCAATCCCCCTCCCCTACGAACCCACCGTCCACCGCATGCACTGGGTGCAAATCAATAGCCAGCGGTGGGACCTGGTGGTGCAACCCCTCCACGGACGCGGCAATAAAAACACCGCCGGCGTAGGAGCCAAAGCCTTGGCCTACGAAAAACCCGCCAACCCCCATGACCCATGGAAAGTGACGGTGATGAACGACACGGGGCACGCGACGCACAACTTCCAACCGCTCCACTGGGAAAACGAAGTCAGTGCCACCCTCAGTGGCTCCAAAGAAGGTATTTGGTATAATTTATACGATGCCAAAGCAGGCTGGCACTCCACCCAACTAACCACCGTCGGCGTGGGCGAAGTGCGCGATGGTAAATTGCCTAATGGTAGCACATTCCTCGCCACGGTGGAACCGATGCACGGCAACACCGCAGCCGTTTACACCACCACCGCCGAACGCACGTCCAACCATTGGCAGCGCCAAGAGGTGCTTCATGGCTTCAAAGAAGGCCATGCGGTAGCGATTGCCGATTTCTTAGGGACTGGCTCCGATCAAGCGATGATTGGTTGGCGTGGCACGGAACCAGGCATTCGCCTACTCACACCCCTCGACCCAGCGGGACAAACTTGGCGGACGAGTGTGATTGCGAATCAAGAAATTGCGGTCGAAGACTTTAAAGCCGCCGATTTAAACGGGGATGGTAAAATCGACCTCATCGTCGCAGGTCGCCAAACCAAAAACCTGCTCATCTTTTGGAACGAGCGATGAGAGCTCTACTAGCTCTCTTAGCCCTCGGGCTCATCTCCTGTACCCACCCGGTTGCGGGACCACAAGTCTACGAGGGCTGGCCCGATGCCTATGTGCTCGCGAATAAAAACCTCGAAGCGGTCATCGTGCCATCCATCGGACGGTTGATGGACCTACGTCGTCCCGGTGAAACCACCGGCGTACTCTGGCAAAATCCCGCCTTGCTCGGTCAACCCGTGCGGCCGCAATCCTCAGTATGGACTAATTTTGGCGGAGATAAAACCTGGCCCGCTCCCGAATCGGTGTGGATGAAGAATGCCTCTGGTCAATGGATGCCTCCAACGGTCTTCGATCAAACAGCATTGGCCGTCCGCACGAGTAAAAACGGGCTGTTGCTCACTTCACCGATCGACCCCCAAAGCGGCGTCTACTTCACCCGCTACTTCGGCATCTACGCCGATAGCCTCGAAGTGACGACGACTTATTATAAAGTCGCCGGCGACCCCATCGAGATCGCCGTCTGGGTCGTAACGCAACTGCGCGACCCGCAAATCGTGGCGACTTTTGCTAACCCCGAGCCGCCTTATTACACCGAACTGTTTGGCCCGACACCCCGCGTCGAAATTGAAGGTAAATTACTTTTCTGGGATCGGCAAAAAGCGATTCCAGCTAAAATCGGCACCGGGGGCAAAGCCCTGGTTTGGGTTGGCTCACAACACACTCTAAAAATCGACCTGCAAGTTGATCGGACTGCGGGTCGTTTCCCCGACCACGGTAGTAGCGCTGAATTCTACACGAGTCCCGATGCCCAACCTTACGTGGAACTCGAAACGGTGGGACCTATCGTGAAACTTAAACGAGGCGACAGCGTGCAGACAATGAATGCCTACCGACTTGGGGATCGCTTGCCTGGAGAGTCCGCCAAAGACGCCGTCTACCGGCTGCTTAAGCCTTAGACTTATAACCCACAACTTTCAGTAACCGCTGACAAGCCTGACGCTCCAACTCCGAGCGCGGGTGGTGCGGATTCCCGCCCGCATCCTTCACTAAACATTTCAACCAGTCCTCATAAGGACACATATGGTAAAGGTTAAGCTCGCGGATTTTACTCCACTCGGCACTTTGCAGTAACCGATAGTTCTCAGGACAACTGACGTGGTTCTTCGACAATAAGTCTGCCACGGCCACCACAGGTAGTTGCACGGCCAACGGCCAAGTGCAGAGTTTCTCAACCGGGGGCTTAAACAGACGGTGCAACATGACCACGCCTTCAATGAAGTCGGCCCGCTCTTCCAACGTAAGGAGTCCGATGTCTTGGGGCTTTAAACCCCGGGGTAAAACGGATGGGTCCACGTCGCTTTGCTGGAGCTCTAAAAAGCCCTCAGCTTCAAAAGAATTCATTAAATCCCCCCGAACTCGACGGGCCGGCAGAGTCCCAATCATGCAAAAAATATCCAGTAAGGCCCGGGCTGACCGTTCGCTTTCACTGAGTTTTTCACTTTCAGGCGGAGGATCGGGAAAGACAGTCATGCCAAAGGTGTATGAGTGACCTAGGGCATAAAGTTTTTATTATATAATGCTATAATAAAATAAAAGGACCGTAAAAACTTTTACGATTTCTTTACATCAGTGACGCTGGGGCGGTTGTCAAAGTTTCTAATAGAAACCACTACTTACCAGGCACCCCAGGTTGATCTGACATGAGGTAATGCAAAAGATCCCGTTGCTGCGTCGGGGTCAGCGCTTGCAAGAGGCCTTCGGGCATCAGCGAGAGGGGTTGCGTGGTTTGACGCACGATGTCGCTGCGCTGCAGGGTCCACTCTTGCCCAACCGAACGTACCACCAAGGCCTGCGGTAAGGTTTCAGCGATGAGACCACTGATGACGCGGCCGTCCTTAAGATTGAACGTGGTTAAGAGGTAAGCGGGGGCCACGACAGCACTGGGGTCGACAATGTTTTCCAACAGGTAATGGAGGTCATGACGTCCACTGCCCGTTAAATCGGGTCCTAAATAAGCACCTTCGCCAAAGAGGCGGTGACATTGTCCACAGATGGCCAAAAAGAGTTGGTGGCCTTGAGCTAAATCGCCCGCGGCCAAACTTTCCGGGGTATGCGTCGTGGTCAACGCCGCCATGAGGGCTAACTTATCAGCCGATGACTCTCTGGCCTGCCCCCATAACTGCGTGACTTTTGCCGCCATGCTGACGTCGGTCATGGCACGTAACTGCCGTTGGGCTAATGGACCGACGTCCTGTGGCTTAATCAGAGGCTGACTGCTGAGTAAATGGTCCACAAGGACACGAGCAAAACTGGGCCGTGCACATAAAACTAAAATAGCCTGCGAGCGCTCGTGGGGATATAGGCCAGGATAGCGGCGAATGATTTTCTGCGCCAAGGCGGGGTCATCAAATTTAACCAAGCCTGCCATGGCTTCGAGGCTCAGTCCATTCACGCTTAAAAGCTTCTCGCAGTCGGCCCGCAACTCCGGGCTGTCGGCTTCAATCAATGCCCGCAAAGCCTTACGGCGCTGATCAATCGGGAGGTCCTCGGCCAAGGCGACCTGACGAAGCTCCGTCAGGGCCTGGCCTGAACCAAAGACGACGCCCAGTCGCTGCACAAGGGATTGGGTCTTCTCATCCTTTGCCAAACTCGCCACGAAGGCCGACCAGTGAGCCGGGGTGGGAGCTTGGCGAACGCCTTTCAAGCCATCACTTAAACCGAGTAAGACCGCTTCCTGCCCAACGCTCTGTTCGAGGGTTAATTCTAATAAGGCATCAAGGGCTTCAGGTTGCTTCACGGCTCCTTCCGCTAAACGTCGGGCTAAGAGTTTCGTGACGTGGGTGAGGCGACAGACGTGCGCGATGTTTAAGAGTTCATGGGCGGGTAAATCGCGGATGCCGTACCAAATCATCAGCGGTAAATTATGATCAGCCTCATCGCCATCGTAGCGGACTAAATATTGGGCCACCAAACTACGCGTCTCGGGTCCGAGTTGCGTCAGGGCCTCCGCCAACGCGAGTCGGGTCTGGGGACCATGCTCCTCCCCTGCCAGTTGCACGAGAACTTCCTCGGCGACTCCCGCCTCAGCCAATATGGTTTCCGTCGCCTGACCTCGGCGTTGGGCTTGATGGCCCACGACCAAGGGCTCAATCAACTCACGCTCCACGAGTCGGGCTAAAACCCCGTCGCGCGTTTCACGGCGTAACGCCAAGGGGCCAAAAGAATTTAAATAGGTCTCGGGAACCTTAGCCTGCAGCGGCGCCAACAGAGCCCGGGCGGTCGCCTGCGCATTCAACGTGGCCTCGACCGAACCGTCCTTAGGCAACGTCGCCCAGGCCTCCCACGCGGCTTTCATGTCGTCCCCACGCCACGCCCGCTCGCGTAATTCCCAACGTGCCATGCGGAGGAGCCATTGATTGGTACTGCGTTGCCACTCGACGAGTTGCGTTAAACTGGCCTGTCGTAAATCAGGGGGCGGTGCCGCCGGGTCGCCATAAGTAACTTTATAAATCCGACCCGAGGTGCGGTGCACCCCGTCTTCTTCGTGGCATTCTCCAATGTCACTCCAGTCTAACATCACAACCCCGCCATCAGGAGCCTGACTGATTTCAATCCCGCGAAACCATAAATCTTCGGTGCGCAACAAATCGCCCACGTGCTTCACCACGATGGCACTGCCCGCATGATCAATTTTTTCGAGATTCGCCCGGCGGCCATGCAGGTTCAGCGTGAAGAGTTTATCGCGATATTCCGCAGGCCAATTGTCGCCCTGATAAATCATCATGCCCACGTGGGCATGCCCGCCGCCTAAGGCATCGTGGGCTCCCGCCCCACCTCGCGAATCCGTCCACTTCTGCCCGGTGTCCCAATGATAATGGTCGGCGTGCTGATCGATTAATTCATAAACGCCTTCATACGGATCTTCGCCGTGCATGCGTTTAAAGTGAGCTCCGTAAATCCCCTGCCAGGCGTGACCGATGACGGTATTAATAAATATCAACTCTTGGTCCTTCGTCCAATCCGAGCCCCAAGGATTCGTCGTGCCGTGACAGTAGGGTTCAAAAATCTTCTTAATCGGATGGTAACGCCACAGCCCACCTGCCGTGGGTTGGCGTTTTTCCTTAGGTACCGAGGGAACATCAATCCACGAAGTGCTGCTAATGCCAATTCGGCCATACAACCATCCATCGGGCCCCCACTTCAAACCATTGGCAAAGGTGTGTCGACTGGCGGCGGTAGTGCTAAAGCCATCCAAGAGTACCACGGGCGGACCAGGGGGTTGATCGCCTTTCAGCGGAATGAAAAGCAGATTAGGCGGACAAAGAGCAAAGACGCCGCCCAAACCTCGCTCAATGCTGGTGAGCATCTGCAAGTCTTCGGTGAAGACGGTGCGCTTAGAAAACTTTCCGGTGTGATGCTCGTCTTCGAAAATTAAAATGCGGTCGCGTAAGCTTAAATCAAAACGTTCTTTTTTATCGGAATAGGTATAGTTCTCCGCGACCCATAAGCGCCCGCGTTCATCCCAACAAAGTGCAATGGGCTGACGGAGCTCTGGCTCCGCGGCAAAAACGGTGGCCTTAAAGCCTGAGGGTAGCTTCATCTTGGATAACGCTACCTCGGGACTTAACAGTGGAATGGTCTCAGCCTGATTATTCGTCGGCTCGGGAAAAGGAGCCGCCCCAAGCAGCAAGGCGCCCAATACGCCCAAGAGCGACGTTAGTTTCATCCTCTGCACGAACATGATGGCGAAAGGATGGTTCCCTTAAACTTAATAGCCAGCGACGATTTGACCAAAAACCTCCGTCGAAACCATCTCGTACGGCAATTTTCCGCCTGGAGGGCTGATGCAAATGGGCCAATCCAAACTGTCTTCAGGCAAGCGACCATGCGACCCACGAACTTGGTCCGCCTGCAACGGGATAATCTCCATCAGCGCCTTAAAACCTAATTTTTTCTTCAAGAGAAACCATGCTACGGTCGCCATCGGAAACGACAACTTGGGGTCTACAAAGAGTTCCGCAGGATCATAGCCTGGCTTGCGATGGATATCCACACAGCGGGCAAAATCGGGCGCCTTGGCGTCATCGATCCAATAATAATAACTGAACCAGCTGTGGTTATCGGCTATCACCACGAAGTCCCCCGAACGGACGTGGCGGATACCCCAAGCTTCTTGCTGGGCGGCATCCAAAACATGCTCCACCCCGGGCGTGGCTTCCAAGAGGGCACGGACTTCGCCTAACAAAGCCGGGTCTTGAACGACGACGTGGGCGACTTGGTGGTCGGCGACGGCAAACACGCGCGAGGCCATGACGTCCAAAATTTCCGTCCCCAACTCGTCTTTGATTTCTAACCAGCCCTTCGCCCGGAAGAGACGATTCAAGGCAATATCTCGATCAACCGACGTGATGGCATACTCAGACACCATCATGACTTCAACGCCCTGACTTTCTAAAAAGTCTGCTAAGTCACCCACGAGGACATCCACCTCTCGGCGCGCTTGCTGACTACGAGGATGCTCCGGGCCGAAGCGCTGGAGGTCGTAGTCGAGGTGGGGCAGGTAAACTAAATTTAAATCAGGCTTCTCGTGCGTCTCGACCCAACGCGCGGCATCAGCAATCCACTGCGAAGCGGCTAAGCCCGCCCGCGGACCCCAAAAGGCATGAAAGGGAAAGTCGCCTAAGGCTTGCTTCAACGCAGGACGTAGCCGCTGCGGATAACTGGCGATATCAAAAACTTTCCCTCCATTGGCTTGGTAAATCGGACGAGGGGTGACCGCGAGATCCGCCTGCGTGCCCATGTTATACCACCAAAATAGGTTAGCGACTTTCGCCCCAGGGCGACGTTCGTGAATCACATCCCAAACCTTGGGTGCTTGGACCAGTCGATTAGACTGCTTCCAAAACTGCACTTCACTCAACACGCGATCATACCAGCCATTACCCACAATTCCATGTGTCGATGGGCGGACGCCTGTGAGGTAATCTGATTGAGCAGTGCAAGTCACCGCGGGAAACGCTGGCTTCACTCGACTCACAGCCCCGCGCTGGGCTCGTGCAGCCAGTCGAGGCATCAAGCCCGACTGCAAATCACGGGCACTCAGCCCAACGACATTTAAGACCGCACGGCGCATCGTTGGGCATCTCGTACGCGCAATTCTTCGGTCACCGAGTGCACACAGGCCTCGGGCATTTCATGAACTTGAGTGGATTGACCAATGGCGGTCGGTAAAACGAGGGTTAACTCGCCGCCGAGGTGCTCGCGGAATTCTTCCAAGCCCGCCAACAGCGGTGCCCCGTCCTGCAGGTGCATTTCAGATGCGTAAAGTCGGAAGCCAAGGGCTTCTAAGACCGTTAAAACGCGCTCGGCTTCCACAGCACCAAAGAACCCTAAATTACGGGCACACAAAATATCCAAGGCTAAACCGATCGCCACGGCCTCACCATGCGTCAACCGGTGATTCGTCATGGATTCTAACTTGTGCGCCGCCCAGTGGCCGAGGTCCAAGGGACGTGCGCTGCCCAATTCAAAGGGGTCGCCATTACGAGCGATGTGCTGCGCATGGAGCGTCGCCGAACGGCGAACGGCATCGCCGACTTTGCTTAAATCACCGCGAGCCAATAAAGGAGCATGGCGCTCTAAATCATTAAAGAAGTTCGCATCCTTCAATAAGGAAACTTTGACCGCTTCGACCAAGCCATCGCGCAACCCGCGCGGATCCAACGTCGCTAAGAGGGCCAAATCATTCACGACGGCCGCGGGGACCGCAAACGCCCCCGTGAAATTTTTCTTACCAAAAGTATTAATCCCATTCTTCACCCCGACTCCGGCATCGCCCTGCCCTAAAGTCGTCGTCGGCATGCGAATTAAACGTACGCCGCGATGCGCGGTCGCGGCCGCAAAGCCCACGGCATCGAGGAACGCCCCGCCGCCCAAGGCGAGGACATAGGAGTGGCGACAAATCTTATCTTCTTCAATCGCCGCCAAGGCGGCTTTTACGACTGCGGAATTTTTCTTCGCGGCTTCGCCGCCCGTTAACACCAAAGGCTCCCGGGTGAAATTGAGTTCACGGGCTTTACCATAGGCCACGATTTCAGCCAAAAGCTTGGGACTGGATTGGACCAAGCCCGCATCCACGATGGGGATGACTTTGGCCTTACCGACCAACTCCGCTAAAATTTTATTCGTGGACGCAAACGCCCGCTCGGTGAAAAAAATCCGATGGCGATAAGTTACCGCAAATTCGAGGTCGAGGGATTCGTCCATAAGCCCGGGGAAAGTTAATGAGAAGGATTTTGACCCCTAAGGACAAGCCCTTGTTCCGCTAATCCCCAACTTAAAACCCATCATTTAATCAGACCGTCCACTTAGGTCGTCGGAATCCACCGCCGGAAAAGCAACGTCAGACCCAAACATCCCATCGGAACAATCCAAAATAGACCCAAGAAGCGCGTGACCCCGACATACATGTTTTCTAGAGAACTTTCCGAACCTTTCATCTGGGCCGTAAAAAAAAGGAAAGCCGTCGCGGCGGCGAGATCGAGGAAAGGAAACGAGGCTAGGCGGTCGGCCACCCGACGTCCCACCCCCGCCGGCAAGGGGTGCTTAAAATTGGAGCGGCGAATCCAATACCAGAAAAGGCCACAGCAAAAAAGTGCCCAGCAAAAGTAACCCGCCCCCCACACTGCCCCCGCCGCCAAAAGTGGTAAGGGAATGATAAATAGAAGCCACTCGGCCCAGCGCGGAGGCTGACCTTCGCTGGCCTCATAGCGCGCCACCAAGGTGATGGAGTAAGTTAAAATCCAAAGCACCAACGGGTGCACCAACAGCGCCCACATTTGCTTCGTGGGCATGGCGAATAGCAAGTTCACATCGCCAATCGCGGCAAAGCCAATCATCGGCAACAAAGCCCGACAAGTGGCCATGACCAACGGAACCCAAGCGACTTGCTTATGCCAGCGGTCATACACGAGCACACAAAGGGTGAGTAACAACGAGAGTTTCA
Organism: uncultured Opitutia bacterium; assembly: GCA_903840355.1. Taxonomy (GTDB): domain Bacteria; phylum Verrucomicrobiota; class Verrucomicrobiia; order Opitutales; family UBA953; genus UBA953. The sequence continues at coordinate 266,358 of CAIMFJ010000008.1, forward strand.
TGACCCACGACCGGTGATCATTAAAGACATTCCGGCCATCGGAGTAGGAAGATTTAACGGTGATTAAAAATCCCAATAATAAACAGCCCGCCCCCACTACATAAGCCTGCCAAACTGTAATCACGCCCGCCGGAATAGGACGCGTAGACCGACGTTCGGCATCCCACTTGGCATCAAAGGCATCATTCAAAATCATCCCGCCGACATAAGTGAGCGAGACGCCCAACCACAGCCCGACCAATTGGATGAGGGCATTGATAACAATGGGCATGTGCTGGGCGAAAAGAAACCCAACGAGCCAGCCGACAAAGAGGTTGCTCCAAACGGTCGGTAAATTTGAGCCTCGCGTTAAAATCAACCACGCTCGCAGCTTCTCCGCCATGAGCTTAGAGAGGCTTAATGCCGACCTGTGCCAATGCCGCCAAGGTCCATCGATACTCGGCTGCAATCATGTCGGCGACGTCTGCAGTCCGAACTTCTGGGGGCAAAACTTCCCAAGTGTAGGTTTCGATTTCTAATTCGCGTGCAGGGCCGTGACCCAACTCCGCAATCGTCGCCCGTAAATGAGCCTGCGTGGTAGCGAGTTCGTCCGACAAGCGCTCGGCATTCACGGGAACGTGGAAGTGCACGCGCACCTCTGCTAAAGTCTTCAATTGTTCCATCGCCGCCATGGCCAAGGGGATGTCTTTGAAGCGGATAATCTTGCCGTCGTGAGTCCGTCCCATGGTTTGGTGCAAATAAGTGGGCTCATGCATCTTGGCCAAACGCGCCAACGCCACAGGGGTGGGCTTGAGACTTAAAGCCGAACTTAAATGGTACTTTAAAATCGGCGCCCCACCCTGGTGTAATCGGGTGATAGCTTCATGCGCTTCTTCATACTGCAACGCAAAGTGACAAGTGTCGTAACAGATCCCCAAAGTCTCATCGACGAGACCACGCGAGGTTTCTTCCGCTCGGAGTTGGGCAAAGAGTTGGATGGCTTCTGGCGTGTTTTCGGCGTGCCCAATCGGTTCAGGTTCTAACGCTAAACGCAACGTGACTCCGGTGCGATCGCGCAAACGGCACACGTAATCACCACAGGCCAACAAGTTTTGTCGCATGACGCGCAACTCATCGGGCGTACGACCAAATCCTTTGAACGTTCCTGGCAAAGTGCTGACGGTGCCAATTTTATCCGGAGGATTAAAGGTGGCTAGTAATTCGAAAAGTTTTTGGGTGTAGGCGAGTCGGGCGGGGTCACACCAATCGGGCGCAAAGACTTGGTCTTTGACCGCTTGACCGTGAAACGCGCCGTAAGGAAAACCGTTAATCCCTGCGACAATACAGTTCTCGCGATCCAACCAGTGACGAAACTGCTTTAGCGTCTCGGGCTGCGAGAGCTCTTCCGCGGCCCGGTGACCTAAGCGCAGGCCCAAGACATAAGTCCGGCCCGGCGACACGCGGTCGCGTACGCGCAAAGCGTGATCGCGCAAACCAGCAAAGGTTTCCTCCCAGCCTTCGCCGCGGTGAACGTTCGTACAATAAGCGAGAGAGAGATGGTGCGAGAGCTTCACGACAACAAGGCCTGGGGGTCTTTAAAGTTGGGTGACTGACTGAGAAAACGCACGGGGTTGCCGTAAACGAGACTGTCGATGGCTTTGGCGGTGTGACCACGACGACGCATCTCGACCACTGCTTTGGGCACGGCCACGGGATCGCTGACCCCCCAATCACACGCACTGTTCAACCAGACGCGCTGGGCGGCATAATTTTCCAACATGTCCACTGCCCGCGTGGGCGTGGCCTTGGATTCAGGGTACAACGTGATGCCCGCCCAGAAACCAGCATCCAAAACTTCCGCAATGGTGTGCTCTTCGACGTGATCGATAATCACTCGCTCGGGGCGCACTTTGGGATGCGACTTGAGGACCTGCATGATGAGGCGAGTGCCTTTGCGCTTATCTTCCAAGTGCGGCGTGTGCACCAAAATCAATTGGTCGTACTTCACCGCCAACTCAATGTGCTGCTCCAACACCTTCATTTCATTACGGGTGTTTTTATTTAAACCGATTTCACCAATCCCCAATACCGTCGGGCTATTAATAAATTGGGGAATCAGCGACAGCACGTCTTGGGCCAGGGCCATGTCTTCTGACTCTTTCGGGTTAATGCACAGCCAGCAGTAATGCGGCAGCCCGAATTTAGCCGCACGCTTGGGTTCGTGTTGGGTGAGCTGACAAAAATAATCGTAGAAACCATCGGCCGACTTACGGTCGAAGCCCGCCCAAAAAGCTGGCTCACAAATCGCCGCACAACCCGCCATCGCCATCGCTTGGTAGTCGTCCGTGGTCCGACTAACCATATGTCCGTGTGGTTCAATATAGCGCATGGGAGTCAGTAATTATTGAATGCCAGGCCAAACGCCCGAAGCAGATTTGGTGTCGGCTTTTTCAATCGGGGCCGACGAGGGGTCAGACCAGAGGTGTAAAATTTTAGCGACGCGGTCATCCCCCGCAGCCAACAGGAGTGGCAAGGCGGCACGTAGGCCACGCACGCGATGGTCCTCGGGGCCAGTGGCGCGTTCGAGGCGATCCAAGAAGGCGGCTAGGTCCAAGAGTTTGGAGCGGGCGTCCATGAAATGGAGGTCGGCGACTTGCCCCTTCGATCGCCCTGCCGTTGCCGTTAGAGGATGAGGTTGTGACATAAATTTAAGAATTCTTCTTTAAAACCACCGCCGTGCCAAAGCAAAGCACCTCGGTCGCATTCATTTTTACTTCCGAGGCATCATAAGAGACACCGATAATCGCATTAGCTCCGATGGCCAAAGCATGGTTCACCATTAAATCATAGGCGGATTGACGGGTCTGTTCACACATCTCCGTGTAAGAACCAATCTGCCCACCCACGAGCGACTTCAAACCACCGAGAAAGCCTTGGGCGATGGTGGGCGAACGCACGATAATCCCGCGCACCAAACCCCGGTATTCTACAATCGAGTAACCTTCGACGTTAAACGTCGTGGTCACAATAAGAGACGTCGGCTGGATAGGGGGTGGCATCGACATATACAAGACACCTATGCTCGGAAGGCGTCCAAGGGTCAAGCCACCCCACCAGTTCCCACCGATTTACTTGGCGTCCTTCTTAAACTCGTCAGCCGTCCAAGGGGTCTTGCGATCAGCGTATTTAGCCTTGATGGCCTTGACTTCGGCTTCGGTGACTTCGCTTCCCGATTCAGCCCCCGCATTACCAAAAGAATTCCGGACGTAGGTGACGACGTCAGCGATGTCGCGATCGGTCAAACCAGCGACAGGGGGCATCATGCTATTATAAGTCACACCCTTCACGGTCACCGCGCCTTGCATGCCTTGGAGAATATTGCGGACAGGAATCGAAGCCGACATGGCAACCCACTCCGAACCAGCTAAGGGAGGGAAAACGGGGGGCAGCCCCATGCCCGTGGGCTGGTGGCAAGCGATACAGGTGCGGCTGTAAACCGCTTGTCCGCGCTTCATGACTTCAGCCGAAGGGCCAGCAGGCTTGGCGTCTTCCGCGCAAAGGGCGACGACGGCTAAGCAAGGAATCAAGGAGAGGAATCGGGTGCTCATGATGTTATCCCAAAACAAAGTACTTCATCTTAAACCTCAAATGAAAATCCCCTTTAGGCTGGAGGCATTAGCCCGCCCAAACCCCTATATTAGCCCCCTTCAACTTAAGCCTTTATTTTGTATCAAAACGACAAAACACCCACCCCCGCCCAGCCACCTCTAAACTTTATTCGCTTTTTTAATCCTTGGCGGGAACCAACCCTACTCGACGGTATCTAATTAGGATGAAGTCGACAATCCCGCCCTCGGCTTGGTTGCAACGCCTCCAGGTGAATAGCCTGCGGGCGGTCTTCGACCACCTGCCTGGGGTCATGTTTTTCGCCAAAGACCTGCAAGGGCGCTTCACGATGGCTAACTTGGCCTTCGCCCAACGGTGCGGTCAACCCGACGAAGCCAGCCTGCTCGGCAAAACGGATGCCGACATTTTCCCGCCCGCTCTGGCCCAAGCTTTTCGCAAAAAAGACCTGCAAATCTGCCAAACCGGCCAAGCCCTGCCGCGCATCATCGAACTCTTCCCCAACGAAGACGGGGAGCAGGTTTGGTATGAGACCAGTAAGATTCCTATTTTTGATATCGATGGCAAAGCCTGCGGGGTTTGTGGCACGGTGCGGAGCTACGAAGGGACCAAGGCCATCCTCGAGCCTTACCTCAAAATCGAAGTGGCGGCCGAGTTTATTAAAGACAACCTCACCGAGGGCCTAAATATCGCTAAATTAGCCCATTTAACGGGGCTTTCGGTGCGTCAGTTCGAACGGAAATTCTTTAAAGTTTATCAAATGAGCCCGCGGGCCTACTTGGTCCGGATGCGCGTGGCGGCGGCTTCCGACCTCCTCCGCGAGACCAACCTGCAACTCTCTGAGATCGCTCACCAAACGGGTTTCTACGACGCGAGCGATTTCTCCCGTCAGTTCCGCCGCGCCCTTAAAACCAGCCCAACGCAGTACCGGCGCCACGCCACCCAGAACCCTGACTCCCCCACGCTGCCTTAAAGCCCGCAACGTGGCTAGAAATGAACGATTTTGACGGCTGGACATCTTAAATTTGTTCTCTTTTATCCACCCCCGTACCCCCTACTATAATTATGGAAGAATCACCTGTACAAGTACCCAATGCGAAGCGCCTTCTCTGGGCTGGCTTCATGGCCATCCTCGCAGCCGGCGTCGGTTTCGCCCTCCGTGGCGGCATCTTCGGCGCCTGGGCCTCGGAATATCACTTCACCGCAACCCAACTGGGTGCGATTGGTGGAGCTGGTTTCTCAGGCTTCTGCTTCGGGATTATCATCGGCGGTGTGTTAGTCGATAAGATCGGCTACGGTAAGTTGGTCGCAGTCGCTTTACTCGGCCACATCATCTCGGCTCTCGTCACCTTTGGTGCGAGCACGCCTGAAAATGCTTACGGCTTCCTCTACTGGGGCATGTTCATCTTCGCTTACGCGAACGGTACGCTCGAAGGCGTGGCTAATCCTCTGGTAGCGACGTGCTTCCCTCAAAATCGTACGCACTACTTAAACATCCTGCACGCCTCGTGGCCTTTGGGTATGGTGATTGGTGCCGCTGCTTCCTACGTCTTAGCACTCGCTGGCTTAGGCTGGAAGGGTCAACTCGCTTTCTACCTCGTGCCTACCGTGGCTTACGCCGTGATGTTCATGGGCCAAGACTTCCCCAAGTCGGAAGCCGCTCAAAAGGGTGCCAGCTTCGCCGAAATGTTCAAAGACGTCGGCATCCTCGGTTCGCTCGTGGCCTGCTACTTGCTCTCGATCTTCTTGGGCGGCGTGCTCGGCCCAGTCTTCAATATTCCTAACCTCGGCCTCTGGCTCGGTGGTATCTTGTTAGTAACGGTGGGCTTGATCACCCGCTTCTCGGTCGGCTCCATCCTGCTCTTCGTGCTCTTCGTGACGCATGCGTTAGTGGGTGCAGTCGAATTGGGTACGGACAGCTGGATCGAAGCCATCACGGGCAACCTCTTCACGCCCACACAAGGCAAGATCCTCTTCATCTGGACCTCGGCCATCATGTTCGGTCTCCGCTTCTGCGCTGAATTCATCGAAAAGAAAATCGGCTCTCCGGTCGGCTTGCTCGTGGCTGCCGCCATCACGGCCTTCATCGGCTTGCGCCTCGCTTCGGGCATGGAGTCCTTCGCCATCGCCCTCATCGCACTCGGGGTTTACGCTTTAGGTAAGACCTTCTTCTGGCCCACGATGCTCGCCGTCGTCGGCGACCGCTTCCCTCGTTCGGGTGCCGTGGCGATGTCCATCATGGGTGGTATCGGCATGCTCTCGGCCGGCCTCATCGGTGGCCCTGGCTTAGGTTATGCTAAGGACCGCTTCACGGGCGAAGCTTTGCAAAAAGACGCTCCTGCCGTGTACGCTGCCAATAAGGCTTCGTCGGAATCGAAGTACCTCTTCTTGGCTCCCGTCACCGCGGTAGATGGTCAAAAGCTCGAAGCCGCTAAAGCCGCTGGCGAAAAAGGCACGGCCGACCAAAAGGCGATCGTGGCTGCCAACCAAGCGGGTGACCGTGCGACCTTGAGCACCGACTCCTTCATTCCTCTGACGATGGCGTTAATTTACATCCTGCTCTTAATCTACTTCAAGAGCATCGGTGGCTACCGCGCCCTCAAAATTGAAGAGCAGGTCTAAGTCAGTCCTGCCCTCGCTATGAAGCCAAAGGCCGCCCGCTCGGGCGGCCTTTCCTTTTGCGGCTTTTCCCGGGGTGATGTCGTTATCATCCCATTCTTTTCGCTTCCGTCAGGAGGGCGTTTCGCCTGAATCAAAGCCATCTCTCTATGAGTACCCCAAAAATTCGTATCGCCCTCGCCGGCCTCGGCTTTGGTGCGGAATTCATTCCGATCTACCAAGCCCACCCGAACGCGGAAATCACCGCCATCTGCCAACGGAATCCCGAAAAGCTCAAAGCCGTCGGCGACCGTTATAAAATCGCTAAGCGCTACACGTCTTTCGAAGAGATGTTGCAAGACCCCAACATCGACGCGGTGCACATCAACACGCCGATTCCCGATCACGGTCGTCAATCCATCCAAGCCCTCAAAGCCGGCAAACACGTGGCTTGCACAGTGCCGATGGCGACGAGCATCGCCGAGTGCGAAGAGATCGTGCGCTTGGTGAAGGCGACGGGCTTGAAGTACATGATGATGGAGACGGTGGTATACGCCCGCGAATTCTTGTTTGTTAAAGAGTTATACGACCGCGGTGAACTGGGTCGCTTACAATTCCTCCAAGCGAGCCACCAACAAGACATGGAAGGCTGGCCCGGCTACTGGCCTGGTTTGCCGCCCATGTACTACGCCACGCACTGCGTAGGCCCCATGCTCGCCCTGACGCAAGCTTCGGCCGAATACGTCTCGTGCTTCGGCTCGGGTCGCATCGCCGACGACATGATCCCAATTTACAATTCGCCGTTCGCCGTCGAAACCGCCCACATCAAATTCCACAAGTCCGATGTCTCGGCTCGCATCATTCGCAGCTTGTTCGACACAGCGCGTCAATACCGCGAATCAATCGATGTCTACGGCTCGAAGAAGTCGTTCGAGTGGCCACTCATCGAAGGCGAAGATCCCGTGATCCACACGGCGAAGAAGCCCGAGCCCGAAATTCCCCAAAAAATCAAAGTGCCGGACTTCGCCCATCGTCTGCCCAAAGAGATTCAGCGTTTCACGACGAAGGGTGTTTACGGCGAAGGCGAAGACCACTTGTCCTTCACCCAAGGTGGCGGTCACGGCGGTTCCCACCCGCACTTGGCGAACGAATTCATCCAAGCCCTCTTGGCCAAGCGCGACCCCTTCCCCAATGCCGTGCAATCAGCCAACTGGACCTGCACCGGCATCTTGGCCCACGAATCGGCTATGGCCGGCGGCGAAATCCGCAAACTGCCCGCCTTCACGCTACCAGGCTAACCGCAGACCGGCATCCTTTAACCTCAGGGGCGAGTTTTCGCCCCTTTTTATTTATCTTAAAACGACGGGATGGGGCACCGGGGCGAGCGATGTCAAAAATCGTCAATTATCATCGTTAAATTAACGCCCCGCCGCGTCGCTTCTTGCTGGAACTCTCCCCCAATTATAGAGTCAATCTAACCATGCGCTGTCTTACCCCGCTCCTCATCTTGCTTTGCTCCTTCTTCTCGGCAACTCTGCCCGCCGAGACGGATTGGATTTGGACGAGCAAAAATAATGTCGCCAAACAACAAACCTGGGGCCGGGCCTCGTTTGATTTAGCCAAAGTCCCTGCGAAGGTGCAGTTGCTCGCCTCGGGCGACAACCACGTCGAGGTGTGGGTCAACGGTCAACGTGCCGGTGGCAGCGATGAATGGAGTGCGCCCGCACGTGCCGACATCGCCAAATTATTAAAAGCCGGCCACAACACCATCGCCGTGCTCGGTCGCAATGACGACGGGATCGCCGCCTTTGCCGTTCGCATTGAACAAGGTAAATCGATTTTCTTAGAATCGAACCCCAAGTGGCGCGTGACGAATACCAAGCCTGCAGATTCGTGGATGCAGGAAGGTTTTGATGACAGCGCTTGGGAACTCGCCACGGTCGTCGCCAAAATGGGAGCCCAACCTTGGGGCAATGTTTTCCAAGCCAAAGCCGCTACGCCTGGTCGCACGCCTGAAACCACCGTCGCTTCTCCCGATTCGCTCATCTTACCTCCCGGCTTCAAAGCTGACTTAGTGTATTTAGTGCCACGTGCCGAACAGGGTTCGTGGATTAGCTTAATCGTCGACCCCAAGGGCGACTTAATCGCGGGTGACCAAGCGGGCGTGCTCTGGCACCTCTCCCTCGCCAACCCCCAAAAGCCTGTCGTGACCCGCATCGAAACCGAAGCCAAAGGCTGCCACGGTTTGCTCTACGCCTACGGCGCGGTTTATGCCCTCACGAGTGAGAAAGGTAAAGGCGACCTCTGGCGCCTGCGCGACCCGAAGGGCGATAATTCTTACAGCGAACAAACGTTGCTGCGCTCGTTCAAGGGCTCGGGTGAACACGGCCCGCACCAACTCATCGCCACCCCCGATGGCTCGATCCTCGTGGTCGCCGGCAATCATACCACGATGCCTGCCGATGAAGTAGCCGTGCCTCCCCACCGCTGGGATGAAGATGATTTATTAAAGAAATTTGAAGACCCCAATGGCCACGCCGTCGGCATCAAAGCCACGGGCGGCTGGATTGGTAAAGTCGACCGCGATGGTAAAAACTTCCGCTACGTGACCACGGGCTTCCGCAATGCCTACGATATCACGATGGCTCCGGATGGTGATATTTTTGTTTATGACAGCGACATGGAATGGGACATGGGTGCTCCTTGGTACCGCCCCACGCGCATCAACTTAGCCACTGACGGCGGTGAGTTAGGCTGGCGCTCGGGTTCGGCCAACAACCCACCCAGCATGGTCGACACGCAACCTTCGCTCGTCGACATCGGTCCAGGCAGCCCCACGGGCTCGACCTTAGGCTTGGGTGCTAAATTCCCCGCTAAGTATCAACGCACCTTCTTCGCGTGCGACTGGACGTATGCGACGTTGTACGCCATTCACGTGAAGCCCGAAGGCGCAGCATGGTCGGCCACCAAAGAAGTCTTCGCCGGCGGCAAGCCCTTCTCGCTCACCGACGTGGTCATTCGCCCTCAAGACGGTAACATGTACGTCACCATCGGCGGCCGCGGATCGCAAAGCGCCCTCTACCGTATTTCCTACATCGGTAAGGAATCGACGGCTCCAGTGAGCTGGTACGAGAGCACGCCCGAGCAACGCCTCCGCCGTGAACTGGAAGCCCTGCGCTTACAACCTGCTTCGCCCGCAACGCTGGCTAAAGCTTGGCCGTTGCTCGGTCATTCGGACCGCTGGATTCGCTTCGCCGCTCGTTTAGCCGTCGAAGCTCAACCGGTCGACAGCTGGCGCAACTTAGTCAAAGAGCATCACCAAAACAGCGACCAAGCTATCAACGCAGCGCTGGCCTTAACTCGTTGCGGCACGAAAGCCGATTTAGAAACCATCCTGAAGTGCCTCGATCAAGCTAGCGAAGGTAAACCCAACTTGACCACGCAACGCGACGTTCTGCGCGTGATGCAAGTGGCCTTCTCGCGCCATGGTATGCCTTCGGCCGAACGCGCCCAAGCGATTGGGGTCGACGCGGCAAAGCGCTTGCCCTCGGGTGACAACACGCTGGACCGTCAACTCGCAGCCATCGCCATCTTCCTGCAAGCCCCCAATGCGCCCGCGCAAATCTTGCAAACCATGCGCGTCGCTACGCACGGCCCTGCCGTCGAAGCTGATCCTGCAGTGATCGCCCGCAACCCAGGTTACGCTAAAGGCGTGATGAACGCGATGGCGGTGACGCCTGCGTCGACGCGTATCGGTCTCGCGGTTTACCTCGTGCGTGCCACGGCAGGCTGGACGCCTGAGTTGCGCAAAGAATTCTTCCGCTTCCTCAACGACCTCGGCAATGCCGATGGAGGTCACTCGCTCAAAGGTTTCGTGAAGAACATTCGCAAGGATGCACTCGCCGCCGCTCCTGCTAACGAACGTGCTGAATTAGAAACCGTCGCTCCGTTGGCCGTTGCAGCTCCACCACCCCAAGCCGCTGGCCCTGGTCGCCTCTGGTCGCAAGACGAAGCCACCAAGGCTTGGAATGCTGCCGCCCAAAAGAAGGACTTCGACTTCGAGAATGGCCAAAAGATGTTTGCCGCTGCGCTCTGCTCCATGTGTCACCGCATGGGCGACTTAGGTGGGGCCCAAGGTCCTGATCTCACCGGCGTTGGCTCGCGCATGAACCCTGCGGACTTGATCATGAACATCGTCCTCCCCAGTGCGATTATTTCGGACCAATATGCCAACTCCGTCATCACGCGCATCGATGGTGGCAAGGTCATTGGTCGCATCTTGAACGAAGAAGGCGACAAGCTGCAGGTCGGCGTCAATCCCTTCGACCCCTCGGTCCAAGTGACCATCAACCGTTCGGACATCCAAGCCATTGATCGCTCGGATATCAGCCCCATGCCCGTGGGCTTGCTCAATTCGCTGAACGAGAAAGAACTCACGGACCTCGTGGCCTTCCTCGTCACTGGCGGCAACAAAGCCGATAAGCTTTACAAAAAATAAAGCCTCTTTCGGCGGAAAAGCCTCGTTCAGTGGCCACCTTTAGGCCGGCGAGTGCTTTTCCGCTTGCCCGTTTCGACCGACTTCGCTTCCTCACTACTTCTGGTAAGGAGAGGTGGCAGAGTGGTCGATTGCGTCTGATTCGAAATCAGATGTACCGCAAGGTACCGGGGGTTCGAATCCCTTCCTCTCCGCCAGAATTTCACTTTCATACCCCAAAGGGATGAGAACCCCCGGGGTTCGGTGAGGTCATCGGCCGAAAAGACAATACCGCAGGCATTGGGCCGTCAGGCCTGAAGCGAAGCGCAATCAATCCCTTCCTCTCCGCCAGAGAATTTTCGTTGAAGAAAGCATGAGAACCCCCGGAGGGGGTCGACGAAGCAAGGCTTTGCCTTAAGTAGGGAGGCTGCTGCGTCAGCCTCCTTGTTCGTCATGCCTCGGGTAGGGACGTGATTACCATCACGTCCGCTGGCAGAATCCGACGCATACGTTACACGATCCAAAAAGGACCCTCCAACGTTCTACGTCGCAACCAAAGCTATCGTAATGTCGTCCCTACCTAAGACCGACCCAAGGACGATGTCGCAGCATCGTCCCTACCCAATGCATCAATGTGTTTAGGTAGGGAGGCTGCTGCGTCAGCCTCCTTATATATCTGGCAAGAATGGCTTTTCCAGGGGCAAAACAAAGCACTCCGATGAACTTATAACCTTGGACTGCTCAAGGTGTTATTAGAAACTAAGGACATGAAGCCGGCCACCCTCCTATTCGTTGCCTCCCTCTGCCTAACAGTTTTTACCCGGGCCGACGACTCCAAGCGTCCCAACGTTCTTTTCATCGCCATCGATGACCTCCGGCCTGAGCTCAGTTGCTACGGCAACCCCGTTATCCAGACCCCCAATTTCGATCGCCTCGCTCGACGCGGCCTCGTGTTCTACCATGCCTACTGCCAACAAGCGGTCTGTAGCCCTTCCCGCTCCTCGCTAATGACTGGCAAGCGCCCCGACGCCACCCGGGTCTGGGATCTCGAGACGCACTTCCGTGTCGCCTTACCCAACGTTAAAACTATCGGGCAATTCTTTAAAGAAAATGGCTACTTCTCTCAAGGAATGGGGAAAATTTTCCACGGTGGATTCAATGATGAAGCCACCTGGTCAACCCCCTGGATGACCCCGAAGGCCCCGACTTACGCCAAGAATTCAACCCCGGATGATACAGGGAAGGAAGACGCTAAAGGCAAAGGCAAGGGACCCGCCTTTGAAGCTGGCGATGTACCCGACGACTTCTACACCGACGGCAAGACCGCTCGCTTGGCGGTACAAACTCTGAGCGAACTCAAAAAGAAGCACCAACCCTTCTTCCTCGCCGTCGGACTTTCCAAGCCACACCTACCTTTTGTCTCCCCCAAAAAATACTGGGACCTCTATGATCCTGCTAAAATTCCCGACACCGCCAGCCCATTTCCCATCGGGGCACCTGCGTATGTCGGCGACAACGACAGCGGCGAATTCCGATCCTACACTAACGTGCCGCCCAAAAACAAAAACCTCGCACGCACTCCGCTTCCGCCGACCTTTGCCGCGCAGGTCCGTCACGGCTATTACGCTGCTGTTAGTTACTCCGATGCCAATTTAGGCCTGCTATTGGATGCCCTCGAAAAGGAAGGTCTGGCGGAAAACACCGTCATCGTTGTCTGGGGTGACCACGGCTGGAAACTGGGCGACCACGAAGAATGGGGGAAACATACCAACTTTGAAGTCGATACACGCGCACCTCTCATCTTCAGCTTCCCGGGCCAAAAGAGTGCTGGGCAGAAAACCAATTCCATTGTGGAGTTTGTCGACATCTACCCCACCCTCGCCGATCTCTGTGGCCTACCTAAACCTGAGGTTGATGGCGTGAGCCTGCGCCCCGTGCTCGACAATCCTGCCGTCACCGTAAAGGAGGTTGCCATTAGTCAATACCCCAAACATGCGGGTTTGAATAAAAACGAGGGTACGAAAGTCGCCGCACGGCGCGATGTCATGGGCTACAGTATTCGCGATAATCGCTGGCGCCTAACTCTCTGGCGAAGCCTCGCTGATAACAAGATTGTGGACACGGAACTTTACGACGAAGTCAATGCCCCGACCGAGCCAGAAAATTTGGCGAGTAAACCGGAAAACCAGGCCATCATCGAGCACCTCTCCAAATTCCTTCCACCCCCTATTCCCGCCGCTGACCCCAACGCCAAGAAAATCGCCAAGGGCAAAAAGAACCTCATCGATGTCGATGCCAAGAACCACGATGAAGACGTAACCGCCCCGACCATCACCGAGCCGAAGCCCAACGCCACCAAAGATCGTGGTGCCATGTTCGATCGACGTGATGTCAATAAGGACGGCAAACTCTCCAAGGATGAGTTCATGGCTGGGCAAAAAGACCCCAAGCAAGCCGCCGAAAACTTTATCAAGTTCGATAAGGATCATGACGGTTTTCTCAGTCGCGAAGAATTCATCAACATGGGCAAATAAGTCGGCGACCTTCGCCAGTTACTCAGGGATTGAAAGCGGGGAAGATATTCCTAACCTCAAGTTATGAGACCCCCCCTTGGCCTATTGGTGTGCCTCACTGCTTTCATCGCCACCGCCAAGCCGCTCAAGGTTTATGTTCTCGTAGGCCAATCTAACATGGAAGGCCATGCGAGAGTCGAAACCATTGATTATATCGGCGACGACCCCGCCACGGCACCACTGCTAAAACGCATGCTCGGACCCGACGGCAAACCAGCCACCGCCAAAAATGTTTGGATATCCTATTACACCGGGAGTGGTGAAAAAAATGGCGAAGGGTTCGGCAAGTTAACGACGGGCTATGGTTCACGGCCAGATCCGACCAAAGACGGCGGGAAAATTGGCCCTGAATACACTTTTGGGCTAGCGATGGATCGCGCCGACGATGGACCAGTCCTGCTCATCAAAGCCGCTTGGGGTGGCAAATCCTTGAACTACGATTTTCGTTCACCGAGTGCAGGTCCCTACCCACGCACTAAAACGGACCTTGAAAAAGACCATCATCCGCTGGCTGACGCGGGACATTATTACCGCCTCATGCTCGACCACGTCAAACAGGTGCTGGCGAATCCAGGACGGGTGTGTCCAGCTTATGATTCCAAGGAAGGCTATGAATTAGCGGGGTTCATCTGGTTGCAGGGTTTCAATGACTTGGTGGATACTAATTTCTACCCCCGGCAGCCCAAGGGAGCTGGGACCAATCGATTCGCTCAGTATTCGGAATGTCTCACGGCATTTATCTCCGATGTCCGTAAAGATCTCGGTGCTCCAAAGTTACCTTTCGTAATCGGAGTCTTAGGGGTCGGAGGCCTGAATCCTGGGAGCGAAGACACCTTGGCTTTCCGCGAAGCCATGGCTAAGCCAGCGTCTCTGCCCGCATTCAAAGACAACGTGCTGGCGGTCCAGACTGCACCGTTCTGGGATGAGAAACTCAGCGCCATCCAGAATAAAAAAGATCAAGTCCGCCAAATGGCTTACGAACTCAAGAACAAGGGCAAGCATTCGCCCAACGCCGATGGTAACATGACAGAGCAACAACAGAAAACTTATCTCAAGGACTATGAAGCTAAGCTGATTTCACCCGAAGAGGCCGCTTTACTAAAGCGGGGCGCTTCCAATGGTGGCTATCATTACCTGGGCTGTGCTAAAACCTTTGCACTGATGGGCGAAGCATTCGCCGACGCGGTTCGACAGATGCGAACGACGCAGAAATAAACCCCACCCACGCGCTTTGTGTTTGGTAGGGAGGCTGCTGCGTCAGCCTCCTCGCATTTTATGTCTCGGGTAGGGAGGCTACTGCGTTAGCCTCCTTGTTCGCCATGCCTCGGGTAGGGACGTGATTACCATCACGTCCGCTGGCAAAATCCGACGCCATACGTAATACGACCCAAAAAGGAACCCATCAACGTTGGTCGGCGCAAACGGACGACATGGTAATGTCGTCCCTACCTATCGACCCAAGGACGATGACGTCGCATCGTCCCTACCCAATGCATCGTCGCATTTAGGTAGGGAGGCTGCTGCGTCAGCCTCCTTATGTTTTATAAATATCAAAACCCTTTCTGGCCGGGCTTGGGCAACTTGACAGGAGGCTTCCATTCGGCTGGCTGGATTTTAGCTGCAGTGAGGGGATCATCATCGCCATCCGCTTTCATCTCGGCGGCTAATTTCGTCAGCATCTCCTTGATTCGCTCCGCCTGCTCTGGCGCACCCGAGAGATCTTTAGTCTCATAAGGATCAGCCTGAAGGTCGAAGAGCTGCGTGCGATCGACATGCGGATAGCGAATTAATTTCCAACGACCATCCGTCAGCGCCTTTTGCACGGACTTATAACCAAACATCAGGAACGGGCGCGCCGCCTGAGCTGGATCTCGCAACACTGACGTGAATTCGCGGCCTTGCGAATCTTTGGGTGCGGCGATTCCACAGAGCTTACCTAAAGTGGGCATGACATCGAAAAGATAACACATCGCATCCGTCCGGCGATCGGCCGCAATGCCAGGCCCAGCGAGGATGAGCGGCACGCGCAGAGAATGTTCATAGAGGCTCTGCTTGCCGATGAGTCCGTGCGAGCCGCGGGCCACGCCGGAATCGGCTGAAAAGACGATAATCGTGTTGGCGGCATAAGGCGAGGCATCCACCACATCAAGAATCCGTCCAACCTGCATATCTAGAAAACTAATATAACGATAATATGCTGCGAGCATCGCCTTCACGGCGACCTCCGAACGAGGCCACGGCAATAACTGCTCATCACGCACCACCATTTCGCCGTTATCAAACGGGTGCTGAGGCAGAAAATTCGGCGACAAAGGGATAGTCGCGATGTCATACTTCACCGGGAAATCATCGGGTACGATATGTGGGTCATGTGGACCGTCGAAAGCCAAGTAAGTGAAGAATGGCTTCGTGCCATCCTGCGAACGGAGAAACGCCAAGGTCTCATCCGTCGATTGTTCGCAGAGGTGCTTCGGCGAAATCTTTGGTGGCGTCAACTTACCGGAAGGTAGCATATCGCTGATAGGCGCCTTCATGGGATCAGCCATGCCGCCCACGAAAAGTGCCTTCGCCTGCTGGAAAGATTTTACAATCGACGGCGGTCCATTGTGCCATTTGCCAGCGGCAAAAGTCGTATACCCAGCCTCACCGAATGCATGAGGCCAGGTGACGTGCTTCATCAGACGCTCGTCGATTTGGGCCAACGAACGCCCAGAGAGTAACATCGCCCGCGAAGGCACACAGGTTGCGCCTTGATTACCTCCTTGCATATAAGCTCGCGAGAAGGAGACCCCACGCTTGACGAGCCGATCGAGATTCGGGGTCTTAATGATGGGATTGCCAAGCGCTGCAATGGTATCGGCACGCTGATCGTCGGCAAAGATGAAGACCACATTGGGCGGAGGCACCGCCATGCCTATAAAAATGGCAAACAGGCAAATAAGATAGAGGCGGGGCAAACTCATGACCCTATCCAAACCACCTACCCATAGAAGACAATCCGGTAGAAATGCCTCAGGCAGGGAGGCTGCTGGCTCGGGTAGGGATGGGATTACCATCCCATCCGCACATGGTGTCGGGTAGGGAGGCTACTGCGTTAGCCTCCTTGTTCGTCATGCCTCGGGTAGGGACGTGATTACCATCACGTCCGCTGGCAACGTCCGATGCCATACGTTATAGGATCCAAAAAGGAACCCATCACGTTATACCACAAAACAGACGACATGGTAATGTCGTCCCTACCTATCGCCCCAACCTATTACTTGCCTTCTTTCTTGGCGGAGATTTGCGCCGCGATTTCCTTCTGTAATTCTTTGGCACGCTGCTGGGCTTTTAATCGGTCTTCGGAAGTCATCTCCGACTCCAATATCTCGATTGATTTACGTGCTCCTGGATCCGTAGCGCCGTAAATCGATAAATAGGCATGGGCTTCAATGTTATCCTTAGGCACCCCACGACCCGTGTAATAACAAATCCCTAAATGAAATTGCGCGGAGGCGTTCCCCAGGAAAGCAGCCTTTCGCCACCACTTAATTCCCTCAGTCATATCCTTTGCCACCCCTTCACCGTAATAATAATATCTCCCCAACCAGAATTGAGAAGAAACATCGCCTTGTTCGGCTTTAACTTTAACGCGCTGAAACAGGTCGACCTCTTCGGGAGTCATCCCTGCGCCAGCACCCACCGGCGCGAAAACTAACATCATGCCAAACATCATCATCCAAGGCCGGAAGAAACTTAGGACCAAAGGTACCATAACTTCTCCTATTAGATTCTAAGCACCGCTGACAAGTCATTGCGTCCTTCAGACTAGGTTACCTTAGGCAGAAAGGCTACTGCATCGGGTAGGGACGTGATTACCATCACGTCCGCTGGCAGGATCCGACGTCATACGTATACCCGATCCAAAAAGGAACCCATCAACGTTCTACGTCGCAACGAACGCCATCAGAATGTCGTCCCTACCTAAGACCGACCCAAGGACGATGACGCAGCATCGTCCCTACCTCATGCCTCGGGTAGGGAGGCTGCTGCGTCAGCCTCCTTGCATTTTCCAATCGATTAGGCTCAGAGAGCCCCCACACTATGCATCGCTGCGAACCGATCCTCGTGAAAACTGGTCAACATCTCGGCCAACTGCGGCACGCCATTGATAAAAAATGAAGTCTACCCACTTGGTCTTATTCCTGACCGCCGTCACGAAACTTCTAGCCGCAGAGAACGACGTACTCCACATCGCCAAATTCAAGGACGATCGCCAGGCGGCAGTCTCGCTCACGCTCGATGATGGGTTACGCAATCAGGACGAATTTGCCGTGCCGTTGCTCAATCAATACGGCATCAAGGCAACATTCTACGTTATCCCTGGACTGACACCTGAAACCAACGAGGAGGCGGCGAAAAAGAAACCTGGCGACCACGGCGGCATGAGTTGGGTGCGCCTGAAGGAATTGGCGTCGCAGGGCCACGAGATTGCCAACCATACCTGGACCCATATCCCGCTCACTAAAATCAAGGACGGACAACGTATCGACTTAGAACCAGCGAAGCTGGACGCCGAAATTGGTAAGGCCTTCGCCGCCATCAAGGAGCGTATCGGCATCGCCCCCTTCACCTTCGCCACACCTGGCAACGCCATCAGCGACGGCGTGCGGGCCGTCGCGCACCAATACCATCCAGTCATTCGCGAGCATTGCGAACGCTTCGGCGCCTGGCCACCCACAAGTAAGGACTTCACGGCGGCGCAGGCCAATGCGATGGTCGACCGCTATCTCAAAAAAGGCGAGGCGCTCGTTTGGATGATGCATGCCGTCACCGAGGGCTACAATGCCTTCTCCAGTCCAGCCGTCTTAGAAGACCACCTCAAATACCTCCGCGCTAAAGAGGATTCGCTCTGGATCGACACCTTCGCCCATGTCTCCTGTTACACAATGGAACGAAACGCCTCCAAGTTAACGGGGTCAGTTTCCGCCGAGCGCGCCGAATTCACCTTAGCCTGTTCGCTTGATGCTACCGTTTTCAAACAACCGTTGACCGTCGTAATCCCCGTTGAGCATGCCATTGACGGCGAGGCGCATGACCAGCAAAGCGGCGAAAAACTACCCTGCGAAATCCGGCCCGACAAGATTCTCGTCCAAGTCCTTCCGACCGCCCGACCCATCGAAGTCACCTGGCACCGCACCAAGAAATAACCCCTCATGCCTCGGGTAGGGAGGCTACTGGCTCGGGTAGGGATGGGATTACCATCCCATCCGCGCATTGCCTCGGGTAGGGAGGCTACTGCGTTAGCCTCCTTGTTCGTCATGTCTCGGGTAGGGACGTGATTACCATCACGTCCGCTGGCAACGTCCGACGCCATACGTTATACGACCCAAAAAGGAACCCATCAACGTTGCTCGGCGCAAACGGACGATGACGCAACCCCGTCCCTACCCGATACATCATTCCCACCGAATCCGCATCCATCGTCCGACCCGCTTCCTGTTGATTTGCTTTGGCTCCGTTGGCCTTCTAAATTTTGTGCATGCCCCGTACCCTCCTTGGCCTAATGGTCGGTCTGCTTCTGACCACTCTTACCGCCTCAGCCCAAGAAACTCCACCCAACATCGTCATCTTGCTGGCGGATGATTTAGGCATCAACGACTTGAGTTGCTATGGTCGTAAAGACCAACCGACGCCGAACCTCGACCAACTTGCTGCCACCGGTGCCCGCTTCACGCATGCGTACGCCGCGGCCTCCGTTTGCTCGGCCTCACGCGCCGCCCTCCTCACCGGACAAAATCCCGCTCGGCTCAAAATCACCACCTTCCTACCGGGACGACCCGACCGCGCTTCCCATCGAGTGCTAGGAGGCGCGCTCAACGATCACCTACCTGATGGCGTGCAGACCCTCGCCCAAATGCTGAAATCCAAAGGCTACGCCACCGGAGCCGTCGGCAAATGGCACCTCGGCCTGCAAGGCCACTTACCCACCAACCACGGCTTCGATGAATATTTTCCGGGCAAAGCGAATCCGGGAGCCGAATCTCCTCTCGGCGGCAAAGGCGAACTCGGCCAAGCGAACCACGCCGTCGATTTTATCGCCCGACACCATGATAAACCCTTCTTTCTCTACCTCGCCTTCGATAATCCCCATATCCCTCTGGCGGCTCCCGCCCAAAGCATCGCTGCCAACGCCCAAGCATTTCATCCCACCTACGCCGCTTTAGTTGAATCGCTCGACGTCGCCTGTGGCCGCGTCCTCCAAGCCCTCGAAACCCATGGGCTTTCAAAAAACACTTTGGTGATTTTTGCTTCTGACAACGGGGGCGTGCATGTATCCGAACTCAAAGAAAGCCCACCGACGTATAATGCTCCCTCGCGAGCTGGCAAAGGCTACCTTTACGAAGGCGGTCTACGCGTGCCACTGATTGTGCGTTTTCCGGAAAAAATCCCGGCATGCGAAATCAACGATCCAGTCGTGCTCGGCGATTTATGCCCCACCCTGTGTGCCTGGGCCAAAATTCCTGCTCCCACACCGCTCGACTTCCAAGACATCAGTCCCTTGCTCACTGGTTCCAAAACTGCCGCCGACGCTAAACCTCGGGCCTTTTATTGGCATCAACCGCATTACATGAATCAAGGCGGCAAGCCCGCGGCAGCGATACGCGAAGGAGACTGGAAACTCATCGAACAATACGAAGACGGCAGCTTGGAGTTATATAACCTCGCGCAAGATCCCGGCGAAACGAACGACCTTGCGGCCAGCGATCCCGCCCGCGTCGCGGCGATGCGTGGGAAGTTAGAAGCCTGGCGACGCAGCGTCGGAGCCGAACCCGTCAAAGCCAACCCCAACTTCAGTCGTGCCCTCTGGGAAAACTGCTTTGTCGCCATCGACACCTCGAAACTCAAAGCCTTACCCACCTCTGAAGCCATGCGCCCGATGCTCGTGAGTTGGCATCAAGCGATGCAAAATGCCGTGAAGGACGGACCTAATCCATTAATCTTCCTCGAAGCGCGCGACGCCCAAGTAAAAGCCACCAAGTTAAGGTACGAGGACCCACCACAAAAAGACACTTTAGGATTTTGGGTGAACGCCGATGACACCGCCTCGTGGAATTTCAAAGCCCCTTTAGCGGGCAAGTATCGTGTCACCGTACTTCAAGGCTGTGGCAAAGATAATGGCGGGTCGCTCGTGGCAATTGAAGCAGGTGCGAGTAAGTGTGAGTTCACCGTTCAAGAAACCGGACACTTCCAACGCTTCGTTCCACGGGAGATTGGTCAAATTGAACTCGTCGCGGGCGACAACACCCTCACCGTGCGTCCGCTCAAGAAGGCCAAAGCCGCGGTCATGGATCTCCGCCGCATCATCCTAGAGCGCCTGGATCAATCAGGCCCGCTGCGCAGTGCCTTCCTCCAGCCCAAGAGTTTCCAAGCCATCAACCTCCTCGCCCTCATCCCCTACCCCGAAACCGAATAAACTGCCTCAGGCAGGGAGGCTACTGGCTCGGGTAGGGATGGGATTACCATCCCATCCGCGCATTGTCTCAGGTAGGGAGGCTGCTGCGTCAGCCTCCTTGCATTGTGCCACGGGTAGGGACGTGATTACCATCACGTCCGCTGGCAACGTCCGACGTCATACGTGGCAGGATCCAGAAAGGAACCCATCAACGTTGAGCGGCGCAAACGGACGACATGGTAATGTCGTCCCTACCCAATGCAGTTGGTAGGGATGGGATTACCATCCCATCCGTTGGCAAAGTTAGACCTAGTCGGAGGTAGAATACGAAAAGGCGTATTCACGCTTAATAGAGGACGATGTCGCAGCATCGTCCCTACCCAATGCATCTTTGTGTTTAGGTAGGGAGGCTGCTGCGTCAGCCTCCTTGTTTGACGTCTCACGCCGCCCCTTCCCTAAAC
The DNA here is from genome assembly GCA_903840355.1 of uncultured Opitutia bacterium. Classification (GTDB taxonomy): domain Bacteria; phylum Verrucomicrobiota; class Verrucomicrobiia; order Opitutales; family UBA953; genus UBA953. Next base: position 287,502 of record CAIMFJ010000008.1, read on the forward strand.
GCACCCATATCCTGTCATTATAATTCGGAGACATTTTTATAATCGTGCGAGAGTTTTTTTCTGCGTGCCCCCCTTGCACGAATTCCTGAAGGTTCCATAAGTACCGCTTCCGTTTTTTGAAAGTCAAAACCTAGATTAGATCCAAGCGTTCCGTAGGGCGTCATACCAAGGGCCGGAGTCTTCTGCATCAGCAGTCGATTCTGGCCCTTTTTGTTTGAATCAGCGCCCTGCACCAAATGACGCCATCAGGAGCCCTATAGTTACCATGACACCCTTCATCTCTAGCTACAGCCTCCAAGCCTTCCCCACGGAGAAAGTCCTCCGGGAGTTCAAAGCCGTCCGTGGCCTCGTGGCCATGGGCAAGATCGAACTCCCGCCTGATACGGCCGAACTGCTCCCCCTGAGCCAAAAAAATCACCAACATGACCCGCTCGCTTGGAAAAAGCCGCAGATCAACCCCGACATCAGCCCTCTGATCCGCACCATCGCCGAGCGACTCGGTTACGACCCCGCCCTGCTGGCCGAAGGCAAGGGCGAAACGGGCAAACCGAACCATGACTGGGTCGCCTACTCCCATCAAGGCACTTGCCCGCTCCTAGTCCGCTGGCGGGCAGGCCAAGGAAGCCTCCTCCTGAGTGCGTCGATTTTTTCCAACGACCTCACCCTGACGCTCCTGACCGACGAAGCCGGCCTCGAGACCTACCTGCAAGTTGCCGACATCCTGCTCAGCATCGAAACGCCGCCGGAGTGGTCTCAGACCCTCGAAATTCCCACGGGCAATACCATCCAGAAGGTCACCGTCTCCTCGCAAAAGAATAACCCGTTTTACATTGCGGGCTCCATTAAGGTATGCCTCCCGGCGGATCGCCAGCTCAACGCCGTTCGGCAGCAGGACCTCAAGCAACTAGGGTTTGGCATCCGGCTCAACATCGGCACGGCAGAAGAAATCAACGCCGGAGAGTTCGAAAAGGAACGCAAGCCCTTAAAGCCCAACTGCCTTCGCATCCAAGACGTCCTCGTCGAGGGCGAAGACTTGGACTTCGGCCCAGATGAACCCCTCAGCCTCTCCATCATCAAAAAGATTAACGGCGCGAGCGTGAAGATGGCGTGCACCTTCATGACCATGGCCCTAGCCGAGGCCTTCAACCCCGAAGTTGCGATGCCCAATCTATACAACTTCGACGGCAAAGAATCCCTGGATGTAGAAGTTGAGGAGCGAAAAATGCAGCTCCAGCAGCTCACCAACCGAAAGTTCTTTTATTCTCGCCCCAAGGGCCGGCTCACCTTCGGCCCCGGCGTCTACGAAACTCCCCCCGAGATTCTGCGCCACACCCGCCCAGTAGCAAAAATGAGTGGAGGCGACGTGGGGGCGAGCTGCGACCTCCTAAAGCTCCTCTTCGAGTACATTTACGGCTTAGTCAATGAAACGGAGAAAAGCGCCGAGTCTGCCACTAAGCCCAAGTTGATCATCAAGGGCGAAGCCCAGTTGCCTTCGCTCGCCGCGCAATACGAAGATACCGCGAAGTGATCGGGTCACGCTAAATGGGGCCAGTTGAAATGTTACTCGGGGGGTTGCCCAACCACCAAACCACCCCCATAAACACCACGACAATGAGCAAGAAACGGCACACGAAGGAGGCCCAGATCAAGGCCATCCGCGAG